>NZ_CP097584.1:882500-2652703 GCF_030323045.1 Thermosynechococcus sp. B3
TAAAAGAGTGCGTAATAGCTCACTGGTCAAGCGTTCCTGCGCCGAAAATGAACGGGACTAAGTGATGTACCGAAGCCGTGGACTTACTACGTAAGTGGTAGGGGAGCGTTCTGCATTAGTTTGAAGCACTAGCGTAAGCAGGTGTGGACGAGGCAGAAGTGAGAATGTCGGCTTGAGTAGCGAAAACATTGGTGAGAATCCAATGCCCCGAAACCCCAAGGGTTCCTTCGGAAGGCTCGTCCGCGAAGGGTTAGTCGGGACCTAAGGCGAGGCCGAAAGGCGTAGTCGATGGACAACTGGTCAATATTCCAGTACTCATCTTGGTTTGTGCAGAGGGACGGAGAAGGCTAGATCAGCCGGATGTTGGTTACCGGTTCAACTGTCCGAGGTGTTGAGGAGCGGTGAAAACGCTCTGAGCTGAGGCAGGAGTACGACCCACTACGGTGGGGAAGTGATTGATGTCATGCTTCCAAGAAAAGCTCTAAGCACGTTAAGCCAAGATACCCGTACCCGAAACCGACACAGGTGGGGGGGTAGAGTATACCAAGGGGCGCGAGATAACTCTCTCTAAGGAACTCGGCAAAATGGCCCCGTAACTTCGGGAGAAGGGGTGCCACCGAGAGGTGGTCGCAGTGAAGAGGCCCAGGCGACTGTTTACCAAAAACACAGGTCTCCGCTAAGTCGTAAGACGATGTATGGGGGCTGACGCCTGCCCAGTGCCGGAAGGTTAAGGAAGCTGGTCAGCGCAAGCGAAGCTGGCGACCGAAGCCCCGGTGAACGGCGGCCGTAACTATGACCCAGTTGTAGTTACGTAAATAAATCTGGCTATATGCTGGAACATCCGGTGTATCTGCTGCTACTCGCTCCTAAGATAAAAGAGCAGTGACAATGCATGCAGTGCGGACAATCAGCAGGAAAGGTGCCAATGACTGCCAATATCAAGCAAGTGCCTCCACAGATAGGTTACTACCTAGCAGGTTTTGCTGATGGCGAAGGAAGCTTCAATGTTTCTTTTCGCCCGCGTCCTGACTACTTTGTGCCTTGGAAGGTTACTGCTAGCTTCAATGTTTCCCAAAAAGACCGTGTCATCCTTGCTTTGTACAAAAAGCATTTGGGTTGTGGAACACTTCGTGAGCGCCCTGATGGGGTATGGTACTACGAAGTTACCAATCTGAATGCTATAGCTGAAAAGGTCATACCTTTTTTTAATCGGTTTGGCTTTCTTTCAGCTAAGAAAAAGCGGGACTTTTCCAAATTTAAGCAAATTGTAGCTCTGATGCTGCAAGGTGCTCACCTAACGGAGGACGGTATCAAAAAAATTCTCAAGATCCGTCAATTAATGAATGACGGTGGGAAACGGCGATACACGGACGATCAAATCTTGGCAACCATTGGCAAATCCTCAGAGACTATATGCCAGACACCGCAAATTGAAGGTGATGATATAGTCCGATCTTCATGGCGACATGAAGGATCAGAGTAAATTTAGGTGATGCTCTGGTCGCACTCAACAATTATGTACAGCATACTTGAGAGTTGAGTGAAACATAAATGAACGGTCCTAAGGTTAACGAACGCTAGCCTTAGTAAAACTGAACCATATGCGGGGAAATCCTCTGACAGCTTTTCACTACTCGTTCAGCGAGGCACTTAACTCGAAAGAGTTTGAAAACTTAAGGTGCTGCGGTGCTGTTCAGTCAAAATGTGAAAGACATGGGGATAATCCGCAGGAAAGACCTAGAAGTTTCTAGGAATCCTCAGAGACTTGATGTTCAGGTGCGACGCATGAATTTAGATGCCCAGTGGATTGTTGGTTTCGTTGATGGCGAGGGATGCTTTCATGTGAGGGTCAATCCTCACTCCGAGATGGCAACAGGTTTTCAGGTGCTTCCTGAGTTTACTGTTGTTCAACATCGACGAGACGTAAAAATTCTCTATGCACTCAAGGCTTATTTCGATTGTGGCGTGGTTCGTGTGAATCATGGCGATCGCATGGCCTATCGAGTCCGAAGCATAGAGCATCTAGCTGACCGTATTTGTCCCTTTTTTCTTAAGCATCCTCTGAAAACAAGTAAGAACATTGACTTCTTGAAGTTCAGAGATGCAGTTCTGCTGTGTCAAGCAGGTGTCCATTTGACAAATGATGGTCTAGAAAAAATCCAAAAACTGGCGTCTCAAATAAATCGTAGTCGCACAAGGTAAAGTCCAGCTCTATCGGAAACGGTAGAGAACAACTGAGCGAAATTCCTTGTCGGGTAAGTTCCGACCCGCACGAAAGGCGTAACGATCTGGGCGCTGTCTCGGAGAGAGGCTCGGCGAAATAGAAGTGTCTGTGAAGATGCGGACTACCTGCACCCGGACAGAAAGACCCTATGAAGCTTTACTGTAGCCTGGAATTGGGTTCGGGCTTTGCTTGCGCAGGATAGGTGGGAGACGTTGAAGTATCCCTTGCGGGGGATATGGAGTCGCCAGTGAGATACCACTCTGGCAAGGCTAGAATTCTAACCTTCTGCTGTTAGCCAGCGAAGGAACAGTTTCAGGTGGGCAGTTTGACTGGGGCGGTCGCCTCCTAAATGGTAACGGAGGCGCGCAAAGGTTCCCTCAGGCTGGTCGGAAATCAGCCGTAGAGTGCAAAGGCATAAGGGAGCTTGACTGCAAGACCTACAAGTCGAGCAGAGACGAAAGTCGGCCTTAGTGATCCGACGGTTCCGCGTGGAAGGGCCGTCGCTCAACGGATAAAAGTTACTCTAGGGATAACAGGCTGATCTCCCCCAAGAGTTCACATCGACGGGGAGGTTTGGCACCTCGATGTCGGCTCATCGCAACCTGGGGCGGTAGTACGTCCCAAGGGTTGGGCTGTTCGCCCATTAAAGCGGTACGTGAGCTGGGTTCAGAACGTAAATCATTGCGTCACTTCACAGTAATGTGAAGCAGCAAACCGACTAAAATCGGTAGAATCTTAATCAGTGACGAACGGCTGATTAAGACAATACCGAGGGTAAGCAAGAGTCTCGTGACAGACGATTTAACGCTGAGTTACATTGCTGGTTTCTTGGATGGTGATGGCTGTATCAACCTTCAACTAGTGCGACGTAAGGATTACATCCTTGGTTATCAAATTCGCGCTAGCATCACTTTCTTTCAGTCTTCTTCGCATCGTTCCTTCTTGGAGTGGTTAAAGTCCATTTTCCAAGCAGGGTTTGTGAGAGACCGAAAGGGTGGCTTAAGTGAGTATGCAATTGTTGATGCGCCATCTGTCTTAGAAGTACTGCTAACTCTTCGCAGCTACCTTAAACTCAAGAAGCCACAGTGTGATTTAGCAATTACTGTTCTACAGGAAGTTGTTCAATCAAGGCGATTAACGCCAGAACAATTCCTAAAACTTGCTCAGCAGGTGGATCAATTCGGTGAACTGAATGCTTCTAAAAAGCGTTCGATTCGCTCTGAGCAGGTGGAGCAGTTTTTGAGATCACGACAACTCTTGATCCCGTAGAGACTGAAGCCTAGGCTTGAGTTAGCCATCAAGCGTAAGCTGAGATGCTCTGAGGTTGTCAGAGACATCAAATGTCGGCTCCTGATTCGTTAGTGGCGAGAGTCAGGATGAAGATATAGTCCATGCTCGTAGTGATACGAGAACAACATGCGTGAGACAGTTCGGTCCATATCCGGTGCAGGCGTAGGAGCATTGAGAGGAGTCCTCCTTAGTACGAGAGGACCGGGAGGAACGCACCTCTGGTGTACCTGTTATCGTGCCAACGGTAGACGCAGGGTAGCCATGTGCGGAGTGGATAACCGCTGAAAGCATCTAAGTGGGAAGCCCACCTCAAGATGAGTGCTCCCATGGCGTAAGCCAGTAAGGTCACGGGTAGACCACCCGTTAATAGGCTCCCGATCGAAGTCCAGTAATGGATGAAGTCTAGGAGTACTAATAGACCGAGGGCTTGACCTCATCAATCAACCGGTGTCTGAGTTAAGCAACTGTACTGACAATCGCTATTTAGTTGAAAGGGTATTTCCGCTGAATTTATCTAGCAGTTCTCTAGTCTAGGTTCTCAATTCAAAATTAATGCTTTGCCTAGTGCCTATGGCGCGGTGGAACCACGCTGATCCATCCCGAACTCAGAGGTGAAACGCCGCAGCGGTGAAGATAGTTGGAGGGTCGCCTCCTGCAAAAATAGCTCGGTGCTAGGCAAAATATTCAAACCACCCCATCTAGGTTGCCTAGGTGGGGTCTTGATTTTTAAGAAATGTTTAAGGGATGATCGGTTTTGGATAGAGGAGTGACATTGATGGGTAGTTCGGTCTATATTGCATCAAATATCGCTCTCCTCAAAAGGTTTTTAGGGTCATGCCTCAATTCATGCGTTTGATGGGTCTTCGGCACTGGATGCGGGTGGGTTCCTCGGTGGTGGCAGCGGTGCTGGCGGCGGCGTTACCAGGCTATGGACGAATGCAGGATAGCCCCAAGATGTTGGTGGATGAGGTGTGGCAAATTGTGCAGCAGGAATATGTGGATGAGTCGTTTAATCAAGTGGATTGGCTGGCGGTACGGCGGCAACTTTTGGCGCAGCGCTACACGTCGCGGCAGCAGGCCTATGCAGCTATTCGGGGAATGTTGCAGCAGTTGAATGACCCCTATACGCGCTTCATGACTCCAGAGGAGTTTACGGCTTTGCGCACGCAAACGTCGGGGGAAGTTTCGGGGATTGGTATTCGCTTGACGGTGGATGAAAAGACACAACAGTTGACGATTTTGGAGCCGCTGGAAAATTCACCTGCAACTAAGGCGGGAATTCGGGCGGGCGATCGCCTGCTGGCCATTGATGGTCACTCTACTCGGCGGATGTCGATTGAGGAGGCATCGCGGCGGATTCGGGGGCGGGTGGGGACTCCCATTGAACTTCAGTTGTTTCGCCCTAATCGCGGTACCTTTCGCCTGACGCTGACACGGGCATTGATTGAACTCCCTGCGGTGCGATCGCTAGTGAAGGAGGAAGGCGGTGCCCGCATTGGCTATATCTATCTGAGTGAATTTACTGCCCATGCAGCGGATCAGTTGCGCGCGGCGATTCGCAAGCTAGAGGCGGAGAAGGTGGAGGGGTTTGTTTTGGATTTGCGAGGGAATCCAGGAGGACTATTGCAGGCAGGAATTGATATTGCCCGCATGTGGTTGAATCAAGGTTTGATTGTGCGTACGGTCGATCGCAGTGGCCACAGTGAGCAGGCACGGGCGAATCAATCGGCATTGACGAATTTGCCCCTCGTGGTTTTGGTGGATCACCGCTCTGCTAGCAGTAGTGAAATTCTCACAGGGGCATTGCAGGATAACGGTCGTGCGATTGTGGTGGGCACGCCAACCTACGGTAAGGCCTTGGTACAATCCATTCATCAATTGAGTGATGGTTCAGGATTGTCGGTGACGGTTGCTCATTACTACACGCCCAATGGCACGGATATTAACCGCACAGGGATTACGCCGAATGTAATGGTGACGCTGCCGCAGGAGGTGAGTACCAATCCCCGTTTGTGGACGACAGCAGCCGATCGCCTGTACCAAGCAGGAGTGGCTCAATTGCGCCAAGCCATTTATCGCAGTCAAGCGCCTAAGCCCATGAATACGGCTCAAACAGGGGAGCAGGAGCAGTTTCGCCAACCCCTTGGTGTCCCTTGTCCGGTGCAGTGATGGTTGTTTCAGAGATTGATCAGGAATACCCCGCTGAGATTCAATTGGCCTTCCATGCCCTTGGGGAGCCGTTGCGGTTGAAGGTGATTGAGATTCTGCATCGGGAGGAGCTGTGTGTCTGTGATCTGTGCGATCGCCTGCACCTGACCCCCTCAAAACTCTCGTTTCATCTGCAGGCACTGCGGCGAGCCAATCTCGTGCTGTCGCGTCAAGAAGGGCGGTGGGTCTATTACCGCCTCAATCGTCCCCAATTTGAAGTCCTAATGGCCTATTTGCAGCAGTTTACGGTGGGGGAAACGGTGCTGGCTCGCATCTGTTCTTAAAAATCAACGCCGCGCTTGAGATCAACGCCTTTCTCAGCATAGTGCTTGTGGCAGATCATCTCCGAGTGGACGCTGGCCAGTTCAAAGTAGGCGGGGGGATATTTGCAGCGACCGGTAATAATGATTTCCGTGGTGCGGGGCTTGCGCAGGAGCGTTTGCACAATCGGTTCGACGGGGAGAAGCTCGAGGTCAACGGTGGGGTTGAGTTCATCGAGAATAATGGTCTTGTAAAGGCCAGAGGCAATGGCAGCTCGAGCAATTTCCCAGCCGCGTTCGGCTTCGATGTAGTCAATTTCCTGCTGCTGACCGCGCCAGACAATGGCATCCCGACCACAGCGGTGATGATCCACTAAATGGGGATAGCTCTCTTTGAGGGCAGCGATCGCCGCATCTTCGGTATAGCCCTGCCCCCCCTTGAGCCACTGCAGAATGAGCACACGGTGGGATTGATCGCGGCTAATTCCTTTGCCGATCGCCTGCAGGGCTTTACCGAGGGCACTGGTGGACTTGCCTTTGCCGTCACCCGTATAGATTTCAATACCTTCAATGCCCTGTTCTTGAGCCGTAGGATGCACAAGGGGACGCATCTCGGAGTGGAGGTCAGCAATTTGCAGGAGCTGGGCAGGAGCCCCCCGGCCAGTGGCAATAATTTCTAGGTGTTCGGGCTTGTGGCGGAGGGTGTTGACAACTTCATCAACGGGCAAAAGGCCTAAATCTAGGACGGGGTTGAGTTCATCTAAAACAATGACGGAATAGAGACCAGAGGCGATCGCCCCCTTGGCAATATCCCAGCCCCGCTGTGCCTCTTGGCGATCGAACTTGGTAATTTGCTCGGCAGTAAAGTATTCAGCGCGGCCAGTGCGCACTTGGTCAATGAGGTGGGGAAACCCGCGCTGCAGCGCTTCAATGGCGGCATCTTCGGCATAGGCACGGCCAGGTCCTTTGAGAAAGCGCAACAGGAGTACCCGAGTGGGCCAAGCAGAGGCAATACCCAGACCAATGGAGCGCAGAACAACCCCGAGGGCAGCTTGGGATTTGCCCTTACCAGCACCGTCATAGACGTGGAGTTGACCGCTCACCCGTCCGGGGCGAATCTGAGCGGTTTGAATGCCAATACCTGCACGGGTCATAGAGGTGTGAATCAAAGAACCTAGAGGGATTGTATCAAGGGCGGGGTGGGGTTTTGAGAACAACGGCTTCAACCGTTAGATCTGTGGTAGTGGTGGCGGTAATCGCCCAACGCAGGGGCTGACCATGGGCTTGCAGCGCCTGTTCGATAGCCTCATGGAAAGGCGAGGAAAGGCTGTGTCGGGGTAGGGTCAGACGGATAAATTCCGTTTGCATAGGTTTTGCTTGATGGGTTAAACACCAATGACAACGACGGTGACATTGTCGCGGCCGCCGTGGGTTTTGGCAGCATTCACGAGGGCAGCCGCCGCTTTTTCGACATTGGGTTCACTGAGGTAGATACTGATCACCTCGTCGGTGAGTTCTTCAGTTAAGCCGTCACTGCACAGCAGCAGGCGATCGCCCGGCTCTAGATCAATGGGTTGAATATCAATTTGGGTGAGGTCTTCACGGCCTAGGCACTGGGAGAGGACATGGCGCCATGGATGCTGCCGCGCCTGCTCAATGGTCAAGCTTCCCAGTTGTACGGCTTGGGCAATCCAAGTGTGATCGCTGGTAATTTGCTGGAGTTGGTCTTTGCGCCAGCGGTAGATGCGGGAGTCGCCCACATGGGCACACCAAGCGCGATCGCCCTTTTCATCAACGAGAACCACCACAGCCGTTGTCCCCATATCAGCACGGGCAGTATTTTGGCGTTGCTGCTCAACAATGGCATGATTGGCAGCGAGAAAGGCTTGGCGGAGTAGGGTCACAGGGTCATGCTGAAGGTCCTCAAGGTGGGTTTCCAAGAATGCCTGAATATGTTCGACAGCTAAACGACTGGCTTCCTCGCCCCCAGCGTGCCCACCCATGCCATCGGCCACAATAAAAAAACGCTGATGCTTTTCGTCAATATAAAAAGCATCCTGATTGCTTTTGCGAATCAGACCACAATCAGTTAAGCCGGCAACGTCCATGACCCCCCTATGTTGGGTTGCTTGTTAAAACATTTTTTCATACTTATCGAGTTTAAGCATGAGTCGCCAATAGAGGATACCAAACCATACCGCTAATGCGGCTGCCACACCCGCCAAGAGGAGATACTGGTTCACGAGTAAAATTGTCGCCACTAAGGAAAAACTGCCAATAAGGACGACATAATTTAGTCCTAAGTTAATGTTACTCAGGCGCCGCAGAATGCGATCGCTCTCACTGGAACGGACACGCAAGCGCAGATCACCATTTTCCAGTTTATCGAGCACCTCTTCAAGGCGACGGGGCAAGCCAATGGCACTGCTGCCCACTTGAGCCGCTTGACGACTCAGTTCAGAGAAAAGACTGCCATTACTGGGATCGGGGAAGTTTCCGTTGGTCATAAGTTCAGTCGCAAATGGTTGGGCAACTTGCATGAAGTTAAAGTCTTTGTCGAGTCCCTTACCTACCCCCTCTAGGGTGGAAAATGCCCGCATCACAAAGGTAAATGTGGCGGGAAAGCGGAAGGGTTGGTCATAGGCAATTTCGTAGAGGTCATCGCTAATTTGAGCCACCGATTGGGCTTCAAAGGACTGGTTCATGAAATTGTCGAGGAGATACTGAATCGAGCGACGTACCGGCCCTAGATCGCCTGTGGGAACCAACGCTCCTAGCTCTACAAGGCACTGTACCACCTGTTCGGCATCCCGTTGGGCAATGCTTAAAAATGTTTTCAGCAATTTATCGCGGGTCACAGGTTGAATGCGCCCCATCATGCCAAAGTCGTAGAAAATCAGTTGGCCGTTGGGGCTGACGGCAATGTTGCCCGGATGGGGGTCAGCGTGGAAGAAGCCATCGTTGAGAACTTGATAGAGGTAGGCCTTGGCACCGAGTTCAGCAAGGCGTTTGCGGTCTAGACCCGCCGCTTCAAGGGCTTCGTAGTGGCTAATTTTAATCCCCGGTAGGTACTCAAGGGTGAGCACACGCCGTGAGGTATACCGCCAATAGACGCGTGGAACACAGGCCCAGTCGCGATCGCGAAAGTTGCGGCGGAAGGTGTCGGCATTGCGTCCCTCATTGAGGTAGTCAATTTCTTCGTAGAGAATGCGACAACACTCATCGTAGATGCCCATCCAGTCGCGCCCTTGCCCCCATTTGGGGTGGTTTTGAAAGTATTGGGCAATGCCTTTGAGAATCGCCAGATCAATGTCAAACAACTGCCGCAGGCCGGGGCGTTGAACCTTGACCACCACTTCTTCGCCTGAGAGGAGTTGTGCTTTGTGGACTTGACCCAGACTGGCGGCGGCCATGGGGATCGGGTCAAAACTGCGAAACAGTTCAGGGATATGGCGGCCAAAGTCTTCGTAGATGATTTTTTCGACTAGCTCGTAACTAAAGGCGGGGACGCGGTCTTGAAGTTTACTCAGTTCTTCGACGTATTCGCTGGGGAAGAGATCGGCACGGGTAGAAAAGAGTTGCCCCAGTTTAATGAAGGTGGGGCCCAGCTCAAGGAAGGTTTCACGAATCCAGATCGCTTGGGCACGGCGTCGCGCCGCACGCTTAGCATCGGTCATACCGCCCCAGTAGCTCCAAGATTTGGTGAGGAGCCAACGGCCAAAGAGAAATCGCCAGACAAAAAACCAAATATCAAAGAAGCGCCGCGTTTTTGAGTAGCGCTCGCGATTCCAACGATAGGATTTGCCGGTGGGCGTCAAACTGGCCGAAACTGGTGTGGACACACGCTCTTCCCTAGTGGGTGATCTCAACAAATTGTAACGAATCCCTAACGATACCAAAGAATAATAGGCTACAGGGCATAGCGATCGCGCCCCATGCCGAGGGCAAAACGCAGGGAATCGGGCAGGCTTTTGCTACTAGCGGTTAAAAAGAAGGTTAGCCCCAAGAGGCTAAAGACCGCCGCCATGCGAAAGATCAGGCGATAACCCAAAGGATCAATCAGCCCCCCCAGCAGTGGCCCTGACAAGGCCATCCCCAGATCAAATCCCCCTAAACTGAGGCTGAGAACCCGTCCCCGCTCATCGGTGGTGGAGCGATCGGCCATCAGGGCAGCGACCATGGGAATCAGGACACCGCCGGCAAGACCTTCAAGAATCGCCGCCCAGAGGATATCCAAGGGGGTTTGGGCTTGGGCGAGGAGCACCATTGAGACCCCATAGCAGGCAAGGCTGGCGGAGATGAAAATGCCCCTTCCCCAGCGATCGGAGGCAGAACCCGTGGCCACACGACCGATAAAGCTGGCGATCGCCGCCACGGAGTAAAACAGCCCTGCCGAAATGTTGAGCCGCTCAGCCGCAATAAACAGGGGAATAAAGGTGGCGATCGTGCCAAAGGTCAGCCCTACACTCAGCATCACCAAGCTGGGAATCCGCAGCCGTTCTGAAAGCAAGAGCCGCCAAAAGAGGGCTTTCTCTGGGCGAGACCCTCCAGAGTCCTGTGGGATATTCACCGCCCGCACGCCTGCGGCAGCCATGAACCCAAGGGCAGCTAAGCTACTGGCAACCATGAAGACCGAGCTATGACTGTAGTTCATTTGCAGCCAACTACCGAGACTCGGTCCGAGGGCAACCCCAATGGGATGGACAAGGCTGGTGTAGCCAATGATTTCACCGCGATGCTCAGGTGGGGCAATATCTGTCACCAGTGCCATGTAGCCGGTGGTAAAGCCAGCGATGCTCACGCCATGGAGAAGGCGCACCGCAACAAGGAGGGGTAGGTCGTGGCTGACGATATAAAACAGGGGAGCGATCGCGGCCACAGCGAGGCCAATCAGCAATGTAATTTTGCGTCCCCGGCGATCGGCCAGAGGCCCTAACCACGAGCGGGAACCAATCAGCCCCACAGCAAAGGCACCCATGACAAACCCCACCTGATGGGGCGTGCCCCCCTTCTCAGCAATGTAGAGGGGTAATGTGGGTAACATTGCGGCAATGCTGGACCAAAACAACAGACCAGCCAGTACGAGCCTGAGTAGCGTTTGGCGCACGGATGGGGGTAGCTTCAACAGGACAACCACAAATCCCCCTTGTTAACAAAACGTTACATTCCTTATCTATGATAGCTTTTTGCTGGCCGCTGGCTATGCACCTGAATTCTGTCCACTGCTGCTGGCTCAAGAATGCCTGCGATCCTGCTCCGACAGATCCCCAAAAGCCTCCCTAAGGTTGATTCTCTCGTAGAATCCCTCGGAGTCGCTCTGGGAGAGGATTTGAGTATTTTCGATGACCTTGTAGAAAATAATTTGCCCCCCTTCAAAAGGGATCCCTCGGAACAGGGGGTTGCAATCCGCTCCGGGAGAGGCTATGTCGAAGATGCTATTGCTTCTCTTCGGGGAAGCAGAATGAATGGAAATGAATGGAAACTCTTTGGTGATTAGTTAAAGAGGTAATTCTCCCTGATCAATTTCTTCGGGAGTTTCGGTTTTCGGAGTTCCATTCATTTGACTTTTGCGTAGCCCCACGGCAATTTTGCTGTGCTTTTCAATTTGGCGCATCACTTCACGGGCTCGCTGAATCACTACAGGAGGAAGGCCCGCAAGGCGTCCCGCTTCAATGCCGTAGGAGCGATCGGCACCACCGGGCTTGACTTGGTGGAGAAAAATAATCTCGTCGGGGAGTTCTTTGACCACCACTTGGTAGTTGGCCACATTGGGCAGCAGCGTTGCCAGTTGATTGAGTTCGTGGTAATGGGTGGCAAAAATGGTGCGGGATTTGAGGGTGGTGGCAAGATATTCTGCCACTGACCAAGCGATCGCCAGCCCATCAAAGGTGGCCGTGCCGCGCCCAATTTCATCAAGGAGGACAAGGGAGCGATCGCCCGCATGGTTGAGGATATTGGCCGTTTCATTCATCTCCACCATAAAGGTAGATTGACCCGTGGCGAGATCGTCAACGGCACCCACCCGCGTAAAAATGCGATCGCACACTCCCAAGGTGGCACTGGTGGCGGGCACATAACTGCCCATTTGCGCCAGCAGTTGAATCAAACCCACCTGCCGTAGATAACAACTTTTGCCACTGGCATTGGGGCCTGTCAGCACCATCAGATCAGCGCTTGTACCGAGTTCCGTATCGTTGGGAACGAAAAACCCCGCTGGTAGCATCTGCTCGACCACCGGATGGCGCCCGCCGCGAATCTGAAGCTGGCGATCGCGGGTCATGTGCGGTCGGCAATAGTCCTGATACAGCGCCACCTCTGCTAACCCCAAAAGCACATCTACCGCTGCCACCGCTGCCGCAATCTCACGAATCGTTGAGGCCTGAGCGGCCACCTGCTCCCGCAACTGCACAAAATACTGGTACTCCAGTTCAAAAAGATGGCTTTGAGCCGCCAATAGCCGTGCTTCCCGTTCCTTGAGTTCCGCCGTGATAAAGCGTTCCTCATTTGTTAGGGTTTGTTTGCGGATGTAGTCATCGGGGACTTGGTTCAGCTTGGCGCGGGAGACACTCAGATAGTAGCCAAAGACTTTTGTATAGCCCACTTTGAGGGTGGTAATGCCCGTGCGCTCCCGTTCTTGGGCTTCTAAATTAAGAATCCACTGCTGATCTTGCTCAATTTGCTGGCGTTGCTGATCTAGTTCGGGGTAGGCACCCGACCGCAGGAGACCCCCTTCGGTGAGACTAATGGGGGGCTGATCCACAAGGGCTGCGCTGAGGGTATCCGCCAACTGCTCAATCACCGGTGGCAGGTGGGCAAGGGCTTGGAGATAGGGGGATTGGGTTGCCGTCACAACCGCCGCAAGGGAAACTAACGTCCGAAAGGAGTCCCGCAGTGCCGCTAAATCACGGGCATTGGCCGTCCCAGAACCCGCCCGACCCGCTAGGCGTTCGAGGTCATAAATTTCCTGAAGGTGGCGGTGCAGACTCTGACGTAGGCTACTATTGGCCATTAATTCAGCAATGGCCTCTTGGCGCGCCGTGATCTGCTCAATATCAAGGAGGGGTTGCAGGAGCCAGCGGCGCAATAGACGCCCCCCCATTGCCGTCGTTGTGCGATCGATCGCCCACAGTAACGAACCTTGGAAGCTACCATCGCGGACGGTTTGCGTCAGTTCCAGATTGCGGCGGGTTTGCGGGTCGAGAAAGAGATACTGGGCGAGGGAGTAGGTGCTGAGGTTTTGCAGGGGCACTGGTTGTTGGCGATGGGTTTCATCCAAATAGGCCAAGAGGCCACCGGCCGCCCGCATGGCAAGGGGCAGATGTTCACAGCCAAAGCCTTCGAGGGATTTGACCTGAAAGCGTTGACACAGGCGTTGGCGAGCTTCCGCTGCCTGAAAATCTTGGGGCGATCGCAGGGTGTAGCACCACTGGGGAGGCAATTCAGGGGGCAATTGATCCTTGGCTTCACCCGGGCGCAAAACGCGATTAATGTCCGGAGCCTGACTAGGCAGGAGAATTTCTGCGGGTTGCAAGCGGTTGAGTTCAGCAATTAACTCGGCGCGATCGCTCCCTTGGGTGGTACAAAACTCGCCCGTCGAAACATCGGCATAGGCCAATCCCCAATGGCTCCCAGAAAGCAGAACAGCAGCAAGGAAATTATTGCGGCGCGGTTGGAGCAGTTCTGTGTCCAACACCGTTCCTGGCGTAAACACTCGGGTCACTTCCCGCTTCACCAGTCCTTGAGCTTGGGCGGGGTCTTCCACTTGATCGCAGATGGCAATGGCGTAGCCCTTTTCAATGAGGGTGCGGCAATAGCGTTCAAGGGCATGGTGGGGAATGCCAGCCATGGCCACTCGTCCCACTTCTTTGCCCCCCTCTTTGCCGGTGAGCACCAGTTCCAGCTCGCGGGCAACGGTGCAGGCGTCTTGAAAAAAGGTTTCGTAGAAGTCCCCCACCCGATAGAGGAGGAGGGCCTGGGGGTAGGCATCCTTAATTTCAGCATAGTGCTGAAGCATCGGCGTCAAGAGCGATCGCTCCACCTCATCGTGGCGCACCTGTAGGCCAGGGTTGCGTCCTAAGCGCAGGGCAGGGGACTCAGTCTCAGAATGGGGCAGCGGGCGATCGTCGGACATGGCAACGTCACAGCTTCCTGTGGTGTGCTCCAAGGGGACCTTATATTATAGTTTTCTCTATTGTGGAGTAGAGCACCTAATACTCATCCCCCGTGGTCTCCATAAAGAGCCACTCCGCCAGTCCCGGACTATGTTCCCCAAGGATGGAAATGGCCTCTTGAAAGCGGCTGCGTTGAACATTGGCCTTGCTGATGCGCTCTGGATACGTGGTCATCAGGAGGTAGGGTTGGCTTTCCCTTGATTGCACAAAGGTTTCCACACCAGTAACAAGGGGATGCATCTCAAAAAAATGATGGAGTGCCATGGCTTGCTCAAGGGTTTTGGCTTCAACAAAGCCGAGATGACGGGTTAGGATGTCCCAAATGGCATCATCATCGCATCGGAAACTCACCTCAACGAAATAGCGCATCCCCACCTCACAGGCACCTGCGGCTATCTTAACCGCTTTTATTGATTTCATTGTCATGCTGTTGGGAGGGTTCCCTCGAATGGGAGAGGAGGCAGCAACTTTCAATCCTTGTGCGTTATGGCAAGGGTTTTGCTGGTGCCTTTGTTAGCTCGATGGGGTCAAACAAGGGTCAAGCAGGATTGCCTACTGGTCAATGACCCGCAGAATCACTAGCGTCATATCATCGCTGCGCCGGCCACTGGCATTGGTAAAGGCATCAACGGCATCAAAAATATAATCCAATAGTGCCTGAGCACCCAAACCCTTGGCACAGCCCTCTTTGAAGACTGCTGCGAGGCGCTCTTCCTCAAAGCGTTTACCTTTCGGATTATCGGCTTCTGTGATGCCATCCGTGTAGTAAACCACCGTGTCGCCGGGTTGCAGTCGCACTTCTGCCTCTTGATATTGGCTGCGGGTATCCAGACCAATGAGCATACCGTAGGTGTCCAGCCGATGGATAATCCCGGTTTCAGCTCGCCATAATAGGGGAGGAAGATGAGCCGCATTACTGTAGGCCAAGAGCCGCGTTTGCGGGTTGTACTCAGAGTAAAAGAGGGTGACAAAGCGGTGGGAGCTTTCTAAATCCGGCTGCATCGCCCGGTTGAGGTGCTGCAAAATGCGGCTAGGACGGTGACCATTGAGTGCTTCTGCCCGCAGCATGCCTCGGGTCATGGTCATGATCAATCCGGCCGGTACCCCCTTACCCATCACATCGCCAATGGCAATGCCCCAACGACCCTGTTCAATGTCTTGTTGATCGCCGAGGCCATAGGTAATGGGAATAAAGTCATAGTAGTCCCCCCCCACCCAACTGGCGGTGCGACACTCGGCGGCTAGCTCGAGGCCGTGGATTTTGGGACAGCGGTGGGGCAAGAGTCGCCGTTGAATTTCTGCCCCAATTTCCAGTTCCCGATCCAAACGCTGGCGATCGCGCAACTTTAAGGCCAATTCATCATTGGCAATGGCCACTGCCGTTTGATCCGCAATTACCTGCAACAGTTGCTGCCGCGTTTCATTCCACTCGTACTCAGGTTGCTGACTAAAAACGTAGAGCCGCCCCCGCTCCGTGAGTCCCGAATCCTTGACGAGAATCGCCGTGCCGTAGAACTGAATGCTTTGGGGGAGGCGTTCTCGCAGTTGCTGATCCAGAAGTTGCTCAAGCCGAGGCCGGCTGATCTCGCGATTATTCTCCGCATCGATTGCCGCCATACCAACGCTATTGGCAAGGGTGCGGGTGGCCGTTTCTAGGGCGGCGCGAATATTGGGACACTGATCGCTGGCGTGACAATGGAGTTGTTCAAGACGAGCCTGACCATCGGCGCGAAATAAGACTAGAGCTGCTGCCTCTGCCTCTGTGACCCGACAGGTAATGAGGGGGATCAGTTCAAAAAATTGATTCAGGTTGTTGAAACTCCGCAGCGCAAAGCTTAGGGAGGCCAATAGCTCCTGAATTTTACTGTTTTCCCGCTGTAACCGCGACACCATTTCCTTAAGGGCGATCACAGGGCTAGAGGAGGTCATAGAGGAGGAGGGGAAGGCAGGTGACATGGTAAGTTACGCCAGCAAAAGCGTCAATTGACTCTACAGCGTAGCGCAAAAAACGTCAAGATGAAAGGATTTAAGATTTTTTATGGAACTTTTAGAGCAGGCCGCCGGTCACCATGCCGTTGCGATGGCTGAGGGTCATCAGCGTCCCACCAAGGGCGATCGCCCCCGCCAAACCGATGAGTACCGGCTGTAGCCCCCACCAAGTCTCCGCTAAACCAACCACCGCCAAGGGCACACTGAGGGCAATATTCACGAGATTATTTTGTAGCCCAAAAATCGTCCCCCGCTGTTCGGCTGGGGTCATTAGTTGAATTAAGGTTTGCATCGGAATCGCCACAAAGGCGGCAAAGAAGCCCAAACCAATGATGTAGCCCATGCTCCAAGCCAAAGAATCCAAACTCAGGGACAGACCAAGAAACATGCCCCCCATGCCCCAACAGCCCACTAAACCCGACCAGCCGTAGGCAAAGTGCTTGCCCACCGTATTCAAGAGCAGTGCCCCTAGCCCGAGTCCGCCGGCCGCAGCCGCCAAAAGAAACCCAAATTGATCCGTATCGAGGCTGGGTAAGACCTCCGCAAGGCGCACTACCAAAACCGACATCGCCGCGACAATGGCAAACAGCAGGATGAGTTGCAGCAGGGCAAAACGCAATGCTGTATATTCCTGCAAAAGCTGAAGGCCTTGGCGGAGTTCTTGCCACACTTGACGATAGTGGGTTGGCGGCAGATGACACTGATCCGGTGGCCGCAGCAGCATGAGTAGGAGTGCTGCCCCCCCATAGCAGGCACTGACAAAGACAGCCCCACCCCACTGGGAGTGCCAGTGGCTCGCAAGATTCAAAAGCGGTTCACCCGCAGCGAACCCCACCACGAGAGCAGCCATCATCGTCAGGGTATAGAGGGAGTTGGCGGACATCAGATGGGACTTATCCACCAGCAGCGGAATGGCCGCCTGTTCTGCGGGGGCAAAAAACTGGGTTAAACAGGAAATCGTAAACGTGATCAGCAACAGCGCCATAAACCCAAACCATTGCCCGGCGCCAGGGAGAATCGTGATCGGAATCCCTAAGACAAGGAGGGCACGGTAGAGATTGGTGACAATGAGCACCTGTTTTTTTGACCAGCGATCCACCAGCACCCCCGCCACCGATCCGAGGAGAATGGCCGGAATCGTAAAGGCCACCATGATGGCCGACACCCAGCCACTAATACTCTGGTGTGCCGCTTGGAAAAACTCTGTAGTGAGGGCAATTACAAATACAAGGTAAATTTTGTCAGCCAACTGTGAGCAGACCTGCGCCAACCAAAGAGCAATAAAATTGCGGTTTTGCCAGAGGGGAGGCACCGGTGGTAGGGGGAGATCTATGCGAATGTCTTGCTGCTCAATGGTCATGGCTGGGACACCGCAACAGGTGAAAAACAACTATCAAGGAGGGGGGGCACCCGCAACGTTTGCTCCAGATGAAATTGCAGGTACTGGCGCAACACCCGCTCAAGGGACAGCCAAACACTAAGGGGATAGGTCTCGGCTTGGGCAAGGAATTCATCCCGTGCCAAGGATGGGGTGGTGGGCAGTGCTAGCCATTGCCCGAGGCGCACTTCACTTGCTGTCAGTTGGCGATCGCCCTCTGAAGACACCGCCGCAAGAGAGTTGTTGGGACGCGCCTCAGTAAGGGTAAAAACGCCTCCCCTAGCAAAACTAAAGCCCACCCGCCAGTCGGTATCCGCCGCAGGAACAGCAATCTGGCAGCCACTTTCATGGCACTGGTACCATTCCGGGGCAATGCCCCCCAATCGCAAGATGCCCCACAGGCCGCGCACCAATAGCGCTAGGGCAGCGCGACTCGAAACCCCCTGAAGCTGGTCTAAGGTGGTACAGAGCCAATCAAAGAGATCCGGTTGAGGCTGCTGCGGATGGACTTGGTAGAGCACCACCTCACCGAGATATTGGGCAGCGGTCAGAGTGGTCAAGTGGCTGTTGAGGCCTTGGTAGGTGGCGACTGTTTCTGCTTGGAGAATGCGATCTAAATTGCGGCCAGGACTAATAAAGAGGTCATTGACGACAAACAAATCCACCCGTCCGCCCAGTTTCGAGCGGGAGCCACGGCTATGGGGGGCGACTAACTTCAACAGCCCGCGATCGCGACTAAAGACACTGAGCAGGCGATCGCTTTCCCCCAGGGGCATGGCCTTGAGGTTAATGCCAATTGTGCGGTAGGTGCGACCCATCCGAAGTATCCAGACAATAGCAGCACATTTTTAGCCTATCTTTTAGGCTATCGCGGCCAGTCCCCTATCCACTAATCAACTTGTCGCGGGCAAACCATTCCACCCCATGCTGGTTAATCTCTTCCCGCAGAGTTGCATTCTCGATGCTGTGATAGACGAGGAGATCCACCCGTTGGGCAATGGGCAGTTCAGCGATCGCCTCGGCAAGGGCAGCTTGATCACTAAGGGTGAGGTTCTCGCCAAAGAGGACAATATCAATATCCGAAGTTGTTCTGAAGGTACCGATCGCCCGTGAGCCAAAGAGGACGATTCGTTCTACCTTGGGATTGGCCGTTAGAGTGTCAACGATGGCTTTGCGTTTTTCTGGGGTGAGTCCGTCCGTCATTGTTGATATTTTTCCTGCAAGCAGTTGTACAGTTTCCGAAAAACAGGAGTCAACCTGTGTTTGATCAGTCGTTCCGCCTCTTTTGTCGTTTGCTCTTCGTAGGTATGGCTCAAGAGATTTCGCTTTGCCAAGGCATCTAGCAGTGTCTCCGTGTCTTCCTCCGTGAGATAGCCCGTCTCAAAGGCCTTGCGAATAGCTTCTCTGGGAGTTTTCACATCCAGCCCCTCATAAAAAAGAAGGTCTTTCAATGTTTTCCACGCTAGTTCAAGGGTGAACTCAAACATTTGCACCAGACCGGCTCGCTCTAGTTCCGAATACTCCTCCTGAGCACAGGCGGTTTCTAGGCGGATTAGGGCGCGACCAAAGTTCTGCAACCGCTGTTGCCAACGCATCGCATCTCTATTCGTCATGTTTTATGAACCGTTGTTTCTCCGATTATCGCCAACGAAAGGCGGGGTCTAGCTCATAGCCGAACCGCGTCGCATCTACGGCTGTTAAGTCAATATCCCCAAGGCCATATTCCTGCCAGCGTTCTGTGACTCGCCGTGCCACCTCAGGATCCGATGTGAGGGGATCGCCCCAAGGATGGTCTGTTTCTGGGGGAATTTTCGTGGTGGCATCAATGCCCATGCGTCCCCCAAGGCCGATTTTTTCGCTGGCAAAGTCAAGGGAGTCAAAGGGGGTATCTCCCAAAATAAAGACATCGCGGCTGGGATCCACCTTGGAGCTGATCGCCCACACCACCTGACGCGGATCACGAATATTGATCTCTTTGTCCACAACAATCACAAACTTGGTGTAGGTAAATTGGGGTAGGGCACTCCAAAAGGCGAGGGCAGCGCGGCGTGCTTGGCCAGGATAGGCTTTGTCAATGGAAATAATCGCCGCCTTATAACTGAGGGCTTCCATGGGCAAAAAGAAGTCCACAATCTCCGGTACCTGCTGCCGCAAAATGGGTGTGTAAATGCGGTTGAGGGCAAGGGCAATCATGGCCTCTTCCTTGGGGGGGCGACCGCTAAATGTTGTCAGGTAAATGGGATTGCGGCGATGGGTCAGGCAGTGGAAATGAATGACGGGGGAGTCTTCAACGCCACCGTAGTAGCCCATGTGATCGCCACAGGGGCCATCGGGCAAAACTTCACCGGGGGTAATGGTGCCCTCAAGGACAAATTCCGCGTGGGCAGGCACCTCGAGATCAAGGGTTTTGCACTTGGCCAAATGAATGCCGCCCCCACCATAGAGACCCGCAAAGAGCCATTCGGATAAATCCACGGGAATTGGCGTTGCCGCCGCCATGATGATTAGAGGATGCACCCCCAATGCCACAGCCACTTCTAGCTTCTTGCCACGGGCGGCAGCTTTGCGGAGATGGCGTGCTCCTCCCCGCACTGAAAGCCAATGCACGGTCATGGTGGTTGGGGATTGCAGTTGCAAGCGGTAAACCCCGACATTGGGAATGCCCGTCTCACAGTCTTTGGTAATGACGAGGCCAAGGGTGATAATTTTGCCTGCATCCTTGGGGTAGGGGCGAATCAGGGGCAGTTGCCGTAGATCCAAATCGGGGTCTTTGATCACCACCTGCTGACAGAGGGGTAACAAATCGCGACTCGGCTTGGCACGGACGACATCAAAGAGAATTTTGCCGAAATCAAGGGCTTGACTCAGGGTTTTGGGCGGCTTCGGCTGTTGTAGCTTAGCCAACTTTTCCCCGAGGGTCTCTAGCTCTAAGGGGTGGTTCATGTTCATGGCCCAGCACACGCGCTCGACGGTGCCCAAGAGGTTAATTGCCACGGGATAGGGAGAGCCAATGACCTTTTCAAACAGTAACGCTGGCCCGCCGGCAGCCAACAGGCGGTTACAGATTTCCGCCATCTCCAGATCGGGATCAACGGGTACGGTGATGCGTCGCAGTTGTTGCCGCTGTTCTAAAAGCTGGAGATATTGCCGCAGGTCGTTCGTCATCGGGGATCAAAATCGCTTAATCTCTTTTATGTTAAGAATCTTTAGCCAATCGTGCAGGAATGTCATGGCGGTTCATCCCACGGCAGTGATTGAGGCGGGTGCCCACATTGGGGAAGAAGTGGAGATTGGTCCTTTTTGCTATGTGGCGGCCACGGTGGAGATTGGACGCGGTACGCAGTTGGCTCCCCATGTCACCCTGTTGGGATATACCCGTCTTGGCGAGAACTGTAGAGTTCACAGTGGGGCAGTCATTGGCGATCTCCCCCAAGATGTGGCTTATCAGGGGGGGATTAGCTATGTCCACATTGGCGATCGCTGTACGTTGCGCGAGGGCGTGACCATTCATCGGGGAACCCAACCAGAAACCGTCACCCATGTCGGGCATGATTGTCTGCTGATGGCCCACAGTCATCTAGGTCACAATGTCTATGTGGGAAACCATGTGACGATCGCCAATAATACTTTGATTGCCGGGTATGCCCATGTGGGCGATCGCGCCTTTATCAGCGGGAACTGCCTTGTGCATCAATTTACCCGTATTGGTCGCTTGGCCATGCTCTCCGGCGGCACTGCCATTCAAAAAGATGTGCCCCCCTTTTGTATGACCCGTAGTCTGAGTACCAATACGATCATGGGCTTAAATGTGGTGGGTTTGCGACGTGCTGGCTTTTCAGCGCAAGAGCGCCAACTGCTTAAAAAAGCGCTGGATATCCTCTACCGCTCCCAATTCACCACCTCCCAAGCGGTACAGCACCTGCGGGAACAGTTTATCCATCCCCTCATTCAAGAGTTTTGCGATTTTATTAGTGCCTCAGAACGAGGGATTTGCCACTTTGTCCGCCGGGGGGAAGGGGGTGATCTCTCCTGAGGAGGATCAACTTTTCGAGTACGATCGCCCAACAGACGCTTGCTCCTATTCCCCATGCCTGAAGTGCTGTTATTATCCCTGATGAGCGGTAGCCTCGGTGTCTCAGCACTGCTTTACTATCAGTGGTGGGGCTGGCGGGAGCAACTCAGCCAACAACGCGATGAAGAAGAGGAACAGTTGACCACCTACCCCTCCAAAGAAGAACAGCGTCAAGTATCCCCCAAGCTGGGAGGTTGGGAATTCAAAATCCTGCGATCGCGCCGCAACCAATTTCATGATCCCGATGTCCTGCGCAAAGTCTGCCAAGAGGAAGCCCAAGGGGGTTGGATTTTATTTGAGAAGCTCGACGATCGCCGATTGCGCTTTAAGCGACCCATGGCCCTGCGGGAAAAAATCAAGCCCAGTGCCAACTACGATCCCTACCGCAGCTACTATGGGTCTCGGTTTGAATGGGAATCTTTGTTGTCCGTGATACTCTTGATGATGATGGCAACCTTACCTGCATATTTGGGCTATCGCTTGGTTATTCTCAGTCAACGCTTAGCCCCACTGCCAACCACTACTCCATCTGCTCCATTGCGTCCCTAAGGTGCCTATGTCCTCCCTCAGTTTGCTTAGTGTGGGCACAACCCTCCAAGGGGGAAAATATCGCCTCGATGCCCTTTTGAGTCAGGGGGGCTTTGGTGTCACCTATCGCGCAACCCACACCCTGCTCCATCAGCCAGTGGTGCTCAAAACATTGAACTTGCAGCAGGAACCCCCGAAGCGGATTCATGATCTGGGGGAGCGCTTTATCCAAGAAGCGCAGCGCCTTGCCCAGTTTAATCATCCCCACATTGTGCGCGTCAGTGATTGCTTTATTGAGGGGGGGCGTCCCTTCATTGTCATGGACTATATCCCCGGACGCACCCTTGCCCAAGTGATTCAGGAGGAAGGCCCCCTACCGGAAAAAACGGCTCTCCACTATATTCGCCAAGTGGCTAGCGCCCTTGAATTAGTGCATGAGCATGGGCTGCTGCACCGCGATGTCAAGCCCGATAACATCATGCTGCGGGACGGCACAGATCAAGTGGTGCTGATTGACTTTGGCATTGCCCGTGAATACACTGCTGGGGTGACGGAAACAAATACGGGACTGCTCTCAGCAGGTTATGCGCCGGTGGAGCAGTATTTACCCCGCCACCAATGGACGCCGGCAACGGATGTCTATGCCCTAGCAGCAACGCTCTATGCCCTTTTGGCGGGACGCCCTCCTGTGGCCTCGGTCTTGCGCGATCGCGTGCCTCTCGAGGATTTACGCCAGTTTCAGCCCAATCTTAGTCAGCACACCATTGATGCCATTGAAGCAGGAATGGCTTTGGATGTCCGCGAACGTCCCCAAACGGTGCGGGCGTGGCTGCAACTGCTCATGGGACAGCCCGTGGCGCGTCAAACCACAGCAACAGTAGCGGTGATGCCGCAGTACCGATCCACTATCTTGGCAAATACTCAACCGGAGGGGACAGCCGTCGTTGCTCCCCTCAAACAACGCAATTTTTCGCCGTGGCTATGGCTATTGGGAACGGCAATCTTTGGCAGCTTAGCAGGCATTGGCCTAGGGCTATTTTTGCGCAACCAACCCGTGGACACAGTCACCCCTCGCCCCCCGCGTCCTCAGGAACAGGAATTTCCACCCACCCTGCCGACCATTGTGCCACCTGTAGAGGTGAGGCCCACTCCCACCCCGACACCGACGCCAGAGCCGGAACCCACCCCTACGGAACCGACGCCCACCCCAGAGCCAACGGAAACGCCTACCCCTAGCCCGAGTCCTGAGGAAGCATCCCCAGAACCAACGCCGACTCCTCCTCCATCCCTCTCTCCAAAACCCCCAAAGTCCCCAAAGCCCCCAAAGAACGCAGAGCCTCCCGTCGCCCCCCCCACCACCGTTGAACCATCTCCACCAACACCTACGCCCTCACCGCCACCGACAGAGGCAATGCCCGAGGTGTCACCCCCGCCAACCAGTAACACTGAACCGGCCACCCCTTAGAGATTGGCTAGTTCTGAAGTGCTCGCAAAAAGGCACCCAAGCGACTAAAGATTCCCTGACCACGGGGTTTGCCTTGGGGCGTCAGGGCACGCTCAATGTCTTCACTACTGGGGCGTTGCTCAAATTCTGCTAGGCAGGTGGGGGCGGTTTTGCCGTATTGCCAAATTTGCCACGGTTGCGGATAACAGCGCCAGAGAATGATGGTTTCTGCGAGGGGACGAAGGTAGTAGCAGGGTTCAAGGGTGTTGAGAAATCGCTCCCGCAGCCGCCGACCGGCGTAGCCAATACCAACGACGGCCACATCCTGAAGCCTTGGGTTCAAAAGGATAAAAGGGCGATCGCCAGCCGTTTCACACATCTGCTCAATGGCATTGACTTCTACAGGGGTTGGGGCAACGATGACAATGGCGCGATCGCTCGCTGCAATGGGTGTCAGTAGTTCATTCACGCCCCGCACACTATAGGCGGTTTCTCCCCATTCGCGACGGGCTAGGGCGGCAGATCCGGCATCGGCAAAAAAGACCTTGAGATCACGACCTAGTTCCTCAAACAAAGGGAGGTAGCCAGCGGCAAAGGCCATCGCATTGAGATCGGGCAACAGGATCTCGATTTGCAGCCGATTTTTCCCCTCTTGAAGCGCAGCTTGGGTGGCCTGTTGGGCTTGGCTAAGGGCAGTCTCCAGACTATCGGGGGGCAGGATCGACATGAGTCTTAAGCGGAGACCTCACTAGCAACGGTGGCAAACAGGCGCTGTAGCTCTTCCACTAGGGCTTTGGCTTGGGCGAGCGTTTGCGGGGTTGTGGATTGTTCCAGTTGGGCGGCGATGGTTTGCATGGCAGTAATGCCGACATTACCACTGGCGCCCTTGAGATGGTGGGCATCCCGCTTAATTTGTTCAATGTTGCCTTGGTTGACAGCGTTAGCCAATGTTTGGAGGCGCTCTTGGGCATCCTCGACAAAGGTTTGCAGCAATTCCATTTCAAACTCGCGATCGCCCCCCGAAAGGGCAGCCAAGTAGTCCCAATCAATTGGCGATGTCATCAACTCATTATTCCCGACAGGTTCTTCGTCGCTATTGTAGCCTGTCCCCCGTAGGGCTGTTCAAGGATCAGAGAGGAAAAGCAAGGCTAGATTTGTAATAATTCTTAACTTCTTCAGCGTGGTCTGCCCCCTTGGCGAAACAGGGGATTGGATGGCACTATCGCAGTGGTGAGGCCAACAGTAGCGGCAGGATTGAGGAACGATGGGCGATCGCGTGACGGTGGGGATTGTGGGGGCCTCTGGCTATGGGGGCGTCCAACTGGTGCGTTTACTCCTTGACCATCCCCAAGTGGAGATTGCATACCTTGGCGGTGAGGGGAGTGCGGGTCGCCCCTACACGGAGCTATATCCCCATTTGCAGGGTCGGGTGAATCTCACGGTGGAACCCGTATCTGTGGAGGTGATTCGCGATCGCGCCCAAGTGGTGTTTCTCTCGCTGCCCAATGGCATTGCCTGTAAGCTTGCCCCGCAACTCCTTGAGCAGGGCTGCAAAGTGCTGGATTTGTCGGCAGACTATCGCTTTCAGGATTTGAAAACCTACACCCAGTGGTACGGTGAACAAAGGGAAGATGAGGCTACGGTCCGACAGGCGGTCTATGGGTTGCCAGAACTCTATCGCGATCGCATTCGCCAAAGTGCCCTCATTGGTTGTCCGGGGTGTTATCCCACCGCTAGCTTGCTGGCTCTAGCACCCCTGATGAAGCAGGGTCTGATTGAACCGAATACGGCAATTATTGATGCTAAGTCCGGTACCTCCGGCGGTGGTCGTCAGGGCAAAATCAATCTCCTGCTTGCGGAAGCTGACAACTCCCTTGCTCCCTACAGTGTTGCTCGACATCGCCACACCCCAGAAATTGAAGCTATTTGTAGCGAATTAGCCGGCCAAAGCGTCCTTGTGCAGTTTACGCCCCACCTCGTGCCCATGCCACGGGGGATTTTGGCCACTGTCTATGCCACGCTGCGGGATCCCGGTCTAGTGCGTGAAGATTTAATCACCATCTACCAAGCTTTTTATCGCCATTCCCCTTGGGTGAATATCCTGCCCCCCGGCCTCTATCCCCAGACGAAATGGGCATGGGGCACAAATGCCTGTTTTATTGGCATTGAGGTGGATGAGCGCACCGGCCGGGTGATTGTCATGTCCGCCATTGATAACCTAATGAAGGGACAGGCTTCCCAAGCGGTGCAATGCTTGAATCTAATGATGGGCTGGCCAGAAACGCTGGGCTTACCGCAGGTCGCCTTTTATCCCTAGGACTCAAGTTTCATCCTGTTCGACCAAGGGCAGGCGATCGCCCCGTAATAGCTCAGTGCTGCTTGCACTCAAGGACAATCCCATCTGCCATAATCCCTGCCCTAGGCACAAAGCCGCTAGAAAGGGAGCGGTACTCAAGCTTAACAGTAGTGTTGTCGGTGCTAAGCGAGCCATCAGAACGCATCAAGAACTAATCAACATCTGAACTATCCGTATCCTCCTCAGGAGGAACATTGGCAAAGAGCAAGTCTCGTGATTTCTTCAGTTGCTTCCAAAGTGCCTTAATTTGACTGTAGGCCTCCTCGGTGCTAATTTTGCCGCCGGTTTCCAGACCACAAATATAGCTCACCCGTTGAGCAAATTCCTGCAAATTGGCATTAAAGGCCAAGTTTTGCGGCGTAAATACACCATGGTAGCGGCTGGTGGGGAAGAGGAACTTTTCTTTGTCAAATTCCGGTTTGGGCGATTCAGACACAGGCGTAGCCCTTTGCCAGTGAGGTTACCCCCTATTCTATCGAAAATTTTCAGGTTCCTATGGGCAACAGGCGGCAATTTTTCACAGCAGCCCCAGCATGTGTAATGGCCCTTGACCACTAATCAACTCAATAATCAAGGCTAAAAATCCCAACATTGCTAAGCGACCATTCCAGCGTTCAGCAGCGGAGGTCATCCCCCATTCCCAGCGCTCCTGAGGATAGAGCTTGACGCGCTTGCGAGACTTATTCACTTCGGCAAAGGTGCGGGGTGGAGCAGCAAGGGCGTCCTTCACTAGCTGGGCAAGAGCAGCAATAAACCCCTTGTGATCGTTGAGGGCAGGCACCCGCCGAAAGACTTCAATACCCGCTTCTTCAGCAATCTCGCGGTACTCAATGTCAATTTCTTGAAGCGTTTCAATATGTTCTGAAATAAAGCTAATGGGAACAACAACAAGGGTTTTCACCCCTTGAGCGGCCAACTCAGGAATCACATCTTCGGTGTAGGGTTGCAGCCACTCCACAGGCCCCACCCGACTTTGATAAGCCAACACATGGACATTGGGGCGATTCAGGGCAGCCATGATGAGCTTTACACAGGCTTCGATTTCCTCTTGGTAGGGATCCCCTGCTTCGGTGACATAGCTTTTGGGAACGCCGTGGGCACTAAAGAAAATCACGGCTTCGTCGGGGTTGGGGCATTGGTCGAGTTCTTGGCGAATCAAGTCCGCCATAGCCGCCACATAGCCGGGGTGGTTGTACCAAGAAGGGATCAGCGTATAGCGAATCTTTTGCAATTCAGGGTCTTGGTTCCACAGGCTCTCTAGGAGGCGAAAACTAGAGCCACTGGTGCTAATGGAAAACTGCGGGTAAAGAGGTAAAATCACTAGATCGCGAATTTGATCTGCTTTGATTTGGGCGATCGCCTCCTCGGTAAAGGGGTGCCAGTAGCGCATACCAATGTACAAATTGGCCTCAATGCCAATGCCTCCTAGGGCATCCTTGAGGGCACGGGCTTGCTGTTCAGTCATCCGCCGCAGGGGAGAGCCGCCACCAATTTGGGCATAGTTGGCCTGAGAGCGCCGGGCACGACTGGCGGAGATAAACCAAGCAAGCGGCTTTTGCAGCCAACGGAAGGGTAGGCGAATAATTTCGGGATCAGAGAACAGGTTGTACAAAAAGGGGCGCACATCCTCGGGGCGATCGGGCCCCCCTAAATTGAGAAGTAGTACACCTGTTTGGCTCGCCATTCCCAAAATCACCTAAATCTTTTCGCGATCGCTTTCTTATTGTGACATACTCTCAGGATCTCAAGGGGAAAAAATCTCGGTAAGGTAGGGATGAGAGAATGCGGTTGATGTGTGCAAACGGTGACCTACGCAATTGATTTTGGAACCAGTAATACGTTGGTGGCGCGGTGGAATTATGCCACCCAAGCGGCGGAAGCGGTAACGCTCTCTGGACTCTCGGTGGGGTTTGGTGAGGTACCGGCGCTCATTCCTAGCTTGGCCTATGTGGAGGATGCCAGTGTCCCCCTTGTGGTGGTGGGGCAGCAGGTGCGCGATCGCGGGTTTGATGTCGTGGGCGATCGTCGCTTTTTCTCGCGGTTTAAGCGGGGGATTGGCGCCACCGTACAGGGCTATTTACCCGAGCTGGATGGCTGTTCTTTGAGCTTTGAAACCATTGGCACGTGGTTTTTGCAAGCCCTGTTGAAGGAACTGAAACACACTAGCGGCGGCGATGTCGAACAGGGGTTGATCTTCACCGTGCCGGTGGATAGCTTTGAAACCTATCGCAGTTGGCTGTTGCAGGTGTGTGAGGGGTTTGCCATTGAGCAAATTCGCCTCTTGGATGAACCCACGGCCGCGGCCTTAGGTTATGGCGTGGCCGATCGCCCGCTGATTTTAGTGATTGATTTTGGTGGGGGCACCCTCGATCTCTCCCTTGTGGAACTCAAGACCGATCAACGCCAAAGCCGTCCTTTGGGATTTATTCTCAAGTGGGGCGATCGCCAGTGGGCCTCAAGCGACAACCAACGGCCTCGCACAGCGCGGGTGATTGCCAAAGCGGGCTTAAATTTAGGGGGCACCGATATTGACCACTGGATTGTGGATGAGTGGGTGAAGCGGGGAATGACCGCCAATAGCCTACTCCTGCGCCTTGCCGAGCGCTTAAAAATTCAACTCTCGCAGCAGCCCTATGCCCAAGAGGTGTACTTTGACAGCGAAGCCTTCACCACCCTTGAACTGCGCCTCGAACGGTCTGAACTGGAGGAGATGCTTCGCCAACAGCAATTTTTCCAACGCCTCGATGATGCCCTCACTCAAGTACTCCAACAGGCTCGCCGCCAAGGGATCACCCCCGACACGATTGATGCGGTGCTCCTAGTGGGGGGGACAACGCAAATTCCCGCAGTGCAAAAATGGGTTGCTGAGTATTTTGAGGCCACAAAGATCAACGCCCAACAGCCTTTTACAGCGGTGGCCATGGGTGCTCTAGCAGTGACCCAAGGGCTGGATCTCAAGGATTTTCTCTACCACAGCTACGGCATTCGCTTCTGGGATGCTAAGCTCAACCGTCATGGCTGGCACCCCATTATCCAGCGGGGACAACCCTACCCCATGGGCGAACCCGTGGAATTGATTTTAGGGGCCTCGACGGAGGGACAGCCCAGTATTGAACTGGTGATTGGTGAATTGGGGGACGAGCAAGGGGGTGTGGAGATCTTTTTTGATGGCGATCGCCTGATTACCCGTAGTGCCGGTGAACGCACGGTGCAGCCCCTCAATGACACCCCCCAAGGCAAAACCCTCGCCAAGCTGGATCCCCCTGGCTATCCGGGGAGCGATCGCATTCGGGTTCTCTTTCAAGTGGATGGCGATCGCCAACTGCGAGTTACCGTTGATGACTTGCTCACCCAAGAGCGTCTCATCAATAATCAAATCGTCACCCAATTGCGTTGACCGAATTGCATTGTGGCTCCCCATTCCCTACCCCAAACTACTGCCTATGTCCGCATCATTGCCCACAGTTGGCAAGAGGGTCACATTCGTGGCCATGTCTGCGCCAGCGAGTACCAGTGGGAATTTTGCTGGCAATTTAAGGCGAAAAAACTGCAAATCTCCCCAGCCCTTGGGCGTGCTCTGATCAAAGAACCCTTGGGGCGGTTTCTGGAAGCCCAAGACTATCAATTGGAGCCGGGGGGCGATTATGAATTTGTTGTCCGTGCCAAGTTTTAGGTGCGTTCCGCTGTGCCTAAGCTACAATCAGTGAGGAAACCTGTGCTGATATTGCCAGATAGCCTATGTTCTTGAGCGAATTAGCGCCCCTTGTCAAAGAGTTGAGCCAAAAACCCGTTGCCTTTATGGGCGGCTTTGTCTCTGGATTGTTGGGGTTGAGCCTTGATCAAAAGCCAGTCAGCGATTGGCTCAAGCAGTACGGCGACTATCAGCCCCCCAGCCCGCCGCCACCCCCCCCCAGTGACTTCAAGAGCATTCGAATTGAGTAAGGACACGAGCCACTGCCTGCCGTTGATCCCGTAGGGTCAGCCAGCGGTGGTAGGTTTGGGTATGAATCGCCACACTGTGTCCCATCATCCGTGCGGCAACGGTATCGGGTAAGCCATAGTGAATTGTGCGCACCGCCCACGCATGGCGCAAGTCATAGGGACGAAAGGGCAAGCCGTAGCGACGGAACTGTTGATTTACCCGCTGGCCAATGCGTTGGAGGGTTGTTTGGGTCAAATCCGTATTGATCCTCGGCAACTGGGGCGATCGCAAGCCAAACACCTCGACCCACTGGGGAGGAAAGGGCCACACCTGATGGCAGCCAGTTTTTGTCGTTTCCTGCACCTCGATCATCCCTTCCGCGTCACCTGTGACAAGGCCACTTAAATCGCAGAAGAACACTTCATGATTGCGCAGGCCATAGGCCGCCATCAAGCCATAGACATAGCGCCACTGGGGATTGGGAATTTGCTGGTAGGCGGCTAGAATCTCCTCATCACTGGGTAACTCCCGTGGTTGGAGCGATCGCCGCGAATAGGTGCCCCAAAACTGAGCTAGGGGAATCGGTAACTCTACCCCTAGGAACCGACAAAACCTTTGAAAGGCGGTACAGGCCACCTGCCGTTGTCGCTTATCAGCGGGGATTTGCTGCAACAGGCCATAGATCAGTTCTGGTAATGAATGGTCGGGATGGGCAGCGGCGGCTTTGAGCAACTGCCGCAAATAGGGGGCATAGGCCGTTTCCCAAGTGGTGCGGCTGAGATCCCCTTGAGCCAACAGGGCAGTTTCAAAAGCAGTAATTTGTTCCCCCAAGGATAACTCCCCAAGGCGCCCTAAGCCCTTGACCCGTTCATAGTCCTGCCAGCGAAAGGTGTTTTCCAGTAATTTGGCGGCAATAATTTTGGCTTCCTTTTCCGCTGCCTTAAGACCGCTGGGGGTGGCGGGTAACCCTAGACTTAAACGCTGTTGGTGGGGGCGGAGCCGATGACTGCCCGGTCGTGGCGGCAGGGTACCCCGCAGGCTGAGACGTTGGCCGCGTTGTTCAATTTGCAGACCCAACTGCGCCAGTTTGAGGCGTTGATTGACCTGCTGAAGTTGTTGGTCAAGTTTCTGAGGGGACGTGGCCATTGCTGAGGGACTCAGAACTCAACTCGCTGCCGAAATGACCAAAACTGCGGCGCGGACGTTTTTTCCAAGGAATATCGAGAACCCCCGCTTGGGAGCGGCTACGACTGGACTTGTGCTCAACTTTGACGGGGCGATAGTTCGTGAGGAGGCGCAGGCTATTCAGTTCGGCCAAGAGGGTTGCTCCATTGCTAATCAAGACGGCAATCACAGGGTGCAAGCTCAAAAAGACCCCCGCTAAAACCACACTGACATTGGGAATGACCACAAGGGCGATATTTTGATTGATAATGTTCATCACTTCTTGGCTGAGGGCGATCGCCTGCACCAGTCCCTCAAGGCGATTATTCATCAAGAGAAGATCTGCGGTTTGCCGCGCCGCATCACTGCCTTCAGAAAGGGTAATGGAAATATCAGCGTAGGCCATTGCTGCTGTATCATTGAAGCCTTCGCCCACATAGGCCACGACTTTTTCGCCACCATTTTTAAACTTCTCTAGAAGTTCAACTTTGTCCTCTGGCATTTTATTGGTATAGATTTGACCGAGACGAAAGCCAGTGGCATAGCCCACCGCATTGGCGACTTCGTGGTGATCTCCCGTCACCATATAGCACTCAATACCCCGCTGTTGCAGAGCGGCAATCACACTAGCGGCTTCAGAACGCACGGGGTTGCTATAGAACACCAGTGCCACCAGTTCACCATTACAGGCAACACAGACAAGGGAGCGGTTCCAAAGCACGCCTTCATGGGTGCGCAGTTCATCAAGATCAATGGGCACTTGGCGATCGCGCATCAGTTGGGGGGTGCCCACCAAAATCTCTTGCCCCTCGACGGTTGCCGCAACTCCTTTACCCGGCTCATAGACCCAGTTGCTATAGGTTCCCCCCTCAATCCCGCGTTCAGCCGCATACTCAAGGATGGCAAGGGCAAAGGGGTGATTGATTGACTGTTCCACAGTTGCCAGCCAATAGAGCAGCGTTTGTTCACTCAGGCCGGGCTTGAGGAGATTGACCCCCACAATGGTTCCCTTCACTTCCGTCAGTGTGCCGGTTTTGTCAAAAACAATGACATTAACCCGTGAGAGCAGTTCAAGGGCGCGGCCATTGCGAAAATACACCCCGACATGGGGCGCATGGGTGAGGGCTGCCAAAATCGCAGTGGGAATGGTAATGCCAATCCCTGAGCCAAAATCCAATTGCAGAGGGGCGATCGCCCGATGGGCATCCAAGGTAACCCCATAAACAATGGCAGCCACGCCCATTGCCGGCAAAATGGCTTGGTTCGAGATTTCCTCAGCGTAGTTTTCAATGCGGGTATCCAGTTGCGGCGCTTGGCGAGCCAGTTGCAGCGTTTTGCCCACCTGCGTCTCTTCACCAACGGCTTCAGCAACAACGCAAATTTGTCCCCGCACCACAAGGGAAGAGGCCAGCACCGTTTGCTCAGGTTCACAGGGCAGTAGATCCGACTCTCCCGTGAGAAACTGCCGCTGAATCACGGCGGATCCCCAGAGCACGGTACCATCCACGGGCACCGCAGATCCGGCGGCCACAATCACGCGATCGCCCACCTGTAGCTCGCGCACAGAGACATTTTGGCGAGTGCCGCCCCGCTCTACCCAATAGGTGCGCTGTTGATCGAGGGGGTCAAAGACTTGGTTTTCCCCCACTTGAGCGGTCATATCCCGCAGTGACCCCCCCACTTGCCCCATAAAGGCAGCTAACACCGGCGCCATGTATTCCCCTTGCAGCGTATGCAGAATCGTCCAGAGGGATTCCAGTTGGGTGACGTTGAGATGGCGGTGTTCGAGGCTCTCTAGGGCTTCTTGGAAGGTGGGCAGTGCCACAATCACAATCACAGTGGCGACAATGGCAGGGTAGAAGGGGGTTTGTACTGGTAGTAGCGCCACGATCGCCAGCGCCAAGGTGGGTAGCGCCATTTTCTCGATAAAGTAAGCGGTGTTCCAAGGGGAGTACACCAACTTATCAATGGGCAGCATCCCCGGTAAGGGTAAACGCTCATCTGCTGCGGCCTGAATCAATTGGCCAAAGCGGTGAAGGGGATTGTCAGCTTCAGGACTGTATTGAACAATCAGGCTAGCGGCGGGCAAGTTAAGGCGAATTTGTTGCACACTGTCTTCTTGAACAAAGAGAGCTTGCAGTTGCCGCCCATAGCGATCGTCATATTGCAGGCGGGGAATCCGCAACCGCACTCGCCCCGGTAGGTGATGCACCACTTCGTAATGAACCCTTGCTGGCGGCGGGGAAACCACAGTTGCAGTCATGATCAATTACCCCTAAGGATCGGTTAAGAAAAGGGCTGGGGGGAGCGATGGCGATGGGTCGGCGCACTAATGAGGTCATTGATATTCTGCTGCATTGTTAGGCAAATTGCATCCAAGGGCAGATCATTGAGGTCACGGCCAAAGGGATTTTCAATTTCGATGCCAATTTCTTCAACGCCAAAGAGGGTAAAAGCAATGAGTCCCACCATTGGGCCTGTCCACCACACAAGGTTATCCACCAGTTGAAAGGGTAGCAGCAAGCAATAGAGAAATAATAGCTGCTTGAGATGAATGGCATAGGCAAGGGGCATCGGTGTTTTCAAAATTCGCTCACAGGCACCCATGGCATCCACCAATTGCACCAACAGTTCATCTATGTAGGTGAGTTGATATAGGGACAGGTGCCCTCGGCGGTGTTGTTGGTGCAGATAGTCCTCAATCCACAGGGCAATGCGCAAGGGGACATTTTGCACCGTTTGTAGCTCTTTGTATTGATGGGGCTTGAGCAGGGGTTCCAGTTCGGCAAAGGATTCTCCTCGCAGGTGTTGCTTGGTGGCGATCGCAAACACCCCCACTAAATGAACGGCATCAATTTTGGCTTGGTGATCCTCCGGACTATTTTCGTCAATGGCAGTCCACATCAAGCGGGTTAGGCTGCGGGAATTATTCACAATGTTGCCCCACTGGCGGCGGCCTTCCCAAAAGCGCTCATAGGCAGTGTTGGTGCGAAAGACGAGGAGCAACCCCAGCACAATCGAGGGAATGAGACTGCCTAGCACTGGCCAGTGGACATTGATCACATAAAGGTCGATCACCGTCACCAAGACGCCAAAGCCACCGCAAAAGAGGACTTCCGAAAGAATGGCCGGAATGACTGAGCCACGCAAACGCAGGGCAAGACGTAACCATTGCGGCGGTTGCAACAAAAACTTCGCCACGCCCGACCGATCTCGGGGTAATTGGCGTCTGAAGGGGTGAAAACCGAGGAAAGAGAAGCGGCTCATGAATACCAGTGGGCGATTCCCACCCCAATCTTTAGCACACTGGCGTACTGAAACCGTGTTTTTACCGCAAAGAACAACCGAAGAGACTGCAAATCTTAAGAAAATCCGTTAGCCCTTGCCATTCCCCCACAGAAGTGTTAAGTTATATTAAGAACATGAAACACTTTGTAACAAACGGAGGACAAAAATGAGAGGTGGTAGCATCATTGATGATCAAGGCAAAATGAACAACTTTGCCATTGAACCCAAAATGTACGTGATGAGTGAGCCGCAGGCTGGGTTTACTCCCTATGCAGAACTGTTCAATGGTCGCTTGGCCATGATTGGCTTTATCTCCCTGCTGGCCTTGGAAGTGATTACGGGTCACGGTCTGATTGGCTTTTTGAATAGCCTCTAGGTCGTCGCTGCGCTCTTAGGCATATCCGTTCTTCAGCAGCCCTTGTGCGGTTAGAAAGAACAAATAACTCATGGAATGGGTCAGCCTGCCTCTCGGGGTGGGCTTTTTGCTTTTAGTCTTTATTGGAATTAGTCTTTATTGGAATTAGTAAATCATAAATTATTGTTTACATCTTGCTTCTATGGACAGAGCTATGTAAACTAACCAAAAAATCGTCTATTTAACCTATGCTGCGAGAAAAAATTTTGCGCATCCTCGGCTACTCGACCAAATGCCTGTGGGCTGATCTGGCAGTTTTGTTCGGTTTGGGTTGTGCAGGCGTGGGCATTGGCTATGGCAATATGGCTGTAGCCACCGGCGGTGTCTCAATTAGTCTCAGTGCGGCTTGGTTTTCCATTCGCGAGAATCAGCAAGCTCTCCTCAGTCAGCAACCTCAAAGGGCGATCGCCCCAAGGGATCAAACAGATGTCAGTTTAGATCACTCCCAGCGAGAATCCCTAGAGCAAATTCTTGATCTATGTCGCAATTTCTACAGTAGAGCGCATTCACAGCTTCCCAGTAATTTCCAAGAGAAAGATGTGCAAGTTGTCCTTGAAAGGCTCTTGAGAAGTACGTTTCCCAACTCGGATATTAGACGGGAGTACCCTATTCCTCAGCCCTACTCCCATGGTCGATTGATTGACTTTATGCTTGTTGATGAGAAGGTGGCAATTGAGGTCAAGGTAGTCTCAGCACAGAGAGGGGTAGTCTCAGCACAGAGAGGGCGCAATCGATTATTTGACGAATTAGCAATAGACCTTGAAGCGTACCGCCATAGTGAAATGAGTTTTAGAAAATTGATTTGTTTTGTTTACGATCCTAATAATCAATTACCCAATCCGCGTGGCTTTGAAAATCACCTGAGGGGCGATCGCGGGGGATTTGAGGTCATCACAATCGTGGCACAAAATCCTTATCAGGCTAATGGAGTCGCTTCAGCGGGATAGGTGAGTAACAATCACGCAGTTTAAGGCCTTGAAAGGATCGCAAGACAATTGCTTTTCGGGCAACACTTTGCTTAATATCTGTCTCAGGGCATTCAGCACCTTTTCTTGCATATCTTCAACCTCGGACAGTCCTGCCAGTTGATGGACAACGTTATTGCGTTGCTGATAGTAGGCCTCGATCCGCTGGAAGTGAGGAGCAAGATCCATTGTTTGGGAGTCATACTCTAAAACTGCTAGCAAAAGCTCCCGCGTCACGACATCAAGGAACAGGCGATCGCCATTTTTGCGCTGGTAGCTTCTGAGGTATTGCCAAAGCCGACCGTGATCGTGGTGTTGCAGCAAGTTCAAGCTGCGTTCTCGCGTTGCTCCATCAGTTGTAATGTCAAGACCCACCGTCTCTTGTACAAAGTATTGCAATAAGTTTTCGTACAAACTCATGGCCAAGATTAGGGCTTCTGCATAGCGCCCCACCGTAAATAGGCCAACAACTTGAAAGTAAGTGTCCCGAAAGAGGGCGTGGCGATTGTTCTGCCGCAGTTGGGCGATTTCCTGAAGCCAGAGCTTTTCAATCTTAGTTTTGTAGGGGTTGATGGCATCAAAGGCTTGGTGGTAGTTGCGGGCAAGGCGATATTTACCATAGCGAATCAGTGCTAAGGCCAGAGGAGCCTCAATAGAGCTATGCTTGAGGGAAATTTCAGCCCCTTGGTAGTCATAACTATCCAACTGCTGTTGAATCCCTTGACGATCTAACGCTTGGCGAAAGACATTTAAGTCCACCGCAAATACTCGCTTTTGACCCGGTCGAATTTCTTGGGGATTGCGGGCTTGCCATAGCCGGAGTCGGTGTTGCGTCTCGATCGCCTGTAAAATGCCCCAAGCCGCTTTCATGGCGGGGGTACCAGAGGAACCATTCAGTTCTAGCCAGTCGTTGGAGCCTTGATAATACTTGGCTAGGTGTAGTGCGCGCTTGGCCTCTTGGACGGCGATGACAGGGTTAATTGGGTCTGCGGAGAGTTCCCTGCTGACCACTTTTAGGTGAATTGCCGCCTCGCCAATTTGCAGCTCACTGTGAAGCCAGTCCTTGGTGTCGATCGCCCGTTGTTGAAAGTCTTCTGTGTAGAGCAATAGAACCCGTTTGATCGGCTGCTGTTGGGCTAAAAACTTTGCCAGTGAAACAATGGAGCCTTCTTGGTTGGTTTTCTCAGAGTACGGATCTTGATGACCCACAAAGGAAAGGAGAATGCTACAACCCATAGTGGTTTTCACAGAAGGTCTCTTGTCTATGTTGCCGCAATCATCCCCTATATTTCAGGCTGTGTCGGATGATGAGACAGCGTTTGACTCTCAGGTGGCCTGTGAGTAGGGGTGGTCAGCGCGAGGCTAACGGATTGATGGAGAGTTGGGAAGTGTCAGAAAAGTAGAGCGTTTAGTGGCAAGACGGTATAGACACCAGAAAGACTTTATAGCCCCAATGCTGTTTTGCGGGTATTTGAATGGGTGAGGGTTTGTGAGCTGGCTGAGTGAGTACTGTTTGCCGGCGTTAGAGAAACCATCGCTGTTGATTAGTTGATTATGGATAATGCACCGATTCATCCGCAAGGGGGGATGCAGGCAGTGGTAAAAGCGGCGGGTCACGCGGTGTTATTTTTACCGAAATCCTCTCCTGATTTGAATGTGGTTGAGCATGACTTTAGTGGGCTGAAGTGAGTGGGCTGAAGCGAGCGCGCAGGTATGCAGGGTCAAACCGTTCTATGGATGAGGTGATTCGCAAGTATTGTGCTGGATAATGTCTCATTCTTGATTGGAATAGCTATATTGCCACAATTGTGCCTGATCCGTGGCGGTACTGGTGCCATCGCCAAGCGTGATCAATGATTTGCTCGATGTCAGGATACTGCGGCTGCCAACCTAAAATCTGACGGGCGCGATCGCTATTGGCAACGAGGATTGCGGCGTCTCCTGCTCGGCGATCGCCCTCAACGACTGGAATCGAACAACCTGTGACCCTCTGAGCGGCTTCAATAATTTGCCGCACCGAAAAGCCTTGGCCATTCCCCAAGTTAAAAATTTGCGAGTCGCCGCCACTCAGGAGGTACTTTAATCCCAGCACATGGGCTTGGGCTAGGTCCACGACATGGATATAGTCGCGAATGCAGGTGCCATCGGGAGTAGGGTAGTCTGTGCCATAAATGCAGATGTGGGGGCGTCGTCCCATCGCCGCCTGCAACACTAGGGGAATCAAGTGGGTTTCTGGATGGTGATCTTCCCCTAAGCGGGAGTCGGGATCCGCACCCGCGGCATTGAAATAACGGAAAATCACCGACTTGAGGCCGTAGGCCCTGCCCATATCGGCAGCAATTTGCTCCACCATCCACTTAGAGCGCCCGTAGGGGTTAATGGGAGCACAGGGACAGGTTTCGCGAATCGGCACCTCTGAGGGCAAGCCATAGACGGCGGCTGTGGAGGAAAAGACAAAATAGGGAATCGCGGCGGCCACCATCGCCTGTAAGAGGGTCAGGGCACCATAAACATTATTTTGATAAAAGCGATCGGGGGAGCGGACAGACTCGCCCACTTCAATATAGGCAGCAAAGTGCATTACTGCCGTCACGGGATAGGTTTGAAAAATCCAATCTAAGAGGGAGCGATCGCCAATATGACCCACAATGAGTTCTGTTTTAAGAACAGACTCGACCAAATCGCGGTGCCCTCGCTCAAGGCTATCTAAAATCAGAACCTGAAAGCCGGCTTGCTGCAGTGCCAAAACGGTATGGCTGCCAATATAGCCCGCGCCCCCGGTGACCAGAATCAGCGGCGAATTATTACCATTATTAATTGTCATTAAAGTCCATCTGTTACACTAGAAAAGCTGCTACAAATTCTGCCATGACCAGTGACTTACACCATGAAATCACCCAAGAGGTGAAACGACGTCGTAATTTCGCCATTATCTCTCACCCGGATGCCGGGAAAACGACGCTGACGGAAAAGTTACTGCTTTACGGTGGGGCTATTCACGAGGCGGGAGCCGTCAAAGCACGACGGGCACAGCGGCAAGCCACCTCTGACTGGATGGAAATGGAGCAACAACGGGGGATTTCGATTACCTCGACGGTCTTGCAGTTTGAGTACCAAGGCTATCAGATTAACCTCTTGGATACCCCCGGCCACCAAGACTTCAGTGAAGATACCTATCGCACCCTTGCGGCGGCTGATAATGCTGTGATGCTGGTGGATGCGGCCAAGGGTTTAGAACCCCAAACCCGCAAGCTCTTTGAGGTATGCCAACTGCGGGGTCTGCCGATTTTTACATTCATCAACAAGCTGGATCGGCCGGGGCGGGAACCCCTTGAACTGATTGATGAAATTGAACAGGAGCTGGGGCTGATTCCCTATCCTGTGAACTGGCCGCTAGGAATGGGCGATCGCTTTCGCGGCGTCTATGATCGCCTGCGGCAGAATTTTCACTTCTTTGAGCGCACCACCCACGGTAGCCGTGCTGCGGCTGAAACGGTCATTGCCCTTGGGGATCCTGCCATTGATCCCTACATTGAGTCCTATCGCTTGGAATACAACCAACTCAAGGATGAACTAGAACTGCTCGATGGCGTGGGGGCGGAGCTAGATCTTGATCTGGTGCATCAGGGGAAAATGACTCCTGTCTTCTTTGGCAGTGCCATGACCAACTTTGGCGTGCGCCTGTTTCTAGAGCACTTTTTGACCTATGCGTTGCCACCCATGGCCTACAAGAGCGATCGCGGGGCGATTGATCCGACGCAGGAGCATTTCACTGGCTTTGTCTTTAAGCTGCAGGCCAATATGGATCCGAAACATCGCGATCGCGTCGCCTTTGTGCGGGTCTGTAGCGGCAAATTTGAAAAGGACATGACCGTCAACCATGCTCGTACCGGCAAAACCATCCGCCTTTCTCGTCCCCAAAAACTCTTTGCCCAAGGTCGCGAATCCCTTGAAACGGCCTATGCGGGCGATGTGATTGGCCTGAATAATCCAGGCATGTTTGCCATTGGCGACACCCTCTATGTCGGCCCCAAATTGGAATATGAAGGCATTCCCTGTTTTTCCCCAGAACTCTTTGCCTATCTGCGCAACCCCAACCCCTCCAAGTTCAAATCCTTCCAAAAAGGGGTGAATGAGCTACGGGAAGAGGGTGCCGTGCAAATCATGTACTCTACCGATGAATCGAAACGAGAACCGATTCTGGCGGCAGTTGGCCAATTGCAATTTGAAGTGGTGCAGTTTCGCCTATTAAACGAATACGGTGTGGAAACTCGTCTTGACCCTCTCCCCTATACCGTTGCGCGCTGGGTACTGGATGGTTGGGAAGCCCTTGCAGCCATTGGCCGCATCTTTAATGCTGTCACCGTCAAAGACAGTTGGGGACGGCCGGTGCTGCTCTTTAAGAATGAGTGGAATCTGCAACAGACAATGGCAGATCATCCCAAACTGCGCCTGAGCGCGATCGCCCCCCTTGCCGCTGCTGTGCCTGCCTAGCTGACCCATGAGTAGTGTCTATACCCGTCCCCTTGCTCGCCTCATTGAGCAGTTGCAACGCCTGCCGGGTATTGGCCCAAAAACCGCCCAACGTCTTGCCCTCCATCTGATCAAACGTCCCGAAGCCGATATCCAAGCCTTGGCTCAAGCCCTCCTTGACGCCAAACAGCAGGTGGGGCTTTGTTCCGTGTGTTTTCACCTCTCTGCGGAACCCGTGTGCGACATCTGCGCTTCCCCCCACCGTGACGATCACACCATTTGTGTTGTGGCTGATTCCCGCGATGTCATTGCCATTGAAAAAACCCGCGAATACCACGGCAAGTACCATGTTTTGGGCGGACTCATTTCGCCCCTAGAGGGCATCACCCCCGAACACCTGCACATTCAACCTCTGATTCAGCGCGCCAGCCAACCGCAGGTGCAAGAGGTGATCTTGGCCATCAACCCCAGTATTGAAGGGGAAACGACCACTCTCTATGTGGGGCAGCTGCTGCGGCCTTTTGTGAAGGTCACTCGCATTGCCTTTGGCCTACCGGTGGGCGGTGATCTCGACTATGCCGATGAAATGACCCTTGCCCGTGCCCTTGCCGGTCGCCGGGAAATTGAGTGGCAGTAGCTTAGTGCCCCCCTTGCAATCGCCGCAATGCCGTCACAATTTGGTGAATGGCTCGCTTCAGTTGCTCGACTTCTTGGTGTAACCGCTGGTTTTCCGCTTCCAAAGCGGCGAGGCGATTGTCATCCCCACCACTGCCTGTTGCCGCTGGTTGCTGTTGCAGTTGCGCAACCGTTGCTTGAAGTTGAGCAAAGTCATTTGCCTTGACAGATTGTGCCTGCAAAGCTTGAATAGCGCCTTCAAGGGCGGCCAGTTTGGCATAGACGGGGGTGAGATCCACAGCGACGGGAGTCGTTACTTCCGCAGGAGCTGCTGCTTTGACGGGTCTGGGCTTACGGGCTTTGCGAAAGGCCTCTTGAATTGCTGCTTCGAGTTGTTCTTTTTCAAAGGGCTTCTCAATGAACTCAAACCACTCAAAGGGTTCTTGGAGCTTTTCGGTGACCTCTTCCTTGCGCCCTGACATAATTACGAGGGGGATAGCGCCAAGGAGATCATTTTTCTCCAATTCTTGATAAACTTCCCAGCCGCTCACCTTCGGCAGCAGAAAATCCAGCATGATCAACGTCGGCTCAGACTGCTCAATGAGTTGCAGCCCCTCACGGCCATCCTTGGCCTCAAGGATTTCGTAGTCGCCCTCTGGCAACATCTCGCGGACGCGCATCCGGATTACTTTACTGTCATCAATGACAAGGACTTTGCGGCTAGTCACGGAAACACTCCATTCCTATACAAGATTCCTATAGAAGAGATTGTGAATAGAGGGCGGCAGTGGCATGACCACCACGTGATTCCAACCTTAGCATAGCCCTGTCTTTTGGAGTTGACCACTCGCCTTACACTGCCGCAAAGCGTCCCTGAACCCAAAAATTTGGGGTCAAAGACCCACCCTTGAGGGCAGGAGAATGTCACAATAGAAGTCTCACCCCTACCAAAGATTTGTTCGATACGTCACACCCTATGCCAGAGTCTGCTGCCCCTATCCACCTCCCCAAAACCAGTGAGTCGGAGCAGCTGAAGCGGATTCGCCACACCAGTGCCCACATTCTGGCCATGGCAGTCCAGAAGCTGTTTCCCAAGGCGCAGGTTACAATTGGTCCTTGGATTGAGAATGGGTTTTATTACGATTTTGACCACCCCGAACCCTTCAGTGAAAAAGACCTGAAGCTCATTGAGAAGGAGATGGTCAAGATCATTAAACGCAAGTTACCAGTGATCCGTGAGGAAGTAACCCGTGAGGAAGCTGAGCGGCGTATCCGCGAACTGGGAGAACCCTATAAGCTAGAAATTCTCCAAGACCTCGAAGAGCCAATTACGATTTACCACCTCGGCGATGAGTGGTGGGATCTGTGCGCCGGCCCCCATGTGGAAAACACCGGTGAGATTAACCCCAAGGCGATCGCCCTTGAAAGTGTTGCCGGTGCCTACTGGCGCGGCGATGAAACCAAAGCCCAACTGCAGCGCATTTATGGCACTGCTTGGGAAACCCCTGAGCAACTGGCGGAGTATAAACGCCGCAAGGAAGAAGCCCTGCGCCGCGACCACCGCAAACTGGGCAAAGAGCTGGGTCTCTTCATTTTCGCTGATCCTGTAGGACCAGGGCTACCCCTGTGGACTCCTAAAGGGACGATTCTGCGCTCAACCCTCGAGGAGTTTCTCAAAAAAGAGCAAATGAAGCGGGGATATCTACCGGTGGTGAGTCCGCACATTGCCCGTGTGGATCTATTTAAGACCTCTGGCCACTGGCAAAAGTACAAAGAGGATATGTTTCCCCTGATGGCCGAAGATGCTGAGGCGGCAGCCAACGAGCAGGGCTTTGTCCTCAAGCCAATGAACTGCCCCTTCCACATTCAAATCTATAAAAGTGAGTTGCGCTCCTACCGTGACTTGCCCCTACGGTTGGCGGAGTTTGGTACGGTTTATCGCTATGAGCAGTCCGGGGAATTGGGGGGCTTGACGCGGGTGCGCGGCTTTACCGTTGATGACTCCCACCTTTTTGTCACGCCGGAGCAGTTGGATGCCGAGTTTTTGAATGTGGTTGATCTCATTCTCTCAGTCTTTCGCTGTCTGCGTTTAAATAAATTCAAGGCACGGCTGAGCTTCCGCGATCCCAAATCCGACAAGTACATTGGCTCCGACGAGGCTTGGTCAAAGGCGGAGTCAGCAATTCAGCGAGCGGTAGAACAGTTGGGCATGGAGCATTTCTTGGGGATTGGGGAGGCCGCCTTCTATGGGCCGAAACTAGACTTTATCTTTGAGGATGCTCTCGGTCGTGAGTGGCAGTTGGGAACGGTTCAGGTGGACTACAATTTGCCTGAGCGCTTTGATTTGGAATACGTTGCTGAGGACAATACCCGCCGCCGACCAGTGATGATTCACCGTGCCCCCTTTGGCTCGCTGGAGCGGCTCATTGGCATTCTCATTGAGGAGTATGCAGGGGATTTCCCCTTCTGGCTGGCACCAGAGCAAGTGCGCCTGTTGCCCGTGGGGGATGAGCAACGCCCCTATGCCGAACGTGTGGCCGCTCAACTGCGAGAGCAGGGTGTGCGCGTGAGCGTGGATCGCAGTGGCGATCGCCTAGGTAAACAAATCCGCAATGCTGAAACCCAGAAAATTCCCGTGATGGGCATTGTGGGTGCCAAGGAAGTCGAAAGCGAGACCGTGAGTATCCGCACCCGTGCTGCAGGCGATGTCGGCGCCTTGCCGGTTAAACAACTGATCGAGAAACTGACATCGGCAATGAATGCAATGGATGCCGAGATTCAGTGGCAGTAGCTAGAGGTTAACTCATTATGACCTATCCTTTTATATCAATTATTACGGCAACTCTCAATGTCGAAGATACGATTACTCGAACCATTAAAAGCCTTCAAGGTCAAACGGATAAAAACTTTGAATGGATTATTGGAGATGGTGCTTCAACTGATAGTACCATTAGTATTATTCAGTCTACAAAGGGCTTAAATATAAAAATTATCTCAGAACCAGATTTTAGTTTATATCATGCGATCAATAAATCACTTAAAATTGCAAGTGGAGATTATTATCTTGTTTTAGGTGCTGGAGATGTACTAGAACAGAATGCAATAGAGTTGTTTAGAAAAGCTGCTTGCTCTACGAAAGCAGATATACTATCAGCACATGTGTGGTTAGGTAAACGATTAAGGCGCCCTAATAGAGGAAGACCGTATTTGTTTTCAGCCGGAGCCTACATATCTTCCCATGCTGTTGGTACTCTAATTAAAACCGATCTTCATAGGCAACTAGGATACTATTCCTATAGATTTCCAGTTGGCGCAGACTACTTCTTTATCAAAACTGCTATTCAAAATGGCTGTAAGTTTCACGGATGCGATTTTATTGCCGGAGAATTTATGCTTGGCGGTATTTCATCAACTGATAAATTATCAGTTGTATGTGATGTCTTCCGTTTACAGGTAGAAACTGGAAAAAACTTGCTTTTACAAATATTAATTCTTATTTGTGCTTTATTTATTCGAGTTGTTATTCCTAAGTACATACCTTCTCTAATATGGGGTACAAGCAGAAGTGTTAAATCCTTAAACGAAGCTTAATGTCCCCGTTGCGTGGATTGCTGCGTCATCCTACAACTAAGGGATTATCCTCCTTCGTAAAGGTGTTCTCTAGCAACCAGTCCAGCTTTTGCTGCTGTAGTCCCATCAGCTGAGGCTTTAAGTGTGACACGAAGTCTCGGCCAAGTGATACGCTAGGGCTTTCATCGTTCGAAAAATGTTGTAAAAGCCATTGGCTCGCGAGGGGGTTAAGCTGACATTTAGTCCGGTTTGCTGAATAAAGTCAGGTTTTAACTGCAGGATTTCTGCGGGTGTCAACCCACTCAACCCTTCGACCAATAGCCCCACCAATCCCTTCGTCACTTGAGCGTCAGAATCCCCCTGAAAAATCACCTTGCCCTGCTCTAAAGAGGCTTTCACGTACACTTGGGAGACACAGCCGGGCACGCGGTTGGCGGCGACCTTCTGCTCCTCAGGAAATGGCGGCAGGCGCTTTGCAAAGCTCAGCAAGTATTCATAGCGCCGCTTTGGATCTGAGATCTGTTGGAACCGCTGAACAATGCGATCGAGGGAAGCCGGTAAAGGCTGGCAGGCAGAGGGCATATTGACTTAGAAGAACGCTGCTGAGAAAAATGATAACCATTTCTGATTTTACCCTCAGCAGTTGCACAATAACGGCAGCAGTCAACCTAGGGGCAGCTTTTCATGCCAATAGACCGCCGTGCTCTTACCCTTAACTCGTAACTTGTGTTAGCCTTTAATGTACTTACTCGGTTCTGGTGGGGATCAGCCATCAGACGCAAGGGGGAAAGTGCAGTGCAAATCTGCCGCTGTCCCGCAGCTGTGATGAGAGGCACTACTCTCTCAGTCAGAATGCCCGCCGAGTTGTGAATGTCGTTATGCCAACATCTGCGAGGTACGGATGATGTTCTTCATGCTTCAATTTTCATTAATTTGCCTAGGTAAAGACCCCCCCTACCGCCCTTTTCTGGCAAGGTTCCTGCCGTTACTGTAGCACAAGTGATTTTGGAGATTTTCAAGTACCTACAAGCACCTAGAGAAGGGCTCCTCTTGCAGTGACCCACGCTAGGTTCTGCTGATGATGCTGGAAGTGCACTGCTTGTTGGACTGAAAACAGCCAGCTTTCATTGTCTATTGAGAGAACTGTCAAAACTCAGGGTACCATAACAATGACCATTCAGACTGCAACGCTAGGCTACCCCCGTATTGGTAAAAATCGCGAGCTGAAAAAGGCATTGGAAGCCTTTTGGAATGGTAAATCCAATCAAGAAAATTTACTACAAACGGTTCAAGATATTGAATTGGCAAATTGGCAAACGCAACTGCAGGCTGGCATTGATCGCATTGGCGTTGGCGATACCAGTTTTTACGATCCCGTTCTCGACTGGAGTGTCCGCCTCGGCCTCATCCCACAGCGGTATCAAGCCTTTACAGGGTTGGAGCAATACTTTGCAATGGCTCGCGGTCGAGAGGGAATTCCAGCCCTTGAGATGACCAAATGGTTTGACACCAACTATCACTACTTGGTTCCCGAAATGAGTCAGCCTCTTCAGGCAGCAGACTTTAGTGATTTTCTGGGGATCATCGGTCGCGCCCAAAAGGTCTTGGGCGATCGCGCCGTTCCCATGGTGCTAGGGCCTTTAACCCTGCTACGGCTGAGTCGGCTGCAGATGAATCTAGAGGAAGCGTTGTCTTGCCTAGTGGAGCGCTATCTTATCCTGTTGGCTGAATTGAAGAACCTAGGGGTGGTTGAGGTACAAATCCACGAACCTGCCTTGGTTTTTGGGGACACCAACAACTTCAGGGAATTGTATGAATCAACATTTGATGCGCTCTGTCAAGTTGGCTTGCCGATTTACCTAGTGACCTACTTTGATGATCTCGGCGCTGCCTATCCTTGGGTGGTGACGTTGCCCGTAGCCGGCATTAGTCTAGATTTTACCCGTGGGCAGAACTTGGCATTATTGCAGCAGTTTAGTTTCCCAAGGGATAAACAGCTGGGGGTGGGTATTGTGGATGCCCGAAACATTTGGAAAATTTGCCCAGAACTTGTTGTGTCAACCTTAGCAGCGATTCAGGGTATCACAACCAATATCCGGTTGCACCCCTCAGCCTCTTTACAATTCGTCCCCTACGATGCAGCACGAGAAGTGAAGTTACCAGAGCCATTGCGGCGGGTGTTGAGTTTTGCCGAACAAAAGTTGGATGAGGTGGTGCTATTGGCCCAGACGCTGCAGGAGAGTCCCAAAGCCCTTGCCCAGCACCCCCAATTAGCAGAGATTGAAGCCCAGTGGCAGGCCTTTAAGGAATTTAGGCCTGTGAATCCAGTGGTACAACAGCGGTTGCGCAATTTAACCGTCAACGATCTGAAACGGGCTATGCCCTATGAACAACGCCGCCAACTGCAGCCCACCTTACCGCTCTTTCCGACAACTACCATTGGTTCTTTTCCGCAAACCCCAGAAGTGCGGCAATTGCGGGTGAAGCTCAAGCGCGGAGAAATCACCCTTGCGGAGTACCAAGCAGCAATTGATGCTGAAATTGCCAAATGCATTCGATTGCAGGAAGAAATTGGCTTGGATGTATTGGTGCATGGCGAATTTGAACGCACCGACATGGTGGAATTCTTTGGCCAGAAGCTCACTGGTTTTGCCTTTACCGAACACGGCTGGGTGCAAAGCTATGGCAGTCGCTGTGTGCGTCCACCCATTATTTATGGGGATGTAGCGCGAACCGAGCCAATGACGGTGCGAGAGTTTAAGGTGGCGCAATCGTTGACCCAGAAAATTGTCAAGGGCATGCTGACGGGCCCTGTGACCATGATTAACTGGTCTTTCACCCGCACTGATATTCCGCGGAGCGAACAGGCGATGCAGATTGCCCTGGCTCTACGGGATGAAGTGGCCGATTTAGAAGCTGCTGGGGCAAAGATTATCCAGATTGATGAACCCGCTTTACGGGAAGGATTACCCCTGAAGCCGGAACGTTGGCAGGAGTACTTGGCTTGGGCCGTCGATGCGTTTCGGTTGGCGGCTGGTGTGGCTAAGCCAGAAACCCAAATTCATACCCACATGTGCTATTCGGAGTTTGGCGACATTATTCAACATATCGAGCGCCTAGATGCAGATGTGTTGTCCATTGAAAATAGCCGCAGTAACAATGAAACGCTGTTTGAAATTACTGATGCCGGCTATCAAAAGCAGGTGGGCAATGGTGTTTATGATGTTCATAGTCCGGCAGTTCCCACTGTTGAGCAGATGGTTCAGCAGCTGGAGACTGCGATCGCCCATCTACCCAGTGACCAGATTTGGGTTAACCCAGACTGCGGTCTGAAAACCCGTCGCTGGGAGGAAGTGATTCCCTCTCTGAAAAACATGGTGGCAGCCGCCCAGCAATTGCGAGGGGCTCGTCTTACCAACTGAGGATCTGTTGTTGCTGCCAGCGCACCGTTGCCCCCTTAAAATCGCAGGATTTTTCCACCACTCAAAACTGCGTTTCCATTCCTGCGATTAGCGGGGCAATGCTTGTAAGAAGGCTGCCCCATGCCTAAAGACCTGCTCCATGATTGGTAGGGGCACCTGACCTCGGCTGATGGGACATCCGCATGAGTGTGAATCGTACGGGCGATCGCTAGGTCAACAAATCCGCAATGCTGAAACCCAGAAAATTCCTGTGATGGGCATTATCGGTGCCAAGGAAGTCGAAAGCGAGACCGTAAGTATCCGCACCCGTGCAGCAAAAGATGTCAGCGCTTTCCCTGTTAAGGAACTGGTTGAAAAACTCACCTCTGCCATGACTGCGATGGATGCCGATATTCAGTGGCAATAGTGGGCAATTGATCTACAGGGCAGTTGACCTCGCCTTTAATAGTTTGTCAAAATGAGCGGCGAGTGGTTTTCGCGATCGCGTAGCGTACCCTTCGGGTAATCGCTCTAATCAATTCTCTAGGGAACAGAATGACTGAAGCACCGATTTCACCAACAACGGTTTTGCAACAACTGCAATGGCGCTACGCCACGAAGAAATTTGACCCCAATCGCAAAATTCCTGCGGATCTGTGGCAAACACTTCTACAAAGTCTGGTACTGGCTCCTTCTTCCTTTGGCTTGCAACCGTGGAAGTTTTACGTCATTGAGACGCCTGAGCTACGCCAAGCCCTGCTCCCCCACACTTGGAATCAACGACAGGTGGTGGATGCCTCCCACTTAGTGGTATTTGCCATTAAAACCAATCTCAATGCTACGGACGTTGATCGCTACCTTGCACGGCAAGCGGAAGTCCACCAAACCGCAGTGGAAAATCTGCAAAAGTATGGGGACTTGGTCAAGGGCTTTTTGCACTCACCCCCCTACCCCCTCAATGTTGATGAATGGTCAACCCGCCAAGTCTATATTGCTTTGGGTCAGTTTATGGTGACGGCGGCGCTGCTGGGCATTGACACCTGCCCGATGGAGGGTTTCTTGCCCCAAGAATATGATCGCCTTCTCGGTCTACCTACCCAAGGTTATCATGCCGTCGTTCTATGTGCAGCGGGCTATCGAGCGGCCGATGACAACTATGCGACTTTGCCCAAGGTACGCTATCCCCTAGAGGCAGTCGTGGAAGTGCGCTAAGGTTCACGAATTGACCCCGCTGGACATAGGCTAAGCTAGAAATAGCTCGGTACTCGCCTTTGTATGTCTTTGCACACCGATGATCCCATTGACCACAATTTAGTTGATTTAGAAATCGTTCCCGCCAAAGAAGAAGAGCGCTCTGAACCCACTAACATCATTATTCGCGAGATGGGCATTGATGACATTGCCCCCGTGTTTCACCTTGGCGAGGAACTCTTCACCAGTGATCTGTATCCCTCGCTCTATCGCATCTGGGATGAGTGGGAGGTCATTGGTTTCTATAACACCGATCCCGAATACTGTCTGGTGGCCGAGGCGGATTCTCAGGTGGTCGGGTTCATCTTGGGCACCATTATTAGCAAAGCCCCATGGGTGTATGGCTACATTAACTGGCTGGGGGTGCATCCCCACTATCAGCGGCGGGGCATTGCCGATAAGCTGGTGGATAAGCTCATCGAGCGGATGATTGAGGAGGGGGCGCGATTTATGCTGGTGGATACCGATCCGGCCAACACGCCCGCAGTAAAGTTTTTTACCCGTAAGGGTTTTGGCAATCCGCGGCGGCATGTCTTTTTTTCGTTAAACTTAACCAAGCACGAAATCTATGGCCGGCTGATTGCCTACGAGCGCGATCGCTCCGAGCGGTTGACCTATCGCCGTCCCCGCCGCCGCTAGAAAGCTGAAATCTAGATAGTCGTTCCTTGGAGGTGTCTGCCTTGGTGACTCTTTCTTCTGCCCCCTCAGATGAGATTCCTGTTCCTGCCCACATCCATTACGAGCTAGTGCTGCAAATTTTGGAACAGGTCTCGTTGCCCGCCCTCCCTCCCCACTCCAGTGGTTACCAGCAACTCCATAGCGCTGCTATTCATCTACGCAAAGCCCTGCGGCTACAAAAGCAGTTTGAGGAGGAATGGCAATTGAGGGGTGGCAGTGTGGAGTACCAATGGTCGCTGAATCGCGATCGCCCCCCAGCTCAGAGCAAGTAACCCAATCCCAAGAGCAAGCTACTCCAAAAGTGCAGTTGCACCGCAATAAATTTCGAGTTCTTGATCTGCTCAGGGACACTGTGAAATTGCGCCATCCGCTGACACAAATAAATCGCCCAAGGCAGTGAACTCAAAGCCAGCAGTGTTGGCCACGGCAGCATTCCCCAGAGGACAGCGGCCACTAAGAGAGCATAAAAGACGCCACAGGCGCCATAGACCAGTTGAGCACTGCGAGCCGTCCCTAGGCGCACGACCGGCGAACGTTTGCCAGCGGCTAGATCATCGGCCACTTGGTGAAAGTGGGAGCAAAAGAGAATCAGCGTTGTCGTCAGACCATTGAGGATAGCCACTGGCCAAATACTAGGGCTAAAGGTTTGCCCTTGGCTATAGTAGGCAGCAGCGATCGCCAGCGGCCCAAAGCAGATAAAACAAATTGGCTCTCCCAAACCCAAATAGCCCAAACGAAAGGGTGGACCTTGGTAACTATAGCCTAGGGCGCAGCAGAGTAATACCAACCCTAAAACCGTTGCATCCTGTTGCAGCCAACTAATGGCCACAATCCCCAGTAGCCCCAAAAGTAAGCAGAGGTTGCTCAGCCAGAAGATGAGTTGCTTTTTGCCCGTGAGATTGACGACCGAATGGTACTTGTGGCGATCGATCCCCGTTTCGGCATCAAAGACATCATTACTGAGATTCAGCCAGACCAAAATGAGTACGGCTGCTGTTAGAAACAAACCAAACGGCCACCAATGCACCCTTCCCGTTTCGGCGATCGCCACCGCTGTGCCCAGCCAAATCGGCATCACAGCCACACTGTACATGGGAAGCTTAATCGCCGCCCACCACAAACGGGAGCGATCCATCGATTCTGACGGACTAGCCATCTCACCTACACTTGAGTCACCTTCGTCAGCATATCATTGCCGCTTGTGCCCATCGATCGCTTGTTTCGCTGCCCAAATGGCTTGCCGCAACGCTGGATTATTCAGCTTATAGCTATAGATGCCCAAGTCCCGCGCTAAGGCCACCAGTTGTGGGCGAGTCAGTCGCTCTAGCTCCGCGATCGTCAGCGTTTCGATAGTGGGTTGAGGCGGGCACAGTTGGCGTTCAAGGGCGGCCACTTGCTGTTCTAGGGTACTCAGGCGCTGCAAAACCGTGGGACAGGCCATCTCCGTCGGCTGAAGAGATTGTTGCAAAATTTTACGAATTGCCTCACTAAGGGAACCGCATCCCTGCTGCACTTGCCAGCGTTGGAGTTGGCCATAGAGTTCAGCATCTAAACGAAGCGTGATCTTTTTGTGGGGCATGACTGAAATTCCAAAAAAAAACCGACAAACTTACTTACAGTCTGTCGGCTCGTTGTGTGTTCCCTGTTGATGACTCGGATAGTACTGAGTCACTATTTAGTATGACTCATCCCCCGATAGAATGACTGTGACGATGATCACAATTTAGCCGCCTTTTATTGAGTTTCACCAAATTCTCTCATTAGACTTTCCAAATTCCCTATGACCTCTCCCCTAGACGGTACGATTATTTTGCCCGACAACCCCCTGAGCGTCCCCCTACGGCGGCGTTTACTCCATGTGAATGGGATAGGGAGCGATCGCGCCAAGCAACGGCGGGATTTGAACCGCCTTGCCGAACTCACAGCGACTTATCCTTTAGAAGTTCGCGGCATTCACAATCAGACCCATGGTTTCCAAGCAGATCTTTTGGAAAGTTTCCTCGGTAAGGCAGAACTCTATCGTTTTTGGCCCCAGACCCCAGCCCCAGACCCCAGCAAGGATCGCCGCTATGAGTATGCTAAACTTCTTGGCCAACTGGTGACTCAAGATCTGACCGATGATGCGGATATTCTGGCGATCGCCCAACCGAGCCAACTGCAACAGCGCCCCCTCGATATCAACAGCACCGCTGACTTAACGAAACTCCTTGACCTATCGTTCCTACAAAAATTAGGTTGGGGGGATTTTGCCCAGTATCTCTACGGTGCCTTTCCAGCCGGTGCGCCGCGTCCCACCCTGCGGTTGGCCTATGAAATCGTCAAGGGGTTACAGGCGGGAGCCGAATTGTACCTTGTCGCCCATAGTCAAGGGTTAATTATTACTGCCCTTGCCTGCCACATTGTGCGGCAATTGCTGCTGCCGCAAACGAAATGGATGGAGATGGTGCATCTCATTGGCTATGGCCCGGCCATTTTCTTTGCGGATTTGCCGCCAGAGCTACAGCCGCGAACCATCCTAATTCAACACCGTCAAGATGTGGTGGCCGAAACCCTGAGCAACCTCCGGAATGTGGATTTATGGACTAACTTGCAAACCCAGATGGAAAAAGCCATTCACTACGCCGATGATCTGCTGAAAGTGCTCGGTCAAGATAGCCACCACTCTGCCAGTTTCTATTTGGGGTTACAGGACAGCCCCAGCAGCCGGCGATCGGCAGAACTGATACAAATTTTATTAACCCAAAGCTGGACAGCCACCCCCAGTCTTGCCGTCCTTGGGGGCACACGGCTAATCCTTGAACTTTAGCGGATGAGTGGCAGAAGCGGCTATCCTAGTAGAGAGAAAGGAATAGGAAGAAGGACAAAATAGAACGCCAATGAAGGGTCTAGAAAAGATTATCCCCCTAGATGGACGGGATATTAAGGTAGTATTGCAAAAATTTGCCCCCCAAGCGGCCGGTTCCATTCTCATTAGTTCGGGGGAAACAGCTGTCCTAGTGACGGCAAATCGTGCCGCTGCTCGCGAAGGCATTGATTTTTTACCCCTTGTGGTGGATTACGAAGAGCGCCTCTATGCCGCTGGGCGGATTCCCGGCGGTTTTTTACGGCGTGAGGGTCGTCCCCCCGAAAAAGCGATTCTTATTGGTCGCCTGATTGACCGGCCGCTGCGCCCCCTCTTTCCCCAATGGTTGCGCGATGATCTGCAAGTAGTAGCCACGACGGTTTCCTTGGATGAAAATGTTCCCCCCGATGTATTGGCGGTAACGGGAGCCTCGATCGCTGTCCTCTTAGCGCAAATTCCCTTTAATGGTCCAATGGCAGCAGTGCGGGTGGGCCTTGTGGGGGATGAGTTTATTATCAACCCCACCTACAAAGAAATTGAGCGCGGTGGCTTAGATCTGGTCGTGGCCGGGTCTCCCGATGGCGTGGTGATGGTGGAAGCCGGTGCCAATGAGCTGCCCGAAGCCGACATGATTGAAGCCATTGACTTTGGCTATGAGGTCATCCAAGACCTGATTCAAGCGCAGCGGCATCTCCTCAAGGAACTGGGTCTTGATATCGTCAAAGTGGAACCGCCGGCGATCGACCCCACCTTGGAAAACTTCATCTACGATCGCGCCGTTGAACCGGTCAAAGCCATTCTCAAACGCTTTGAAAAGGACAAAAATGTTCGCGATGCTGCCCTCGATGAGGTGCAAGGGGCGATCGCCCAAGACATTGCGGCTCTGCCCGAAGATCACCCAGTGGCTGTGGCGGCAGCGGAAAACCCCAAAGCCCTGCCTACCCTCTTTAAGGCCGTGACGAAAAAACTCATGCGGCAGCAGATTATTGAAGAAGGGGTGCGAGTGGATGGCCGCCGTCTCGATGAAGTGCGCCCCATTTGGTGTGAGGTGGGGGTTCTGCCAGAGCGGGTTCATGGTAGTGCCCTCTTTAATCGCGGCTTGACGCAGGTGATGTCTGTAACCACCCTCGGTTCTCCTGCTGATGCCCAAGCCCTTGATGATCTGCATCCCGAGGACAGCAAACGTTATCTGCACCACTACAACTTTCCCCCCTACTCTGTGGGTGAAGTCAAACCCCTGCGATCGCCCGGGCGGCGGGAAATTGGCCATGGTGCCCTCGCCGAGCGTGCCCTCGAACCGGTCATTCCTCCCAAAGAGGAGTTTCCCTATGTGATTCGCGTCGTGTCGGAGGTGCTCTCTTCCGATGGTTCTACCTCCATGGGATCCGTTTGTGGTTCCACCCTCTCCTTGATGGATGCCGGGGTACCGATCCGTAAACCCGTCAGTGGGGCGGCCATGGGGCTGATCAAGGAGGGCAATGAGGTGCGCATCCTCACCGACATTCAGGGGATTGAAGACTTCCTTGGCGACATGGATTTCAAGGTGGCCGGCACCGATAGCGGCATTACCGCCCTGCAAATGGACATGAAAATTACTGGCTTGCCGATGTCGGTGATCAAACAGGCAATCGAACAGGCACGTCCGGCACGGCTCCATATCCTTGAGAAAATGCTGGCGGTGCTGGACAAACCCCGTCCCCAACTGCCCCCCAGTGCGCCACGACTGCTGACGTTGCAAATTCCCCCCGATATGATTGGCCTTGTCATTGGTCCCGGGGGTAAAACCGTGCGCGGTATCTCTGAGCAATACAACGTCAAGGTGGACATTAGTGAAGAAGGGCTGGTCACCATTACTGCCCCCAATGAAACCAACGCCAAGCAAGCCCGGGCGGCCATTGAGGGTCTGACGCGAAAGCTCAACGCCGGTGATGTCTATCTGGGTAAGGTGACGCGGATTATTCCCATCGGTGCTTTTGTCGAGTTTCTCCCCGGCAAGGAGGGGATGATCCACATTTCCCAGTTGGCGGAATATCGCGTCGGCAAAGTTGAGGACGAAGTGAAAATTGGCGATGAAATTGTGGTCAAAATTCGTGAGGTGGACAGCAAAGGCCGCATTAACCTGACCCGCCTTGGTATTCATCCCGACGAGGCCGAAGCCGCCCGCAGTAGCTCCGTTGTCTAGCCCATGGTCACCATGCCCAAGTCATCACCGCATACGTTCCTCTTGGAGGTGGGAACCGAGGATCTCCCCGCCCGCTTTGTCAGTAGTGCCCTGCGCCAGTGGCACACCCTGATTCCCCAAACCCTCAAGGAACAGGGACTGGAGGGGGAAGTCAAAGTCTGGGCAACCCCGCGCCGCTTAGCCGTACTGATTGAGGGGTTACCGCCCCAGCAACCCGATCAAGCAATTGAAATCAAAGGGCCAGCGGCCAGCGTGGCCTTTCGGGAGGGGGAACCTACCCCGGCTCTATTGGGGTTCCTGCGATCGCGCCAAGGTCGTCTTGAGGAAATTGAAATCCGTCCCACGGAAAAAGGGGAGGTGGTCTATCTCAAGCAAGTTCGCCCCGGCCAACCGACGCCCCAACGATTGACCGAGTTGGCACCACAGTGGATTGCCGCCCTTGAGGGTGCCCGCTTCATGCGCTGGGGGGATGGGGATTTGCGGTTTTCGCGTCCCATTCGCTGGCTAGTGCTGCTGTGGGAGGATCAGGTGCTGCCCTTGGTCTTGGAGAGCCATTCCGTGCGCATTGCCAGCGATCGCACCACCTATGGCCATCGTGTCCTTTCTCAAGGGGCTATTGTCCTCAAGCATGCCCAAGACTATGAAGCTGCCCTTGAAACGGCGGGAGTCTTGGTGGATCCAGAGGTTCGCCAGCAACGGATTCGCGAGCAAATTGCTGCCCTTGCTGCGGAAGCGGGGGGATGGGTGGATTTAGCGGTGCCCCTTTTGGAGGAAGTCACCCACCTCGTGGAATGGCCAACGGCGGTTTTGGGAAGTTTTGAAGCGCGGTTTCTGGCTCTGCCCCTTGAGGTGATTACCACCGTATTGGTGTCCCATCAGCGGTATTTTCCCGTGTACACCGATGCCACTCGCCAAGCGCTACTCCCTGTATTCATCACGATTAGCAATGGCGACCCTGCGGCCACCCCCTTGATTCGTGCTGGGAATGAGCGGGTGATTCGTGCTCGCCTAGCGGATGCCGAGTTCTTCTACAAGGTGGATACGGCACAGCCCCTAGAGCACTATCGTGACAAACTAGCCACGGTTACCTTCCAAGATGAATTGGGATCCATGGCCGACAAAGTGGAACGGCTAACCGCACTAGCTCGCCAAATTGCCACCGCCTTAAATTGTGCGGCTGCGGACGTTGCTGCCATTGAACGCACGGCCTGCCTGTGTAAAGCGGATCTAGTAACGCAGATGGTGGGGGAATTTCCGGAACTGCAGGGCTACATGGGGCAAGTGTATGCCACGGTCTCCGGGGAAGCGCCAGCGGTGGCCACGGGGATTTTTGAACATTATCTGCCGCGTTTTGCGGGCGATCGCCCGCCCCAAAGTCTCACGGGTCAGGTGGTGGGACTCGCCGATCGCTTGGATACTCTAGTCTGCCTCTTTGGTATCGGCCTGTGTCCCACGGGGTCATCAGATCCCTTTGCCCTACGGCGGGCTGCCAATGCCGTGATCACCATTCTCTGGCAGGGGGAACATCACTTGGATCTCCTCGCTCTGCTACAGGAGTCTGCCCAAGCCTTTTGTCGCCAATTTGCCGCCAAGCTCAGTGCCGCTGACTTAGAGCAGGAACTGCGGCAGTTTTTTAGCCAACGGCTGCGAACCTTACTGCAAGAAGAACTCGGCATTGAGTATGACTTGGTGAATGCCGTCATTCCAGAGGATCAGGCGGAGTTGCAGACTCGTGCCCTTAGGGATGTGGTTGATGCCCGCGATCGCGCCCAATTTCTCCAAAAACTGCGCCAATCCGGTGAACTCATGGCCATTTACCCCACCGTCAATCGTGCCGCGCGTTTGGCACGTCAGGGCACCCTAGGAACAGACTGCCTGAATATCCGCGCTGTCAAGGCCAAGCACCTCGCAGCCCCCATTGAAAAGGAATTCTATGCCGCTCTCAAGGACCTCTTGCCAAGGGTGCAACAGGCGCAGGGGCAGCGTGCCTATGGGGAAATTGTGGCTGCTTTAGTCTCCCTTGCCCCCATTGTCAGTCGCTTCTTCGATGGCGAGGAAAGTGTCCTAGTGATGGCAGAGGATGCAGCCGTGCGTGCCAATCGCTTAGCGCTCCTTGGTCTGTTGCGCAATTGTGCAGCCATTATTGGCGATTTTGGGGCGATCGTCCAAATCGAGAGCGTTGCATCCAGCTCATAGTTCTCACAACTTTTGGCAGGAACAAAAGTGTTGCTTAGCTCACAGCGGCAACGCATAATTGAGAGTACCCCAATTGAGAATTGCCGTGGCCTGTTCATCTGAACAGGCGCTCAATTGGTGTTTAGACTGTTTGCGAGAATTACCATGACTGCTGAACCCCCGGCCAAGCGCCCCCGCGCCAAGAAGACCCCAGCGACTCCGCCAACGCCTTCCCCTGAGTTAGAAACCAAATCTCGCCCAGAAATTCTCGGTGTTGCGGCAGCGGGTAGCTCACCGCCCAAGTTCAACGCGGCTCTTGAAGAACCCATTCCTGAGCCAGAAGATCTTCCTTCCCGTCCCCAGCCGATCCCACCCCCCAGTGAACGGATGCAATATCGGGCGATCGGAGTTGTACGCGGTCGCTATGTACCCGCTTCGGAGGCGGAGTTCAACCGCGGGGTGATGATAACCGAGGATGGCGTGGAAATTGAAACCGTCCTCTTGGGGCAGGTGATAAACCTGATTAAAAAATATCTCGACCTGAATGAACCCCACCTCTGGGTGGTCTATCCCCGCACCCGCGACGTTGACAAAGAAGCGGTGAAACTGCACCTGCAAATTGTGGGCGTATGGGAACCGGAGCGCCTGCAACAGGCCAATGCCACAGCAGCGGATCCCGGCGTCAATGACGGCTACTTTTCTGTACGCGGAGAAGTGATCTTCAACTCCCAAGAAAAGAACTTTGTCGTCGTTAAAATTCAACAGTTGCCGCGTCGGCGAGGGGAAAAACCCAAAGCCTTCAAATTGAAACTAGTGGGAATGGTACCCATGAAGTCGCCGGGCTACTTTTGGGACTTTCAAGTGCAGCGACAGGGAACCAGTCTAGTAGTTCAGGAGGCAACCACCGTCGGTATCCTGCCCCCCCGCAAAATCAAGAAGCCCAAGAAAGCCAAGGCACGGCCAGCCCGTCCCCAGCGCCCTCAGCGTCCTAGTTCGCCGCGTCCGACCTCCTTTCGCCCGGTTCGGCGATCGCCCAACCCACCATTGAACTAGCGCCAAGGCATGGCTTGTCGAGGTGTTGTAAATTTTTGTAAATTTGTTGCACTGCCAACAACAACTTAGACACCGTACTTGATCATTTAGCCCACCTACTGCGAGGAACACCATGACGATTCAACTAGGGGGACATCGCACCGCCCGTCGCGCCTACGGTATTGATGAAATTGCCCTTGTCCCCGGCAACCGCACCCTTGATCCCCAACTGGCCGATACCCGCTGGCGCATTGGTACCATTGAACGGGAAATTCCGATTATTGCCAGTGCCATGGATGGGGTCGTGGATGTCACGATGGCCGTCAAACTCAGCCAAATGGGGGCACTGGGTGTCCTCAACCTTGAGGGAATTCAAACCCGCTACGAAGATCCAGCACCGATTCTCGAACGCATTGCCAGCGTCAGTGTTGATGAATTTGTGCCCCTGATGCAGCAGTTGTATGCCCAGCCGATTCAGCCCCACCTCATTGAAAAACGCATTCAAGAAATCAAATCCCAAGGGGGGATTGCTGCCGTCAGTTTAACCCCAGCGGGAGCCAGTCGTTTTGGCGATGTTGTGGCAGCGGCAGGGGCCGATTTGCTCTTTGTCCAAGCCACGGTTGTCTCACCGGCTCACCTTGCCCCTGAGGGGACAGACCCCTTAGACCTTGCTGCTTTTTGTGAGCGGATGCCAATGCCCGTCATTTTGGGGAATTGCGTCACCTATGAGGTGGCCCTCAGTCTTATGCACTGTGGTGCGGCAGCAATTCTAGTGGGGATTGGGCCGGGGGCAGCCTGTACTTCTCGGGGTGTGCTTGGGGTGGGGGTGCCTCAAGTCACGGCGATCGCCGACTGTGCCGCCGCGCGGGAAGCCTACTTTGAAGAAACGCAGCGCTATGTGCCTGTGATTGCCGATGGCGGCTTAGTTACCGGTGGCGATGTCTGCAAGTGTATTGCCTGTGGGGCTGATGCGGTGATGATGGGATCCCCCTTTGCCCGTGCCAAAGAAGCCCCCGGTCGCGGTTATCACTGGGGTATGGCCACGCCTAGTCCGGTGCTGCCTCGGGGGACGCGCATTCATGTCGGCACCACTGGCACCCTTGAGCAGATTCTGCGGGGACCCGCTCAGTTGGACGATGGTACCCATAACTTCCTTGGGGCATTGCAAACCAGCATGGGCACCCTTGGCGCCAAGGATCTGCGGGAAATGCAACAGGTGGAGATCGTCATTGCTCCTTCCCTCCTCACGGAAGGCAAGGTCTATCAAAAAGCGCAAAAACTGGGGATGGGTCGCTAGTCAAGAGGCAGATAGCTATAGTCAATGCGGCCGCCGCCGCGAAACTGCTGCCGATAGGCGATGCTGACGGGATCCTCACTGGCGTAGAGGGTATCAATGCCAATACCATTGCGGCCATATTCTTTGCCAGAGCTATGGATATACTCTCCCTGCCCCAGATAGAGACCCACATGGGTCGCCTTTTCACGGGTACCAAAAAAGACGAGATCACCCCGCTGAAGCTGGGGTAAGGTTTCCTCAATGGAGTTGCTTCCTAGGGGCGTGGCAAAAGCCTCCTGCTGATAGGCATCCCGCGGCAGCCAAATGCCTTGATGGGCAAAACTAGCCTGTATCAAGCCAGAGCAATCGTAGTTGGGGGCAACGGTTCCGCCCCAGAGGTATGCATGGGGAACCCGCTGTGCCGCTAAGCAAAAGGCAATCACCTCCTCAAGGACAGCCTCAATATAGGCGCGATCGCGGGTAATGGGTTGATAGGGCTGAGTGGCGGGTGTGAGATGGCGGTAATCCTGTGGATCCAGCCAGCCCCAGTATTCATCCTCAGCAAGTTGCACGTAGGTACGTTCAGCCCCCAAAGCAGGTGCCCAGAGCAAGCGTCCTGCTGCCCCTTGGGTCGCCAAGCGATCGCCCGTGGGGGCGTCGTAGAGGTTCACCATGGCCGTGAGTTGATAAAGCTGCATTACCGTCTGATGGTTTAGAGAATAATGACTTTGCATTTGAGTTGCCCCTCTTTTTGCTTATAGCGGGTCAGTAGCATGGTTTGAAGGCTTCAAAACTCTACGTATGTAATTTCTTTTTCTTAAGGTGACCGAAGAGGGGTATCAGTGAAGTTGGGCTGTACTGCTACATGACATCGACTGAGTAGGCACGGATTGCTGTATCCACTGTCGCAATGGTCAAACCGTTTTGTAATGCTTGACAGATGAGCATTCTGTCAAACGGATCGCGATGCAAGGGTGGCAGTTTAGCTTAGCCAGTTGAATTACACTATTTTCATCAAGACCAAGGCTGTCAATACTCAGATAAACCTCATTGTCTGGATCACGAAATTATATCCCGAAGATCCGTTGATAACTGGATATCACCACTAATGAACCATAAGAAAATATGCGTATCTAACAAAATTCTCATTTACAGCTCTTTTCAAAAGAATTGAACTTACCTAGGAAAGTTAAAGCTCCTCTATGACAGGGTTACAGCCTCTCGATGACCCCCATATTTTAGAAAAGGGCTGTACCCTCGAATGCGTTGAGCAGCTCTTCCGGCAAAGGAGCGTCGAAATCATCTGGAACGGTAAACTCGCCCGCACATAAACCAAATGGTCGCAATTGCTTACTCTTGCCAATAGGTTTAAGAGGTTTAAGTTCAGCAATCAGCTGGTTAGATCTAAAAATAATAAGGGTCTCACCTGCCTCTACTTGATCCAGATACTTGAGAGGATCACGCTGAATCTCATCAACCGTTACATTCAACATCGGCTTGCCTCAACACAACTTGATATATGCATCAAAATCCAAAGCAGTGAAACATTTCAAGGCTTCTCTTCCCCTCTTTAGTGATTCCAAGTACAGGTCGCAATGCTCATCAACGAACTAAAGGCTGGGTAGAGCGGCTCTTGGGGTATTCATAGCTTTCTCAATACTCTGCTACTTTATTTTAATTTCTTTCTCTTGAGGCGACTAAAAAGAGGTCAGCTACAGTTCAATAGGGGGCAGCTACAACGGGAGCAAACTGTGCCGCCACATCCCCCACCAACTCAGGATGGTTCGGATCTAGCATCATCACCGGTGCCTCAGGGTGTAACTCAAACTTCTCTAAGGGAAACCAGAGGATGTTGGGCGCTGTGGTTAGCTCAAAAACGTAATAGCGGTGGGTTAAATCCATAACGGTGCGGTATTCAGTGTTGTAGAGACTTCCCGGCACTTTATTGGGGGCACCAAAGGGCACAGAGACATTGCGGGCGATCGCTAACACACTGGCGATCGCTTCCCGTTGATTGCGGGGTTCGGGCAGCACCTGCAAGAAATAATCAGCCCGCACAAAGCGATGGCTGGGATCCACATTCCCCGGCAGCGGTGTTTGGCGTGTGGCATTGGTGAAATCAAACTGGGCACGGTAGGCCAACTGCTCATCATAGGGGGGATCGTTGGTCATGATTTGATACTGGCGTCCATGGTGGATAACCAGTTCACCGTTGAGATATTCCAAAATGGCCGAGTCGCCACTGGCATCCGCGATCGCTACATGAACCGTGCTGGCAAAGCCCTGTACCGTGATCATCACTGGTTGAATCTGAGCCATGAGGTCAAGGGCTTCCTGCACTGTTGCCGCATTATCCAGCAGGTATTGCCCCCAGAGTCCGGCGTGTACCCCCTGCTTTTGTGGATGCCGTGTGCCAAAGTCCGTTGCTGTCAAATAGAGCAGATGCACTGCCAAGCCCTGTTCATTGAAGCCATCGACGGTTCCCAAGCCGTACATACTGACAACGGCACTGCCATAGCGGGACTGCCAACGGGCGGGGTTTGCCATTTCAAGAGCAGCGGTGCCCAGATGATTGCCCTGACGCTGAAGCCCACGCGGAAAAATGATTAGCTTTGGTTCAGTGGTGGTGGGCCAGTCCATGGTTCGCGCCACAAAGACCCCTAGGGCATTGGTATGCCAGAGAATGCGAGTACACATGGAACCCTCAACAGCAAACGGCGGCATTCAAGAGGGACTTAAATAACTGCAAGCCGTCTAAAGTATGGTCACTGGGGGAGTGGCTCAAGGCGGGGTCAGCGGCGCGCTCAGGGTGGGGCATCATGCCTAACACATTGCCAGCAGCATTGCAAATACCGGCGATATTGTTGAGCGAACCATTGGGATTACTCTCAGGGGTGACATTCCCTTGGGCATCGGCATAGCGAAAGAGGACTTGGCGGTTGGCTTCCAGTTCAGCGAGGGTGGCGGCATCGGCGTAGTAGCAGCCCTCACCGTGGGCAATGGGCAAGCGAATCACCGTTTTATCGCCATAGGCCTGTAGCCACGGGCGTTCCTTGGCTTCTAGGCGCAAATACACGCGATCGCAAATAAAATGCAAGTCCCGATTGCGCACTAGAGCACCGGGGAGCAGTTTGGCCTCGGTCAGGATTTGAAACCCATTACAAATGCCCAGCACCCATTTGCCAGCGGCGGCATGGTCTTTGACGGCGGCCATAATTGGTGAGAAGCGGGCGATCGCCCCACAGCGCAAATAATCACCAAAACTGAAGCCCCCTGGTAGCACAATCAAATCATAGTCACTCAGATGGGTCTCTTCGTGCCACAGCAGTTGCGTTCGCCATTGGAGAATTTCACTCGTGACGTAGGCCACATCGCGATCGCAATTGGATCCGGGAAAAACAACAATCCCCACGTTTAGGGCATGACTCACAGCAATCCATCCATCACGTCAGTAATCGGCTTTAACTTGGCAGGGGCATGGAGTAGCTCAATATCCCGTAGCCAGACCACACCGTGTCCCATGAATTCCACCCCAATTTTAATCAAGCCGGGGGTCTGGGGTTCTGGTTTGAGGTGAAAAGGCACTTCGCACAGGTGCCAGTCGCGATCGCCCACGAGGGAAACCGTGCGGGAAAATGTCCAACCAAAGGGTTGACTGCGGCTGAGGAAGAGTTGTCCCCCCTCAGGCAGCATCCCGGTTTTCACTAAGGCACGGCACAGGAGCAATTGATCGCCCCCTTGGGCAGAGGGCACTTCCAACCAGAGGTGGGCTTCCGGGAGTTCAAAGAGGGGAATCGTCTGCGGCCAGTGGGACTCCAGATACCAAGCGGCACCTTCGACCCTGAGACCAGAGCCAGCAATAGGCTGATCCACACCCGCCCGAAAAAGGGCAACCCGTTGGAAGGGGGCTGCGGGTTCCGGTACCTGAAGCAAGGGGGCAAGGGTCTCCGCCAAGGACTCTAATCCCGATTCAATCCCGGCCTTGATGCCCGCCTCGATACTGGCTAATAGATCATCCCACCAGTTGAACATCGTGCCTATCCTGCGGCAGTTGCCAGCTCCTGCAATTCAATGCGAAAGGTTTCAATCACGGGGTTGGCCAACAGTTGATCGGCAATGTGGGTGAGTTGTGCCTCGGCAGTGGCGCGATCGCTGGCCTCTAGAGTGAGTTCCACCAGTTTGCCAATGCGCACCGCTTGCACATTGGTATAGCCCAGATGATGAATCCCCGCCTGTACCGCGACGCCTGCGGGATCTAACACCGATGGTCGCAGCGTAACAAAAACCTGTGCCTGAAATTGTGCCATGGACTATACCTCGCGGGGGGACTGCTCGATCAGGGACTTCACACCCTCAATCGTTGCCGGGATACTGCTGGGATCCATAAATAGTACTTTACTGCTATCACTATGGCCAATGGTGCGTCCCATATCTAAATAGCCCTGAGCAAGGAGAAACTGGAGCGCTTCCTTGGCCTTGGGATCTTCGCGCAGTGCTGCGGCAATAATTTTCATTGCTTCTGCAGTTCCTTGGGCACGCAAAATCTGATCTTGGCGCTCAGCTTGGGCACGCAACACCACCACTTTTTGTTCTGCTTCCGCTGCCAGAATAGTGGCTTTTTGTTCGGCCTCGGCGGCTAACACTTGAGCTTCCGCTTTACCTCGAGCCGAGTTGATCGCTGCTTCCCGCTCCCCTTCAGAGGTGAGAATCGCAGCCCGTTTTTTGCGCTCCGCAGACATTTGCAGTTCCATTGAGTCTTGAACCGCCTTCGAGGGGGCAATATCCCGCAGTTCCACACGGGTCACCTTCACCCCCCACGGATCTGTAGCAATATCGAGATCCCGCAGGAGATTCTCATTCACCTGAGTACGAGCGGTAAAGGTTTCATCCAGCTCTAGCTTCCCCATTTCTGCTCGAATCTGCGTTTGCACCAGATTCACCATTGCCATCTTCAGGTTTTCCACCTTGTAGTAGGCGCGCTCCATATCAATAATCCGCCAGTAAACAACGGCATCCACCGTAATCGTCACATTGTCACGGGTGATACACTGCTGCGGCGGAATATCTAAGACCTTTTCCCGAGTCGTTTGCTCAAAGACCACGCGATCAAGGAGCGGCACTGTAAAATTTAGCCCCGGTTCCAAGCGACGGCTATAGCTGCCTAACCGCTCCACCAAGGCCATATTGCCCTGATTGACAATGCGCACAGAGCTACCAATAGCCCAGCCCCCAAACCCCAGTAGAAACAGGAGGCCAAAGAGTTCACCCATAGTTTCCGTTCCTGAATCAGTTCACTACTACTCTAGGAGCTGGCGGTCTAGGTTGGGCTACAGCAGCGGCTAATTCATAATTTGTTACTCGCCTTTAGCTGACCTAGGAGTGCTGATTCTGGCACCATGGAGCAAGGATTTTGGTTAATACCCAGAAGTGTTGAATCCTGCAACAAAACTTAACATTTTAAGTGACCAGTAGCTCTGGCTGCCAATCAAAGCTCCAATGCACTATCGAGCAGCGACGACTGAGTTCCAGTTGCAAATATCGCAATTTGTCTAATAGCTTCTTCCCAAAGTATTAAGGTATCTCCACCAGCTCTAAAATTAAATAGGCAATTAAAACCATATAAATCTGATTTATCACCCCGTTCAAACTCTTCGTAATCAACTTGTCTAATGATAAATGCATCTTCAGAAATTTCCATAGGTTCTCAATCGCCCACCGATGCCGATATAACTCACTCACTTCCTCATCACTCAGCTCCTTTAGATTTGTCGCTATACGAAACTCCGTTTGATTCTCGTCAAAAAATTGAACCACGCGATATCTCTCATGATTGAGCTTCATTCTCATGTTATTCTTGATACGTACAACAAATGAGCACTTCCTCTCACTCAGTCGCTCTAAAAATTGCCAGCTCGCAAACCCTCTATCCATGATTACAACAGTATTCTCAGAGATCATTTCTAGAATCTCCTCTTGAAAGCTCAAGTCATGTCTCTCCCCAAAAGAAATCACCGCTTTACCTATGATGTTCTCTGTTAAATCAAATCCCGTAATTAACTTCACTTGATGATATTTATAGAACCAAAAGAGTTTACTGGTCAGGGTAATGATGGTTGAATCGATAGGAAACAGCGTCATGCTTGAAGTACGATGTCTCTTTTGAGCTTGAGACATCAGTTGAGTGTAAATCCCCTCAAATAAGCGGGTTGTCCGAGTTTTGTTGGCTTTGGAAAACGTTGACATATCCACTGTAATCCCTGCATGATTCAAGCGATAAAATAAGGCTCTCATACTGGTTAACCCTTGGTCGAGAACGTAGGTCAACCAGATTTTGAAGAACAATTGAGAGTTCAGCACGGGGTAGTCACAGGGGCTGAGCCGATTGAGAATGGACTTGACAAGAGTTGCAAAAGATGCCATAGTAAATTGATTTTTTCTTCTTCTTTTAAGGGAAGAATATGACATTTCTTCCCTTTTTTCTAGCCTCTCAAACTATCTTTCAACACTTCTGAACCAAATGCTATTATTCTTTTTCTGCTTCGCTTGACGACAGGGGAAGGTGTGCCGTTTCTCTTCATTACACGATTAGTGCCTTTTGCGATACTTCTCGGTATTGTCCTCTACGATGTCGATACGATAAATTGATGCCACTGCCAGCACCGCCTAGCGCTCATATTCAAGTTAAACCTTGGCATAACAGGCTTCCGTGCGAGGATTTCTACCGAGAAGTTGCCAGTACCGCAGGTGGGTTCCAAGAAAGGCGAGTTAATGCGTTCGGTTTCTGGCTGGACTAAATCTAGCATGGCCTGCACGATGTGCTGGGGGGTGAGACTTCACCATGGTCAGGAACGCGGCGTTTGGATTTGACAGTTTTTTCCACGGGGACTTGCTGTCAAGGACTAAATGAGGAGGACTTCCTGCTCTCTATTATTTGGGCGCCGCTGCTGTCAGTACTTCGTGCCCCTCGGTGGTGACTAAGACATCGTCTTCGATGCGCACACCAATGCCGCGCCAGCGATCGCCAATCTCAGGTTGACCCTCAGCAGGAGTTGCTTCGGGGTGAATATAGATTCCCGGCTCCACTGTCAGCACTTGACCTGGTTGCAGGGTAACCCATGTCTCTTTGTTGTGCTTGTAAAGACCGACATCATGGACATCGAGACCCAGCCAGTGACCGGTGCCATGCATAAAGAAGGTGCGATATTTCTGGGTATTGTTCTCTTTGCCTTCGTTGATCAGATCGTCAATCGCTCCCCGCAGCAGGCCAAGGTCAACCAGACCCTCAACGATCACCCGCACAGCCGCATCGTGAATTTGGTTGTAGGTATTCCCCGGTTGCACCTGCTCAATGGCCGCCTTTTGGGCAGCAAGCACAATCTCATAGATGGCTCTTTGCTCGCCACTGAACTGGCCACTCACAGGAAAGGTGCGGGTAATATCAGCGTTGTAGTAGCGATAGGCACAGCCAGCATCAATTAAAAGTAAGTCTCCTGCTGCCATTTGCCGTTGGTTCTCAGTGTAGTGGAGCACACAGCTATTGGGCCCTGAAGCCACAATGGAAGGGTAGGCCGGGCCATCGCCCCCCCGTAGGCGAAAGAGATGCTCCATCTCCGCCTGAATTTCATATTCCCAGCGTCCGGGGGCAGCCACTTCGCGGGCACGCTGATGGGCTTCGACAGTGATGGCGATCGCTTGGCGCATCAAGGCCAATTCTGCTGCTGATTTAATTTGCCGCATCGGTGCCAAGAGAATACTGGGATCGGCGATCGCCCGCGGCCCTGTGCCCCGCTTGGGTAGGGTTGCTAAAAGCTGTTGATAGTGCTTGAGAATCAGTTGATTAAAGCGCTCATGGTGACCAAAGTGGTAGTATAGGGGGTCGCCAGTTTCCAGATAGCGCGGCAGGTGCTGCTCTAGCTCGCCAATGGGATACACCGCATCGGCGCCTAATTGCTCCTTGGCTGCTTCTACCCCAAGGCGTGCCCCTGTCCAGATCTCTTGGCTGAGATCCTTGGGCTGCACAAAGAGAACATAGCGATGCTCACTGTGGTTGGGCGCAAAAACAGCAACGGCCTCTGGCTCATTAAAGCCCGTGAGGTAATAAAAGTTACTTTCTTGGCGAAAGTTGTAGTCCACATCATTATGCATGATGGCGCGCGGGGCACTACAGAAAACAGCGACACCCGTGCCCAATTTCTCTAAAAACTGCTGCTGTCGTTGCTGGTACTCTGTTTTCATCGCGCCTTGAAAAGTGGGTCAACCCTTGGGAATGATGACCCTGAAGTGGTTTGGTGGGGGCGGAGGGACTTGAACCCTCACGACTTGTTTAAGGTCAACGGATTTTCATCCTCCTGCCGCTTTCGCGACCACCCCTTGGGTGTTGAGGATTGGACTCTCCCTTTACCCGCGTAGAGGATCTACGGTAGGGTAGCTCCCGTCGAGTCTCTGCACCTTCCGTTTCTGGAGGAATGATCCATGGGAAACGGCTTGGCTCAGGATTGCCCTATTTGCCCTATGGACAAACGTAGGTTTCCCTGAATTTGAGAGCATTCACTTAATAGATTTCTCTACTAAGGCTCAATTGCTTAAGTCCGCAGCGTCTACCATTCCGCCACGCCCCCTTCAGTACCGCTACTATACCACCTTGGCTTTGGGGGATGCAATTCCTACCGGCGTTGGTAATAAGCCCGCAAACCCTCGAGGAGCCGCTGATTTTCGCTGTCACGGCGCACCGCCACTCGGAAGTAGGAAGCGCCCAATTCGGGAAAGCTGCAACAATCGCGAATCAAAATGTGATGCTGCTGGAGGAGGTAGGTTTGCAGGGGCAAAATGGTGTCCGTTGCTTGCAGGAGTAGAAAGTTTGCCTTGCTCTCGGTCACCACCTTCAGTTCGGGCATATTATTTAAGGCCGCCGCAAAGGCATGACGCGCTGGCGGTAACCATGCCCAAGTCTGTTCCTGAAAGGGGCGATCGCCCAAAGCTGTGACACCGGCAATGATTGCCAAGCAATTCACACTCCAGGGATCGCGCCACGATCGCCAGCGTTGCCAACGTTCTGGAGCCGACACCCCATAGCCGAGACGCAGACCCGCCAGACCATAGAACTTCGTCAGCGATCGCAGGATGATTAAATTGGGGTACTCAGGTACAGCCGCGATGAGAGACTCGCTCGCTGCCGGCGGCAAAAAGTCCATAAAGGCTTCATCCACGACCACTAAGGCACCCGTCTCTAGCAAGGGCTGGAGCTGATTCCGCGACCAGAGCTGTCCACTGGGGTTATGGGGATTGTTAATGAGGATGGCATCTTCAGGGGTTAGGGCAGGCGCGATCGCCCCAAAGCCGCTTTGCACCTGGGCTAGGGGAATCGGCACAATTGGGCAAGCAAAAGCCGCCAGTGCCCGCCGGTAGTCAGCAAAGGCAGGAGTAATAAGATAAATCTGCTGGCGATCGCCACACTCGCGACCTACCCAAGTCAATAACTCCGCCGCGCCGTTGCCCACCAAAAAATAATCCTTCGGTAGTTGATGCAGGGCGGCAAGGGCATCCACCAAGGGACGGCAATCGGGATCGGGATAGTCACGAATCGTGGGCAGCGCCGCCTGAAGGGCGGCTATCACTGAGTCAGGAGGTCCCCAGGGGTTGAGACTGGCGGAGAAATCCAAAATCGCATCGGGAGCACAGCCAGCGATCGCTGCCGCCCAAGCTAAATTGCCACCGTGGCGGGGGGGCATTCAGACTATTTTTTCTTGCCCTTGGCCGCCGGTTCAGGAGCCGCCGGCGGTGCAACTTTTTCTTTGAAAAGTTTCCCTGCTGAAAAGGCGGGAACGGTAGTTGCTGGGATTTGCATTTTTTCTTTGGTTTTCGGGTTGCGTCCTTCACGGGCTTTGCGCTCCCGCGGTTCAAAGGCACCAAAGCCCACTAGTGTCACTTTTTCTCCCTTGGCCACGGCCTCCATGATTTCCTCAACGGTGGCTGAGATAATGGCCTCAACTTGCTTTTTGGTGACGTTGTTGGTGCTATGGGCACGACTAAACACAGCATCCACGAGTTCAGCTTTATTCATGGGGATCACTCCACAGAAACATTAAAGGTTGTTAATTGAGGAACAAATGGGTGAAAGGCACGAAACCCTTGCCTCTGCTTGCTTTCAAGCCTCATTCTAGAATAGCCAGACCCCAACTGGAACCCTGAAACCTTTAAGATATGTGGTTTTCAGCCACTTTTATCCATTAGAAATTTCTCAAACCCTTGATTCATCAGTCTTTTAGCCTATTCCATCCTCTTTGCAGGGATAGTTTGGGGCAGTGACAGTTGTTAGAAAAATTAACAAATCACGGTGTCCCAAGGTCTGAATATCGCCCCAGAGAACAAAAAAGCCCCATGGCTGAGACGATGGGGCATTCACAAATTTCATGAATTTAATGCTTGGATTCGGAGGATTTGATCACAGCGTATTGGCGATGATCTATCCCCTAGGCATCATCCAAGGCGGCAATACCAGGAAGTTCTTTGCCTTCGAGGAGTTCAAGGCTGGCGCCACCACCGGTGGAGATGTGGCTCATGCGATCGGCAACGCCCACTTTTTCCACAGCAGCTACGGAATCGCCACCGCCAATAATCGTGGAGACGCCCTCACTGGTGAGGTCAGCCAAACAGCGGGCGATCGCCTCCGTGCCCTTAGCAAATTGATCAAACTCAAACACCCCCATTGGGCCATTCCAGATCACTGTTTTGCAATCCTTGAGCGCCTCTTGAAAGCGCTTGACGGAAGCAGGCCCAATATCCAGACCCATCCAGCCATCGGGAATCGCTTCGATACTGACCACTTGACTATTGGCATCGGCGGCAAAGTTATCCGCCACCACGACATCTGTGGGCAAGAGCAACTCCACCCCTTTTTCTTGGGCTTTGGCTTCGAGGTGTTTGGCTAGCTCCAACTTGTCTTCTTCCACCAAGGATTTGCCCACATTCAGCCCCCGCGCTTTGTAGAAGGTGAAGATCATGCCGCCGCCGATCAGCAATTTATCCACTTTTTCTAAAAGGGCTTCAATCACGCCAATTTTAGAAGAGACTTTCGATCCCCCCACAATCGCAGCCAAGGGACGGCGGGGATGCTCAATGGCGTTTTGGAGATATTCCAGTTCTTTCTCAATCAAAAAGCCCGCCACGCAGGGACTGAGGTATTGCGTCACCCCAGCAGTTGAGGCATGGGCGCGGTGCGCAGTGCCAAAGGCATCATTGACATAGACTTCTGCACAGGCCGCCAGTTGCTTGGCAAATTCAGGATCATTTTTTTCTTCCCCCGGATGGAAGCGCACATTCTCCAGAAGACAGACATCCCCATTGGCCATTGCTTGGGTATGGGCCACCACGGCATCACCAATGCAGTCATCGAGCTTGGCCACGGGTTTGTGGAGCAGTTCCGAGAGCCGCTGAGCCACAGGAGTGAGGCGCAGTTTATCATCCACACCCTTGGGACGGCCAAAGTGGCTGACAAGAATCACCTTGGCACCTTTGCTGATCAGGTCTTGAATGGTGGGCAGTGCGGCGCGGATGCGAGTATCGTCAGTGATGACGCCATTCTCATCGACGGGAACGTTAAAATCCACCCGCACGAGGACACGCTTTCCTTCTAAGTCGGCAGCCGATAACTGCGCTACAGATTTTTTAGACACGCTAGAGCCTCCTAAATGCGTTAAAACATGGATGATAGTACTAGGGGCATAACAATCCCAGCCAGCGATGGAGTGACCCGTTACAGAACCCTCACCTGACCCTCATTCTACCCAAGGGCGTGCCCTTCCACTTGACTCCAATGAGGTGAACTCTATGTTCAAAACCATTCTTTTTCCCATTGACCGTAGCCGTGACACCCAAGAAGCCATACCTACCGTGGTGGAGATGGTGAAGTTGTTTCAGAGTCAGTTGTTTTTGCTATCAGTGGAGGAAAGCCCTGAACCGGATGCGGAATTAGAAGCAGCGATTACAGAATTTTTGAATCGTGCTAAGGAGGCCTTTGCCCAACACGCGATTGCGGCGGAAACTTTGCTACGGCGCGGCAAACCGGCCTTTGTGATCTGTGATGTGGCCGATGAGATCAATGCCAGTTTGATTATTATGGGTTGCCGAGGAACGGGCCTGACCCCAGAGGGGTTTCAAGAAAGTGTCAGCAACCGCGTGATTAATTTGGCGCCCTGTCCGGTCTTGGTGGTGCCCTAGGCGCTGCGTAACTGAATCTTGCGGAGGTTAAAGTTTCGTCACAGGTGGCCTAGCCCTTGGGGCGATCGCCGATGATCTAAGGAAAGTGAATGTGTTGTCTTGTGGTTGATCTGCATGCTGAATCCAACAGATGTGACGCCGACCGTGTTTTCCCCTGCTGCTGATCAACTGCAAGCCCTTGGGGTGTACGTAACCATCCATGGCCATTTCTATCAGCCCCCCCGCGAAAATCCCTACCTCAATGCCATTGAACACCAACCCAGTGCCCAGCCGTTCCACGATTGGAATGAGCGTATTTACTACGAGTGCTATCGCCCCAATGCCTTTGCGCGGATTCTCAACGATCGCGGTGAGGTCATTGATATTGTCAATAACTTTGAATACCTCAGCTTTAATATCGGTCCGACGCTCTTTAGTTGGCTCGAACGCTACGATCTTGAGGTCTATCAGCGCATTATTGAGGCTGATCGCCACAGTTGTCAGCGCTTCAATGGCCACGGCAACGCGATCGCCCAAGTCTATAACCACATGATTTTGCCCTTGGCCAACTACCGCGACAAACTCACGCAAATTCGGTGGGGCAAGGCGGACTTTCGGCGGCGGTTTGGCCGCGAACCGGAGGGGATGTGGCTGGCGGAAACGGCCATTGACTATGAAACCGTAGCCGCCCTGATTCAAGAGGGGATTCGCTTTACGATTTTGGCGCCTTCCCAAGCCCAACGCTGTCGTCCCATTCTCGCTGACGGTGAAAGCGAGTGGATTGAAGTCAGTGGCAGCCAAATTGATCCGACCCGTCCCTATCGCTGCTATTTGCCGGAGGGCGATCGCCAGCGGGATTACCTCGACATTTTCTTCTACGATGGCCCCATTTCACGGGACATGGGCTTTAGTGACCTGCTCAGTAGCTCGCAGTTTCTAGTAGGACGCCTAGGGCAGGCCGTACGCGGCGATCATCGCCCCAGTCAAATCATTGCCGTTGCCACTGATGGGGAAACCTTTGGCCATCACAAGTATGGCGGTGAAAAAGCCCTCGCCTATGCCTTTAAGGTAGAAATTCCCCGTCGAGGCTGGCAGATCACTAACTTTGCCTACTACCTCAGCCTGTTCCCGCCCACATGGGAGGTGGAACTCAAACCCGTCACGGCGTGGAGTTGTGCCCATGGCGTGGATCGCTGGCAGGACAATTGTGGTTGCGGTGGCGGAGGCGAGTGGCAGCAACTGTGGCGACGCCCCTTGCGGGAGGCGCTGAACTGGCTGCGGGATGAGCTAATTGACATTTATGAAACGCTTGGGGGCGAGCTATTTCAGGATGTTTGGGCTGCCCGCGATGCCTATATTCAGGTGCTGGGCGATCGCGCCCCGGAGACCCTGCATCGTTTTTTGGCACATCACCAACGCCGCCCCCTGAGTCAAAGCGAGCAAATTGATGCCCTGCGTCTGCTGGAGATGCAGCACCATGCCCTGCTGATGTTTACCAGTTGTGGCTGGTTCTTTGATGAACTCTCGCGGCCTGAGGGGGTACAAATTCTCCGCTATGCGGCACGGGCGATCGAACTGGCGGGAGATGTGGCAGGGGTGCAGTTGGAACCGGAGTTTATTGAGCGTCTGGCCGCTGCCCCCAGCAATGTGCCCCAGTTTGGCAATGGGGCAGCAGTCTATCACCAGTTGGTGAAAACGGCTCAAATTAGCTTGCAGCAGGTGGCCGCCCACTATGCTATGAGTTCCCTCTTTAACAGCTACCCCCGCCAACACCAGCTCTACTGCTATGAGATCGAGCAGGGGGATTATCATCTCCAACGCATGGGCAGCCTGACCTTGGCGATCGGCCAGATTCAACTCACCTCGACGATGACAACCGAGTCCCAACTGCTGATCTTTGCTGTCTTGCACTTGGGGGGCTGGGATTTCCACTGTGGGATTCAACCCTTCCAAGGGCGGCGGGAATATAGCCAGATCAAGACCCATCTCCTGCAAGCCTTCCAACAGGGGAGTGCAGCACGGGTGGTGGTGGCAATTACGGAACGCTTTGGGGGGGTAGCCTACAGCTTGGATGATCTCTTTGCTGAGGAACGACACCGTCTCATGGGGGTGCTGGCGCGGGAAACCCTTACGCGCTTGGATCAGCTTTATACCCAAGTCTATCGCGATAACTACGGTATCCTGATGGGGTTTCAGCGGGATGGCCTGAGTGTGCCCCAAGAATTGCAAGTCGCGGCAGCGGTGGCGTTGACCCATCGTGCCATTAGCCATTTGCGGGGTTTAGAGCAAGACCTGAGCGATCTCAGTGATTTGCCCTTGGCGGATCTACAAAACCATTTAGCAGAATTGGCGGCGATCGCCCGTGAAGCACGGTTGTTGGGTTGTCACCTTAGCCTTCAAGAGCAACAGCGACTCCTTGAGCAGCAAATTAGCACTGGATTGCGTTATCTTGCCCACCACCTCGACAGTGACACCCTTGGCCAGTTGAGTCCCCTGCTGCAGGACTTGATCACCATTGGCGATGCCTTAGGTTTGAACCTGAATCTGGATCGGGCACAGGAACAGCTTTATACCCTGATGGGTGAACTGCGGCAGAAGGGCAGGCACCTCAGCGAGGGCGATCGGCGGCACCTACAAACCTTAGCTATCCGCCTCAAGGTTGATCCCCAACTATTGGTTGCCCTCTCTTCCTAGGGAAGAATCTCCGTTAAATCCAGCACGAATCCAGGGAGCAGGTCTTCCCCAGAGAGGTGCCGAGGGGCGATCGCGACTTCAGGGGGTATTTGAGAACGGTAGATTTCTACCCGTTGATTTTGCGGGTCAATCAGCCAGCCTAGGTGCAAACCATTGTCCAGATATTCGCGCATTTTGGCTGCGAGTGGCCGCAGATCATCACTGCGCAGCTCAATCACAAAATCGGGACAAAGCGGTACAAATCCTTGCCGTTGTTCGGCGGTCAAGGCGTGCCAGCGATCGCTTGGAATCCAAGCAACATCGGGACTGCGAATGGCGCCATTGGGCAGCTTAAATCCCGTCGAGGAGTCAAAGGCAACGCCCAATCGGGATTGCTGATTCCAGAGGTACAGTTGAACAGCTATTTGAAGATTGCGCCTGCCGGTTTCTCCACCTGTGGGGGGCATAATGATTAATTCTCCACGGGGCGATCGCTCCAGCCGCAGATCAGGGTTTTGGCGGCAAATTGCGGCAAACTGCTCATCGGTTAGTTCCAGCACCGGTTGTAGGGCGATCGTCAGCATGGCTGAGCAGCCTCTCATCGCGTTTCCACTACCCCAGTTCTAGCAAATTAGGAAAGTTGCCTCTGGCCAGACCAAACCTACGTCCAGTTTCGTTAAAATCAGCGAACTAGCCCCATAGGCTGGCCTAGGTATCACCCAAAAAGTGTGTGAGGAGTACGTATGTCGTTAACGTCGCCAGAAATGGCTGAGGCGTTTGGTGCCGCTTCTGAACGCGGACTAATTCCCCGAGTCTTGCAACCGGCGTTGCACTGGTGGTTATCTGCGCAGTTGGAGCAGGCAACAGGCTTGGAAATTCAAATTCAAGGGGGCGATCGCCAGATTTTGCGGGGATACTTACCCCACGTGCGCATTGCCGCAGCAAGAGCCAGTTATCGCGGTATTCAATTGCGCCAAGCAGCCGTCCAAGCGGAACAGATTCAGATTAATCTAGGACAAGTGTTGCGAGGCAAACCCCTAAAACTCTTGGCACCAGTGCCGGTACGCGGGGAACTAATTCTCAACCAAGCCGATCTCAACGCCTCTTTGGGGGCGCCGCTCCTGCAATCCGGCCTACGGGAACTGCTGAAATTGCTCGATCAGCGCGGCTTGGGCAAAGCAGGGGTCAATCTGCAAGAGTGGCAATTGCGGCGTACGCAGGCAGAATTGGGTGCTGGGTGCCTCAAACTGGTGTTCTCGATGGTGAATGCCCAAGGGGAGCAGGCGGATTGGCATTTGATGACCCAGGTGCGCTTGCAGGATGAGCGAACCCTCTGCTTAGAAAAGGTGCATTGGCAAGGGGAAGGTGACCCTCATCCCACGGTGGCCATTGATTTGGGTGAGGGGGTGGCCATTCAGGAGTTGCGGCTAGAAACGGGTGCCCTCAGGGTGCAGGGAATGATTTGCATTTATCCCTAGGTTGCTCAGCAACGCTGCTACGCGTCCTAAATCCTTGATTCCCGGTTGGCTTTCCACACCACTGGCTAGGTCAATCCCTTGGGGTTGGGTTTGGGCGATCGCCTGCCGACAATTTTCGGGCGTAATACCCCCCGCCAGCCACCAAGGGCAAGGAACGTGTAACGCTTTGAGGAGCGTCCAGTCAAAGGGCTGTCCCGTGCCTCCCAACTGCTGCGGATGGTAAGCATCCAAAAGAATACGATCCACAATCGGGGCGTAGGCGGGAATCTCAGCGAGGCTGGCTGCCGATCGCACCCGCAGGGCTTTGATCAACACAATATTAGGGAAAGTATGGCGCACCTGTTGGCAAAACTCGGGCGATTCGCTGCCATGAAGCTGTAGTGCCTGTACCCCTGTGGTTGTGACTAAGTGGGCTAATGCTGCTAAATCGAGATTGGCAACCACAGCAACAGTCAGCACTGAGGGGGGCAACTGCCGACAAATCTCGGCAATGGTTGCTGCGGGGACATAGCGGGGGGAATGGGGCACGGTAATAAACCCCAGGGCACTGACGCCCATTTGGGCGATCGCGATCGCCTGTTCGGGTAGAGTCAAGCCACAAATTTTGACAGTAATTTTGGCAGGGACAGTTGAGTTAAGCATTTGTAACGAGATGCACCATTTTGTAAAGAACTAGCGGTGGGCGATCAGGCCGTTCCGTATAATTCATGGGCAATTGTACCCATTTAGGAGGAACCATGGTGTTAGCCACGCTCCCCGATACCACTTGGACGCCGTCTGTGGGTTTGGTGGTGATCCTCTGCAACCTGTTTGCGATCGCCATTGGCCGCTATGCCATTCAATCACGGGGAAAAGGCCCCGGTTTACCCGTTTCCTTGCCCGCCCTCTTTGAAGGCTTTGGTCTGCCGGAATTGCTGGCTACTACCAGCTTTGGCCACATTTTGGCAGCAGGTGTCGTCAGCGGCCTACAGTACTCCGGTGCCCTCTAGGGTCGGAATACCCTTAGCAATCTGACGGGAAAGGAAGGGCAGTACCTCCGTATTCTTGCTGGCGGTGCAATTTTCCGTAAAAACCACCAAGGTATAGGGGCAATGATTGGGGAGTTCAATATAGGCCGCATCGTGGCGCACCCAACTGGTGAGTCCCGCCTTTGACCACAACTTTGCCCCCGGCGGTAGCCCTTCCCCCAAAAAGCCCTGTACTTGGTTTTCTGGATCCTCGGCCAAAAGCTCTGGATCGAGGGAACGCTCCATCAGTTCCATCATTGCTTGACTGGCACTGGCAGAGACGGCTACGCCCCCCACAATGCTATGGATCAGCTTGGCGGTTGCATTGGTTGTCAGACGATTGGCATTCTGGCGATCGCGCCCGACAAATTCCTGCTCTCGTCCATAGGGGCCATCACACCACGTTTTTTGATTCACGTTGATATTAGTTAGCTCTGGCCACCCTAAGGATTGAAAATAGCGATTGACGATATTGCGCTGGTATTGCCATGTGCGAAAAGGTTCCGGTGGCAGCACTGGGCCACTGGTCGTCCCTGTGAGCATATCCACCACCAACCCTGTGGCATCATTGCTAGAATCCACAATCATATCCCGCAGGGCGCGTGCTAATTCCGCATCCGGCTGGAGCATGCCACTATGGAGCCATTCATGACAGGCCACCAGATAAAACAGCTTCACCACACTGGCCGGGTACATCAGCACATCACCCCGATAGTGGGCGCCGGGAATCGAATACTGCCAAAATTCTGCTGCGGTCAGCGCTCCGCCCGTATTCACGGGAATGGGGGGTGGATACACCAATAAGGTCAGGGCAATGTCCTCTTGTCCCAGCCAAGGAAAGTGTTGCCATGTCGCTTGGAGTGTCCGCGTCACCAAATCCGTGAGATAGGTGTTGGCCTGAAAAAAAATCATTATTTCACTCCTACTCTGGCGATCGCTCGACCCCATTGCGGGCACCGGAATAGACCAAGCCCCGTTCCACATCCATAGTGAGAATCGTGCCCTCGCGGATCAGGCGGGTGGCATTTTTGACCCCAACAATCACTGGAATCCCCAAGCGCAACCCCAAGACCGCCGCGTGGCTCGTCAGGCTATCCTCTTCGGTAATAATGCCTGCCGCTTTGCGAATGGCTTCCACCAATTCAGCACTGGTGCGCTCGGCTACCAAAATTTCGCCACTATTAAACGTGCGAACTGGCATTCCTGCGTGTACCACCCGCGCCGGGCCACTCACCGACCCATGACCAATGCCACAGCCGCGTCCCATCACCGAGGTGACGAGTTCCACCTTGATCATATCCGTGGAGCCAGAGACCCCTTGCAGCGTGCCAGCGGTCATCACCACTAGATCCCCTTCCTCTAGGAAGCCCCGCTCCTGTGCCGCATTAATGGCTGCCTGAAACGACTGCCGCATCGAGGGATGATCCAGAGTCAGCAGTGGTTCTACCCCCCAGACTAACTGCAAGCGCCGTGCCACCTCGATATGGGGCGTTGCCGCCAAAATCGGAATTTGGGGACGAAACTTGGAGACATTGCGGGCTGTAGCGCCGCTCTTGGTTTGGGTAATGATGGCTTTGGCATGAAGTTGTGCTGCCACCTGTCCCACCGCTTGACTAATGGCATTGGGAATGGAACGCACCGCTATGGACTCAGCCACGGGCGGTTGCCGCAGTTGGGGTTGGTTGTCGATGCGGGCGGCAATCGTGGCCATCATCTTCACTGCCTCGACGGGGTATTCCCCCATGGCCGTTTCATTGGAGAGCATCACGGCATCGGTGCCATCGAGAATAGCATTGGCGACATCGGAAATCTCGGCACGGGTAGGGCGGGGGCTTTTCACCATGCTGTCCAGCATTTGGGTGGCCGTAATCACGGGAATGCCCAAGCGGTTGGCGGCAGCAATCAGCCGTTTTTGCAGAATCGGCACCTCTTCGGCGGGCAGTTCCACCCCCAAATCACCCCGTGCCACCATCACCCCATCACAGAGGGAAAGGATGGCATCCATTTGCTCAATGGCCTCGTGCTTTTCGATTTTGGCAATCACCGGCACCTGCTTCCCAGCGTTGGCAATCAGTTCTTTGATCTCCAGTACATCTTGGGGATTGCGAACAAAGCTGAGGGCCACCCAATCCACCCCTTGATTGAGGCCAAACATCAGATCTTCACGATCTTTTTCTGTCAGGGCTTTAATCGAGAGGTAAACCCCCGGAAAGTTCACACCCTTGGCATTGGAGAGCGTGCCGCCAACAACCACTCGGCAATGGAGTTCACCCGCGTCTTTATCCACTTCTTCCACGAACATTTCCACGCGGCCATCGTCGAGCAAAATTGTGGCGCCGGCGGGAACCTCCTGAGCCAAGGGGGGATAGGTAATGGAGCTAATGTGCTGATTGCCCATGATAGAGCGACTCGTGAGGGTAAAGCGATCGCCCCGTTTGAGGGAAATGGAGCCCTGTTCAAACCGCCCGAGGCGAATTTTGGGGCCTTGCAAGTCCTGCAAAATGCCCACAGGTTGCCCCAACTCATAGGAAATTTGGCGAATCAGGCGGATGCTGCGCTGGTGATCGTCGTGGGTACCATGGGAAAAATTCAGGCGCAGGGTAGTCGCTCCCGCTTGGATAATGGCGCGCAGTTTATCGGGATGGCTAACCGCTGGACCAATGGTGGCGACAATTTTAGTGCGGCGTTGCAACGGCTGGTTCGACATATTTAACTTAATCGTTAGGCCTCAACAGGTTACCCTATTTTGCTTGACATGGGGAGATACGCAGGAGCGTTTTGGACATTGTCCTACCCACGGTAACGGCTGTTGGTGGCAATTGAGTCCTGTTTCTAGCCTACAGCGATCGCTCCCCCCTTGAGGGAGGTGCAGCGGCTATAATTTGAGAATAATTCTCGCCCGTAACAGCCTGCCTATGACGACTTCTTCCCTGCCTACAACCGCCAAAATGGAGGCAATGAAGCACGGCCTACCGGTAACTATCATTACCGGGTTTCTCGGTAGTGGTAAAACCACACTCCTCAATCATATTCTGACTAATCAACAGGGACTGAAGACCGCCGTCCTTGTCAATGAATTTGGGGAGATTGGTATTGATAATGAGCTATTGGTGACCCAAGATGAGGGCATGGTGGAGCTCACCAATGGCTGTATCTGCTGCACGATTAACAATGACTTGGTGAATGCGGTTTATCGAGTGCTTGAGCGCCCCGACAAGGTGGACTACTTGGTGGTGGAGACAACGGGCTTGGCGGATCCGCTGCCGGTGGCTCTGACCTTTTTAGGAACAGATCTGCGGGATCTCACCCGTTTGGATTCAATTATTACGGTGGTGGATGCGGAGAACTTTAGTCTTGATCTTTTCAATAGCAGCGCTGCCCAAAGCCAAATTGCCTACGGTGACATTATTCTCCTCAACAAAGCAGATCTCGTCACTGAGGAACGCTTGCAGGAGTTAGAACGGCGAATTCACGAGATGCGGGAGGGGGCGCGGATCATTCGCACGGTGAAGGCGCAAGTGCCCCTGCCCTTGATTTTGAGTGTGGGGCTGTTTGAGAGCGATCGCTACTTCCATCCCGAGCATGAACACTCTGATCACGACCAAGACCATGAGTGTGACGAACACTGTGATCATGGCCATCATCACCCTCATCATCACTCCAATCACCTTGAGGAGGATGGCTTTACTTCCGTGTCTTTCCAGAGCGATCGCCCCTTTGAACTGCGCAAATTCCAGTATTTTCTGGATCACCAACTCCCCGAATCCGTCTTTCGTGCCAAGGGCATCCTTTGGTTTAAGGAAAGTCCCCGCCGCCACGTCTTTCACCTCAGTGGTAAGCGCTTTAGCCTCGATGATGAGGAATGGAAAGGCGATCGCAAAAATCAACTGGTTCTCATTGGCCAAAATTTGGATCATCCAACCCTGCTGACCCAGTTGGCTGCCTGTGTCACTGACGCATAACCCCCAATCATGGCCAAGCAACGGCGCAAGGGAGACCTTCCTAGCAAAATTTGTCTGGTCTGTGGGCGGCCTTTCCAATGGCGCAAAAAATGGGCAAATTGCTGGCCGGAGGTCAAGTACTGTTCTGAGCGCTGTCGGCGGCGGCGCTCCCAAGCCCAAAGTTAATGTGCTTTTGCTGAATCAAAAGGAATGGTTCTATGAAAGTTGCCTATATTTTTGCCACTGACATGGCCAGCACCTTTAAGTTGGCAACCATGGTTTTACCGCAGCTGGAGCGGGGCGATCATGGCGCTGAAGTGGTGGGTATGATGTTTTTTGATGATAATCTCTTTTGTTTGCGTTTAGGGGATCCCGTTGGTGAGCGCTTAGCCCGCATTGCCAAGGAACAGGGGATTTTACTCATGGCCTGTGATCAGTGTGCGGTGCGCCGTGGTTTGGCCGAAGGAACATTTGACGAATGTGGCACCGGTTCTGTCAAAGCCAAGGGGATGGTTGAAGGGGTAGTGTGTGGCTGCTTTCCGCAGTTTTATGCTAGCCTTGCAGGAAGCGGACTCGATCAAGTCATTACCCTTTGAGTCTCTGCTGAGGAAGATGAGTCAACCGTCAGTTGTGTTTTCCAGCACCTTGGTCTGTCCCCATTGTCACACGAAGCAAGCGGAATGGATGCCCAGCGATGCCTGTGTCGTGCTCTGGGAGTGTCCCCAATGTCATGCCCACCTCAAACCCAAGGCGGGGGACTGTTGTGTCTTCTGTAGCTATGGCACGGTTCCTTGTCCATCGCGGCAGCTGGAACACACTGGCGATCGCTAGAATTGGGGGTTGCTATCCCCTGAGGAAACCGCTATCGTGGGGGCGCTTTTGCCTCCCGTGAGTAACTGTATGCAGGCAATCTACGACTGTATTGTGGTGGGTGGGGGTGCTGCCGGCGGGTCAGCCGCCTATCATCTCGCTTGCCGCGGACGTCAGGTTTTGGTTCTAGAAAAATTGGCCTTGTCCCGCTCAAAGCCCTGCACTGGAGGGGTTTCACCCGCCATTGCCCAGTGGTTTGATTTTGATTTTCAGCCCGCCATTGCCGATACCACCCGCACTGTGCGCTACAGTTGGCAGCTCAGGGATGCCATTGAAGCCGAGTTAAGCATTCCCGAACCCATCTGGATTGTTGATCGCACGGTGTTTGATCAGTACCTGTTGCAGCAGGCACAACAAAAGGGTGCGGTTGTTACAGATCAGACCGAGGTTACTGGGATTACCTTCCAAGCAGATCACTGGCAGATCCACACGGCAACCACGACCTATGGCGGGCGGTATCTCATTGCTGCCGATGGTGCCAATAGTCAAGTGGCTCAGTGGCTGGGGTTTAAGCCCAAAGTGGTGCGCACTGCGGCGGTGCTGACCATTCCCAATCTAGGGGGGGATCGCGCGGCGCATTTTGAATTTGGCCTCGTGAAAAATGGCTACCTCTGGAGTTTTCCCAAGGGAGATCAGCGAACGGTGGGGGTTGCTGTTGTACGGGGGAGCGATCGCCCCAATTGGGAACCGATTTTGCAACAGTATTGTGCTGCCCATGGGCTGCAGTTGGCCGATTATGCCATTCAATACCATCCCCTGCGGGTATGGGAGGGTCAGCAACCACTCCATACCCCCCATGCCCTCCTTGCGGGTGAAGCCGCTGGTCTTGTGGATCCCTTTTCCGCCGAAGGCATTCGTCCGGCTCTCTACAGTGGCATGCGGGCTGCTGAAGCCATTGATGCGGCTCTTGCTGGTGAAGTGGATGCCTTGGCCACCTACAGCAAAACCTTGCAGGAGGAATGGGGAGCGGATTTAGTGTGGGCGCAACGCCTCGCAGCACTCTTCCATCGCATGCCGAAGGTCGGCTACCACCTTGCCATGAAACGCCCCTCCGCTACCCAGCGGCTGGGTCAAGTCCTCTGTGGTGAGTTGCGCTATCGCGATATTGCCGGCCGTGCCATCCAACGGCTCAGTAGTTCCCTGATTCCCGGACGTTAGATCTCCACTTCAATGGCGGTGGGCTGATTGGGGGCGATCGCCAGTCCCTTGCGTAGGCCAAGAATCCGAAAGACCTGAATTTTGCGCTCTTTGCCCTTGAGTTCCAAAGGTCCCCATGCCTCGACCTCGTAGCGATCGCCGAGATACTCCAGGGTTTCCTGTGCCACTAAAATCCGACAGGGGCTAGGCTGGCGGTGCTTGTCCACACTCTCAAGGCGCGAGGCGGTATTCACACTGTCGCCAATCACACCGTACTCGAGGCGATTTTTACTACCGAGACTGCCGACCACAATCGGACCTGTGTAGATCCCCGCCCGCATCATCACCTGCGGTAGCCCTTGAGCCGCCCATTCACGATTCAGTTCCTCTAGCAGTTGTCCCAAGGCCAAGGCACAATCCACGGCATTGCGGGCATCAATGGCAATTCCTTCGCGGCTGGTTCGTTTAATGGGCACGCCAAACACGGCCATAATGCCATCACCGGTGAACTTATTAATCACGCCGTGGTAGCTTTGTACCACATCCGCCACTTTTTCTAGATAGGCATTGAGCCAGTTAAAGAGTTCCTCCGGTTCCATACCTTCAGAAATGGTGCTAAACCCCTTCAAATCAGTAAAAAGCAGTGTGGCAATCAGGCGTTGGCCGGGCAACTTACCATCCTTGAGGAGTTCATCGCGCCGTTCCCACATGGCGGCGGCAATTTCTGGGGAGATACTTTGACCCAAGAGGCGCATCACCATTTGCCGTTGCTGTTGGGCTTGCTGTGCGGTATAGCTGACTACCCCGCCACTGCCAAGGAGGAGGGTCAATGCCGGCGGTACAAGGGGCACCCAGCCCAACTTGAGAAATAGGCCGTAACAGGTGAGCAAAAGAAGTAGTAGAGCCGTTGCCACTGCCGTTGCTAAGGCTAGAGGATGGCGCACTCGCCAAGCAAGGATGGCACCAATCAATGCCCAAAGAACAATCCAAACATTCTCGACACTGTTGGGCCAAAACCAAATGACGGCGCGATCGCCCAAACCCGCATCAATGAATTGCCCCACCATTTGGGCGTGGATAAACACCCCTGCCATGCGCTGATTGTCCCGCAGGCCGGAACTAAAGGGGGTATAGAAAAAGTCTTTGCCACTTTCGGCAATGTTGCCAATGAGAACCACGCGATCGCGAATCAATGCAGGAGCAACCCGCCCATTAAGCACATCCTCCAAAGGTACCCACGTCACTGCCCGCTGATCACCGCGATAGTTGAGCATAACCTGATAGCCCGCTGTATCTGCCCCCACATAGCCACCATCATTGGGTTGCAGGGGTGTGAAAATGCTTTGTCCTAACTGCATTACATTGGGATCGGCATCACTGCTGCGAGGCTCAATTCCCTCATCCGCCAGATACCGCAGCGCTAGCCGCAATGAGAAGGAGTACAGTGTATTCCCCTGATCGTCCGGCAAAAAGAGTAAACTGCGACGGACAATGCCACCGGCATCAACCGTGACATCATTAAATCCCACCTGATCGGCACTGAGGGCAGCCGGCGGACGAATGGTTGGGTGAGTAGCATCCCCTAGTTTCGTGACCGCAAAGAGGCGATCAGAATTCAGCCAAAGGCGGTTTAGCGCTTCATGCCCCGGCGGTACAGCAAAATCGCGGTAAATATCCAAGCCAATGGCACGGGGTTCATGTTTGAGGAGTTGTTTTAGAGCTTGGGCGTAGATCTGATCCGGCAGCGATAGGGAGCGGTAACGTTGAATATCGGCTTCGGTGACTGCCACCACCAATAGTCGCGGATCGGGGCCGGGCATGGGGCGCAATTGCATCAGGCGGTCGTAGGCACCCAATTCCAGTGGTTGTAGCCAACCCATTTGACGAATCCCAATCACCACCGTGCTGGCGATGGCACTGGCCGCCAGAATCAGGCCGAGATCGGCAAAGGTGCGGCGAAAATGGGACAATAGGGGCAACATAGGTTCGCTAACAAGCGAGAGATTTCTTTTATCCTAATTCCTATGAAAAATTACTTGGTTGCCACCTTGGGCGATCGCCTCCAGGCCGAGGCCGTTTATACCCAGCTGGAAAAGGACGGCTTCCCGATGGAAAAAGTAGCTCTGCTGGGTCGAGGTTACAAACAGTGGTCAGAGTTGGGACTCACCGATCCCTTTCAAGTGGCACGGCAGCAAATGCAACGGATGTTGATCTGGCTTGTTCCTTTTGGCTTCTTTGCCGGTTTTACCTTTAACCAAGCGACTCAAATTGACATTTTGCCGATGCTGGATCGCCTCAACAATAGTCTTTTGGGGGGCATCTTTGGGGCGATCGCTGGCGCTCTCGGTAGTCTCACCGTAGGTGGTGGTCTCCAAGTGGTGATTACGGGTAAGTCGGGCATCCCCTTTGAAAAGCGATTGCAGCGGGGCAAATACCTGATCCTAATTCAAGGTAGCGACAGCGAGATTCGCCGCGCCGAACGTCTCCTCAAAGTGCAACCCCTAGAAAACCTGCAAAGCTACACCCTCGACGAGTAGGGAATTGTTTTCTCAAAACGGGAAGCTCAAGTCTCCCCCCTGATGTGGTATATTAAAAAATCGCGATGAAAGGGTCGGTGCCCGAGTGGTTAATGGGGGCGGACTGTAAATCCGTTGGCTACGCCTACGCTGGTTCGAATCCAGCCCGGCCCATACAGATAAAAAAGCCTGAAGCCAAAGAATATCAGGGGTTTCAGGTTTGCTATGTTTTTCGTAAGTGAACTATTTGTTGCTGTTGCTTGCTTAATAAAGGGGCAGAACTGGTCATATTTTGGTCCAAAGTTTTCAAAGGCGGGCGATGGTCGCTTAGGACGTTCAGGAAAGGAATTGATGCAAAGGGGCAATCATGAGTGAACCTGTAACGCGATCGGAATTGAGTCAAGTGTTGGATGCCATCCAAGGGATGCAGGCTAGTCTTCAGGCCATAGAGAAAAAGCTAGATATTCACATTGCCACCAGTGGCGAGAGGTTCCAACGACTTGAGAACAAAATTGATGCCGTCGAGGCGAAGCTAGAGCAGCGTATCAATGCTGTTGAGGCGAAGCTAGAGCAGCGTATCAATGCTGTTGAGGCCAAGCTGGAACAGCGCATCAGTGCCGTCGAGGCGCAATTGTCGCAGCGTATTAGTGCCGTAGAGACACAATTGGGGCAGCGCATTGACACAGTAGAGACCACATTGCAGCAAATTGTCAAACGGCAGGATGGAACCGATGCTCGTTTGTGGGGATTCTTGGTGACGCTGCTAGTGCTGGCTGCTGGCTTAATCACTAAGCTGCTGTTTTTTGACACGCCACGCCTTTGATGCAGTTTTGCGAATCCAGCCCAGCCCATCAAAGTAAATAGGCAATTCCCCAAGCGAGAGCGAGAATGCCTAGCCAAGGGTGCCACATCTGTCGTAGGGGCGATCGCGCAATCTTTTGACTGAGGAGCAAACTGGCAAGGGTACTGACGACAAGTGTGGTCGTTTGCAGGAACCCGATCACCGCTGGATGGGCTTGCCAACTGGGCAAACTCGTGCCATCAAGACCAAAGGTTGCAAAGGTTACGGGCAACAACTGCCCTGCCTCCCCTAGACCAAGGGGCAAATAATAGGCCAAATTGGCACCCAGCACCAAAGGTAGATACCCATAGGCCAAGCGCACAAAGGGAACCAAGCCTTGTCGGTGTATCTGATGCCAACCCCATGCCAAGAGTCCCGGCAGAGCTAGCGCCACCACTGCAATCATCCCCTGTAACCAAAAATGAGCTTCCGTCAGTCCTAGCCGTTCCAAAAGCAGCGGTAAACGGTGCAATACCACCGCCCCCAAGAGCAAAAACAGCAGGCAAACTTCAGCCGCCGTGGCCTCATGACTAGTCCAGAGATCAATAGCCGGCGGACGCAGATTCACTTCCACCGAGCGATGCGGGCAAGCCTTGAGACAGGTCATACACAAAACGCAATTGCGGTTATCCGTCAATTGAGCGGGATGGGAATAGACGGGACAGCCCCCCGTTTCTTGACCTTCCCCAAGGGCGGGACCGCCTTTGTAGCATTGGTAGGTCTGGCAACTGGCAGCGCACACCCCCTGCTGTGCCCGCAATTCAAGAATGGAGAGTTTGCCAAAGAGGCCATTCATGCCACCAATGGGGCAGAGATAGCGACACCAAAAGCGACGTTCATAGAGCTGAGAAAAAATCACGGCTCCCGCTGTAATCAAGATCAGTAGCCAACTGGAGAGATAGGCCGTATTGGGTAAATCCCACAATTCTTCCCACAGGAGAATCACGGCAAAGAGGCCAAAGAGCACCCAGCCCCCCCAGCGTTCCGCCAGTTGACGCGGCCAAGGGCGCAGCTTGCGCGGCCAAATCTTGAGGGATAGCCTTTGCAGGACTTCGCCGTAGATCATAAAGGGGCAGACCGCACACCAAATGCGCCCCAAAAAGGGAAAGATCAGCAATGAGACCGGCCACCACCACGCCCAGAAGAGGTTCAGGGTAAAGTTGTGTGGGCGATCTTGGGGTCCCCAGAGGCCAATGGCGACAATCAGCGGAAAAAGCCAAAGGGTCAGGCCATAGTTGAGGCGATCGGGCCACCACGGACTGCGTAGAAAAGCACGCAATTGGGGATAGGCATTGAGTAGGTTCCAACGAAATCGCCGTTGGCGCGATCGCTCCGGCCAAAAGACTTCTTCAGTGAGTAACTCCGCCCCGTCTGCTTGCACAAGGGCACGCTCCACCAGACTCGCTAACTCCCGCAAATTGCCGGGAAAATCATAACTTTGCAGCCGGCGTAGGGCTTCGGGGGTAATCTGAGGCTTAGGAATGCCCCGTTGCCGGCAGTAGAGGGCAATATAGTAATTCACCAAGGCTTCAATATCTGCTTTTGTCACCCGCAGTGGGGGTACCTTAATTTGGTGGTGCACCAGATTTTGGCAATCGCAGCCTTTCTTTTCGGCAATCAAGATCAATCGCCCCGGAAAGCGGCGGGAGGATATGGGGGGGTCGGCGACGGGTTCATAGGTCTGTTCGGCCACAAGGCGGCGCAGTTGCGGATAGAGGTGGGCAGGCCATTCATGGACATTGTTGAGGATCAGGGTGCCCTCTGCGACCCAGTCAAGGAGACCCGGTTTCGTGGCTTTGCCAAAGAGTTCTGCCCCATTGGCGGATAGGGTGCCACAGTTAAAACGAATCAAAGGTTGACGGCGATCGCGCGAGCCATAATGAATTAGCGCAGCAATATTGTCCTTTTCCAGACCCGGTTCACCAAAAATCAATACCGGCTGGCGATCGCTCGCGGCCTCTTTAATCCCTTGGCGTAAGCGCACGGCATAGCGGCTACTCCCTACAATTCCCTGTTTTACGCGCGGCACAAGATAGGGGCGCAAGACTGCCTGCCGCTCCTGCTCGTGGGCAAGATCACTGAGGGTACTTTGCAGCTGCTGCGACACCTGTTGGCGGAGTTCGGGAAATTGATCAGCCAATGTGGCAAACACCTCGCGGGGCAATGTCCACAATTCACAGTCCGTGAGGGTAATCACTGTTTGCGGTGCCTGTTGCTCCAGTACTAATTCTGGCCAGTGTAAAACCGTTCCCGGTGGCAGGGTCGTTATAGTGGCGGGGCGATCGCGGGTGGTGTGGTAGGCTTCCAGTTCTCCCGATTTCAGGATCATCAGATGAGTAACGGCTGTGTCTTCAAGGACAAGGCGACGATTGGCTGCAATGGATTCTGTGCGCAGGGCGGCAGCGATCGCCTCTAATGCTGCCAAAGAAAGCGATCCTAGGGGAGTATAGGTTTGCAGCCAACTCAGGCGATCGGTCATCGAGGGCACCCCCCAACAAAATTAGTGATGAGGAAACACCTCACTACCTATGGCTCAGTTCCTTTACCAAACTACGCTAGGATTGTAAAGGTTTCTTACGCTCCTCAACGCTCTATTACAAAACCCGCAGGAAGTCGCTATGAGTCTGCCGATTCGTAATGTTGCTATTATCGCCCACGTTGACCACGGCAAAACCACTCTGGTGGATGCCCTACTGCGTCAGTCGGGTACCTTTCGTGAAGGGGAAGACATTCCTGAGTGCGTCATGGACTCCAATGATCTGGAGCGCGAGCGTGGCATTACGATTCTGGCCAAGAATACAGCGGTTCGCTACAAAGACTTGACGATTAACATTGTGGATACCCCCGGCCACGCCGATTTTGGCGGTGAAGTGGAGCGCGTCCTTGGCATGGTGGAGGGTTGTCTGCTGATTGTCGATGCCAACGAAGGGCCAATGCCCCAAACCCGCTTTGTCCTGAAAAAAGCCCTTGAAAAAGGTCTGCGCCCCATTGTGGTTGTGAATAAAATTGACCGGCCGCAGGCAGAACCCTACAAAGCCATTGATAAGGTGTTGGACTTATTTATTGAACTGGGGGCGGATGATGATCAGTGCGAGTTTCCCTATCTTTTTGCTTCGGGCTTGGCGGGCTACGCAAAAACAGATCTAGACGAAGAGGGCAAGGATCTGCAGCCCCTCTTTGAGGCCATTGTCCGCCATATTCCACCGCCAGTGGGCAATCCCGATGCGCCGCTGCAACTTCAAGTGACCACCTTGGATTACTCGGAGTACCTAGGGCGAATTGTTATTGGCAAAATTCACAATGGTACGGTGCAGGTGGGACAGCAGGCGGCCTTGGTCAAGGATAACGGCCAAATTGTCAAGGCAAAGATTACCAAACTCTTGGGCTTTGAGGGACTGAAGCGGATTGAATTGGACATGGCTAGTGCCGGCAATATTGTGGCGATCGCTGGCTTTAGTGATGCCAACATTGGCGAAACCATCACCGACCCCAACACCCCCCAAGCCCTACCCCTGATCAAGGTGGATGAACCGACCCTGCAAATGACCTTTGCGGTCAATGACTCCCCCTTTGCCGGTCAGGAGGGAACCTTTATCACCTCGCGGCAATTGCGCGATCGCCTGTTTCGGGAACTGGAAACCAACGTGGCACTGCGGGTCGAAGAAACCGACTCCCCCGATCGCTTTGCCGTTTCTGGTCGGGGTGAATTGCACCTTGGCATTCTCATTGAAACGATGCGCCGCGAAGGCTATGAATTCCAAGTGTCCCAGCCCCAGGTGATCTATCGTGAAGTCAATGGTCAGCCCTGCGAACCCTACGAATGCTTAGTGCTCGACGTTCCCGATGAAGCCGTTGGCGGCTGTATTGAGCGCCTCGGCCAGCGACGCGGTGAAATGCAGGATATGCAGGTGGGGGGCAATGGTCGGACGCAACTGGAGTTTGTGATTCCGGCGCGGGGTCTCATTGGTTTCCGGGGCGAATTTATGCGCCTAACGCGCGGCGAAGGGATTATGAACCACAGCTTTTTGGACTATCGTCCCTTGGCAGGCGAGATCAGCACCCGTCGCAATGGCGTCTTAATTGCCTTTGAGGAGGGCACGGCCACCTTCTATGCCCTGAAAAACGCCGAAGATCGTGGTGTCTTTTTCATTACCCCCGGCACCAAAGTCTATAAGGGCATGATTGTCGGTGAGCATAACCGTCCCCAAGACCTCGAAATCAACGTCTGCAAAGCCAAACAACTCACCAACTTTCGCTCCTCAACGGGGGATGAACTAGTGCAACTGCAAGCACCTGTGGAAATGAGCCTAGAGCGGGCACTGGAGTACATTGGCCCCGATGAACTGGTGGAGGTAACGCCCCAATCCATCCGACTGCGGAAAATGAGCAAGAAGCTGGCACGCCGCTAATGCTGACGAATGCCTTTTTTGCCCTCTCGCTGTTTCCCTATTTGGGGTTCTTGTACTTCATGACCCGCAACCCCAACACCCCCCGTTTAGCCCTCATTGGCTTCTATGGGACACTGGTGTTTGTTGCTGTCACCATTCCAGCGGGACTCTATGCCCAACAGGTCTATGGCACAACCTTGGCCAATGTGGATGGGTTGCACGGGGGGGCAGAATTTTTTCTAACCTTGGCCAATATCCTGATTGCCTTGGGCTTTCGCCGCGCCCTCAGGGAATCCTCCTAACCGCCTATTGCCAGCGGCATAACCAAAGAAAGCGCAGCCAACTGCGCAGGAGTGCCAAACCCGCTAGTGCTGCTACTGTAAAAAGAGCGATCGCACCCCCCAAAGCTTTGGCTGACCACAACATCGCCCCCGCCAAAAGGGTAAAACCAGCCAATCCCAAATAGACTAAACAAATTAACAAACTCTCAATGCGCCGCAGTTGCCGCTCCATCGTGGGATTGCGCACCGACAGTTGCAGTTCGCCACAAGCCAAGCGATCCTCTAACTGTTGCAGCCGCACTTCAAGGCGACTGGGCTGCTGTAATCGTTGGTTGATTAGGGTTTGGGTTTGGTGAATCAGTTCTCGCCAGCCCCCCCGCGAGCGACGCATTAATTCCTTGACAAAGGGTTGGGCCGCCGCCCTCAGGTTGTACTCAGGGTCTAAACTGCGGGCAATCCCATCGAGGGTTGTGAGGGACTTGAGAATATAGGTCATCTTTGCGGGTAGGCGAAAGGGCTGCTGCTCAAAAAGGGCATACACATCCTGTTGCAACTCCCGAAAGGCGGTTAAATCCACAGGCCGTTCGGTAAATCGATCTAAAATCAATTGCATAATCCGTTGTAGGGGGACTCTATCGGTAACAGGCATCAATAGCCCCAGTTCAATTAAGGCAGCAATCACGCGATCGCTATCCTTTTGCAGCACAGCAAAAAATGTTTGCACCATCTGCTGCTGATTCAGGGCTGGCACTTCTGTCATCATGCCGTAGTCATAGAAGATGAGATTGCCTTCCTTGGTCACGGCCAAGTTCCCCGGATGCGGATCAGCGTGGAAGAAGCCATCAATCAATAATTGCTTGAGATAGCAACAAATTCCCCGCTGGTTAATCATCTGGGGATTCAAGCCAAAGGCTTCGATGGCGGCGCGATTGTCAATGCGAATGCCGGGGAGATACTCCATCGTCAGGACATAGCGGCAGGTGTGCGTCCAATAGACCTTGGGGACGCGGATATGGGGGTCTTGGGCAAAGTTAGCCCGAAAGCGATCAGCATTTTGCCCCTCTTGAACGTAATCAATTTCCCGCAGCAGAATACTAAAAAACTCCTCATAGATTTCGTGGAGAGCATAGGGACGGAGAAAGGGGAGCCAGCGATCGCCCCAGCGAATGAGTTCACCAATGGCCAGATAGTCCAGATACAATTGCGCCTCTAGATGGGGGCGTTGCACCTTCACCACCACCTCTTCACCACTGTGGAGCGTTGCGCGATGGACTTGACCGAGACTGGCGGCTGCAAGGGGTTTGGGATCAAATGTGGCGTAGAGATCGGCAAGGGGTTGCCCCAAGTGCTGCTCAATGAGGGCGATCGCCCGCCGCGAGTCAAAAGGAGGCACCTGATCCTGTAGTTTCCTCAGCGCCTCAATATAGGCGGGGGGCAACAGATCAAACCGAGTCGAGAGAAATTGACCAATTTTAATAAACGTTGGCCCCAAGACCAATAATTGCTGTACGAGCCAACGCGCACGTTGAGATTGGGCGCGATCGCTCCGCCGCCGCCAAGCATAATCCCACAGCAGCTGACTCCCAAAGCGCCCCAGCACCCCCACAATTTGGCTGACACGGCGAAACAGGAGCCAGCGACTGGGACGATAGGTAGAGGCAGTAACCAGCATTCAGCAGCAATCACAAAAAGTGCCCAACCTCAACAATACTCCCTTTTTCACGGGCATTCAGACTTGCTCGCCCCGATTCTCTTTTGCCGTGTCTATGATGAGAACTAGAGTCCCGATCGGAATTTGCTATGGCGACAACACGTCAATTTAGTAGCTTCAGCGATCTCCTAGCCACCACAGATAAACCCCTCTTGGTTGACTTTTATGCCGACTGGTGTGGTCCTTGCCGCATGATGGCGCCGATTTTAGAGCAGGTCAAGCAAGTTTTGAAATCGGCTGTTGAGGTCGTCAAAATTGACTCCGAGCGCTATCCCCAACTGTCGAGTCAATACCACGTTCACGCTCTGCCAACCTTGATTCTCTTCCACCGAGGCCGTGAGGTTCAGCGCTGGGAAGGGGTTCAGCCGCCAGAAGTTCTGATTGACGCCATTCGCCGCCTGTAAAATTCTTCAAAAGAAAGGTGTTTGAGGAATCAATCAGGATTGGCCAATATCAGCTATTGGACATTGCTCGTACCACCGTTGGCGGGGGGCGTCATTGGCTACTTTACGAATGATTTAGCCATTACCATGCTCTTTCGCCCCTACAAGCCTATTTATGTCGGCGGCAAGCAACTCCCCTTTACCCCCGGTCTGATTCCCCACAATCAGGAGCGGCTGGCTCGTCGCATTGCTGATGCCATTTTGGGTTCTCTCCTGACGCCAGAGGAGCTGCAAAACTTAGCGCGGCGTCTGTTGCAAGTGGAACGAGTGAAGGCGGTCATCCATTGGCTCCTACAAACAAGTCTGAGCCAAATTCAGGCTCAAAGTGAGCAGCGATCGGCCCAAGTTTTGGCCAATATTCTACGGGATTTTTTTGGCAGTGCCCTACCCCGTTTGATTAAAGTGTGGTCGCGGCGGGAAGATTTTCTGGAACCACAACTGAATCAACTCTTTGATCAGGTATTAGTGGAGCTGCAACTGAGTGATGAGCAGGCGGAAAAACTGGCAGATTGGCTGCTGTCGGTCATGTTGCCCCCCGATCGCCTGCGACTGGCCATCATTGACTTCCTTACCGATCGCACGATTAATGTCCTCGATCAAGAACTACGCCAAAATACCAGTGGCACCTACTGGGTGGTGGCTAATCTGGTGGGGGTGCGCAATACGTTAATTCGCCTGCGGGAGTATTGTCTCAATGAACGCGAAGCCTGTAACCGCCGCCTCGGAGAATTAATCACAGCATTGGCACTGCGGCAACGCTTGGTGGAAGCGCTGCAAAATATCACCCTGCAAAGTTTGCCCCTCGGTACAGTGCGGGAGCTACGGCAACTATTTCGGCAGACGGTGCGCAGCTATATCCAAGAGCAGGGCTTTAGCGTTATTGAAACGGTAAGCCAAACAGTGGAGTGGGAAACGATTTCCTTGAGTATTTTGCGGCGACTGCGGGATTCGGCAAGTCTGGGTGCCTCGCTGGAAGTGGTTAGTGATGAATTGGCTCTAGTGCTCGATCGCTATCTGGAACGGGATATGGAACTGATTATTGAGCGGGCAATTCCGATTTTGGATTTGGATCGGGTGATTGTGGATCGGGTCAAGGCCACCTCGCCAGAAAATCTGGAACTAGCTATTCAGGGCATTGTTCGCAGTGAGTTGCAAGCCATTGTCCGCTTGGGGGGCATTCTTGGCTTTTTGATTGGTGTCGTGCAGGCGGGCTTTTTGTACTGGCAAAGTCTGCAAGCGTCCTAAACTGGGACTTTGACCTCAGATTCACCCGCCAACTGGCGTAGATTTTGGCAGCGAATCAGTTCAGTGACATCAAGGACAGGACGACGCTCCAACTCTGCCACCTGAGAAATGCCTGCAAGGAGAGCCTTGGCAGCCTCTTGTTCACTGTAGCCGCGCCGTTGAGCCAATTGCAGGGCTTGGCGATCGGCCGCCACTTCTACGGGAATGCCCCGCGTATTTTGCCACACTTGCAGGCCAGCAAAGGTGGTTAGCGCCCCCGCTACCAAAATGCCTACGGGGTCTGCTTGGACAACTTGTAAGACTGTACCCAGCAAGCCTGCCACCGTGAGTCCTTGGTAGAGGTCAAGTTTGATCAAACCCGTGGTGTTAAACCAAGCCACTGCCCGCAGCAATAAAAGATCGCGCTCCGGGGTATCGAGATGCTGCCACAGGCGAAAGTTAATTTCAATCGGGCGATCGCCCCAAGGAAGAGCGGGCTGATAGCGCAACACTTTGCTTTGCTGTGGTCGAGAAACCAACTTACAGCGCATTCGTGCCGACGCCGGCATTAGATCAAGCAAGCGCGGAATCTCAACCTCTGGGGTCATAGGGAAACTCATACACTCATTGCTCTGCCTTTAGTCTGCCATTACCATCCCTTTTCTGCAATCTTTTGCATTCCTTAAAATAAAAGGGCATGTGTTTTTTGTGCCTGAATCAAAATGGTCATGACATCGGCTTTTGCCCCCGCAGAACAATCGCTGGTCGCTTCTCCCCAAGAATTGCCCGCCGTGGATGTGGCGATTGTCGGTGCGGGGATTGTGGGTCTGAGTTTGGCCTGTGCGCTGCGAAACAGTGGTCTAGCGATCGCCCTCATTGAGGCAACCCCCTACGCGCGGGAAAACACCAAAGGCCAAGCCTATGCCCTGCACCAAGTGTCTCGTTGTTTCTTTGAGGGGATAGGGGTGTGGGATCAGTTGATGCCTCACGTGCAGCCCTTTGAGGTGGTACAACTCTCCGATGGACGGTTCCCCTTGACGGTTCGCTTTTCCCCCGCCGATTTGGGCACAGAAGCCATTGGTTATGTGGCTGCGCACGCCGCGATCGCCGAGACCCTACAGAGCGTTCTACAGTCTGTTGGCAATGTGACGTTCTATTGTCCGTGGCGGGTGGTGACGAATGAGATAAAGGGCGATCGCGCTCAGTTGACGCTCATTTCTGGTGACCCGGCCGCACCCAAGGTGGCTTACTTGGCAGCGCGTTTAGTGGTGGCAGCAGATGGTGGCAAGTCTCCCCTGCGGCAACAAATGGGCATTGAACCCAAGGGATGGCAATATGGTCAGTCCTGTGTGGTTGCTACTCTCGATGTTGCCCATCCCCAACCCGTGATCGCCTATGAACGCTTTTGGCCAACAGGCCCCATGGGGGTGCTCCCCCTAGCGGGGAATCGCTATCGCGTGGTTTGGACACTGCCCCACCCAGAGGCGGAAGCCGTTGCTGCCCTCGACGATCGCGCCTTTCTAGCGAAACTGCAGCCCTATCTTGACCCACAGATGGCGCAGATTACCGCTGTAAGCGATCGCTTTGTCTTTCCAACCCAATTAATGCAAGTGAATTCCTATGTGGCCGATCGCTTTGTGGTTATTGGCGATGCGGCCCATCGCTGTCATCCCGTGGGAGGGCAGGGGCTAAATTTAGGCCTGCGGGATGTGTGGGCACTAGCGCAACAAATTCTTGCTACGCCTTGTGAGAGACTGGGCGATCGCCCGTCCTTGATCCAATTCCACCGTCAACGTTGGTGGCAAAATGCCCTAACCCTTGGATTTACCGACCTGCTCAATCGGCTTTTTTCCAATGCGTGGTGGCCTTTGGTGGGGGTGCGCCGCTGGGGCTTGTGGCTGTTGCGAACTGTTGCCCCCTTCAAACGTCTGGTGCTGCGGTTTATGGCCGGTCTCCTGCTACCCCTACCCAGCGATCGTCAATTCCCCAGAGGGCGTTAAAACTTTCTGCGCAATTATCGCTAGCGCCGTCATTCTGTAGGATTAATTTGACAGAGAAACGAACCACTTGGGAGAAATAGATGGCTGCTACGGATGATCTAGAGAAAATTCGCCGCCAGTTTGACTATGGTCCCTATCCCCGTGTTGCCATTGACAAAACTCCCAAGGATGAGCCGAATGTTCTCTTTGTCCACGATTTGGTGACCGCCTTTTATGTGCGAGATCATCGGGTGCCAGAGACCAAGGGCAAGCGGATTCTCGATGCTGGTTGTGGGACAGGTTATAAGTCCTTGGTGTTAGCCATTGCCAACCCCGGCGCGGAAATTGTCGGTATTGACCTGTCCCCTGAGTCTGTGAAGTTAGCGGCAGAGCGACTCAAGTTCCATCACTTTGACAACGTTTACTTTGAGGCGCGCTCCATTTTGGATTTACCCAGTTGGGGCGAGCAGTTTGACTACATCAATTGCGATGAGGTGTTGTATCTGCTGCCTGACCCCGTCGCAGGCCTCAATGCCCTCAAAAGTGTCCTTAAGCCCGATGGTATCTTGCGCGCCAATCTCCACAGTGCGCTGCAACGCTTCCCCTACTTTCGTGCCCAAAACCTCTTTAAGCTGATGGGCTTGATGGACGACAATCCCGAAGAAATGGAAATGGACATTGTCCGCGAGATCATGAAAGAACTCAAGGATGGTGTCGATCTGAAGGTTCGCGCTTGGAACCCGCACTATGAGAAGGAGGAGAGTAATGAGACCCTCTTGGCGAATCATTTACTGGTGGGCGATAAGGGCAGCACGATTCCCCAACTCTTTCAATACCTAGAAGCAGCGGGTCTGGAATTCATTTCCATGGTTAACTGGCGCCACTGGAATCTGGTGGATCTCTTCAAAGACCCAGAGAACCTGCCCACCTTTTTAGCGCTGAGCTTGCCCGATGTGCCGCAGGCGGTGCAATTGGAGATGTATGAACTTTTGCATCCCGTGCATCGCCTCTTGGATTTTTGGTGTAGTCCGCAACCCCGTGCCGCGGTACCCGACTTAGGGGAATGGTCTGAGGAGCAGTGGGATCAAAGTACGATTTATCTGCATCCGCAACTGCGCACTGAGGCAATCAAGGAAAAATGGCTAGGGTATCTCAATGACCGCATGATTGTAGACTTGGGCACATTTATGTCCTTTTCTAGTCCCACGTCGGTCTATGTGGATCCGCTGGGATTGGCAACACTGCTGCCCTTGTTTGATCAGCCCCTTCCCTTTCCAGAGCTGTGCGATCGCTATCAACGCTTGGCACCCCTCGACCCCGTCACCCTAGACCCCATTGAACCAAGGGTGGCACGGCAACAACTGCAAGCCCTCTTGACCCGCTTGGAAGTGAGTTTATTTGTTTTGGTCAGCCTACCCTAGGCCCATCCAGCCAAGAGCTTGGGCAAGTGCTAGTCCCAAATAGTTGGCGATCGCATAGCCAAGCAGTCCTAGGGTAATCCCTACCCCCATTAACTGAGGCTGATGCCGACCGGTGGCTTGGGCAACGGCTGTGGTTGGTCCCCCCACTGCGGCTTGGGAGGCAAGGGCAATCAGTTCCACATCCAACTTCAGGAGTGTCCCAAGACCAAAGGTGACAAGACCGTGGGTAAAGACAATCACAGTAGCAAAGAAAATCATGTCCAGTCCCACCGGAATTAGCGAGGGCACATGGGTACCGGCACCAATCACCGTAAAAAAAAGATTCAGGCCAAACATTCCCAGAGCGCCCGTGCCCCGCAGGTAGCGCATCCACTTAAATTGCGCCAGCGCCAAGCTGAGGGTGGTAAGCCAGACAATGGTGGGAATTAGCGGCCAAAACTGATGCAGTGCCGTTGACAGGACCAAGATAGCCACAGCCAAGCTGAGGAGAATGGCTAGATCTAGGGGGGCGATCGCTGAGGTGGTGGGCAGGGGAGTCACCGTAGCCGCTTCCCCCTGATCCCGTGGTGGATAAAAATGTGCCAACAGCGAAGGCAGACTCAGCGTGGTGGCCAGCCAAATGGCCGTGAGCAGGTTATCCGCCGTCGTTGCCGCACTAAAGAGCAAATCCGAAAGGTTGAGGGCACGCCCAACCCCCACAAAGTTAATGCTGCCGCCAATATAACTGGCCGCCAAACTGCCCGCCAAGCGGGGGGTATCCCCGAGAAACCGACTGTGGAACAGCACACTGGCAAGGAGCGCACCCACCAAGGTTCCAAAACTAGCAAGGCCAAAGGCTAACAGGGCCGATCGCCCCAAGCGCCGCACATCCTGTAAATTCACCAGCAGTAGTAGCCAGACGATCGCCAACGAGGTGATGGTGCCGTAGATCGTGTCATAGACCGGCGATTGTTGGGGAATAAGACCCAAATTTGCACAGATGGCCGCCAAGATCAAAATGATCAGCGAAGACCCCAAGCGTGCCGCCCAGCGAAAGCGATGCTCTAGCCATAGCCCCAGAGCCGTCAGGGTTAATAGGATGCCCCAAAGGATCAAGTCATCCATGGGGGGGCAACTCCGCTAGCCGCTGTCCCAACCGTGTCGGCTGCTCATAGACCCGCCGCAGGGTATTCACATCCCGCTGTGAAATGGGGGGCGGATCCGCCACTTGGGCAAAATAGAGGGCATCAGTGGGTAGGGGGCTATGTCCCCAAATGCCGAGGGCATGACCCAGTTCATGGCGCAGCGCTGCAAGGACAAACTTGGCAGCTTGAGTCGGACGCACCACGACACGGCAGCGATGGCGCAGCACCCCTTGGCTATCCACAAAGAGTTCGTAGCTGGTTTCAGCAAAGCGGGCGCGGCGGTTATTTTGATCCGTGGGTCGCTGCGAGAGCAAGCGAATATTCGCCGCTAGGCTGGCATCCACAATTTTTAGGGGCAAATAGGCGGACCACTCCTTTACGGCCTGTTCTGCCGCTGCTTGCCACACATGGTTCGGATCCCACGGCGGCGGTTCAATGGCAACGGTGACCGGGAACTCTGTCCACAGTAGATAGCCCACTTCCACCGCTTGGACTTCATCAAAATAGTCCTCACCTTTCCTAGGAATCTCAGCTAGGGAGGGGGGCAACGGATAATGCACTGCTGCTGGCAGTTGGATATTCTGGCGCGTCAGGTTTGCGGTGCCTGCCAAGGACTCCCAATTCCCTTGGGTACCGCCCAGCATCAATCCTAGGGCAACCATGCACACCAAGAACCACCAGCGACGCTTCATCTTTGCTCCTCAACAGGTCTGTACAAAGGGCCAGCCCGGAAATCGCCAGAGAATGATGGGAATTGCCACTGTCCAGAAAAAGGCATTGAGCAAGGCAATTTGACCCGCCAGATTCATCGGCAAATGCAACCATCCCTGCAGCACCCAGCGATCCAAGGGCAAGACCAAGAGCCACATAAAACAAATGACGGCCATTCCGCCCCAAAAGATTGGCCAGCGGGCGTTGCTATTGAAGCCCTCAAAAAAGGTTTGACCCACCAGTTCTTCGAGAATGGCGACGGGGGCAGAGCGGTATTGCCCACCCGTAACTTGGGTAGCGGCGGCGAGTTGCGGAGCATGATCACCGACAACAATGGCGTTGATTTTGACTCGTTGTTGGCGGGCATTGGCCACCACGCCTGCATCCACTGGGGCTTCCCCATCGGTAATGAGGAGCAGTTGGCGGCAGCGATTCGAGATCTGTTGCAGTTGTTGGGTGGCCATGGCGATCGCCCCCGAAAGATTGGTGGCACTGGGATCCACTTGGGCAAGCAAGTCACTGCGATTGAGGGCTTGATCCAGTTGGGTGAGGAGCAGATCACTATTGGTTTCAAACCGCGGCGTCAGAAACACCACATTGCGACCAAAGCCGTGGATCATGACTTCGTTGGGGTTGGTGAGTTCCCGTTGGTTACGTTGTAAGTAGAGCTTGGCAGCGAGCACCTGCTGCGCCATTACAGTTTGCGGTTGATTAAATTGCAACGGATTATTGCCAAACGTACTGCCGCTGAGATCAAGGGAGAGAACAACGGCGACACTAGGGCGTCCCCAATTCAACAGTGAGAAGAGCAACGCCAGCAGGACACAGCCTATGAAAAGAATGAGGGGAATCTGAAAAAGAGGGTAATACCACAGTTGTCGCCGACGAGTCATAACTCACCTAAGGCAAGGTACCGCTAAAGACTGCGAGGGCAGGCCCGGTCATATACAAATGTTGGCTAGGCAAATCCCAGCGAATATGGAGATCTCCCCCCGGCAGTTCAACCGTGGCTTGGGCTTGATCGCCCACAGGACTGAGGCGATGGGTCAAGACGGCAGCGACGAGGGTGGCACAGGCTCCCGTTCCACAGGCAAGGGTGATACCAGCTCCCCGTTCCCAGACGCGCATCCGCAAGCGATCGCTCCCTAGGACTTGCACAAACTCAGTATTGGTACGCTGGGGAAAAACGGGGTGATGTTCAAACTGTGGGCCAAGGGTTGCCAGATCAACCGCAGCGACATCCTCGACAAACGTGACACAGTGGGGATTGCCCATACTCACACACGTCACCAACCACGGGCGATCGCCCACCATTAGGGGCACATCAATCACCTTTTGATCTGCGGCTGCCAAGGTGGTGGGAATCTGCTGCGCCAAGAGTTGGGGTTTACCCATATCCACCGTTACCTGACCATCCGCTTGTACCTCTGGCACAATGAGACCGGCAAGGGTGTCAATGCGGTAGCGCACGATTTCGCCGGCGGAGCGACCCTCAAGGGCAAAAATAAACTTGGCCAAACAGCGAATGCCATTGCCGCACATTTCGGCCACTGAGCCATCGGCATTGTACATCCGCATGCGGTAGTCGGTATCCCCCGTGCCTGTCAGCAAAAAAATCACGCCATCGGCGCCGACCCCAAAGTGGCGATCGCACCAGTGTTGCGCTTGTTCTGGGGTTAAGAGCAGCTCTTCCTGATGGCGGTTGTCAATGAGTAGGAAATCGTTACCTAACCCTTGGTACTTCTGAAAAGATAGGCTCATAAAATTGAAAAGGTACGAGAGGGAAATCCATGACCGACGAATTCAATACGGCACTGCCCAGCATTCGCCAGTTGCAGACCTTCATTAAAGATAGCACCGAGGTTGAAGTCAAGCTCAGCACCAGTGATCTCGTGGTTGGTAAGGTGCGCTGGCAGGATATGAATTGCCTCTGCGTTGTCGATCACTATGATCAACCCACCATTATTTGGAAGCAGGCCATTGTCTTTATTAAACCCAAGCTAGCCTAAGGACCACAGTTGCAGCGCCACTGCCAAGGCCTCTTGATAGACCACCTGCCAAGGCTGCTGATGCTGACGGGCAAGGGCGGCACAGTCTTCGTATTCCGGCTGGACATTGAGCCGCTGTCCTTGGTGTTCGGCTACTTTCACCCGTACTTCACCAAAGACCGTTGCAATGGTTTTAATTTGGCGTTCAAGGATATAGCGCTCCTGTACCTGCCGCCGCAGCCCCAGCGTCGTTGTTTCCCGAAAGAGGGTCTGGACACAGGCGGCCTCAACACTGGGGGGACACAGCACCGTGAGCAACACCCCCAAGCGTGACTTTTTCATCGTAATGGGTTGGTAAAAGACCTCAATCGCACCAGCAGCATAAAGTTGTTCAAGAGTATAGCTGAGGGCTTGGGGTGTCATGTCATCCAGTTGGGTTTGCAGTTCGACAATGGTTTTTGCCGTAGTTGTTTCTGCTGAGTTCGGCAGCGTTCCCAACCAGAGACGCAAGAGATTCGGTAGGGGCAACTCTTGACTCCCAGCGCCTAAGCCCACCCGTTTCAATGTCATCGCTGGCGGCGCACCAAAGCCCTCACTGAGGGCACAGACAAGGGCAGCGCCTGTGGGTGTCACCAATTCTTTTTCAATACCGTTGCTGTAGAGGGGCACTTGGTAGGTTTGGCACAGTTGTAAGACCGCAGGCACGGGCACCGGCAATTGACCATGGGCAGCTTTGACCATTCCGCCGCCCGTTGGTAAAGCAGAGCAGTAAATGCGGCTCACATCAAGGTAATCCAGCCCTAAGCAGGTGCCGACAATATCCACAAGCGCATCCACCGCTCCCACTTCATGGAAATGTACTTTTTCTGGCTCAATGCCATGCACGGCGCCCTCAGCAATGGCCAAGGCTTCAAAAACCTTGAGACTCCAGTCACGGGCGCGATCGCTAAGGTGGGCGGCACGGATTTGCTTTGCAATGTCTGGCCAATGGCGATGGTGATGGGAGTGGCGATCGCGCAGATGCACCTGTGCTTTTAATCCCCGCTGTCCCTTGCGCTGCACCGTTTCTGTGGTCAACTCAAACTCATCGGTAATCCCGAGCTTTGCCAATTCGCTTTGGAGGTAGTCGAGGGGAACCCCCAGATCAAGGAGGGCACCCAGACACATATCCCCCGCCACCCCAGCAGGGCAGTCAAAATAGGCAACCGTCATAGCAAACTCACAGGTGCAGCGGCACTAAGGACTATGATACCGGGTTTATAGTGAGCGAAACTGCGAGGAGACTTACCCTACCGCTGAGGTTTCTGTGGCGATCAACAGCTCATCAACTATAACCGACGGTTGCCACTGGTAGCGCCTCAAGTTAATGCGATCGCCCGCCTCAAAAATAATCCCCTCTGCTTCTAGGCGCCAGCGCTGTAACTCATCCGTCCCTTGGCGTTGGGGCGCGTAGGAGATTTTGCCTTGGGCATTAACCACCCGATGCCATGGAATGTCAGAATTCGGTGCCACTTGATAAAGGGCATAGCCCACATAGCGTGCATGCCGTGGCCAACCACACAGGGCAGCAATTTGGCCATAGGTGGCCACACGTCCTACGGGGATTTGCTTCACTAACCAATAAATTTTTTGTTGAAACGTCAGTGCCTGTGTATCTGTCTTCATAAGATTTCATATTTTAAGGCACATTCAACCCCTCTAAATCCGTATTCCTACGGAGGAAAGCATCAAAATGAACCCCCTAGATTAAACATTAAGGGTGGTAACAGGATTACTAAATTCAATTAAGAACACCTGCCCCCGAAAAGATAGATCGGTCATGATTTAAGCAGCAGCAATGCTGAGGCAGGGGAGGGTGGAATTCTTTGCTTTGTGTTGAACCATGATGTGTTTCTCATCTAATTGTTTTTTGCTGAATGATTGCTTCTATGCTTTTTTGACTTGAGCTCCCAATTGTCTTTGTCGATATTCTTGACGCTATTTGATGGAGTCGCCCTATGACCATGACCAGTTCCCGACCCCAAGCCGCCGCTGGCGATCGCTACGGTGTTAACCATCTCCTGCGCAAAAAATACCCGAAACGCCACCATCACTATGCTTTTTGGGACTTCTTTCAATTCGATAGCGATCGCGGTACCTATACCGATTGGAACAATGCCCGTAACCTCCTAGTGACTGAAGACTTCATCATTGGCCTCATTGAAGGCCTTGAAGAGGAAGTTGGCCCTGCCTCCAGCGTCGTCATGTACAAAATTGGTGAAGAATGGGGACGCCGCGATGCCCGCTTCTTCCAAGAGTGGTTTCCCACGGAATATGGCTATGAGCAGGGGATCAAGCAAATGCGGCTTCCCTATGTCCTCGAAGCTTGGTGGTGGCCCTGCACAACCCAAGGCTGGGGCAACTGGGAAGTGGATCTCAGCGAGCAAAAACATGGCTTTATGTTCATCAATATCTTTGATTCCGTTGTGGCGCGTACCTTGGGGGATGTTGGCCGACCCGTGTGCCACCTCTACGCAGGCCTCTTTGCCGGTTTCTTTAGCGGCCTGATTCAAAAAGAACTCAGTTGTATTGAAATCCAGTGCTACGCTATGGGAGAAACCTACTGCAAGTTCCTGCTCGGCAAGCAGGATCGCATTGATGCCGCTGCCTTCTGGCAAAACGAAGGAGCCTCCGCCAAAGATATTGAAAAACGGCTCCGCAGTGGAGAACTGGTCTATGAAAAACCTAAACGGTAATTGGCAACAGCAAGCCGTTGCTGAATTCTTTGAGGAACTGAACTGGCTGGGCTTGGTGCGGCAGCAACCGGTGGCGGAAGCTGTGGTACTCAATTGGCAATCCCTGAAAGTTGGCGAATTTTGGCAGCGGGTCAATTGGCTGGGGCTTGAGGTCAAAGGGGCGATCGCTCCCACGAGTCCCACAGAATGGCCCAGCTATCGCGTCAAGGACTTCTTTGGTCACATCAACTGGGAAGGGATTAGGGTCATCTTGCCTGCGATCTCACCCCCCTACGCGGAGGAAATGGCGGCTCCCCCCGTTGCTGCCCCTGCCACCCCTTGGGCTGCTTGGTCGGTAGAAACCTTCTTCCGCCAACTCAATTGGGAAGGCCGTCCGGATCAGGCCATTTCCCTCGAGCCGAGTCTGTGCCTCTGGCGCCTATCGGTCAAAGACTTCTGTGCCAGCCTGCCTTGGGCAGGCCAACCCGTAATTGCCCAAGTGAGGAAAGTGGAACCCCCGCCCCCTGCCCCCGTGGAACCCGAAGTCACCCTCTCAGACTTATCAAACCTGTTTTAGGAGATCCCTATGCACACCGAGTTAATGAATCTCTACTACAAAGCCGAAGAAAACTACCTCAGCAATGTGGACATCAAAGTCTTCCGCCACCACATCGAATCGCTCCAGCAGCGGTTGAACACCTATGAATTTCTGCGGGATCATGAAATTGAAATCTTCCAGCCTGTGGCCGACACTCTGCAAAAGAAATACCCCACCGAAAATCCCCAAACCCTTGAGCAAGTGTTGCGTCAAGCGATCGCCCTACTGCGCTATGCCGCCATGGCCATGCTCCTGAATAACCCCGAGTTTTTGCAGCATCGGCTCCTCGAGTGGCTCACGGAAGTGGTCAACGCCCACCAAACCCAAACCCTATGGAGCAGTTGCCACGAGCTTCTCAGTGCCCGCCTCAAGGAAATGCTCACCGAGGCTGAACAGGACTTGATTTTGCCGCTGTTGGATCACGCCCAAGCGACCCTTGTGGGTCTGCCAGCGGTGGTCTCTGTCCACGCCTAGATTAGGGTTGGAAGTCTGCTGAAAGTGCTTGTTATGCCTACGAATGAGGATGTCCTATGATCTCTGTTGCTGATTTGGTCAAAGACCCCATCATCCCCGGCAACTACTACGCTGCCGATGCCTATGTACAGGGGGATTTTGAAACAGGTCTGATTGAAAACCGCAAAGGTGCCCGTCTCATTGCCCTACCGGATATTTTGCTCCAAGCCATCTATGCCGGCCTCGATCAGGAAGTGGGACAGGCCAGTGGGGTGGTTCTCTTTAACTGTGGTCGCTGGTGGGGCAAGAACTTTTATCGCCGCTTTGTCGAGGAGGTCAGCGAGTACTATCGCCGTCCCCTTGCGGAAATGGAAATGGTGGAGTTTCTCCAGTGTCTCAAGGAATGCTGGAAGACCCACGGTTGGGGCACGATTGATCTCGATGTGAGCTTCTACCAGCAGGGCTTTTTGGTGGTGAAAACGTGGGACTCCCCCTTTGCGGCGGCGGCTCCCAAAAATACGGGTCAGCCCCAATGCGCTGCCGAGGCGGGGATTTTAGAATCCTTCTTTAGCCAATTGACTGGTCGCGATCTCCACTGTGTGCAAACCGCCTGTGAAACCCTAGGGGCAACCAATAACCTCTTTGTCTTGGGCTTGCGGGAGCGGGTCGAACCGGCTAAGGCTTGGCTGCAAGAGGGACAGGATCATGACACGATTATGGAGCGGCTGTGTCGCACTCAAGCGGCTTGAGTATGATCCTAAAGTAACTCTCGATGCGTCATTAATAAGGAGAAAAGAGCAGTGGCCAAAGTTGTCAAACTTGAACCCATCTCGCGGGAAACCACGATTAATACCAATGACAATTTGCTGTCTGCTCTATTGGACTCTGAACTCCATGTGCTCAAGGAGTGTGGCGGGCGTGGAATGTGTGCCACCTGCCATGTCTATATCAAAGAGGGGATGGAGAGCCTCTCCCCAATCAATAAGCGTGAGCAACGCACCCTTGAGGTGATTACAACGGCAAATGCCACCTCTCGCTTGGCCTGTCAGGCACGGGTACTGGGGCCGGGGGTAGTGGTGGAGCTACCCTCAGGGATGTATGTCAACGCGGTTGAAGATATTGAGTCTTTGATTGGGCGGCGGGCTGAGCAGGATATTTTGCACCCCCTCGATGGCCGCGTCTTGGTGGAAGCGGGCAAGCTCATTACCCGCACGATGATTACCCAGTTGAAAGATACCCAAGTGCAGGTGGGGCAATATCTCGCCAATACGTCGGATGCCTAACCAACCACTTCATTTTCATCCTCAGGGAGGCACCATTTATGGAAGACCGTAGTTTAAATTCCCATGACACGCCATCTCGCAGGGGGCTAGCACCTCTAGAATGGGGCGCAACAGGGCTAACGGTTGTGTTGTCGGTGGCGGCGGCTGCGACCCAACAGGCCATTTTGACAGCGATCGCCCCTTTGCCCCTTTCGCTGGCGGTGGGCTTAAACTTAGTGAGCCGTAAAAAACTGGATGACCAGTTCCAAGCCTTTGTGCAGCAACAGGAGGCCAAAATTGCTGAATTGGTGGCGTCCCAAGAACAGCAGCAGTCAGAGGTCGGCGGCCTCACCCTTGCCCTTAGTCAGGTGCGCGATCGCCTTGAGGATGTGCAACAACAGCTGGCACAGCTGGGTCAAGGGACGCAGCATCTCCACGACTATACCCGCATTCTCGACACGGAGCAAAAACAAATTGAACAGGTTCTCGAGTGCCTGCGGGAAATTGAGAAAAATACCCAAGTGATTCAAACCAACCCCAGCCATGCCAAGGCCTACTACAATCGCGGTCTCACCCATCAGCGGCTAGGGGATGCCGAAGCGGCGATTCTCGACTACTCCGAAGCCATTCGCATTAATGAGAACTATGCCAAGGCCTACCACAATCGCGGCGTTGCTCGCTCGACCCTTGGCGATCGCAAGGGAGCAGTAGAGGATTTGCGCACAGCGGCAAAGCTGTTCTTTGAACAAGGGGACATTAGCAGTTATCAGCGGGCACGGGATCTGGCCAAGCGCATCCATGAGGTGGGGAGTATTGAACAGGAAGACAAGGAAGTCCCCTTAGAAATTCTTTTCTCCTAAGAACCGATTGGCTGTGCGGCTCAATCTGCATGGACAGGGGCGAGATTGCGAATCATTCTGAGAAATGTTTTTCGTTGATGGTTGAGGCTCGTTGTTGGCCACGGCTCGTACTGCCCAAACCTCCCGTTACCGACTGGTGGATCTAGCCGGTCAAGGCCAGTACGGAAAAGTTTATCTGGCGGTCAATCGTGAGTCCGGTGACCTTGTGGCGATTAAGGTGCTCAGCGAGCAGCAGTTGCTGACCCGTGGCTTTTTGCGGGAGTTGAACTTTTTGCTGACGCTACAGCATCCCCATGTGGTGGGTTGTCAGGCGATTGACTATATTCGCGTGCGCCATAGCCCCCAAGTAAGCCGCAGTTTGGTAATGGACTATTGTGCCGGCGGGACATTGCGATCGCTCCTAGAGCAAGAACAGGCCTTACCCCTGACGACCGCTTTGCGCCTCACGTTGGATATTCTCGCAGCTTTGGCCTATGCCCATCATCGCGGCATTCTCCACTGCGATCTCAAACCGGAAAATATCCTGCTGGAGGTGACTGCTACGGGCTGGCAGGCAAAGGTGTCCGATTTTGGTGTCGCACGCCTCATTGAGGATGTCAAGGGCAGCGGTCAAACGGGATCTCCTGCCTATATGGCGCCGGAGCGTTTCTATGGTCAGACGCTGCCCGCTTCGGATCTCTATGCAGTGGGGATTCTCATGTACGAGATGATCGTTGGCGATCGCCCCTTCCACGGCACACCTGCTGAACTCATGACTGCCCACCTTAGCCGTCCCTATACCCTTCCTGAAGGCTTGCCCTTTCTGGTGCGGAGCATTATTACTAAAGCGTTGGATAAATTACCGCAGCGCCGCTATAAAAGTGCAGCGGAAATGACGATGGCGGTGCAATTAGCCTTAGAGGTGATCGAGGCAGAGCGTCATGAGCAGCCGTTGTTGTTCTCTAGGTCACCGGCGGCGGTTTGGCTGGGGGAACCCCAAGGCTATTCTTTAGCGATACCGCCCCAACAGGTTGCTAGTACGGCCACAAGGTTCTATGGGGTGGTGGGCGATCGCCTCTGGGCTTGGCAAGCTAGGGAGACTGTGCCCGAAGAGATGGGTCAATGGCCGCTACCACCGCTGCCCATTCAACTCTATGGCGGTGAAGTGAGTGCTTGGCTGCGAATCAATGTGCTGCCCCCCCAGTTTTTCTGCATCCATGACCAGCTTATCCCCCTAGACTGTCGTCTTCACTCTAGCCTCAACCAATTAGCCATTGACGCCACTGGTTACTGGTGTGCAGAAACCGAGATTGATAGCGCAGCAGCGGAATTACAGCTTCATGTCCAACTGATCAATGGTCAAGGGCAGCGGACTCTCCGTTGTCAATGGTATGGACGAACGTTTGTGGATACCCTGCTCCTCAATTGTCGCTATGGCGTGGTGATTAGTCGATCGCACCATCCTGAGACGGAGCATGCCACCACCCATTTTCAACTCTTTGACCGCCGCGGACACTGGCGGCTATACACCCAACTGCCTGCCCACCTGAGATTGTTTACCCCTGCCCACCACCAGCCATGGCAACTAGCAGCGTTTGAAGATCATCCGCAACAACCTCTATTGATGCTCCTGCACTTGCGGCCTTGGCGGATTCAACGCTTGGGGCTGCGGTTTCGTCCCCAATTTCTCTGTGCTACGCCTTGGGGCTATGTGGTGGCGGGTCGCCATCGTTTGAATTTAGTGACCCACAGCGGCGAAATTGTCGGCACGGCTGAAAGTGAACAGGAGATTTGTGGCCTCGGCTTTACGGGCGATCGCCACCTTTGGTTGATTCGTCACTACCAGGACAAGTATGTCTTGCAAACGTGGGACATTGCCACGTGGGAGATTGACCTCATCCTCTAAGCCAGCAGCCTATGATAGAAAGAATAGCCGTGGGATATGCCCCATGAAACAGCCCCAGATTCTCAAAATTACCCGCAAAGCGGCCAGTCTGAAACAAAAGCAAAAGCAGCAGTCATCTCCCACCACCCTTGATGTTACAGCGACAACGGTAGCCTCTGAACCCGTCGTTGAGGTAGCAGCGGGCGATCGCCACAATGCCGAGGGTCACCAACACTGGTGGAGTGAACGCTGGATTGGTGTGCTAGAGTCCTTTGGCTGGCGCCGACGGCTAGAGCGGGCACGCAATTATGTCCGTGAAGGACGGGTGCTCACCTTGGAATTCCAGGGCAACCAAGTCCATGCTCAAGTTCAAGGCACGGCTCCCGAACCCTATCACGTCAAACTGCATCTCGATGCCTTTAGTGAAGAGCAGTGGCAATATGCCATTGACGGCATGGCTCAAAAGGCTTTCTATGCGGCCAAGCTCCTCGCCGGGGAGATGCCCCCCAGTATTGAGGAGGTTTTCACCCAAGCCGGACTCAGTTTATTTCCCTTTACCAAATTTGACATCCACAGCCGCTGCAATTGCCCTGACCCGGTGAATCCCTGTAAGCACATTGGCGCGGTCTATTACTTACTGGGGCAGTACTTTAATGACGATCCCTTTTTGCTCTTTCAGTTGCGGGGCAAAACCAAAGAGGAGATTCTCCAACGCCTGCGCCACTATCGGGCAACGGCGACTACCCCCTCTATGGTGCCCACCCCCCCACCCCTCTATGAGCCACTGAAAACCGATGCTCCCTTTTGCCAATATCGCCAGCCCCTACCCCCAGAGTTAGTGGTGCTTGTCCCCAGTGGTCAACCCCATGCGGTGCTTTCAGTGTTACCCCCCTTTCCCCATGAGGTTCCCAGTGAAGTGGCGCAGTTAATGGCCACCCTAGAGCAGATGTACAGCAGTGCCAGTCTTGGGGCCTGTCAGTTGGCGATGAGTGAACCGCTGAGAGGAGATGAGGGAGCCGAAAGTGAGCCATGAAACCCAACCAGTATGACGGTCAGGGCGAAAATCTCAAACGTGGTCTCAAAGCAGAGGACGCCTTCTTAGAGCTTGCCCGCAAGCAGGGATTCCAAGTTCACCACGCGAGCGAAGCTGCTGATATTCATGAGCACTGGGATTGTTTGTTGATTAAGGGGCATGAGTCCCTGAAAGTGGACATCAAGGCAGTCAAGAAAATTCAACGCCAAGACCCGCAGCCCCAAGATCAATACACTTGGATAGAATTGCAGGGGGTACGTGATCGAGGCTGGTTGTTTGGCGGTCACTCAGACTATATTGCCTTTCAAACGTTGAACTCATTTATTTTGGTGCAGCGCACAGCACTGATAGCGTTTGTGCAAAAGAATGTCGATCTCGCCGTTCTAGTGACCCAACCTACAGAGGCCCTAAAAAAACATCAAGGCAAATATCCTGTGTACCGTCGCTCAGGGCGGAGCGATCGCCTCATCTTAGTCGAAACCGATATTCTAAGACAGCTTCCGGGCAGTATCGAGTGGCTGAATCCCCAGTAACTTCCCCCTTTTCCCCAAGAAAGTCGCGATCACATCCCTTTAGACCAGCGATCGCCCAACCTGTCAATAATATGCATCATGTCTGAATTGCTCCAGCCCGCCAGCAGATGGGCAGCAATGGCACACCCCCCCGCACCAACCCCTTCCTTGACAAACCCCTGTTCATAGGCACGCAGGGCAGGATGACGGGATGCGCTGAAATCAAGTTGCGTGTAAATGAGTGGACACTGGACACGCTCTGCCAAGCGGTGAATCTGAGCCGTTTGATCTTCAATCAGCCAGCGGGTTGTGCCCACCACGATTTGTTCGGGACACCAAGGAAGCTGACGCCACTGGGCGATCGCCCGTGCCAAGGCATAGACCGCCATCATTTGTGACCCCCCCGCCAGCAACACACCACAGGTTTGACTTGCCCGCAGGGCCATAGCCGCCACAACCACCTGCATTGGATCGCCAATCGCCGCTACATAGGTCAAGGGATCGGCATTAGCAGGGACATGGGCAAGCCCCTGTTGCACGAGTGACCACTTTTGGGCATGGTTACTCTGGCGATGACTACTGCCTACACAATCGCGAGCGAGGATGCCCAAACTTTCACAGAGGGCAAGGGCAGTGGTTGTGCCGCCCACGACACATTCAGCAATGATCAGCCACGGATATTGGCTGCTGAGCTTGGCCCCCCAAGACCATCCCTGTTCCCAGAGGTGCGCTACGGTTTGGGCTGTCATCGCTTCACCCGTGGTTAGGCAGCGCGCCGGGGCGCCCCCCAAGTCAATCATCTCGGGCAGACGCGGCAAAGGTAAACCCGCATCAAAGACGTAGAGGGGCAACGCCAAAGCCTCAATGAGGGCACGACTAATTAGGGCAGGGGAAGCACCCGCCGTCAGGGGTGGCAGTGGATAGCGGTAGTAGGGTTGAATGCCTCGCAGCAGGAACTCGCCATCCGCTAGGGCTGTGATCCGGCGATCGCTGGGGGTTTGACCCGCCGCCGAGATTCCGGGAATCAATGCCGTTTCCGTAAAGCCAAGAACACAGACTAGGGCAGGAGAGTCGGGGTGCTGGCAGTGGCGATCGCCCCAAGCGCGGGCAATGGATTCTCCCGTGGCAACGCCAATCATACTAATCGACTAATAATTCCCGACCACTGCACCTGCTTGAGGTGTTCACGGCGATAGGAGAAAAAGCATTCAGCATCGCGAAACGTACAGTGGGGAGACAGGGCAATTTGCTCGTCCCTTAGCCCCAATTGCAGCAATTGCAAACGATTCACCCGTGCCACATCCACCCGAAGTCGCTCAGGGTCTGGATCAAGAAAGATCATCTCTGGGTCTAAGGCAGCGAGACGCTGGTAAAGATCATCGCGGTCAGTGGTTTCCGTCACCCCCTCAAGAATGGTCTGCGCCAAGGCACGGGCCACATTCAGCCCCACTTGATAGACCTCACCGCGAATCGCAGGCCCCATGGCAATCCGTAAATTAGCAAGATCACTGCCGAATGCTTGCATCTGCTGGAGCGTGGCCTTAGAGATTTGGATCGCTGTCCCCCGCCATCCCGCATGAATCGCCGCAACCCGTCCACTCGCCACATCGGCAATTAGTAAGGGGACACAGTCAGCACTACACACCCAGAGGGCTTGATCAGACCCTGTGGCCACAAGGGCATCCGCTGCCAATCGTTCATCACGGGCTAAAACTTCTGCTGCCAAAGCAACGCGATCGCCATGCACCTGTTGGGTTCGTAGCGGTGTTGCTGTCGTGCCTAGGGCTGCGGTGAGGGTGCTGAGGTCTTGTCCTTGCCAATCGCGAGTAAAGAAGCCATGGGAAAACCCCTGCAAAAGATCGCAGGTAAGAAAGCGCCCGAGGTCAGTGGTTTGCCAGTGCCACATTGTCAGATCCAATGACAGCTAAACTATGGCGTTCTCGTAGCTCCCTAGAAGGCACGAATCGCCTCCTTTAATACCTCCTCCCTAAGCCTTGAACGTAAAGATTGAGGTGTGCCCAAATCAACAGAACAGTTTAAGATTTCCTCCAGATATTCTTTTAACTCAATGAAGGTAAATAATCCAACAGGCCTTTCAAACGCTACTAACAAATCAACATCACTTTCAGCGTGAGCTTCATCCCGTGCCACTGAACCAAACAGCTGCAGGGTCTTTACTGCAAATTTTTTAAGGGATTCTCGATGGTTTTCTAAGGTATTGATCACTAACTGAGGAGTCACCATTCCAATGTTTCCTTATTCTTTTAATCTGACTGATCCACTGGCTGATGCGGTTCATCGGGGAGAGAGTCCTTAAGGGGTTCTAGGCAGCAGGGGGCAAGTCAAAGAGAACGGTGGTCATATAGCGTTCTGCCCAAGCAGCACCAAAGGCTTTTTCCAGCACACGGCGGGTTTTATCGTTCTGCTGTTGCTGGTGGCAGTAGTGCCGTTGCCCGGCCATAACCGCTTCCGGGTGATCCGTGGGCACAGCTTGCTGGCTAAGTTGACAGTGGAGCGTGAGGTACTCACCAATGCGATCAAGAAATTGCTGTTCCTCAGTGTCTCCCTGTGGCCGAATAAAAATGCAAAAGGGGGAGAAGATCTGTCCCCAAGGGGGCAACTCACGGGGTTGACTAAAGGTGAGTTTTGGCAAAGCATTTAAGGCCGATGTATAGGCAGCGGGCAACTCACCCGTCACCGGCGAGAGATCCACAATTGCGGCACTAATTTGCCCTCGGCCCCCCACGAGGTCACAGCCAAACATTGGCAGATCGTAGCGCGGCTCTGGAAACATGACACAGTGTAAAATATCCAGACTCTCCCCCACCCGTGCCAGTTCAAGGTGAAGTTTGCGAAAGGGCGGCGCTTGGTAGCAGTGGTTCTCAATCGTTAGCCGCTCCCCTTCCAGTTTGCCCTCGACATAACCGAGATCCTCAGGCAGGGTATAGGGGGCTAAGGGCAAAGTGCTCTGCCAAATCTGCTCAATGCGATCGGCGAGCCGCTGAATTAGGGGATGCTGGTGTTGACGGAGAGACATAGCCTTGATCCTAACCCAAGTCTGTGCCGCTTGCGAGGGAGCGATCGCCCCCGCTAAACTAACCAAGAGTCTAACAGCCGAGGAATCATGCAAACTCAAATTGCCGCTGCCATTGACCCAAAGCAACTCCAACAGGCGATTCGCGCCAGCCAAGACTTTCTCTTTTCACAGCAATATGCTGAGGGCTACTGGTGGGCGGAATTAGAGTCCAATGTGACCATGACCGCAGAGGTGATCCTGCTCCACAAAATCTGGGGCACCGAACAGCGGCTACCCTTGGCCAAAGCGGAACAGTATTTGCGCAACCATCAGCGGGATCACGGCGGTTGGGAGCTATTTTATGGCGATGGCGGCGATCTCAGCACCAGTGTGGAAGCCTATATGGGACTGCGGCTCTTGGGCGTCCCCGCAACGGATCCCGCCCTAGTGAAGGCACGGCAATTTATCCTTGCCCGCGGCGGCATTAGCAAAACTCGCATCTTTACCAAACTGCACCTTGCCCTCATTGGCTGCTACGACTGGCGTGGGATTCCCTCCCTCCCCCCTTGGATCATGCTCCTGCCGGAGGGTAGCCCCTTCACTATTTATGAGATGTCTAGTTGGGCACGTAGCAGCACCGTGCCGCTGTTGATTGTCATGGATCGCAAGCCCGTTTATGCCATGGATCCGCCCATTACCCTCGATGAACTCTATGCCGAAGGGCGGGCAAATGTGATCTGGGAACTGCCCCGCCAAGGCGACTGGAGTGATGTCTTTATTGGTCTCGATCGCGTTTTCAAGCTCTTTGAAATCCTAAACATTAATCCCCTTAGAGAACAGGGGCTAAAGGCCGCCGAAGAATGGGTGCTCGAGCGTCAAGAAGCCAGTGGCGACTGGGGCGGCATTATTCCGGCGATGCTCAACTCCCTATTGGCATTGCGTGCCCTTGACTATGCTGTGGATGACCCCATTGTGCAGCGGGGGATGGCAGCAGTGGATCGCTTTGCGATTGAAACCGAGACCGAGTATCGCGTCCAGCCCTGTGTCTCGCCAGTTTGGGATACTGCCTTGGTCATGCGCGCCATGGTGGATTCAGGCGTCGCCCCCGATCATCCCGCTCTGGTCAAAGCTGGCGAATGGCTGCTGTCCAAGCAAATCCTTGACTATGGGGACTGGCACGTAAAAAACAAAAAAGGTCAGCCGGGGGGATGGGCCTTTGAATTTGAGAATCGCTTCTACCCCGATGTGGATGATACAGCGGTGGTGGTGATGGCGCTTCATGCTGTGACCTTGCCTGACGAAAACCTCAAACGGCGAGCCATTGAGCGGGCAGTCGCTTGGATTGCCTCAATGCAGTGTCGGCCGGGGGGCTGGGCAGCCTTTGATGTGGACAATGACCAAGATTGGCTCAATGCCATTCCCTACGGCGATCTCAAGGCAATGATTGACCCGAATACTGCTGATGTCACGGCACGGGTGCTGGAGATGGTGGGGCGGTGTCAGTTGGCCTTTGACAGTGGTGCCCTCGATCGCGCCCTTGCTTACTTGCGCAATGAGCAAGAACCGGAAGGCTGTTGGTTTGGCCGCTGGGGGGTGAACTACCTCTATGGCACGAGTGGGGTGTTGGCAGCCCTCTCCCTTGTTGCCCCTCGCTACGATCGCTGGCGCATTCGCCGTGCCGCTGAGTGGTTGGTGCAGTGTCAAAATGCCGATGGTGGTTGGGGTGAAACCTGCTGGAGCTACAACGACCCTTCCCTCAAGGGCAAAGGGGATAGCACCGCTTCCCAAACTGCTTGGGCCATTATTGGCCTTTTGGCCGCTGGCGATGCCACAGGAGACTACGCCACAGAAGCTATTGAAAAGGGGATGGCCTACCTGCTGCAGACCCAGCGCGCCGATGGCACATGGCACGAGGATTACTTCACCGGCACGGGCTTTCCCTGCCACTTTTACCTGAAGTACCACTACTACCAGCAGCACTTTCCGCTGACGGCCTTGGGGCGCTATGCCCGCTGGCGGGGTCTTTTGGCTAATGAGAAAAAATCAGGCTAGAAGGAGCGCAGCTGTTGCTGGTAGGCCAAGGGATCGGTGCCACACAGGGGTTGGGGGGCAACCACACAGTCATTGCTCAAACCAGAGCGAATTAAATTTTCAGCAAGCAACTGGCGATCGCGCGGCGCAGGGTGGGTACTCAAAATCGTTGGCGGTGCCCCTCCCTCCCGTTGCAATTTCTGGAGAAATGTCACCATCGCCCGTGGATCATAGTTGCTGCGAGCCAATAGCCCCAGTCCATAGCGATCGGCCTCTAGTTCCTGCTCACGACTGCGGGGACGCCGAAAGGCAAGTTCCATGGCCATTTGTAGCCCGCGATCGCGATCCAAGCCGGCAGCCGTCATTAAGCCTTGGGCGATCGCCATTTGTTGCAGTTGACGAATCACATGGCGCTGATCAATATGGCCAATTTCGTGGGCAATGACGCTGGCTAGTTCCGCCTCGTTTTCCGCCCGCAGCATTAGCCCTGTAGTGACATAGACAAAGCCCCCCATTGTGGCATAGGCATTGACTTGGCGGTCTTGGATGATGTGAAACTGGTAGGGCACACCTCGACGTTCGCCGACATTAACCAAGCGGTCACCAATGCTATTCACATAGTTTTGCGCAGCGGGATTGCGAACAAGGCGCATCCCTTGCCGCAGCATCTGCTCATGGATCTGTTGCCCCAAGGCCACCTCTTGGCGGGGCGAGATATTCGATAGTTGGATGACCTGAATCCCCTGCAACAGTAACCGCTGCCAGAGATTTTGGGCCTGCGCAGCCACAGGATGGAGAGCGATCGCCACCCCACAGACCAAGCTCGCAAAGAGGAGAAACCAACGTTGTTTTTTCACGGCTAATATTTCGCGTAAAATCCACACCCACGCCTAGCGGCTACTTGCCCCCTTCTGACCCCTCTATTTTAGACATTGTTCCCAAGGCTTAACGTTTTTTAATCTCTGGCACCCGTAGCCCTTTACTGGCCAGCCACTCTGAATTAAAGAGCCGCGATTGATAGCGGGAACCCCCATCGCACAACACAGTAACAATTGTGTGACCGGGTCCGAGTTCCTTGGCGAGGCGTACCGCTGCCCCCACATTAATCCCGACGGAGCCACCCATAAAGAGGCCATCGTAGTGCAGCAGTTGATAAATGATCTCAAGGCACTCTTGATCCTCAATTTGAATCGCATCATCAATGGGAGCGCCTGCTAAGTTGGCGGTAATGCGGCTATTGCCAATGCCTTCGGTAATGGAACTGCCACTGCTACTGAGGGTGCCCGTTTTCGCATAGCTATAGATGGCACTGCCCATGGGATCAGCAATCACAGTGCGAATGGTGGGATTTTTTTCCTTGAGGTACATCGCCACACCTGCATAGGTGCCCCCTGTGCCCGTTGCTGCCACCCACGCATCAATGCGGCCATCGGTCTGCTGCCAAATTTCCGGTCCTGTGGTTTCGTAGTGGGCTTGGCGATTGGCAAGGTTATCGAACTGGTTCGCCCAGATGGCATTCTCCATCTCAGCAGCAATCCGGCCAGAGAGCTTCACATAGTTATTGGGGTCTTTGTAGGGCACAGCGGGAACGGGGCGCACTTCGGCACCCAGGGTACGCAACAGATCAATTTTTTCTTGGGATTGGGTATTGGGAATCACAATCAGACACTTGTAGCCCTTGGCATTACAGATGTGGGCTAGGCCAATGCCCGTATTGCCTGCTGTGCCTTCGACCACCGTACCACCGGGTTTGAGAAGGCCCTTTTTTTCAGCATCTTCAATAATGTAGAGGGCAGCCCGATCCTTAACAGAGCCACCGGGGTTGAGGAACTCTGCCTTACCAAGAATTTCACAGCCCGTGAGGTCGCTAAAGTAGTTGAGGCGAATCAGCGGCGTCTGCCCGACGGTGCCGACAAAACCCTGTTTAATATCCATGCCGTCGTTGTTTTAAGTTAACTGAATACTTTTATCGTAAAGGGGTTTGCCGCCAGAATTGCCTTGAGGGGGAGCGTGACGGAGTCAATCGCGAAGTGTGCCTTTGGCATTCACCTTTGCTATGATTGGAGATCCTTGGAGAGGTGGCAGAGTGGTTGAATGCGCTTGACTCGAAATCAAGTTTAGGGTAACACCTAACGGGGGTTCGAATCCCCCCCTCTCCGTTGATGTCGGCGATGGCTTAGAAAAATGGATACCTCGCTTTAGCTAGCGATAGATGTAGTGGCACGACTGATCTAGAAGCTTGGCTAATAGAACCTATCAAGCTCGAAAAGTCCTATAAATTGATTACATCAAAAAGTGTAATCTCATTCAGGAGTCTCTCCTTTGCCAGTTCTGCATATCGAGGATCAATTTCAACGCCGACGCCTTTTCGTTTGTTGGCAAAAGCTTCCACCAGTGTTGTGCCGCTGCCACAAAAGGGATCGAAGACGATATCCCCCGGAAAACTAAAGAGCTTGATACATCGTCTCGGCAGTTCCCTTGGAAACGGTGCAGGGTGACCAATCTTTTTTTTGCTTTCGCCGCTGAATGTCCATAGCCCGTTTGTCCATTCCATAAATTCTTCCCGAGTAATATCGGCCTTTTCATCGGACTTGCGCCGCCACTCCTCTTTGTACAACACCACAATTAACTCCACAGGCGCAATCACATAGGGTGCTGAGGGCGACATCCACGATCCCCAAGCCGTCCGCCGCGAAATATTACCCTCATTCCAGACAATGGTGGACTGATATTTCCAGCCAACCTCTTGAGCCAAAACCGTCAAATCCGCGCCAACACTGCGCTGTCCCCCTTTGTTTTTATCGAGGGGAATGTTAAGGCAAAACCGTCCGCCCGTTTTTGTCCAGTGAAAACAGTTGGACAGCCAAGCGCGACTAAATTCTAGATAATCGCTGTAGGGGGCATCATCTTTGACTGAGCGATATTCAAGACCCACATTGTAGGGCGGGGAAGTCACAATCAGGTCAATAAAAGGCTCAGTAAATAAATCAGCATCAAGGCTATTGGCATTGAATAGCCATGTATCTTTCATTTGAAAGAAGGCTTCTTTTTTTGAGATGAATGGCATTGAGTTTTCCCAAGATTAAGAGGGTTTCCATAGCTCTACCCCATCCCGCTGATCAATCCCCTGCAAGAGTACCTTGACCACTTCATCGCGAGCCGTGGGCAGTACTTTACCCGTAAAGTCGGGGTGAATCGGCAATTCGCGGTGCCCGCGATCGATGAGTACCAATAACCAAATGGCACTGGGGCGACCGTAATCATGAACGGCATTGAGGGCAGAGCGAATCGTGCGGCCACTAAAAATCACATCATCCACCAAGACCACAATCCGCCCAGAGAGATCCACGGGAATCAGGGTCTGACGCGGTGTGCGCGGGCCAATGCGATCCAAGTCATCGCGATAAAACGTGATATCCAACTCACCAATGGGGAGGCTCACTCCTTCCAGTTGTTCAACTTGTTGCCCCAACAGCTTGGCAAGGGGAACCCCACGGGTATGAATCCCCAACAACACTAATTTGTCGAGGGCATCGCGAGCCTTCTCCACCACTTGGGAAGCTAAGCGCGTGACAGTGCGCCGTAGATCATCGGCACTGAGAATTTCAACGACTTCACCAGCCATAGCCGTCACGGTAGGGAATTCACAGATTTTAGCGAAATTCCCGCAAAAAGAGACCCTACGCCAAGCGGGTAGGGCCAAAGACGCAGTTAGGAGGTATCTTGCTTCCCTACGATACTGCCGATATTTTGGGGGAGCGAAAGCTTTTACCAATTCTTTAGATTTGGCGCAATTAACTGTTACAATACACAATAAACTGTTATTTAGAATACCAAATCTTAGGGCTGCTTTCTCAAATGGGCGAGGACGTGGTTTTGACCGTTTCAAGCGCCTTCAATCCTTCTGAACAAGATTTTGGGTGGCTCGCTCCTCTGTTGCTCGACTACCCTAAAAGCTAGGTAAGAATTCGTTAGAAATTGGGCAATGACCAGCACTCCCTTTCGTATTTACGCTCCCTTTGAACCGACGGGAGATCAACCCCAAGCCATTCAAAAGCTCGTCGCCGGCGTACGGGCGGGATATCGCTTCCAAACATTGCTGGGGGCAACGGGCACTGGCAAAACCCACACGATCGCCCGCGTGATCGAGGCTCTTGGTCGCCCAACCCTTGTGCTGGCTCACAACAAAACCCTTGCGGCGCAACTGTGCAATGAACTGCGCTCCTTCTTTCCAGAAAATGCCGTCGAGTACTTTATCTCCTACTACGACTACTATCAGCCTGAGGCCTACATTCCCGTTACCGATACCTACATCGAAAAAAGTGCCTCGATTAATGAGGAAATTGATATGCTGCGGCACTCCGCTACCCGCTCCCTCTTTGAACGGCGGGATGTGATTGTGGTTGCCTCGATTAGTTGCATCTACGGCTTGGGTATTCCAGCAGAGTACCTCAAAGCCGCGATTCCCCTCGAAGTGGGCAGTGAAATGGATCTGCGGCAACTACTGCGGCAATTGGCGACAATTCAATACACGCGCAACGATGTGGAACTGGGGCGGGGGCGCTTCCGTGTCAAGGGAGATGTTTTAGAAATTGGCCCAGCCTATGAGGATCGCATCATTCGCGTGGAGTTTTTTGGTGACGAAATCGAAGCCATCCGCTATCTCGATCCCCTGACGGGGGAAACATTGCAGAGTGTCGAACGCCTGAATATCTATCCCGCGAAGCACTTTGTCACCCCTGCCGAACGCCTTGAAGCGGCTTGTGCTGCCATTGAAGCGGAACTGCAAGCCCAAGTGGCTTACTTGGAAGCCCAAAATAAACTCCTTGAAGCACAGCGCCTGAGTCAACGTACCCGCTATGACTTGGAAATGCTGCGACAGGTGGGCTACTGCAACGGTGTCGAAAACTACTCACGCCATCTCGCAGGCCGCGCAGCGGGGGAACCGCCGGAGTGTTTGATTGATTATTTTCCTGAGGATTGGCTGTTGGTGGTGGATGAGTCCCATGTAACGGTGCCGCAAATTCGCGGGATGTTTAATGGCGACCAAGCGCGGAAAAAAGTGCTGATTGATCACGGCTTTCGGTTGCCCAGTGCGGCGGATAATCGCCCCCTGAAGGCGGAGGAATTTTGGCAAAAGGTGAAGCAATGTATCTTTGTCTCGGCAACCCCCGGCGATTGGGAATTGGCGGTGTCTGAAGGGCAAGTTGTCGAGCAAATTATTCGGCCGACGGGGGTCGTGGATCCAGAAATTTTTGTCCGTCCCACCCAAGGACAGGTGGATGATCTCTATGGGGAGATTCGCCTGCGGTGCGATCGCCAAGAGCGGGTACTGGTGACCACTCTCACGAAACGAATGGCCGAGGATCTCACGGAATACTTCCAAGAACGGGGGGTACGAGTGCGCTATCTGCACTCAGAAATCAATGCCATTGAGCGCATTGAAATTCTTGAAGCCCTGCGCCAAGGGGACTTTGATGTGTTGATTGGTGTCAACCTGTTGCGGGAGGGACTGGATTTACCCGAAGTGTCCTTGGTGGCCATCCTTGATGCAGATAAAGAGGGCTTCCTGCGGGCGGAGCGATCGCTGATTCAAACCATTGGCCGTGCTGCCCGGCACGTCCGTGGACAGGCGATTCTCTATGCCGACACCCTCACCGACAGTATGCAAAAAGCCATCCAAGAAACGGAGCGCCGCCGCGCCATTCAACTGGCCTACAACCAAGCCCACGGCATTACTCCCCAGCCCATTGTCAAGAAAACCAGCAATGCCATCTTGGCCTTTTTGGATGTGTCTCGCCGCCTCAATGCCGAGTCGGTGCCTGTCTTATCTTCCCAAACCTTACAGGAACTGAGCCTAGAGGACATCCCCCAACTGATCCAAGACCTTGAGGCGAAAATGAAGGCGGCTGCCCAAGAATTGGCCTTTGAGGAGGCTGCCCGCTACCGCGATCAAATTAAGCGTTTGCGCGATCGCCTCGTGGGGCACCCCTAGAATTATGAACTTTTGTAATAGTTCGCAACAGTCCGTAAACAGGAGCGAAGGGGGAGAAACCCTACCGTGATAAGCTAAGTACGATTTTAGATCCGCGCAATTTCGGCTGGCGTTCGGGTTGACGCTAGTTTTACCAGTTCTAGGAGTAAGAAAAACCTATGCGTGATGCCGTCACCACACTGATTAAAAACTATGACTCCACCGGTCGCTACCTCGATCGCGATGCTGTTGACAGTTTGCGCTCCTACTTTAATTCCGGTGCGGTACGGGTTAAAGCGGCAGCAGTGATCAATGGCGATGCCGCAGCCATTGTGAAGGAAGCGGGTTCTGCCCTCTTCACAGAGCAGCCGGAACTGATTCAACCCGGCGGCAATGCCTACACCACACGCCGCTACGCCACCTGCCTGCGGGATATGGACTACTACCTACGCTATGCCACCTACGCCATTGTGGCCGGGGATGTGGATGTCCTCAACGAGCGCGTCCTCGAAGGTCTGCGGGAAACCTACAACTCCCTTGGGGTGCCCATTGGACCAACGGTGCGCGGTATTCAAATCATGAAGGAGATTGTGCGCGATCGCGTGGCAGCGGCGGGCATCGAGGACACGAGTATTGTCGAACAACCCTTTGACTACATGTGTCGGCAACTGAGTGAAGTGAATATCTAGTTTGGCCAAGGTAGAAGACTCTGCAACAATAGAGGGCGGTGGCATTGGCGATCGCCCCTTCGTTGTCCTGTGCAGCAAGTATGAAAATTCGCATTGGTAATGGCTACGACATCCATCAATTGGTGCCCGAGCGGCCTCTGATTTTAGGCGGTATCAAACTAGAACACACCTTGGGACTCTTGGGGCACAGTGATGCCGATGTCCTCACCCACGCCATTATGGACGCCCTTTTGGGGGCCCTCAGCCTTGGCGATATTGGCCATTACTTTCCCCCCAGTGATCCGCAGTGGGCAGGGGCAGATAGCCAAGTCTTGCTGGCGAAAGTAGCGGCACTGATTGCAGAACGGGGTTGGCAAGTGGGCAACATTGATGCCGTAGTGGTGGCAGAGCGTCCGAAGCTGAAACCCTACCTCGACCAGATGCGCGATCGCCTTGCAACCACCCTAGGGATCGATCGCGACCAGATTAGTATCAAAGCCACCACCAATGAAAAACTGGGGCCAGTGGGGCGTGAAGAGGGCATTGCTGCCTATGCCGTGGCGCTGCTCCAGTCAGAAGCTTAAGATGAACTACTAGCTAACATACAGGCTGTAGTGAAAATCCGTTTGCTCGCACTGGCTTTGCTGGAGATTGGCATGGCGAAAATTGGCCCAGCGACAGATGGCATGACTGAGGTTGGCGCGCACAAAAAGGGCATGGGAGAAATAGCCCCGCGTCAGTCCTGCATAGGCTAAATTGGCCGCATAGAAGTTGCAGCGGTAAGCCTGAACCCCCTCAAGACAAGCCTGCACCAGTTGCGCAAACCGCAGCGTAGCTTCATTGAGACTGGCTGCTATCAACAGCGCAAAGGAAAAATCACTGGCAGCGGCGCGGGCATGGCTGAGATCTGCTTGACACCAATTGCTGTGGCGACAATCCGCCTGCTCAAGGGTGACCCAAGAGAAATCGGCATAGGTCAACCGAGCGTACTGCAAGTTGGCCAGTTGAAAATTTGCCCGCTGGGCAGTGGCGCGATCGCCCACCACTTTTAAGAACAACGCCCCTCGGCAATCGGCATCATCGAGGTTCGCCGCTGTCAGATCCGCCTCATAGAGGTTAGCAAAGCGCAAATCCCCGTGGGCAAGGTTCACCTCTCGCAGACAGGCACGGCTGAGATTGCAGCCCCGCAGGTCATAGCCCCGCAGATCCATGCCCGTAAGATTCATTTCACTCAAATCTACAGTAAGCTGAGGATAAGCTCGCCGCCATTCGTTCCAGAGGTGTTTTCCCCCCCGCAGGCGATCGCTCATTACCTGATTTAAGTGCCCTTTGATCATCATTCTTGCCTTGAGATTCTTCACATTTCGTTATCATGGCGCGAAATTTGATAGAATTTCGTCTATGTAGCCCTATCGCTGACGAAAGGAGAATGGGTTTGAAACAAGCAACCCTACATCAGCTTAAGGTTTTTGAGGTCACTGCTCGCCACGGAAGTTTTACCCGCGCTGCCGAGGAACTCTTTCTGACGCAGCCCACCGTTTCGATTCAAATGAAGCAGTTGACCCGTGCCGTTGGTATGCCCCTCTTTGAGCAAGTGGGCAAGCGGCTCTATCTCACAGAAGCCGGCAAGGAACTACTGGCCACCTGCCAAGACATCTTTGAGCGCCTTGAGCGGTTTGAAATGGCCGTTGCCAATCTCAAGGGTCTCAAGCAGGGACACTTGCGGCTGTGTGTCATTACCACGGCCAAATATGTGATTCCGCGGCTGCTGGGGCCATTTTGCCAGCGCTATCCGGGGATTGATGTCGCCCTGACGGTCACCAACCATGAACAGGTGGTAGAGCGCATTCGAGGCAATATGGACGATCTCTATATTCCCAGTTGCCCACCGGAGAATGTGGATGTGGAGTGCCACCGCTTTTTGGATAATCCCTTAGTGGTGGTTGCCCCCAGTCACCATCGCCTCAGTGGCCGCAGTAAAATCCCGATCCAAGAACTGGCGGGAGAACCCTTTATTATGCGGGAGCAGGGATCGGGCACCCGCCAAGCGGTGGAGAAGCTCTTTGCAGAGCACGGTGTGCCGATCAATATCCGCCTTGAGCTGGGAAGTAACGAGTCCATTAAGCAGGCGATCGCTGGCGGCCTAGGGATTTCTGTCCTGTCTCACCACTGCTTAGCCCTTGATCGCGAGTCCAGCCAGTTGACGATTCTCGATGTCGAACATTTCCCGATTCAGCGGCACTGGCATTTGGTCTATCCTGCGGGCAAACAACTGTCGGTCGTGGCTCAGGCCTTCTTTGACTATGTGTCCACTGAGGGTCGGGAGATGATTGAATCGAGCCTCACCTATCCCAGTGTGGCGGCGCCGACCAAGGAACTCAATCCTGTCTAGCATGACAACCCTCCAATTTCTCACCTTTCCCGATCCGCCGATCGCGGCCGATCACAGCCTTCTATTGCTCCACGGCTGGGGTGCCAATGCCGCAGATCTGATTTCCCTTGGATCGTTGCTGGCTCCCCAAGCCCAAACCTATGCAGCGGAAGCTCCCTTTCCCCATCCTTACGTCCCCCAAGGGCGGATGTGGTACGACCTGAATCAGCACGATGCCCGCAGTGGCTCATTACTGCTCGATGAGCGGGCAACGGATCTAGCCACCAGTGAAGCGGCACTGCGGGAGTGGATTGCCAGCTTGCCCATTGATCTCAGCCGCACAATTTTAGGGGGATTTTCCCAAGGGGGAGCATTGACATTGGTTGTGGGGTTAACGTTGCCTTTAGCGGGATTATTGGTCTTTAGTGGCTATTTAGTGCGCCCGCCAGTGGTGACAGCCACCTCGCCACCCGTGTTGATGATCCATGGCACAGCGGATCCTGTGGTGCCCTTTGCCAGTGCCCAAGCCAGTTGGCAAGCCTTGCAAGCCGCAGGAGTGAAGGGAGCGTTTCATGCCCTACCCATGGCCCATGAAATTAATGGAGACGCGATCGCGATCGCCCGCCAGTTTATTGAGAAGACCCTGCCTAACATCAACTCAAATTGAGTAACCCATAGGCAAGCAAAGCGCTACCGATCGGAACTGTGAGATTATCAACCCCTCGCCAAGCAATCAGTTCCAAAAGGGTCGCACCCAGACCTACTAAGGGGGCAATCCAGAGCAACTCTAAGGCCGCAATGGGGGTGAGGGATAGAGCCGCCACCACGGTACTCACACAGAACATGGTCAGGGTTCCTTCCCAGCTTTTACTGGTTCGCGGCAGGGGATGGCGTCCCCAGTTAATCCCCACAAGGGCAGCCAAGCCATCTCCCCAAGCCATCACTAAAATTCCCAGAACCGCCAGTTCCGGCAGCGTGTTCCAAAAGAGCGCCATTAATGTGCCAATACTCACCGCATAAAAAAAGGTGCCCCAGCTTTGGCGCCCCACGCCACTAATACTGGGAAAAATCGGTATGCGGTAAGAAAGCAGTGTGACGACGCCAGCGATCGCTGCGGCCACAATTCCCCAACTCGTGGGTACCCCCAAGGCATAGGCAATGAGAATCACTTGACCCGCACCAATGTGAACCACTTTCCGTGACCATTCCTTGGCATTGGGAAACCAAGCGTGAATCAGTTCTGCGGTTAACAGCACCAAGCCCAGCCAACTTGTGACCAAAATTCCTGCCCAGAACATTGTCATTGCTATCCTCAGATGGCCGTGGCTCCTTACTGTGTCTGCTGGGCAAAAAACTGGGTCACAATCTCAAGGATGCGATCGCTCGCATGACCATCGCCAAAGGGATTAATCGCCGTCGCCATGCGGTTGTAGGCCACTGGATCCGTGAGCAGTTCAATGGCTGCCGCTGCAATCGTATCTGCAAACGTGCCCACCAGTTTAGCAGTGCCAGCGGTGACCGCTTCCGGCCGCTCAGTGGTTTCCCGTAACACCAGTACCGGTTTACCAAGGCTAGGGGCTTCCTCTTGGAGACCACCGGAATCCGTCAGCAGGAGTGTTGATCCCTTAATCGCTGCCACAAGAGCAGGATAGTCCAGTGGCTCCGTCAGAAAAACGCGAGGATGATGCCCCAAATAGGCTTTGAGGGGTTCACGCACGGTGGGATTGCGGTGCAAGGGCAAGAGCAAAGCGGTATCGGGAATCGTGTTTAAGATTTTCAGGAAACCATTGGCAATGTCTTCTAGGGGGGCACCCCAGTTTTCCCGTCGGTGAACGGTGGCGAGGATCACGCGATACTGTTGCCAGTCAAGGCCGGGGACATGGCACACTGGCTGGCGATCGGCCACTTGCAGCAGCGCATCAATCACGGTATTGCCCGTCAAGTGAATACTACCCGTGACCCCGGCCGCCTGAAGATTCTTGACGGCTTGTTCCGTAGGGGCAAAATGCAACTGCGCTAATTGGGAAATAAGGCGGCGGTTGGCTTCTTCTGGATAGGGGTTGTAGAGATCGTCGGTGCGCAAGCCCGCTTCCACATGGCCGACAGGAATCTGCTGATAAAAGGCGGCAAGGGTAGCGGCAAAGGCGGTTGTTGTATCCCCCTGAACCAAAACAAGACGGGGCAGGAGTTCTTGATAGAGTTGCTCAAGGCCTTGGAGAGCACGACAGGTGATTTCGGTCAGGGTTTGCTTGGGCTGCATAATGGCCAAGTCCCGATCTGCCCGCAGGTCAAACAGTGCCATCACTTGATCCACCATTTCGCGGTGCTGTCCCGTGAGGACAACGTAGGGTTCAAACAGGGGCGATCGCTGGAAAGCTTGAATGACCGGTGCCAATTTGATTGCCTCCGGGCGCGTACCCAACGTAATGCAGATCGGGATCGAGGAAGCAATCATAGCCGTCTAAATACCAAAAATAATAACTTTAGTGTACCGAGAAGCGAGCGTCAAAAAAGTGTCTAGTTGCCACTGCCCATGATTCCGTCGTTCGCCAGTCTTTTTCTAAAGCATGGAGTCTTAAGGAATGCCTGCGCGTCGCCCCTCCGTTACTTCTCCCATAGGGAGTCTTACAGTGGTAGGGGTGTGCCATCTTGGTGGGAAGGACTGTATGTTAATAATAGAAGGGAATGCACCGCCATTGCGCTCGCTGAGGTGGCCATGATTGAAATGACCGTTGCTGGGATTGCCCTCGATGCCACTAACCGTCGCACTCCAATTGTCTTACTCAAAGACGGTGCTGGACGGCGAGCACTGCCCATCTGGATTGGTGATAATGAGGCGCGGGCAATTTTAATGGCCTTGGAAAATCAACGAGCACCGCGACCGATGACCCATGATCTGATGGTCAACATTCTCAACGAATGGAATATGACCCTAGAACGGGTGGTCATCCATTCCTTGGAAGACAACACCTACTATGCAGTGCTCACCCTGCGCCAAGGAGACATTCGTAAAGAGATTGATGCTCGTCCGAGCGATGCCATTGCCCTTGCCCTGCGCTGTGATTGCCCGATTTGGGTGATGGAAGCGGTTGTTGCCGATGCCTCGATTCCCGTCGATCGCGATGCTGACGAGGAAGAACGCCAAGCCTTTCGCCGCTTTTTAGATTCGATTCGCCCTGAAGATTTTATTCAGCAGGGCCGGGGAATGGAAGAGGATTCCTCCGCAGGCTAGAATGCGCTACCGCCGCTTTGGTCGCACGGGGCTGAACCTCTCGGTTTTTTCCCTTGGAACGATGCGCGCCTTGGGCAGTCCAGAGGTGATGCAGGCGGTCATTGAGGGGGCGATCGCCCACGGCATTAACCACATTGAAACCGCCGCCGCCTACGGTGCCAGTGAGGCCTATATTGGTCGTGCCCTCAAGGCACTGGGTCAGCCCACCGTTTTTATCACCACTAAACTCTTGCCCCAAGGGGATGCGGATCACGTCCAGCGGCAAATTGCTCAATCCCTTGAGCGTCTTCAAGTCTCACGGTTAGATGGTGTCGCCCTCCATGGCCTCAACACCCCTGAGCATCTCGCATGGCTGAGCACTGAGGGGATGGCAATGCTGCGGCAGTTGCAAGCAAAGGGGGTAATTGGTGCTTTAGGCTTTTCCAGTCATGGATCGTTGTCTGTGATTTCGCGGGCGATCGCCAGCAATCAATTTGATTTTGTCAATCTGCATTACACCTACTTTCAGCAACGCAATGCCCCAGCGATCGCCGCTGCCGCTGAGCGGGATATGGGGATTTTTATCATTTCGCCAGCCGATAAAGGGGGACAACTCTACCGGCCTTCCCAACGGCTCCAAGATCTCTGTGCGCCCTTTCACCCTCTCCATTGGAGCTATCGCTGGCTGCTGAGTCAGCCTGCCATCACCACCTTGAGTATTGGACCGGCCACCGTTGCCGAGTTGGCCTTTCCCTTGGCCGTGGCTGATCAGGTGGCACCCCTGAGCGCTGAAGAGCAAGCGGTGGGCGATCGCCTGCAAGCAGTGATGCAGGAAACCTTGGGCACCGATTTGTGTCAACAATGTTATGCTTGTTTGCCCTGCCCTGAGGAAATTCACATCCCCGAAGTGCTGCGGCTTCACAACTTAGCCGTCGCCTACGACATGACAGAATTTAGCAAGTATCGCTATGGGATGTTTGGTCGTGCCGGGCATTGGTTTCCCGGTCAACCCGCCAACCGCTGTACTGAATGTGGCGATTGTTTGCCCCGCTGTCCCAGTGGCTTGGAGATTCCTCGGCTATTGCGCGAAACCCATGAGCAGTTGCAGGGCACCTCGCGATCGCGCCTTTGGCAGAACATTTAATCAAATAATCAAAAATCGAAAAAACTTCCTATTTTCCCACCCAGTACCGAACTCGACTGTCAAGTATGGGTCAATCCCAATATTCCCGTCCTGTTCCCAACTCAAGGGCTTCGCTAAAATCTAAAGTGAAGATAGCTTGTCATCCCGCCACGATGTTGCGCAGTATTGTCAAGGTCGGGTCAAAATTCTTGCTCTCAATGTCAATGTGAAGTATATAAGCTGAGAAAGAATTATGTGAAATTATGTCAAATTACTATGCTCATACTCCAAACCAAGATGGTCAATGGCATTCCCTGTCAGCGCATCTTTCTAAAGTGGCTGGTAGAGCGTCGAAGCTGGTTGGAAAGTTAGGTACACCTCAACTGGGCAACTATGGTGGCCTTTGGCACGACTTAGGCAAATACAACCCTGATTTTCAGGCTTATCTCCAAGCCTGTGCCCAAAATCAAGCTGTTAAAGAGAAACTCCCTCACGCTAAGTATGGTGCGCTCCTCGCTTTTCAGAAGTGTCAGCCTCTTGCACCAATGATCTATGGCCACCATAGCGGCCTGCCTAATATGGCAGATTTGCAGAATCGGTTGGCGGAGGTTGATCGGGTAACCTACGAGCATATTAAAGGCCTAGCCAAGGCGGATGGGATTGATTTAGACCCGTCAGCAGATTTTCAAAAAGAGTTAACTTCCATTGCTAGCCCTGAGCTAGACATTTTTCAACATTGCTCTACGGTGCCCATCGGCAAGCCGTCCTACAGGAGGTGCGCGATCGCCTGCGAAACAATCAACCCTGCTGGCTTATTTCTACTCAAGTGGTCGAAGCGGGTGTAGATTTAGATTTTGCGGTCGTTTATCGCGCCATGGAACCACTGGATCGCATTGTGCAGGCGGCAGGTCGCTGTAACCGTGAAGGGCAACGTTCATCCTTGGGACGGGTCGTGATTTTTGACCCCCAAGAGGGTCGCACGCCTCAACGGGAGTATTGCAGCGCTGTTGAAACTACTCGCACTTTACTCAGGCAAGCCATGGTTGACCTAAATGACTCTACAGTTTTTCAGAGGTATTTCCAGCAGCTTTACCAAGTTCGTGATCTTGATACCGAAAAAATTCAGCAGTATCGTCAGTCATTCAATTTTCCCGAAGTTGCGCAACGCTTTCGTCTCATCGAGGATCACACGTATCCAGTTGTCATTGTGCCCGATCAAGCAAAAAATAAAGATGAACACAATCAAGTAAAACAGTTAATTCGCCGTATTCAGCAACGCGGCTTAAGGGCAAAAGAGATCCGCGCATTGCAGCCTTACCTTGTCAACCTACGCACCAAGGAATTTCATGACACTGAGCACCTGCGGGAACTGATTGCTGCCGGCCTCTGGGCTTGGCAGGGTGACTATGACCCTCTCAAAGGGATTGCGATCGCAACAAGCCCCATCGTCGCAGATCCCAGCGATCTTATTTTTTAGGTCAACCAGAGTTAAACTAGAGGAGTTGCGATCGTCCTTCGGGGCGATCGAGGATTGAAACGACACTGACAGCATCAAAGCGATCGTCCCCGGGACGATATGACAGGATTTCTAAACCAATTGGCTCCCCAGTCACCCCATCCTTGAACAAAATCACCCCATCTCCAAGTTCTGTCGCAACCTGGTTTCTTCGTGGAACTTGCCAGAATACACTTAACAGCTCTGTTTCTGGCTCATAAAATACTCTTATTTGAGCCACACTGTCTCCCCTTCTTTAATGGCGTCAGTTTGATAAGCAGTGATTAAAAAACCATCTCCATTTAAGCATCGTGCCACTGCAACAACCCAACGTTTTTCTCGCTGTACCCGATAAAACAATAATACTCCTGAATCTCGGCTACTGCGACGAACCTCATCTGGTGTAGAAAGAGCTAACCGCACACAATCTTCCAACTCTTCAATATCAGGGTGCTTGATGAGCAGCCGTTGCCAATACTCCTCAATTGAAAAGGGGGCAAAAATATGGAGAGTAGGGAACTCGAATCCCTGACCTTCGCGGTGCGATCGCGACGCTCTACCAACTGAGCTAACTCCCCGATTCTTTCTTTAATATACGGTAAACGAGGACACGATGGTCTTAAATTGGTCTTCTACCTTTGGCCAGCGCTCCTCGGGAGCTGACACACTCAAGGTATAGACCTTTCCTCGGCTCACAGCAATACTCGATAAATTGTGTCGCTGCTGAGCATTGTCCCCATCCCCCGGCAGAGTGACGGCATACTCCAGAATGTAGTAGGTCTTATCATCTGCCTTTTGGGAGCTAGCGGAAATCAGGGCAGAACTGCGCCCGCTTTCAGTTGGGGCAATGATATTGCGCAGCAGGCGATCGCCCACCTCCTCTGGTGACCCCAATTCCTCAAGAGACTTTGTGCTGGAAACCGTATTCACGACCACACTGACGTTTTCTGTCGTCTCGATAATGTCGTGAAAGACCACATCCACGGGGTCATCCACCTGTACTTGTACCCAACCGCGGGGGTAGAGAAACTCATAGCCATCGTAGCTATCCACATAGGCCTGTAGCCCACTGGTGGCCGAACACCCTCCCAGCAGCACCACAAGAATCGCCAACGCTGTGGCAAAAAACCGTTGAATCATACCGTCCTTTTGCGCTGTTCTTCCCTATTGTGACACCGAAGCTGGCGTAGCGGGGCGGCGCAATTCCTCTGGATGTGAGGGGGGAATGCCCTCAATCGTAATCAGTGACTCCGTTACCGCTCGCACAATGGGAATCGCCACCGTTGAGCCATAGGCATCATCCCCCTTGGGTTCATCCACTACCGCCAAAATCACATACTGCGGCTGATCAAGGGGAAAAATAGCCGCAAAGCTCGTGATGCGCAGATTGCTGTAGGTACCGCCAATTGCTTTTTGTGCTGTGCCGGTTTTACCCCCCAAGCGGTAGCCGGGAATATGGGCGGGTTTCCCTGTACCGAAGCGCACAACTTCTCCCAGCATTTTGACCACTGCTTGACTGGTGCGCTGCGAGAAGACCCGTCGAGGGGGGCGTTGCTCAAGGCGTTTTTGCAGTTGGCCATTTTCATCGTAGAGGCCATCAATGACATGGGGAGTGACCAGCTCGCCGCCGTTGGCGATCGCCCCCAATAGTTGAGCCAAATGCAGCGGGGTCAGGGAAAAGCCTTGGCCAAAGGCCGTTGTTGCCGGTTCAATGGGGTAGTTAATAAATTGCTCCGGGGGCTTTAATTGAGCGGCGGTTTCAAAGGGGAGATCACTGCCCACCTTCTCGGTCAGCCCCAAGCGATGCAGATAGCGATAGTAGTGGCGGGCGGGAATGCGGTTCATCATGTGCACCATGGCCACATTGCTGGAGTAGGCAAGAATTTGGGCAATATTGAGGGCACCGCGGCCGCCCCGCTGACTAAAATCACTGTTTTGAATTGGCCAGCCCCCCACCGTAATCCGCCCCTCATCGGGTAGCACTGTATCGGGAGTAATGGCATTGAGTTCAAGGGCGATCGCGGTGTTGATCGGCTTAAAGGTTGATCCTGGCTCGTAGAGATCCGATACCGCCCAGTTGCGAAACAGTGCCGGATCAGCACGGTAGTAATGATTGGGATCGTAGGAAGGTTCTGAGACCAGTGCCCGCAGTGCACCAGTTTTCACTTCTAGGACAATGACCGTGCCCCGCTTAGCGTTGAATTTGCGTAACTGCTGTTGCAGGGCTTGGCGTGCTGTTTGTTGCAAACGAGTATCAATCGTGAGGCGCACATGGTACCCCTGACTCAAAGCACGGGGATCCGCAGGGGCAAGGGCAGGTAACCATTGACCCAAAGCATTGGTTGACAGGAGCTGGCGGTTATGGGGAACCAGTAAAAACTGGTTTTGGCTAAACTCAATCCCCGCTTGACCTTGGTGCTCTCGATCCACATAGCCGACAACGCCCGCCATGAGTTCCTGCTGCGGATAAATGCGCTGCCACGCTTGGTTCAGTTCCAAACCATCGTGGTTGAGAGCACGAATTTTAGCAGCAGTTTCCTCGTCAATGTCGTAGGCAATGGGGACGCCTGTGGGGTAGGTGCTGAATTTGGCCAACAGTTGCTCTGGAGATTGCTTGAGTAAAGGGGCCAGATCGCGGGCGATCGCCCGCCGCTCAACTTTGAACTGAATTGGATGGGCAAAGAGGGTAAACACAGGCCGATCTAGGGCAACAACCGTCTCTCGGCGATCGGTAATTGGGTAGCGTGCCAAGGTTGGCGGAGTATAGCGCCGTTGTTGTTGCTGTGCCCGTGCCGCTAAGGTTTCCCCCTGAACCACTTGCAAATAAACTAGGCGAGCAACCACACCCCCCATCACCATCAGCAAAAAGCCAAAGATCAAGCCAACTCGCAAGGGTGGCAGGGATTGGTTTTGGGGGCGGGCCGTTGTCATGGAGAGCGATCAGTAATTGACAGTGCGCTGCGGCGGTGGTGTCACGGGGGGGCGTTCAAAATGAGTTTTGGCAGCAATCTTGCCCTCATTGGGCACAAAAAGAACGTGTTGCGGCGTTTGGGGAACAAGCCCTTGAGGAGCGCGTTGCACTTGCTGCGTCACCCGATAGCGGAGGGTTTCATTGCTCACCAATAGCTCCCGCTCCTGCCGTTTGAGGGTTTCTAAGCGGTCATAGGCTTGACTCCACTGCCGCTCAGAGAGGGCTGACCAACCATAGAGAGGCAGTACAGCCACGAGGGCACTGGTGGCCGCCACCCCAGAAACCCATTGAATCCCCAGCAAAGTTTTTTGCCACAGGGGCATTTGCGGCTTGGGGAGGGGCCGAATTTCCGTTAGGGTTGGCGACGATTGGGGAATAAATCGGGATTTGAATTTAGGGGCAGCAACCATAGACGCCAGCACTCCTCAGCAATTTATTACCCTAAAAGATTATGACGCACTGTAAAGATACCCATAAATAAACCATCATTCGGGCAATTCATGCAAAAGTACGCGCTGCAATTCGTAGCTTTGCCGATCGCGATCGCGGGTTGAGAGCAACTTCCGCTGCATCCGCCACAATCGGTTTACGAGTCACAACTGCCAAGAGGGGATTGCCACGCCACGCCTGCTTCACCCGCCGATCTTCCAAGCTATGGAAGCTAATGACGGCAATGCGCCCTGCGGGCTTTAACCACTGGGGCGATCGCGCCAAAAATTGGTCGAGCACCGCTAGCTCTTGGTTCACATAGATACGCAAGGCCTGAAAAACCCGTGTGGCTGGATGAATGCGTTGCCGCGGAGAAGCCTTGAGGCAGTGGGCAACCAACTGCGCCAGTTCTTGGGTGGTGGCAAGGGGACGACGGGCAACAATGTGGCGGGCAATGCGGCGGGCAAAGCGTTCTTCGCCATACTCATAGAAAATATCCGCCAGTTCTCGCTCGCTGTAGTGATTAATCACCGTTGCGGCGGTCAAGGGGTTATTGGGGTTCATGCGCATATCGAGGGGGGCATCAAAGCGAAAACTAAAGCCCCGCTCTGGACGATCCAACTGGGCGGAACTCACGCCTAAATCTGCGAGAATGCCATCAAACATCGGCTCAGCCACAGGCAGATCAGCAAAGTTGCCGTGCCAAAACTGGACGCGATCGCCAAAGGGGGCGAGGAATTCCTGAGCCGCCGCTAAGGCCATGGGGTCTTGATCGATCGCCAGCACCCGACAAGTGGGTTCACTCCGTAAGAGCAGCGCCGTGTGGCCGCCACCCCCCACCGTTGCATCCAAGTATAGTCCCCCGGCCTTGGGCTGGAGTGCCGCAAGCACCGCAGTTGCCAGCACCGGTTGATGGTAGGTGGAAAATTCCAAATCTTGCATGAGTGGATCAGAAGCAGCGTAAAATTTGCCACAGCACAGTCCCTTGGAGAGCAGCCGCCGTGAACGATACTTCCCTCAACTTAGCCGATGAACTGCTGATACGGGATCAACTCGTGCAGCAACTCTCAGAGGAACTCTATCAACTCATGGTGCAGCATCCTGAGTTATTTGTGCGCTTTTACCAAGCCCGCAAGACCGAGGCCGCCAATGCCGAAGCTCTGAAGTTGCTGCAAGCCCAAGTGCAACAGGTGGAAGCACAAATTGCTGCCTATCAAGAACAGATCCTTGCCTACCAGCAGCAGAGCCAAAGTCGTGAAGCGGAAATGAATGAATTGAAAGCTCAAGTCATTGAATTGAGCGATCGCAATGAGATGCTAGAGCGCGTCATCCAAGAAATGCCCGAAGTCTATCGGCAAAAATTTAGTGAGCGGCTCAGTCAAGTCAAACTGAAGATTGAAAGCCTCGAAAAAGAAAATGCCCAACTGCGTGCCGAACTGCGGAATCTGCAAACCCTCTTGGCCGCTCAAGCCCGCCAGCAACAACAGCAGGGATTCCCCTCATTGCAACCTGCGCGTGTTGGCTTGATTCCCAGCTTTAATACCTAGGTGGACAGGAATCAAAGCGTGACCGCTGCCAACGAAGATCTGCGGGAACTCAAAAAAATACTAGAAGACTTTTTTACAGGGCTTCCCGTCAAGGTCTATCTATTCGGCTCGGCTGCCCGTGGTGCTCTGCGCCAAAGCTCTGACTTAGATGTCGGGATTTTGCCCCTTGCACCACTGCCCGTGGGGCTGTTGAGTGAGTTGCGGGAGCACCTAGAGATGTCCAATTTGATCTATCCAGTCGATGTCGTGGATTTATCAGAAGTGTCCGCCGACTTTCGATCGCGAGTGATTGCAGAGGGAATTGAGTGGATCGGCTCAGGGAACGATTAGTGGTTGCCCAAAGAGCACTAGCTACTTTGCAAGAATTGCCCTTGGGCAAGCGCACAGATACGATTATTCGTGATGCTGCAATTCAGCGATTTGAATACACCCTAGAAGCCGTCTGGAAAGCAGCACAGCTATATCTACGGGAACGCGAAGGATTAGACATCGCCTCACCGAAGGGCGTGATCCGTGCTTGCTTGGCTGTTGGCCTACTTACTCCAGAGGAAGGCCGTTTAGCGCTAAAAATGGTGGACGATCGCAACTTAGCCGTCTACACCTACAATGAGACCTTGGCAGATGCAATTTTCTCGCGGTTAGCACAGCACGCCATGCTCATGGATCGCTGGTTAGCTGCCCTCACAGCAGGAGGATTAGAGGATTGAAAATACGGATTTGGTGTGCGGCACAGCCAAGGGAAGCCGAACTGTCTGCGGATCAAGTCGTGACCCAAGTGGTACCCCTGCTGCAACAGTGTCAGGACAGTGCCGAGATTGCCATCTGTCCCCTCGATGCCCCGATCGCGATCGCTCCCCAACCGCAGGTGCTAGACTATAGCCTCACCCATTGGGCAGCATCCGAGCTTTGGCAGCAGTGTCAAGCGTTGCGTGCCTTGGTTACCCAGTGGGGGATACGAACCAGCACAGGGGGTCTCTATCAGTTGCCACTAGCGCAAACGGCAAAGGGGACGCTCTTTGGCGAAATCATTGGCTGCCTTGAAGGGACATGGCAGTTACCCATCCATGCCAGCGATCGCCAGCGACAAACCCTCTATGACCTCGGACGGCGACTCCTAGATCACTTACAGGCACCGGTGGGCTGCTATTTTCTGCAATTTGGCTGGCAGGGGGAAGTGATCTTTGAGCAGCTGTGGCCTTTTCCAACCGTGGCGGCTCTAGCCAGTATTGGTGTGCAAACCCCCGACTGGTTGACGGCTCACTACCAGTGTCTCAGGGGGATACCATTGCGGGATGTGCGGATTCCTGCTCGCGACACAGTGCGACGATTAGAATAGAGAGCGCAGCGTTTGGCAAGGTGAAGCGTGAAGATTGTCCGCCGGCGGCTAGTGGGTTGGCAAGCGGTCTATGACATTGGTTTAGCTGGGGATCACAATTTTCTCTTGGCCAATGGAGCGATCGCCGCCAATTGCTTCAACAAGTCCCACTCCACGGCCTACGGCTATGTGACCTATCAAACCGCCTTTCTCAAGGCCAACTTTCCCGTCGAGTACATGGCCGCCTTGCTCACGGCGAATAGTGGCGACCAAGACAAGGTACAGCGCTATATTGCCACTTGCCTGAGCATGGGGATTGAGGTTCTTCCCCCCGATGTGAATCGCTCGGATATTGACTTTACGCCCGTGGGGGACAAAATTCTTTTTGGTCTGTCGGCAGTGCGCAATGTCGGTCAGGGGGTGATTGAGGCCATTTTACAGGCACGGGCAGAGGGGGGCGCCTTTCAAAGTTTGGCGGATTTTTGCGAACGGGTTCCGCGTGCGGGGGGCGATAGCCGCATTCTCAACCGTCGTGCCCTTGAATCCCTCATTGCCTGTGGTGCCATGGATAGTCTCCATCCCCAGCGCAACCGTAACCAACTGATGCAGGATCTCCCCCTTGTGCTGGAGTGGGCACAGGCGCGCGCCAAGGATCGGGCGGTGGGGCAAGTCAACCTCTTTGATATGTTGGCGGGTGGCTCCGGCAATGAATTCGGCGGTAGCTATGACCCAGCCCCCAGTGCGCCCCCAGTGGATGATTTGCCGGATGCCGAAAAGCTCCGCCAAGAAAAAGACCTCCTAGGATTTTATGTGTCGAACCATCCCCTCAAAGATATTCACCGACCAGCGGCCATGATTGCCCCTATTAGCTTGGCGGATCTCGAGCAGCACACAGGTCAAGGGATGGTGAGTGTCATTGCCCTGCTGACGGGCCTCAAGCCCATTACCACCAAGCGCGGCGAGCGAATGGCCATTGTCCAGTTGGAAGACCTCACGGGCCAGGCAGAGGCCGTGGTTTTTCCCAAAGCCTACGAGCGGATTCATGGCCAATTGCAGCTTGATCATCGGCTACTGCTGTGGGGCACCCTAGAGATGCGCGACGATCGCCCCCAACTCCTTATTGAAGATGCCGAACCCCTTGAAGAAGTGAAACTGGTGCTTGTGGATTTGCCTGTTGAGCAAGCGGGGGACATTCAAGCCCAAAGTCGCCTCTCGGAAGTGCTCAAACAACAGGTGGGTGACATGCCCAAGGTGCCGGTGGTGGTCAAAGTTACCGATGGCTACCATGCCCAGTACGTGCGCCTAGGACCGCAGTTTCGCGTTGAAGATGCCGATCGCGCCCGCCATGCCCTCACCAGTGCCGGTTTTCACGCCCAAGCCAGTGAACTGCTGAGCCTCAAGCTCTAGGCAAAGACATCACTAAAGAAGGCAATGGCTTCTCCAAGGGCAGCAATAAACTGATCAATTTCAGCACGGGTGTTGTAGAAATAGAGGCTGGCTCGTGCCGTGGACTGAACCCCTAAATAGCGGTGCAAGGGCTGTGTGCAGTGGTGTCCTGCGCGGATGGCAATCCCCGACTGATCAAGGATGGTCGAGAGATCGTGGGGATGCACCTCACCAACGGTAAAGCTGGCCAAGGCAGCGCGATCGCCCGATTTGGGGCCATACACTGTGACACCGGGAAGCTCTTGGAGGCGTTCAAAGAGATAAGCCGTCAGTTCCTGTTCGTAGGCATGGATGCGCTCCATTCCCCACTGACTCAGGTAATCTACCGCTGCACCAAGGGCGATCGCCTCCGCAATCGCTGGCGTTCCCGCTTCAAACTTGTGGGGAATATCCGCATAGGTGGCATGTTCAAAAAAGACATCGGCAATCATTTCGCCACCGCCCAAGAAGGGGGGCATTTGCCGCAGGAGTTCCGCGCGTCCCCAGAGGAAACCAATGCCCGTGGGTGCACACATTTTATGACCGGAGGCCACCAGCCAATCGCAGCCCAACTGCTGCACATCAATGGGGAGGTGAGGCACACTTTGGCAGGCATCCACCAGTACCCGCGCCCCCTTGGCATGGGCAAGACGCACAATCTCGGGAATCGGGTTGAGGCACCCCAGCGTGTTGGATACATGGGCGACGGCCACTAACCGCGTGCGATCGCTCAAAAGACTTGCGTAGTGGTCAAGATCAAACGTTTGCTCTGGCGTCAGTTCGACAAACTTGAGGCGAGCACCGGTTTTCTGAGCCACAAACTGCCACGGAATCAAATTACTGTGGTGCTCCATCACCGTCAGGATCATTTCATCCCCTTCCTGCAGCGTATTCATGCCCCAGCTATAGGCCACGAGGTTAATCGCCTCACTGGCATTGCGGGTATAGATAATCTCCTCGGCATGGGGGGCATTGACAAAACGCGCCACTTTTTCCCGTGCCCCTTCGTAGGCCGTGGTCGCCTCAGCACTCAGCGTGTGTACGCCCCGATGGACATTCGAGTTGTAGCGACGATAGTAGTCCTCAAGGGTATTGAGAACTGCCAAGGGCTTTTGGGAGGTGGCCGCATTGTCAAAGTAAATCAACGGGCGATCGTGCACCTGTCGCGCCAAAATCGGAAAGTCAGCACGGCAAAGGTCAGCGAGGGAGCGGCTCGGGGCGATCGTCATAGTGGTTGTGGTGTGGTTGTGGTGACATCAGTAACATTCAGGAATTTCCTGGCAAGTCCCCACGGCATTTGCAGGGATACATTTCTCACTATACTCCCTTCCCCCTCGCAGAAGGTGGTTTGAGGCTGAACAGGAATAGCAAACCGCTATCTTGATCCCCGTGCAGAATAAATGTTATGAAATCTTGACATTTGATCCCTGCAAAAGACTAAACTGCGTATAAATTCCTAGAAGTATGCCCGAATTCCCTTGACGCCCCAAGACTTTTTTGCCAAAGATCAAGGGCAAAGGATAGCTCTGTCTATCAACCCACGATAAGGAGGCACCCATGCCGAAAGATCGCCCCCCTTTAGAAGAAATGACCTTGCGGCAGTTGCGGCGCGTCGCCAGTGAACTGCAAGTGTCCCGTTATAGCCGTATGCGCAAAGATCAACTCCTCGCTGCCATCCGTGAAAAGCAGGCGCAAGCCAACGGATCCACCACTACCATTTCTGTCCAACCTGTCCCCTCTAATCTGGAGTCGCAAGAAAAAGTGGAAGCAGCAAAATTTGACCTCGGTCCTGCTCAAGAGGATGTTCTCTTGGCCTCTGTAGATGAAGGCCTTGGGGATTTGCCGGGGGGCTATGGTGAAAGCCGCATTGTCCTCATGCCCCGGGATCCGCAGTGGGCCTACGCCTATTGGGATGTGCCCAACGAGCACCGCGAAGAATTGCGGCGGCAAGGGGGTCAGCAACTGGCTCTACGGCTCTACGATGCCACGAATATCAACCTCGATAGCCAAATTCCCCACAGTGTTCAGGAGTACCCCTGCGATGAGTTGGCGCGGGAGTGGTATCTGCCCATCCCCGTGAGCGATCGCGACTATGTGGTGGAAATTGGTTACCGCTGTGCCGATGGCCGCTGGTTGGTTCTAGCCCGTTCTGCCCCTGTGCATATTCCCCCCACCTACCCCTCAGATTGGGTCTGGGATCAATTCATTACGGTGGATTGGGATATGGATCTGCGGGGCAAAACCCTCTTTGATCTGGGGGCACCCTTGGCGGGCACTGCCGAACCCCATCCCATTTACGAAGGCATCTTTGCCATGGCCGAAGGAGCCGAAGCGCAGCGGGTGGCAGGTTCTCTCTTTGGTTCCATGCACCAAGTCCCCGGCTCCATCTCCCAGTTGCCCGAAATGGCCATCAGTTCCTACGTCTTCCCCTCGGGGGTTGGCCTATGGGCTGTGCCGACGGTCTCGGGTCTGACGATGTCGGGCGTTGGCTTCTCAGCTTCGGCGGCTCCCATTCGTCCCCGCAAATTCTGGTTGGTGGCGGATGCTGAACTCATTGTCTATGGGGCTACGGAGCCAGATGCCACCGTCACCATTGGTGGGCGCCCGATCAAACTCAATCCCGATGGCACCTTCCGCTTCCAGATGTCCTTCCAAGATGGCCTCATCGACTTCCCGATCTTGGCAGTGGCGGCAGATGGGGAACAAAACCGCGCCATTCACATGAAGTTCACCCGCGAAACCCCCGAACGTCGCACCAATACCAAGGAAGAAGCGGTGCTGGAGTGGCTGGCCTAAGCTAAGTTGGTTGGCTCAATCCATGCCTTTCCCTCTGCCGATGGGTGGGGGGATTTTTTTAGGCACGCAAAAAGGCAAGCAGTTCGCGATTGACTAGCCCCGGCACTTCCTGTTGTGCCCAGTGGCCACAGTCGGGCAGATATTTCAGCCGCCACGGTGCATGGATCCACGCTTCGATGCCATTGGCAAGGCTGGGTTGGGCGAGGGGATCATCGGCGCCCCAGAGAATCAGGGTGGGGCTGGTAATGGCTTCCGTGTGCTGTTGCAGTAGGTGCCACCACTGTTGGGGTGAAAAAAGATGGCGATAACTTTTGAGCACCGCAGCGATCGCCCCCGCTTTTTCAAGGGCGGCTTGATAGAGTTGCACAGTTTCTGCCGAGAAGGCAGCCTTGCGGATGGAGTAGCGTTGAAAGAGATCCTGTAAAAAACTCTGCAGATTATGCCCTAGCCAGTATTCCGCTAAGCCGGGGATGTGGCAGGCCAACAGTGGCCAGTTGCGCCAAAAATGCTCTACCTGTTGCCAGAGTTCCAGTCCCACACGGTAGGGGTGGGGGGTATTCAAGACGGCTAAATGCTGCACCCTCTGCGGAAAACGTGCCGCCACATGCCAAGCAATCAGGCCACCGCAATCATGACCGACAATGTGGGCGCGTTCATAGCCCAGTTCTTGGATCAGCGCCGTGACATCTTGGCTGAGGGTATCGAGATCATAGCCGTGGGCAGGCTTCTCGGAGTCATTGTAGCCCCGTAGATCTGGCACTACAACCTTGAAATGACGAGCCAGCACGGGAATTTGAAATCGCCAAGAGTACCAAAACTCTGGAAAGCCATGCAACAGAATCACAAGATCACCGCTGCCTTGGGTGACATAGTGCAGGCGTACTTGGTTAACGCTGAGGTACTGGTGTTGCCAACTAAGGGACGCTTCAGTCATTGAGGGTGGGGATCAAAGTAGAAGGAAAGTCCAGCTACTTTTAAGCTAGCACCGACAAAAGAACGAAGGATAGCCCCGACAGGGTTAAACCGCAGTGGGGATACGGACTTCCTTGAGGAGATTGGCCAGTTCTTGCAGTTGATTGATGGCCTCTGCCCCTTCGAGTTTCATGAGTTCGCGGTCATCGCGCATTTCAGTCCAAGTGATCCCATAGTCAGAGACCAAAAAGCGAATCAGGTGGTTGTCGGCCAAACTGACCATGAAGGAGGCACTGTTGAGTTCACCGCCACAGGTGTAGCAGGAGGCCATGTAGCCTCGATTTTCTAGGGCGATTGCCAGAGCTTGCAGGTTCAGCACTAAATCGCGAATAAACTGGCGGTGTTGTTCGGCTAAGCGGTAAAACATAGGACGATTCACTCCAAGCAATGAACAAAGTTATAGCACAGCTGCTAGGGAAATATTAAGACAATCTTAAGAAAGGGCAATGCTGTACCAACGTTGTTAAAACCCTGCAGCCATTTGTAAAATTTGATAGAAAAATCAGAAAAGCTAAAATTTGTTATCGAGACAATCTTATGAAAGAGGAGACTTGACAGCTGCCCGTTGGGGAGAGTCCTCTAGAGCGCGACTTTTACCTCTGGCTACCCCTTGCTTAACGTTTTAGCGGCTGTTGATTTGTTTTTGCTGCTGTACTCTTCATTTTACCTTTAATCTGCTTTAGGATTGGCTTTACGTTTCTAGGGTAGAGTAGCCCTAACGACACATTTTGCAAGACAATGCCAGCAAGCCCAATTGTTCCCGTTGCCCTTGCGGTTCTTTACCAAGGCGATCGCGTTCTCATGCAACTGCGAGATGATTATCCCCATATCTTGTATGCCGGCCACTGGGGACTTTTTGGCGGTCATCTTGAACCCGAAGAAGCACCGCTCGCGGGTGTCCAGCGGGAAGTCTATGAGGAGATTGGCTACTGCCCACCTCACCTCACCTTTTTTGGAGAGTACGGCGATCCCCAAGTGCATCGCTATATTTTCACAGGCCCTTTGACGTGTGCACTGGAAAACTTGGTACTCAACGAAGGACAGGGCATGGACTTGGTACCCTACGATTCTGTGGTGGCTGGGGTTCACTATGCCCAAACCCTCGGCGAAGATCGCCCCTTAGGCGCCATCCACCAGCGCATTCTGCTGGATTTCTTTGCTAGGAGAGAATCCCCCGTTTAAGCAGCAAACTGTTGCAGCACCCGTTCGGGGGTTCCCAGTCCTTGGACAGAGCGATCGAGATACAGCACCTGATCACAGGTTGCCCTTACCCGCTCCAAGTGATGGGAAATTTGTAAAATCGCCCAGCCCTCACTCACCTTGAGGGTCTCTAGGAGGTCATAAAATTGTTGCTCACCTCGGAGATCTAAGCCAGCGGGAGCTTCATCCAAAATCAGGAGACGACGGGGTTGCACCAAGCAATAGGCCAAGAGGGCGCGTTTTGTTTCGCCCCCGGAAAGGGAACTCATGGGTTGTGTCGCAAGATGCTCGAGGTGCAGGCGTTGGAGACTTTCCAAGATGGCGCGATCGCGCTGCTGTCGGTGCTGCCAAGGCCACTGCCACGTAGGTTGCCCCCAGCCCAAACCCACAAATTCAGCCACGGTGATCGGAATGCGTGGATCGCACTGAAAATTTTGCGGCAAGTAGGCTACCTGTTGGCGGACATAGGGGAGTGTGCGGCGATAGCCCATACCATAGCCCAAGAGGGTCACCCGCCCCTGCTGGTAGGGAATAATGCCCAAAATGGCTTGAATCAGGCTACTTTTGCCCGCCCCATTGGGACCAATAATGGCCATATTCGTATTGGCGGCGAGGGTAAAGGAGACATTTTCCACCACCCAGCGATCGCCCCGCCGCACCGAGAGGTTTGCCACCTCTAGCAGGTATTCGTTCACAGTGCTGCCCCTAACGGTCTATTCACCTGCATCCACCATGTCCCTACCACTGCGATCGCATCGGGACGACGATAGGCTTGCTGTTGCGCCCCAAAAGCCTCAGCCAGATTGCGAATGTTTTGCTCCATTCTTTGCAGGAAGTAGGTCGGCGTGAGATCAGCGGCAGTGGGAGCACGCTCTAGGGGATCAAACACACTCACTTTTACGCCCAAATCCTGCGCTAAACTGTCAAAGACCTGTTCTTGCCCCGGTTCCGTCAGGAGCGTTTTCAGATCACTTTGTTGCACCGCCTGCATCACCCGCTGCACATCCGCAGGTGAGGGATTAACCGACGGAATGCCCACGAGATAGATTGCTTTCAGGTTATAACTCTCGGCAAAATAGGGCGCCACATCGTGATAAACCACAAATGTTTTGCCCGCAAAGGGAGCGAGTTTTTCCCGGGCGAGGGCATCTAGGGCGTCTAACTCCTGAATAAAGGCGGCACTATTTTGCTTGTAGATGGCAGCCCCTTCGGGATCCACAGCAATCAGACCATCGCGAATGTTTTTCACCTGCTGCATGGCGCGCTGGGGATCTAGCCAAATGTGGGGATTGAATTCACCGTGGCTGTGACCGTGGTCATCATGAACGTGGTCGTGGTGGTGATCGTGATCATCCTTTTCGCTGGCAAGGGTGGCCACCCCCGCGCTGGTATCAATGATCTTGAGATTGGGATTGGCGGCATTTTCAATCAGTTTGTCTAAAAAGGTTTCCATCTCAAGGCCATTTTTGACCAAAACCCTTGCTGTGGCCAGCAGCCGCACATCCTCAGGCCGCGCTTGAAAGTCATGGGGGTCAATATTGGCCGGCAAGAGTTGCTCAACAGTGGCGCGATCGCCTGCGACCGCTTTTGTAAAGGCAGTGATGGGTAAGAAAGTCGTCACAATTGTGAATTGGGCTTCTGCCTGTGAGGTCTCCTGCTCCTGTGGCGACTGGGCTTGGGGGGCACAACTGCCCAAAAATACCCCCAGAGTTACCAGCAGCCCCCAGCGTTTAAGGTGAGCTTGGATAGCCATAGAGAAATAGATGAATGATAACCATTCTCATATTTGCACACTTAAGCAGGGAGAGCAAGCAAAAATAAAGGGGCAAGCCTCAACCTACCCCTGCGCAAAAACCAATTAGCGATCGCGAGTTTTTAGCCTTCGAGATTCAAGAACGGCAAGAGTGCCATGATCCGTGCCCGCTTAATGGCCACTGCCAGTTGTCGCTGTTGCTTGGCCGTGAGACCAGTCACCCGCCGCGGCAAGATTTTCCCCCGTTCAGTGATAAAACGCCGTAGTAAATCAACATCCTTGTAATCAATGGGCTGTCCAGGGGGAATAGGAGAAATGCGTCGCCGATAAAATGCCATAGCTGTCCTCTAATTACTTGATTTCTTTGTGAATGGTGTGCTTGTTGCAGTGGGGGCAAAATTTCTTCAGTTCTAACCGCCCTGTGGTGGTGCGACGATTTTTGGTGGTGGTGTAGCGAGATACCCCAGGCGATCGCTTGGCCGGATTAGTGCGACACTCTGTGCATTCTAGGGTGATAATGATTCTGGCGCCTTTTGCTTTAGCCATGGTCTTGCCTATCTATCCAGTGAGCCGATCTCTAATTATGGCAGATCTTTGCGGATTTTGCTCACCAATTCAATGAGCTTGCGATCAAGGGCAAAGCCCCGCTGGCAGCGATACACCTTTGTGCCGCCAAGGCGATCGTGGAGCGTGCGGTGCTCTTCATCAATCCACGCCAAGCTACAGTCAACGGCCAAGGGTAGTGCCAAAATAATCAGCGCCATACTCGGGCCATAGGACTCCCAGCCTGCCAATGTCAACAGTGCCCCGACACCAATCACCAGTTCTCGCTTGCTGAGGGAAAGGAGATCCGGTGTCCGCTGCCGCTGATCCAACAGGCGCACATTCATCAGCCAATGGCCGGGGCTTTGACCCTTATTGCGGTTCACCATTGCCACCCGCAGCAACCACCAAACGATGGCAAAAACAAACAGTTGCCCCCACTGAATGGCGGCTCCCGGCGTGATACCGACAACACTCGTCAACCAGATGAGGATAAAGTCAATGCTGGTGGCGATCGCCCGTCGCCAAGGCTGAGCCAGTGGTAAGGGGGGTGGATATTGACGGGAAAGTGCCATAGCAAACACGCGGTGGCAAAAGGCCAGAGAGTGGCTACACTAGTATAGCTTGGGGCCGATTCCCTCAAAAAATTCTGCGGAGTTTGGACGGTGCAACCCGTTGATTTGACGACCCTGCGTGCTGTTTGTGCCGATCTCCAACATTGGCTACCGGCACGGCTCGAAACGGTTTACCAGCGCGATCGCCACACGATTGCCTTGGCGCTGCGCACGCTGAAAAAACAGGATTGGCTGACCCTCAGTTGGCATCCCCAAGCGGCACGCATTGCCTTTGAACCACCGCCCCCCCGCCAACCCGACACCTTTACCTTTAGTCAGCAACTCCATGCCCAACTCAATCGCCTTGCCCTTGTGCGGGTGGGGTTAGTCAACCCTTGGGAGCGCGTCGTGGTCTTGGAATTTGCCCCTCGTCCGCAGGAAGCAACGCAGTGGCGTCTCTATGCCGAGATCATGGGCAAGTACAGCAACGTGATTCTGGTTAACGCTGCCGGGGAAATTGTTACTGCTGCCCACCAAGTCAATGCCCAACAGTCCCGCTTGCGCCCAATTCTGACCGGTCAACCCTATGTGCCCCCACCCCCCCTAACGGCCGCGTTGCCCAGTTGCGAGATTCCCTTTGAGCAGTGGCAACAACAGGTAAGCGTGATTCCCGGACTGCTGCGGCAGCAACTTCTGAAGGCCTATCGGGGACTGAGTCCAGCCTTGGTACAGCAACTACTGGCGGATGCCGCATTGCCCCTAGAAAGTCGCACCACAGAGCTAACCGCTGAAGAATGGCGGCGGCTATTTGACCATTGGCAGCACTGGCTGGCGTGTTTAGAGAGCGGGCATTTTGTCCCCCAATTTACATCAACGGGCTATCGCGTCATTCCCCCCCTTGGGACGCAGACCCCCTCAACCCTCAGCATTCACGAAATTCTCGCCACCTATTACCAAAACCAACTACAGCAACAGCAAACGCAGCAACTTCAGCAACAGTTGCACCAGAGCCTACAGGCACAACGGCAAAAACTGATCGCTAAAATTGAGGGCTTTCGAGAACGATTGGCCGCCGCTGCTGGGGGCGATCGCCAACGCTACCTAGCCGATTTACTCATGGCCCATGCCCACCTGTGGCAACCCGGCATGACTGAACTGATCGTGACGGACTTTGCCACCCAAGAACCCCTCGCCATTCCCCTCTCGCCAGAGAAGAGCGCCATCCAAACGGCGCAGGAGCTGTACAAACAACAGCAGAAACTCAAACGTGCCCAGCAGCACATTACGCCGCTCCTCACCGCTGCTGAAGGGGAACTGGCCTATCTGGATCAGGTGGCGGCCACCCTCACTACGGCCACATCCTTAGATGTCCTTGAGGAAATTCGCGCTGAATTGATTCAACAGGGATACCTGACGGCGCCCGATTACTATCGTCCCCCTACCACGCCCAGTCCCTACCTACGCTATACGACACCGAGTGGCTTCACGGTTCTCGTGGGGCGCAACAACCGTCAGAATGACGATCTCACCTTTCGCGTTGCCAGTCCCTACGATTGGTGGTTTCACACCCAAGAGATTCCCGGTAGCCATGTGATTCTCCGCCTCGCAGCGGGGGAGGTGCCCAGTGAGAAAGATATTCAATACGTGGCGAATTTGGCGGCCTACCATAGTCAAGCCCGTGCCAGTGCCCAAGTACCCGTGGTCTATACGCGCCGCAAGTATGTGCAAAAACCGAAGGGCGCCAATCCGGGGATGGTGATCTACGATCAGGCGACAGTGGTGTGGGGGTGCCCTCTGAGTGTCAGTGATGGCTCTTCCGATCTGCCCCAAGGGGGTGCTGGCGGCGATCGCCACGGGATCATGGCAGAATAGAACCGTGTTTTTTACGACACCATTGACTGCTGAGGTTCTATGCTGCGCCTAAATCGAAAATCCCTAATTTCAATCCTATTAAGCGTTGTTGCCATTATTTTAGTCGGCTGTGGCGGCCCCAGTGCCACGACCACCCCTCCGCCCACCTATAGTGAGTTGCAAATTACTCGCATTCAAGACTACCTGAGTGACATTGAGAAAAATGCTGAACGCTTTGCCGACCTAGAGGTCAGTGTGGCCAAAGGGGATTGGCAGGAAGCCCGCAACATTATGCGCGGCCCTCTCGGTGAAATGCTGATGGATATGCGTGCCCTCAACCGCAATCTCTTGGCAAAGGATCAACCCACCCCCACAGCTTTGACCCGTGCCCTGACGGATGACTTCCTGAAAATTGATCAGGGGGCGGATCTCAATAGTGTCACCGTGGCTCAAGAGGGCTTCCGTGATGCTGAAGCGGACTTCAAGGCCTATCTCAATAGCTTGCCTGAGTTGTCCTAGTCCCCTGCGTTTCTCCTAGGTTGATAACCGTTGCCCATGTCCTTCGTCGGTCTGCATATTCACAGTGATTACAGTCTTCTGGATGGTGCAAGTCAGCTTCCCGACCTAGTGGCACGGGCAATGGAATTGGGGATGCCCGCGATCGCCCTCACGGATCACGGGGTGATGTACGGCGCCGTTGAGCTGTTAAAGTTGTGTCGCGGCAAACCCCTGAAGCCAATCATTGGCAATGAGATGTACGTCATCAATGGCGACATCACCAAGCAGGAGCGCAAACCCCGCTTTCACCAAGTGGTGCTGGCCAAAAATAAACAGGGCTACCACAACCTCTGCAAACTCACCACCATCTCCCACCTCCAGGGCTGCCAAGGCAAAGGCATTTTTGCTCGCCCCTGCATCAACAAAGAACTCTTGGCACAATACCGCGACGGACTCATTGTCACCAGTGCTTGCCTCGGCGGTGAGATTCCCCAAGCCATTTTGCAGGGTAAGCCGGATTTGGCACGCAGTGTTGCTGCTTGGTATCAAGAGACCTTTGGTGAGGATTTTTACCTTGAGATCCAAGACCACGGCAGTCAAGAGGATCGGGTGGTCAACGTTGAACTGGTGCGCATTGGCCGCGAGTTGGGGATCAAAATTATTGCCACCAATGACTCCCACTTTATCTCCTGTAATGACGTTGAAGCCCACGACGCTCTACTTTGTATCCAGACCAACAAGCTGCTCGCCGATGAGAAGCGGATGCGCTACAGCGGTACGGAATACCTGAAATCCGCCGCTGAAATGGCTCGCCTGTTTCGGGATCACTTGCCCGCTGAGGTCATTGAAGAGGCTTTGGCGAATACCCTTGAAGTGGCCGAAAAGATTGAACCCTATAACATCTTTCGTGAACCCCAAAGTCCAGAGTTTCCGGTGCCTGCTGGTCATACAGCCGATACCTACCTAGAGCAAGTGGCGTGGCAAGGACTGTTGGAGCGATTTCACCTCAGCGATCGCCAGCAGTTGGATCCCACCTACCGGCAGCGACTGGAATATGAACTGAAAATGCTGCAACAGATGGGGTTCTCGAACTATTTCCTCGTGGTTTGGGACTACATCAAATATGCCCGCGACCACAATATTCCCGTCGGGCCAGGGCGGGGATCGGCGGCGGGTTCCCTTGTGGCCTATGCCCTGCGCATTACCAACATTGATCCCGTACACCACGGCTTGCTCTTTGAGCGGTTTTTGAACCCGGAGCGCAAGTCCATGCCCGATATTGATACGGACTTCTGCATTGACCGCCGCGAGGAGGTGATCCAGTACGTCACCGAAAAATACGGCAGCGATCGCGTCGCCCAGATCATCACCTTCAACCGCATGACCTCAAAGGCGGTGCTCAAGGATGTGGCACGGGTGCTGGATATTCCCTACAGCCAAGCGGATCAAATGGCAAAGCTGATTCCGGTGGTGCGGGGCAAACCGGTCAAATTGGCGGTGATGATCTCCGATGACACCCCCTCGCCAGAATTCAAGGAAAAGTACGACAGTGATCCGCTGGTGCGCCGCTGGATTGATATGGCGATGCGTATTGAAGGTACCAACAAAACCTATGGCGTCCATGCGGCCGGCGTCGTCATTGCCTCAGAACCCTTGGATCAACTGGTGCCGCTGCAACGCAACAATGATGGGGCGCTAATCACCCAGTATTTCATGGAGGATCTGGAATCCCTTGGCCTCCTGAAGATGGACTTTCTGGGTCTGAAGAACCTGACAATGATCCAAAAAACGCGGGAGTTGATCCAGAAAAACCACGGTAAAACCCTTGATTTGGATGCCCTCCCCCTCGATGATGCCAAGACTTACCAAATCCTTGCTGAAGGCAAACTGGAGGGGATCTTCCAATTGGAATCTTCGGGGATGCGCCAAATTGTTCGAGAACTGAAGCCCTCAAATTTGGAGGACATTTCCTCGGTGCTGGCACTCTATCGACCGGGACCGTTGGATGCAGGCCTGATCCCCAAATTCATTAACCGCAAGCATGGGCGGGAACCCATTCAATATCAACATGAGCTTTTGAAACCCATTTTGCAGGAAACCTACGGCGTTCTTTGTTATCAGGAGCAGATCATGCGGATGGCGCAGGACTTGGCGGGCTATTCTCTGGGTCAAGCGGATCTGCTCCGCCGCGCGATGGGCAAAAAGAAAAAAGAGGAAATGGAAAAACACGAAGCCCTCTTCATTGAGGGAGCGGCTAAAAATGGGGTGCCCAGCGCAGTCGCCCAAGAACTCTTTAAGCAGATGCTGGATTTTGCTGAATACTGTCTGAGTGGGGAGACGGCGGTGATGACGGTGGAATATGGGGCTGTCCCGATTCGCCGCTTGGTGCAGGAACAGTTGGCCTGTCAGGTCTACAGCCTTGATCCCCAAGGGCATCTTTATACCCAGCCCATTGCCCAATGGCACTTTCAGGGCTTCCGTCCCGTGTATGAGTATGAACTTGAGGATGGCTCAACGATTTGTGCGACACCTGATCACCGCTTTATGACCACCCGTGGCCAGATGCTGCCCATTGAGCAAATTTTTCAGGAAGGACGAGAGCTATTCCAATTCGCGATCGCCCCCAGTACGGCGCTGGCTCAAGGTCTCAAACCAGCGGTGCAGATGAGCCGCTAGACAATCTTGAATAGCTTCACTCACCTGATCAGTGGGTTGATCCGCCGCAATTCGCTGCCAGCGATCGCCCCCTGCCTTAGCCAAGGCCATAAATCCCTGACGAACTCGCTCATGAAAGGCCACCGCATGCTGCTCTAGGCGATCCGCTATGCCCCGCCGTTGGGTGCGGGCAAGGCCAACCTGAACCGGCAGATCCAGCCAGAGAACTAAATCCGGCATCAGTCCAGCGGTGGCAATCTGGTTGATGTGCTCGATGAGGCTCAAGTCCAGTCCTCGCCCATAGCCTTGGTAGGCAATGGTGGAAGCCGTGTAGCGATCGCACAGGACAATGCCCCCCCGTTGCAGTTGGGGGCGGATACTCGTCGCCACGTGCTGGGCGCGATCGGCGGCATAGAGCAGGAGTTCTGCCATGGGATCAATCTCTAAATCACTATGGAGCAGCAGTTGCCGCAGGCCTTGGCCAAGGGGCGTTCCCCCCGGTTCACGGGTCAGCAGCAAGGGCGGATCAATGTCAGCGGATCGTAATTTTGCCAGCCAGCCACTGTCCTCTAGCCATGTGGTGATCGCCCCCATTTGGGTCGTTTTGCCGGCACCCTCTCCCCCCTCTAGGACAATAAACAAACCAGTGTAGGGATGCATGAATTCAGCGATTTTGAAGAAAGGTTTGATATAATCGCGGCATCCTGCCATATAATGCAGGTCACCTTACAATGGGGGTAATGCTCAATTCCCTGTGATTTCCTAGGAACACCAGCAGCGAGAGCGCCCCGTCTGTTCCGTGATTACACTAGAACCATTGTTCGCGAATTATTAGTTTACCACTTGGCGGTTATGGCTCGATATGCTCGTGTTGTTACCATTGCACTCCCTCGGGCACGGCTAAAGGAAGAGCTGGTGCAAACCCTAGAAGCCTGCGATTTGACGGTAACCCATGTGGGGGATGATTACGTCGTGGCACGGGAGAGCGCGCTCGATGCCATTTCAATGTCCCAACTGGTCACGGTTGAAGTCCTGATTGATAAAACCACGCCCCAAAAGGATGTCACCAAGTTTGATCTGGTGCTCAAGAATAAGGAACTGACCCTCAAGAAAAATAATCACTGCTTTGAATGGTTTGACCGTGTCAGTCGCGCCATTGCCGAAAATGAAAATTGGGAATTAGTTAATACAGTTGCCACACTGTGACGGTGCTGCTAGCAAATGCAACAGTGACCATTGTGGGCGCCGGGGTGGTTGGCTCGGCGATCGCCTACGAACTGAGTCGTGTGCTTGATCCAGCGGAAACGCCGATTCTTGTCCTTGAAGCACAACGGGAGGAAGATTGGCAAGCGACCGGTGCGGCTCTTGGTGTTCTCATTGTCCACCTCAGTCGGCGGCGACGTGGACGCAACTTTCAACTACGGCAGGCCAGTTTGGCACGTTATGAAACCCTCATTCCGGAGTTGGCGGCAGAAACGGGGGTTCAGATTCCCTACCAGCGCTGCGGCATTATCGAAATCTGTACCACTAAGGACGAGGCGATCGCCACCCAAGCATGGTTGCAGGAACAGGCTCCCCAAGGGGTGCAGTGGCTCTCGCCAAAAGAAGTCCAAGATCAATATCCCCTTGTGGATATCCACCACATTCACGGCGCACTTTGGGCAACGGGCGATCGCCAAGTCACCCCTAAACCCTTGACTCAAGCCCTGCGCCAAGCGGCTCATCAACGGGGCGTAAAGTTCTTGTATCAAAGCCCTGTCCGACAGCTCCAGCGATCGCTCCAAGGGGGATGGATTTTACAGCTCGATCAAGCAGCCATCGAGACTGAATACCTGATCCTAGCGGCGGGTCTGGGAACAACACCCCTTACGCAAGCCCTGAATCGCTCTGTCACTGTGGAACCGGTTTTAGGACAAGCCCTAGAGTTTGCCTGTGATATTGATGCAAATACACCAGTAATGACCGCTGAAGGCATTCATTTTGTCCCCTTGCCTTGGGGGCGGGTGTGGGTGGGTGCCACCGTGGAGTTCAACACCCTCACCGCGAATCCGCAAACCCTTGATCAACTGCATGGGAGAGCCATCGAACTTTGGCCAGTTTTGAAAACGGCTCCCTTAACTCAACAGTGGCAGGGACTGCGACCCCGCCCGAGCGATCGCCCGGCACCCATCATCGAAAAAATAGACGACCACACTTGGCTGGCCACTGGCCACTACCGCAATGGTATCCTGCTAGCTCCCATCACCGCCCAAAAAATTGCCCAATCCCTGAGGCTGACCTTGGCCAAGGGCGATCGCCCCAAGGGGGACACAGCATTGATAAAATAAAAGCCAGCGTTGTGGGGTACATACCATGGAAGTCAATCCTTTTGGCTTGGTGGCAACAGCCATGTTTGTCTTGGTGCCAACAGTGTTCTTGATTATTTTGTACGTGCAAACGGAAAGTCAGAAGAAGAGCAGCTAAGATAGATCTCTACGGCTAGAGCGAAAATGACTCTATTTTTGCCGCAGATGCTCTAAATAGTCCTTATTTATACGGCCTGTGACTGCTGCTTCGTTTTCACCCCTTTGTATTGCACCTACCCACGTCTATCGTGGTTGGTTCATTCTCTCCCAAGCGGGGGAAGCCATTGCTCAATTGGGGCATCATCCCCTTTTAGTGGTTTCACCGCAGCGGTATCAGCAGCTTGAGCAGGAGTGGCAGGCGATCGCCCGCTCCCATGATCTCACCTTCAGCGTGGGGACATTCCATGGTGAGTGCAGTGAATCCACCCTTGCCCAGCTCCGCCAAGAGGCGCAAGGCAGTGATCTCATCATTGGCATTGGCGGTGGCAAAGCCCTAGATACCGCTAAACTTTTGGGGCATCAATTACACTTGCCCGTAGTGACGATCCCCACGTCCGCAGCCACCTGTGCCGCTTGGACAGCCCTCTCCAATATCTATACAGAGGCCGGTGCCTTTGCCTACGATGTGACACTCCACCGTTGCCCGGATCTGCTGCTCTTGGACTACGCCCTGATTCAAACGGCGCCGAAGCGAACCCTGCTTGCCGGCATTGGCGATGCCCTTGCCAAGTGGTATGAGGCCTCGGTGAGTAGTGGCCACCGCCAAGAAACGCTGATTGTGGCTGCGGTACAGCAAGCCCGAGTATTGCGCGATCTTCTCTTGCAGCAATCCGCTGAGGCCCTGGCCAATGTGGGCAGTACCGCTTGGGAAAATGTCGTCGATGCCAGTGTCCTCATGGCAGGGATGATTGGGGGTTTGGGGGGTGCCCAATGCCGCACGGTGGCAGCCCATGCGGTGCACAACGGTCTGACCCAACTACCCCAAAGTAGGGGCACCCTCCATGGAGAAAAAGTGGCCTACGGTATTCTGGTGCAACTACGCTTGGAAGAGCTAGTTCAAGGCAGTCAGCTAGCTGCTAGCGCTCGCCATCAGCTGTGCCAGTTCTATGAACAGGTGGGTTTGCCCCTGAGTTTAGAGGATTTGGGTTTCCAAGAGGCCAGCTTGGCGCAACTCCAGCACGCTGCAACCGTTGCCTGCGCTCCCCACTCCGATATTCACTATTTGCCTTTTGCGGTGACACCTGATTTGCTGCTAGAAGCAATGGTGTCCACCGTGGTCGGCTACAGTGCCACAGTCTTAGATGGGAGTGCCCGCTAGATGGGGTTAGAGTGGATTCAGCCGGCCGATCGCTTGGGGGCATTGCCGCCCTACGTCTTTGCGCGTCTCGATGAACTGAAGCTGAAAGCCCGCCAGCAGGGACTCGACCTCATTGACTTGGGGATGGGTAATCCCGATGGCTCTGCCCCGCGTCCAGTGATTGAAGCAGCGATCGCCGCCTTTGAGGAACCTAGTTACCACGGTTATCCTCCCTTTGAAGGCACAGCGGTTTTCCGTCAAGCCATTACCCGTTGGTATCAGCGCCGCTACAATGTCTCCCTTGATCCCGATGGTGAAGCCTTACCCCTGTTGGGATCAAAAGAGGGACTGACGCACCTTGCCCTTGCCTATGTCAATCCGGGGGATGTCGTTCTTGTGCCTAGCCCGGCCTATCCTGCCCATTTTCGTGGACCCGCGATTGCCGGTGCCAACATCTATCCCCTGATTCTGAAACCAGAAAAGGGCTGGCTCATTGATCTCAGTGAGATTCCCAGTGACATTGCCCGTCAAGCGAAGGTTTTGTACTTCAACTATCCCAGCAATCCTACGGCGGCGATCGCCCCCCGCTCTTTCTTTGAAGAAGTCGTTGCCTTTGCCCGCGACTATCAAATCCTTCTAGTGCATGACCTTTGCTACGCCGAACTAGCCTTTGATGGCTATCAACCCACCAGCTTACTGGAAATTCCCGGTGCCAAGGAAATCGGCGTTGAGTTCCATACCCTCTCGAAAACCTACAATATGGCCGGTTGGCGGGTGGGGTTTGTGGTGGGCAACCGCCACATTATTCAGGGCTTGCGTACCCTGAAAACGAACTTAGATTATGGGGTTTTTTCCGTCTTACAGAAAGCGGCAGAGGTGGCCTTGAGCCTGCCCGATAGCTACATTGCCTCTGTGTGCGATCGCTATCGCCAACGGCGGGATTTTCTGATTCAAGGCTTGAATGAACTGGGCTGGCAACTCACCCCAACCCAAGCAACCATGTACCTGTGGGTGCCCGTACCCGTGGGCATGAGTTCGACCGATTTTGCCCTCAAACTGCTTCAGGAGACAGGCGTTGTTGTGACCCCCGGCAATGCTTTTGGCGAAGGGGGTGAAGGATACGTGCGCATTAGCCTCATTGCCGATCGCGATCGTTTAGGGGAAGCCCTCAAACGCATGGCTCAAGCCAATATTCGCTTCGATAGCTTAAGTCGGTAACATACTCCATCCGGCCATGACAAAAACGAATGCTGCCCACCAGCCCTCAAGGCTCCTCATTCTGGGTGCCCTCGGTGTCGTCTATGGTGACCTAGGGACCAGTCCCCTCTATGCCTTTGAAGAAACCTTCAATCCCCTTCATCCCCTAACGGTTACTCCGGACAATATCTACGGCATTCTCTCTTTGATCCTCTGGTCGCTTGTCCTCATTCCAACATTCAAGTATGCAATCTTTGCCCTGCGTGCTGACAATGGCGGTGAAGGCGGCATCTTTCCCCTGACGGCACTTGTCCTCTCCCGAATTCGCCTTAGTCCCCACTGGCGGCGCTGGGTGATCATTTTCGGTCTCGTGGGGGCGGCCATGTTCTATGGAGATAGCACCATTACCCCTGCGATTAGTGTTCTCTCTGCCGTTGAGGGGCTAGAGGTGCTCAGTTCCCAGTTTGCAACTTGGACAGTTCCGCTAACGGGGGTCATTTTAGTGGGGTTGTTTTGGTTTCAACATCGCGGTACCACCCAAGTGGGGCAGGTCTTTGGCCCGATCATGTTCCTCTGGTTTATGACCTTGGGCATTCTTGGCGCGATTCACATCTTCGAGCACCCCACAATTCTGAACGCCCTCAATCCTTGGTGGGGAGTAGAACTCTTTCGCACCCATCCCAGCCAAGTTCTTTTTCTATTGGGAGTGGTTATTCTGGCACTGACGGGTGCCGAGGCGATGTATGCCGATATGGGACACTTTGGCGTCCAGCCGATTCGCTTGGCGTGGTATCGTCTAGTCTTTCCTGCCCTTGCCTTGAATTATCTGGGGCAGGGTGCTTTCATTCTCAAGCATCCAACGGCTACCCATAATCTCTTTTTCCAACTTGTGCCTGAGTGGAGCGTTTTGCCCTTAGTCATTCTCAGTACATTGGCCACCGTTATTGCATCTCAAGCGGTAATTTCGGGGGCTTTTTCAATGACTGCTGCGGCTATTAAGTTGGGCTATCTGCCCCGGCTGCGCATTGATGTCACGGATGATCATCACCGTGGCCAGATTTATATTCCTGTAATCAACTGGTTGCTATTGGTTACGGTTCTGCTCTTGGTCATCACCTTTAGAAACTCATCAGAACTCGCGGGTGCCTATGGTTTGGCAGTTAACTTAACCATGGTAGTTACGACTCTCTGCCTGATTTTGGTGGCGCGGCACTTGTGGCGGTGGTCTATTCTGCAAATTAGCCTTGTTTGGGTCAGTATTTTAGTAATTGAAATTGCTTTCCTGATGGGAAATGCCCTCAAGATTCCCCACGGTGGCTGGTATCCCCTTGTTTTCGGCGGGATTATTTATATGCTCTTAGTGACGTGGCGACAAGGTCAGGTTCTGCTGCGCCAGCAACTGCTGCAAGCAAATACTCACTTCTCCCTCAAGGAACTGCTCAGTCAAGGGGTTGCGCGTGTGCCGGGGATTGCTGTTTTCTTCTCACCACTTCCCCACACCATTCCACCGACCTTTATTCAAAACCTTCAGCACAATCATGTGTTGCATGAGCAGATGATCTTTATCCATTTAGCAACTGCGAATTTACCCCATGTGCCCTTGTCAGAACAATTCGCCTATACAGTCACGGATGTCGGTATTTATGAAATCATCCTTACCTCGGGGTTTCGCGATCGCCCCGATGTCCTACTCGCCCTTGAAACTTGCCAACGTGTCCTCAATCTCCCCCTCAACGAACCGATGAGTTTCTTCCTAGGCCGTCGCACAATCATCCCCACCCACGCCCCCGGTATGACCTACTGGCAAAAGGTTGTCTTTGCTTGGCTATATCGCAATGCTGAGGATGCCATGATCTACTTTCGTCTGCCCCCTGAACAAGTAGTGGAGCTTGGCATACAGGTAGAGATTTGATACGTGGGAGCATTTATCCCAAACGGCTATTCCATGCGGTTTCTGCATCCTTGAGTGCCTGATCAATTGTCTTTTGTCCCAAGAGAACTGCCTGTAAATTCTCGTAGAGGAGTCGTTGTAGCTCCTTAATATCCCGCAGAGGGGGAATGAGAACCTCTGCTTGGTTCATTTGACGAGCGCTGACCGATCGGGCAATGTCCACGGGGGTGGCATTTTCGCCAATGGTACAGAAGTAGGGATCCGCTAGAGCCGCTTGTGTAGAAGGCAGGACATTGGCTTCCTTGGCAAAGGCGAGTTGGTTTGCATTATTGGTGACAAAGAGGGCAAATTCTACGGCTAGGTCAGGATGGCGGCTCTGGCGGGGCACAAGTAAATTCATCACAGCAACATTTTTCTTGCCAGTGTCTCCGGTCAACTGGGGGGCGGGGGCTGAAACGGCTGCAATACTGGGGGCATTGGTGGCGATCGCGTTCAAAAATTCCGGACTGGTCATCAATAGAGCCGTTTGTCCCGCTTGATAGAGTTCGATACCTTGGCGGTGGCCTTCAGTCAGCACCTGTGGCGGCAAGAGTCCCTGACGATAGAAATCCAGCCAATACTGGAAAACGGCTTTGCCCACTGGGGAATTAAAGGCAGCACGGCCTTGATCATCGACAAGCTTCACCCCCATCTGTACCATGGCCTGCATCAGTTCGGCAGAGTCCTCGGGCACCATCGTGATAAAGAAGGCGTATTTGCCCGTTTTCTCCTTCACGACTTTAGCAACACTGGCAAGTTCAGCAAAGGTTTGCGGGGGGCGATCGATCCCAGCGGCGGCAAGAATCGCCTTGTTATAAATCGTTACCCGCGAGGTGAGGTACCAAGGCACGGCAAAACTCTTGCCCTCTAACGTCGTTGCCTGCCAGATATTCGGTAGATAACGCTCGCGCACGGCTGGCGGCACATAGTCATTGAGATTGAGCCACGCATTGCGTCCTGCCAACAACGCCGCAAAGTCGGGGTTCAGGTTCACCACATCGGGAGCAGTGCCCGCTAATACTGCCATGAGAATTTTGGTCTGCATTGCCGTCCAAGGAATATCCACCCAGCGCACATGGACATCGGGATGTTGGGCTTCAAATTCCGCAATCAGGCGATGGAAGTAGTCAGTAAATTTCGGTTGCAGTTGCATGGTCCAGAATTCAATCTGGGTGCCTTGGGTAGGCGGCGTTGTTCCACAACTGGTGAGGATGGCCAGCCATAGCCCCACCAACAGCCCACCGATCCAGCGTTGCCACGATCGCATTGCTGAGGACTCCTACAGGGGGGGGAGTTCAGAGGTGCAGGCACGACAGCGAGTTGCTTTGAGGGGCACTGATTCCAAGCAGTAGGGACACTCCCGTTGTTCTGACGCAGGGGGTTTCTTCGGTAGCAAGGGTAAAAGCAGCTTCAGAAGAATAAACAAGCTCAGGGCAATCACCCCAAAGTCGAGCAAACTGCCCAAAAACTTGCCAATTCTAATCCCCGACCCGACCGTAAGCTCGCGCCAGTCGCCCCCCGGAATCAGGGGATTGATCAAAGGCATCATCAGGTCTTCCACCACGGAGGTGACAATGCGGCTAAAGGCACCCCCCACCACGACAGCGATCGCCAGATCAATCACATTCCCCTTTAAGGCAAATTGGCGGAACTCCTGCCAAAATTGCTTGACCTGTCGGCGGTTCAATCGCCCCATGCCCACTCCTCAGTAGTACACAAAAATTAACACTTATCTTCATCAATGACCAAAATTTTAGCGATGCCGCTAGCCAACGGGCAAACTCTAGGCTAACATTGTAGATCCAGTCAGAAAGTGTTCGAGCGATCGCTGGTATGATTGCGTATGGCACCCACTTCTGCCCGCTTGATAACTCACTATACACCCCCATTTTCGTTAAAGGAGCTAGGAAAACACTCGCATGGTCAATCAGGAAAAAACGTTAGACGTGGGCTTTACGCATGCTGATTTTGCAGCCTTACTCGACCGGTACGATTACCACTTCAACCCCGGCGACATTGTTGCTGGCACCGTCTTTAGCATCGAACCGAAGGGTGCCCTGATTGACATCGGTGCGAAAACCGCTGCCTACATCCCCATCCAAGAAATGTCTATCAACCGGATTGACAGTCCGGAAGAAGTCCTGCAACCGAACGAAACCCGTGAGTTCTTTATCTTGGCGGATGAAAATGAGGAAGGGCAGCTGACGCTGTCGATTCGCCGTATTGAGTACATGCGGGCTTGGGAGCGCGTTCGCCAACTGCAAGCGGAAGATGCCACCGTTCGTTCTCAGGTCTTTGCCACCAACCGTGGGGGTGCCCTTGTGCGCATTGAAGGGCTGCGCGGCTTTATCCCCGGTTCCCACATCAGCACCCGTGTCAACAAAGAAGAATTGGTGGGTGAAGAGCTACCCCTGAAGTTTTTAGAAGTGGATGAAGAGCGCAACCGCCTCGTCCTCAGCCACCGCCGTGCCCTTGTCGAACGCAAGATGAACAAACTGGAAGTGGGCGAAGTAGTGGTTGGAACCGTGCGTGGGATTAAGCCCTACGGTGCCTTCATTGACATTGGTGGGGTTAGCGGTCTGCTGCACATTTCCGAGATTTCCCACGATCACATTGATACGCCCCACAGTGTTTTCAATGTCAATGACCAAGTCAAGGTGATGATTATTGACCTTGATGCTGAGCGGGGTCGGATTTCCCTGTCCACCAAGCAACTGGAGCCAGAACCCGGTGACATGGTGAAAAATCCGCAGTTGGTCTATGAAAAGGCTGAAGAGATGGCAGAGCGCTATCGTCAGCAACTCCTGCAACAACAGCAGCAGGCCACCGCAGAGACCACTGAGGAAGTCATTGAAGACATTCCCGAAGCCACTGAAGACGATACGGCTGAGCCGATTCTTCAAGAAGCCTAGGATGTCCCTTGCCCTCACCCTTGGGGATCCAGCGGGCATTGGCCCAGAAATTCTCCTGAAAGCCCTAGCTCACCTGCCCTCAGAAATGTTAGGGCAGTTTTTTATTGCTGGTACAGGCCAAGTATTAGAGGAAACGTACGCTCGCCTCTGCCAGCAGGGACAGGTGGCCATTGATCCTGCCCAGCTTCGGATTTGGGAGCATCCCCTCGATGCGGTGATTGTGCCGGGGCAACCGAGTGTGGTGAGTGGGGCGGCGAGCTTTGCCTACTTAGAAACAGCCATTCAGCGGGCGATCGCTGGCGAGGTGGCAGGCATTGTGACGGCACCGATTTCTAAGGCCAGTTGGCAGGCGGCAGGCTATGCTTTTCCCGGTCAAACAGAAGTGCTGGCTCACTTTACAGGAACCGCCAACGTGGGCATGGTGTTCTTGGGGCGATCGCCCGTAACCAACTGGGTGCTGACCACTTTACTCGCGACGACCCACATCCCCTTGCAAGAGGTGCCCAAAGCACTGACCCCCGAACGCCTCAATGAAAAACTCGCGCTCCTTGTGCAGTTTCTGAGGGAGCGACGGCATCTGGAGCGGCCTCGCATTGCCATTGCTGGCTTGAATCCCCACAGTGGTGAGCAGGGACACTTAGGCCAAGAGGAAGTGACTTGGCTGATTCCATGGCTCGCAGCAGCCCAGCAGCAGTATCCCCAAGTTGAACTGATTGGTCCTGTGCCCCCTGATACCCTCTGGATTGGAGCTGCCGATGCGTGGTGGGGACGCCCTGCCCCGGCAACTGCCTACGATGCCTACCTCGCGCTTTACCATGATCAGGGGTTGATTCCCGTGAAGATGCTCGCTTTTCGGGAAGCGGTGAATACGACGATTGGCTTGCCCTTTATTCGCACGTCCCCGGATCACGGTACGGCTTTTGATATTGCGGGTACAGGGATGGCAGACCCACAGAGTTTTCTGGCGGCGATCGCTTGGGCGCAAACCCTGAGTGAAGGATCGGTTTTCCCTCTTCCCCCCGCCTAAAGTGCCTTTGATAGAATGCAACTAGATAACAAACCAAACGGTCAAGCGTTGGCATTTGGGTTGTTGCTGTATCGGGCAGAGTCATATGGGATTCTTTGATTCAGAAATTGTTCAACAGGAAGCACAACGCCTGTTTCAGGACTACCAGCAGTTGATGCAGCTTGGCTCCGAGTACGGCAAGTTTGACCGCGAAGGCAAGAAAATTTATATCGAAAAAATGGAAGAACTCATGGAGCGCTACCGTATTTTTATGAAGCGGTTTGAGTTGTCCGATGACTTCATGGCGCAGATGACCATCAAACAATTGGAGACCCAACTCAGCCAGTTTGGTATGTCTGCCCAAACCATGTTTGATCAAATGCATCAAACCCTTGAGCGCATGAAAGCCGAAGTGGAACGCCAACCCTAGGGGAGAGGGCGAGTGTTGCTCTGCAATTTGGATGGGGTGATTACGCCAGAGGCCTCGATTTCTGTTCTTGATCGCGGGTTTCTCTACGGCGATAGCGTTTATGAAGTGATGCGTACCTACCGCGGGATTCCCTTTGCCTTACCAGAGCACCTCGCACGGTTGCGTGCTTCAGCGGCCTATCTCTACATGAGCGTGCCGTGGTCTGATGAGTACATTACCCAAGAAGTGCAACGCACCTTAGCGGCTGCCCCAGCGGGAGAATATTACATTCGGATTGTCGTGACCCGTGGTAGGGATCGCCGCATTGGGCTATTGCCAGAACCAACGACCCAGCCCAGATTATTGATTGTGTTGATGGCGATCGCCCCCGAACCAACATTGAGCGAACAGGGAATTTGCCTGACCATTGCCAAGCGGCAACGCACGAGCACTGCTGCCCTTGATCCAGCCGCCAAAACGGGCAATTACCTCAACAATATCTTGGCGCTATTGGAAGCGCAGCAAGCTGGGTTTGACGACGCCCTGCTTCTCAATGCCCAAGGGCAGATGACCGAGGCCACGACCAGTAACCTCTGGATTGTCCGTGAGGGTGTGGTCGAGACACCCCCCACTGCTGTTGGGATGCTCCACGGAATTACGCGAGCGACGCTGTTGCAGATCGTTGCAAACTTGGGCATGCCCCATCGGGAAGTGATTCTCACCCCACAGGAGCTAGCGAGAGCCAGTGAGGGCTTTCTGAGTTCATCGGTGCGCCTGCTAATGCCGATTCGCCAAGTGGATGAGGTGATCTTTCCCGCCTGTCCAGGGCCTGTGACCCAAAAGTTATGGCAGGAATTATTAACAGTGATGGAAAAGGCGACTCTGGCCTAGATACAGTCCTTTTAGCGAAGTCCTTGAGTTGGGAACATGACGGGAATATTGGGATTCACCCATACTTGACAGTCGAGTTCGGTACTGGCTGGGAAAAAAGGAATCGGGTTGCCTGCGGCATCGGTGACTTCTGGCAGGTATTCAAGGGGTAGGGCATCAAATTGACAGGTGTAGGCACCATAAATGACCTGCCGGCGATCGCCCGAAGGGCGCGCTGCGCGATCGCGCAGGATCAACTGATAACCAAAGCTGCGACTGGCATTGCCCAACTGATTGATCAGGGCAAAACGCCGTAAATAGGGCAGGCGTCCCCAAGCAGACGGCGACACAAAGGCTTCAACTCTACCCCCCGGCGCTGTGATGGCCGGAAAAGCCTGCCAGCGCTGAATCACCCCATCCCCAAACTGCTGCACTGCCCACCAGAGGCTGGGTACCGTTAAGCCCACTGCCGAGGGTTGCTCACTCACCACGACTTGTTTTTCATTGACCGGCAGCGCGATCGCCCCCGCAACCGCTGGCGGTAAGTCTTCTGCCGAGGTATTGGCGGCTGTTTTGAGGGGCTGCAACCCTAATAGCGCGATCGTCCCCACGGCACTCAACCATCGGCCACAGGACTTGGGAGGGGATAGGGTTCTCATTTGCTTTGAGTCGGGAAGGAGATTACCTCCTATATTACGGATGCAGCCAAGCCTTCAATACATCGAGGAGACTATTCCCCCCCCACGCAAGGGCAACCAGAATGGAGGTGGTCACCGCTAAGCCAATCAGAGAAATAGCCACCCCTGCCAGACTAATCAAACCATCGTCATCCAAAAGACCAAAGCCAATCGTAAAAATGCCCATCGCTGGAATGGTGTTGGTGCCGGGAATGGGCAAAATCATCGAGATTGCCATCAGTGACACGGCAACTCCCAAGCCCAAACGTCCGCCTCGGGTCGTGCAAATGGGGCGCAAGCGGGGACGGGAGATCAATTCAATCCGCCGCAGCCAAGGCAAAGCTGTGCGCACAATCTTTTGAATCTGGGATCGCGGCATCGTGCGCTTGAGCAGCCGCGGGGGTAACCAAGGGGTTGAGGCACCCACGAGCAATTGCCAGCCCAACAGTAACAGCACAATGCCAAAAGGGGTGGAGTAACCGGGGGCTGGAATAGGCAGCGCCGAGGGCAATGAAAGTACAGCCAGCAAAAAGCCGAAGGTTCGCTCTCCCGCCAACTGCAGAATATCCCCCAAGGACACCAGTTGCTGCGTTAACACCTCGCCATTGCTGGGGCTGGGCACAGGACTCAAAAAGGCACGTTCGAGGTCAGTGGACAGTTTTGCCATAAAAAATTACGGGAGGTGGAAATGTTGCCACTGCTAGGATACGATAGATTGATCGTTAGTTATGCCCAACACAGTTGACAGGCGATCCTAAGGCCGCGATCAACCTGAAGCCATGGCAACCCCATCTGACTTACCGACAGAGTTGCACCTGATCAACCCGCGGCGATCGCTGGGTCATGTTTATCTCGACTGGACACCCCAACCTGGTTGCCATGTGGATCATGAAGGGGAAACCTATACCGTGTTAGAACGCCGTCATCGCTACCGGTTTCGTGGCGGACGTTATCAGCTGGAAAAAATTGCCCTCTATGTGCAGCACAGCGATACTACCAGCGATCGCCATCTCGTCAATGGACAGTGGGTGATTGGAGATCCCACCTGCCGCTGGAATGCGCTTTCACCCTTGTTGCGGTGTGCTGTGAACCCTCAAGGCTCCTGCCAAGACTGTCGAGATTACCAGCCTCGAGAACCTTAACGTTTTGCTGCGAAAAACCCCCTCGCGCAGAGGGGGAGCATCAGGGTGATTTCAGATTGAGCCAGAGACGGCCAGCCTACTGCACAGCGGGCGTCATATAGGAGGTTTCCGGTAGAACAATTTTCACCGGTTCAACGTGCCAGATGTCTTGGCAGTACTCGCGAATGGCGCGATCGCTAGAAAATTTGCCCATCCGTGCCACATTCAGAATCGACATTTTTGCCCATTGGGCTTGATCTTGATAGACCTGAAGCACCTGTTGATGGCAGTCCATGTAGCTTTGGTAGTCTGCCAAAAGGCAATAGCGATCGTTTTGCCAGAGGTGTTCCACAATTGGGCGAAAGAGTTCCGTATCCCCATGGGAAAAGTAACCAGAGCCGATGAGGTCAAGGACTCGCTTCAGTATCGGGTTATTATTGGCAAACTCCCACGGACGGTAGCCGTTACGCCACAATTCCTGCAATTGCTCCACCGTATTGCCAAAGAGGAAGAAGTTTTCTGCTCCTACTTCTTCGCGAATCTCCACATTGGCACCATCGAGGGTGCCAATCGTCAGCGCCCCATTGAGGGCAAATTTCATATTCCCTGTGCCTGAGGCCTCGTAGCCCGCTGTTGAGATTTGTTGGGAGAGATCCGCTGCGGGATAGACCCACTGTCCCAGAGTCACATTGTAGTCGGGTAAAAAGACCACCTTCAGGCGATCGCGCACCGCTGGATCACGGTTAATCACGTCGGCTACCGAGTTGATGAGCTTGATGATTAGCTTGGCCATGTAGTAGCCCGGCGCCGCCTTACCGCCAAAAATAAACGTTTGGGGTACCATCTCCAGTTGCGGATTGTCCTTCAACATCTGATAGAGGGTGATGATATTGAGGACACACAGGTGCTGCCGCTTATATTCGTGGATGCGCTTCACCAAAATGGAGAAGAGGGAGTGGGGATCCACCGTTACTCCCACGCGATCGCGAATGTATTCCGCAAGGCGTTCCTTGTTTCCATGCTTCACCGATCGCCACTGAGCCGCAAAGTCGCGATCCTCTGCCAAGGGTTCCAATCGCCGCAGTTGATCCAAGTGCTTCACCCAATCTTCGCCAATGCGTTCGGTAATCAGGCGAGTTAATCCGGGATTACTGAGCACCATCCAGCGCCGAGGGGTGACGCCATTGGTTTTATTGGAAAATTTCTGCGGCGTCAGTTCGTAGAAATCCTTGAGCACCGTTTGTTTCAAGAGTTCTGAGTGCAGCGCCGCCACTCCGTTGATGGCATGACTCCCCACCGCTGCCAAGTGTGCCATGCGCACATAACGACAGCCACTTTCATCAATAATCGACAGCCGCCGTAGGCGATCGTTATCCCCCGGATATTGCAGGCGCACCTGATCGAGGAAGCGTTGGTTAATTTCGTAGATAATTTGCAAGTGGCGGGGTAGTAGTGAGCCAAAGAGATCTAGCGGCCATTTTTCCAGTGCCTCGGGCAAGAGGGTGTGGTTGGTGTAGGCAAATGTCTTGCAAGTAATGTCCCACGCCTGCTCCCAAGGCATGAGATGCTCATCCACTAACAGGCGCATCAGTTCTGCCACTGAAATTGCCGGGTGGGTATCATTCAACTGCACGGTGAACTTCTCGTGGAAGCGACTGAGATCCTTATTCCCCGATTGCTTGTAGAGGCGGATCATGTCCTGAAGGGCACAGGAGCAGAAGAAATATTGCTGCATCAGCCGCAGTTCTTTGCCCTGCAATTGCTCATCGTTGGGATAGAGCACCTTGGTGATGTTTTCCGAGGCAATTTTTTGGTTGACGGCACCGTAGTAATCGCCCGTGTTAAAGGCTTGAAAGTCAAAGGACTCCACCGCCTCTGCCCGCCATAGACGCAAAAGATTGGCGGTATTCACCTTGTAGCCCAAGATTGGGGTGTCATAGGCTACCCCTTGAATCACTTGGTGGGGTTCCCAAACGACCCGATAGCGACCCTGATCATCGGTGTAGCTATAGGTATAGCCGCCAAACTTCACCTGCAAAATCAACTCTGGTCGCGGAATTTCCCAAGGGTTGCCGTAGCGTAACCACTTATCCGTAATCTCAACTTGCCAGCCATCGCGAATCTCTTGGTCAAAGATGCCGTACTCATAGCGAATGCCGTAGCCAATGGCGGGGATTTCCAATGTGGCGAGGGAATCCATATAGCAGGCGGCCAAGCGACCCAAGCCACCATTGCCCAAGCCCGGCTCTTCCTCCTGATCCAGCAGTTCCTTGAGGTTCAAACCCGTTTGCCGCATGGCTTCTTCAACGGCCTCATAGAGTCCGAGGTTAATCAGGTTATTGCCGAGGTGTGGCCCTAGCAAAAATTCGGCGGAGAGATAGCAAACAGTGCGGCTTTCTTGATCTCGATAGGTTTTGGCAGAATTCAACCAGCGCAACAGTAGGCGATCGCGCACGGTGTAGGCCAAGGCCAAGTAGTAATCATTTTTCGTCGCCACTTCGGGGAATCGCCCTTGGATAAAGAAGAGATTATCCATAAAGGCGCGGCGCAGCGTTTCAATACTCGTACCGGTGCGATCGTCTTCCGTCAGCACCGTGGGACAACCGGGCGGAATGAGACTGGTCATTGTGGGAATCCTCGCAAAGAATTAACGCGATTAGTAGTCAGCCCTTCCCTTCTGTTCTACCGCGATCGCCAAGGATTCCCCGCTAAGTACAGAATCTCTTTACCAGCAGGCCAGCCCTTCCCTAGCGTTTATTGACTGTGGGGGAGCAGTTGGCAGGTGAGTTCTTCCTCGGTTTCTGAGGGATCTGGTGGGGCAACGGTGGGTGGGGTAGTGCCAAGGGTCATGTCTGGGGCGGGGCTTTGTTGATAGCGTTGATAGAGCGTAGTCAGCAGTTTGATCAGGCGATCGCCGCCACTGGCATAGAGAGGGTCATCGGGCAAGCGCGCCAAAGCAGCGGCCATCTGCGTCTGCAAGATCTCTAAATCCCCATAGCGGCGGGTCAGCCGTTGCAGTAAATCAATGAGGGTAAACCGCTCTAGGCCTTGAGCATGCACCGGTTTAGTGGTCAACAGAGCGGCCACAAGAAGCTTCATCTGCAGGGGGGTACAGTAGCGAGTGACTTCCAAGCGCAAATCGTAGAGATCGGCGGTGCTGAGGGTTGGCGCCTCGATGGTCAGTGTGGCCGTTGGGGATTGGGTGTAGAGGGGCACCAAAATTTGCAGGAGTGCTGCTGAAAGAATCTGGTAGGCTGGTGCTTTGTTGAGACTATTGACAATGGCCGTTAGGCGTTGTCCCAAAAGGGTGGGGGTTTTCAGCTGCTCAAGGATTTGGATCACGGCCTGTTGCACATCGCTGACGGTCCACGGCGGCGCTTGAGTCGGCCATTGATTTTGCTGCAGGGCATACAGTAGCTTAAAAAGACGACTGTGCTGCGGATGCTGGACGATTTGTTGGGCAGCGGTGGCAATTGGAGAAGTTGTTGTCGTCACAGGTTTGCCAAAAGTCCCTCGATCTGTATTCTAGCCAATTTTCCTAGACGATAATTTATTGATTGTCATCAAGGGGAGATTGTCAAGACCTCTGCTAGCATTGGGAGAGTTTAGCAGTAACAGAACGCGTGTGAAAGAGCTTTTTCATCGCCTGCAGCAGCGTCTCAATGAGATTGTTGTCGGTCAAGGGGCGATCGCCCAAGGGTTGGTTGTGGCGCTCCTCGCCGAAGGCCATGTCATCCTTGAGGGGGTGCCAGGAACTGCTAAAACTCTCCTTGTGAAGCTCCTCGCTCGCCTGATTGCAGCGGAATTTCGCCGTATCCAACTCACTCCCGATGTCCTCCCCGCCGATATTCTCGGTACGAGTATCTTTGACTTTAACAGTCGCACATTTCGCCTGCGCAAGGGGCCAATTTTTACCCAAGTGCTGCTGGCGGATGAAATTAACCGCACACCGCCTAAGACCCAAGCGGCTCTCCTCGAAGCCATGGAAGAACGGCAGGTAACCCTTGACGGCACCACTCTGCCCCTCTCGGGTTTATTTTGGACAGTGGCCACCCAAAACCCCTTGGAATTTGAAGGGACGTATCCCTTGCCCGAAGCCCAACTGGATCGCTTCCTATTTAAGCTAGTCGTTCCCTACCCAGAGCCAACCTCAGAACGGCAAATGCTTGAAAATGCCCTTGGGGGCTTTGAGGCGCGGGATCTCGATCAACTCAATTTGGAGCCGTTGATTACCGTTGAGCAAGTTTTGGCAGCACGGCAGCAAGTGCGGCAAGTCCATGTGGCGCCTGCGGTGCTGGATTATCTGTTGGCCTTGGTGCAGGCCAGTCGTCAACATCCTGAACTGCTGTTGGGGGCTTCCCCACGAGCGGCAGTGGGCTGGTTACGCGCCACCCAAGCCCAAGCGTGGTTAGAGGATCGCGCCTATGTTACCCCTGAGGATGTGAAGGCGATCGCCACCCCGCTACTGCAACACCGCTTAATCCTCAAGCCCGAAGCCCAGTTAGACGGCACCACGCTGCCCCAAGTGATCCAAGGTATTCTCGCGAAAGTTGCTGTTCCTCGATGAAAGCACCTGCCAGTTATCAGTTTGGTCGCCATCGCCCCCGCTGGGTGCCCACGGTTCGCTTCTATGGCCTCTTGCTGCTGGGGCTTCTCTTTCCAGTGCTGACCAGCTTTCTGCCAGCAGAGCTATGGCCGATCGCCGAGGCGGTTCCCCAAGGGAAGTTGCGGGAATGGTTGCACCACTGGCCTCTGGGGCTGGGATGGCTCCTGATGGGACTGTACGATCTGTTCATTTTCGGCCTGTCCCTGTGGGACTATATCCGCATCGGTCGCTGGCAACTGACCCTCGATCGCGCCTGTGAGTCACGGCTCTCCATTGGTCGGCAAAACCCGATTCGCCTCAGGCTGCACACCCGTGGTGAGGTTTCCTTGAATGAGCAGATCTGGGTTGAACTCTACGACTATATGCCTGCTGAGTTTACGGGTGAAATCCCCTACTTTGCCTTGGCGGCCTCAGCCCAGAGGACGTTGGAATTGCTCTACCATGTGTTTCCACCGCGACGGGGTGCCTTTCAATGGTCAGGCTGCGATGTGCGGCTGCGCAGTTCTTGGGGCTTGGCGTGGCGACGCTGGTTTGCACCCGTTGTGACTGAGGTGGAAGTCTATCCCGATTTGATGGGCTTGCGATCGCTCTCGATTCGCCTCAGTTTAGAATCCAGTGGCAGCTTGCGGCGGCGACGCTATGCCTTGGGGGGCACCGAGTTTGCCGAATTGCGGGAGTACCATCTGGGGGATGATCTGCGCCTCATGGACTGGAAAGCGAGTGCCCGCCGCGGACGGCCTCTTGTGCGCGCCATGGAGCCCGAACGGGATCAACCCCTGATCATTCTGCTGGATCGAGGCCGCTTGATGACCGCTACTGTCGCTGGTTTGAAACGCTTTGACTGGGGCTTAAACGCGGCATTGGCACTGGCGCTGACGGGCTTGCGACGGGGGGATAAGGTGGGCTTGGGGATTTTTGATCAGCAACTGCACACGTGGATTGCGCCTCAAAGTGGCGATTCCCATCTGGGGCAGATTCTAAGTCAGGTGTATCGCTGTGAACCCATTCTCGAAGAATCCGACTATGTGGGCACCGTCAGCGCGATCTTGGGACACTATACCCGCCGTGCCCTTGTGGTGGTTCTTACAGAAGTCATTGATGAGGTGGCTTCCCAAGAACTCCTCGCAGCCATGGCTCGCCTCACGCCGCGTTTTCTACCCTTCTGCGTTGCTTTGCGCGATCGCTACATTGAAACCCTTGCCCACCGCCCCTTCACAGGCTCCGTAGATCAAATTTCCAGCCTCTACGAGCAAGCCGTCGCTCTCGATCTCCTGCACCAGCGCCAGCGCGCCTTTGCCCACTTGGAGCAACAGGGGGTTCTTGTCCTTGACGCGCCTGCGGATCAAATGAGTGAGCAACTGGTGGATCGCTATCTGCTGCTAAAAGCCCGTGGTCGCCTCTAGGGTTGGCTAGCCTCGATCACACTGGTATTCCTTGGCTCCTGTAATGGCCGTAGGGGCGGGCGATCGCCCGTTGATGTCGCTAGGGGAAGGGGTGTCGGGGTCTGCGTCAGCCCACAAGTTGCCCGCAAACGCGCTTGCAGGAGTTGACTCACCACCTGACGTCGAATAAATTCTTGTTCAATTGCTGGGGGGACTGAACGTTGCAGTTCCATAGGTTGCCTCGAATTCACCGTTGTTCACGGCGACACAGGCTTCCGTGCGCTTCCCACACCCACATTCAACCGGTCATAGGCCTCACCTCGATCTTAACGGCGATCGCCCACGATTGTAAAAATGACTACCAAAATGCAGTGGGATTTGTGGGGATTTCCTAACACTATTGCAACGGGGATACATTCGGGGATTGAGGTGATTCCCATTTCTGCTGGCAAAACTCGTGGATCACCTTACCGCCATGAATAATCACATAGAGCGTCACTCCACTGAGGACAAAAGGCATGATCTTCTCGAGCCAAGGAAGATGGCAACCGAGGCGGGTCAGGACAAGGGCAAAGGCATCATCTAAAAGGCTAATCAACAAAGGTAGCAATTGTCTTAGAAGGGTAAGAATCTCTGGTAAATAACCATCACTATCCATAAAAATACTCTCGGCTGAGTTGACGCAGAAAATCACCTAAAGAAACATTGATCAGTTGGGATGATTGGTGAGTGGAAATACTTCATAGGCACTTCATTCTCATCAATACAAATAAAGAATTGAAAAATGAATCACACTTCTTTACAAATTGATGACCTTTAGATAAGCTTACCCTAACTGCGATTGTTGTTTTTGCTAGTGTTCCCAAGAATAGCCGAAAACCCTGTCCGTCAGGCATTAAGGCTGCTATTGCTATTGCTAAGTTCGGTTGAAAATGAGAGATTGTCGTGAGTTGTTAACAACCGTAACACTTCTATTATAGGCAACGCCTAGGGGTTAGGGGATAACTGTAATTTGTCGTTACATTGGAAACACATTCTGACGCTTGGCTGTCTAGGATAAAGAAGCAGCAGCGGCAGGTGCTTTATGAGACAGATGTCGGGTCATCGGTGTTGTTTTGCGCTTCTGTTGGCGATCGCCACAACCACAGGATTTTACCAGCGGGGACTCGCACAAAATGAAGCCCAACAGTTGCGCGATATTATGCAGCGGTTGGACGCCCTACAACAGCGCTATAGTGCCGCCGTCAGTGAACTAGACGTGATTCGCAAAACCTCTTTTGGCGGCGATAGTAATCATGTCATTGCCCTCACAAATCAGATTGAGCAGTTGCAAAAACAGGGGAATTATGGCGCAGCAGTGGCACCCTCGCGGGAATTGGTGGCGATCGCTGAGCGGGTTTTAGGTGCCCATCACCCCACTGTGGCTGCAACTTTGAATAACCTTGCTGTCACCTACAAGGAACTGGGCAACTTTAGTGAGGCGATTCCCCTCTATCAGCGCAGCTTAGCCATCCGTGAACAAGCCCTTGGCGCCAATCATCCCGATGTTGCCACCAGCCTCAATAACCTCGCCAACCTCTACACCGATCAAGGCAACTACGGTGAGGCCCTGCCTCTCTATCAACGCGCCCTTGCCATCCGTGAACAAGCCCTTGGCAAGACCCATCCCGATGTGGGCTTGAGTGTGCACAACTTGGCAGTGATGTACCATTTGCAGGGCAGCCTAACCACAGCCTTGCCCCTCTACCAGCGCAGTCTGGGTCTCCTCGAACCCGCCTTAGGGGCAGAACATCCCTTGGTGGCAACGGTGTTGAATAACCTTGCCGAACTCTATCGTGCTCAGAGCAATTATGGCGCGGCGCTTCCCCTTTACCAACGCAGTTTGGCGATCCGTGAAAAGGTACTGGGGACAGATCACCCCGATGTTGCCACTAGCCTCAACAACTTGGCTGAACTCTATCGGGTACAGGGGAATTATGGGGCGGCGCTTCCCCTCTATCAACGCAGTATTGCCCTGCGGCAGCGTACCCTCAGTGGCGAGCATCCCTATTTGGCGCTAAGTCTTGCCAATTTAGCCAAAGCCTACTGGGCGCAGGGAATGATCAACGAGGCCTTAACGGCTCTCAACCGCGCCCTTGAGATTGAAGAGGTCAACCTCAGCCGTAACCTCGTGGTTGGCTCCGAGGAATACAAGCGCAACTATCTGGCCACGTTTCAAGACTCCACCAACACCGCCATTTCCTTCCATTTACAGGGGAGTTCCCAGAATCCAGCAGTGGCCAACCTCGCCTTGACTACCATTTTGCGCCGTAAAGGTCGGTTGTTGGATGTTTTAGCGGCAACAGCCAGTCGCCTACGTAATCAACTGGATGCCTCGGGGCAGCAGCAACTGGATGAATTAATTCGTGTGCGAACACAGATTGCTAGCCTCACCTTTGTACGCGATCGCCCACCGCCGGCCAGCCAAATTAGCCAACTCGAACAGCGTGCTAACCAACTGGAAGCGCAACTGGTGAGTCAAAATGTCAGCTTCCGTTTAGACGTTACCCCCGTCACCCTCAGTGCGGTGCAGCAAGCGATTCCCGCCAATGCTGTGCTGTTGGAGTTTATCCAGTATGTGCCCTACAACCCGAAAGCCAACCGCTGGGAAGCCCCCCGCTACGCCCTCTATGCCCTGAAAAATAGGGGTGCTCCCCAATGGCGTGACTTGGGTACCGTCGCTGATCTCGATACGGTCATTAAGGCAGCACGCCAGCGGATGGCGGATCCAAGATTGCCCGCTACGGTAACGAAGCCCTCTTTGAAGGCGGCCTATGAGCGCCTCTTGGCTCCTCTGGAACCCTTCCTAGCGGGCAGTACCCATCTGCTGGTGGCTCCCGACGGTCAGCTCAATACTCTCTCCTTTGAGGCCTTGGTGGATCGGCAGGATCGCTATCTGGTGCAGTCCTATACGATCACGCTGCTCACCTCAGGACGCGACTTGCTGCGGCTGCAACAGCGGGTTAAACCCGCCAATCCCCCCTTGGTGGTGGGTAATCCCACGTTTAGTCAAGGGAGTGGTCGTGCTGTGGCAAGTAGTCAGCGGGGAGTGAACCCGCGATCGCTGGATTTGCGCAGCCTGACATTTACGGAGTTACCCGGAACCGCCACGGAGGTGAAAACCGTAAGCACGCTCTTGCCCCAAGCGCAGATCCTCACGGGCAGCAGTGCCACCGAAACTGCCATCAAACAAACGCAGCGGCCGCGGGTACTTCACCTCGCCACCCATGGATTTTTCCTAGAGAGTCCGCCGCTATCTCCCCAAGTCCTGCAACATACCCGTGGTCTCAATGCCAATACTCCCTTTAGGGGGGAAAATCCACTGTTGCGCTCCGGCTTGGCCTTGGCGGGTTTCAATCAACGGCAGAGTGGGGTGGATGATGGCGTGTTAACGGCTTTTGAAGTCACCGGCATTAACCTTGATGGTACCGAGTTAGTGGTGATGTCCGCCTGTGATACGGGGCGCGGCGATATTCTCAATGGCGATGGTGTCTATGGCTTGCGGCGAGCCTTTACCTTGGCGGGGGCGCGTACCCAAGTGAGTTCCCTCTGGAAGGTGGATGACACCACGACCCAACAACTGATGGTTGCCTTTTATCAAAATCTAGCGGCTGGCAAGGGACGCAGTGAGGCTCTACGGCAAGCGCAGTTGCAGTTAATGAATGACCCCAGTAAGCAAATTCCCTATTTTTGGGCTGCCTTTGTTAGCAGTGGTGAGTGGCGCCCGCTGCCCTAAGACAGGGGGTAGCTGACAGGGGTTTGTAATTGGCTGCCGAGGGGGCGATCGCGATCAATCCACAGAAGTGCCCCTTGCCGCCGTGAGGGTGGCTCTCCCCAGAGCACAGTGATACTGCCGGGGGGCAAAGGTTCAGGGCTAGGCCATTGACTGGTGAGCCAGACAAGGGAATCGATGGGATACTCAGCATCGGTGTCGCTGGGGGCGATCGCTGCTAGGGCCCGCAGTACCGTTGGCTGACCGTGGAGCATCCCCGTGGCGGGACTCCAAAACTGGACAGGAATTTGCTGTTGCAAACTGTAAAGGTAGAGGCTAGCCGCCGCAATCACCGCCTGCTCAAAGTCCTCCCCAATCCAATGGGGACGGGTATCCAAGGCAATGGTCACCGCATTCCCACCGCTAAAGGTGTCAAACTCGCGTACCCGCAGTTCGCCATAGCGAGCACTGGTGCGCCAATGGACTAAACGCAAAGGATCACCCCAGCGGTAGGGACGTAAGGCACGGGTGATGCCCTCTTGGGCAACGTGAAGATGATGCTGGCGATCGCGCCACTCTTGGGAAATCTCTTGCCCCAGTTGATCCAGCAAAGGACACTGTTGTAATTGCAGAACTTGCGGATAAACCACCACCTGCTGCGGTACGGGAAATGCGCGCTGACACCAAAAGAGGCCCAAGGGGGCAGCGGTGCGGAGGATTAGCTGCGACCACTCATAAATGCCCCGACGGGGTGGGATCAGATCGTAGTGCCAAGGAATGGTTTGCTGCGGTGGCAGTTCCGCGATTGCCTGTTGGGGACATTTTCTCTGGGTGGCTGACCATAGATCACGGGGAACGGGGTCAATCACTTGCAAATTGTGGCGAGGCGTTTGGGTGGCATTGGTCAGAAAGACGGTCAGGCGTAGGCGATCGCCCGCATGAACTGGCGCCACCTTGGCTCGCTCCAGCACCAATCCCCGCAAATAGCGCGGCGGTAGAATCGCCGCCACCAAGAGCAGACCAAAAATGATCCCCGTAATCACGTACAGCCAACCCGCCATCGAATTAATGGCTGCCGCAAAAAGAAAGAGATTCATGCCCAATAGCAGCAGTCCCGCGTAGGCGGGGGTCACCCAGCGTTCCTCTAAAAACTGACTGAGGCGACGCAGCTTGGCCATCGCAAATTCTCGCCTTAGGAGCGGTGGGACTCAGCGGGCAAGAGGCTAGGAAAGGAGTAGGCAAGCAGTTGCTGCAAGGCTTGACGAAAGTCCCCCTTGACAAGGGCGGGATCAAACCGCTGCACCAATTCGCCGCGATCGAAAAAAAGAAGGGTTGGCAGACTCGTCAGTTGGAAGTGACGACTGAGGGCAAAGTTTTCATCAGCATTGATCCTGAGAATTTGCAGCCGGTGCGGCAGTGACTGCTCCAGTTGATCCAGCAGGGGATCAATGAGGCGGCACAGGCCACACCAAGGGGCCCAAAAATGCACGATCACAGGCACGGGGGCACTGCGAATTTGCCGCTGGAATCCTTCAATATTAAATTGCTGAATGCCCTTCACGTTGTTATCTCGTTTTGTCTTGGGATCATGGTAGCAGTCAGCGGCGGTTTTGCAGCAGCCATTTGCGGCGATCTGATGCCGTAGGATCAAAAATAGTTTATCCAATCGATTGGCGTGCCCAAATGACCCCCAAGCCCACCCTTTGGCAAAAACTGTTCCCCCTGCTGTTACGGGAAACGATCGCCACACTTCAGGGGATCAGTGAACTGCTGAGCAAGGCCACAGCGCAACTCAAGAAGGTAGCCACACAACGGGCGATCGCCCCAGAGCAGCTGAATCCCGAACGTTCATGGGTCGGTCGAGGGGCAGCCCTATGGTGGCAGGGAATGGGCTGGGTGCAGCAACGGCTGCCGAACCATCTCCAGGAGCGGTATAACCGCGCTACTCTAACTGGGATCGCGATCGCCCTACTCCTCATTTTGCTCTGGTTGAATCCCCTCAGTTGGCTGCAATCTCCTCGCCAGCCAACGGTGAAAGCAACCCAGCGTCCCCAACCCAGTGTCCTTGTGCAACCCCGCCCGGCACCCACACCCATGGCAGCAACACCCGCCCCAATACCTCAGCCGACACCAACACCCACTCCGTCACCAAGGGCGATCGCTCCTTCCACCTTCGTCAGTGACAGCCTCACCGTCCGCCAGCAATTGCTGGCCCTTTGCGATCGCTACAGCAACGCCCTTGATCCCACCCTGACCCTCACCCCCAGCGAACAGCGCTTGGAATTGATGCTGGCCAACAGTTGGTATGATCTCAGTCCTACAAAGCAGGATCAACTAGCCCAGAACCTTTGGCAAACTGCCCATGACTTGGGGTATCAGACCGTCATTGTGGTGGATACCGAAGGTCACCTGCTTGTCCGCAATCCGGTGGTGGGTGATAATGCCATCGTTGTGCGTCGCAAGCTGATCTAACTCACCCCCGCAGCTTAAGCCATCAATTTCGCCAATCCGCTAACCTAGAAAAGTGCCAACTTCTTCAGCTTGCTATGAGTGACACCACCCTTGCCTCCGAAAAACGCAAAGCCCTTGAGCTTGCCGTCTCCCAAATCGAACGCAACTTTGGTAAGGGCAGCATCATGCGCCTTGGGGATGCCACCCGCATGAAGGTGGAAACCATCTCTAGCGGTGCCCTCACCCTTGACCTTGCTTTGGGGGGTGGACTGCCGAAGGGGCGGATCATTGAAATTTATGGCCCTGAAAGTTCGGGGAAAACCACCTTGGCACTTCATGCGGTGGCCGCAGTCCAGAAAGCCGGTGGTGTAGCTGCCTTTGTCGATGCTGAACATGCCCTTGATCCCACCTATGCGGCTGCCCTCGGCGTGGACATTGAAAACCTACTGGTGGCTCAGCCAGACACTGGGGAAACGGGTCTAGAAATTGTTGATCAACTGGTGCGCTCGACAGCCGTAGATATTGTGGTGGTGGACTCCGTTGCGGCCTTGGTGCCCCGCGCTGAACTGGAAGGGGAAATGGGCGACAGCCATGTGGGGCTGCAAGCGCGCCTCATGAGCCAAGGCTTGCGCAAAATTACCGGTAATATTGGTAAAACAGGCTGCACCGTGATTTTCCTGAACCAATTGCGGCAAAAAATTGGTGTCACCTACGGTAACCCAGAAACGACGACGGGGGGAACTGCCCTCAAGTTCTATGCTTCAGTGCGCCTAGATATTCGGCGGGTGCAAACTCTGAAGAAGGGAACGGAGGAATTTGGGATTCGCGCCAAAGTCAAGGTGGCCAAAAACAAAGTGGCGCCACCCTTTCGCATTGCTGAGTTTGACATCATTTTTGGTAAGGGCATTTCCAATCTCGGCTGCATTCTTGATATGGCCGAGGAAACCGGTGTGATTAGCCGCAAAGGAGCTTGGTATTCCTACAACGGCGAAAATCTTGCCCAAGGCCGCGACAACACAATTAAATATATGGAGGAGAACCCTGCCTTTGCCCAAGAGGTCGAACAGCAGGTGCGGCAAAAGCTAGACCAAGGGGTAGCCGTCTCTGCCAATACGGTGACTCATACCCACGAGGAAATGGCTGACGAGGAATAGGGGCGATCGCCCGCGAGGGACTTCCGTAGGAGCAATTTCCGCTCTCCCCAAAAGGTGAAGCCTTCCTCAACGACTGCAAAGCCACAGCGGGCGTATAACTGCTGCGCCGCTTGATTGTGAGCAAGGACGTGCAGATAGAGATCGCAATAGGCGGAGCAAAGGCTGCCCTCAACAGTGTGTAATAGCCGCCGACCAATGCCACGCCGCCGGTAGTCCGGATGCACCGCCAAATTGGAGAGATAAGGTTTGGATTCACCCTTGATCTCACGGAGCTGCATTTCCACACTCCCCACACATAGAGCAGATTGACCTGTGGATAGGAGGGCTAGCCAACAGTGGTAGTGGGGACGCTCGCGCTGCCAGCGATCGCGCAAATCCTGCTCCATCCCCAACTGGACAAAGCTGCGCCAAAGGGCTTGCCACCCTCCCCCTGGGTGAAAACTCAGTGCCACGAGTTGAGCCACACTGGGCAGGTCGGTGATCTCTGCCGCACGAATCTCAATCATTCTAGGGCTGAGGAAGGACAGATTGCTCAGGTTGGAGTTGGCTCAGCAGTGCCCGCAGAGGGGGCTTGGCCAATAGGGTTTGCGTATCGGCCACTAGGCGATCGCCCCAGAGGTTTTCCCGTTGAAACTCCACCGTGCCATAGCGGCTATCGAGGCGCAGGGCTTCTTCCGCCAGTTGTAGTGCTCTTGCTTCATTTCCCAGTTGCAACAGGGCTGTGGCCAAAGCCAGTTTCGGTTCGCTTGCCTTGGGGTCAATGTCTGCTGCCTGTTCCCAGTTCTTGGCTGCTTGACGGATATTGCCTTGTTCATAGAGCACGAGGCCAATGTTGGTATAGGCTGGCCAAAACTGACGATCCAAGCGCAATGAGCGGCGGTATTGCTCGATCGCCCGATCCTTTTGTCCCAATTTGAGATAGGCATTGCCAAGGTTGAACCATTCCTCTGTGGCATCGGGTTTCAGTGCCAATCCCTGCTCGATCGCCCGCACTGAGGCTCCATAGTGCCCTAGGCGAAAATGGGCAGAGCCTAAGTTGAAATAAGCCCCCGGATTTTTATCATTGAGTTTCAAAGACTGCTCTAGGGCTGGCACTGCATCCTTGGGTTGATTGACCGTGAGGTAGAGTCCCCCCAGTAATGCCCAAATTTCGTGGGCTTGGGGTGCCAACTGCACTGCTAGCTTGGCTCGCACCAACGCCTCTTGAAATTGCCGAAACTGTGCCAGTTGTAGGGCTTCTTGAGCCACAATAAAGCCATTTTGCTCCATCTCCTTGGCATTGAGTTCAAGGGTGCGCGGTAACACCACCTGTGCCGTTGCCAGACTGCCACTCAGGAGAACAAGACCCAGACTCAGGGTTAAACGGGCAAGCATTTTAGGCACGATCAATTTCCGTGTTGCAAGCTAAGTGAATTCCTCTTTAGTTTGCCATACCCTACCGACGTTTGCGGTGACTGAGGGCAACTCTTGACAAAAGTGGAAGGGAGATGATTGCCTTTAGAGAAAAAATAGGCTAGCCTGTGCTTATTCAAAGATCGCTAATCAATTGCTGTCAATTTTTTAAACCCTATTCAAACCTGATTTTTAAGGAAATTTAACAATGAACCCTTCAAATGAAAACATTCCTAACTACATGGTTCCAGCGATTCTGTCCACGATTTGCTGCTGTTTGCCTTTCGGTATTGTCGCTATTATTTTTGCTGCCCAAGTCAATTCAAGGTTAGCAGTCGGCGATCGCGCCGGGGCGTTGGAGGCCTCAAACAAGGCCAAGCTATTTACTTGGATTTCGGTGATTGCGGGATTGCTCGGTGGTGCCCTTTATGCGGTACTCATGGTGCTCTCAATCATGGCTGAGCAAGGGGGGATGTAGCTCGCTGGGCAGTCGTTCATAGTGGTGGGGCGATCGCCAGCGCAGAAGATGGGTCACCGGCTGCTGTAGGAGTTCTGTCGTCAAACCGATGGCGCGGCGAGGATTCACCGTTGCTAGGGTCAACGCTGCTTCAAAATCGCAAACTCCCCAATCCACTAGGCGTCCCACCATTGCCAACAGCGGCACAGTGGTGCCACAGAGGGTGCCATCAGCCAGTCGTGCCGTACCATTTTTCACTGCAATCTGCCGCTGATCCCAAGGATAGACCCCATCGCCTAACCCCAGCGGAGCAAGGGCATCACTCACCAAAAACAGGCGATCGCCCGCGCACTGCCACAACACCTTCAGCATTTGCGGATGAACATGCACCCCATCGCCAATCACGCCACACCAAACGCGCTGATCTGTCAAGGCTGCTGCTAACAGTCCCGGCTCGCGATGATGCAGAGGGGGCATGGCATTAAAGGCATGGGTGATCATTGTGGCACCGGCATCAAAAGCCGCCTGCGCTTCCTCCACTGTGGCTAAAGAGTGACCTAAACTCACGGTAATTCCCAAGCCACGTAAGTAGGCCAGAACCTGATTAGTGGCATCCAGTTCCGGTGCTAGGGTAAGAATACAGACCGAGCGGCTAAACTCTGCTAGAACCTGTTTAACCGCTTCAAAAGTCAAGGGTTGCAGATACTGCTGGGGGTGTGCACCCCGCTTCTGGGGATTGAGGAAAGGCCCCTCTAAATGCACACCTAAGATTTTGGCTTCAGACTCTTGCGCATTGGGCGCGTATTCGTGGAGCACCTTCAAGGCAGTGTGAATTTCCGCGAGGGGAGCAGTCACAATCGTCGGGGCGTAGGCATCAATCCCCTCTTGCCAAAGATAGCGGCCAATTTTTGGCAGTGGTTCGGTGGTCTTTAACCAAGGAAAGGGAATGCCCAAGGCACCGTTAATTTGCAGATCGACGCCCCCAAGGGAGAGATAATCGCCGCCGAAGTCCAGCACCTCAGAGCAATCGGGGGGAATCAGGTCAGTGCCGATCGCCGTCACTTTGCCATTCGTGAGTTGTACCTGTTGCAGGCGATCGCTCCCCAAAAGCCGCACGCGATCGAGCCAATAAACACTCATGGGGTGGTGGGGGTTAATTGCAGATCAGGGCGTTCTTCAGGCACAATTGCCCCCTCCACAGGACACACTTGCAAACAAATGCCACAGTCAATACAGGTGGCAAAATCAATCCAGAACCAATCGGTGCCCTTGGCATTTTTCCCCGGTCCCGGATGAATACAGGCCACCGGACACGCCTCAACGCAATCGGCAACCCCTTCGCAGGTATTGGTGACAATGGTGTGCGCCACAGTGTTCTCCTCACTGAGAGTTGATTCAGGATCAATTCTAAAGCTCTAGGCTAGATCCCCAGATCTGACTTCGCCGCTTGAGCCGCCTCCAATAACATGGGTGTAGGGAGTTCCTCCCAATCGCGATCGCCGATCTCGGCATAGAAGGTTTCGTCATAGCTGCGGGTTTGGATCACCACAGGCATCGGCACCGCATGACCCAGCACAAGCGCCTGTTGTTTAGAATCCAGCTTGGCCAACACCGATCGCAACTGCTGCGAACCCGCCACCCCCGTGAAAATGGCCTCAATGTCCTTTTCATCGTTAAGGAGTGCGGTGATGCGGGTGCCAATTTGCGACATGATCTCGCTATCAATGCCCGAAGGCCGTTGATCAACAACGAGGAGCGTGACAAAGTACTTGCGCATTTCGCGGGCGATCGTCCCAAAAATCGTTTGCTTCACCGTGGCCGGATCCAAGAAGCGGTGAGCCTCCTCAATCGTGATTACCAGTTGACGCGGGCGATCGCTGGGATTTTTGGTTTGCAAAAAAATCTCCGACTGCTGCACATAGGCTTGGTGGATGCGGCGGGCAATAATATTCGTCGCCAGCATATAGGAGAGCATATTGGCTTGGGAGCCAAACTCAATCACTACGTGGTGGCCGGCAGCGAGGGTCTCCAAAATTTGGCCAATGTAGTTCTTAGCACAGGTATTCCGTAGGTACTTCAGTTGTTCCAGCCGTGTCAGTTTGCGTTGCAGCGCCATGATCGAGGCTTTGCTGCCCATCTTCGTTTCGCAAAACTCCTGAATCTCCTGATTGGTCATCACCAAGAGGCGACTAATCCAACCCTTGCCAAACTCATTGCGCAGAATAATTGCATTTTCAAGGCTGGCCTCCGAGAGGTTCAGTTCCGCTTGCACCAAGGCCAAGTCCTCCACCTCAATTTGATCAAAGCCAATGTAGAGTTCTTGGGCATCGCGCACCCCTCGCCGTTGGGTGGATTCAGGGTCAAGCGTATAGATCTTGACTTGGCGGGGAAACAGTTGCCGCAATCCCTTAACGGTACTCAGTTGCTTGCCTTCACGGGTGGCTTCCCAACCATACTCCGAGTGCATATCAAAAATCAAGTTCACCGCCGCCTGTTTGCGGATAATTCCCGACAGCAACAGCCGCGTTAAAAAGGACTTGCCAGTACCCGACTTGCCAAATACGCCATTGCTGCGCTCGACAAAACGATCCAAATCCAAGCAAATGGGCACCTGCATATCTAAGGGAGTGCCAATGGCAAAGTTACGCCGCTGCGGATCGTCCTCCCAGCCAAACACGGCGCGAAAGTCCCGCTCACTGGCTTCATAGACGGGACTAAAATGGGCAGGGATGGTTTTTACGGGCAGTAAATCCTGCTCATCGTTGAGGATCATCAACATCGGTGCCACACTCAGCGTCGCAAACGTGCCCGTACCCGCCAGTACCTCCTGCAAAAAGGTATCCTCAAGGGCGGGGGGATTGAGCAGAATGCGGGGATTGGCCGTACCAAGCACGACATCCGTCAGCAGACAAAAGAAGCGCGATCGCTGGCCTTGCACCACCAAAAATTGGCCGACCCGCAGTTCTTCAACAGAGACGCTGCCACTGAGCCGCACTTCGAGGCCTTGACTGAGGGAACCTTGGACAACAATTCCCAGTTGTTGAGCCGTCATTGCCTATTGAGCGGTCACGAGTTGGATGCGTTGCGGGTCGCCAAACCGCGGAGCAGGGGCTTGGCTGTGGAATTCAGCACCCGGTCTTGGCGTCGCTTGTAGCGTTTGACTCAAGTGCTGCACATAGCGATCCTGTATCTGCCGAAACCCTTCTAGGTTGCCACCGCCATTGAGAAGCGCAAAGCAGACGGTGCCGTATTTTGCTGTGGGTAAGACGCCAACCAACGCACTCACATTCCAAAGAGACCCCGTTTTTACTAGGGTTGCCGCCGGTAGTTGACGATACTCTAACGTACCGCGATCGCGCCCCGCCATGGGTAGCACATCCGCCAAACTGTGGTTTTTCTGAGCGAGCATCTCCTGAAGCGCCAAAAGCATCCCACACGCCGCCCGGGGAGAAATGCGATTCTTCTCCCCCAGACCTGAGCCGTTGATCAGTTGAATTTCACTGGGGGGTACATTGGCTTTACGGGCGGCCACTTGAGCTACGGTTGCAGCACCCCCTGCCATTTCTGCTAGGGTTTCCGCAATCTCATTATTACTGTAGATATTCATTTGCCGCACAATTTCCCCCAAGGGGAGTGAGCGATGCTCGAGGCGCAGGGTAACACTCGCAGGGATCGTGCTTTGGAAGCGTGTTTCACCCGTCATCGTGACTTGGGGGCGGGGTTGTCCCTTGAAGTGCTGTTCATAGGCCGTTTGAATTTCAGGCGTCCAGCGGCGGTGATCTAGGGCGAGTTTGAAGAGCGCTGCGGCGGTCTGGGGTTCAGGGTAAAAGTTCATCATAAAAGGGGGAACGATGACTAGATTCCCCTGTACTTGGCGAATGCCCAAGCGATTGAGGGCATTACCGATGGCGATCGCCTCCTCCCAGATAAAGAGGGGATCATTGCCGCCAATCAAGACCAAGTCCCCCCTGAGAACACCATTTTGCAGCGTGCCTGTGGTGCCGATGCGAGTCAGAAACTGATAGTCAAAGGGGTATTTATCTAGAGCCGCCAGACTGGTTGCCACTTTGGTAACAGAGGCAGCGGCAAGGGGGCGATCGCCCTGGTGGTTGACCAATAACTGGTGGGCACTTTGAACCCAGATGCCCTGTTGATTGGGAGAAAAACCCTCCTGTGCCAATGTTTGCAGGTAGCGATCGCGATACTGATGCAGCGCAGCCTCATAGGGAAATATCACTGCTTTTAACGCCTCAAAGCGCGGTTGTCCCCAGTACCATGCCAATGCTGCCAACAGATCCAACATGCCAGTTCTAATTCACTGTCAATTCCCACCATCCCAAACTGGGGCCAATAAAGCGAACCGTGAGCCAAATGACTACCAGCAGGCCAATCCCTACCCAGGTACCCCGCGTTACCCACTTCTGGATTAGCAGCAGTTGCTCCTTCCGGAGCCAGCCCCCCTTTTCTTGACCGTAGCCCTCACCAAGGGTTTCCTTGCGCCGTTTTGCCTCACCCATAGTTGCCGCTCAAATGGTTACAGTCCTTATCCTAGACGCTTTTAGGAAGCGATCGACCCCCTTAGACTCGATCCTAGACACACTACGCCAAACTCCGCTAGCTTCTGCAAAATCCTATGGGAAAAATGGGGCGTCCTCAGCAGACCAAGTGGACCACAGCAAAGTGCTAGTGTTTAAGGAGTTAGGACAAAGTTCACCAACTTGCCCGGCACGACAATGACTTTTTTAATGGTTTTACCGGCAAGGTAGCGTTGGCCAATCTCCGACTGCTTGGCGGCTTCCTCCAGTTCCACTTGACTAGCCGTGGCAGGGACTTGAATCGCACCACGGGTTTTGCCCATCACCTGAATGACAAGGGTGATTTCATCGGCAACAAGGGCAGTGGGGTCTGCTTTCGGCCAAGGCTGGCGGTGGATGGAGTCGGTGCCACCCAGTTGGTGCCAGAGTTCTTCGCTGATGTGGGGGGCAAAGGGAGCAAGCAGGGTTAGCAATGTTTGGATGCCCTCGCTATACACGCCAGAGGTATAGTAATCGGCGCTACTGAGGACATTGGTGAGTTTCATCAGTTCGGCAACCGCGGTATTGAATTGATAGTCGCCCTCAATGTCCTCGCTAATTTCTTTAATTGCGGTATGAATGGCACGGCGCAGCTCTTTTTCAGTTTTAGTGAGGCTTGCAGGCAGGGGTTGACCCAGCTGACCCCCCTTGACTTTGAAGGTTTGCACCAAGCGCCAGACGCGGTTGAGGAAGCGAAACTGACCTTCGACATCGGCATCGTCCCACTCGAGGTCTTTTTCGGGGGGCGCCTTGAAAAGGATGAACATGCGGGCAGTATCCGCCCCGTACTTCTGAATCACATCGCCGGGGGCAACGCCGTTGTACTTGGATTTGGACATTTTTTCATAGACGACCTCTAGGGCTTCCCCTGTGTCGGGGTCAGTGGGTTGGTTGAGATCGGCGATGCGGCTAGGAATGATGTACTTGCCCGTGCGCGGATTTTTGTAGGTGCGTCCTTGAACCATGCCTTGGGTGAGCAGACGTTGGAAGGGTTCACTGACATGGACAAGCTGGCGATCGCGCAAAACTTTGGTGAAAAAGCGCGAGTAGAGCAAATGGAGAATGGCGTGCTCAATCCCCCCCACGTACTGATCCACCGGCAACCAGTCCTTAATGGCTGCTGGGTCAAAGGGGGCTTCACTGTTGCGAGCATCGGCGTAGCGGAAGTAGTACCAAGAGGAGTCAATAAAGGTATCCATTGTGTCCGTTTCCCGCTGGGCAGGGGTACCACATTTCGGGCAGGGAACATCCCGCCATGCAGTAAGTTTCGCCAAGGGAGAAGGGCCACGACCGGTAAACTCCACTTCCTCGGGGAGCAGCACGGGTAATTCTGAGCGCGGCACAGGCACCGCTCCACACTGCGGACAGTGAATGATGGGAATGGGGACACCCCAATAGCGTTGGCGGGAAATGAGCCAATCCCGCAGCCGATACTGCACTTGCTCCCGTCCCCAGCCTTGGGTGGTTGCGTATTCGGTAATGGCTGCTTTAGCTGCGGTGGAGTCCATGCCATCAAATGGACCACTGTTGATCAATCTCCCCGGCTCCGTATAGGCAGCCTTGAGGCGGGCACTGGCTTTGCCGTCTGGGGGAATGATCACTTGGCGAATGGGGAGCTTGTGGGCCTTGGCAAACTGAAAATCGCGCTCATCGTGGGCAGGCACGCCCATTACAGCACCGGTACCGTATTCGTAGAGGACATAATCGGCAATCCAGATCGGGATTTCTTCACCGGTAAAGGGGTTCAGAGCTTTGCCACCGGTGGCCACACCCCGCTTGGGGCGATCGCCCGCTGTGCGTTCGAGTTCACTTTGCTGTTGGACACTGGCAATAAAGGCTTCGACGGTTTTGCGGCGGCGGCTAGTGGTCACTTTCGGTGTCAGGGGATGTTCGGGCGCCAGCACCACGTAGGTCACCCCATAGACCGTATCGGGACGGGTGGTAAAAACAGCAATTTTCTCATCGCTGCCAACAATTGGAAATTCCAGATAGGCACCCGTGGACTTGCCGATCCAGTTGGCCTGCATCAATTTCACCCGCTCTGGCCAGCCGGTCAGTTGTTCCAAGTCATTCAGCAGTTCCTCGGCATAGGCAGTAATTTTCAGAAACCATTGCTTAAGCAGTCGCCGTTCCACTAAGGCGCCCGATCGCCACGATCGCCCTTCGCTATCCACCTGTTCATTGGCCAACACTGTTTGATCCACGGGATCCCAGTTCACCGCCGCTTCCTTCTGATAGGCCAAGCCCGCCTCAAAGAATTCCAAGAAGAGCCATTGCGTCCAGCGGTAGTAGTCGGGGTGACAGGTGGCCACTTCCCGTTCCCAGTCGTAGGACAGACCCAAGCGCTGGAGTTCTTGGCGCATTTGGGCAATGTTTTGCTGTGTCCAGACGCGAGGATGAATCCCCCGTTCAATGGCGGCATTTTCTGCCGGCAGGCCAAAGGCATCCCACCCCATGGGGTGAAGCACGCGATAGCCCTGCATCCGCCGACAGCGGGCAATGACATCAGTAATGGTGTAGTTGCGAACGTGCCCCATGTGCAGATTCCCAGAGGGGTAGGGAAACATTGAGAGGGCATAGAATTTCGGCTTTTGCGGATCGGTATCGGTGCGATCGATCTGGCGGGCAGCCCATTCCTGTTGCCACTTGGCCTCAATCACTTGGGGGTCGTAGCGATCGTCCACAACAGTTTTCCCGAAAGAACAGCTTATCTATTGTATCTAGCACGTTCCTTTCCAAGATACGGCAACAGTGGTCTTAGCTTGCCGGTGCCGCAACGGGGCGTAGCCGATAGCCTTGACCATAGACCGTTTGAATTAGAGAGGGTTCGTCGGCATGCTCAATTTTGCGCCGTAGCAGCCGAATCTGGGCAGCCAATAGGTTGCGATTGACGCAGGGCTGATCCGGCCACAGTTGACTGGCAATCAATTCATGGCTGAGGAGTTCCGTCGGGTGCTTGAGGAAGAGCGCCAAAAGTGCCGTTTCCTTTTCCGAGAGACAGATGCACTGTTGCCCCCGGTAGAGCAGACGACCTTCGACATCTAAACGCAAATCTTGCCAGCAAAGAATCGGGGCTGCACACCCCATGGTATGTCGCCGCCGCAGCAGTGCTCGTACCCGTGCCAGCAATTCCCGCAGTTCAAAAGGTTTAACCAAGTAATCATCAGCACCGGCATCCAGACCCCGCACCCTGTCATCCACCGTGTCTCGAGCAGTGAGAAAGAGAACGGGAGTCTCATCACCGGCTTGGCGCAATCGTTGACAAAGTTCTAGCCCCGTAGGCGGTGGCACCATCCAATCCAAAATTAAGAGGTGGTAGGGGCGCTGCGTTTGCCAGTAGGCTTGAGCCGTTTCACCATCGTAGGCCACGTCAACGTGGTAGCCCTCTTGGCGCAGGATGTGACCCAAGGGATCGGCTAGCTCCGTTTCATCCTCTAGCAGCAGAATGTGCTCCACAACATCAATTGATGGCCGATGGACACCAAAATTTTAGCGAAATCCTCTTGAGTTAGGCGGCTGCTTGTAGCAACTGAGGCGGCACCGGAATTCCCGCTGCGATCGCCTCCGCTGGCAGTGTGGGTACAAGGCGATAACAGTAGAGAAGAAATTGCTCTAACCATGTTTGTAGCAGGTCTTGCTGCTCCTCGTTGAGGTAGCGATCGAGAGCAGGTACTTGCTCAGTGTAAAAGGTCTCAACCCGAATCGTGCGCAGCCAAGGATGAGTCGGGCGGGTAATCAACCAGTAGTTACGCACAAGGGCGCGACCGAGGTGATTCTGGACGATCTGGCTTGCCTTCCTAAACCATGGCAGATAGTTTTGCAGCGTTTGTACCACTGGTGGCGTAAACAAGGGGCGTACTGCGGATGTCACGCCAAGCAGGTTCAGGATTTCACCCTCTAGTGCCAAGAGGTAGGCCAAATTGATAGGGAGAGACGCCTTAGCCCGAGAGTAGGACATCAGCAATGTTTCTAGGGTGGCACGGGTTGCTTCTGGGAGTCCCTCAATCAGGGGAAGAAGCTGATTTTCAGTTCGCAGGGGACTGGCAGAGAGGGCTGAGCCTTGGCGCTGATAAATTTCCCTCAGAGTATCGAGGAGAAGAGGCGGTAGCAGCATTGCTCAAGGAGTTAGTCTAAAAAGACCTAGGTAATCTTAATACTTTCTTTATATGTGTTTGTCGGGATGATGGAAGTAAGGGTTGCTACAGTTGACCCAGAAAAAACTTAGGGTATTGATAGGATCTTATAAATCTTCTAGCGATCGCTTGCCAATCCTCTAGGGAATACGCTATCTTGGATAAGCTAGAGCAACGCGGGGTAGAGCAGTCTGGTAGCTCGTCGGGCTCATAACCCGAAGGTCCATGGTTCAAATCCATGCCCCGCCATTCATGATCTTCAATCGATTCTGGCGCTTCTTAGCTCCTTTAATTCCTCTCCCTAGCTTGATTCTTGGCATGTCCACAGCGCAGACGGCTCAATATCGCTTGAGTGCGCTGAAGATTGAACTGGCACCCCAAGAACCTTTTACGGTACTGGCGATCGCTAATACGGGCAATGTCCCCCTCGACTTTAAGGTGCGGGTGCAGCAGTGGCAACAGCGGGCAACGGGGGAAGATGAACTCCATCTCTTACCCGCAAATAGCCTAGAGCTAGTCGCCTTTCCCAACCTCCTGCATCTGCCCGTGGGCGGACGGGCTGAAATTCGCATTGGACATCGCTTGCCGGCTGCTGATGTCGAGCGGACATATCGGCTTTTAGTTGCAGAAATTCCTCCAGCCCCTCAAGGAATCGGCTCAGAAACGCGCCTCGTAACGGTGCATAGCCTACCCGTATTTATCAAACCAGCGGTCATTCGGCGGCAGGGGCAACTCCTCAATGCCCAAGTGCAGCAGGGAACCCTGCAAATGACTGTCAGTAATCGGGGCAATGTGCATATCGAGGCGGATCAAATCACAGTCAGAGGCTTGGCGGAGAATGGTCAACGGCTCTTTGAGCTGCGCCCGCAACGGGAATATGTTCTTGCAGGGGTGACGCGGCCCTTAATGCCCATGCCTTTGCCCCAAGACCAGTGTGCAGCCGTGCGAAGCCTACAGATTGTCTTAGACATTGCTGCCAATCCCCCCACCACCCAAATTGAGCGACCCACGGGGGTTTGCCGTTAGAGCCTTTGGTTAAGAGCAGCAAAAAGACGCTGGCGATCGCCCTCTAGGGCTTGATCCAGTTCAGGCAAAAAGGTGTTGTCTGGCCACAGCGATGCAAACAACGTTACCATCGGCAAATTGTCAATGGCAATGAAAAAGTCGGTGGGTTGACGGCCATCAATGTGGCGACTATTCACCCCAAAACCGCTACGGCTATAGGTAATAGCAACAGCAGGAGCCGCCGAACGCAACCACTCAAGGGGTGTTGGCTGACCAGCTATGGAGCGCACCATCTGTTCCAGTTGCTCCGGGCTACCCGACCAAATGGAGGCCAAGAGGTCACGGCGGTTGTTAGGGTCATCCCATGCCTTGAGAAAGGTTTGCAGCGTTGCAGGAGCCTTCAATGTTGCCTCTTGGGGGTTGGCCAAGGGTTGTAGCCATGCAGCTAGGGGGTCGGTGTCCCGAGGGAGTTCCCCTTGCCACCAGCGGAGGAGGGTTGACACTTGACGCACATAGGCGCCTGAGGGGCGATCGCTGGCAATGTCCTGCTCAAGCTGACGATAACGCTCCGTGACCGCCGTCAGAACTGGTTGATAAAAGGGTGCGAGGGGAGCAACCCGCCAAGCCGGACTGGTGATGAAGATGGGATGGCGCAGCACCTCAAGGATCAGGGCTTGGGTGGCGAGTTGCGGTTGATTCTTACGAATGAGGGCTAAGCCGAGACCCAGAAAATTGCCCCGTTTAGCCGGTACAAGTTGAGCCGCTTTGGCAAATGTCTGTGCTGCTGCGCCAAAATTAGCATCTCGCCAGTAGAGCCACGCCAAGTTGCTGTAGCCAAACTCTAGGTAGGGAGACAGCTCAATTCCCTTCTCAAAGTTAACCATTGCTGTGCGCAAGAGGTTGGTTCGTGCTTCAGGATTGTCTGCCATCATGCCCCGCTGGCCATAGTTCCACCCCAGTTGCAGCGGATAGTAGGGTTCCCAAGGGGCGAGTTCCTGAGCATGGAAGAGCTTCTCAGTAAAGCGATTCCAGTCGGGAGGGGTTTCCAAGAGGGCTAGAAAACCTTCGCTGCTACTTGCCCAAGCACGGTGAATCGGTGTCAGCCAACCCACCATCACTAGGATGATTCCTAAACCCACGCCCACCAGCGAGAGTGCCCAGCGTACCCGCAACCGTTGAGGAGGAGCTTGCCCTTGGCCTGTGCGAATCAGGGTTGTTAAGAGGGTGAGTTCAATTAGGAAGAGGCCACCAATGCCGACATTGTCCAGTTGAAAATCCGTAAGACTGAGCACGCCGTAGCCCCAAAGCGCAAAGTAGAGGGCGATCGCCAGCCGTTGTTCCCGCTGTGCTAAGTTCGGCCACCAGCGCCGGTAGCGCATTGCCCAATAGACCAGTAGCCCCACCCCCAAGAGCAATACGGCAATGCCCCAAAGCCCAAGTTCGGCCCAGAGTTGTACGGGGGTACTGTGGAGTTGATAGATCCACTCCGCTTCACGGCCAGCCCAGCCCGGACGATAGTGCTGATACCACAGGGGCACACTACCTAAGCCATTGCCCCTCAGAGGATGTGCGGCCCCCATCCGCCAGCCAACAATACTGGTAATCCAGCGGTAGGCCAGTTCGCTCCCTTGTCCTCCCTGCCAGAGAGCCACTAAGCTGCGGCGCAGGCGATCGTTGGCCAAAGCGACCACCGCTAAGCCCACCAAAGCCAAAAATCCCCACCAGAAGCGACGCTGGCGGCGATAGTGCCAAACCCAACCCACGCCAAGGGGAATGACCATTGCCAGTAAGCCGAGGCCGCCCCCCCGTGAAAATGTTGTATAGAGGGTAACTAGACCCAAAAGCAGCACCGCCATCCAAAACCGGCGCGATCCACTGGTTTCTGCTTCTATGGCCAACAGTCCTACCAAGGGTAATGCCAGCAGCAGGTAGCCCGCCACGTAGTTTTGGTGACCAAAGGGTGCCCAGTTGCGTAGTTCTAGGGTATCTGGATTCAAATGGGGGGTGAATCCTTGAGGGCTATTCAAAATTGCGGGGGCGATCGTCGTGCCCAGCCAAAGGCCTAAACTGACAAGAATCACGAGGGCAGTGAGATAGCCTTGAAAGCGCACGATTTGCCAGCGGCGTTCTGGGGTTCGCAACCAAGCCCCGAGGGGATAAAGGACAGCGATGCTTCCCAAGAGTGCCCAGCCATACCAGCGAGCCTGATGGGGAAAAGCACTCCACGTCCCTGAAATCGCCAATGCCAACAGGAGTAATAGCACTACGCCATCAAAGCCATTTCCCAAGGGCTGCACCCGCCGTTGATAGGCCAACACCTGCAAAAACCAGAGCAGAGGCACCCCCAGCGCGGCTTGCCAGAGTAAGACCCAAGGCCACGCCACCATCAGACTGTGACTATCGGGTAAGAGGGTAAAAAAGGCATAGCCAGCTGCTGTGAACAACCCCAGCAGAATGCCCTCCTGTTTAGCCGCCTGTTCGCCCCAATGTTTTGCCGTCATCGGTGATGCTAAAAGGGTTTAAAGCCGCTCCAACCGCTTTGATGAGCCTTGTCCTGATTCTAGGTGAATTCTTAGGCAAAGGCTGCCACCACCCGATCCATGGCTTCAACCACATTTTCCCGACTATTAAAGGCCGAAAGGCGCAGATAGCCCTCACCCGCTGCCCCAAAACCAGCACCGGGGGTACCCACTACATAGCAAGTGTGCAGCAATTTATCGAAAAAGTCCCAACTGCCAATCCCTTGGGGCGTCTTCAGCCAGACATAGGGAGCATTGACCCCACCATAGACTGCAAAGCCCGCTTGGGTGAGTTTTTCGCGAATGAGACGGGCATTGTCCATATAGAAGGCCACCAGTTCCCGTACTTGGGCTTGACCGGCTTCAGAGTAAACCGCCTCCGCGCCCCGCTGCACAATGTAGGACACACCATTAAACTTCGTGGATTGCCGCCGTTGCCACAGCGCCCAGAGTTCGACGGCCTCGCCACTGGGGGTTTGCCCCTTAAGACCCTTGGGCACCACCGTAAAGGCGCAGCGGGTTCCCGTAAAACCGGCGTTTTTCGAGAAGGAGCGGAATTCAATGGCGCACTCGCGGGCACCGGGAATTTCATAGATCGAGTGGGGAATAGCGGGATCGGTAATAAAGGCTTCGTAGGCGGCATCAAAGAAAATAATTGCTTTATGGGCACGGGCATAGTCCACCCACGCCTGTAAATGCTCCCGTGTGGCCACCGCACCGGTGGGATTGTTGGGGAAGCAGAGGTAGATTAAGTCCACAGGTTCACTGGGCAGCGTGGCGGTGAAGTAGTTTTCAGCGGTAATCGGCAAATAGACCAGTCCAGCGTACTCCCCGCGTTCATTGGCTTCCCCCGTGTGCCCTGCCATGACATTGGTATCCACATAGACGGGATAAACGGGGTCGGTAACGGCAATGCGGTTGCCGTCGCCAAAAATATCGAGGATATTCCCTGTGTCGCACTTGGAGCCGTCGGAAATAAAAATTTCACTGGCATCGATGTCGCAGCCGCGGGCTTGGAAGTCGTGGGCGGCAATTTTTTCCCGTAGCCAAGGATACCCCTGCTCAGGCCCATAGCCTTTGAAGGTGGCGCGATCGCCCATTTCTTCCACCGCTTGAATCATCGCTTGACGACAGGCCGCTGGCAGCGGTTCGGTGACATCCCCAATGCCGAGACGAATCAGGGGGGCATCGGGATGGGCTTGCAAGAATTGATTGACACGGCGGGCAATTTCCGGAAAGAGATACCCTGCCTTGAGTTTGAGGTAGTTTGCGTTAACAAAGGCCATAGTGCTGCTGAGTGAGAAACAGAAGCTCAATATATCAGGATTCGAGAATCCCTTTGAGGCGAGAGTGCGCCAATTGCAGCGCCTCGGATAACTTTTCAGGTTCAGATCCCCCCGCTTGGGCAAAGTTGGGACGCCCACCACCGCGGCCACCACAGACTTGGGCGAGTTCCGCCACCAGTTGACCGGCATGAACCCCCCGCTCTACAACGTCCGGACTGGCGGCGACTAAAAGGTTCACTTTGTCAGCAGCCGGTTGAGTGGCCAACACCACAGCTCCACTACCCAGTTTATTCAGGAGCCATTCAGCGGCGGTTTTTAGCCCTTGGGGATCCACCCCTGCTAAGGAGGCAATGAGAATGTGGGTATTGCCGACGGCTTCAGTCTGCTCCAAGAGGGCTTGAGTTTTAGCGAGGGCTAGTTCAGCTTTGAGGTGTTCCAGTTCCTTTTGCTGGGCTTTGAGATCCGCTTGGAGTTGGCTAATGCGATCTAGAATCTCTTCCGGTTTGGCTTTGAAGCGATCGCACAACTCGCGGACAATGCTATCGCGCTGTTGCAAATAGTCACGCACCGCTGGTCCTGCAATGGCTTCAATGCGACGAATCCCGGCAGCCACGCCACTTTCACTAATGATCTTAAAGAGGCCAATTTCAGCAGTGTTGTGGACATGGGTGCCACCACAGAGTTCCATAGAAACGCCCGGAATATCGAGAACCCGCACCTGCTCGCCGTATTTTTCACCAAACATGGCGATCGCCCCCTTGGCCTTGGCTTCATTGAGCGCCATGATACTGGTGTGGGTGGCATGGCTTTCACTAATCCAAGTATTGATTTGATCTTCAATCTGTTGCAGTTCTTCGCGAGTGAGGGCACGGGGGCAGTTAAAGTCAAACCGCAACCGATCAAAGGCCACCAGTGACCCCGCCTGGGAAATGTTCTCGTCAATCCGCTTTTTCAAGGCCGCCTGCAAGAGGTGCGTTGCGGTGTGGTGCGCCTGTACCCGCCGCCGACAACTGAGATCAATTTGGGCGCTCACGCGATCGCCAACGCTGAGGCTGCCCCGCTCCACTTTGCCGTAGTGAACAAACACTTCCTTTTGCTTTTGCACATCGTGGATTTGCACTAGCGCATCACTGCTGGCAAGATACCCGCGATCGCCAATTTGGCCACCGGATTCAGCATAGAAGGGAGTTTCCTCAAGGATCACCTGCACTTCAGTCCCTGCCGTTGCCGTTGTTACCGGATGACCCGCCACCAAAATCGCTGTTACGGTCGTGGTCAAACTAAACTCGTCATAGCCACGAAACTGCGTCGGATGCAGTTGATCCGCTAGGGAGTCAATCCCCTCTTGAACGGTAATATCAATGGTTTCGTGAGCGGCTTGGGAGCGTTGCCGCTGCTCGGCCATACAGGCCTCAAACTCAGCCACATCCACACCAATGCCTTGCTCGGCGGCAATCTCTTGGGTCAACTCCAAGGGGAAGCCATAGGTATCAAAGAGAACGAAGGCATCGCGCCCTGCCAATTGTGGTTTACTGCGTTTTTTGCCCTTAGTTGTCTTCAATGGAGCGAGCATCTCCGCTAAGAGCTTCTCACCCCGATCCAAGGTCTTAAGAAACTGTTCCTCCTCCCGCTGGAGTTCGCTGAGAATCACTGCCTGCCGCTCACGCACATTGGGATAGACATTGGCAGCCAGATCAATCGCCACTTGAGCCAAGGCAGGGGTCACCAGTTCATTGATCCCCAACAGCCGACTATGGCGGACAATGCGCCGAATCAATCGCCGCAGGACATAGCCACGCCCCACATTACTGGCGGTAACGCCATCGGCAATGAGATGAACCACGGCACGGGTGTGATCGCCAATCACCTTGAGGGACGTTTTGGTGCTGGCATTGGCTTTGCGGTACTGAATCCCGGCTCGCTGCGCTGCCGCCTCAATAATCGGGAAAATTAAGTCTGTCTCGTAGTTGTTGGGCACCCCTTGCAGAACCTGCGCCATCCGCTCCAAGCCCATACCGGTATCAATGTTTTTCGCCTTGAGGGGGGTGCGGCGCCCTTGATCGTCTTGGTTCAACTCCATGAACACTAGGTTGTAGAGTTCAATGAAGCGGCGATCGTCATCGAGATCAACGTCAGCTAGTCCCTTTTCCGGATAGAAGTCGTAGTAAATCTCAGAACAAGGGCCACAGGGACCCGTTGGCCCCGCCGTCCAGAAGTTGCTCTCCTCTCCCATGCGCTGGATGCGCTCCTTGGGCAAGCCCACTTGGCGATGCCAAATGTCATAGGCCTCATCGTCATTTTCAAAGACGCTCACCAAGAGCCGTTCCGGGGGCAAACCATAAACCGTGGTCATCAATTCCCATGCCCAAGCAATGGCCTCCGCCTTGAAGTAGTCGCCAAAGCTGAAGTTGCCCAACATTTCAAAGAACGTGTGGTGGCGAGCAGTGCGACCCACATTTTCAATGTCATTGGTGCGCAGACATTTCTGGGCAGTGGTGGCGCGAGGCACTTTCGGGGCTTCTTGGCCGAGGAAAATTGGTTTGAAGGGGAGCATGCCGGCGATCGTCAGCAGCACCGTCGGATCCTCTGGAATCAGCGAGGCACTGGGCAAAATCGTGTGTCCCTTAGCGGCATAGAACTCAAGGAATTTTTGGCGAATTTGATCACCTGTGAGGGCAGTTGTCGCCGACGCAGAGGGGGACGAGGTCATTGGAGCAAAGTCTCAACGGAGCGCAACAAACGGCAAGAATACTATTTCATCATACTGGATTGTACTCTGGGAATAAGGCACCCCATTGGCAGGATTTACGAGAATAGCCATGGCTGAGCCAGCCACCCGCTCTGAAATGGGTCAACTCCTTGAGGAAGTGAGAGGAATGCGCGCTAATATGAGAAAGTTGCCGATCTGAGCGATCGCCAGCGGGTGGTGGATGCCCGCCTATGGGGTTTTATTGTCGCCCTTGTCAGGGAATTTCGGCTTATCTTGTCAAGTTGTCTTTACTTTGATAAGAGTTAGCGCACAAACACGCCGGGCAAAAAGGTTTCGAGATAAAGATGAATCAATTGGCGGCCAAAGAGACCACTGACAATAGCCGCTACTGCTAAAAAAGGGCCAAAGGGAATCGGTTGCCGCCGCTGAATCCAACCGAGGGCAATCCCCAGTCCACCCATCAGGCCACCGAGGGCACAGGCCAAGAAAAAGGTAACGAGCAATCCCTGCCAACCTAGCCAAGCCCCGATCATCGCTGCCAGTTTGCTATCCCCTCCCCCCATGACCTCCTGACCAAGGGCGATCGCCCCCCCCCAGCGGATCAGATCAAAGAGCCAAATGCCAATCACTGCGGCAATGATGCTTTCCGTGAGTCCGCCTAGACCCGTCGTTAACCCTCTCACGAGCAGGCCGACAATCAACCCCCATTTTGTCAGGGGATGGGGCAGCGTCATCGTGTCTAGATCAATCAAGGCCAAGGCCAAGAGCCACGCACTCAACAGCCAGAGCACAAGGGTTTGCACTTGCCAGCCACTCACAGCCACAATCAGGACGTACAGCAGTGCCGTCAACAGCTCAATCGCAGGATACCGCCAAGAAATCGGTGCATGGCAGTAACGACATTGCCCCCGCAGGAATAGCCAGCCCAAAATTGGGATATTGTCCCAGGGCTTGAGTGTGGTCAAACAGATCGGGCAGCGAGACGGCGGATAAAGGAGCGATCGCCCGCTCGGCACACGGTAGATCACAACATTGAGAAAGCTCCCCACCGCTGCCCCAAGGCCAAAGACAAGGCAGTAGCTAGCAAAGGTCAAAAAAGTTAGTGCAGTTATAGGCGTGTTACTTCCGGCAGATGATCGTAGGGAATAAAGCATTCTTGGGGCAGCAGCACTGGTTGACTAGTAAACAGCACATAGCCCCGCAGGGTTTGCCGATTAACAGCGACACCCGCAGGCACCGTTTTTGCCCCATGAACCTGCTGGTAGAGATTATAGATGGATTGAGCAGCGGCTAGTAGGGGGGTATCAACGGTTTCCATGGTCTGCAAAACTGGCATGTGCCCCACTCCTCGGCAATCGAACAATTAGAAACGGTTATGTTTGGTTTTGAGCCAATCATCAGTTCTCGCCAAGCGCTCCGCCTATGCAAAAGCAGATCTGAAATCCTCTACCTGACTATCAATCATCTTGTCTTAGCAAAGCGATAGCATAGGGGTAGGACGGCGCTAAGACATCTTCCTCGTGAAATCACCTATTCATTAAAGAATTGATTGTTTCACCATGCCCAGCCCCTTGGCGATCGCTAACGTCGCCCTGTAGCTATTGACTGTGTTCCTTGTTTCCTCACACTCCCTTGACCGAACCATGAACTCACAGCAGTTCTCCCTTGCCAATCATCTGCACCATTTACCTCATCCTGTCTTGGCGGGCGATCGCAAGGGCACCATTCTTTATGCCAACGCTGCGGCGCAACGGTTATTGAACCACGCTAGTACCGATTTAGCGGGCCTCTCCGTCATCGAGCTACTGTCCGCCAACTTTGACCTTTCCCTAGAGCGGTTCCAGCAGGTGCTCAACACCCAAACCCCGGCACAATGGGACTGCTATGATCCGCGCAAACAGCAGTGGTGGCAACTGGATTTAACCGCTGATGCTCACGGCTGGACCCTGATCCTAACGGAAATTACGGAACGCTATCGCCATTGGCTGCTCCAAGAAGCGCGGGTTAATGAACTGGAAAAATGGTGGCAGCGATTTCACACCCTGACGGAGATAGGTCAACAGCTCTTCTGGGAAATCCAAGGGGAGTGGTGTTATTGGTACGGTGACAGTCAAGGGGTGCTGGGGTACCCCCTAGAGCAATTGCCCAAAACCCTGCGAGCGTGGCAGCAACTCATCTACCCAGAGGATCAAGAGCGCTTTTGGCAAGCCATCCCTCAGCAAGGGGGAGCAACACCCTGCGATTTGGAATATCGCCTGCGCCATGCCAATGGTGCGTATGTGTGGGTGCGCGATCGCTGGGAATATCGGCAGCAACCACCAAACACCACAACCATCATCGGCGTTATGGTCAATATCCATGACCAAAAGATACAGGAAATGCGCCTGCGGGAAAGCGAACAACGCTATCGCAACCTCGTAGATCACCTACCCGCCGTGGTGTATCGCTGTGCCATCGATGCTTCGTGGACGATGGAATACCTAAGTCCCAAGTTCACTGAGCTGACGGGGTATCTCCCGAGCGAACTGGTGCACAATCAGGTTCGTAGCTACGCTAGTATTACGCATCCAGAAGATAGCGATCGCGTTGATTGCACAATCCATGAGGCCCTTGCCAAGGGCTTGCCCTTTAGTGTCGGCTACCGCATTTTCTGTGCTGATGGGTCGGAGCGTTGGGTACATGAGTACGGTCAGGGAGTCTATGACGTAACTGGCAAAGCCTATGCAATTGAGGGCATCATTGTGGATGAAGCAGAACGAATTCAGTCAGAGCAAGCCCTCAGAGAAAGTGAGTATCCCTGGCGTGCAGTCTTTGAAAATGCCCAAGTCGGGATTATTGTCACTGGCCCTGCTAACCACTACCGCCTTGTGTATTGCAATCCCTTTTTTTGCCAATTTGTCGGCTACACCGCTCCTGAACTGGCAAATCTCACCGCCCATGATCTGACCTTTGCTGAAGATTGGCCTGAGGAGGCGGCTCTCATCCAAGAGTGTCAACTGGGACTGCGCAACACCTATCAAATTGTCAAGCGTTACCGCCACAAAAAAGGGCACACCGTCTGGGGAAATTTAACCCTCTCCTGTGTGCGCAATGCCCATGGTGAGCTTCACCTGCTAATTGCCCTGATTGATGACATTACTAGCCAACGCCAACTGCAACTCGCCCTCGATCGCGAGCGCAACCGCTATGAGCAGTTAGTGAACAATTGCCCCGTCATCATTTTGACTCTCAATCGCGACAAAACTCTCTTAACCAGTAATTGGGTTGGCTTGAAGACACTGGCAGCGGCTCAAGTGGTGCTCGGTATGCTATTTTCGGCACTGCTCCATCCCCAAGAATCAGTGACTCGGGTGGAAGCCCTGATTGACCGCGTTCTGGACGGAGAAACCATTAACGATGAAGAAATTCTGCTGCGTTGCCGCACCGATGCTCCCTGTGATATGCTCAGCCACCTTTTTCCCCTGCTGGATGAGGAGGAAGAAATTGTCGGCTGTGTGGTGGTCTGTACTGATATTAGCGATCGCAAACGTGCCCTTGCTGAACTGGATGAGCGCGAGGCTCAATATCGCAGTGTTTTCGAGTCTGTGGCCGATGGCCTAGTGATCTATGACACCGAAAACCTACAGATCGTTGAGGTCAATGATGCCATCTGCGACGTCTATGGTTTCAGTCGTAGTGAATGCCTTGAACTCCAACCTGAGGATTTTCTGCACCCCGACTACCGCGATCAGTTTCAGGAATTCCTAGAGACGATTCGGCATCAGCCCACTTGGCACGGTGTCAGCAAGCATCGCTGTAGCGATGGCCAGATTATTGATGTGGATATCTTTGCCACAAGGTTGCGCTACAAAGGCAAAAATCAAGTCCTCTGCGTCATCCGCGATATTACACAAATCAAGCGTTTTGAAGAAACTCAAGTGGCGATCGCCAAAGAACTCAGCCGACGGGAAGCACTCTTTCGCAATCTCATTAACGATTTAGATGTGGGAGTGATGCTGCTGTCTGCCGATCTCTACGCAAAAGTGATTAATCCTCGGGGCTGTGAGCTGCTGGGGGTCAAGGAAGCGGACATCATTGGTCAAAAACCAACAGAAATGGCTTGGGATGCCCTCAACGATGCCGGAGAACCAATGCCGCCAGCGGCTTTTCCGCTGATGATTGCCATTGCTCAAAAGCAACGGGTACAAGGGGTGATGGGCATTCTCAATCAACAAACCCAACAGCGGCTCTGGTTGCAAGTGACCGCTGATCCAGAAGTCACGGCAACAGGGAGTATTGAGCAGGTGATTCTCACCTTTAGCGATATTAGCGATCGCAAGCACTACGAGGCCTACCTTCAAGATCAAGCCGTTCGCCAGCGGGAACTCAACCAGCTCATTCAGGAGATTCGCGAAGCCCCTGATCTCAATCAGGCCTTTGCCAAGGCGGTACAGGAGGTGTGTCATATCCTGCGGGTCGATCGCGCCATTGTCGTCAAGTACGAGCCAGAACAGCACCACTGGATTCCCCTAGTGGAGTTTCTCAACAAACCGTATATAACCCCTAGCGTGGGGCTGACGATTCCAGACGAGCATAATCCCATTGCCGCAATCCTCCACCAAGGAAAAATTGCCGAGCTGCCTGCCCTAGAGAATCTGGATCCCACCGATGCAGTGAACCGTGCAATTGCTCAAGTGCTCGGTGGTGGCTGGCTCATTGCCCCAATTCGGATCAATCAGCAGATTTGGGGGGCTTTTTCCTTTCAGCGTTTTAATCATTCCAGCGGCTGGACAGATGAGGAACGCCAACTCATTCTCTCCCTCACCGATCAACTGGCAATTACCATTCAGCAAACAAACTTGTATGACTCACTGCAATTGGCCAATGCCGAACTTTCTCGCCTTGCGACCATTGATGGTCTCACCCAGATTGCCAATCGGCGCTATTTTGACCAGTATTTGCAGCAGCAGTGGCAGTTAGCCCAGCGAGAACAGACGAACATTTCCCTGATTCTTTGTGATGTCGATTGCTTCAAGAACTTCAACGACCACTACGGCCACCAAGCAGGGGATGACTGCCTGATCGCGATCGCGAAAATATTAACCCAAGCGGTGCGCCGTCCCACCGATTTAGCCGCACGCTACGGTGGTGAGGAATTTGCCTTGATTTTGCCCAATACCGATCTCACTGGCAGTCTGCGCGTCGCCGAACGCATCCAACAGCTTCTCTATGCCTTGGAGATTCCCCATATGGCCTCCTCAGTGAGCGATCGCGTCACCCTGAGTATGGGCATTGTCAGCTTGCTGCCCCAAGTTGGCCAACCGGTGAATGAATTCATCACCCTTGCTGATCAGCAGCTCTATCTCGCCAAGCGGGGCGGGCGCGATCGCTATTGCTATGCTTAGGTTCTTGCTTAGTGAGAACTCTTTCGTAGGCCTTCAGCAGATAGTGGGGCTTGAGGGCAGGAACAGTATATGCTTTGGATCATGGCGAACCATCCGCCGCAACCGCTGGCCAAAAATTTTCAACTTGCCCCGCCAGCCCTGATGATCTTGCACCCGTGGCCTTTGGGAGGGCTTTCCTAACAAGCGCTGCTGCCAGTAGTCATCGTGGCCAATGAGCAAAAATCGCCAGTAGAAGTGCCGGAGGCCATTGGGGGAGCATGACTCGCACGGGCTTGGGGTTGACGCCAAATACACTCCCGAATCGCAGTTTCCCCAGCCAGCACTTGAATCTGTTCATTGGCTGTAAAGCTCATCACCATCCTTTGCAACCAACTGCGCTCATAGCAACAGTCCGAATCACAATACACAATCACCTCACCCGTTGCTTTCTCCGCTGCCCACATTTTCACCTCGTAGTAGCCAAGCGCCTTGGGCACGGCACAAAACGTCAGCCAAGGGTAGGCCTCGGCCAGTTGCGCAAGATACGCTTGGGGAGCATCCCCTGTTTCCAAGAGCAGGACTTCATTGGCGGCAGTGGGGGGTAAATCTTGGCTAGCAAGGGACTGGAGGGCACAGTGGAGTCCAGCCATATCCGCATTTGCCAAGTTCTCAGTTTCCAAGATGATGGAGAAGGTGGGCAGAAGTGGCGTGGAGGACATAGACATCTTGCAGAGGTAGCCGTTCTGTGGGTACAACTCCAGTGTTATTCTCCCAAGCGCCATAAATGAGCCGCCCAAACCGTAAAGAATTGCAACATGCGCCTTTGTCGGGTTAAGGGGCAGAAGAATTGCCTATAATACTGTGAGCACGCCAATGCTTGAGGGAGTTGACGTTGACCACGACCGTTTTTCAAACCACAAAATCCCAAGAAATTTTTGCCGCTGCCCAAAAACTCATGCCCGGTGGCGTCAGTTCACCCGTGCGTGCCTTCAAGTCCGTCGGCGGCCAGCCCATTGTCTTTGATCACGTCAAGGGTGCCCACATTTGGGATGTGGACGGCAACCAATACATTGACTATGTGGGGTCTTGGGGACCCGCGATCGTCGGGCATGCCCACCCCGAAGTCATTGATGCTCTCCATGCCGCCCTTGAAAAGGGAACCAGCTTTGGCGCCCCCTGCGTGCTTGAGAATATCTTGGCGGAAATGGTGATTGCCGCTGTCCCTAGTGTCGAGATGGTGCGCTTTGTGAATTCTGGCACCGAAGCCTGTATGGCAGTGCTGCGGCTCATGCGTGCCTATACCCAGCGGGAAAAAGTGATCAAGTTTGAAGGTTGCTACCACGGCCATGCCGATATGTTTTTGGTCAAAGCAGGGTCAGGAGTCGCTACATTGGGCTTACCCGATTCTCCCGGCGTGCCGAAAGCAACCACCGCCGCCACATTAACCGCACCCTACAACGATCTCGAAGCGGTTAGTCGCCTCTTTGAACAGTATCCCAATGACATTGCGGGGGTGATCCTTGAACCTGTGGTCGGCAATGCTGGCTTTATTCCGCCAGATGCTGGCTTTCTCGAAGGGCTGCGGGAGCTGACGAAACAGTACGGTGCCCTCTTGGTCTTCGATGAAGTGATGACTGGCTTTCGCATTGCCTATGGCGGTGCTCAGGAAAAATTTGGTGTGACACCAGACCTCACCACCCTCGGAAAAGTGATTGGCGGTGGCCTACCGGTGGGTGCCTATGGCGGTCGCGCTGACATTATGAAGATGGTGGCGCCGGCAGGACCGGTGTATCAAGCGGGTACCCTCTCTGGCAATCCCTTGGCAATGACAGCGGGCATTAAAACCTTGGAAATTCTCAGCCGCCCCGGTAGCTATGAGCAACTGGATCGGATCACAGGCAAGCTGATCCAAGGACTGTTAGAGGCCGCACGGGAATTTGGCCATGAGGTGTGTGGTGGGTACATCAGTGGCATGTTTGGTCTCTTTTTCACCGCTGGTCCGGTGACGAACTATGAGCAAGCCAAGCAGTCCGATTTGAAAAAGTTTGCGGCCTTCCACCGGGGTATGTTGGAGCAGGGGATTTACCTTGCGCCATCCCAGTTTGAAGCGGGCTTTACTTCCCTTGCCCATACAGAGGCGGATATTGAGCGCACCATTGCGGCAGCGCGGACAGTGCTGAGTCAGCTTTGAGCTTTCACCGTCGCGGCAAGGAGCACCACATCCATTAAGTCCGCAAGGTTGAGGCAGGGAAAGACCATGACATCCCCCAATTGATGAATGGCTCGGCTGCTATCTTCGGCCAAGGTAATCATGGGGAGTTTTCGCAGTTTGGGATGATTCTCCAGATGGGCGACCGCGTCAGCGGGCAAATCCCAAATCAGAACATCGGGTTGCCAAATCTCCACCAAGAGATCGGCCTGTTCAAGGTCTTCTGCTTCGAGGAGCCGCAGGTGGGGCAGGCTAATGTCATGGAGGAGGCCGAGGCGGAGTACCGTTTGATTGAGGAGGGGACGCTCAAAAGTCGATTCTTCCACTGGAGCAACCAATCGCGGGAAACACCAGCGATCGAGGACATCAATCAGCAGGCTGGGATGACTACTCAAGGGCAGCCGTTGTACAAAACCGGTCAAGCCCAAGGGAGTGGCTTCATCGGAGAGGATGATCAACGGAACAGTGGCCGTGAAGGAGCTGGTGGCCAGACTTTCAACCACATCAGCCAGAATGAGACTACTGGCGGGGCGGACGACAATGGCCGTGGGTTGCAGTTGCTCCAGCTTATCCAGCGCTTCAAGGGGATGGCGAGCGACCACATAGCCGTAGTGATTGCGCCGCAATGCGGAAGTCGTGTCCATGATCCACGTGGCATCATTACTCACCAAAAGGATCAATTGAGCCGTAGTGGGTAACTCAGGGGGAAGTTCCTCAGCAAAGGGCAGTAGCACTGTCCACTCACTGGAGTCGTCAGCTTGGGCAATAAAGGAAAGCTCACCATTGTGGAGACGACAGAGTTGGCGGGCGAGCATCAGCCCCATGGTGACTTCGGCATAGTCCTCGAGGCATTCGTGCAGCAGGCGATCGTGATCCTTGAGGGGAATGCCATGTCCCTCTTCCCACAGTTGCAGCGCCAGCCAATTTTGCCAGCGACTCAAGCGCAGTCCATAGCGATCGCTGGGAAAGAGCATCAGCCACCCCAAGAGATGGGCAAGAATCTGCCGTAGCCGCAGAGCATCGCCGTAGAGGTACACATGGCTCAAGGGCTGATCAATGTGCCACTGCCACTGCCAACCTAGCGGGGTTAGATTGTAGAGATGCTCCGCCAACTCCTGCGATCGCAACCACAAACCCGCCAATTCTACGGTTTCCCATTGCAATTCCAACTCTCGCCAAAGGGCACGGGTGTAGTCCTGCCACGCCTGAATGAGGCGATTCATTTGCCAACCGCTACGCTGGATCAGGGCAAGGTAGTCCTGTTGCTCTGGTAGAGGGTGCTGCCACAAAAGTTGGGTGAGGCTGAGAATCGCCGTTAGGGGATTTTTGAGTTCATGCCCCAAGCTCAGGAGGAGGCGCTTTTGCTGATGGAGGCGCAGTTGGTGCAAGCGGGTGGGGGTCGTCGGATCTGACTCCTGCCGCCGTTGGGCAAAAAATAACCAATAGCGATCGCTCGCCACCGCGACACCGCTTTCTGCCTTCTCCCAGTCCAACGACGTTAAATTCAAGGGAAACGAACACACCTGCCAGAGCGATCGCCCGAAGGGCCCGCTACGCGATCGCGCCTCTAGTGCCTGACAATTCATGCCTTCAAATTTAGGCTGCACCAGTGGCAAGAAATCAGTTAAGTGTTCTGACCAAGCGCGATTTTGCCAAACGACTCTCCCTTGGGCGTTTTGAATTTGTACCGGCAAAGGCAATTCTTCAATCACCTCCAGCCAAGGCAAAGGGGGCTGGCACGCCCAGCGATAGAGCAAGCGTTGCTGATCCAGCAGTCCCAAAAAACAACCCTGTGCATCCACAACCGCAATATAGGCTGGCATCTGGACTTGGCTGCGCAACCACCCCTGAAACTGCAATAGTGTCCACGTTGCGGGTACCACCATCACGGGCGATCGCCAAGAAGCCGTCACACTCCCCACCGCCAAGTCGGCTAACGTCCCTTCCCGCTCCAAACTCAACGCCAACTGCCAGCCCTGCACCACTCCCAAGGGTTTTTGCCCCTCATCCACAATGACGATCGTCTCTGGGAGGGTTTCTTGCCAACGCTGGCACACCTCGCTGAGAGACAAACCTGCCCCCACCGTCATTGCAGGTTCAGTAAAGCTGGCTAGGGAGAGGGAATTCATGGATACAGCCCTTTTTTGCAATGGGGGATACATCAAATAATGAAGTAGGATGCCGCTTTACACAGGCTTTGCCATTCTTGAGTGTGTTCTGTCCTTGTGAGCAGGGCTGTTGGTCCTAAGCTTGTAATGAAATGGCAACACTCCTCCAGAAAACACTGCCACCACCAGCGAGAAAGTGATAGGATGCTATCAGATGCAAACTCAAGTTCTGAAAGCACGTGGCGCAGTCAACCGCACTAACAATCTGTGGCTTAGTTTACTCGCCCGCTATTGGCCAAGAATTAGTCCGTTTGCACAACTCCGACATCGATGAACTGGTTTACTTTTCCAACGAGAGAGAGTTTTGCACTTACCTAGAGCAGCGGCGCAATAATGTCGCTTGTTTAATTTTAGAATGGGGAGAGGGTACGCCGCAAATCATTACCTATCTTCACCACAGCGTCACACTCCTGCCCGCGATCATTGTCTTTCCTGCCGGCACCTCACCCGTTCCGCCGGGGCCGCACTACCACATTGCTGAAATCATTCTTACCGCTGACAACCTCCACCAGCTCAACCACCAAATTGAGGAAGCCATTACGGGATTTGTCAAACTCTGTCCGGGTTGTGCGGTGCCGCCCCATGTCATGTTTCGCATGCCAGCCCTGAAAGAAAGTAGTAATGTCGATCCGCAGCATCGTCTTTCCCAAAAATTGAAGGAGCGGCTCGGCTACCTAGGGGTCTATTACAAGCGAGACACGGAATTTTTCTTCCGCCGTATGTCCACTGCCGATAAACGCAAGCTGCTGGACGAATTGCGCTCAATTTATCGTACCATTATCCTTGAATACTTTAACACCGATGCCAAAGTTAATGAGCATATTGACGAGTTTGTTAGTAAAGCGTTCTTCGCGGATATTTCTGTTTCCCAAGTGCTAGAGATTCACGTCGAACTCATGGATAACTTTTCCAAGCAACTCAAACTCGAAGGTCGTAGTGAGGACATTTTGCTCGATTATCGCCTGACCCTCATCGATGTCATTGCCCATCTGTGCGAAATGTACCGTCGCTCAATTCCGCGTGAGGTGTAGTTTCTATGGCCCCACTGCGGAAAACCTACGTTCTCAAGCTCTATGTGGCTGGCAACACCGCCAACTCCGTGCGTGCCCTCAAGACCCTCAATAATATTCTTGAAAAGGAATTTAAGGGGGTTTATGCCCTCAAAGTCATTGATGTCCTAAAAAATCCGCAACTAGCGGAGGAGGATAAAATTCTAGCAACTCCAACCCTTGCCAAAGTTTTGCCCCCACCGGTGCGCCGCATCATTGGTGATCTGTCCAACCGAGAGAAGGTGCTCATTGGCTTGGACTTGCTGTATGAAGAAATTAGCGAGCCAGCGGATGATGATCTCAGCTTGGAATAGGCGCAGTGGTTAGAGTATCTCAGTTTAGAATAACCTTTTGGAATTTTTGGCAGCATACTGATCTAAAAAATCTTCTATGACGAACCTACCTGAAAGTCAGTTCAGTACAACTGGGCAATCCCCTGCGGAAGTCAAGAAAATCCCAACAATGATTGAGGGATTTGACGACATCAGCCATGGGGGACTTCCCCAGGGACGCACCACCTTAGTCAGTGGCACCTCTGGCACAGGGAAGACCCTTTTTGCAGTTCAGTTTCTCTACAATGGCATTACGATTTTTAATGAGCCGGGTATATTTGTTACATTTGAAGAGTCTCCCCACGACATTATTAAAAATGCCCTGAGCTTTGGCTGGAATCTGCAAAGCCTCATTGATCAAGGTAAGCTCTTTATCCTCGATGCTTCCCCAGATCCCGATGGTCAGGAGGTGGCTGGGGATTTTGACTTATCTGCTCTGATTGAGCGCATTCAATACGCAATTCGCAAATACAAAGCGACACGCGTCTCAATTGATTCCGTAACAGCCGTTTTTCAGCAGTACGATGCCGCCTCGGTGGTACGGCGAGAAATTTTTCGCTTGGCGTTTCGTCTGAAGCAACTGGGCGTGACCACCATTATGACCACGGAGCGGGTAGATGAATATGGACCAGTGGCGCGTTTTGGGGTGGAGGAATTTGTCTCCGACAACGTGGTGATTTTACGTAATGTGCTTGAGGGGGAACGGCGGCGGCGCACTGTAGAAATTCTCAAGCTGCGGGGCACCACCCACATGAAGGGGGAATATCCCTTTACGATCAACAACGGCATCAATATCTTCCCCTTGGGAGCCATGCGTCTTACCCAGCGCTCCTCCAATGTGCGGGTGTCTTCGGGGGTCAAGACCCTCGACGAGATGTGTGGCGGCGGCTTCTTCAAGGATTCCATTATTTTGGCCACGGGGGCAACGGGTACGGGCAAGACCCTGTTGGTGAGCAAGTTCTTGGAGACAGGCTGCCAGCAGGGGGAACGAGCCTTGCTGTTTGCCTATGAAGAGTCAAGAGCGCAGTTGTCTCGCAATGCCTCCTCTTGGGGAATTGATTTTGAGGAGCTAGAACGGCGAGATCTGTTGCGGATTATTTGTGCCTACCCTGAGTCTGCGGGACTAGAGGATCACCTACAGATTATTAAATCCGAGATTGCTGACTTTAAGCCCTCACGGGTGGCCATTGACTCCCTTTCTGCTTTGGCGCGGGGGGTAAGCAACAATGCCTTCCGTCAGTTTGTGATTGGGGTTACTGGATTTGCTAAGCAGGAGGAGATCACCGGCTTTTTCACCAATACGACCGATCAGTTTATGGGCTCTAACTCCATTACCGAGTCCCATATTTCCACGATCACAGATACGATTTTGCTGCTGCAGTATGTGGAAATTCGCGGTGAAATGTCCCGGGCAATTAACGTCTTTAAGATGCGGGGTTCGTGGCACGACAAGGGCATTCGCGAGTATGTCATCACAGAAAAGGGCGCCGAGATCCGCGATTCGTTCCGTAACTTTGAGGGGATTATCAGCGGTACCCCAACCCGTATTGCGGTGGATGAAAAAACAGAGTTGGCACGGATTGCCAAGGGAATGCAGGATCTAGAGAACCAGTAGCCCCATGCAGCTCAACCAAGTCATTGTGGTGCACAAGGCCGGCGATCGCCAGAGCAAGGAATGGGCGGATCGCGCCTCCCGTCAATTGCAACAGCGTGGCGCCAATGTGCTTGTGGGGCCGAGTGGACCTAAGGACAACCCCTACCCCGTCTTTATGGCCTCGGTAACAGAGCCCATAGATCTGGCCATTGTTCTGGGGGGAGATGGCACTTCCTTGGCGGCGGCACGGCATCTGGCTGCGGCGGAGGTTCCGATTCTGGCGGTCAATGTGGGGGGGCATTTGGGGTTTTTGACGGAACCATTAGAGCTGTTTCGCGATATGGAGGCGGTTTGGGATCGCCTTGAGCGGGATGAGTACGCCATGCAACAGCGAATGATGCTGCAAGCCCAAGTGTTTGAGGGATCAAAATTGCATCCTGAAGTGGTGGGCGATCGCTACTATGCTCTGAATGAAATGTGCATTAAGCCGGCATCTGCCGATCGCATGATCACCGCCATCCTCGAAATGGAAATTGATGGCGATGTGGTGGATCAGTACCAAGGGGATGGGTTGCTGGTGGCCACCCCCACCGGCTCCACCTGCTATACGGTCGCCGCCAATGGCCCCATTTTGCATCCGGGGATGGAAGCGCTTGTGGTGACGCCGATTTGCCCCTTGAGTCTTTCGAGTCGCCCCATTGTCTTGCCTGCACGCTCGTCAGTGAGCATTTGGCCGTTGGATGATCACAGCCTCAATACTAAACTGTGGATGGATGGCGTACTGGCCACCTCCATCTGGCCGGGACAGCGGGTACAGGTGACGATGGCCGATTGTCAGGCACGCTTTATCATCCTGCGGGATCACTACTCTTTCTATCAAACGCTACGGGAGAAGTTGGCTTGGGCAGGGGCACGCATTCCTTACCACAACAACCACCGCAATTAGATCACAACCCCATGCTGGCAACGCATCTATAATGGGCGCATTCCTCACGGGTCTTTTGCGATGATTGTCAGTCCCCTTGAACGAGCGGTGCTTGGATCGAGTGCCGAAACGCTGGTCGATCAGCTTCTGGAAATTGGCATTGCCCTTTCCGCGAGCCAATCCCTAGAGGAACTACTGCATCTCATTCTCACGAAAAGTCGCCAAATTACTGCTAGCGATGCCGGCACAATTTTTCTAGTTCAGGGCGAACGGGCAGTTCTGGAATTTAAGGCGGCTCAAAATGATAGTGTTGCTCTCCCTGAGCAGGTACAGGACACTACAGTCCCCCTCACCCCTGATAGCTTGGTGGGCTATGCCGCCCTCACGGGGGAATCCCTGAATATTCCCGATGTGTATGCCCTAGCGGGAAACGAGCTGTACCAATTCAATCGTTCTTTTGATGAAGCCCTGCGCTATCGAACCTGCTCGGTGCTGGTGGTACCAATGCAAAATGTCAGTGGTGAGGTGATTGGGGTGCTGCAGCTGATTAATCGCAAGCGATCGCCCGACACCCTGCTGACGCCAGAAACCACTGTGGCTCTCACCCAACCCTATAGCCCTTGGGAAGAACACATTGTGCGATCGCTGGCCAGTCAGGCCGCTGTGATTATTGAGCGCAACCATCTGCTGGAAAGTATTGAACAGCTCTTTGAGGGCTTTGTCACCGCCTCAGTACAAGCAATTGAGGTGCGGGATCCCACGACGGCGGGACATTCGGAACGGGTGGCAGCACTGACAGTACGCTTAGCGGAGATCACCCATGCAACCTCAAGGGGGGTCTTTCGGGAAGTCTCCTTTAGCGATCGCCAACTGCAAGAGATTCGCTATGCAGCGCTGCTCCATGATTTTGGCAAGGTGGGTGTGCCGGAGGCTATTCTCAACAAGCAAAAGAAACTCTACCCTGAACAATTGGAGGTGATTCGCCAACGGTTTGCCCTCGTGCGCCGCACCCTAGAAATGGAAACGGCTCAAGCCAAGGTGAACTATCTCCTGTGTCATCCCCACACGGTTCATAGCCCAGAACAGGCCTGTCACCACTGCGCCTTTTTGCGTCACTTCGATGAGGAACTCCGCCAACAACTGGTCACCCTCGAAGCCTATTGGCAGTTGCTCGAGCAGGCCAATGAGCCGCAAATTCTCGATCAAGAACCCCTTGCCCGCCTTCAGGAATTAACCCAGTTTTATTATCGCGGGACTGATGGCGAACTCCATCCCCTGATTACGGCCAGCGAACTGGAACAACTCTTGGTGCGGCGAGGGAATCTTACCCAACAGGAGCGGCGGCTCATTGAGGCCCACGTCACCCATACCTACCAGTTTCTCTGCCGCATTCCTTGGACACCCCACCTAAAAAATGTGCCGATCATTGCCTATGGTCACCATGAGCGATTGAATGGCAGTGGCTACCCGCGAGGTATTGGGGCGGCGGAGATTCCTTTGCAAACCCAGATGCTGGCGATCGCCGATATTTACGATGCCCTGACGGCCAAGGATCGCCCCTACAAAAAGAGCCTACCCGTGGATGCGGCCCTAGAGATTCTGTGGCAGGAGGCCAAGGAATTTAAGATTAATCCCGATCTCGTTGAACTCTTTGAGCAACAGGAGGTCTTTCGGGTGCTGGGGCACCAGCGCTAGGGTTGATGGGGAGACGATCGCAAAAAGGAGACTTTCCAAAGCGTAGCCGCCAGCCAATTAGTACAGGTATGGGCGACGATCGCTAGGAGTAAATTATTCATTGCGACGGCACTATAGGCAAACAGCCCGCCCACAATGGTTGCCCACAGGGCATAGGGCCACTGCTGCCGCGATCCAGCGTGCAAAATACCAAAGCACACCGAGCTACCGATGATCCCTGCCCAGTTGAGACCCAAGCTTGGTAGGAGCACCCCGCGAAAGAGCAGCTCTTCACTGAGGCCGGGCAGAATGCCAATCCAAAATAAATCAGGCCACAGCAGCGGTGAAAGTACCAGTTTCAGGTAGGTATCCGACGCATGGCGGTAGGCGGGCCAGAGGCGATACAAAATAGCCCCCATCCCCGTAATTCCTAAGCAGAGGACAATCCCTAAAACCACTGCCCAACCATCCCAGCGCAGCGGCAGAAGTCCCCCGGAAAAGGGGGTCAATAACCACACCCGCGCCAAAATCAGCCACAGAATGGCTGTCAACGCCATGGCCACTAAGACCTGCGTACGACTCAGAGGCTCATCGGGCAGGGGGGACTCCTCCATAGGCCTACGCTTTCTGGAATTGACCAAATTGGAAGTTATAGACCTCTTCCTCTTTTTCAGAGATGAGTTTGAGATCTGAACAGGGGCGAGCCACACAGAGGAGCACATAACCTTTTTCCCGCAGTTCGGGACTCAGCCCCATGGCATCGCCGTGATCAACGGTGCCCTCTTGAATTTGGGCGGCACAGGTAGTGCACACCCCGGCATTACAGGAACTGGGGAGATCAATGCCGGCAGCGGTGGCCGATCGCAGGATGGGTTTATCGGCACTGGCTTCAAACGTGTAGGTTTGTCCTTGGTGCAGGATTTCAACACGAAAGGTTTGGGTCATTCTTGCAGTGAGCTATGACGCAACATCTTTCCTATTATCCCCCTAATCCTCGCGATCGCTGGTTTCCTCTGGTGCGGACTTTAGCCAGCGGCTCAAAGGTTCAGGGATGGCGACCCGTTGGCGTTCTTGCAGGCAAATGTGTTGCGTCTGGGCAATGGCCACCCGATCGCCCCCCGCATTGTAGAGGGTATAGGTGAGTTGAAAACGGCTGTGATCCAGTCTTTGGGGGTCAATGGTCACCCGCAGGCGATCGCCACAGTAGAGGGGCTTCAAAAAGCGCACCTGCGCCTCCGTAATCGGCACAATCAAGCCATTGTTGCTAAAAAATTGCCGCAGATCCACCCCCAACTGGGCAAGGACATCCTCATAGGCCTCATGGCAAAACCGCAGTAGATTAGCAAAGTAAACTACCCCAGCGGCATCCGTGTCAGCAAAATGAACCGTGCGCTCATAGTCGCGAAGGGGTGTTGTATTCATTGATGACCATCCCATAGGGTTGCCCAACACAAGTCATACGCAAAAACGTGCCACAGCCTTTATTGTTAATGTAGGGTACAGCCCTTTCGCAAGCTATTGGGGTACGGGACGGATGAGTAACAAAGGCAGTTCTGATCTTCGGCTTCTTTTGAGCACACTTGTCATCAGCGGCTTGGTCGCAGGACTAGCCTATTGGCAACTCAGTCAACGCTGGACGCCCTCCCCCGATCAGAATGGTGGCTCCCCCACAGAAACCACCTCCAAGTGGCAAAAAATTGCCCTCGCTACGACGCTGCGCGGCCATCAAGATGAAGTGAACGCGATCGCCCTCAGTCCCGATGGCAATTTACTCGTCAGTGGTGGCGACGATCGCAAGCTGTATTTTTGGAATTTGGCTACGGGAACTGCCCTCGGACAAGCCACCGGTCACACCGATTGGATCTACGCCCTTGTGATCACTCCCGATGGTCAAACCGTGATTAGCGGCAGCAAAGACAAAACCATCAAACTCTGGGGTGTGAGCGATCGCCAGCTCCAAGCCACCCTCAGTGGCCACCAAGATTTTGTGAATGGCTTAGCTCTTAGTCCCGATGGCCGCACCCTTGCCAGTGCCAGCTATGATCACACCGTCAAACTGTGGGATCTCCCTAGCCGTCAGGAAATCACTACCCTAAAGGGCAATGAGGGCATCATGCTCAGCGTTGCCATTAGTCCCGATGGGCGTTTTTTAGCCACTGGCGGAGTGGATAAGCTGATCCGCATTTGGGATTTGCCCTCTCGCCGCCTCCTGCGCACCCTCGAAGGACACACCAGCGATGTCAATAGCCTCGCCTTCACCCCCGACAACAGCCAACTAGTGAGCGGCAGTGACAAAGACGGTATCAAAGTCTGGAACCTAGCCACAGGAGAACTCCAGCATCAGTTTGGCACCGAAGGTGGGCAAGTCTTTAGCGTGGCGGTGAGTCCCGATGGCAGCACCATTGCCAGTGGCCACGGCGATCAAACCGTCAAACTTTGGTCTCTCTCCGGCCAGTCATTGCGCACCCTCAAAGGCCACTCTGGTGCCGTGTACAGTGTCATTTTTGGTCAAGATCAACTGATTTCCGCCAGTGAAGACCGAACCATTAAGGTGTGGCGCCTCTTTCCCGGAAGCTCATAGAGAACTTATATGTCTCAACTGCGAAGCAAAAAAAACGGCTAAGATGCCCAAGAATCTTAGCCACGGAGAACAACGGCTTGAATCTTCTTTAGCCAACACTCCCCTCGAGCTTCAGGCTCAGCAGGCGATCGGCCTCGACCGCGAATTCCATCGGCAACTGGTTAAAGACATCGCGACAGAAGCCACTAATCATCATTGAGACCGCATCTTCGGCAGAAATGCCCCGCTGAGCAAAGTAGAAGAGTTGATCCTCACCAATTTTTGAGGTTGAGGCCTCATGCTCCACCTGTGCCGTGGGATTTTGTACCTGAATATAGGGGAAGGTATTGGCGGCTGCCGTATCACCAATGAGCATCGAATCGCATTGGGAATAGTTGCGTGCCCCTGTGGCCTTCGGCCCAATTTTCACCAAGCCGCGATAGCTATTTTGGGAGTGCCCTGCCGAGATCCCCTTGGAGACAATCGTGCTGCGGGTATTCTTACCAATGTGGATCATCTTGGTGCCCGTGTCCGCCTGCTGGTAATGATTGGTGAGGGCAACGGAGTAGAATTCACCCACGGAATTATCCCCCACCAAGACACAACTGGGGTACTTCCAAGTAATGGCTGAACCCGTTTCCACCTGTGTCCAAGAAATTTTGGAGTTGCGGCCAAGGCAGAGTCCACGCTTGGTCACAAAGTTATAGATGCCCCCCTTGCCGTTTTCATCGCCAGCGTACCAGTTTTGCACCGTGGAGTATTTGATTTCGGCATTGTCAAGGGCAATCAGTTCTACGACTGCTGCGTGGAGTTGATTGGTATCGAACATGGGAGCAGTACAGCCTTCAAGGTAGCTCACATAGCTGCCCTCATCAGCAATAATCAGCGTGCGCTCAAACTGCCCCGACTCACCATTGTTAATGCGGAAATAGGTGGATAGCTCCATCGGACAGCGGGTGTTCTTGGGAATATAGACAAAAGAGCCATCGGAAAAGACGGCGGAGTTCAAAGCAGCATAGAAGTTATCGCCAATGGGGACAACGCTGCCCAAGTATTTCTGCACCAACTCGGGATATTCGTGGAGCGCTTCAGAAATGGAGCAGAAAATGATCCCCTGCTTGGCCAACTCTTCACGGAATGTGGTAGCCACTGACACGCTATCGAAAATGGCATCGACGGCCACATTGCTCAGCCGCTTTTGCTCGGAAAGGGGAATCCCCAGTTTCTCAAAGGTTTCCAGCAGGACGGGATCCACTTCATCCAAGCTCTTCAGCTTTTCCTTTTGTTTTGGAGCTGAATAATAGACAATGTTTTGGTAGTTGATGGGGGGATAGCTCACCCGTGGCCATGTGGGTTCGCTCATCTTCAGCCATTGGCGATAGGCCCGCAGGCGAAACTCCAGCATGAACTCTGGCTCGTTCTTTTTGGCAGAGATGAGGCGGATAATGTCTTCATTGAGACCGCGGGGAATGGTTTCCGTCTCAATTGGGGTGACAAAGCCGTATTTATAGGGCTGATTGACGAGGGATTGTACCGTTGCCGACATCGAGTGTTCTCTTGGGTGAAGGAATGGCCAAAATTTAGAGTATATTAAGCAACAAGATGGTTGCTTTATCCCTAGGACTAATTTAGCAACAAAACGGTTGTTTTAGTCAAGGGGGCGTTGCGTGACGCTCACATCAGATACTAAACAGGACATCTTACACTGCCTTCTCCGCGACGGTCACCTCAGTGCCCAGGAGTTGGCGGCACAACTGGCGATTAGTCCGCAAGCGGTGCGGCGGCACCTCAAGGATCTAGAGGCGGAGCAACTAGTGACCTATGAAGTCCTGTCGGGTACGGTGGGGCGTCCCCAATACCGTTACACGATTAGCGAGGCGGGACGAGAGGAACTACGGCAACTGCAACTGCGGCAACAGTCGAGTCAGACAAAGGGCTTTGCCGTTGAACTCTTGGAATCCGTAGCAGCAACCCTTGGCCCCGAGCAGATGCAGGACGTATTGCAGGCAGCTTGGCAGCGCAAGGCATTGGCCTATCGCGAGCAAATGGGAAGCGGTACTTTGGCGGAACGCTTGGCACGACTGGTGGCCCTGCGGCGACAGGAAGGGTATATGGCAGAGTTTTACCCTGTGAGTGAACCCCAAGGTGCCTATCTCTTTACGGAATACAATTGTGCAATTTCCGCCGTTGCCCAGTCTTTTCCCACCGTCTGTAATCATGAGTTAGAGATGTTTGCGATCGCCCTTGGGGATTGTGCTGTGGAGCGCACCCATTGGCTTGTGGATGGTGAACATCGCTGTGGTTACCTGATTCGTCCTCTGAAGTAGCATGGCCTTTTGTCCGCCCACCTTTGTCCAGCAGAGCTTCAGCACCAGCAGTGGCCGTATGGTCTATTACACCCCCAGCGATCGCTACTGGGGTCAGGTGCAATCTCGCCCTCCCCTTGTCTTTCTCCACAGTTTGGGGGGTGGTTCTAGCCACTACGAGTGGTCGCAGGTGTATCCTGCCTTTGCGGCTCGCTACCGCGTTATTGCCCCGGATCTGATTGGTTGGGGGGAGTCGGATCACCCCGCCCGTGACTACACCAGCAGCGACTACTGGCTGATGATTGCTGAACTGCTGCGCATGCTGGGTTCCCCTGTGCCGGTGGTTGCTTCCTCCCTAACGGCGGGCATTGTGGTGCGCTTGGCGATTCAACAACCCCATCTTTTTGAGCGTTTGTGTCTAGTCTGCCCCAGTGGATTCAATGACTTTGGTGAAGATCAAGGACAGGCGATCGCCAATGCCCTGCTGAGGGTGCCGATTCTTGATCGCCTCATTTACACCGTTGCTGCTGCTAACCCCTTGGCGGTGCGCAACTTCCTCACCCAATTTATTTTTGCCGATCCGCAGCGGCTACGCTCGGAAACTGTTGAAGCCTACTTGGATGCCGCCTGTCGTCCCAATGCCGAATGGGCAGCTCTGGCGACCCTGAAGGGAAATCTCTCCTTTGATCTCAGCCAGTATTTACCCCAGTTAACGATCCCCACCGTGATCCTCTGGGGAGAAAAGGCCAAGCTCACGCCCCTTTCTCTAGGTCAGCGACTCTATGCCACCGCCCGCGATCGCCTGCAACAGTTTCACGTGATCCCCAAAGCAGGGGTCTTACCCCATCTGGAGCAACCCGAATGGGTGATCTACAGCCTGCGGCGCGATTTCTTGCTTTAAGTTGTTCCCGATACAGGTATCCTAGAAGTATTGCTTGAAGTGTTGGTGCAATGGCAGAAATTCAATTTATCCGTGGCGTTGATGAAGAAGTGGTTCCCGATGTGCGTTTGACGCGGGCACGGGATGGCAGCAGTGGTCAAGCCATGTTTTACTTTGATAACCCGAAAATCGTCCAAGAGGGCAATTTGGAGATCACGGGGATGTACATGGTGGACGAAGAAGGCGAAATTGTTACCCGTGATGTCAATGCCAAGTTCATTAACGGTCAGCCCGTTGCCATTGAGGCCACCTACACGATGCGCAGCCCCCAAGAGTGGGATCGCTTTATTCGCTTTATGGATCGCTACGCTGCCAGCCATGGCCTTGGCTTCCAGAAGTCCTAACCAGTCTTAAATTGATCGGGTGCCGATTCAAAAAGATTGTGCTAGCTTAAAGTTACGATGCCTTTTTTGTCTTTATTCAGGACACAGGGCATCTGCAAGTTCTATAGCGATACAGTAGGGACATCAATGGATTATCTAGAGAGCCTGCTTGACACCCTCAAATCGTGGTTAAAAAAACTGTTGGAACTTCTAGGTGGCGCCGAGCCCACCCCTGAGCTGGAGCCAATTCCGATTCCCGTGCGCGATCGCCGATAGAGCGACAGCATTCAACAAAATTGAGTCAGTTTTGAACGGTTAGGTTAAGCTTGGCCTTTCATATCTTGGTGCTTCATGGCCCCAATCTAAACCTGTTAGGGCAACGGGAGCCGGGGATTTATGGGGTTGTGACACTAGCGAGCATCAACCAATCTTTGGCAGCCTTGGCGCAGGAGTTAGGGGTAACCATTGAGTGCCTCCAATCCAATCATGAAGGGGTCTTGGTAGATGCGATTCAAGAGGCAATGGGGCGTGCCCAAGGCATTTTAATTAACCCCGCCGCCTATACCCACACCAGCGTAGCTCTACGAGATGCGATTGCTGCGGTTGCCCTGCCCACTGTGGAAGTTCACCTGAGTAACATTCATCAACGGGAAACTTTTCGCCATCATTCCTACATTGCGCCGGTGGCGATCGGTCAAATTGCTGGCTTTGGTGCTGATAGTTATTTGTTGGGGTTACGGGCACTGGTCAATTATTTACAAGCAAAAGGCTAATTCTCAGCGGGGCGCGCGATCGCCAGCGGTGTTCCCAACTGTCGTGCCAGCCAAAATTCCAGATTGCGTACCCAAGATTTACCATCAAGGCGCTTGACAAGAACGGGTTGCACCAAGATCGTGAACATCCCCAAGCGATTGCCCACGAGAATATCCGTAAACAGGCGATCGCCCACCATGGCCACCTGATCATAGGGCAAATTCATGGCTTGCACGGCCTGACGAATCTTACGCCGCGAGGGCTTGCCCGCCCCCATCAAAAAGGGTAACTCCACCTGCTGGGCAATACGTTCAATGCGGCGATGGTTCAAGTTATTGCTCACTAGCCAGATCGGCATCTGATGCTTGATCTCCAGTAGCCACGCCAAAATTTTCGGCGGCAGATCTTCATCCCACGTGGGGAGGAGCGTATCATCCACATCCAACACCATGCCCCGCAGATGATATTTTTCCAACAGACTGGGGTGCAACTGTTCAATGGTGCTTTCAAGAATTAAATCCGGTTGCAGCAGTGCTGCTAGAGACCCAGTGGCCATTGAAAACGCAAATAACGAAGAAGAAGCTTCTGCCAGACTATCACGATCCCAGGGGAGAGTGGGAACTGCAAAAATCTTTCCTAGTGTTACTCCAATCACAAAGGATATGCTACCATCTGAGAGAATGCCGCGTGTCAACGGATATGGCGAAGGTTCTGGTACTCAATGCCTCCTATGAACCACTCAATATTACGAGTTGGCAACGGGCAGTTGTCCTTTTAATCAAGGGCAAGGCGGAGCAAGTCGAGCACAACGGCAAGATGGTTTACAACAATTTTCCCTTGCCGACCGTCATTCGTCTGCGGCATTATGTCGTCACTCCCTACAAAGAAATTCCCCTTACTCGCCGCAATATCCTGCATCGAGATGGCCATTCTTGCCAATACTGTGGCTATACCGGGGATGAGCTCACCCTTGATCACGTCATCCCCAAATCGCGCGGTGGCGGTGAAACTTGGGAAAATATTGTGACCGCCTGTGTTCGCTGTAACGTCAAGAAAGGGAATCGCACCCCTAAAGAAGCAAATATGCCCCTACGGCAAACACCGCGTCGTCCCATTAGTAGTTTGTACTTCGAAGTCACGAAACACGTGCGCACCGGCACTCATCAAGAGTGGCGGAAATATGTCATCGGTGTCTAAAGGTTGTTATGTCAAGTATTGAGACCGAAAACTTTAGTCAACTCTTTCCGCTTTTTGGTGCCAGTTCCCAAGAGGCGCTTTCCTCGATGCTCTCAGTGGCTTGGCATAACACCTACCCGGCGGGGCGTGCCATTCTAATTGAAGATGCGTGGGGCAATGCAGTTTACTTTATCCTCGCAGGCTGGGTGAAGGTGCGACGACTGCTCGCCAATGGGGATTTCATGACCCTAGCGATCCTTGGGCCGGGGGATTTTTTTGGTGAAATGGCCATTCTTGACCAATCACCCCGCTCAACAGATGTGGTGGCGCTGTGTCCAGCGGAAGTTTTGTCTGTGCCGGCGCAAAAATTTGTCCATGTCCTGCGCCATGAGCCGGATCTGCACTATCGGATGCTGCAATTGATGGCACAACGGCTACGCTTGACCAATACGCGCATTGAACTGTTGCACAAACCTCCTGCCGTCAAACTAGCCCATGTCTTGGTGAATTTGGCACGGCGCTATGGTCAGCATCCAGGGGGCAATGCCAACACAGCCGTGATTTTCAATGTGCCCATCAAGGATTTAGCGGATGTGGCTAACATTAGCCCTGATGAAGCCCATCAACTGCTGGATAAACTGGTGGCGAAAAACTGGATCAAGATTGATGCGGCCAAGCAACAACTCCAAATTCTCAATTTGCCGCAACTAGAGCAATTGGCACAGCAAGCGGTGAATTAAAGTTCTGTTGGCTTGTTGAGGAGCAGTGACCTCGCCTAGGATAGCAATAGTTGCAAGCTCTTTCTGCTATGGCGATCGCCCCCAACCTCTACGAACACACCTTGGTTCGCTACACGGATCCGCTGCATGCGACAGAACTCCTGCGGCAATATCGCCCGTACCTAGAAATGATTCCCAGTATGCGGCGACCTCAAGAGAGTTTAATTCCAATTCCGCTGCCGATCGCCCATATTCAGGTTCCTGCCGCCACAACCTCGAACCAACGTCCCCAAGTGAAGTCGGTGATGGTGCCCTGTGATTTGGTCTTTGTCCTGTGCGATCCCGAGTGGAAAGTCAAAACCGACATTGAACTGCTGGTCTTTATCCATCGGCCAGGGGAAAGCTTTACGGAACTGCTGACCCGCTGGCGCCAATCCCAAGTGCTCCTCAGTCGCAGTTATAGCTGGGATATGCCCTTGCAGCATCGGGATGTCTTTAGTGAGGGCGCCAATCGTCAATTTCCCCTCTTTGTCCTCTTTCAAGAAACCCTTGCCGTGATCAAGCGCGGTCTCAAGGCTGCCCGATTGCCCTGCGTGATTGATACCACGATTCTCAAGGAACAGCCGTCTTCAGCCACAAAGCTTATGACGGGTGCCTCAGAAAGCACAGAAGGTTGATCAATATCACAACTTAAGCACCAGCTCCATCACTGCCGTCCCCCTCGCCAAGGGCAGAGAATACCACTATCGAGCTGAATTCTCGATATTGTGAGTTGAGTTGTCCTATGGTGGCTACCCCCATTCAACCCGTGTCCGACCGTCCATTGACAACGGATTTGGTGCGGCAGTATTTGCAGGAAATTGGCCGTGTGCCCTTGCTCACCCCTAGCCAAGAACTGCGCCTTGCCCAACAGGTTCAGCAGTACCAAGCCCTGCTCGCAGTGCGAGATCAGTCCGATGACCCCCAGATCAAGCGCTATGTGGCGGCTGTTACGGAGCGCGATCGCCAGCAGCGGCAGTTGGGGCGTCCCCTTACCCGTACCCAATGGGCTGCGCGACTTAAGATGAGTGTGGCTGAATTGCAAACCTGTGTGCAGGCGGGTCGTCAAGCTTGGGCAAAGGCAGCGAATATGACCCTAAGTGAACTTCAGCACATTGAGCGGCAAGGACAGCGGGCAAAAGCCCAATTGCTGCAAGCCAACCTGCGCTTGGTGGTGAATATTGCCAAAAAATATCAACATCGCGGCGTGGAATTTTTAGATCTGATCCAAGAGGGGAGTTTGGGTCTAGAACGTGCCGTTGAAAAATTCGATCCGACCAAGGGATTTCGCTTTAGCACCTATGCCTACTGGTGGATTCGCCAAAGTGTCACCCGTGCCGTTGCTAGCCAAAGCCGCACAATCCGCTTGCCCATTCACATGGTGGAAAAACTCAATAAAATTAAGCGTGCCCAACGGCGTCTTGCGGCTCAACAAGGCGCGATGCCCAGTCTAGCGGACATTGCCCAAGAACTGAATCTGGAGGTGTCACAGGTGCGGGAAGTGCTCATGGCTGTTCCTAAATCCGTGGCCTTGGAACAGCGGGTTGGCTCCGACCAAGAAACGGAATTGCAGGAGCTGATTGAATCCACTGCCCCCACCCCCAATGAAGTGATCATGCGTGAGTCCCTGCGTACTACTTTGAAGCAACTCCTCAGTGATCTCTCGCCCCGTGAGCGGCAAGTGATGGAACTGCGCTATGGCCTCGGGGAGCAGCCCGCCCTTGAGATGGCGGAAATTGCGGCACTGCTGGGACTGAGTCGGGAGCGGATTCGCCAAATTGAGCACCGTGCCCTGCAAAAGTTGCGGCAGCCCCAACGGCGCCGAGAAATTCAAGACTATCTTGAGGAGTTTGCCTAGGGCGTCTCCAACTGAATGCCGTGGGGACAGCACTCACAGATCCATAGATCAAGGTCGGGGTCTGGTAGGGCGCGCCGTACCCGTTGCATGATGCTGTAACCTTCATCGGCAGAGGGCGCTAGGGCAAACACTGTTGGCCCGGATCCTGACATCATGCTGGCGATCGCCCCAGCGGCGAGGAATTGCTCCTTTAACTCTGCCACCAAGGGATAGCGGGGCAACACTACCTTCTCTAAATCATTACGGAGGCTGGCGGTCAATTTGGCGATGTCACGCTGCTGAATGGCCTGTAACAAGGTTGCGGATCCCCCCTCTTGGCGGGCTTTTTCCTGCTCGTTGGGGGTTTGGGCATAGGTGGCGGCGAATTCTTGCCGATAGGTTTGATAGGCCCAAGGGGTAGCCACACTGAGGGAGCGATACTTCCCTAGGATGACAGTTAATCCCTGTAAATCCGCTAGGGGCGTCAACTGTTCACCGCGCCCTAGGGCTAAGGCGGTCCCCCCTTGCAGACAGAAGGGCACATCAGCCCCCAATTGCGCTGCAAAGGTTTGCAATTCCGCTTGCGTCAGACCCAACTGCCACAGGAGATCTAAGCCCACCAGTACCGCTGCCCCATTGGTGGATCCCCCGGCCAAGCCTGCCCCCATAGGAATTCGTTTTTCAATGAAAATTTCAACGCCATCGCGATCGGGAAAATGCTGCTGGAGTAAGGCCGCTGCTTTGTAGGCGAGATTTCGTTGATCGCAGGGGACAGCCGGGTTGGTGCAATGGACTTTAATTTGGCGATCGCGCCGCGGGATGAGTTCAATGCGATCCATGAGGGAAACCGCCTGCATGACCATTACCAGCTCGTGGTAGCCACTGCCATCTAAACAATTGCCAACAATTTGTAAAAAGAGATTAATTTTGGCAGGTGCCAGCAGACGATACACGCAGCCCCATCCTCACAACCACCTCGTTCAATAGCATATTATTCTTCTATTCCTCTTTGGCAGGCGCTAAACAGAAGTCCCCATGATTTTGGAACGAATGATTGAGCTGTTGCAGTTGCCCTTTATGCAGCGGGCACTGTGGGCAGGGATCTTTACGGGAGGGATGGCGGGTGCCCTCGGTAGCTTTACAATCCTGCGGCAACTTTCTTTTTTTAGTGATGCCTTGGGGCATTCCGCGCTACTGGGAATTAGCCTAGGAATTATTTTAGGATTGAATCCCTCCGTGATGTTGTTGCCCTTTGCCGTGGTGTTTGCCCTCGGGGTGACGTATTTGCTCGAGCATACGCGACTGTGGACGGATGCCCTCTTGAATATCATCTATTCGGCCTCGTTGGCGGTGGCGGTGATTTTGCTCAGTATCAGCGATCGCTATCAGGGGGGGCTAAATAATTTACTGTTTGGCGATATTTTGGCGGTGCGCCCAGCCGATCTCGTCATGAGTGGCACGCTCTGCGCCCTTGTCGGCACTTTCATCCTGCTCACGTTACGGGTGCAATTGTTAATCACAGTGAATGAGGCCTTGGCGGTGGCGCGGGGGGCGGCGGTGGGGATTCAGCGGCTGCTGTTTATCACCCTATTGGCCTTGGTGGTTGCCGTCTCGATTAAGACAGTGGGGGTATTGCTCATTAGTGCCTTTGTGGTGATTCCCGCCTGTGGCGCTCGCCTGTGGAGTCGGCAATTTTCGCAGTACGTGGTTTTGGCGGCCCTAGTAGGGGTAGGCAGTGCCATTGTTGGTATGCTCTTGTCAGCAGGGATGAATTGGCCATCGGGGCCGAGTATTGTGGTCTGTCAACTGGTGTTCTTTTTAGGCTCGATCGCCATTAACTCACTGCGAGGGGCGTGGCTGCATAGAGGGCAGAAATCTCCAGCAAGCTGAGGCGTGAACGGGCTGTCAGCTCCAAGGGGGAGCGATCGCCCCGCTGGAAATGATCCACTGCCGCATAACCAATCATCGCCGCATTATCGGTACATAGCCGCAGAGGCGGAAAAATCAACTGTAGCCCCAAGGGTTCAGCAGCCGCAGTCAGGTGTTGTCGCAGTCCAGAATTTGCCGCTACGCCTCCCCCAATGGCGAGGGTTTTGAATCCATGATCCACTGCTGCCGCGATCGCCCGCTTGGTCAAGGCCTGTGCTACCGCCTTCTGAAAACTGGCTGCAAGGTCAGCCACCGGCAATTCATCATGGGTTTGACGCAGCTCCTCCACGAGTCGTGCCACTGCGGTTTTCAGCCCACTAAAACTGGAATCGTAGGGATGCACCTTGCCATCGGGGAGGCGGATATTTCCCTCTGGTAGATCAAAGGCCTCTGGATTGCCCTGCTGCGCCAAGCGATCGAGCACTGGCCCCCCTGGATAGCCCAAGCCCAGTAGGCGTGCTACCTTATCGTAGGCTTCCCCCGCCGCATCATCCCGCGTTTGGCCAAAGAGTTGGTACTCGCCACAGCCATAAACGCCAATGAGACTGGTATGCCCGCCAGATACCAAGAGGCAGAGAAACGGTGGTTCAAGGGTCGGTTCCGCTAAGTAGGAGGCATAGAGGTGGCCTTCAAGGTGGTGAATTCCCAAGAGCGGTTTTTGCTGCACAAGGGCAAGGGTTTTTGCCGCCGTAACCCCAATGAGCAGCGACCCCACCAATCCGGGAGCACAGGTGACAGCAACGGCATCAATGGCAGACCAATCACAACCGGCCTCACTCATCGCTGCTGTGATCACGCCGTTAATGTTTTCCAAGTGGGCACGGGAGGCAACTTCCGGTACGACACCGCCAAAGGGTTGATGGGCACGCACTTGGGAGGCAATCACATTACTTTCAATGGCGCGATCGCGCACTACGGCAGCAGCCGTTTCATCACAACTGGTTTCAATGGCTAGAATTCTGACCATCGGGCAGACGTGGGCATGAAGCTAGAGCCTCTTTTCAGTCTAGCCGGTTTTTCGAGTGAAGTTGCTGAAGGGCGTTTGCGCAATGCCGTGAATTCTCGAGGTTGCAACCTGCGCCACGGTGAAGATTCTTAAGAATCTCCTAAATCCCGATCAAGAAGTAGGATATACTATGGGTTGGGCAATCTGCTCAATGTCGTGCGTGTGCCAAACGTCTTGTGGAACTGTCTGCCAAAAGTGAGTACGCCCTCTTGGCGCTCTTGGAAATGTCAGCGGCCTATGAACAGGCGGAGCCGCTACAAATTCGCCAAATTGCTGCCCTGCATAACATTCCCGATCGCTATTTGGAGCAACTGATGGCGACCCTACGCCGCAAGGGGCTGATTCGCAGTCAGCGGGGCGCCCGGGGTGGCTACTTGCTGGCAAAAGCACCTTGGCAAATCTCAATTTTGGACGTGCTCAACTGTATCGAGGGGATTGAGTCCAAGCTCGCCCAAAAGCCGCCTGAAAAGGGCGATCTGGAGCGTAGTCTGATCCGTTCAGTGTGGCTAGAAGCCTGCGCAGCAGCCAATGATGTTTTGAAAAAGCATACCCTTCAAGATTTGTGCGATCGGCGGCAGGCTTACCAGCAAGTGGATGTCATGTACTACATCTAGGCTGGGGTTGACATTCATCTAATTTCTCTAAGGTTTTTGTCTTGAATTGGAGATTGATATCCCATGAACATTGCCCCCGATATTACTGCCCTCATTGGTCGGACGCCCCTCGTACGCCTGAACCGCATTCCCCAAGCGGAAGGCTGCGTTGCGCAAATTGTTGTCAAGCTAGAGAGCATGAATCCTGCGGCCTCGGTTAAGGATCGCATTGGCCTGAGTATGATTCAGGAGGCAGAAGCAGCGGGTCTTATTACCCCCGGTAAGACGGTTTTGGTGGAACCCACATCGGGCAATACCGGGATTGCCTTAGCAATGGTGGCGGCGGCAAAGGGCTATCGCCTGATTCTCACTATGCCAGAGACCATGAGTGCAGAGCGGCGAGCTATGCTGCGTGCCTATGGAGCAGAGCTGGATTTGACCCCCGGCACAGAGGGGATGAGTGGTGCCATTCGTCGCGCCGAAGAAATTGCTGCCTCCCTTGAAGATGCTTTCATGCTGCAACAATTCAAAAATCCCGCCAATCCCAAGATTCATCGTGAAACCACTGCCCTCGAAATTTGGCAAGATACGGCCGGTCAAGTGGATATTTTGGTGGCTGGAGTGGGTACTGGAGGTACGATTACGGGAGTGGCAGAAGTGATCAAAGCCAAGAAGCCCAGCTTTCAGGCGATCGCTGTCGAACCTAGCAATAGTCCTGTCCTTTCAGGAGGCAAACCAGGCCCCCACAAAATTCAAGGTATTGGCGCCGGCTTTGTACCCCCCGTTCTTAAACGAGAACTCATTGATGAAGTGATCCCCGTCTCTGACGACCAAGCGATTTATTTTGGTCGCCGCCTAGCCCGTGAAGAAGGCCTTCTTTCAGGCATTTCCAGTGGGGCTGCCCTTTGCGCTGCCATTCAGGTGGCTCAACGACCCGAAAATGCGGGCAAGTTAATTGTCATGGTGCAGCCGAGTTTTGGTGAACGCTACTTAACCACACCCCTGTTTCAGGATGCACTGCCCTTGGTACCCAGTTACTTGCAACATTAGGCCTGCTTTGAGTTCAGCGTCAGAGGTTGTTTTGTGCCAACTAAAACTTGGTTTGTGGGGTGGGGCCTAGGGTGTGTCATCAGTTAAGCCAGATAACAGCGGCAGCGAGATATATCGCACCTAAAAAGTTTCGCGCTGTCTTATCGTAACGTGTGGCAATCCCTCGATACGGCTTGAGCCTAGCAAAAAAATTCTCAATCAAGTGCCGAGCTTTGTACAGTTCTTTGTCATAACCACGACGCTGTTTACGACAAGACTTGCGCGGATGACAGCCTCGCACCCTTTCTCCGCTAGCCGTCTTAGCACCCGCTCATCTGCAGCATAGGCTTTGTCCGCCAGTAATGCCTCAGCAAAACACTGCCTCGATGGTCAATTTATCTGATGACACGCCCTAGAACTTCGGCCAATTGGGACTGAGTCACAGCAATTTTCCTCTAAACTCTGTCAAACAGTGTAATTTTGGCCAAGAGTCCTGCCACCATCAAAAACAGTGCCACCAGTAATGCCCACAGGCGATTGTCCGTTGAACTTTGGCGTTTCCCTAGCTCCACTAACTGCTCGCGATTGTTCTGTACTTCTAGGCGAACGGCCTCGATTTTGGCCTCCATGGTGTTGAACTTTTCACGGATTTCTGCTTGCCCCACCTTCACTTCAAGGGTGAGTTCTGTCAACTGCGACTGGATTGCCTTGACGGTTTCCAGAACTTCGGCTAGTTGGGATTGGGTGACAGGCTCGGTCATGACGGCTGCTCAGGGAGGGGTAATTTCATTTTAGGGGAACAAGCAATTTCTGTTTTCAGATTTTTTTATAAATCTTGTTAGGAAGGTTGTTGGTTAGGGGAGGTCATTGACAGCAGCTAAGGGGCGAAGATAGGTCTGCACCAATGTTTGATAAAAGCCTAAGACGCGCTTATCTTTGAAGACAGCAGGAACACGGGCAAAGGCGGCACGGGAAATAATGGCATATTCAGGAATGGCAAATACGCTTGTGTCGTTGGCTTGATACTGTGGCCAAAAGTAGGGAGTGAGGTGGGGGAGTTTCTGGAGAATCCGTTCAATTTCTGTTTGGGCAACGGCCATTGCCTTGTCGGTTGTGGGAGCACCATTAAAGAAAATAGGCAAAGGAAGGGGGCCGCCTTCACGGCGCAATGTGTGAATTTCATTAAAGAGAAATTGGTGAATCACCTGAGCGGCATTGTTGAGGGAGGAGAGATCGGTGTGGCGGGTGGGAATCAAAACGGCGTCACTGGCATACACGGCGCTCTTACTTAAAAAGAGCCAAGCACTGGGGCAGTCAATGAGGATGTAGTCGTAGCGATCGCGCAAGGGGGTAAGGAGTTCCCGCAGGCGGGTAATGGGTGGATATTGGGTTTGCATCGCCTGAATGAGGATGCTTTGCAGTTGTGGCGCAGCAGGAATGACGTCAAAAATATGGGCAGATTTGATACTGCTGCTGGTGCGGATGCGCAGGTCAAAAGGGCGAATCGTAGCCGTAATCGGCTCATCAGGGTTTTGCAGACAAGCCGCAAGGGTCGTACTGGTGGGGGTTAGCTCAAGGGCGCGGCTGAGATCCCCTTGGGGGTCACAATCAACGAGCAAGACAGCGGCATCTGCCACAGCAAGGGTGGCGCCCAAGTTAATCGTAGTGGTGGTTTTGCCCACTCCCCCCTTATGGTTATAGAGACAGAGGGTGGTGGCACGGGGGCGCGATCGCAAGCAGGTTTTGAGGTTTTCGATAATGCCCTCAAGGCGATCGCCCGTCAGTTCATAGTTGGGCGTCACTGGATAGACCAAGTGACCATGGCGTTGAAAAAGCTGTAGATGGCGGGCATTCGTGATCAACCCCCAAGCGGTTCCTTGGCAATGGCAACCCCTGAAAAGTTGGCGGAGTTGTTGCAGAGCGCGGCTATGATGGGCAGACCCATTCTCAAGGTTCAAGACCACGGTTTGACTGGGGGTATTGCGGGAGCGACGGGCAGGGGGTTTAATCTCCACAATTAAATCGGGGTCAACTTGAGTCTGACAAAAAGGAGGCTGATGCTCGCGGGGGAAACGGGCTGCCACATCGGCAATGCCTGCACCTGTGTCAAAGGAAGAGAGGCGATCGCGATCGCCAAAGCCCAACACACTCAGGAGCGGTTGCACAAAGTGCTGCTCAATAACGGCTTCAGAGGTTTCGTCACCGTGAATTTGTTGCCATTGCGATCGCAAGCGGGAAATATCCAACGTTCAGCACCATCCAGCCGTCTTGAATCTTTCAGAATAGTTTGGCCACCCCTGAGCGTCAAGATCACGACGCTACCAAATCACTGTGGATTGGGCTTTCCAACAGCCTTGATCATTGGCTATGATAATAAATCTGCAAATCTTTCACATTCGTCCCCTTGGGTGTCCTCACCGGATGATGGACGGATGGTTGTTTAACCCATAGGAGTACAACTCAATGGCAGTTCTTAGCCTTGCCCAAATGCTGGAGGCAGGGGTTCACTTTGGCCACCAAGCCCGCCGCTGGAACCCCCGGATGGCACCCTACATCTTCACGGTTCGCAATGGGGTGCACATCATTGACCTCGTGCAAACCGCCCAACTGGTGGATGAAGCCTACAACTACATCCGCAACGCCGCTGAAAAAGGCAAACGCTTTTTGTTTATTGGTACTAAGCGCCAAGCCGCCGGCATTGTCGAACAGGAAGCGCTCCGCTGCGGCAGTTACTACGTCAACCAGCGCTGGCTGGGGGGGATGCTCACCAACTGGAATACCATCAAAACCCGTGTTGATCGCCTCAAAGAATTAGAAAGCATGGAGGAAAATGGCCTCATTGATCTGCGGCCAAAACAGGAGGCCTCAGCCCTGCGGCGAGAACTGGCACGTTTGCAAAAATACCTTGGCGGGATTAAACAAATGCGGCGGCTGCCCGATGTCGCGATTATTGTTGATGTCAAGCGCGAGTACAACGCCGTTGCCGAGTGTCACAAATTGGGGATTCCGATCGTGGCGCTGCTGGATACCAACTGCGACCCCAATCAAGTGGATATTCCCATTCCCGCTAACGATGATGCCATCCGTTCGATTAAGCTGATTGTGGGTAAACTAGCCGATGCCATTTACGAAGGCCGCCATGGTCAGTTGGACGAACCAGAAGCGGATCTCGGTGATGAGGACGACGATGGGATGACCGCCAGCGACGATGGTGATGCTGACGCCCTAGATATTCCAGATGATTCTGACGCTTAATCCTTGAGGAACAGATCATGGCAGAGATTTCAGCCAAACTAGTCAAAGAACTGCGGGACAAAACCGGTGCCGGCATGATGGACTGCAAGAAAGCCTTGCAGGAGTCCAACGGCGATATGGAAGCCGCCATTGCTTGGTTGCGGCAAAAGGGTCTAGCCTCTGCGGGTAAAAAAGCCGGGCGCGTCACCAGTGAAGGTCTGGTGGATAGCTACATTCACACTGGCGGGCGCATTGGCGTGCTGGTGGAGGTGAACTGTGAGACCGACTTTGTGGCTCGCAACGAGAAATTCAAAGCCCTTGTCCAAGACATTGCCAAGCAAATTGCCGCTTGCCCGAATGTAGAATTTGTCTCAATCGACGATATTCCTGAGGAGTACAAAGAAAAAGAACGCCAGATTGCCCTTGGCTCCGATGCCCTGAAGGGCAAGCCCCCCGAGGTCAAGGAGAAAATTGTTGCTGGCAAACTGGAGAAAACCCTCAAAGAGTTGTGCCTGCTCAACCAGCCCTTCATCCGCGATCAGTCCAAGACCGTTGAAGAGTTGGTCAAAGAGCACATTGCTGAACTGGGGGAAAATATCCAGATTCGCCGCTTCCAACGCTTTGTCCTCGGTGAGGGGATTGAGAAGCAAGAAACCAACCTTGCTGAAGAGGTGGCCGCCCAAACCCAAGCCATGAGTGCTGCCGCAAAAACTGCCGAAGCACCCGCAGAAGTGGCCGAAACCGCAACGCCTGAAGTGAGTGCCCCTGAACCAGCAGCGGAAACAACACCTGACGAGCCAGCTCCAGAACCTGTCGCAGTTTCTGAGCAGACAGTGGAACCAGTGGCTGAGCCTGCTGCCGAAAGTCCTGACCCAGTCGCTGAACCTACGGCTGAAAGTAAGGGATTTGGTGCTGCTGCCAAAAAATCTGGTGGCAAGTCTCGGACTGCCAAGAAGAAAAAATAATGACCCTAGGCGTAGCCATGGGCTTGGAGAAAGGCGAGGTCAATTTCGACTGCGGTTGAGGCGTCTTGAGGCTGGAGAAACTTGCGGGTATATTTGCCCAATAGATCCGCCTCTAGGTTCACGCCATCGCCAACCCTAAGAAATTGCAGCGTGGTTTCTGCATAGGTATGGGGGATGACAGCAATGCTGAATTCATCCCCTTTTTCATTGCAATGGGCAACGGTAAGGCTAATGCCATTGATGGCAATACTGCCCTTGGGGATGATGTAGGTTGCTACCGCTTCAGGGGCAGAGAAGGTGAATTCCCAACTCGTGCCTGTGGGCGCGATCGCCAGTACGGTGCCGACACCATCCACATGACCGGTCACAAAATGCCCTCCCACCCTATCCCCAACGCGTAGGGCAGGTTCTAGGTTCACCATTGCGCCTGCTGCCGCTTTGGCCGCCAATGTGGTGCGTTGCAGCGTTTCCGGGGAGACACTGACCGTAAACCCCGTGGCATCAAAGGTTTCCACTGTGAGGCAGACGCCCTCAACGGCAATACTATCGCCAATGGCCACGTCCTTAAGAAAAGGGGCAGCGGCCGCAGTAATCGCCAACTGGGACTCGGAGCGTTGCTGGAGGATACCGATCGCCTGAATAATGCCAGTAAACATTGTTCTTCTAGCCTTTGAGTAAATGCCTTTGATAAAACTTCAATTCTGCCTCAAGGGCGGTGGCGATCGTGCTGCTTTGGCGGAAGCCGTGTCCCTCTTCGGCAAAGGTGTAATATTCTACGGGAATGCTCTTGGCCTGCAGGGCGGCTACCATCTGTTCCGCTTGGCTGGGGGGAACAACGACATCCTTTAGCCCCTGAAAGAAAATCACCGGACAGGTGAGGCGATCCGCATGGTAGAGGGGCGATCGCTGGCGGTAGAGGTCTGCCCCTTCGGGATAGGGGGCAATCAGTTGATCAAAATAATGGGCTTCAAAAGCATGGGTTTCCTTGAGCAGGCTAAGGAGATCGCCAATGCCGTAGTAACTCGCCCCCACATGGAAGGTTGTCGTAAACGTCAGGGCACACAGAGTGGTATAGCCCCCAGCACTGCTGCCGCGAATGGCTAAGCGATCGCCATCCACCTTTCCTTGGCGAACTAAATACTCTGCCCCAGCGCTACAGTCCGCCACATCCACCACGCCCCACTGTCCCCGCAGGGCATTGCGATAGGCACGACCATAACCCGTACTGCCACGATAGTTGACATCCAACACCGCAAAGCCGCGACTGGTCCAAAACTGGATGCGCAAATCGAGACCTGTGCCACTGGCTGCCGTTGGCCCGCCATGACTTCTCACGATTAAGGGGGGGCGTGAGTCTGCCGGGGGTTGTACTTGGGGATTTTGGGGCGGGTAGAAAAAGCCGTAGGCGGTTGCACCCTCAGTTGTGGGAAATTCCATCACCTCGGGCTGCGAAATCCACTCCCGTGGCAGAGGAGAAGCAATGGGTTGCAGCGGTGTGGTGGTGCCGTCATCCAGATTGAACTCAACAAGATGGGGGGGTAACAGGGGCGAACTGCCAATCAAGGCAACGGCGCGATCGCTCAGGCGAACGAGAGAATGAATCTCAGTGTAGTCCGTCGGGACAGTTTGCCATTCCCCCGTCGTGAGGGAAACCACTGCCAATCGCCATAGGCCGCGATCGCTATAGGTTAAAACTGCCGTTTCAGCGTTCACAAGAGCATAGGTGGATTGACCAAAGACCCACAGGGGCACACCGGCATCATAGTTGGCCTGCCAAACCGGTTCATGGTGGCCATCACGGTAACGATAGAGATTCCACCAGCCAGAGCGATCGCTGATGTAGTAGAGGGTCTCTCCTTGCCATTGGGGTTGCTGCACAGATTCCTCACTACTGCCAACAATGCGGTAGGGCGTACCAAGGAAACCGTCACTACTGACCATGGCTCCCCACAGTTCACAGCCATCCCAAGGCATCTGCGGTGCTGACCATTGCAACCAGACAAGGGTATGACCCTCTGGACTCAAGCGTGGCGCAGCATAAAAGCCAGCCCCAGTGATCAAGGACGTCCGCTCCCCCGATAGGGAAATGGCAACAAGGGATTGCCGTGAGCTACCCTCTGGCAGATGTGCCTCTTCGACACATAGCAGGCGATCGCGCCAGGGATCGACGCAACCATCGGCAAAGCGCGTATTCGCCGCTTGATAGATTAACTGAGGGCTGGGTTCCCCAAGGGCGTAGATCCCCTGATCGGCATCATTAACAAAGTAAATTTGATCACCGTGGTACCAGTAGGCACCGCCGCCATACTCATTCACGCGCGATCGCGCACTCCAAGGGGCAGCCAAAAGTTCTTGCCCTTGACGCACCAGCACTACTCGCCCCTTTTCTTGGGGACGCCGCTCTAACCACACCAAACCTAGGGGAGTGGCGCGCAATTCACTGAGACTGGTGGCCGCAGCACTGACTGCGGTGGCAGAGAGGATGGAAGGCCAGTGACCGTAGTCCAGACTCATTGGGGAATTTGCTCAAGCACCAACTTTTGCCGTTTCACTGGCTCCGGGATGCTAATCGGGTACTTGCCTGTAAAACAGGCGGAACAAAAGCGATCGCCCGTATCGTAGGTGGCGGCAATCATCCCCTGCCAACTGAGGTAACTCAGGGAATCCACGCCAATCTGAGCCGCAATCTCAGCCACGGACTTGGTGGCTGCAATCAGTTGATCTTGGGTATCGGTGTCAATACCATAGAAACACGGGTGAGTGACCGGCGGCGAGGAAATCCGCATATGTACTTCCACTGCACCGGCATCCCGCAGCGCTTTGACAATTTTGCGGCTAGTGGTGCCCCGCACAATCGAGTCATCCACAATCACCACCCGCTGTCCCATCAACACATCCCGCAGCGGATTCAGCTTCATCCGAATTCCCGACTCCCGCATCGACTGGGTGGGCTGAATAAACGTGCGCCCCACATAGCGATTTTTAATCAAGCCTTCGGCGTAGGGCACCCCCGTCGCTTGGGAAAAGCCAATGGCCGCTGGCACACCCGAATCGGGCACAGCAATCACCACATCGGCATCGGCGGGGGCTTCACGCCCCAACTGGTACCCCAGGCGCTGGCGGTAACTATAGAGGCTCTCCCGCTGCATGACACTATCGGGGCGGGCAAAGTAAATCATCTCAAAGATACACAGCTTGCGTTGGGATTCTGCCCATTGCACACTGCCAATGCCTTCAGCAGTAATGTGGACGAGTTCCCCCGGCTCCACATCCCGCACATAGTCCGCACCAATAATATCGAGGGCACAGGTTTCAGAAGCAAGGACATAGTGGAGTGTCCCTTCTATCATTAGGCGGCCAATCACTAGGGGACGAATGCCGTGGGCATCCCGCAGCCCAAACAATCCCGCTGGGGTACCCATGACTAGACTAAAAGCCCCTTGGCACTGTTGAGCCGCAGTAATCATCCCCTCTGACCAGGATTGACCAGTAGCCACCGCTTGGGCGATCGCCCAGGCAATGAGTTCCGAATCCGTTGTGCTTGCTAACACCGCCGTAGGGGCATCACAGGCTAGGACTTGTTCGCGCAGAGCGTAGGTATTCACCAAGTTGCCGTTGTGGGCTAAGGCCAAAGGCCCTAGGCGAGTGTCCACCACCACTGGTTGGGCGTTGACAATGCGACTAGAACCCGTGGTCGAGTAGCGGTTGTGGCCGACAGCCAAATCTCCCACCAGCCCTCCAAGAATCTCTTCATCAAAGACTTGAGAGACCAAGCCCATGTCCTTGTAACAGTGGACGGTGTTACCCGCAAATGTGGCAATTCCCGCCGATTCCTGACCTCGATGTTGCAGGGCATAGAGACCAAAGTAGGCGAGGCGAGCCACATCCGCCCCCGGGGCATAGACCCCAAACACACCACAGGCTTCTTCCGGCTTATCAGCAAATTGTTGTTCTGTCATTTAGTCCAAATACTTCGGCAGGGGCGATCGCCAAGCAATACCTAACTCTTTTATCGTAACCTTGATGAGCGGAGAATTGTCACAGGTGTCAATGCACAGTTCTGTATGTTCACCATTAACAACCCCTAGGCGTGTCCAAGCATTGGGCAGTTGCGCCTGCGCATAGGTTTCCCACACCGTCTGTGCCGTTGGCGGCACCGAAACCAGAATGCGCGCCCCCCCTTCAGCAAACAGCAGCACATCCCACCGCGGATAGGTGCCCGCTGGCAATTGAATCGTTGCCCCCCGTTGGCCACTGAGACAGCTTTCCGCCAAGGCCACGGCCAAGCCCCCCTCGCTGAGATCGTGGGCACTGGCAACCCACCCCTGCTGAATGCCATAGCGACACACCGCCTGCACTCGCTGCTCTAGGTCTAAATCAATCTGAGGTGGACGCCCCGCCACAAGGCCATGGATCTGGGCAAGGTATTCCGACCCACCGAGGCTCAGGCGCGGATCACTCAAGGGCGTGGTCAGAGGCAACCCCAATAGGTAAATGGCATCTCCGGGCGATCGCCAGCCCTGACCGACAACCCGCTGCAAATCGGGAATCAACCCCACCATCCCCACCACGGGGGTCGGATAAATCGGCTGTGGTTGGCCGTTGCTATCAATCGTTTCGTTGTAGAGGGAGACATTGCCCCCGGTGACCGGCGTTTGTAGGGCACGACAAGCCTCGGCCAGACCCCGACAGGCATGGGTCAACTGCCAGTAACCCACGGGCGTTTCGGGACTGCCAAAGTTAAGGTTATCGGTAACGGCCAGAGGTTCTGCTCCAACACAACTCAGATTACGAGCCGCTTCGGCCACGGCTGCTTTGCCGCCTTCGTAGGGATCCAGATACACATAGCGGCTGGGACAATCCACGGTTGCTGCAATCCCTTTTGGGGTACCCCGCAGGCGAATCACCGCTGCATCAGCATCACCGGGGAAGACGAGGGTGTTGTTTTGCACCTCGTGATCGTACTGACGATAGACCCATGCTTTAGAGGCAATACTGGGGGTGGCGAGAAGAGTGAGCAAAATCTCCGCGGGCGATCGCGCCGGTAACGCCAATTGATCCACCGACCATTGCCGCGCCTGTTGGACATAGACAGGTGGCTCACTGGGACACTGCCGCTCATAGACAGGGGTATCTTCCGCTAGGGCACGGGCAGGCACCTCTGCGGCCACCTCGCCCCGGTAAAGCACCCGCACCAGCGGTTCAGCAATGACGCGACCCACAACCACCGCCTGCAAGCCCCAGCGATGGAAAATCTCAATCAGTTCCGCTTCCCGCCCTTGCGCCGCCACAAAGAGCATCCGTTCTTGGGATTCCGAAAGGAGAAACTCGTAGGGCACCATCCCCTGTTCCCGTACGGGCACTTTGTCCAAGTCCAGTTCAATACCAACACCGCCTTTGGCAGCCATTTCCGCAGTCGAGCAGGTCAAGCCCGCTGCCCCCATATCTTGGGCGGCCACCACTGCCCCGGTTTGAAAGGCTTCCAGACAGGCTTCAATGAGGCATTTTTCCATGAAGGGATCCCCCACTTGGACGGCGGGGCGATCGCTCATTGATTCATCAGTGAGTTCGGCACTGGCAAAACTAGCCCCTCCCATGCCATCACGACCCGTTGTAGAGCCCACATACAGCACCGGATTGCCAATGCCACTGGCTGCCGATTTAACAATTTCTAGGGTTTCCATGAGGCCCAAGGCCATGGCATTCACCAAGGGGTTACCGGCATAGCAAGGGTCAAAATAGACCTCGCCCCCCACTGTGGGCACACCGACACAGTTGCCATAGTGGGCAATACCCGCCACGACTCCTTTCACCAATTGTTGGGTTTTGGCTTCCTTGAGATCGCCAAAGCGCAGGGCGTTCAGCAGGGCAATGGGACGCGCCCCCATCGTGAAAATATCCCGCAGAATCCCCCCCACGCCGGTCGCTGCCCCCTGAAAGGGTTCAATGGCCGAGGGATGATTGTGGGACTCAATCTTAAAGGCAAGGCGCAAGCCATCCCCTAAGTCCACGACGCCGGCATTCTCACCGGGACCGACCAGTACCCGTGCCCCTTGGGTGGGAAACTGCTTGAGCAGGGGACGGGAGTTTTTGTAGCAGCAATGCTCTGACCACATCACCCCAAACATGCCCAATTCCGCGCGGTTGGGATGGCGGCCAAGGCGGCGGACAATTTCGGTGTACTCTTGGGGCTTGAGGCCTGCAGCAGCAATCTCAGCCTCAGTGACGAGGGGGGGTTGGCTCATGGCAAAGGATTATTTCGGCTACGTTATTGATTATCGAGCCTAGCGGGAATTGGGATACCAAAACATCCCCTTAATCCCCTCGGGATCCGGGCGAAAACCCAACTGACGGTAGAAGTCCACCACATGGGGATCGGCAAAGAGGGTAATGTTGCTGATGTCCTCGCTGCGCAGTTCTTTGATTATCTGCCGCATTAATTCTTTGCCCAGACCCCGCCCTTGAAATTCTGGATGCACGACCACATCCCAAATCGTGGCATTAAAGGCATGGTCAGAGGTAGCACGGGAAAAGCCAATCAGACGACGATAGGCACCCCGCTGCTCCCACATCGAGATCACCAAAAAGCTATGCTGAATTGCTTTTTTCACCTTGCGAATGGGACGGCGCGACCAGCCCACGGCATCACAAAGTTCTTCGAGTTCATAGACATCAATATCTTTTTCTTTGCTGAAAATAATTTGGCTTTCGCTGCCATTGTCCCGCTCTACCTGAGAACCTAAACTAGGGGACGTCGTGGTGGTGCTGGCAGTCGGTTGCGAATTGAACAGCGATTTCCAGAAGCTCATGCAAGTATGCTGGAGATGGGAAAATGACCAAGTGTAACCCGGCCTAGGCTATAGTATAGCGACTCTCACCCATGGTTTCCGATTTTCAACTGCGTAACCTTGATGTCCTGAAGCGATTCAACCGCTCCTTTCCGGACTTTTATGAGCAATTTGTTGGTCGGGATGTCCAACTGCAAAACCTGAAACTGGGGTTTCAAATTCATAAGACCAATCAGGCGGTGATTCAGATTGTCCCCGAGGGCGATCGCTCCGTTCTCCACTTTGCCCACCGCAATCACTCTTACCTGCTCAGTGATCTCTTTGGGGTGATGGCCGCCTACAAGCTGACAATTCACAATGTCTCGCTCTATGGCCATGTGCGACCACCGATGCTGGTGTTTGTCAAACTGGTGCTCTCAGAGCAGGGCAAACCCCTGACGAAAAAGCGCAGTGAAAGCGTGCGCCGTGCCCTCCAACAGACCCTCAGTGGTGAATTTGCCGTTGAGGAAATGCTGGCCATGGAGTTTAACCTCAACGAAGGCCTGCCGCAAATTACCACCAGCTTTTATCAGGATCAGGTCTTTCATCTGCCGGCACTGTTGGTGGAGTCCACCAATCATCCGGCGTTGCTCTACAAGGTGATGCATGCCATTTGGCAAGAGGAACTGCTGGTGGTGAATATCAACTTTATGCTTTGGCAGGGCCGGGTGCGGCTATTGCTCTATCTGCTAGGACCGAATGGCAGTGTGATTCCTGATTATTTAGGCTCGCGTATTGCTGCCAAGATTAAGGATCATCTAACGGGAAACACTTAGGGTAGGATAGGGGGTGTTTGTCCCCTTCGATACAAGTCCAATGGCTGCTGAACAACATCTCCACCTGTGGCGAGCAGTGAATCTCAGCGATCGCATTCTGGCGGCCATTGATGTCGGGACAAACTCAATTCACATGGTGGTGGTGCAAATTCAGCCCAGTTTACCCAGCTTCAAAATCATTGCTGCCGAAAAAGATATGGTGCGGCTGGGGGAACGCTGCCAAATTACCGGCCAACTGACGGAAGAGGCCATGAATCGGGCGATCGCCACCCTGCGCCGCTGTCGCGAATTGGCCACGGGTCTCAAGGCGGAAGAAATTATTGGCGTGGCCACCAGTGCGGTGCGCGAAGCCCCCAATGGTCGCGAGTTTTTAGAGCGGGTCAAGGAAGAGACCGGCCTGACCATTGATCTAATTTCCGGCGAAGAGGAAGCGCGGCGCATCTACTTGGGGGTGCTCTCGGGGCTAGAATTCAACGGCAAGCCCCACATCATCATTGACATTGGCGGTGGCTCCACAGAGTTAATCTTGGGGGATGGTCATGAACCCCGCTACCTCAGCAGCACCAAAGTGGGGGCAGTACGCCTGACGGACTTATTTGTCAAAAGCGATCCCATTAGCGATCAGGACTACGCGGCTCTGCGCGCCTATGTACGGGGAATGTTGGATCGTGCCGTTGAAGACCTGCGGCAGCAGCTCAGCCCCCATGAAAAACCGCAATTGGTGGGTACCTCAGGCACGATTGAAAGCCTGATGATGATTCACACCTGCGATCGCCTTGGTGCTTGTCCCCCCTCCCTACGCGGCTATGAACTGACGCTAGGGGACTTAAAGGCACTTGTGGCCAAATTGCGGCGACTAAACTTTAACCAGCGCTGTCAACTCTTGGGGATGTCGGAGCGGCGCGCTGAAATTATTGTTGCAGGGGCAGTGATTCTCGCTGAGGCCATGGAGATGCTGGGTCAAACCAGCCTGATCACCTGCGATCGCGCCCTGCGGGAAGGCATCATTGTGGACTGGATGCTCACCCACGGCCTGATTGAAGACCGCCTCCGCTATCAAAGCTCGGTGCGTCAGCGCAGTACCTACAGTTTGGCGCAAAAGTTCCATGTCAATCTTGCCAGCAGTGAACGGGTGGCCAATTTTGCCCTAACGCTCTTTGATCGCACCCAAGGGGTTCTTCACAACTGGACAGAAGCGGAACGGGAACTCCTCTGGGCAGCGGCAATCCTCCACAATGCTGGCCACTACGTTAGCCATTCTGCCCACCACAAACATTCCTACTACCTTGTGCGCCATGGGGGTCTGCTCGGCTACACCGATACGGAAATTGAGATCATTGCCAACCTCTGTCGCTATCACCGCAAAAGCCCCCCTAAGAAAAAGCATGAGAACTTCCGCCAATTGGTGGGACGGCGAGAACGGCAAATTGTCGAGCAACTGAGTGCGATTCTACGGTTGGCCTCAGCGTTGGATCGGCGGCAAATCGGGGCCGTGGATCACATTACCTGTGAGTGGCACGCTTCCCAGCGGGAGTTTTGTGTGCAGGTGCACCCGGCAGATCCTAGCGATCGCTGTGAGTTGGAAATTTGGAGTGTCAACTACAAAAAAGAACCCTTTGAAAGCCAATTTGGCGTCAGTTTGAAGGTGGAATTAGTGCCCACCAGCAGTACGGCTCTAGCCACAGCAGTCAACTACTAATTCAACAGCCTTAAACTTTTTCCACTGGGGGCTGCCCCAACAGCCCTTGGGGACGCACAAGCAGCACCAGAAAGAGAATCGCAAAGGCCGCAGCATCCCGAAACCCCGAAGCAGCGGCAGGCACCATTGCCTCCACTAGTCCCAGCAAAAAGCCCGCCAACATTGTCCCCGGTAAGCTCCCTAGGCCCCCCAGAACAATCACCGCTAACCCCTTGAGACCAAAGATCACGCCAAACTGCGGCCCCGTAATCCCGACACTCAGGGCGACGAGGGTACCAGCAACGGCAGCCAAAGCACTGCTGACAAAAAACGTCACTTGAATAATGCGATCGCTATCAATGCCCAGTAATGTCGCGGCAGTCGGATTTTCGGCCACCGCTTGCAATCCTTTCCCCATGCGCGTCCCTTTGACCCAATAGGTCAGGGCAATCATCAAAACCACGGCCACGGCAAAGATGACAAATTGACTAGTGCGCAGGGCAATGTCCCCCAATCGCAGGGTGAGGGGCAATCCCCCCCAGAGTTGATCGGGATAGGTATAGACTTCGGCACCCACCAAATACTGGATCAGGTTGGTGAGGAGAACAGCCGCCCCAAGGCTGGCCACCACGGTCAAGAGGGTATCGGCGCGCTGTTGCCGCAGGGGTCGAAAGACGACCCAATCAATGCCAACCCCCAACAGGCCACAGCCAAGGGCACTGAGAACTAAGGCCAGCGCAAAGGGTAAGGCAACGGGAAGCTGTCCATTGGCCAACAGACCATTAAAGCCAAAGCGTCCCCCTAAGAGGGCATAGGTGAGATAAGCGCCAATAGCAAAAACAGCACCGTGGGCAAAGTTGATGATGCCCAAAATCGAGAAGACAAGGGTATAGCCGAGGGCAAAGATGGCATAAACACTCCCTGTGGCCAATCCATCCACAAGGACTTGCAGGCCGCTTGTTACCACCTACGCTCCTTCCACAAGGGCACGATAATCCGCTGCTGAGAGGAGTCCCGTAGGGGGGGTACTGACTTGCACCTTCACCAACCACCCCTCCCCATAGGGATCCGCAGCAATTTGCTCGGGGTTGTCAAGGACTGCTTGATTGACCTCAATCACGGTTCCTGCGAGGGGTGCATAGAGATCCTCAACGGCCTTGACCGACTCAATGGTGCCAAAGCGTTCGCCGGGTTTTAGGACATCGCCAACGGCAGGCAACTCAACAAAGACAATATCCCCCAGTTGATCGACGGCAAAGGCACTAATGCCGAGGGTGGCTGTATCGCCCTCAAGGCGCAGGTACTCATGGCTGTCGAGATATTGCAGGTCGTCAGGGTAGGTGAGCGTCATAGCAGATTCCAATCCATCAGGGGCGATCGCTGGCACGGGCAAGGCGCACCGCCATTACAAAGGCTACTAAACCAAGGGGCACACTGAGGAGCAAAATCACGGTAGTTGGAATGGTTCCCAACTGGGCTTCTCCCGAACTCAGTTCAAAAACACAACCCACCGTGGCGATCGCTGCCACACAGGCACCCAATAGGTATAGATAACTCTTGGCCACAGACGATGATCCTCAGGGTTAGGCAGCAATGGGACGCACGGCACTGGCGGTAAACCCATGCTCTTTGAGTTCGTGGCGCAGTAGGGCTTGGTTCTCGACGCGATCCACAAACATCACCCCCGTCAGGTGATCAATTTCATGCTGGATCGCCCGCGCCAGTAGCCCACCCGCCATGATCACTTGGGGACGCCCCCACTCATCTTTGTAGGCCACCTCCACCATGGCCGGACGACGCACCTCTAGGTACACCCCCGGAATACTCAGGCAGCCCTCTTGGCAGACTTCAAGGTCTTCACTGAAGTCCTTAATGACCGGGTTAATCATCACCAACGGTTCTGCCTCGGGGTCATCGGGATGAATATCAATGACAAGAATTTGCTTATTGATGCCCACCTGGGGTGCCGCCAAGCCAATGCCATCGGCACTGTACATGGTTTGCAGCATTTTCCGCACAATATCGCGGATACTGTCATCCACTTTGCTGACCCGTTTGGCGGGTTGACGCAGCACGCGATCGCCCAAATAGTGCAATTGCAGGGGCGGATTTTTTAACTTTTTCTTTTCAACAGCCAGAGAGGTAGCCATAGGACACGCCGAGTTAACACAAAATAACAAAAGTTAATCATTTCCTAGCCTAACGAATTTTCAAGGCTCTCGGCTACTTTTCCGTCGAGGCACTGCTGACACTGGGCAGGAGGCGTTGTTGCTCCTCAAGGGCAGCTTTGTAGCGTTCCACATCCTCCTCAAGGTGGGCAATTTGCTCATCGCGGGCTTCCATTTCCACGCGAATCGTAAAGATGCGCTGCACCTGTACCCAGACGTTAAAGACCCAAGCAAAGACGGCACCAATGCCCATGGCCACAATGAGTTCAATGCACAATGGGGCTTGAATCACTTTCCCTTCAAAGAACTTAATACTAACGGGTTCGGTATTTTGAATACTAAAGAGAACTAAGCCCAAGCCAATGACAAATATCATCAAGAAGTTCAGTTGTCGCATAGGGCATCCTGTAGCAAATCTAGTCAACAAATTTAGTCATAGACAGGGATTGTCGCATCGGGCCTCTTGCCAGCGACCAACAATCTTGGGCTAATCATACCACTGTGGCTAGTCTTCAATCACTGAATGACTGACTTCCACTGCTTGGACATCAATGGTGCCGGGGGGAGTCAAGCGTTGAAACTGGCGATCGCGCACCATCAGGATTTCGCCACAGGCGGGGCATTGGGTTTGGGTATTATTCAAACTGCTAAATTCAAAGCCACACACTGGGCAAGCCGCCGTCACCAACTTCCAGCGAAACCAAAGTTGTAACCCTGCAAAAAGGAGTACAGGGGTCAACATCAAGATGAAAAACAGCACCAGAAAGGATTGCACTAACCAGCCTAGCCCCAGTAGCCCCAGTAACCAAGTTACCAGCAACACACTGAACCAAAAACGTAAGGTGGGGTTTAGGGTAAATCTTAGGGACATTGGCCTCCCTCCAAGGGCATTGTCGCTATTCTAGCGTAGTCGCGAGTGTATCCTAAAAAGCAGGCGTACTGTCCAGCTATGGTAATGCCCTATACTCTCCACGCCGAACGTACTCGCGTTGAAGTGATTCCAGAGCGCGGTGGCCTGATTAGCCGCTGGCAGTGGCAAGGTCATGAGCTGCTGTACTTGGATCGGGAGCGCTTTGCCAACCCGCAGTTAAGCGTGCGTGGCGGTATTCCCATTCTCTTTCCCATTTGTGGCAATTTGCCCGAGGATACATTTCACCACAATGGCCAAACCTATCCCCTCAAGCAGCATGGCTTTGCACGGGATTTGCCATGGCAGGTGTTAGATCAGCAGGAACATCTCTTGAAGCTGGGATTGCAGGATACGCCAGCCACGCGCCAAGTCTATCCCTTTGCCTTTCATCTGACCTTAACCTACACCCTTGCTGCTGATGCCTTGGCGATCGCCCTTGAGGTGGCTAACCCCGGTGACACCCCCTTGCCCTTTAGCTTTGGCTTACATCCCTACTTTGCCGTTGCTGACAAGCAGCAATTGCAGTTTGACCTGCCAATCCATGCCATGGTGGATCAGAAAACGCAACAACCCCTCACCTTTAGCGGCACGTTTGACTGGCATGCGGCAGAACTGGATTTGGCCTGTCGTCCCCTCACGGGTCAAGTGGCTCGCGTCTGTGATCTGCAACAACAGTACTGCCTGACGCTGCGCTACGATACAGCGTTTACAACCCTCGTTTTTTGGACGGTTCAGGGCAAACCCTACTACTGTCTAGAACCTTGGACTGCCCCCCGCAATGCCTTGAATACGGGGGTAGATCTCCTGCACGTGCCACCACAGAAGCACCTTACCCTTGGCGTCGAGATTGCTGTTGCCCCCCTTTAGGGAGAAAATAGAAAGGTTTTCACAGACGCGACCATGCACCCCGATTTTCAGACCTTTTGTCAGCTTGCCGAGCAGGGTAACTTCATCCCCATCTATCAGGAGTGGGTGGCGGATATGGACACGCCCGTGTCCGCTTGGTATCGGGTCTGTCGCGATCGCCCCTACAACTTTTTGCTCGAGTCCGTCGAGGGGGGTGAACAATTGGCTCGCTACAGCCTCCTCAGTTGTGATCCGCTGTGGGTACTAGAAACGCGGGGCAACCAAACCACCCAAACCCATCGCGATGGCTCAGTCACCACATTTACGGGCAATCCCTTCACAATTTTGGCCAATTGCCTTGCCCCCTATCAACCCGTGAAGCTACCACAACTGCCGGGGGGCATTGGCGGTCTTTTTGGTTTTTGGGGCTATGAACTGATTCAGTGGATTGAGCCGCGGGTTCCGATTCATCCTGCCACTGAAAAGGATTTGCCGGATGGCGTGTGGATGCAGGTGGATCAAATCCTGATTTTTGATCAGGTGAAGCGGAAAATTTGGGCGGTGGTCTATGCTGATACCCGTGAGATGGACTTGAAAACGGCCTATACCTATGCCAGCGATCGCCTAGAGCGGCTTTTGAACGCACTGCAAACCCGTATTCCTGCTGAGGCCACCCAGCTGCCCTGGCAACCCAGTCGCCACACCCCCAGTTACACCAGCAATACCACCCCAGAAACCTTCCGTGCCAATGTGGAGCGCGCCAAGGACTACATCCGCGCCGGTGATATTTTCCAAGTCGTTCTCTCCCAACGCCTCAGTGCCCCCTACAGTGGTGATCCTTTTGCCCTCTATCGCTCCTTGCGCCTGATTAACCCTTCCCCCTACATGGCCTACTTTCAATTTGGCACGTGGCAGATCATTGGCTCTAGTCCAGAAGTCATGGTTAAAGCAGAGCACCACCCTGAAAAACGTGGGTCTCTCCTTGCCACAGTGCGTCCCATTGCTGGCACTCGCAAGCGGGGGCACACCTACGCCGAAGATCAGCAGCTCGCCACAGAACTCCTCGCCGATACCAAAGAAGTGGCCGAACACGTCATGCTGGTTGATTTGGGGCGCAATGATTTGGGGCGCGTGTGTCGTCAGGGGAGTGTCACCGTCGAGGAGTTTATGGTGATTGAACGCTACTCCCACGTCATGCACATTGTCAGTAATGTGGTGGGCGAACTATTGCCCGATAAAACGGCATGGGATCTGCTCCAAGCTTGTTTTCCGGCTGGAACCGTCAGTGGGGCGCCCAAAATTCGGGCCATGGAAATTATCTATGAATTGGAGGGCTGCCGCCGTGGCCCCTACTCTGGTGCCTATGGTTACTATGACTTTGAAGGTCAACTCAATACCGCGATCGCTATTCGCACGATGGTGGTGCAACTGCTAAGCGACCACCAACACCTCATTCACGTCCAAGCCGGTGCTGGTATTGTTGCGGATTCCGATCCGCAGCGGGAATACGAAGAAACCTTGAACAAAGCTCGCGGTTTATTGGAGGCCATCTCTGCGCTGGGCGGCAAGCCTTAACCAAATGATCAAGGAGCCATCATCTGGTTTTTACATTTACCCCTTAGTCTAATAGGCGGTTGTTGCTAACGTTACCCAGAACACAGGCACTGGGAATGTTGGAAGAACTACCAATTTCTTGGGGATGTGCCTAAGTATTGGTTTCTTTTGCTTGAGGTTCTGCTGCCATGGCAAACGTCTCCCTTGCTGCCATCACTCCCCCCGTGGAGGAACGCTGGCGTTCCTCCTCTCGACTACACACGTTTGGCATGGGGGACAGCATCTGGATGGAGCCAGAGCGCATTTGGCTAGTGAGCCGGGGCGTCGTGCTGTTAAACCTTTTGCACCCCGATGGTGAAGAAGTGGTGGTGGGACTGGCCACCCCCGGTACTGCTTTTGGTTTACCCTTGACCAGTTTAACGGCCTACCAAGCCAAGGCACTTTCCAAGGCAGAGTTGATGCTCTTTACACTGGTGGAGGTAGAATCCTCACCCAACTTGACCCAAAGCCTTGTGCGGGGTCTGGCTCGTCGCCTACGGCAAGCGGAAGGTCTTTTAGGAATTACCAGCCATCGCCGGATTGAGGAGCGATTACGCCATTTACTCTTGCTCTTAAAGCAAGAAATTGGTCAGCCCCATCCCTTGGGCACACGCTACACTGTTCGCCTTACCCATCAACAACTGGCAACGGCGATTGGCACAAGTCGAGTGACCATCACACGTCTGTTGGGCAAACTCAAAGAGGAGCAGTGGCTCACCTACGATCGCGATCGCCACATCATTCTCACCAACGCCGCTCAGGTTTAGGTGATTTAGGTTAGTTCTCCCCTGATCAGGGCACCTCTGGCACAAAAGAGAAGGTTTCTAGTGTAAATTTTTGTAACCACTTGCACTCATGGTGGCAAAACTGTTAAATTAGATACAGAAATAAATCGTTCATCTTTGCTAGGAACCACCAAAAAGTTTGGGTGAATAGCGAAGACGGAAGTAGGGCAATGGTCCCGAAGGAACGCGCCTCAGCTGACAACAACTAGCCAGTACATCATTTGGGGCGATGATGATGACAACGACACTCACCTATCGCGGCGTTCAATACGACTACGTTCCTCCGGCAGTCCGTAGTGAAGCAACCGATGTTGTAGCCAAATATCGGGGTTGGAATTACCACTGCACCCACGCAGTGAATCCCCCAGCTCAACCTGTGCGGGATTTAATCTATCGCGGTGTTGCCTACCGTACGGGTCAAACGGAAGCTGTGAATACGACGGCAACTACTGCTGCCAACACAGCCAAGGAAGTGAATATGCCAGCGCTTGATCTCAATCAACTTTCGCGGGTCATTCTCACCCATCACCACCAAGTGATCAAAAACCGCGAACAATCCCTCCTCACGCGAATGATTGCCCAAATGGGATTGCCTGCGGCCGCAGGTCACTATTGGAACCAAATTCAGGGCAAAATTAAGCCCCATGTCTGGACAAGCTACGATCGCAGTCATGCCACGATGAGCTAGCACAGGGGTGTGATTGTCCTCTCTCAAGACTGATTCGTAACGGCACTCGCATGGGAGTTATCTCTGGTGCGAGTTTTTTATTTCAGCCTAGGGCGTCAAGCAATGGCTGCACTTGGCCTAAGTTAGCCATTCAATCTCATTAAGATCAAAATCAAGATCGAGATCGATCTCCGCCAAGTCCTCTGGATCGGCCACCTTCTTCAGGGAGGCAAGGGATTGTTTTGAAGGCTTGCGACTTTGGGGAGTTGGGCGCTTGATATCCGACAGTGTGGCCTTCTCGATGCGCGTCCTTTCTTTGAGGGCATTGGGGTTAATGGATTGCAGAAAAAAGTTCACTGTTTCCTGTTTCACCCAGCCATTGAGGACAGCCAAGGCACCGAAGCGATAGCTGGTCTGCCATTGTTCTTTGAGAATTTGCTGAATTTGTTCCTCAGTCAGTAAACTGGCCTTTTTGAGATAAAAACCGATGGGATGTTTTTCTTTACCTTGGCTGAGTTTTGGCCACTCTTCTACAAAAAAGTCAATGGTTTCTTGGGGCAACCAACCATGGAGGGCAACAATTTCACCAAAGCGCAAGTTGGTATAAATGCTTTTTTCCATTAAGGCGACTTGGAGTTGGCCTCGTGTAATTAACCCCGCCTTGAGTAGTAATTCACCAATTCTCATGATTGCCCCTACGAGTAGAAAATCATCAACTTTCAACAACAATGGGACATCAATTGGGTAAAGCCCCTTTCACAGGGATCGAACATCCTTGCAGCAGCCAACGCCGCTGTAGGACGGGTCACACATTTTTGTGCTTATTGTGTTTAGGCACAATATGTTATGACATATTTCAGAAAAGGGCTGCCGTTTTTTCAAGGACATACATCCGTTACTCTTGACAGTACCTCTCACAATAGCTGAAGTTACGCGAAACTCCTAATTGTAACAAATCTTAATACAGCTCTTTTCAGAGGGATCTCTTCACACGAATTCAGCGTGGCCAGTAGAGCTCTTTTAAGAGAAGCTAGATGTTCGGATGTCAGTTTAGCCAAGGCTGAAAAAGCGGCAAAAATGCTCACCTCATCCTGTGTGAGCGGTTAATTAGTGATTGAGCATCCACCGGCGACCGCAGGATTGCTGCTGAAAGCGGGGAGGCTTGGGTTCTTGGGGCGATCGCTGCACCAGTTCTGGGTCACTCCCCCGCGAGGGTCGGGGCAAGGCGGAAGAGAGATTTACCGCTGGCACTGAAAAAATGCGTCGGCCAAGCTGCTGACACTCTGGACAAAAGGCGGGTTCACTAGATTAGTCCCAAACTGCCTTTGCGGCCTTCGGGAAGTGATCCGTCAGGAAACTGCCCCCATTTTCTTTGCTGTCATTATTTGGCCGTCCGTCCAATCCTTGCACTCAATGCGAAACACATCACCGGGATTGACTGAAACCACTGCGGGGATCTCTGGATGCCAGCGATTATGCCCCGGCAGTTCTTGCTGATCCATGGGCTTAGTCAGATCCACTTTGAACAGAGTCTTCGGTATAGGGACGGACTCCAACGATTGGCAGTGTGCTCACCTGTAACTCAGTACCCATGAGCAATTATTGAGATGTTGTTTAGATTTAGTATTGGAGCAGGTCTTCAGGACAGCTGTATCTCCAGATACGAAAACAGTGTTGGACTTCGTCAAAGTAGCTGCTCAAATGGGAACGGTGGGTCAAGTGATCCGCCAAGGGGCGATCGCCAGCCAACAAAAACAAGCCCGTGCCCTCGAAGTGTTGACAGTAATGGCAGAAAATTTAGAGCACTATCGCCAAGCCATCCAAGCGTGGGGCGAGTCCTTTCCCTTTAATGCTGCTGAACCCATTGAATCCCTGACGGTGAAGCACGCTGTCCCCCCTGCCCCAAGGTCACACATAATTTTTGCCACCGATGGCTCGCAAATTGCCCCCAGTCACCACGAAATTGCCTATTGCTATTTGATTAATGTGGGACGGGTGGCGATCGCCTACGGTCAAGGGCAACGCCCCCATTTAGATAGTGTGCCGCAGTTGGTTTATGACCCCGATGAATTGGGGCGATCGCGGGGCTGGGGACTCACCATAGAGGATTGGTTACGCTACCGCCGCACTCAAGCGGAAATTCTTGCCCTTGTTGAACTCATTCAAGCGCAAAACAAGAAAGCCCCCAGCCTAGCACTCGTGGATGGTTCACTGATTTTCTGGGCGTGGGAATCACTGCCGCCAATGGTGCGTGAGGAATTGTTGACGCCCATCTTAGCTGCTTGGGATGAATTGCGTGCGAAGCGAATTCCCTTGGTGGGCTATGTCAGTGCCTCCCGCAGTCATGAAACGGTGAATTTTCTGCGCTTGGGGGTTTGCCCCTACCCTGAACCCAACTGTGCCCTCCACTGTGGTCAGACGAGTCAGACTGGCCTCGAGGCGACTCGCGATCGCCCCCCTTGTCAAGTCTTTGATCCCCTGCGGGATGTGCTCCTCTGGCAAGCACACTTGGCACCGCAACAGTATAGTCCCCTCTGGCGGAGCCGCAGTCGCATTCTGGAACATTACGGCGACCATCACATCTACGTTGCCTACCTCCACGGTGGCTCGGAAGTAGTGCGTTTGGAAGTTCCTCAATGGGTGGCGCGGGATGCAGACCTGTGGCAACAGGCAGTTGCGTTGACGGCAGCACAAATTGAAAAAGGGCGGGGTTACCCCGTGGCATTAGCAGAAGCCCACAATTTAGCCGTTGTGCGCGGCAGCGATCGCCAACGCTTTTTTGCTTTACTGGAACGGGAACTGATTAAAGCAGGACACTGGCATGTGGCTCCTTCCCCCAAAGAGCAACGCAAACGCCAAAGTATTGCCTAGGTGGCTGCTGTGTGTTGGTTTAGGCATCGCGGGCTGGGGAACGCAGTTGGCGCTACCGCCAGTAAGCGGGTGGTTCTTGGCCTTCATAGGAATTGTGCCCCTGTGGTGGCAGTGTCAGGTTTTATCGCCACTGTGGGCAGCGATCGCCGGCCTGTGTTGGGGACTAGGGTTCTATGGCAGTAGCTTAGGCTGGGTGTGGGATTTGCATCCCTTGATGTGGATTGGCATTGCGCCAGTGCCCAGTTGGCTAATCTCGCGGGGGATTTGGCTTTTCCTGAGTGGTTGGGGGGCAGTCCTGAGTGGGAGTTGGGCTTTTTTGATGGCACGCTATGGGGTGCGGCAATCTGCCCCTTGGCAACTTCTATGGGGTGTCACCCTTTGGTGTGCCCTTGAAGCCCTCTGGAGCTATTCGCCCCTGTGGTGGATTAGTTTATCCCTGACCCAAAGTCCAACGGGACTCCTTCAACTGGGTCGTCTGGCGGGACCCACCACGATTACGGCAGTCGTGATGACAGTGAATGGCTTAGTCACCCTCAGTCTGCGGCGGCACACATGGGCAAAGCAATGGCTTGTTGTTACTCTTTTGGGGGCGATCGCCCTCAATGCTGTTTTAGGCGTCAGTGTCACTGCGGATCAAGGGGAACCCCTACGGGTGGGTTTGATCCAAGGCAATATCCCGACACGGGAAAAGCTCACGCCAGAGGGTATCCGCCGCGCTTGGCAGGACTATCCCCGTGGCTATCGCCAACTGGTGGCTCTAGGGGTTGATGCCGTCTTGACTCCGGAAGGGGCACTGCCGATTTTGTGGCAACCACACCAAGTCAATCCCATCACCAGCGCTGTTCGCGAGGCAGGGGTTCCCCTGTGGTTAGGGACATTCATGGAGACGCTAGGGGGGCATCATCAGGTGCTCCTGACCCTCGATGGGCAGGGGGAGATTTACAGTCGCTACAACAAAGTCAACCTTGTTCTTTTGGGGGAATATATTCCCGATTGGCTGGCGGGGGTAGTACAGCGGTTATCCACGTTGCGATCGCGCCTCCTGCCGGGGAACCCTGATCAGGTCTTTACCACCCCTTGGGGCAAGGCCGTTGTCCTGATTTGCTTTGAATCTGCCTTTTCCCACCGCAGCCGCTGGCAACTGGTTCATGGGGGCCAGTTTATCCTCAGTGTTGCCAACAATGATCCCTACCGTCGCCAACTGATGACCCAGCACCATGGGCATGATGTGTTGCGTGCCGTCGAGGGCGATCGCTGGCTCGTGCGCTCCACGAATACGGGCCTTTCTGCGGTGATTGCGCCTACGGGGGAAACTGTTTGGCTCTCCAATGCTGATGAGTTTGTGATTCATGCGGCAACGATTTTGCGGCGGCAAACCCAGACCCTCTACACTCGCTATGGGGATTGGTTGCTACCCCTCTTGCTGGGGATGCTTAGCTTATCCGTTCTTCGACAACGAGTGTCGCACTGACCCATTCGCCGCGATCGCCATAGGTGCGAATGAGGCGTTGCCGCTGCCCCTCTGCCCACAACCAGCCCACCTCAACAAAGAAGGGTTGACGAAAGGACACCTGTAGGGGCGTCAGGCTAGAGGTGCCATCGGGGAGCAGGACAAGCTGCTTGGGTTGATCCGTATCGCTAAAGAGAAGCCGTGAACCAGCAATTGTGGCCGTTGTTTTCACCTCGTGGTCGGGGGTTTGCAGCAGTTGGTAGAGCCGATCGCCCTCGCGCCAAAGACTTAGATGGGTCGGGGTTTCCGTGGGCGATCGCCAGTCGGCATAGACGGTGTAGGCGGTACCGCGCCATTCCCCTAGGAGTTGATCCACGGTTAAGGGAGGACGTTCAACGGCGTTACTGTGGGCACGAAACTCGCGAATCAGAGTCATGGATTGGAGGTGCTGATTTTTGTCAAAGAGTTGGACAAACCGCAGTCGGCGATCGCCCATGACAAAGCCATACTCCGCACCAAACTCGGCAAAGGGCGCCACCTGCAACGATCCCTTAGAAAAAGCCCCCGTCGGAAAAAAGACATTTTGGCGGCCAATGGTGGCATACTCCTGCACCGTTTCACTGGTGGGGGGCTGATCGAGACCATTGCCAAAGCGTCGCAGTTCAAAGCGCACCCGTTGACCGTCAGCAGTATCGGCAAGGATCAAAATCGAGGGCACTGACGCTCCCACGTCTCCCGTAGGGCTGACCGCCGTAAAGGAGCCATGCCATTCCCCAAGGTTTTTGCGAAAATTTTCCCAATTTGTTGTCATTGATTATCCTTGATTATCTTTACCGCTGTGTGCCACCATCATCATTACTATAGAAAAATAAAGTATTGGAGATCTTGCCAATTGGGAAGTGGCCGGCGATCGCCGGCGCTCAGAAAAAACTTTGATAGGATGGGGAGTGTCAGGGCGCTGACAAACGATCGCCATTGGGAGACCCGTGCATGACCACCGACCTCTTTGATTCAGGGGCTGGTCGCATTCTGATAGTCGATGATACCCCCGAAAATGTTGAAGTTTTAACCACACTGCTGCAACTGGAAGGCTACGATGTGCGCGGTGCCATTAGTGGCCAAATGGCGCTCATGGGGATTGAGGCCGAACCCCCGGATGTCATTCTCTTGGACATCATGATGCCTGATATGAATGGCTACGAGGTCTGTCAAACCCTGAAGGAGAATCCCAAGACCAAGCATATCCCCATTATTTTCATTAGTGCCCTCGATGATGTCTTTGACAAGGTCAAGGCCTTTGAGATTGGCGGCGCCGACTACATCACCAAACCCTTTCAGCAGGCGGAGGTGCTGGCACGGGTAAAAAATCAGTTGACGATCGCTCTCCTACAGCGGAAGCTGCGGCAAAAAAATGCCCTCTTGCAAAAGCAAAACCAGCAGTTGCAGGAAATCGTCGAGGAGCGGCGTGACTTGGTCTCCTCACTGCAAGCAGCGCAAGAACAGTATCGGCAGATGTTTGAGGAAGCCGTGGTCGGGATTTACCAAAGTTCGCCCGAGGGGGTTTACTTCAAAGTCAACAATGCCTTGGCACGCATCTATGGCTATGCCGATGCTGAAGACTGGCTAGCGGATATAGAACACCATAATCATCGTCCCTACGTGGATGACAGCGCTTGGGAAAAATTCCAACAGCAAATTGAAACTCGTGGCTTTGTGCGCAACTTGGTTTCCAAGGTGTATCGCGCTGACCACAGCATCACAACCATCTGTGAATGCGCCCGCCCCGTCAAGAGTGAGGATGGCCAACTCCTGTACTACGAAGGGTTTGTCTTTGAACTGCCCACCCGTAATCCATGAAACAAACCCTGAGCGCCCTGTTGGGGGATGCAGCGGTTCACTCCCTTGCTGAATTGGGCGATCGCGCTCCCCACCTGCGTCCCTACCTTCCTGAGTATGCCCTGCTGGTGACTCCCCCCACCCCAGAAGCGGGGGCAGAAGTGATTGCCTATGCCCGGCGCCAAGGCTGGCGAGTGTTGCCCATTGGCGCAGGCACCAAACTCAATTGGCTCGGGAACACCCCCAAGGCAGATATTTTTCTGCGGACAACGGCGTGGCAGAAGCTCATTGATCATGCGGCTGCCGATATGACCGTCACCACCCAAGTGGGTATTCCCTTTCAGCAGCTCCAGCACCACCTAGCACCCGCAGGACAGTGGATTGCCGCAGATCCCCTCTTTCGAGAAACGGCCACCCTTGGCGGCTGCTTGGCCACCCAAAGTAATGGCAGCCTACGGCAGCGGTATGGGTCATGGCGCGATCAATTGTTGGGGGTCAAGTTCATTCGCAGTGATGGCCAAATCGTCAAAGCGGGAGGGCGGGTGGTCAAAAATGTTGCCGGCTACGACCTGATGAAACTCCTGATCGGCAGCTATGGCACGCTGGGCATCCTAACGGAGGTGACGTTGCGGGTCTATCCCCTGCCGGATGCGGTACAAATCTGGCAGTTGCGGGGGGAAGTCTCTGCTTTGGCCAAGGGACTTGAGGTGATTTTGACGAGTTCCCTTGCGCCCGCGCGGTGTGTGTTGCGCCTTGAACCACGGGGGACGCTGCTGTTGGAATTGGAATTCCATACCCTGCGGGAAGTGATTGCTGCGGGTACGTTGGGCGATCGCCTGAGTCAGATTGCCCAGACCCATAATCTGCAACTGGAACCCCAAGCCCCCCTAGGCATTACCCTCAACCCCACCCCCGATCAAGTGATTCTCAAAATCGGTGTGCCTCTAAGCGAAATGTTGCCCGCCCTCACCCAGCTTCAGCAGTTGGCAAGGGAATTGGCCTGCGAGTGCCGAGGCGAAATGAGTGCAGGGGTCGGTTACGCCTATCTCCACGGACAGGAGGAGCATCTCGGTCAACTCATTCTCAGGCTGCGCCAAGGGCTACCACGGGGCTATGTCACCGTCTTAGCCGCCCCCCTGAACCTCAAGCAGCAACTCGATCCTTGGGACTATCGCGGCAACGCCCTTGAATTGATGCGGAAGCTTAAGCAACAATTGGATGCAACGGGTGTCTTTGGCACTGGCGTTTTTGTCGGCAATCTCTAGACAAGTTTCAATACTTACGAATGACTGCAACTGATCCTGTGGCTGGCTTTGATGCCCAGTCACCCCCTGATCCACACCTGATTGATGCCTGTGTCCACTGCGGGTTTTGCCTCTCCACCTGTCCTAGCTATCGGGTGTTGGGTACTGAAATGGACTCTCCGCGGGGTCGTATCTATCTCATGGATGCCATTCATGAGGAACAGGTGCAACTGGCGGATGTCGTACAGCACTTTGACTCCTGTTTGGGTTGCTTGGCCTGTGTCACCACCTGTCCATCGGGGGTTGAGTACGATAAGTTGATTGCGGCCACGCGGGTTCAAGTGCAGCGCCATTATCAGCGGCCTGTGGGCGATCGCTGGTTGCGGCAGTTGATTTTCCAAACGCTGCCCTATCCCCAACGGCTGCGTGCCCTCCTGTGGCCGCTCTGGCTCTACCAAAAACTCGGCTTGGCACATCTCGAAAAGCGGCTGGGACTCCTGAAACGGCTCTTGCCCAAGTCCCTTGCGGCCATGTATCAAATGCTACCGCCCCTTTCAGCCAAAACATTTCGCGATCGCTGGCCTGAAGTCGTGCCTGCCCAAGGGAAACAGCGTGGCCGCGTGGGGGTGATTCTTGGCTGTGTCCAACGGCTCTTTTTGCCGGAAGTTAATGAAGCCACGATCTCCGTCTTAAGTGCCAATGGCTTTGAGGTGGTGCTACCGCCACAACAGGGGTGCTGTGGTGCCCTGCCCCATCACCAAGGGGAGGAGGATCAGGCGCAAACCCTTGCACGCCAAATGATTGACTGTTTTGCAGCGGCCAAGGTGGATGCGGTTTTAATCAACGCCTCGGGTTGTGGCCACACCCTCAAGGAATATCATCGCCTTTTGGCTGCCGATCCAGAGTACCGCGATCGCGCCCGTGACTTTGTGCAAAAGGTGGAGGATGTGCAGGTCTTTTTGGTCAAACAGGGCTTGGTGACACCGCTCCACCCCTTGGGCGATCGCCCCTTGACCTTGGTCTATCAAGATGCCTGCCACATGATCCACGGCCAAAAAATTCGCCTTGAACCGCGGCAACTGCTGCGACAAATTCCCCAAGTGCAACTGCGCGAACCCCTCGATGCAGCCCTGTGCTGTGGCAGTGCCGGGGTGTACAACATTCTTCAACCCGATGTGGCGGCGGAATTGGGACGCCAAAAGGTACGCAACCTGCTGAATACTCGCCCTGATGTCATTGTCTCAGCCAATGTGGGCTGCACCGTGCAATTGCGGCAGTATCTCCAAGAGCAGAGTAGCTCCGTGCCCATTTACCACCCGATGCAACTGCTAGACTTGGCGATTCGTGGTGAGCAGCTTCCGTCCTAGGCTATATCCGGGGGGGCACTGAGGATTGCGCGCACTTGAGCTAGTAACCATTCTCGCCCCACTTCCCAGCCTCGTTCGCCATCCGCCTCAAGGATCATCAGGCTATCCACTGGCTCTGCCGCCAACAGTTGAAACAAAAGGGGAATAATTGGCATGGGCACTGGGATCACTTGTTCATCACAGGCCTCTTGAGCCATGGCTTCACTACCATAGGCGTGGATGACGTTTTTTTGCTGGTGGGGGGGGTGCTGTTCCTCAAGGGTAATCACCTGCCACTGACCATCGGGAGTTTGCAGGACGTAGTAAACCGTTTGCCCGTAGCGCTGGGCTTCCTCGTAGAGAATGGGGGCGATCGCCTGTACCGCCGCCACAGTCGCAGGGTCATCGGGGGCGTTGGCAATCAGTTCATCCACTTGGGTCAGTAAATCCACAACGCCTCCTTTAGGAGTTATAAAAAACTATTCCTTGGCCTCAAGGGCATCGAGATCAAGGGCACGAGAGCCACCCGTACTTAAAATCGTCAGCACTTTCCCCAGTTGATACCACACCAAAAGGGCGGTGGCGATCGTCAGCACAAAGGCAATGACCATACTCAGCCCTGCACCAAAGCCATAGGTCCACAATCCCGCCATCAGGAAGAGCCAGATACCAATGGAAATCCCCAAGTAGGGCAACTGAAGTTGGGGGCCGCGCAATTGACTCAGAACGCGGGTGGAGCGACTGCGGTTCCATTCTTGGACGCTCTGCTTGAGGGTGGCTTCAAAGGCTTTACCACTGGTCAACCCCATAAAAATACCCGCCAGTAGCAAGACAATGGGTGGATCAAACACGGGATACCTAATCCTTCTTGGACACTCAGGAACGTTGATAACCGCTGCCAACCCTTAGCTGGCCACCACCAAGGAATTGCTGTCTTCTTCTTTACCGAGCGTGTGGGAGACAGAGGCCTTGAGGGCTTCCCATGCCACATCAATCAAGAAGAGCGGACGCAGATCAGACTTGACCAAATTCCAAAGGCGTTGCACCTCTTCGGTGTGGAGACGGTCATCTTCGGTTAACGCTAGCACAATTTGCCGCCGCAGGTACTGCCCCTCCTCAGAAAAGAGATACTGCAAGCCCAAGGTGGCGGTTGGCGCGAGGTTAAAGTGCTGATCCTGCCGGGCGATCGCAATTAGGTTTTCCAGGCGTTGCCACTGAAGACGACCATCCTTGAAGAGGACATCCAATAACCGTCGCCGCAGTTGGGGCGATTCTCCTTGCAGCAGACGCCGTGCCACATAGGGATAGCTGACATCAACAATGCGGAAGTTAGGGTTGAGACACAGGGCAATGCCCTCTTGGGTGACTAGAGAGCGAATGATTAGGGCAAACTTAGCGGGAACCCGGAAGGGATAGGCATACATCAACTCGGAGAAGCGATCGGTGATCACTTTGAAGTTGAATTCCCGCACACTGGAGCCAATCACCTCCTCAAAGACCGACTCAAGGGCAGGGATAATCGGCGTAATATCCGTTTCCGGGGTCAAAAAGCCCAGTTTGACAAAGTCCGTCGCCAAGGCTTGATAGTCCTTGTTCACCAAATGAACGACGGCATCCACCAAGGATTCTTTAGTGCTCTCCTCCAGTTGATCCATCATGCCGAAGTCAATGTAGGCCATCCGGCCATCCGGCATGGCAAAGAGATTGCCGGGATGGGGGTCGGCATGGAAGAAGCCAAATTCCAAGAGTTGCCGCAGTCCTGAAATCACCCCCACCCGGATCAGCTCATCGGGATCAACGCCCGCCGCCACCATGCAATCGGTACGGGTGAGCTTAATGCCATGGATCCACTCCAAGGTCAGCACATGCTCACTGGTGTACTGCCAGTAGATTTTCGGTACCTTGACCGTGGGATCATCGCGGAAGTTGGCAGCGAATTTCTCGGCATTGCGCCCTTCATTGAGGTAGTCAATTTCCTCGTAGAGCTTGCGGCCAAATTCATCGACAATGTCCCGCAAATCATGGCAGAGGTTAATCGGTAGCCAAGGCTTGACCCACTGCACCAAAAGACGGATCAAGAAGAGATCGCGGGTAATCACGGGCAAGAGGTTGGGACGCTGCACCTTGACGGCCACTTCTTCACCACTGTGGAGTTTGGCTCGATAGACTTGGCCGAGACTGGCGGCGGCCACCGGTTGGGGTGAGAATTCGGCAAAAATATCCCCTAGGTTTAAGCGCAGATCCCGCTCAATAATGGCAATAGCAATCTCATTGGCAAAGGGGGGCAACTTGTCCTGAAGGAGCGTCAGTTCTTCGAGGTAGTCGGGACAAATCAAATCGGGGCGAGTGGAGAGGGCTTGACCGACTTTAATGAAGGTTGGGCCTAAACGGATCAGGAGTTTGCGCAGTTGCATTGCTCGCAGGGGACGCTGACTTTCCTGTTGACCTAGCCACTTGTCCCACTGCAACAGCAGCCAAAATGTCAAGAAAGATACCGAAATGTTAACGAACCGCCAGATAACTCGCCAAGGATGTCGCCAGTAGTAGCGGGCGATCGCCTCAGGATCATACCGACGATGACCAGCACTAGGGACAGCAGAAATACGGGCAGTCACAGCTTTTTCACCTTATTCTCTGAAACCCAACTTACTACACCCCTCTTGCCTTGCCATGGGTGTTTCCACGGAGCGCTTTTGGGAACACTGTAAGCAACCATTGCAATGATGAGGATTTTGTTGATCCCCGGTGCTAGAGGAGCTGATCTTTTTGGGTTTGCTTAAATATAGTATAGAAAACTACACATAAGCCCTGCCAATCAATAAAATTCTTAACAAAAGTTTAAGATTGGAGGTTCCAGCAATTCAGCCGTTGGTTGACTTAGGTACAGCCGCTCGAACTGAATTTCAGTAGGTTCGCTGGTGCGGATTTGCCGATAATGGTACCGTAGGGCATCTTCTTATTCACACCCTTCCATGGCCAACAGGATCATTGCCACATCTGTTCTTGAGGAGTTGTTGGCGCGGTTGCCTCGCTTGCGATCGCAACTGTACTTCAAGACATCGCTGACGGCGCTTTCCCATGCAATGGAGGATCAGGTTTTGGCCAACGAGGATGCGCCGATTATTATTGCCTGCTTTCAGCGGGAACGCTTTTATCGTCAAGAAGCCCATCGCTACCGCCGTATTGCCACCAAGTCCCACCACGTTTACGTTTTGGCTGCCCCGGAAACCGAGTTTAAGAACTGCTCGGGAGACTATGAAACGGTTGCCTTTGATCCCGCCGATGCCCTCAGTCAAGAATGGCATTTGACCGTCTTGGGCAAAAATTACAGCACTTGCTTGGTCTGCCGCGAAGTCCAGCGATCGCCCGCCAATCGCTTAGATGTGTTGCCGCCGATGGATGCGGCGCGTCGTTTTGAGGGCATTTGGACCTTTGATCGGCAGGTGGCAGCGACAACCGCTGAAATCCTCCTCAACCGTATTCGGGAGTACCGCCCTGAACTGAAGGAGAAACTCAAGGAAGGTCGGGCATGGGTTGAGACCTATCGCCAAGTGGCGGGGTGCAATAGTGATCCTGCCCCTTTTGCCGATCGCCTAGTGACCTATCTCCAAGCCGGCCAGTACAAGCAAATCAAGGCCTACCGCCAAATTGCCATTCAAGAGCGCAAGGAACGCCTCACCAATGCAATTACCACGGCGATTCGCAACTCCCTTAATCCCACAGAAATTCTCACTCGTGCGGTGGCAGAACTAGGGGAAGCCCTCAAAGGCGATCGCTGTCTCATTTACCGTTGCCGCAGTACCGATACGCGGGTGCGCATTGAGCACGAGTACACCAGCGGTGCTCTACCGCCATTGCAGTACCAGTATTGGCCCGTGAGTGAGCACCCCTACACCCAGCAGGCACTGGCACATCAGCAGGTCATTCAGGTGGATGATGTGGCCGCTGATCCCCACTACGAGGCGACCCGTTTCAAACCCCTCGAGGCCGCCGGCGTCAAAGCCCTCCTACTGGCACCTGTTCTCTATCAAGGGCGACTGTTGGGCATTGTTGAACTGCACCGCGGCGAACCGCTGCCGTGGCACGATATGGACGCAGAATTAGTGGAGGCGATCGCCACCCAAGTGGGGGTTGCCCTGATTCAGGCGGAGGCCTACGCAGATCTGGAGGAACTCAACGCGCAACTGGAGGCCTTAGATCGCACCCGCAGTAATCTCATTGCAATTACGGGTCACGAACTGCGCACGCCCCTTTCGACAATCCAAGTCTGCCTTGAAAGCCTAGCCAGTGAACCCGATATGGATCCAGAACTGCGGCAGGTGATGCTGAGTACCGCCTTGGCCGATGCTGAGCGCATGCGGAAACTGATTCAGGACTTCCTCACCCTCTCGCAGTTGGAAAGTGGCCGGGTGCAGTGGCGACCGGAACCCCTCCCCCTCCAAGAACTGGTGGACCTAGCCCTCAGTAGTCTGCGCACCCCCAAGGATCAACTACCGACCATTCGCACAGTCTTGCCCAAGGAATTGCCCTTGATCCGAGCAGATGGCGAATGGCTAGTGGAGGTGCTCTCGAAGCTACTCGATAATGCCTGCAAGTTTACGGAACAGTCGGGTCAGGTTTCCATTGCTGCCAAGCCTCGTCCCGATGGTCTATTGGAAGTGACGGTTGCCGATACGGGGCGCGGTATTGAGCCGGATCGCTTGGAAACGATTTTTGATCGCTTTTATCAGGAGGAGGGAGCACTGCGGCGCTCTGCGGGTGGGACGGGCTTGGGTCTCGCGATCTGTCGCCAGATCATTACCAATTTGGGGGGACAAATTTGGGCGGAGTCGGCGGGGCGCGATCGCGGCAGTGAGTTTCACTTTACGATTCCCATTGCTGAGCCTTTTTCTGGATAGGGGCTGCCAAGCCTCCTAAGATAGACAACAACGAGTGGGCAGCCAACCATGAGCCAATCCTTTGCCGATACCGCCATTGACATTTTGATTGACTTGGCCGAGCGGGGGGAAATTGACCCTTGGGATATTCAAGTGATTGAGGTCTTCGATCGCTGTTTGGCGGAGTTGACACGGCGGGGGGAACCCAATCTCAGTGAATCAGGGCAGGCCTTTTTGTATGCAGCGATGCTGGTGCTCCTGAAGAGCGATCGCCTAGTTGCAGTTGCTGAACCGATGCCCGAGGAAACAGAATTCGCAGAGCCGCCAGAGATCAGTGAAAACCAGTCCTTTGTGGTCTTGCCCCATGCCCTAGAGCAGCATTTGCATCGTCGCCCCGTGGCTCCCCCCCAACAACGGCGCCGCGTCACCCTTGAGGAATTGATTGCCCACCTGAAAACCATGGCCGTTCAGAACGACCGTGCAAAGGTGCTGCGGCCGCATCAACCGCGGCGGCGTCGCCGTCCCACAACCCTCAAGGCAATTACCCAACTGGCGCACCAAGAAAACCTCACGGAGATGGCTAACGAAGTAGAAAGTCTCCTCGGAGAAATGGCTCCCGAAGGGACATGGCTAGACTTCCAAGTGCTACTGCAGCGCAAACCCGATCCTGTGGGGGTCTTTTGGGCGCTGCTATTCCTCGCTGCCCAGTCTAAGGTGGATCTCCAACAAACCAATTTCTATCAACCCCTACAGGTACGGACGTGTTTAGCTGAAGCGATACGCCTAGAGGCCTAACCTCCCTCTGGCAGAAACGAAAAGCCCAAGGGCTTTACCCGCAGGAGTGCCTCACTCAGGGCAGTGTGGAGATACCCATTCGTCGCTAAAATCCGCCCTGATGTCAGTTGAAAAGGGGATTGATCGTAGGCAGTGACGACGCCCCCAGCTTCACGAACAAGGACTACACCAGCAGCCAAGTCCCAAGGGGAGAGACCCCGTTCCCAATAACCATCAAGGCGACCACAGGCAATGTAGGCCAAGTCAATGGCTGCCGCCCCACCCCGCCGTACCCCTTGGCTGAGATGGGTGAGGTAGCAAAATTCTGCATAGTTGTTGTCTTCGGTTTCACGGCGATCGTAGGCAAAACCCGTGACCAAAAGACTATGACTCAATTCTGCAGTGGTGGAAACCCGAATGGGCTGGCGATCGCGGGTGGCACCGAGGCCTGTAGCAGCCCGAAACAGTTCGCGATGAAAGGGATCATAGACGACACCAACGTGGGGTTCCCCCGCCACCAGAAGGGCAACAGACACCGCACTAAAGGGGTATTGATGGGCATAGTTGGTGGTGCCATCCAGAGGATCAATCGCCCACAGAAATGGATTATCCTTCAGTCCCGAAAGACCCGATTCCTCCGCGAGCACCGCATGGTCTGGACAATGGCGATGAATTACATCCAGTACCGCCGCTTCTGATTGGCGATCGGCCACCGTGACGAGGTCACCAGAGCGCCCCTTTTCCTCAATCTCACTCAGTTTGCCCCAATAGTGCTGAAGAACCGCGCCGCCAGCCAGGGCCGCCTCTGTGGCAATTTCCAGATAGCGCTGCCGCTCATTCTCCGGCAGTGGGCACTCCACTCCTGTCATGGCTGATTAATCCTCATCGAGGGGCAGACCCAACTGGACTCGCCCTTTACCAAAGTAGCGGCCAAACTGCAGCTCATAGACCTCATCCTCATCTTGGGTTTCCACCTCAAGGTCAGAGCGGGCATAGCTGACACACAATAGGGCATAGCCTTGGGCTTGCAGGGCGGGGGAGAGTCCCATGGCTTCGGGTTGATAAACATGGCCAGAGAGAATGCGCACGGCACAGGTGGTACAGGCACCGTTACGACAGGAAAAGGGCAACTCAAGGCCTTGGCTCTCAGCGTATTGCAGGATATAGCGATCGCTCGGAACAGTAATTGTGTACGTCCGCGTGGGTAGATCCCCCGGCTTGAGGGGACGCACGTGAATGGTCACTGTGTAGGTTTGTGGCGTGCTCATGGTCTCGCTATCTTACCGTGAAAAGGGCTGTCAAAGACCTTGCTTCGTCCCTTAGCTACAATACCGCAATCCCAACCTGCTAATGACAATGCTAGGGTAGGAGCGGTTCTATGACCCACATTCGTAGGGAGACCTAAAGTTATGAGTACCTTAGTGGTCATTGCGTTTGATGATGAGTACAAGGCGAACGAAGTATTAATCCAGCTATTGAAACTCCAGCGTGAGCATCTCATTGACCTTGAGGACGCGGCTGTTGTCGTGCGCACCAAAGATGGCAAGGTTAAAATCAACCAGACTCAGGATTTGACCCTCCAGGGGGCCCTTGGCGGTGGCTTTTGGGGGCTGCTCATTGGTCTATTGTTCTTCAATCCCCTCTTGGGCTGGGCTGCGGGTCTTGTGGCGGGGGCGATTTCCGGCAAATTTACCGATATTGGCATTGACGATAATTTCATCAAGGAATTGGGACAAACCATTGCCCCCGGTAGCTCGGCCATCTTTACGTTGGTGCGTCAAGCCACACCCGACAAAGTCCTTGAGGAAATTGCTCCCTTTGGTGGTAAAGTCCTGCGCACCTCCCTATCAAAAGAGGATGAAGCCAAGTTGCAAGAAGCCCTTAACCGAGGCAATCCGGCGTCCCAATCGCCTGCCCCGAGCGAAGCGACAACCCCCAGTGAAACGGCGAACAGTTAGTTTGTTGAGTTTGTCTTGGGTCTAGCTCTCGCTCTAAATTGATTAGGATAATTTTGAGAGGCTCGGCCATTCCCTAGGTACAGCCCTTTTCCCAAGGATGGAACCCACGCAACACTGCGCAAGTGAGTGTCGGGCAACATTTCAGTTCCTTAACGCCTAAGAAAAGGGCTGTCACTGGGCATTGTGCTCACAGTTAGGGAGGCCAATAGGGAGTGTTGGGGAGTGGGAGACGGTGCAGGATCAAACTAAATCAACCGCAGTGATCGCGATCTTAAAACGCTTTGGTGGGCGATCGCGCCAACTTAACCATCTAATTCCCTTGGTTCAAAAGCAGTGGCGTGCCTGCCTACCTTGGTTGCAACACTGGCAAGTGGTGGCCAGCCTCTCCCTCCTCACCTCCGTCGGGATTTCCGGGCTATCCCTGTGGCTGCTGCTGCGGCAACCGACGACTCCCGGCAATTGTGATTTTGTCCTTTGGCCTTTGGCATCGGCCTCCTTTCGCCTCTACTGCGCCCAACAAGCGGCGGAGCGACACACCCTTGAAGATTTGCTCCATGCCATTGATCTCATTGATGACTTGCCCCGCGATCATCCCCTTGCCCCTGAGATGAATCGCCGCCTAGAAGCGTGGTCAGATCAGGTTTTGGCCTTGGCAGAGGTAGCCTTTCATGAGGGGCAATTAAATCGGGCGATTGCCTTTGCGCGGCGCATTTCCCGTGATGTCCAAGCCTATGCCAAGGTGGAAGAACGCATTCAGCGCTGGCAGGAAATTTGGCAAGAGGGAGAGGCCATCTACCGACGCGCCGAAGCCGCCTTAAAAAACCTCGAATGGCGAGAAGCTTTTCAAATCTCGCTCCAGTTGCAATTTGTTGCCTGTCGTTATTGGGCACAAGAGCAGTTTGGCGCCTTTAATGAGCGGATTATCCGTGCCCAACGGGAAGATCGGCAGTTGGATGAAGCCCGTGCCCTCATGGCACAGGGGGGAGCTGATAACTTGGCCGCTGCCATTGAAATTGTGCGGCGAATTCCCACCACCAGTGATATTTATCCCGGTGCGCGGCGATTGCTCAATGAGTTGGGTGAACAGTTACTTGCATCAGCAGTGGCGGCTCTGAATCGCTATGACCCCCAAGAGGCAAGGCGCATTGCTGTTTTAATTCCCCGTGATGTCAGGAGTGCCCGCAGCGCTGAGGATGTGGTGACGTTGGCAACCGCAGAAGAATTTGCCCAAGCGGGGATGGGTCAGGATATTGATCGGGCGATCGCCCAAGCACGAACGATTACGGCAGAACGCCCCCTCTACTTTGAAGCCCAGCAGGCCATTCGGCGCTGGCAAACAGATTTGCAGGTACTGCGAACCCTCGCAGAAGCGCAGGCCATTGCCCGTGGCGGCACGCTGGATCGCCTCTACCTTGCCCTCAACAGGCTCAACATTCCTTTGGCGGACGCGAGTCCCTATCGCCAAAACCAAATCCGCGATCAGCGACGGCTGTGGCAACGTCAAATCCAGATTGCTGAGGATCAACCCCTGATCGATCAAGCCAATGCCCTTGCCCGCCAAGGCACCCCTGAAGCCCTGCTGCAAGCCCGCCAACTCCTTGAGCAAATTCGTCCCCAGCGCGCCCTCTACGAAACGGCTCAAAATCGCCTCAAAGAACTCTTCCCCCCCGTTGCAACGGAAGCGGTGAGCTGGCAGCCTGACCTAGATATGACTCGCCTGAAGGAAGCCCAGCGCCGTGCTCGAGGGGGGCGCGATCGCGACTTTGCTGCTGCCATTGCCATTGCCCAAGAAATCTCCCCCAACTCCAGTGTCTATGCCACCGCCAACCAGTTGATTGTGCAGTGGGGCAATAATATCTTGGAGCAGGCGCGCTATTGGGTGGGGCGGGACAACCAGCAGGCGATCGCCACCGCCGAACTCATCCCCCCCACGCATCCCCTCTACCCAGAGGCGAGGGAATTGATCCACATTTGGCAAGAGGCGGAACCCCAGTACCCCTTTTAAGGGCTTTTATTGATTTGTGGGGCTTCCACGAGCCGCACCTTTTGGGCCAGACCAATCGCTTGCAGTGCCCGAATCGTGAGCCACGTAATATCAAATTCCCACCATTGCAGACCGTGACGTGCCGAATGGGGGTAGGTGTGGTGATTGTTGTGCCAGCCTTCGCCAAAGGTGAGCAGGGCAACCCACCAGCAATTCGTGGAGCGATCGCCCGATTCAAAGGTGCGGTAGCCAAATTTATGGGTGGCACTATTGACAAACCACGTGAGGTGATACACCAGCACAAGGCGGACAAAGATGCCCCAGACCACAAAGGGCAGTCCCCCCCACAGATACAGCAAGACCCCTAAACCCACTTGAATGGGCACAAAGTACTGATTCAAAAAGCGATAGACGGGGTCAGTGTTAATGTCCTTGGTGAGGCGTTCCACCTCTGCCTTGGCGGGCACTTCTTGGAGCATCCAGCCCATGTGCGACCACCAAAACCCCTTTTGGGAATTGTGCTGATCCAGTTCTTGATCGGAGTGGAGGTGATGGTTGCGGTGGAGGCCAACCCATTCAATAATTCCACCCTCACAGGCCAAGCTGCCGCAAAAGCCAAAAAAGTATTCCAGCCATTTCGGGCACTGCAAACTGCGATGGGTGATCAGGCGATGCCAGCCTAGGGTGATGCCAAGGCCTCCAGACACCCAATAGAGAACAACACACAACAGCACAGCCGGCCAGGAAAACAGCCCCGGTACCAATGCCAGCAACGCTCCCAAATGCACAATGCCCATAAAAAAAATCACCCCCCAATTGGGACGCAGGGGGTGCGCAGGCAACGAAGAAACAGATGTCATAAAACTCTCGAACAAATTGACAAACTCAAAGTGGAGTTGAGCCCTGTCGGCTGTTCCCCTAGAGCAAAGATGGTTACGACTGCTTTTTACCTAGATGCCTAGAGAAATGGCTTCCTAAACAACCTACGTTTAACGAGCAAACAACCAGCCTTTACATTCATTATAGCGGAGATTGGAGAAGACTTGTCCTCCCCCCGGCCTGAAAGCCGCAGATTCCTACAACACCACGCAGGGATGACTGCGCAATCGTTTCGGCGGGTTCTAACCGCTGCTTGTATCTTGCCGGCATGCCCTGCCGTAGGCCACCTTGGGTTTCAGTGGCAATACCATGATTAGGATGCCTCCGCCATCCGCACTATCCTTCGCCGCCGGCATGAGTGCCGGGGCTTGCCGCGCATCAGGTCAAGCAAAATCTGGGTCGGGTATTGCCTCTTTCACGAAGACGCTCAACACTGCGACAACTCCTACTGTAGCGGATTGGATTCCCAGATGTCCCCCTAGTTCAGGAAAGGGCTATATCTGCCCTAGAAGGTTTCCAAACCTTAATGTTTTCTTTCTTGAGGAGTTAGGATACTTTGCTTATCCTCAAATCGCCAAGCTCTTTTTATAAGAGTTTCCGTTTGAGTTTGTAGGCATTTATAGAACTTTTGAGATAACAAGCGAGGTTAAAGATGGTTTTTTCTGTCAATCCTGAACTGGAACGACTCAATCAAGTTCATGGCCAAGCCAACCCTTGGAAATTTTGGGGACCTTACTTGAGCGAGCGGCAGTGGGGCACTGTACGGGAAGACTATTCCGCCGACGGCAATGCTTGGGAGTATTTTTCCCATGATCAAGCGCGATCGCGTGCCTACCGTTGGGGTGAAGATGGCCTCGGTGGCATTTGTGATGCGCAGCAACGGCTTTGTTTTGCCTTGGCTCTTTGGAATGGCAACGATCCGATTCTCAAGGAACGGCTTTTTGGCTTAACCAACAATGAAGGCAATCATGGGGAGGACGTTAAAGAGTATTACTTTTACCTCGACAGTACGCCCACCCATTCCTACATGAAATACCTCTACAAGTATCCCCAAGCTGCCTATCCCTACATTGATCTGGTGATGACCAACCGCCACCGCAGCCGCTTTGAAATGGAGTATGAACTCTTGGATACAGGGGTCTTTGAGGGCGATCGCTACTTCGATGTCTTCATTGAATATGCCAAAGCGGCTCCCAATGACATTTTGATTCAAATCAGCATTCACAATCGCGGCAACGAAGCTGCCCATTTGCACGTTCTGCCCACCCTCTGGTACCGCAATACGTGGAGTTGGACACCGGACAAGGTTCTCGCCAAACCAGAACTGAAGCAAATGGATGCAACATTAGTGCGCGCACGCCATGAGGAGCTAGGAGAGTATGAATTTGTGAGCGATCGCGCAGTGCCCTTCCTCTTCACTGAGAACGAAACCAACTTTGAGCGGCTCTTTGGCCAGCCCAATGCCTCGCCCTACGTTAAGGATGCCTTTCACCGCTACCTGATCAATGGCGAGCAAAATGCCGTCAACCCCGGCAAAGTCGGCACCAAGGTGGCTGCCCACTATCAAGTCACAGTTCCCGCCCAAGGGGTTGAGATCATTCAACTACGCCTAGCATCTGCCCAAAGTAGCCCCCTCAGCTTTGGCAATGCCTTTAGCGATTGCCTCAACCAAGCCCGCACCGAAGCGGATCTCTTCTTTGATCACCTCATCCCCAGTGACTGCACTGCTGATCAGCGCAATGTGGTTCGTCAAGCCTTTGCCAGCATGATGTGGACAAAGCAGTACTACTACTACCCTGTTAAGCAGTGGTTGGAAGATAAAGCGCTGCCCCCCGATGTGGAAGAGCGCATCGTTACCCGCAACAAATCGTGGTTCCACCTTGAAAGCGCCGACATTATCTCCATGCCCGACAAGTGGGAATATCCTTGGTTTGCCGCTTGGGACTTAGCCTTCCACTGCTCGCCCTTAGCTCTGATGGATATCGACTTCGCCAAAGAGCAGCTTAAGCTGATGGTGAATGAACTGTATCTGCACCCCAACGGTCAAATTCCCGCCTACGAATGGAACTTTAGTGATGTGAATCCGCCTGTGCATGGAATTGCCACGTGGCAAATCTATCTCTTGGACAAAGCCATGAAAAAAGGCGAAGGTGACTTGGCCTTCCTTGAGAGTGTCTTCCACAAGCTCATGCTCAACTTTACGTGGTGGGTCAACCGCAAGGACTCCCTCGGCAACAACGTCATGGAAGGTGGCTTCCTTGGTTTAGACAACATTGGCGTCTTTGACCGCAGTGCGCCCCTACCCACCGGTGGTGTTCTTGAGCAGGCGGATGGTACGGCTTGGGTGGCAATGTTTGCCCTCGATATGCTCTCTATGGCGCTGGAGCTAGCACAGCACAATCCCGTTTATGAGGATATTGCCTGCAAATTCTATGAGCACTTCATTTACATTGCCGGGGCGATGGATCGCATTGGCGTCCAGAAAGATGAACTCTGGGATGAAAAGGATGGCTTTTACTATGACCTGCTGCGGCTGCCCGATGGTCGTGCCCAGCGCCTGAAGGTACGCTCGATGGTGGGATTGCTGCCCCTGTGTGCCACTGCCATTTTCTCGGAAGAGTTGCTGGACTCCCTACCCACCTTTAGGGAACGCATTGCTGCCTTTAATGCCCGCCACCCTGAGCTTTTAGCCAACATTAACCCCATCGATCGCCCGGGTGTAAAAAAACGGCGGTTGCTCTCCCCCGTCAACGAGGCCAAACTACGGCGGATTCTCACCCGCATGTTGGATGAGAGTGAATTCCTCAGTGACTATGGCATCCGTGCCCTCTCTCGTCACCACTACGATCACCCCTATATTTTCCAACTCGGCCGCGAGGCCTATCGCGTCAGCTATGAACCCGGTGAATCCACCACCGGCCTCTTTGGCGGTAACTCCAACTGGCGTGGTCCCATTTGGATGCCCGTGAACGCGCTCTTGGTGCAAGCTCTCCGCAAAATGTATGGCTATTACGGCAACGAGTTTACGGTGGAATGCCCCACCGGTTCAGGGCGCTGGCTCAACCTCTGGGAGGTCTCGGCAGAAATTGCCCGCCGCTTGGCCAGTATCTTCCTCAAGGATGAATCGGGGCGGCGACCACTCTATGGTGCCACCGCAAAATTCCAAAGTGATCCCCACTGGCGTGATCTAATTCTGTTTTATGAATACTTCCATGGGGATAATGGCGCAGGACTAGGTGCGAGTCACCAAACCGGCTGGACGGGTCTGATTGCACGGATCATCATGGGACTCAATGTTCTCGACGCCGATGAGGTACTGGAGAAAGGACACTTGGCTGTGGTCTCGAAACGCTTAGCGGAGTTGGTCAGCGCCAGCTAGCACCTGATTAAGGCTGAAGCGTATTGTGATAGGGGGGGCGATCGCCCCCTTTTTTAGGTCAAGACTTGGACACCCCCACAAAAGTCTAAAACTCAGTAATCCTAGCTGATTTTAGTTCTATTGAATTTGCCAACGTACAAGTAAATTTCCGTGAAATTACTGGCCAAACAGCACCCCCCATTTTTTACACTGATAAACAGGAGGAATGAACTCAGATAAACAGGAGGAATGAACTCACTTTTGCCTAAAGTTAGTTTCTACTGCTGCTGGAATCTGCTGCAGTAAGTGTAACGTTTACATTTTGCAATACAGCCAGAGAGATGTTAAGCTAATTTACAAAAGTTTACATTCCGCCTATGTTCCACATTGGCTGTCTTTGAGGTTTAGGATTATGTCACTCACACCCATGACCCGCTATTACATTCGCCGTCTCCTTGCAAAGCGTGCTGAATCCCTTGGGTTGACCGTAAGTGGTGCCGAAAGTGACAGTCAAGCTTTTGCCGATCAATTGGCACGCCTAGAATCCTTGGCGGCAACTAAGTTGGCAGAAATTGATCTCATTGTGCGGATGCACCAAACCCTCAGCCGCAACGGCCAAACCTACAATAGCTACCTCGCCAATCTGGAACAAAAACTCTTTGCCCTCATGGGTCTGGGGGGACAGCCTCGCGAAGAACTGACAGACATTACCCTGCCGCAGCTTGAAGAAACAAAAGGCGCCGCAGCAAAAGCCCTCACCTTGGCGGAAGTGCTAGAACACTTTAACAAAATTGGCGACATCGCCCAGAAATACCTTGGCAAGATGATTGTGGCCAACTATTGGCGGGGGACTCGTCCCTACAGCAGTTGGTTCGCTGACTTTACAGTGACCAATGATGGTCGTGTGGTTTGTCAATCCTACCAGTCCACCCGCGATGTGTTTCTCAGTGAGGAGCAGCTAGAGCACTTGCAAGGTTGGCTAGAGGCCTTTATCCGCCAGTGCCAGCGAGTGCTGCCGCAATTTACGAAGCAACTGCAAAAAGCGGGGGTACCCGAAACGGTTTTAGCTTAGGGTGGTATGCGGATTTTCTTTGCGGTTCTGTGGCTGGGATTGATTGTCTATAGCTTTGGTTTTGCACCCCCCGATCAACCGCAAACACTGACACTCATTCAACGGCTAGCAACGGGAGACTGGCAAGGCATTAACCCCCTCATTGTCAGTCTTTTTAATTTGATGGGCGTCTGGCCACTGATTTACACCGCATTACTGGTGGTGGATGGTCAAGAACAGCGATTTCCCGCGTGGCCATTTGCGGCTTTTAGTTTTGCCGTGGGTGCGTTTGCCCTGTTACCTTACTTCATCCTGCGCCAGCCAGCACCGATCTTCAGCGGAGAACTCAATCGGGGGGTACGCCTTTGGGAATCACGGCTCACTGCCGTTGTCATTGATTTATTGGCTATGGGCTTTCTTGGCTATGGCTTGGTCGGCGGCGATTGGCCAGACTTTTGGCAGCAGTGGCAAACCAGCCGCTTTATTCATGTGATGGGCCTAGACTTTTGCCTCCTGTCGTTGCTCTTGCCGGTGCTACTAGTGGATGACTGGCAACGGCGAGGGCTGGAAAAGTCACCGTGGCGCTGGTGGAGCCTTGTCCCCCTCTTGGGAGCATTAGGGTACTTGCTTTTGCGCCCACCCTTAATTCTCTCGAAAAAAAGTGTGGCATGATACAAAAAAATGCCCCTGAATTGGTTTTACTAATCTGTCAATGCTGAACTCTTCACCCAGAGCAAGATTCGCTGGCGTTGAAAGAGTTGCATTGTTGGGGGGATATCAATGCCGACAGCACCCTATGCGATCGCCACACCACCCGTTAAACCACCTTGGATTGACACACGACTCATGAACAAAGATCAACCCTTAGCACCCGTCTTTCGCCACATGGCCAGTGGCCTGTTTCCATCCACCACTGAAACTTACGAACGCGGCAAAACCATTTTCTTTCCGGGGGATCCAGCGGAAAAGGTCTATTTTCTCCTCAAGGGGGCAGTGAAGCTCTCACGGGTGTATGAAGCAGGCGAGGAAATTACGGTGGCACTGCTGCGGGAAAATACCGTATTTGGGGTGCTGTCCCTGATTACCGGCACCCGCTCCGATCGCTTTTACCATGCGGTGGCGTTTACGAATGTGGAGCTATTGGCCGTTCCCATCGAACAGGTGGAAAAGGCGATGCACGAGGATCCCGATTTGCCGATGTTTATGATTCAGGGGCTGTCATCGCGGATCCTGCAAACGGAGATGATGATCGAGACCCTTGCCCACCGCGATATGGGATCCCGCTTGGTGAGCTTTTTGCTGATTCTTTGCCGTGATTTTGGGATTCCCACGAGTGCGGGAGTCACTGTGGATTTGAAGCTTTCCCATCAGGCGATCGCCGAGGCCATTGGTTCGACACGGGTCACTGTGACTCGCCTATTGGGGGAACTTCGGGATCAAAAAATGATCTCAATTCATAAAAAGAAAATCACGGTGCATAATCCGCTGATGCTGAGCCAGCAGTTTACCTAGGTCACGAGTTGGCCATAGTCGAGTTTGATCAGGCGATCGGCCACGTCAAAGTAGCGATCGTCATGGCTAATCACAAATACCGTTTTGCCCTGAGCCTTTAGCTCAGGGAGGAGTTGGCGGTAGAAAATATCCCGAAAGAGGGGATCTTGATCCGCTGCCCATTCATCAAAGAGGTAGGCGGGGCGATCATCAAGGTAGGCCATCAACAACCCCAAACGCTTGCGCTCCCCTTGGGAAAGAGATGTCGTGGAAAAGCGGTTGCCTTCTAGGCGAACTTTGTGGCTGAGGCGCAATTTTTCAAGATATGCTGGGACGGCTGCTAGGCGTTCGGGGGATTCAATTCCCAGCAGTGACTCAAAAAGATAAAAGTCACTAAAAACGGTGGCAAAGTGTTGGCGATACCATTCGTAGTCCTCAGGCTGCAAACAGTGATCATCCACCCAAATTTCCCCCTGATCGGGAATGTAGAGTCCTGTAATAATTTTCGCTAGCGTTGACTTGCCGCTGCCGTTGCCACCGACAATAAAAAGAAGTTCCCCAGCCTCCACGGTCAAACTCAAAGGGCCTAGGGTAAAGGTCGCAGGTTCATCCCCATGGCCACTGCGGTACTGATGACGGATCTGCCGCAGAGAGAGGGTTTTCCAGCCAAGGGGAGGGAGTTCGCCTGTATCGTTGAGGTTTTGGCGCGGATCTCCAAGGCTCAGTTGTAGGGATTCCACCTTCTTGAGGGCAACGCTGGCACGACTAAATACCGGAATGGCATCAATCACCTGTTGCATCGGCAGCATGAGGTAAATGATCGTCAGAACATACCCTGAGAGAACTGTGGGTGTGGCTCCCAGCAAATGGGGCAGCGTAAAGAGAAAGAAGCCAATGGTAACAAAGAGCAGCAACTGCCCCCAACTGGCAGCAATGGCAAAGACCATGTACCCTAGCTCGTTTTGCTGCCGTGTTTTCTGAGCAGTGGGTTCCAATTCCCGATAAAAGAAGGCCAACCGCCGTTGCCGATTGAGCTTGAGTTCTTTGTTGCCCTCAGTGAGTGTCCGAAAGTGTTGAAAGAGGTGATCCTGTTGCTGCCGTGCCCGCTCTAGGAATTTGCGTGCTCTGCCCGCTAGAAACAAGTAGCTGCCAGTACCAATGACAATCAAGCCCACAAGGGCAAAAAAGAGGGGCGGCGACAACCAACCCATGTAAATCAGGCAGCCAATAACAATGGCAATGGCATTAAAAAGATTGGGCAGGACAGAAAAGGAACGGGAGACGGCATCCACGTCCTCTGTCAGCGTCGCAAGGAGTTGCGGATTGCCAATGGCTTCTAACTGGCGTAGGGGTGAAGCGAGAATCTGGCGGCTGAGGAGGAGGCGCATTTCATAAACCGCCTGTTGGGCAGCCCGCACCAGGAGCACTTGGGCGCTAAAGTGGGTCAGCAGTAGGAGCGTGCCGAGGAGAATAAATCCCCAAGGTAAGAGGCGCTGGAGGGCAGGGGTTTTTTGGAGGGCAGCATTGATCAGGGCAATGAGCGCAGCCGTACTGCCACCGTTGAGAAGGCCAGCGATCGCTGCCGCAACAATCGTCGGCCAAGCCGCCCGTAAAAGAATCCGAAAGAGCTTCACGAATCTGTTGTCTCATCAGGGGTGGGATTGGACTCAGACTCTTCGAGATTCAACTTGGGAATAAAACTGGGGCGATCGGCATTTTCCCAACCGGGGGGACGCTTCGAGTTGTACCATGCAATGAGGCCAATACTCACGGCCGCCACAAGACCCAGCAACAACACCCCATAAAAGGGGACAAAGTTACCTGCACCAACGGTAAAGCTAATCCCCAATGACCCCATTATCGTCCTCGTTAACATTTTTTAGAAATATGTAGAACACCACTATATCAACCCTATGGTTGCTTTGAGAATCCTGAGAGTTGGAAGCGGCTGTGCTGCCTAAGGTACAGTACAAGATAAAGAAGTTTTGCTGACTGTCCCCCCTCTTTTCAAGAATCAACCATGAGCGATCGCGCCCTTCGCCCGGCTGTTGTAGCTGCTGTGGAACCCGGCTCTATTGCCGCTGAGTTGGGATTTGAACCCGGTGATGCGTTGGTGGCCATTAATGGCGATCGCCCCCGCGATTTGATTGATTATCGGTTTCTCTGTGCCGAGGAATACCTCACCCTCGAAATACTGGGCAAAGACGGCCAAACCTACGTTCTCGAAATTGAAAAAGACATTGATGAAGATTTAGGACTGGAGTTTACCACTGCCCTCTTTGATGGGTTGATGCAGTGCAACAATCGCTGCCCTTTTTGTTTTATTGATCAGCAGCCCCCCGGCAAACGGGAAAGCCTCTACGCCAAGGATGACGACTACCGCCTCAGCTTCCTCTACGGCAGCTACATTACCCTGACGAACCTGCTTCCCTCAGAATGGCAACGCATTGCCCGCTTGCGCCTTTCCCCCCTCTATGTCTCTGTCCATGCCACAGTAGCCAGTGTTCGCCAACGCCTACTGAAAAATCCACGGGCGGGGGAAATTCTGCAACAGATTCGCTGGTTTCAAGAGCAACGGCTGCAACTCCATGCCCAAGTGGTTGTCTGTCCGGGGATTAATGACGGCGAGTGCCTCGAGCAAACACTGCGGGATTTAGCCCAGTTCTATGATCCTGAAGAGCCAACCGTGCTCTCGGTGGCGGTGGTGCCCGTGGGACTGACCCGCTTTCGCCCTGCTGAGGATGAACTGATTCCCGTCACCCCTGATCATGCCCAAGCGGTGATTCAATGGGTACAGGCGCTCCAACGGCGGTTTGAACAGCAGTGGCAAACCCCCTTTGCTTGGCTAGCAGATGAATGGTTCTTGATTGCCGGATCGCCCTTACCCCCCGCCGCCCACTATCAGGACTATCCGCAACTCAGTAATGGCGTGGGAACGATTCGCCTGTTTTTAGAAGAGTTTGAGCTTCACGCCCAACAGCTTCCCCAACGCTTACCGCAGCCGCGTCATCTGAGTTGGGTGGTGGGTAATACCGTGGAACAGGCCTTTGCACCCTTGGTGGCTCGCCTTAACCAAATTGAGAACCTGCGCCTTGATCTCTATGCCCTCGCTAGCGACTATTGGGGACAGCAGATGTCCGTGACAGGGCTATTAACCGGCCATGATTTGATCTATCACCTGAAGGGCAAACCCTTGGGCGATCGCCTGCTTCTGCCCAGTCTGATGCTCAAGCACGATGAACCCGTTTTTCTCGATGATGTGCCTTTAGCCACTGTGGAGGAAGCACTAGGGGTCCCCATTCAAGTGGTCTCTGGTGGCGCGGCAGGGATTATTGCTGCTTGTACTCACCCCTAAAATGCCTGATCTTGCCCCTTGGGATCCCCGCAACCTATAATGGCTGGATGCTGTCCGCTGCACACTCAACGCTATGATTGCCACCTCATCCCGTCCGGTTCGCATTGGTTCCCGCAAAAGTCAACTGGCTCTCGTGCAAACGGAATGGGTACAGGCGCAACTGCAAGCCCACTATCGCGATCGCGCCTTTGAGGTGGTGACCATGACCACCCAAGGAGACAATATCCTTGATGTCGCCCTTGCCAAAATTGGCGATAAAGGCCTCTTTACCAAAGAGCTAGAACTCTCAATGCTGCGGGGTGAGACCGATTTGGCCGTTCACTCCCTCAAGGACTTACCCACCAAGTTGCCCGATGGTTTAGTTTTAGGCGCGATTACTGAGCGGGAAGACCCAGCAGATGCCCTTATTTTAGGTGCAAAATGGACAGGACACACCATTGATACCCTACCTGAAGGCACGGTCATTGGTACTTCGTCACTGCGTCGCTTGGCACAGTTGCGCCACCACTACCCCCATCTCACGTTTAAGGATGTGCGGGGCAATCTAAATACTCGCTTGGCCAAATTAGATGCTGGGGAATACGATGCCTTGATTTTGGCGGTGGCTGGCCTGCGGCGTTTGGGCTTTGGCGATCGCATTAGCCAAGTCTTACCCGCAACAGTCTCCCTTTATGCCGTGGGTCAGGGCGCCTTGGGCATTGAATGCCGCGCCGACGATGCTGACATTTTAGCCTTGGTCAAGACCCTTGAACATCCAGAAACAGCAGCCCGTTGCCTAGCAGAGCGAGCCTTCCTACGGCAATTGGAAGGGGGCTGTCAAGTGCCCATTGGGGTGCATACGGTGATTGAGAATGGTCAACTCACCCTCACAGGATTGGTCGCCAGTCTCGATGGCCAACGCCTTGTCAAGGACAGTCTTACAGGAGATGCCGCCACAGCCGAAGAACTGGGGACGCGCCTTGCTTTGAAGCTGCGGGAACAGGGAGCCTCAGAGATTTTGGAAGAAATTTTTGCTACTGCCCGTCTCGAGCGTTAGTTTATCCCTACCATGGAACCCCTACCATTGTAAAAGCAGCCCAGTAGTAGGGATGATCGAGGGAACGACGACCAGCCCCTTGGGTAACTTCTGGGGGTAACGGGATGCGGCCACGAATTGTTTGCAGTTCATTGTCCTGGATGCGAATATTGCCGCGCAGCATCGCTAGCTGCGCTTGCCGTAGCGCCTCGGCCTTAATGGGTACCGTATTTAACAAATCGTAGAAAGTAGTCATCAGCGCCAACGTCCCCTCATCGCTGACATACCACAAACTGGCCAGCACCGACTTCGCCCCCGCCTGTACCGCCAGACCCGCAAACCCCAGTTCTGCATCCAAATCTCCAACCGCCGTGCGGCAGGCACTGAGGGTCAAAAATTCTGCTTGGGGACGGTTAAGCTGTAAGCCTTGGAACTGCAAAAGATTCAATCGCCCATCCCTAAAAGCAATGTAGGAATTTTCTGCAGCTCCTGGTTGAAACTCAGCGTGAGTGGCCAAATGGATTACAGGGTAGAGTCCTTGACGGCGCTGTTGTCTAAAATTGGCAATTGTAAAGGCCTCATTGAGAAAGGCTTGACCTCCTCCTAGGTTTTTAACAATCTGCGCCACCTCTAGGGGCGCCATCGGCAAGGGGGACTGATCCGGGAATTCCGATGCCCCCATTGCCAAGATGGGTTCCTGTTGAATACTGCGGTAGCGAATATCCATGAGCCTTATACTGGGAACCAGTGCCGTGCTAAATTGCTCTACAAGAAAGTTTTGACCATCATGGAGCGCTGCCAAGGGAATGCTACGCATACCACTGTCTAGAACAAAGACCAGTGTGTCAATGCCCTGGGCATTCAATTTAGCACGCAAAGGGTCAATCAACCATTGGTAAAGCTGTTGTGCCGCCGGTAGGTAAGTACGGGTATTGATCAGGCGTGGATCACGCACCCTGTTAATAAAAGTATCCACTGTTTTTAATAACTGTTGACGCCCCACTCCCTGCAGCGGTGTATAAAGCGGCCTCCCCTCTAGGGTAACCAAGATGAGATCAAATTGGTCAGGCCGGGCTAGGGTGTAAATGACAGCTGGCTTTTTACCTGTTTGCTTGGCAATTTCATTGAGGGCTGCCTGCAAATCCTCAAGGGAGAAATCCTGCCTATCACAGGTACGTTCTAGATAACTGCTAACTTCTAGACAGCCCCGTAGATCGAGTAACGCCAGTGCACCTTCAATGTTATTGCTAGCTAGGGCAGTCTCGATATCTCTAGTTAAGAGAATTTCAGGGGGAACGCTGGGTACTTTAAGGGGTTCTGGGATGACTGGTGTAGGGGGTTCTAATAGTGGATTGGCTTCTTCAGGAGAAATCAAGCTGCTATCGACAACATTTTGAGCTGTATTTTCAAAACGGATATTTCCGACCTCCACAAGACCTAAAAGCGTTTTGGGTACAGGAATAATCGATCCCTCGGCTTGAATTGCCCCTGCAGTTCCATTCGTTTCGGAATTGCCCACTAAAAATGGAGTGGCATTGTTGATAAAAATATTCACTGAGTCACCCCATACCGTGGTAGGTACACCATTGAAAACAAACGTACCCAAGCCACGCAGTGAATTTTGCGCATAAATATCAACACTGCCCGCCCCAGCATTAATCCAGTTGAAAACTAGATTGCCTCCCCTTAGGTTGACATCCCCACCACCGGTCATCAAATGGCCCAGCGTTAAGTTGCCGCTGGGTATTGTCTGGAGATTAGTGAATAGATCAGGCAGTGTTAAATCATCATCCGGAATTGGATCAATCGTACCTCTAGAGGTTGGAATAGGGAAATCACCAGTCCAAGCTAAGAAGTTACCACCGTTGGTGAAGATATCACCCGTCGTAATCGTAGGCGCAAACAGTGTAACATTGCCACCACTGCCAGCTGTATTGATATTACCTGTTGTTAAAGCACCCCTGTAGGCAACAGCAGCCAAATCACCCCCGCGAGTCGTGATATTACCAGTTGTTATGTCAGTTATGGAATCAAGATAAACAAAACCACCGTTGCTGTTGATATTGCCAGTTGAAATACCCCCGCTTCCTGAAAAGACTGCGATCGCTCCGCCTGCACTGATTAGGTTGCCGAGAGTGATGTCATTAAAAGCAACTACGCCGATAGTACCACTACTTTGAGTTACTTGCAAATTACCAGCAGTAATCTTAAGTACAGAGTCTAGACTAATATCTGAACTAGTGGTGACATTGTTCAACTGAATATTACCAAGAGCATTGATGCTTAGACTTGCAGTGTTGACTGTTCCTGAAACGGCGGTTTGACCTGTTGAGTCAATATTCAAAGAATGATTGCCATTGATATTGCCATTGAATGTAATATTTTTCCCTGAAAAGCTCGTTGAGTTTAGTAGAGTTGTGTTACCACTGAATTGGATACTGCCTGCAGATGCATTAACTAAACCTCCAAGGGAAATCGTACCCCCACTACTCTGTAGATTAATACTTCCACCTGATGTACTGAGAACATTGCCACTAGAAGGAAGGAAGATATTGCCACTAGCTTGGAGGGTGATATTGGCGCCATTAGTTTGTATGGGAGCATTGGCACTAATGTTTGCTGCACTGATATTAATTGGATTATTGAAGGATGATTGATTTTGAATCACTCCCTGTGCTTGTAATACCAAGCTCCCCTGAAGCGAGATGGGGTAGCCGATGATGATATCATTATCAGCCTGTAGCGTGAGTGAGTTTGTCGAGCTGCTGGAAATTGAGGTTTCTACATAGATATTCCCAGTAGAATTTGCAGTACTGTCTGTTGTTATCACAACGTTTGTGGAATTGAGTGCTGATAACAGCGTTCCTATAGTTAACACAGAAACTGAAGGAAAGTTTGATAATGCTTTAAAGGGCGAAGAGGAAGTAATGTTCAAATCATACATGCTATTACTGATATATATGTCTGTTGGATCAAGTAATAATGTTCCTGTGTTGCCATTTAGGGCAGTGGTATCGACTCTGCCTTGAAAATCCAGAAACTGTTTGCTGGAAACTTCGACAAAGCCGCCATCTCCCCCAAGGGCACCGCCACGGCTACTGATCTGGCCATAAAAACGCGTGTTGTGCTCTGCCCAATTGATAATTGTGCCCCCGTTACCCTGATGGGTGGCATCAGCATTCAAAAGAGTACCGGCATTAACAAAAAGGTTTTGTGCATTGAAGCTGCTCTCTAGACGGCCGGTTCCAGTTGTTCCCCCTAGGTAGTCACCACCAATGAGAATTGTGCCGCCCCCTGTATTACCCGCAGCATTCAGTTGAGCATTAATCAGAGCAATATTACTGCCTTGGCCAGCAATGGTGATTTTACCCCCGGCGCCGGTGGTATGACTCACATCAATCGTGCCGCCAATGACTGCTGTATTTGTGGTTAGGGGAATCTTGGTACTGTCGTGAACCAAATGAATCGTGCCATCTGGATTTTGAATCACGCTATTGACGGCAGGATAGCCATTACCCCCTGTGAGTAACGTCGGGAGATCAATTGGCTGAATAATGCCTGCGGCGGGCAATCGCTCTTTGGGAATCTCTAGACTGAGGAGCATGCCCTCTTGGGAAATGCGCACCAGACCTGATTCAGGTACCGCCACAACATTGACCGTGCCCCCCGTTGCGCCAAGGGTACCTGTATTGATCACCTGATGCGCCATCAAGGTCAGGGATTGACCAGCATTCACCCTAAGATTGCCTTCATTAATTAGGATGCCTCTATTAGCAAATTCAAAGCCAATCGGGGAGCCATTGAGTTGGCTGTAGGTGTTTGAACCATTGAGATCAAAGAGGCCATTGCCAAAGTGAACGCGCTGGGCTGTCGAGGCATGGAATGCCGCTGGTAGATTCAACTGCGCATTCGGACCAAAAACAATACCTGCAGGATTCAGGAGGTAGAGATGACTGTTTCCGCCTGTAACTTGCAGCACGCCGTTGATATAACTAGCACTGCCACCATTGACGCCAGCAAGAATGTTGCGAATTTGCGGGGTAGAAAGAAAGTTGGCGATTTGCCCCTGCTGGACATTGAAATCACGAAACAGGTGAAAAAGGTTTTGGCCATCGGCAGAACGTTGTCCGCCACCAATGTTGAACTGATGGTTGACGGTTTCTACGGTGGTGCCAGTGGCATTGGGAGCGGGGGTAATTTCAGCAAGGGCGGGTGTACCAAGAAAAGAGGTCAAGCTAGTCAGGATCACCCAGCTGTAGGGCAACACTTTTGTTAAGCATTGAGAATTCATATGACGTTATGTAAAAAAACTTGCTAATGAGGATAGTTTTATCCTCAGGGACTATTTTAAGTGCAATCAAGGCAATGTGCCACTTGGCAAAGTGTCTGGTGCGGGTACTGTCTAAAATAGGGCATTAAGAACAGAGCGCAATTTGAAGCGGAGGGCGATCGCCGTCAAGTTATCGTGGCCATTGACTTGATTCCCCATATCAATCAATTTATGGAGCGACTGACTGAGGGGGATACTAAAGTCGAGCATCGGGACTAAGTGGCTAATGATATGGGTTTCAAGGCAGCGATTATCGGACAGACCATCGGAGCAAAGTAAAACCAGGGTATCTTCTTCGATGTCTAGGTCGATGACTTCTGGGTAGATGGCCTCATTGTTGCGAGGGCCGAGGGCTTGGGTGAGTTGGTAGGCATCGGGGCGGCCATAGGCAATCTCCGGCTCGACCCCCTGTTGGATAAGACGTTGACCGACTTCGTGATCAATGGTGAGTTGTTGCAGTCCTTGACGTTTGGTAAAGCGGTAAATGCGACTATCACCGACATGGCCAAGGCGTAGGTGGTAGTTATGCACTAGAGCCATGACCAGCGTTGTCCCCATGCGGCCACTGCCGGTTTTCCCTTTTTGATCATTAGTGGCAAAAATGACTTCATTGGCACGGTAAATGGCCTTGCGAACCTCTTCAGCGCTAGGGAGTTCTCCCTGCCACGGCCATGTCTGTTCAAAGTATTCGTGAATAGTTTTAGTGGCAAGGGAACTGGCAATTTCACCTTCTGCATGCCCCCCCATGCCGTCACAGAGCACGTAAAGTCCCTGAACATCCAACTGCTGCCCTTGGGGGGTGAGACGCACTTGCTGCCGATGATCAATCAGGTAAAAATCCTCGTTGTGGTGGCGATCGCGCCCGGTGTCTGTCTGGGCAGCAACATCCACTTGAACCAGTTGCCGCGGTAAGAGGGCAGTGGGTGCATCCTCAATAGCGGTATGATCCTCTTCTGGTGATTCTGATGAGAGGGTGATGTCTGGCAGTTCATTAATCAAGTCACCCGTACTTTCACCTGTCTCCTCCTCAAAGTCTGGCAGAGGTTCATTGCGCAGGGTGGAGGCGAGAGAGTCGAGCAACATCTGAATTTCTGAGATTTTCTCCAGAGGAGCCGTGCTCAAGGAGACCAAGAGCGGCATAAAAACGGCTTGACGACGACTAGAGGCATGGCGAAATAACTCTTCCCAAACAGTAACGAGGCTGGGGGGTGGCGTGGGTCGCTCAAAGGTTTTCACTAAGGGCAAGGTGAAGTCCAGTTGATGCAGCCGCAATTGATCGTCAGGGTTGACGGCTAAATTCCTAACTGTGAGCAAGGAATAATGGCAGTGCCACGGTTCTAGAGTCTTCCACAGCTCAATCATGTCCTCTAGGTACTGAAAAATTTGCCCATCGGAAATGTTGTCGTCTTGCCAGACATCTTGCAGAGGGCGCGCTGTGTGATTGTAGTCGAGAATAATGCCGTGGCAGTAGTTGGCCGGTAAGTTGCTTGTGGAAACGGTATCTAGCCACGCATCGTGAATGGCTGGAATGGTTTCGGGATAGACAAGGTGCAAGGCAAGGTAGGCGATCGCCACCGCACTGAGGTCAGGGTATTGAGCTTGCAAATGGGGAATGACCACACTGGGGTCGAGAATGTTTAACCCCTGTGCCCAATCCTGAGCCGTTTCGCGGAGGGCTTCTAAGAGCGTCGGTTCCTCAGGCTGTAGGTCCTGTACCAGTTGGGGCAAATCACAGGCGTAACGGTGATCCCAGCGTTGGTAGCGGTGCTGTGGGTCAAAAAAAGCGGCGGCATTGGGAGGATTGGTGTCCTGCTCAAACACAGTTCCCTCAGAGTTACGGTTGGGGACAGCCAAAATGGGGTGATCGGTATAGGCAGGATAGAGAACGCCCCACCAAAGTTTGAGGTTTTGATCAGTTTGAGCGGTAGGCATTAGAGCAGATGAGCCAGCAAAGACAGCACAGTGACGACCACCCCTTGCGGTGTGGGAGCGGTATCCCCTATTGTATAGCGATCGCCCTAGGACAACCCTTGATCTGGGGGTTGCTGCTGTTATTCCTCAGCCATTGCCATCACAGGAAATGATTTGGGCAGCAGGGTCGAGGAAACATGACGCGTCACCGGTTGATGTAAACGAATTAACTGTGCCAAAGTTGACTTCAGGTGAGTCCGCGGCACAATCACATCCACAAAGCCGCATTTCTGGACAAATTCGGCGGTTTGGAAGTCATCGGGGAGTTTTTCCCGCAGCGTTTGCTCAATAACCCGCCGCCCCGCAAAGGCGATCGTTGCTTTTGGCTCGGCAATAATAATATCCCCTAACATGGCAAAGCTAGCCGTCACGCCCCCAGCAGTGGGATGGGTCAAGACGGGGATATAAAGCAGACCTGCACTGCGATGCCGTTCGAGGGCAGCAGCCGTTTTCGCCATTTGCACCAAGCTGAGCATCCCTTCTTGCATGCGGGCACCGCCAGAGGCACAGACAATCACAAGGGGAATCTGCTCCCAAGTGGCCCGTTCAATCAGGCGGGTGATTTTCTCGCCGACCACGCTGCCCATGCTACCGCCCATGAAGGCAAAGTCCATCACCCCTAAGGCAACCGGCAGCCCCTCCAGTTGGCCGAGGCCGGTTTGTACGGCATCCTTGAGACCGGTTTTCTCTTGATACTCCCGCAGGCGATCGCTATAGGGCTTGCGATCCTTAAATTGCAAGGGGTCACAACTGACCAAATTTTCATCGAGGGGGCGCCATGTGTGGGGGTCAATCAGTTGTTGGATACGCTCACTACTGCTGACGCGATGGTGATGGCCGCACTCTGGGCACACCAGTTGATGGCTATGCAGATCTTTGCTGTAGATCATGATGCCACAGGCTTCGCACTTTGTCCAAAGACCATCAGCGATCTCCCGCTCTGGCTGCATGGGGGTCAAGGCGGTTTCTTTACGGCGATTTGCAAACCAATCAAATAAAGACATTGTAGAAAATTCCCTTTAACGTTGAGGTCTCAAATAGCACGTTTGTATGGGTCTCTCTCAGGAGCGTCCACTAAGAATAATTACTTATCATGCCACTTTGTTGCATTTTTGCAATATATCGCACAAGTTTGAAAAATTATGCAAGGGGCTGTGGCGAGATCACCGATCCAAGGGGAAGTTCGGTGTCACAATAAAAGGGAGTTAACAATTCGCAGCGTAGCACTGGGTTGAATCTATGTCCATGGTTGCAGTCGTGGTGGCGATCGCCATCTTGGGAATCTTGATTTTTGTCCATGAGTGGGGGCACTTTATCGCTGCCCGCAGCCAAGGCATTCATGTCAACCGCTTTTCTATTGGGTTTGGCCCGATCCTCTGGAAGTTTCAAGGCAAGGATACGGAGTACGCCCTGCGCCTGATTCCCCTAGGGGGCTATGTGGGATTCCCAGACGATGACCCCAATAGCAGCGTTCCCGCCAACGATCCCAATCTCCTGAGCAACCGGCCGATTTTGGATCGCGCCATTGTCATCAGCGCGGGGGTGATTGCCAACTTGGTCTTTGCCTATTTGCTACTGCTGGTGCAAGTGGGCGTCATGGGCATTAGTCAGGCCACCTACTATGAGGGTGTCCTCATTCCCGCCCTTGTCCCCGAAAGTAGTCTTGTGGCCACCAGAGCGGGCATTCAGCCGGGGGACTTGGTTTTAGCCGTGGATGGCCAACCCTTGGGTGCCGATGCCAATAGCTTACCAAACCTGATGCGAGCCATTCAGCAGCATCCGCAGCAACCCCTGACACTGACGATTCAACGTCAAGGGCACATCCAAGAGATTACCGTCACGCCAGAGGTGAGTGAGGATGGTCAAGCCCGGATTGGCGTTCAATTAGCCCCCCATGCCGACATTTACCGCGAACACACCTTAAACCCGATTAAATTAGTCACGGCGGCAGCAGCGGAGTTTCAGCGGGTGGTTGTGCTGACCCTAGAGGGGTTTCGCGAACTTTTCCAGCATTTTGATCAAGCGGCTCAACAGGTCTCAGGACCGGTGGCGATCGTAGCGATGGGCGCGGATATTGCCCGCTCCAATGCTGAACAGCTCTTTACCTTTACCGCCTTGATCAGTATTAACCTTGCAATTATCAATATTCTGCCCTTTCCAGCCCTTGACGGCGGTCAACTGCTCTTTTTACTGGTGGAAGCGCTGCGGGGTCGCCCCTTACCCAATCGCATTCAAGAGGGCGTCATGCAAACGGGGCTGGTGTTGCTCCTTGGACTGGGGATGTTCCTCATCGTGCGGGACACCGTGAACCTCACGGGCTTGGGCTGGGTGCAGCAACTCTTTTAAGGGCTTCTATGGCGATTACCCGTCGTCTTGCGGCCAAGCAACAACGGGCCTTGGAAATTCTCACCCGCCTCAAGCGCCTCTATCCGGATGCCACCTGTAGCCTCAACTTTGCCAATCCGCTGCAACTGCTGGTAGCCACGATTCTCTCTGCCCAATGCACGGATGAGCGGGTGAATCAAGTCACCCCGGCACTGTTTGCTCGCTATCGTGATGCCGAGGACTTTGCCATGGCTGATTTGGCTGAGCTAGAACAGTACATCAAGTCCACTGGTTTTTATCGCAATAAAGCCCGCCATATTCAAGGCGCCTGCCGCCGCATTGTCGAAGTCTATGGGGGTCAAGTGCCCAAGGTGATGGAAGATTTGCTTTCACTGCCGGGGGTGGCGCGGAAAACTGCCAATGTGGTTCTTGCCCATGGCTACGGCATTTTGGGGGGAGTGACGGTGGATACCCATGTCAAGCGGCTGAGTCGGCGGTTGGGGCTGACCCAAGAAACGGATCCCGTGAAAATTGAGCGGGACTTAATGCGCCTGATTCCCCAGCCCGATTGGGAAAACTGGTCAATTCGCTTGATTTACCATGGGCGGGCGGTTTGCCAAGCGCGCCAACCCCAGTGCGAAGGCTGTGAACTCATTGATTTGTGTGCCACAGGCAGGAAGCTGATACCAAAGTCATAGGGGATTTGCCATGAAAACCCTAACCACAACTACGGGCGAACAGCGTGTCACCCTCCACGGCCTCACTTGGCAGCAGTACCAAGAGATTCTTAATGCTCTGCCGCAAACCCGTGCTGCCCACTTGATATTTGATTGCGGAATCCTTGAAATTACGATGCCCCTTGAAGAGCATGAGTTTGCCAGTGAGCTAATGGGTCTATTTTTGCGCATTCTGGTGGTGGAAACAGGACTGCGGCTGCGATCGCTGCGCTCAACAGCCCTGTGGCGACCGGATCTGAAGCGAGGAGCAGAACCAGATAATGCCTATTACATCTACCATCAACCACAGGTGGCTGGCCGCAGCATTGATCTGATCATTGATCCACCGCCTGATTTAGTGATTGAGGTGGACATGACCCATACCGATATCGATAAAAACCAGCTGTATGCGGCCTTGGGGGTACCGGAGCTATGGCGGTACAATGGTCGGGAATGGCAAATTTTCCAGTTGTGGGACGGATGCTATCAAGGGTGCGATCGCTCCCCTTTATTTCCATGGGTGCCCAAGGAATGCCTTTATCGCTTCTTGGCAGAGGCCAAAATGGATGAGGTAGAGGCAGAGAAAAATTGGCGACGCTGGGTACGGGAACAACGGCCATGATGATTTATCGCCTCAATGCCCTTACAGATAACTACATTTTTTTGCTCCATGATCCGCAAACGGGGACAGCGGCAGTGGTGGATCCGGCAGAGCCAGAACCTGTTCTTGCCAAATTAGCGGAATTGAGAGCAACACTGACGGCGATCTTCAATACCCACCACCACTGGGATCATGTGGGTGCCAATCGTGCCCTGCGATCGCGCTTCCCCAATATCGAAGTCTATGGCAGCCGCGAAGATCAAGGCCGCATTCCAGAGCAAACGGTTTTTCTTAGTGCCGGCGATCGCGTGCCCTTTGGCGAACATGCTTTTGAGGTGTTGTTTGTTCCCGGCCATACCCGCGGTCACATTGCCTACTATGGGCCAGCAACGGGCGATCTGTTTTGCGGTGATACCCTCTTTGGCGGTGGCTGTGGTCGTCTTTTTGAGGGGACACCGGCACAGATGTTGGAGTCTTTGAATCGACTGCGGCAATTGCCGGAGCAAACGCGGGTCTGGTGTGCCCACGAATATACCCAAAAGAACCTCAGCTTTGCCCTGACAGTGGATGCCAATAATCCTGCCCTGCAAGAGCGCTATGCTCAAGTCTGTCGCGATCGCGCCCAAGGAAAAAGCACGATTCCCAGTACGATTGGCGTTGAAAAGGCAACGAATCCTTTTTTACGCTGTGAAGTCAGCACCATTCAAGCAGCAGTGGGGGCAACCACCCCCCTCCAGACCTTTACACGGTTGCGGGGTAAACGGGATCAATACTAGGTGCCTATTGAGCACATCAGAACGGTAATCTAGTTTTATATTCCTCTACCCCCAAAGCTGCGATGGCAGTTTCCTATCAGAGTCGCTTCTTGAGCTTTTGGCAACAGCAATGGCACCGTTGGCGGCAACACTGGCAACGCCAACTATGGCAAATTGAAAGCAGCCTCAGTGGCACGCTGCAGGTGATTGGCGCCATTCTGGCACAGGTTTGGCAGCGGGGACTCCCCCAACTCATGGGCAGCGTCTCTCGAATGCGTCAACGCCTCCTAGCGCAACCCACAGCGGCACCCCCTGCCGATGAAGCGTTGTTAAGTGTGATGTCTGCCCTCTCCCTGACGAAAGGGGAGGATGACTCTTGGGTGGTGGCGATCGCCCCCATTGCCCGCCCACTGACTTGGTGGCAGCGCTGGTTTCAACCCCCGTCCAAGACGTTACCACCACAGGATGCACCTTTGGCACAGCGGCAACCCTTTTACCTTGCCTGCGATCGCGCCGCAAAATCCCTATTGCTTGTGGATGAGGCTGCCCGTCCCTTGAAAATCTTCACCGCCACAGAACAGCAGCAAATTGAGCAACACATTGCCTATGCCTTGGCAGCGTACTATCAGCACGTTCGGCAGTGGTATCGGCGACGGCATCACTGGCTCTGGGGTTGGCAGCAGCGATCGCTCAAAGCAGGCTCTAACCCACCGTCCTGTTTGGTGGGCAATTTTCTAGGGCAACTTCAGTTAACAGGTGCTAGTGAAGGGGATTTAGTCCTACCCACGGTGTCTCCCCTAACCGCTGCCCTCCGCTGGTTGCGATCGCGCCTTCCCTTCGGCCGCAAAAATACGCTGTCCCAAGTGCGGGTACAGGGGATTGCGACTCTCCTAGAAACCCAGCAGATGGTGCTCATTGGCACGGATAACACCATTCTTTACACCCTCAGCCCCACCCAACAGGCGCAAGTTCTGGCTTGGATTGAACGCCATCTCAATCCCTTCAAGCTGCCCTTCCCAAACTGGCTGAGTCAACTCTCCTATTGGCTAGGGGGATTCCAACCCCCAGTGGTGGCAGCCGTAAATTCACCGCTATTGGCGGCTACGGATCCTTTGCCAGTCTTTTCTCCCGTGGAGACCCTTCTTAGCCTAGGCAGTCGCTCTGATTCCCTAGCCCATTCGCCACCCTCAGAAACTGCGGCCACCAGTGTCCCTCCAAATCCAGAGCAGTTAATTCTTGATGTGGATGCTGCCCTGATTGGCTATGAACTCCACTGGTTTGAACGGCTGCTGCTGTGGTGCGATCGCCTGTTTCTCTGGATTGAAGAACACCTGATTCGTTTGGGTCGTTGGCTCTTGCAGCAGTGGCAACGCTAGCGGTTCTCAATCTGACGAATTGCGTCCATCATTTCGTTGTAGGACTGCATATTCCCCTGTTGGCGATAGAGTTCAGCGGCTTGGCGCAGATCCGGTAGGCTCGCTTTGGAGTTCTGTTCAAGGAGATACGTTACACCCCGCACCGCAAAGGGGATGGGATCTTTGGGGGTGAGTTGCGTCAAGGCCGTCCAACTGGGGCGACTGAGGGCATAATCTCCCATGAGAAAAGCCGCAATTCCCCGCAGCAAATGATAGTCGGTGCTCTTGGGATTGGCGGCAATGAGACGATCAAACACGGGGATACTGCGGCGAAAATCGCCACTGAGAAACAGCGCCAAGGATTGAATCATCTGTAGATCGCTGTTGTTGGGACTGAGGGCAAGGGCGCGATCGCTATCCGCAACGGCAGTACCAAAGTTGCCGAGGAGCAAATTCAAAAAGCTACGGATGCCATAGGCTTCGGTGTACTGGGGATTGAGGGCGATCGCCTTGGCAATGTCCTGCTGAATCGTGCTGGGGCGTTCAGCCATATTGCGGACAAACGTATCCAGCATCGGGGTGGGCGGGTTGGGGGGAAAGGCATCCTTGAGAATAGGGTTACCTTGGGTCAGACGACTCAGGTACTTGGTTCCCAGTTCTTCACCGAGCTGATTAAAGTCTTGGTGAGGCACAAGGGCAAACATTTGCGCTACGGCGCGTCCCAGATAGGCTTCACTGTAGTTGGGATTGAGGGCGATCGCCTGGGTATAGTTGTCAATGGCGGCGGCAAAATTCTTGCGTTGGAAGTGCTCCTCAGCGGCGAGGAAATAGTCCGCTGCTTTCAGGGGGGTCGGGGCAGGCAGAGCCGTGGTTTCCCGCGACGGTGTGGCCAAACTCAAGTAGGTATTGATGGGAATGCCGAGATTAAAGCCGCGTTTCACAAAGACAGTACTGGAGCCACTGCCCTCCTGCACAAGGGTAGAAGCAATATCGGCACTGCCATGAACCCCAATTAAACGGCCATTTTCATCGAGGACAGGGCCGCCACTCATCCCCGGCAAGGTGGGATTGCTATAGACCAAGGCATAGCCATCTTGAATCGGACGCGAGGCATTGGCCGTCAACCGCCCCTCGGTAAATTGATAAATGCCCCCCAGAACCGAGGCCTCCTGAGCAGGAAAACCAGCCACAAAAACGGGCATGCCCTCCACTGCCTCTACGGAGTTTCCCAGTGTGGCAAGGGTGTAATCGCGGTTGCTTTCAATTTCCAGCGTGGCCAGATCAACGCCGGGCAAGCGACGAATGGAATTGGGTCGCATGGCATAGCGCTGACCATCAACCGTTTTCACCGTGTACTGGCCGGCCTTTTCAACCACATGGTAGGCGGTGAGGATAACGTAGGTACTGCCCTTGCGCTGCAGTAGGATACCTGAGCCGTGGCTGTTGGCACCTTCAATGAGCACGGTGATATTTTTGGCAATGCGGGCAACTTCTGTAACGCTCACCCCTTGAGCCGGAAAAGGCTGAGCAATATGGACGGTGGCGATCGCCATTCCTACCAATGACCAACTGTGCCAGCGCCCCATCGGGATGCCTCCAAGCAGACTCTAGCCCCACGATAGCCTATTTCTCAGGGATTCTAGGTAGAGCCAAGGGACAGTTGAACGGCGGTAATCGCCTCCACCAAGGGCGATCGCAAGGCAGCGATATACTCTGGCCAGCCAATGAGAATTGGTTGCTGATGGGCAAGGGTCTGTCCCTGTAACCCCGTAGCATCAAAGCGCAAGGGATTTCCCTGCAAGTCGGTGCACACCAAACCTGCTGCCGTTGCTAAAGCCAAGGGGGCGGTGGTGTCCCAGAGCTTCACCCGCTGATTTAAGTAGAGGTAGAGTCCCGCCCGTCCCAAAATCACTTCAATCACCTTGAGACCAAAACTGCCCAGAAAGCGAAATTCCACTTGGGGCAACACCCGATGAATTGCATCGCCGTAGGTGCGGTAGTCGCGATAGCCAATCATGATCGGGCAATGGTCTTCATTAGGAGAGGGCGGGCAAACGGGTAAGAGGGGGACAGGGGGGCCACCACTGCTCATCTGAAAGAGTCCCCAATCTTTACCGCCATAGTAGAGGTGATCCAGATTGGGAGCATAGATCCAACCCGCCACTGGACTGTAGTGCGCCAGCAGGCCCACCATGAGGGCGTAACCTTGGCGATGGTGAATCAGATCATCCGTGCCATCGAGGGGATCAATCAGCCAGTAGCGATTTTTCGGTTCTTGAAAGATCGCTTGGGAGTCAGCATTTTCTTCGCTGATGATGCCATCCTCAGGAAACCAAGCGCGAAATTTCTGACTTAGCAGCCGATCCAAGAAGCGATCAATACTGGTGGCAAAGTCTTGGCGTCCCTTTTCAATGACCTCAAAGGGTTGCTGTGCCAGTTGCCGTGCCCGCTGCCCCGCTTGGCGCAGAAGTTGATTGATTTGCCAGATTTGGCTAGAGGTCAGGGGGGGAGAAGTCATCATTTGAGGTCCAGCCGTCCACTTTCCTTCAGTTTGGCGTTAAAGACCAGCGGCTCCTGTAGCGATCGCTGCTTTAGCTGTTCTAGAATTGCTGCTTCAACCCGCCGCGCCACCTGTTTTAGCAGTTTCGGTTGCGTCAATGGATCGGCACTTGCCCATGCAGTGCGTTCGGCCTCGGTCATTTGCTCCCTGACATCAATGGCATTTTCCCACTGGGGGCGATCGCGATCGTTGCCGAGGGGGACGGTTCCCAATTCCGCTAGCCACTGTTGTTTTACAGCTTCTAGCCACGGGCGATCGGGACGTTCGATGGCGATCGCCTTATAGCCACGACACTGCTGCGGACAACGCACAAGGTGTTGCAGCAAACTCAGTCGCATATCCCGCGAATAGCCAATATACTGTACGCTGCCAGTGGCATCAAAAATGGCATAGAGACCGATCGCCCCCTTAAGATCCGGTGCTACCCGACCTGAACCATCAATGTAGGGATGGAAGGGCAATTCAGCCAAAGTCGGCGCAGGAAAGCTCATGTTGGCAGGGGTGGCTCATCTTTGCGTGCTTCACCCTCAGTATGCCCTATCTGTGGATGTGTGGCAGGAGTGGGAGATTTGGTATGGGCCCTTTGGCGCAATTGTTGTGCCCGTTGGCGCAGTTCTTGAAAGTAGTCGGTGCTGGTAATTTCGGCAACGGATTTCTTTCGCTTTTCTTGGTCAATTTCGATTTTTAGTTCACTCAGTTCCTCCTCCAGTTGATCTTGGCGCTGCTCTACCGCCTGTGCCATGTCCAAAAAGACTTGGGCAAGTTCTGCCATATCATCACTCCCTTGAGCATAGTGCCTGAGAACTCTGGGATTAAACTCGTTAAACTGGTCATGCTTGAGGGCGTGGGCAGCACTGACAAGGGCACGAATCGGCTTAGTAATCGAACGAGCCACAATCAGGGAAATGAGAATGACCCCAACACCAACAAAGAAAAGACTGAGGAAACCTTGGGTCGCCAACCGCTCTAAGGGCGCTAGAAACTCGCTCAACCGTACACTGACCACAACAACGCCCTGATGACGGGTCAGGGGCGCATAGGCATAGATATAATCGGCATCGCCTCCGGAAGAACGACTGGCGAGGAGAGCACCGACCTCTTTTGATTTGGCCTTGAGAAAGACATTGCGCAAGGTGTAGCTGCGATCTGCCACTGTGGGAATGGGTTGAGGTGATGTCAAGAGAAAATATTGGTCGCGAATCTCGGGGGGGAGTGGTTCAATGCTATGCAAATTCAGGTAAGGATTTGTGGTGCTCAGAATCAGACCGTGATCATCAATGAGAAAAGATTCACCGTGAATATCGGGCACTAGGTAGGTCACGATGTCTTTGACTGCGGTCGCTTGTAGAGGTAGTAGAACTGCTCCCAATCGTTCATTATTGCTATCAATAATCGTTTGGAAGACAACAAACAGGGGTCGCTCAGTGATCGCGCTATTGATTTTGACCCGAGAAATGAAGTAGTCTGCTGTTGCCGACTGCTGCCAGAGGGGGGTGTTCTTGTAGTCTAGCCCCAGACGGGTACGCCGTGTCCCTGCGATCGCTTGGCCCTCACGGTTGAGGAGAATCACCTGATAATAGGCTGGGTTCAGGTTCTTGACATCTTCGAGGAAGTTATTCATCGTCGCTTGCTCGATGGCACTATGGCTCCCACGCCTCAGGAAATACCGTACGTCACTGTCATTGGCTACCAAGAGAGCATCATTGAGGGCATCCTGAAACAGCTGATCAAGGGAACGGGCTTTGCTGATCGCCAGCAGTTGCAGGGCATCAATTTCCCAACGCTTCATCATTTCAGCGCTTTCAGTTTGGTTGTAGAGCACCACCATCCCCATCGGTAATAGGGAAATCAGCAGCATCACCAGCAGCAGCCGCCCCGAAATTGACCACAAAAGCCTTGACCAACCCTGTCGCCACCGAAGCATGGATCCACTCAAGCTAGAATGGGAATCTTGATCAAACCACCACTGTTCCAGCCTAGTGCGAACGAAGGATATTGGGCGATGTTTTGGACAACTCGGCTATGGCAACGCCGCTGGTCTGCTTGGCTCCACCCTTGGCGGGGGATGGATTGGCTCCTTTTAATTGCCGTATGGCTGATTACGCTGTTGGGGGCAGTGGCCATTCACAGTGCCGAGCTGCACATTGGCGAAAAGGATGGCTTCCAACATCTGGCGATCGCGGGCGTGGGGACGATTTTGCTTTTCCTACTGGCACGGGTGCCGACATCGGTCTTTATCTCAGTCCATTGGTGGGTCTATGGTATCAGTTGTGCCCTTCTACTGGCTGTGAGCTTATTTGGTGTGGAAGCTAACGGTGCCCAAAGTTGGCTGCCCATTGCGGGCTTTAACCTCCAGCCTTCAGAATTTGCCAAAATCTCGATCATCCTCACCCAAGCTGCCCTTCTCCAGCGGGTGCCTGCCAATGGCCTCAGGGGTATTCTACGGGTGTTTGCGGCAACGGTCTTGCCCCTAGGGTTGATTTTATCCGAACCTGATTTGGGGACCTCCCTTGTCTTTGGCGCCATCACCTTGGGCATGCTCTATTGGGCCAATGCCCGTTTGGGCTGGATTGTGCTGATGCTCTCTCCTTTGGTGGCGGCCATTCTCTTTGCCCTACCGCTGCCCTATGCACTCAATCTGGTGCTGTGGTTCCTGTGGACATTAGGGATGGGGGTTGTGGCATGGCAAAACCTGCCCTTGGGGTGGATTGGGGCGATCGGCGGCATTGTTCTGAACCTTTCAGGGGCAGGACTGGGTCAATTGCTGTGGAGTGTTCTCAAGGACTACCAAAAAGACCGCCTCTTAATGTTTTTAGATCCCGATAAGGATCCCTTGGGGGCGGGCTATCACCTGATCCAATCCCGCATTGCCATTGGTGCGGGTGGACTGTGGGGGCGAGGGCTGTTTCACGGCACGCAGACACAATTGGGGTTTATCCCTGAGCAGCACACGGACTTTATTTTCTCCGCCATCGGTGAGGAATTAGGCTTTTTGGGGGGGCTGCTGGTTTTAGGACTGTTTTGGTTGATTGGCCTGCGGCTATTGCAAATTGCCAATAGCGCCCGCAATGATTTTGGCTCGCTCCTAGCCATTGGTCTCTTTGCAATGCTGATGTTCCAAGCGGTGGTCAATATCGGCATGACCATGAACCTATTTCCTGTGACGGGTATTCCCTTGCCCTTCCTCAGCTATGGCCGTTCTGCCCTTTTGGCAACCTATATTGGTTTGGGGCTAGTGCAATCGGTGGCCAATCATTGCCCGCGATCGCGCTACTGAAGTCAAGCACCCTTTGTTAAAATTCATGAAGATTGCCCATAGCAGTGAAATCCCATGAGCGAGTCCCCAGAACCCACGCCCTCCCCTGTCGAGCAGCCCAGTTATGTCAAATTGGCCATGCGGAACATGGTACGCAAGGGGGGCAAATCTCTGACCCATTTTGCCCTCACCAGTATCGGTCTGTTGGCGTTGTTGGTGGGCTTGTCCTACCTCACCCGCTAGTGAGAACACAGCAAAAACAAATGACGGTTACCGTCTATCTAGAACTTCACGATCCTTCCCTGAGCAATGAGGTGGCAGAACTTCCTTGGCAAGTGTGGTTTCGCACGTGGATTGCCATGGTTGAACCAAACCAAGGTAAGGCCTATGAGGTAACACTGCGTTTAACGACGGATGCTGAAATTCAGGTGCTTAATTATCAGTATCGCGATCGCGACACCCCTACGGATGTACTCGCCTTTGCCACCCGTGACTACGGGCTTCCTCTGCCCCCTGCAGAACCAGAGTACCTAGGGGACATTATTATTTCTGGCGACACCGCCCGAAAGCAAGCCAGAGAAGGGGGGTATTCTCTATCCATAGAAGTGACTTGGCTGGCTTGCCATGGCCTCCTCCATCTTTTGGGCTGGGATCATCCCGATGAGACGCAATTGGCGCGCATGCTTGCCCAGCAGGCTGAGTGTCTTAGGGCAGTGGGTCTTGCCCCTCCCTATTCTCCCGATGATCCATAGGAACGAAATCCCAAAGGATGTGCTTAAATGGAAGGCGTTAACAGCCAAATTTTTTGAAAAACTTTTTAAGGTGTATGGAATCCAGCGTCAACACTTAAAGACCAATGTTTGGTGTGATGGGTAACGTTATGACACAAAAAGTTCTTGCCACCTACGCTGAGAAAACATCAGGGATAACCATACTGCGACAGCGCTCCTACCGTGTGGCGCCCTCTTTACTGAATAGTTTCCGTTATGCATGGGCGGGAGTGGTCTATGCCTTTCAAACTCAGCGCAATTTTCGGATTCACACCGCAGTTGGTCTTAGCGCGATCGCCCTCAGTGGTTTGCTAAAACTTCCCCCCGTTGAGGTGGCAGTGATTTTGCTCACGATTGGTGTTGTCATGGGGCTAGAGCTGCTGAATACGGCTCTTGAAGCGGTGGTGGATCTCACCGTTGGTAAGCAATATCATGATCTCGCTCGCATTGCCAAGGATTGTGCCGCTGGTGCGGTTCTGCTCAGCGCGATCGCAGCGGTGGGGGTGGCGATGGCCATAATTGTGCCCCCCTTGGTTTACCCCATTGTCGGAACGTTGCTATAAACTTGTCATCCAATCAGGAGGGGCTAAACATTAAAGCGGAAGAGCATCACATCCCCCTCCTGCACAACATAATCTTTACCTTCACTGCGGACTAGGCCTTTTTCCTTAGCCACCGTCATGGACTGACAGGCCACTAGGTCTGCGTAGCTCACCGTCTCAGCGCGAATAAAACCCCGCTCAAAGTCACTGTGAATAACGCCTGCGGCTTGGGGGGCTTTGGCACCCGCTGGAATCGTCCAGGCTCGAGTTTCCTTAGGCCCTGTAGTAAAAAAGGTTTGCAGACCCAGCAACTTGTAGGTTGAGCGAATCAGCGATCGCAAGCCCCCTTCAGTGACCCCCAAGCTAGCAAGATATTCAGCGCGATCGCCCTCGGGCAAATCCACAAGTTCAGCCTCCACCTGAGCAGAGACAATCACCACCTCCGCCCCCTCCTGCTGGGCAATCTCCTGAACCGCCGCTGTCCATTCATTGCCAGTGGCCAAATCCTGCTCAGCCACATTAGCGGCATAGATCACGGGCTTACGGGTGAGCAATCCCAGAAAGCGAATGGCGGCTTCTTCGTCCTCCGTCAGTTGACACAGACGAGCAGGCTGTCCCTCATTGAGCACGCCAAGGAGCTTTTCAAGAGCCGTGAGTTCAATCTGTGCCTCTTTTTGCGATCGCGCTGCCTTACGGGTACGTTCAATCCGTTTTTCAATTTGCGCTAAATCCGCAAGGGCAAGTTCTAAGTTAATGACCGCAATATCCTCGACAGGATTGACGCGACCTGCCACGTGGACAATATCCTCATCTTCAAAGCAGCGCACCACGTGCACAATGGCATCCACCTCGCGAATATTGGCCAAGAACTGGTTGCCCAATCCTTCCCCTTTGCTGGCTCCCTTCACCAAACCCGCAATATCCACAAACTCTACCCGTGTCGGCACGATCTGCGCTGATTGGGAAATTTTTGCCAATACATCCAGCCGTTCATCGGGGACGGCCACCACACCGACATTGGGTTCAATCGTACAAAACGGAAAATTGGCCGCCTCGGCCTTGGCATTGGCCACAAGGGCATTAAACAGCGTTGATTTGCCCACATTCGGTAGGCCGACAATTCCCGCGCGTAACATCAGACCCTACAACCTCATTCTCAAGGGAAGACATTTCCCAGCCATTGCACCCAAAAATGGGAAGGTTAATTTTCAATAACACTCCAACTTATCAGAAATTCCAGCCCTAGGCAACTACGGGCACACTCAAAACCGCTGTCAGAGAAGAATCGGCAGCAAAAATAAAAGAGGCAACCCTTGATGAGTGCCTCTAAGTGCTATATCCCTAAATGCAAGGCTCTAGGGATTCACTGCCCTAGGCATCAAAGTAGAGGGTGAATTCATAGGGGTGAGGACGCAGGGACATGGGAATCACTTCTGTGTCCAGCTTGTACTGAATCCAGTTGAGGATAAAGTCTTCGCTAAAGACACCGCCCGCTGTGAGGAAGCTATGATCCTTTTGCAGGTTTTCCAGAGCCGCCATCAGTGAACCGGGGGTGGAGGGAATTTTGGCCAGTTCTTCGGGGCTGAGGTCATAGATATCAACATCCAAGGGGCTACCCGGATCAATTTGATTCTTGATGCCATCAATGCCCGCACACAGCATCGCCGCAAAGGCAAGGTAGGGGTTACTGGTGGCATCGGGGCAACGAAACTCTAGGCGCTTCGCTTTGGGATTGGCACCAGTGAGAGGAATCCGCACAGAGGCAGAGCGGTTGCCTTGGGAATAGGCAAGGTTCACGGGGGCTTCAAAGCCGGGAACCAGTCGTTTGTAGGAGTTCGTTGTCGGGTTGGTAAAGGCCAACAGCGCTGGGGCGTGTTTGAGAAGACCCCCAATATACCAAAGTGCAATTTGGCTCAAATTGGCGTAGCCCTCACCCCAAAACAGCGGTTGACCATCTTTCCAAATCGACTGGTGAGTGTGCATCCCCGAACCGTTGTCGTTGAAGACGGGCTTGGGCATAAAGGTTGCCACTTTACCGTGCTTGCGGGCAACGTTCTTGACGCAGTACTTATAGGTCATCAGCCAGTCGGCAGCTTGAATGAGAGTGCCAAAGCGGAAACCCAACTCGCACTGACCTCCTGTGGCCACTTCGTGGTGATGTTTTTCAATGGGTACACCGCACTTGGCCATCGTCAAGAGCATTTCTGTGCGCAGGTCTTGCAGCGTATCTGTGGGCGCAACGGGGAAGTAGCCCTCTTTGCCACGGATTTTGTAGCCGAGGTTGCCCCCTTCTTCTTCACGGCCAGTGTTCCAAAGACCTTCAATACTATCAACGTAGTAGTAGCCAGACTTTTGGTTTTGGTCGTAGCGAACGTCATCGAAAACAAAGAACTCGGCTTCGGGGCCAAAGTAGGCCGTATCGCCAATGCCGGTGGCTTTTAGGTACTCAATGGCACGGGTGGCAATGGAGCGCGGGCAGCGATCGTAGAGTTCTCCGGTGCGTGGATCTTTGATGGTGCAAATCATGCTCAGGGTGGGTTCTTTCATGAAGGGGTCTTCCCACGCCGTATCCGGATCCGGCACCATCACCATGTCGGATTCGTTGATCGCTTTCCAACCGCGAATACTGGAGCCGTCGAAGGGCACACCCTCGGTAAATGAACTTTCGTCAATTTGGCTCTTGTGAACCGTCAGGTGTTGCCACGTGCCGGGCATGTCAATAAATTTCAAGTCGATTAGCTCGTACTTGCTGTTGATCAAATTCAAGATTTCTTGGGGCGTTGCCATGTATAGGTTACTCCTTCTGTATTGGGCGCACCGCAGCGACAATCTATGGTAGAAAGTTGCCCCAGTTAATTTTTGTATCGGAGGCTACCAAAATTTCGGTGTTTGCTCCCTAGCGGGAGGTAGCAAGGCGCTGTTTGGGATATAACAGGGGCATGATCAGTAATCCCAAGCCCAGTCCCGCGATCGCCCCAAAGGGAAAGACAATCCAATTGGAATAGCCCCAGACGCCATAGTGTTGCAGTGCCCACTCAAGGGGATAAAACAGCATTAACAACACCGCCACTAAAAAGCCCCCCAGACCATACTGCGGCAGCCAGTACCACTCGCGGGCAGTGGTGGAACGCTCAATCCACCAACGGGTGAGGAGAACCCCCAGAAGGGTGCCATAGCAGCGCATACACACCGCCATTTTCCAAGGGGGAGCGAGCATCAAGCCCATTTCTGGCTGCGGACATACATGATTGCCCATCGTGTAGATAATGTGGGCAATTTTAGGCAAGAAAAGAAAATGACTAGCGGCCAAGAAAGGCGCAAACAAAGGACCTAGAATCAGTGCCGCCAGAATGACATCAGGCCATAGGGGAAAAAGCGATCGCCACCGCACCATTGGATGTTAGAAATGATACAAAATGATAAACAACCCCCTAGAATTTAACAAATTGTTCACAGCAAGGGCAATCAGTGATTGGGCAGAGCGGCGAGATAGAGATGATCCCTCCACACAGGAATGCTGCTTAATCTTGTCCTCAACCACTCTGCTACGTCATTAAGAAGCTTAGGAGGCTAAGGCCGCCTTGGTCACAGTTGTCAGTGAGGCTGTGTTCTTAACCGTCTCTAAGCGCGGTGAATTCCCCATGAGGGAGGCAGCAAAGAGTTGCCGGTACAGTTGCCCCATCTGGAGGGCGATCGCTTCCCAGTTGAAGAGGGCTTGCACCCGCTCGCGGCCATTTTCCCCAAGGGTACGCGCCCAAGCTGGATTAGCCAAGATACGCTGAATGGCCTTGGCCAAGGCGGTGGCATCCTGAGGCGGCACCAGTAGCCCTGTTTCCTCGGGAATCACCGTGAATTGCAGGCCCCCAACCGCAGAGGCAATCACCGGCGTGCCACAGGCCATCGCTTCAATGGCCACCAAGCCAAAGGGTTCATAGTAGCTGGGCACAACGCAGACATTGGCAGCACTGTAGTAAACCGCCAAGCGCTCATGGTCAATTTGCCCGACAAAGGTCACGCGATCGCCCAAGTTGTACTCCTGCACTAATCCTTCAATGCGCCGCCGTTCGGCACCATCACTGCGCTGCGGATCACTCCCCCCCACAAGCAGTAACCGCCCTTGGGGCACTTGAGCCATCGCTGCCACCAGCGTTTCAATCCCTTTGCGGCGATCAAAGCGACCCACATAGAGCACAATCGGCTCATCGGCAGGCAAATTCAGTTGGGCACGGGCATCGGCCACGGGGTAAAAGAGATGCAAATTCGTGCCACAGGGAATCAGACGTGTTTGCCCTGCCTTGGAGACCCAACGCCGTAGGTAGGCTTCCTCTTGGGGGCTAGTCACAATCACACAGTCGGCATTTTCAAGGATGGCTTTTTCCACCATGAGGCGGGTTTCATCCCGTTGGGCTTGCTCGGAAGCCACTTGATATTTGACAACCCCCAAGGAATGGTAGGTGTGCAGCCATTGGAAATTCAACTCCTGACGCAACTGCCAACCCACCCAGCCAGAGAGCCAGTAATTGGTGTGGATCAGGGGATAGCCATATTTGGCATGGTAAGCCTTGAAGGCTTCGACAAACTTCGGCAAGGTCTCAAAGAGTTTCTCACGCGGAATATAGGTCAGAGGGCCTGCCTCGAGGCGAATGGTGCGACAGTGGGGGCTATGTTCAATGACATCGGGGTCATCGGGATGGATTTTGCGGGTAAACATATCCACGTGCCACCCGGCTGCCGCGAGGGCTTCCCCCAATTGCCGTACATAGATATTTTGGCCGCCAGCGGATTCATGGCCGACATCAGCGGCGGGATCCCCATGCACAGAAATCAAGGCAATGGGTTGACGGGCAGGCACCTGCGGTTGGGGCATGGCAAACGCCCGAGGAAGTGTATTTTTTGCTGTACGGGTTGATAATGCTTGCATAAATACACCTTTTGAATAACGGTCAAAGAAACACTTTTGCACAGGGTTCAGGGATACACCTAACTGGCCAGCAGTTCAATCGTCCCCCTACGATGTCCATTATGGACAAAGGTGTCGGCGAGAACGGTATCATAGACTGCTTCATACTCGCTCACCATCCGTTCAACACTGAACCGCTGCCAAACATAGTCTCGACAGGCCATGCGATCCAGTTGCGGCACTTGGGCAACAGCCGCCACACATTCGTCAACGGAGTGACACAGAAAACCGGTTTTGCCGTGCTCAATCACTTCAGGCGCTGCCCCCTTGGCGATCGCTACCACTGGCGTACCGGCTGCCATGGACTCAATCATCACTAGGCCAAAGGGTTCCTGCCACGTAATCGGAAAGAGCATGGCGATCGCTCCACCTAGGAGAGCATTCTTGGTTGGATGATCTGCTTCGCCGATAAATTGGATCAATTCACCATCAATGTGGGGTTCAATCAATTCCTTGAAGTAGTCGCGATCGACCCGATCCACTTTGCCGGCCATCCGCAGGGGGATGCCCACTCGCTTAGCAATTTCAATGGCATGGTGAGGGCCTTTTTCCGGGGAGAGCCGTCCCAAGAAGGCCAAATAGGGTGGATCGCTGGGCTGGGAATAGAAGTGATGGGTTTCCACGGCAATGGCGTTATAGACCGTGGCAATGTAGTTCAAATCCCGTAGTTGCCGCTGGGAATAGGAAATACTGACATAGTTTTGGTTGCGATATTGGCTGAAAATGCGCTCATTATCCGTCGTAAAGCGACCATGGAGCGTGTGAACAACGGGTGTTTTCACCAGACTGGCGTAGGGTAAAGCCGTATAGCCCACATGGGAATGGATGACATCAAATTCATTGGCACGACTAAAGACTTCTCCCAGTTGCAGAGCTTCATAGACGGCATATTCCTGCACATTGGGATCGAGGCGAATGGCGTGGGGATAGGTAGAAACCAATTTGGCTTGGGTAATGGAATCGCCACTGGCAAACAGCGTGACCTCGTGCCCTCGCTTGACTAACTCTTCTGTGAGCAGACTCACCACCAACTCCACACCCCCGTAGGCTGGCGGCGGTACCCGTTCCCACAGGGGAGCGATTTGAGCAATGCGCATACAAGCCTCCTCGAACAATACGGTTGGTCACCGCTGCCTTGATGCTAATCGCGCGATTGACTCAGCAGCATGGCTGCCTCAACGGTACGCAATCTCACTGAAAAAGACCAAGGGGGTAAATCCCTACCTGAAACTTCGGGAATCCGTACTATTATTTGTTATTGTCGCTACATTTTGGCAGTATAAATCAAGATATAATCTTGGGTTTGGCTTGAAGCTTTCGAGATAGAACTCACTTTTTCCAGTGAGAGAAAAGGCTCTCGTCTAAACACCCCACTGATCGCTATTCTATGAGCAGGTGCTGCCCCTTTCACGTTTTCTCAAATTTTAGTCGCAATCGTTCATGGATATTCAACTGATTCAACTCTTTGTTAACGGATTGGCGGTGGGCAGTATTATTGCCCTCGCAGCAGTGGGTTTGACGCTCACATTTGGGATTTTGCGCCTGCCCAATTTTGCCCACGGCGACTTTATGACGGCGGGAGCCTACCTAACGCTGGTGGCTAATGCAACAGGACTGGATATTTGGCTCTCAATGGCGATCGGTGGCTTGGGAACGGCAGGGTTGATGCTCCTGAGTGAGAAGCTCCTGTGGCAGCCGATGCGCGATCGCCGCGCAACCTCAACAACTCTGATTATTATTTCCATTGGTCTTTCATTTCTGCTGCGCAATGCCGTGATTCTCATCTGGGGCAGTGAAAACCAAACCTATCGGCTGCCAGTGATGCCTGCCCTTGATTTTTGGGGCGTGAAAATTATTTACTCGAAGGTGATTGTCATGATTTTGGCGGTGGTGGCGATCGCCACTGTGCATTTGATCCTGCAACGCACCAAGGTGGGCAAAGCTATGCGAGCCGTAGCCGATGATCTCGACTTGGCGCGGGTTTCGGGGATTGATGTCGAGTGGGTGGTGCTGTGTACTTGGCTCTTGGCGGGGGTGCTCACGGGGGTGGCCGGGGGTCTCTATGGCCTGATTACCGCTGTGCGGCCAACGATGGGCTGGTTTTTGATCTTGCCCCTGTTTGCCAGTGTAATTCTCGGTGGCATTGGCAATCCCTATGGGGCGATCGCTGGCGCCCTGATTATTGGCGTGGCTCAGGAGATGAGTACCCTGATGATTCCTTCTGAATACAAGCTGGCCGTTGCCCTAGTGATCATGATGGCGGTGCTTTTAGTACGTCCCCAAGGGCTATTTCGTGGCACGCTCAGTTAGTGTTCTTAGGAGAAGTCCCCTGAACCTTTACACCCTTGAAGCCCTTGTGGCTACCATCAATGTTGCGCCCCAAGACTGGCGCCCTTTGGTGTTTACCAATGGCTGTTTTGACCTGATCCATGCGGGTCATGTCCGCTATCTGGCAGCAGCCCGTGCCCTAGGCAAACGCTTGGTGGTGGGCTTGAATAGCGATCGCTCCGTGGCAACTCTAAAGCCAAAACGGCCAATTATTCCCGAACAGCAGCGGGCAGAGGTGCTTGCTAGTTTACGATCAGTAGATGCGGTGGTGCTATTTAGCGATCGCACTGCCACGAGCCTGATCGAGGTTCTCCAACCGGAGATCTACGTCAAGGGGGGCGATTACCAACTGGAGACCCTACCGGAAGCGGCGGCTGTGCAGCGCTATGGTGGTCGCATTGAACTCATTCAAGTAGAGGTTCCCAGTTCGACAACGGCGATCGTCCAACGCATTTTAGAGTTGCATGGGGAGGAGTCACCGGGCGCATGGTCACCACAGAACCAGCCTTAGCCGATTTACGGGAGCAGTTGTACAACGGCAACGAAAAATCCCAACTGGCCGCCATGAGCACCCTGAGTACGGCAGGCAGTGAAGGCTATCACCTCTTGCAGGAATTCCTCAAAGACAGTGCCACCTTTTCCCCCCCACCCGCCCCTTGGATCCGCGGTCAGGCCTATCGTCTCCTATTCCACAGCCCAGAAGCCTCTGTGCAAGCCTTTTTGCAACAACACTATCCCCAAGGGGTGATCCCGCTGCGCTCCGATCGCGGGGTGGACTATCAGGAACTGGCTGAACTCCTGGTGGCCGAAAAATTTGAAGCCGCCGATCGCCTAACCAGCCAAAAGCTCTGTGAACTGGCGGGTCCTTTGGCACAAAAACGCCGCTGGCTCTACTTTACGGAGGTGGAGCAATTCCCGATTGTGGATTTACAAACCATTGATCAATTGTGGCTCGCCTTTTCCTTGGGTCGCTTTGGCTATTCGGTGCAACGGCAACTGTGGCTAGGCTGCGGTCAAAACTGGGATCGGCTGTGGGAGAAAATTGGCTGGCGGCAGGGCAAGCGGTGGCCGCGCTATCCGAATGAATTTATCTGGGACTTGAGTGCCCCGCGCGGACATTTACCCCTGACCAATCAACTGCGGGGCGTACAGGTGATCAACGCCCTGCTCAATCATCCCGCTTGGACAGCCTAGAATGGGGGTAACGACTGTAGTGAGGTGGTAGAGATGAACAGGAAGGTACAGCGATTCATGGTGGCGATCGCCTTGATTATTGGCATCAGTGGCACAGTCATTCCACCCCAAGTCGTGGCTCAAACCAGTGGCGGCCTATTGACCGCTGAGCAAATGAAAAAACTCAATCTCAGTGTTGAGCAAAAACAGGCCGTACTGCGCCTCACCCTGCGCACCAACGATCGCATCCTCAAGATCCTTGATCGCGACCAGCAGCGCATCTTTCGCAATGCCATCAAACAGGGGAAATCTACCGGTGAAGCCATGGACGCCGTTTCGTTGCGCCCTGATCAAAAGACACAACTCTCGAAGGTGATGCAGGATACCCGCGTCGAAATGCTGACAATTCTCACCCCTGAGCAAGTGAAGCAACTGCAAGGATCTCGCTAGCGTTATGAACGTTTTTGTCCTCTGTACCGGTCGCTGCGGTTCGGTCACGTTTGCCAAAGCTTGCACCTTCATCACCAATTTCAGCAGTGCCCATGAGTCGCGGACATTCCTGCTCGGTGAGGCACGTTTGGCCTACCCCGATCGCCACATTGAATTTGGATAATCCCCTTTCTTAGTTTTTGGGACGACTCGATCAAACCTATGGCGATCGCGCCTACTACGTTCACCTGCAGCGGGATGACCTCAGTGTTGCCCGCAGCTACCGCCAGCGCTATGGCATCTGGATGATGAAAGCATACCGCGAGGGCATCTTGCTCAACTTGCCAGCCAATGCTGACCCCTTAGAGGTGTGTTTGGACGATTGCCATACGGTGAATAGCAACATTGAACTCTTTCTGTGGGACAAAACCCACAAAATGACGATTGATTTAGCGGACATTCAAACCGCTTTTCCTCAGTTTTGGGAATGGATTGGTGCTGAAGGGGATCTAGAGGCTGCCCCAGGTTGTTTTCAAACAAAGCATAATGCGGCTCACTTTATTCCAGCTACCGCCATTGATAGCCTAGTACGGTCAGTGCGACGGCTCCTACCTCAGCCGCCCATTCAAAACACCTTAAAGTAGAAAATCCTCGGCTGGCTGCTGCGGGACTACAATCGGTAAAACCTGTTCGAGATTGCCATCGGGACGGGCAATAATCTGATGGGAAATGACCTCATGGCCACTGAGCGATCGCGCTGCTCGAACTGCTGCATTCACGTCCGCCACCGTTCCCCGAATCACCACTGTCCAATAGCCCGCACCAATTCCCTCACAACTGACAAGGGTAACCTGAGCCGCTTTGACCAAGGTATCGGCCACAGCAAGGGCTGCCGGGTACCCCAAGACCTGCACCATGCCCACCGCTTCTGCTGCCATTGCCATTCCCCCTTCCACGTCTCCCATATTTTAGAAAAGGGCTGTGCTTAAGCTAAAGGAAGAGTGACCTAATTTCCTAAAGGTGGAGTAGATTCGATGCAGACCATAGGGGCGATCGCTGAGCTAGAGGCGGCTCTTGCCAACAATGGCATTTCTGCCCAACAAGCCCTCACCCTTTTGACAGCCGCTCTTCCCTTAGCCGCAAGCAGTGATCCTCAAGGACCATTGCCCCCCCTCCTCAGGGCACTACAAACCGCGAGCGATCGCCTGCGCCAACAACAGGTAGGCGACACCGTCACCTATGTGATCAACCGCAACATCAACTTCACGAATATCTGCGAGCAACACTGTGGCTTTTGTGCCTTTCGTCGCGATGCCACCGCTGCCGATGCCTACTGGCTCGACATTGACACGATCCTGAGCAAAGTGGCTGATGCAGTTGCCCAAGGGGCGACAGAAATCTGTATGCAGGGGGGACTCAATCCAGCCGCTAAAGAATGTGGCTCCAGTTTGCGCTATTACCAATCCCTCGTGCGGGACATTAAAACGGCCTTTCCTGAAATCCATCTCCACGCCTTTTCGCCCCAAGAAATTCAATTCATTGCCCGCGAGGATGGCCTCTCCTATGCCCAAGTGATTGATGTTCTGCATCAGACTGGGGTGGACTCCATGCCCGGTACCGCTGCGGAGGTGTTGGTGGATCGGGTGCGCTCAAAAATCTGTCCTGAGAAAATAAACACCGCGACATGGCTAGAGATTGTTGAAACCGCCCATCGTTTCGGGGTATGGACAACCAGCACAATGCTCTGCGGCCACATTGAAACGCCAGCGGATCAGGTGGCTCACCTACAACACCTACAGCAACTTCAGCAAAAGGCCTTAGAACACGACTATCCCGCGCGAATTACCGAGTTTATTCTGCTGCCCTATGTGGGGGAACTTGCCCCCAAGGCAATGCGACAATGGGTAGGACACCACCAACCGCAGTTATTACCGACATTGGTGCTAACGGCAGTGGCGCGGCTCTTTTTGGGGCAGTGGATTGCCAACCATCAACCCAGTTGGGTCAAACTTGGCCTTGAGGGTGCGACAATGGCACTGAATTGGGGCTGTAATGATTTGGGGGGAACGCTGATGGAAGAACACATTACCTCAGTGGCTGGAGCGCAGGGGGGCACGGGCGTTAGTCCAGCAGATCTGGTGGCCGCAATTTGCTCCTTAGGGCGAACCCCATGTCAGCGCACCACACTTTACCATCCCGTTGGAGAGTTGTGATGACCACGGAATCTCAGCCTTCAGTTCAGTCTCCCCGTCGGTTCCGCCCTTGGCTAGTGGGTGGTGTTGCCGTGGTTATTGTCGGGGCAGCCGCCGCTGCGGGGGTCTTCCTGTGGCAACGGTTTAGTCAACGTCCGATCGCGCCCGGAATGGCGATCGCCCCCAATAGTGCCCTATTGACCCTCACCTTACCCACGGATCCCAAGCCTTGGGAAGCCCTTGCCAAAAGTGGCCTGTTACAAGCCCAACCCTGGTTGAACCCCAGCTATGATCCGCTCTCGCCAGAGGGGGTGAATCTAGCGCAACTGGATTACCTCAAGGATGTGCGCCCCTTTATTGGTGACCAAGCCACAGTGGTCTTGTTGCCCATTACCCCAGAGTCCGTCAGAGAATCGCCGGTGCCGCCCCACGTTTGGATTGTGCCGACCCTAAATGTACCGATGGGGGAGCAACTGCTGCAAAGCGTCATTGGCGAGCCGATCACAGAAATCAACGGCGTGAAAATCTTCAAGGCCAAGGGGATTCTCCCTGACCCCGATAGCGGTGCGATCGCCCTTGTTGCGCATGAGAATCAGGCCTACATCATTTGGAGTCAGCACCAGAGCGCCCTGCAACAAGTCATTGCCACCGCCCAAGCCAACAACGGCATTGGCAGCCAGCCCACCTATCAACAGGCAGTGAAAGGGTTATCGGATCATCGCCCTTTGGTGGAACTCTATTTGAACCTACCCGCCTTTTTAGCCAGTCAGATGGCCGCCCCTGAAGGAAGTCTGCCTGAACCCCCGCGGGAACTGCAAGGGATGGTGCTCACCGCAGACATGACCCCTGAGCAAATCGAATTGGAGGCGGTGACTTGGCGCCCTGAGCAGAATCAAGCCTTGGTCAGTGAAGGTCAAAGCCGTGAACTTAGTCGTCTTGTGCCTGAAACGACCCTTGCTTTTTACGGTACAGGCTCCTTTAAGAATTTATGGCAGAATACCCCCGCCTCAGTGAAAGAGACGATCGCCAGCACGGTTAAAGATCTCACTGGCCTTGATTGGCAACAGGCCTTTGTGCCTTGGATGGATGGCGAATTTGCTGCTGCCTTTGTGCCCGTTCCCGCCCTAGGCAATGCCCCTAGTTTGCTCTTTCTCAGTCAGACCAGTGATCGCCCCCAAGCCAGTCAAACCCTGAGCCAGCTCGATAGCCAAATTCGCGATCGCCTGCGGTGGCAAGTACAACAAACGGCAACAGAACCGCAACCGATCACCACTTGGCGTATTCCCCCAGGTTTGCCGGTGGGGCAGCATGGTTGGCTGAATGACCAGACCCTCTTTTTGGGACTCGGCCCTTTGACGGATATGAGTACCCGCCCTGAGCGCTCCCTTGCCGACTCTCCCCTCTATCGTGCGGTGCTGCCCCAGCCCAAGGACACGCAGTTCTACCTGAATTTGAGTCACCTTGGGTCACTGCAAAATAACTTGCTCTTGCCTGAACTAGCACCTGAAGTGGCGCGATCGCTCCAACCCTTTGCTGCTCTAGGCATCACCAGTCAGGTGCGGGATAATCGGTTTACCCACTACATCGCTCGAATCCGCCTAAAACCCCTCTCACCACCGTAGGTTCAGCCAAAACTGGGGGAACCCTAAAACTAGACGCAGATTTGCTACTGAAGGACGTGACTGAATTACTGTGGAACCAGATGCTCTACTGAAACAATATAGCGTGGGCGATCGCGACTTTGCGGGGGTACGCTTGCGCCGCGCTAACCTGAGTCGGTATATTTTGACGGGCATTGACCTTTCCCGTGCCGATCTCACCGATGCTGCCCTACAAAGTACCAACCTGCAAGGGGCTGATTTGCGGGGAGCCATTCTTACGGGCGTCAATCTCAGTCAGGCGGATTTGCGGGGGGCGGATCTGCGGGGTGTGATTTTAATTAGCGCCGATCTGCGCTGGGTGTCGTTGCGCAAGGCCAACCTAACGGGGGCGGATCTCAGCCGTGCCAACCTTGCCAATGCCGACCTCAGTGAAGCCAACCTCACCGGTGCCCAACTGAGTGAAGCCATTTTGCGGGATGCCAACCTGACGCTCACGGATCTCACCCTTGCTGAGCTAGAACGTGCCAACCTCACCCGTGCCAACTTAACGGAAGCCTACCTGCGGGGCGCTGATTTGGCAGATGCCGTCTTGCGAGAAAGTCAACTGGTGCAGGCCAATTTACGCGGTGCCAATCTCAGTGCCACCAATTTGTACCAAGCCAATTTAGAGCGAGCCGTCCTGATTGGAGCCAATCTGCGCCGTGCTCACCTTGAGGAAGCTTATCTGCGGGAAGTGGCCTTCAAAGAAGCCAACTTGCGCCATGCCTGTTTGGACAAAGCCAACCTTGTGGGTGCCGATTTACGGGGAGTGAGCCTTGCCCAAGCACTGTTGCGGGGCGCCAATCTCAGCTCTGCCATTCTCATTGGGGCGAATTTAATGGGAGCCAATCTCAGTGGTGCCGATCTGCGGGGAGCCAATCTCATTGAAGCGATTCTTACCGGTGCCAGCCTCAATGGCGTTGATCTCAGTGCTGTGGATATGAGCGAGGCGATTTTGCCGGATGGCTATCTCTCGGAATAGCCTCAAGGGAAGACCGCTGCTGGTGTAGATTAGAAGATCGGTGATTTTGAGACAGGCATGGCAACCACGTATCGCATTGCTGTTTTGGCCGGGGATGGTATTGGTCCAGAAATTACGGCTGTTGCCCTCGATGTGTTACAGGCGATCGCCCCTCGCTTTGAATTGGCCTTTGACTTTATTCCTGCCCTTGTGGGCGGCTCTGCCATTGATGCTGTGGGGGAACCCTTGCCAGCAGCAACGCTGGAAACCTGTCGGCAAAGTGATGCCGTGCTTTTAGCCGCCATTGGCGGAACGCAGTGGGATAGCTTACCCCGTCATCTGCGCCCGGAGACGGGATTACTTGCCCTTCGCGCTGGTCTGGGTTTATTTGCTAACTTACGCCCCGCCAAGATTTTTCCGCAACTGCTCCATGCCTCGTCCCTCAAGCCGGAAGTGATTGCCGGCGTGGATCTCATGGTGGTGCGCGAACTGACTGGCGGCATTTACTTTGGTCAACCGCGCGGTATTTTCACCACGGAAACGGGTGAGCAGCGGGGGGTGAATACGATGGCCTACACCGCCACGGAAATTGACCGCATTGGCCGCGTGGCCTTTGAAACGGCTCGCAAACGGCAGGGCAAACTCTGCTCCGTGGATAAAGCCAATGTCCTTGAAGTTTCCCAACTGTGGCGCGATCGCCTGACTGCGCTTAGCGCTGAATATCCCGATGTGGAACTCACCCACCTCTATGTGGACAATGCCGCAATGCAACTGGTGCGCGCCCCGAAACAGTTTGACACGATTGTCACCAGTAACCTATTTGGCGATATTCTCTCCGATATTGCTGCCATGCTCACCGGCAGTATTGGTATGCTCCCCTCCGCTAGCCTAGGGGAATCCGGGCCGGGTCTGTTTGAACCGGTTCATGGCTCGGCGCCCGACATTGCCGGCCAAGACAAAGCGAATCCCTTGGCAATGGTGCTCAGTGCGGCCATGATGCTGCGTTATCGCCTCAACCAACCAGCAGCAGCGCAAGCGATCGAAGAAGCGATTACTGCTGTTTTAGATCAAGGCTACCGCACTGGCGATTTAATGGCTGAGGGCTGTACGCTGGTGGGCTGTCGCGAAATGGGCAACCTCTTGATTAAAGAATTATCCCAATAGGCTCCTACTCCTCTGCTAGTAATCTTCAACTACTAACCCCTAGCTATTGCTCCCCTAACATTTCCCACCTTCTTTGATTGGCGAGTGCCTCTGCTAGGATGTTAGGAGCTTTTGGTGATCTTGGTAATGCGAAGATTATCCCAACTGGAGAGGCTTGTTGAGCCTTTTCTCTGGTATTTCCGTCTTTTTGTCATTATTCCCGTCATTTTTAGCCTACTCAGTACCTTTGCTCTATTTATTCTCGGCAGTCATGAAATTCTTTTAGGGCTGGGCATCCAATTTCGCAATTATGGGGATTCCACAATTTATATCAAAACCCTTGGCTACATCATCACGGGTATTGATTTGTATTTAATTGGCATTATTTTGTTGCTGTTTGCCCTCGGTATCTATGAACTGTTTATTTCTAAAATTGATGCGGGTCTGGCTCGCGATCGCGCCACTGATGTTTCCCTGATGCAGGCTCAAAGTTTAGATCAGCTTAAGGATAAACTGCTAAAAACAATCGTCATGGCTCTGGTGGTGACTTTCTTTAAGCAACTGATTGCCTTCAATGTCAAAACGCCCCTTGACTTACTATATCTGGCCACCGCAATTCTGATTATTGCCATCAGCACCTACTTGATGTACCGCGTCAGTTCAGAAGCCCATCACTAGATGCTTAGGGTCTCCAAGAAATGGTGTTTCTAAGTAGCATGAATCTGCGCCAACAGGGCATCCACCTGCTCAATACTCAGGGGTTGCGAGAAATAATAGCCCTGGGCATAGTCACAGCCCAGTTCCCGCAGTCGCGTCACTTGATAGGGATGCTCCACCCCTTCAGCAATCACTTCGAGTTCCAATCCCTTGGCAAGGCTGACAATGGCATCAATCACAAGGGGTTTTTGCTCGGTTTCAGTGATCAGCTTCACAAAGCTGCGATCTATTTTGAGGATGTCAATGGGAAGATTGGTCAAGTAGCACAGGGAAGAATAACCCGTGCCAAAGTCATCGAGGCTGAGCTTGATGTCTTGAGCCTTGAGTTTAAGTAAGATGTCGCGCACCTGATCGGGCTGATCAATGCCTACACTTTCGGTCATTTCGAGGTGCAGGCAATGGGGGGGAATCTGGGTCTGTTCCAGGGCCGCCAACACCTGTTCGGCTAGGGCAGGGTGCATCAGTTGCCGATTCGATAAATTCACATTCACAGACAACTGACACTGGGGAAATTGCTCGTGCCAGTGCTGAAGATCGCGGCAAGCCCGCCAGATCACCCAATCGCCAATAGGCAAAATGAGTCCCGTTTCCTCAGCAAGGGGAATGAAGCGATCGGGCAGTAATAAACCTTGGGTGGGATGTTGCCAGCGAATCAGGGCTTCAAAACCGTAGAGACGATTATCACTAAGACGATAGATGGGCTGATAAAAGAGGGTAAATTCATCCCGCTCAATAGCTTGGCGCAAGCCGACTTCAAGAGAAAGGCGATCGCGCGCCATCAAATGCATTTCTTCACTAAAGACTTGATAGCGATTGCCCCCCGCCAACTTGGCACGATACATGGCAATATCGGCATTGCGCAAGTAGTTTTCTGCTTTTTCAATGTGGGGCGATCGCGTGGCCACGCCGATACTCACCCGCAGCGTAATTGGTTGATCTTTGACCATAAAGGGTTTATCGAGTTCACAGCGAATGCGATCGCACACCCCCAAAGCATCGTTGTTGTCACGAATATCATCCAGCAAAATCACAAACTCATCGCTGCCAATGCGAGCAACCGTGTCATCAGGGCGGACAATGCGGCTGAGGCGATTGGCCAACTCAATCAAAATCAAGTCACCACAAGTGTGGCCAAGGCTGTCGTTAATGACCTTGAACCGATCAATGTCAATGAACAAAATGGCAAACTTGTAGTCGGGACGACGCCGACCATGGCGAGCCGCTTGTTCAATGCGATCAAAAAGCAGCGTGCGATTGGCTAGCCCCGTCAGCGAGTCATGGAGGGCATCATGGAGCAACTGTGCCTCGGCAAGGCGATGTTCCGTCAAATCGGTCAGAGAACCCGCAACCCGCGTGGCATTCCCGTAGGCATCCCGCAAAACCAGCCCCCGTGCCAACGCCCAGCGATAAGAGCCATTGCAATGTTGAATGCGAAACTCTTGGTGGAAATGGGGGAGTTGGCCGCGCACATGGAGCATTAAATTCAATTTGACCCGCTCGACATCTTGGGGGTGTATCCGCTTGAGCCAATCGTCAATGTGGTTGCCAATTTCGTGATCCTGATAGCCGAGAATACTTTTCCAGCGCGAGGAATAAAATGTCTCATTGGTCGTCAGATTCCAGTCCCAGATGCCATCATTGATGCCACGGGTGAGCAGTGCATAGCGATCGCTGGTTTCCAGCAACGCTGCTTGGGTCAACTTTATATCGGTGATGTTGTAGCCGCAGATCAACCCTGCCCCATTGGGAAAGCGCACAAAGGCCCAGATCATCTCTAGGACTTGGCCATCCGCCCCATGGATAGGCACTTCTTGCCAACCGCTAGGAGTATGAACCATCCAATAACGAACTTGCCGCTGGGTCTCTGGATCGGGAAAACACTGGCTCAAAAAATCCCGCGAGAGCAAGTCCCCCGTATCCCAGCCCAACTGGGTCGTCACCTCTTGGTTAATGGAGTAAATCTGCCCTTCATTGTCATAGAACAGGATCAGCAGAGGTAAACGGGCACAAACACTCCGCAGCAGCTCATAGGGATCCGCGCTTGCTGGAAAATCAAAACCATAGCCCGCCTGCCCACCCATGATTGGATGACCAAATTGAGGAAATAAAAAGGAGGAATTGTGCTCCATGATCCTATCCTAGCTTTGGCGTTTGGGAAATAACAGCTGGAACCAGCCAATGGCACTAGAAAGACCCCTTCCCTTTGGAGCCTCTTGCGACATTTTCCTTGCCAACCCCGCAGATTTTTGTATTTTCTAACCTAAGGGCCTAAGCAGTAACTGATTGTTGCCCCACCTCTGGTGAGAGGTATTTTAGTCCCAAAATCCAGAAAATCTGCTGGGTAATCGCCTCATATTGCTCAGCAGACAGCAGCTCTTTTTTCTGGTGCAGAAGAATCAGCCGACTCAACTGTTCGGTGGCGGTTGCCAACTCCTCAGCCTCGGGATAAAGACTCTCCAGTACAGCGCCCAGATCCACTTCTGCCGTAGCCACCTGTGCTGCCCCTTCAGCAATCACAGGCTTGAGCATTGGTTCATATTGGCGCAGTAGACGCCGTAGGTAATAAACCTGGGAAATGGATAGGTGCAGCATAATTACTTAGCGCTTGCTTTGCTAAAGGAAAAATAGAAAAATTAGAAAAATTTTGGCTTCATTCAAAACCTACCACGCGCTTCGGGGAAAAGGGGTTACTTAGGCTACACTATCTTAGGGAATGTTCTAAATTTTTCTTTAATTTCTTGCTGCTTTTTTATTGATTAGACTCGTCCTTTGCTCTTATCTTTACAATTCATTAACATTTTTTATAGTCAATCCCTAGGGTCTCCTAGGCTTTTTTGCGGCCATTGAGGGGTCGTTGCAACGAAACTATTTGCAGAACGATAACGGCAAGGCGGTTGGTTTTTTTCAGCCTAGTGCACAAAAAAGCCCACAATCACTAAGGGAATGAAAAGACCAAGGGCAACAATGAGCAGTAAATTTTCTGGCTCGACGTTAATGATCGTGGGTTGATTACGTTTCTTTTGGGGGTTTGGATCGGTCATGGCAGGATACCCGATGGATACCCCTAGCCTAACAAACGCTGTCGCAGCCCTTGCGAATGTTAATCGCTCGAAAGAATCGGCTATGATACTCTCAGGTGCCTAAATAAGCGGGGATCCCTATGCAGTGTCCCTATTGCCACCATACGGATAGTCGGGTTCTAGAGTCTCGATCGGCAGAGGGGGGGCAAAGTATTCGGCGGCGTCGAGAGTGCCTCCAATGTAGCCGTCGCTTCACCACCTATGAGCGGATTGAGTACGTTCCCATTACGGTCATTAAACGCAATGGCGATCGCGAGTCCTTTGATCGCTCCAAATTGCTACGGGGGATCATGACCGCCTGTGGCAAAACCAACATTCCCCAACAAAAAATTGAAGCCCTCGTAGATGATATTGAGGCGGATTTGCAGTTGCGATCGCGCCGCGAAGTCACTAGCGCCGAATTGGGGGAAGCGGCACTCCAGCGGCTGCGTCATCTTAGCGAAGTGGCCTATGTCCGTTTTGCCTCGGTCTATCGTCAGTTCCAAGGGATTAGTGATTTTGTTGCGGAATTAGCCCATCTCCAAGAGACCCCTGCCTCTCCAGAGTTGGTGACGCTCTCCCAGTCCTAGAGGGATTTCATGGGTAGATCGGCATTCATCGTGTCAATGAGCCGTTGCTCCTCATCATTGATCTGGGCAATGTAGTGGTCAAAAATTTGCGCTAAACGGGGTTCATAGAAGCGGTGCAGGCTGTAGTTGGGAGTGGCCGGAAAGCCTCGCCGTTTTTTATGGCGTCCGCCAGCACCGGGATCAAAGCGCTGAATGCCGTTGGCGATCGCCCATTCAATGGGTTCGTAGTAACAGGCATTGAAGTGCAGGCAATCAATCTCCTGGGCACTGCCCCAATAGCGACCGTAGAGATTGGCTCCCTTGGTAATACAAAAGGACATGGCAATGGGACGCTGCGCGCCACTCCTAGGATAGGCAGCAAAAAGAACGACTCGATGGCGATAGCGATCGCTGAGGGCTTCAAAAAACTGCCGTGTTAGATACTTGCTGCCCCACCAGCCAAATTTGTCGCAGGTATCGGCATAGAAATCGTACATTTGGCGCAATAGGCTGCGGCTGACCTCATCCCCCCGATGAACCCGAAACGTGAGATCCGCTTGAGCCACGGCCTTGCGTTCGCGCTTGATGTTGCGGCGTTGATTGGCATTGAAGTCCGCGAGATAGTCGTCGAAGGTCTGATAGTTGCGATTTTGCCAGATGTAACTGTGGTGGAGCCACGCACGATAACCGTAGGCTTCGACAGCGGGCTGCCATTGGGGATCGACGTAGAGAAAGTGACAACTGGAAAAGCGGTGGCGCTGGCAGAGGCGATCAATTTCATGGAGCATCACTTTGGTCATTCTGACCTCATCCACCCCCTCGGCCATGAGAAAGCGATAGCCCACCGCCGGCGTAAAGGGCGCCATCCCCAGCAGCTTCGGATAATAGCGAATGCCCAACCGCGCCGCCAGCTCTGCCCATTGGTGATCAAAGACAAATTCCCCTTGACTGTGGCCTTTGACATAGAGGGGAGCGGCAGCGACCAGTTCCCGCTGACCTTGGCGATCGCGCCAAACCAAGAGATGATGGGGGAGCCAACCGGTTTGCAGCGTTGCACTGCCAGAGGCTTCAATTTGGTGCAGCCATTCCCATTCAAAGAAGGGGGTTTCTAGGGGCAACGCAAGAGCATCCCACTGGTCTTGGGGAACGCTGGCGATCGCATTCACCCACTGAATCGTTAGCTCCGGTGCCAGTGCCGCTGCAAACTCTGCCATACCCCTCAGGGAAACTGCGTCTCTGTTGTACTATAGCAAGTGCTTTAGATAAAGACACTGCCATCGGGCATTAATGCCTGCTCCAAGCAAGCCTCCAGCAACAGGGCACTACTGAGATCAGCACGCATTAGGTTGGCTTGACGTAAATTGGCACCCTTGAGATTCGTGCGGGCTAGGTAGGCATCAATGAGGCGAGCTTCTTGCAAATCCGCCCCGGTGAGATCCGTACGCCGCAAATCCGCCTTATTCAAAACCGCTTCCCGCAAGTTCACCCCTTGAGCTTGGGCATCATCAAGCCGCGCCTCGGAGAGAATCGCTTGACTTAAATCCGCTTGCGTGAGAATCGCTCCCCGCAGGTCTGCTTGAGCCAGCCGCGACTGCCGTAAGTTGCTTCCCACCAGATTCGCCTCATAGAGAATGGCACGGGTGAGAATTGCCCCCTGAAGATTGGTATTTTCTAAATTCGCTTGGGTCAGGTTGGCGCCATTGAGGTTGGCCTCTTTAAGATGCGCCCCCTTGAGGTTCACCCGCGATAGATCTGCCCCTGCCAAATTCGTTCCTTGGAGATCTACCTGATGCAGATCTGCACCCACCAGACTTGCCCCCTCCTGATAGTTCTCTTTGCGAAAGTTAGCACTGCGCAGACAGGAGCCAGCCAAAACCGTATGGCTTAAATTCACCTGTCGCAAGTCACTACTCAGGAAGTTGCAGTCGCGAAAAACGGCCAATGTGAGATCTGCTCCCTGCAAATTGGCGCGATCAAAAACGCAACCATGACATTGGGCATCACGAAAATGGCTATCGTTAAAAACTGCTTGGGTAAAGTTGCATCCCTCCAAGCGGGCGCCCGTCAAGAGGGCATAGCTAAAGTCAGCACGACCAAAATGACAAAACTGGAAATGCACCCCCTGTAAACTGGTACCGCGCAAGTCAATACCAATCAAATCGGCACCCACGAGACGAACGCCGGCCAGATTCACAGTTTGAAAATTGGTTTCGCCCTTGGCATAGCGAGCGAGCAACTCTTCAGCGTCCATGGCAATCTAACGTAGGGAGCAGTGCGCTAGGGATGTCTGTCCTTAACATTGCCAGCCACCGTGCTGAAGGCCGTAGTGTTCCAGAATCTCCTCACATCGTGCTTGGGCATCTCGGTCAAGCGTAGGGGGCACAGCCACGGCAATGCCTTCAATTTGACTGAGTTCGTAGTCAAAGTGGGAACAGGTTTGGGGCAACAGCCGCACAGAAACCCCATCGAGTAACTGCAAGTGGGCAGCCAGCTCACGATAGACCGCCAGTGACAGGCGGGGATTGTAGTACACCCGTTCACTCATGGGGCTGGGTCGGGGGAGTGGGTAAGGCACAACAATTGACATCATTCAAGCAAACTTTACCCCAGGCTAAAGCCCAGCGCACAAGTGCCACACGATTTTCTGATTTTGTTTTCATTAGAATATTACTGATATGGTTATCTACCGTACGCTTGCTGATGTCTAGTTTGGCGGCAATGTCTTGGTTGGTTAGCCCCGCCGCCACAAGCTCCAACACCTGTAGCTCACGCTCCGACAGCAGTGAATACTCCAACCGATCGTCTTGCGGTATAGACATCCCTAAATCCGTATAATTACTTAGACCCTTATATTCATTGTAGTTGACGATTTCTCTCCTTGCTGCTCTTTTAGCCCAAAACCACACGATTCCCTTACACACGCCCGGCCATCAACGGGGTCGAGGCATGGAGCCGCTGTTGCGTGCCCTTTGGGGAATGGCCTTAGCCCAAGATTTAAGTGAGTTGCCCGGCCTTGATAATTTGGCGCAGCCAACAGGAGTGCTGGCAGAGGCACAGGCGGCGGTAGCGGCGACGGCGGGGAGCGATCGCGCTTGGTTTTTGGTGAATGGTGCCACCAGTGGTCTTTTAGCCGCACTTCTAGCCACGGTAGGGCCGGGCGATCGCGTTCTCGTGGGGCGCAATGTCCACCGCTCAGTGATTGCGGGACTGGTGTTAACGGGGGCGAAGCCCGTCTATTTGGGAGTCGCCGTTGATCCCCAGTGGGGGCTGCCGTTGCCCGTTACCCGTGATGTGGTTGCCGCCGGCTTGGCTGCCTATCCCGATACCAAGGCGGTTGTGCTTGTCAGTCCCACCTATGAAGGCCTTTGCTCACCCTTGGTCGAGATTGCTCAGTGCGTCCATGACCACGGTTTGCCCCTCATTGTCGATGAAGCCCACGGCAGTCATTTTGCCTATCATCCCGCCTTGCCGGTAGCCGCTTTGGCCGCAGGCGCAGATGTGGTGGTGCAGTCGTGGCACAAAACCCTCGGCACGTTAACCCAAACGGCAGTGCTGCATCTGAAGGGGGAGCGGGTGTCCCCTGAGCGCTTGAGTCAAGCCCTGAACCTCGTGCAAACCACCAGTCCCAGCTATTGGTTTTTGGCAGCCCTTGAGCGGGCGGGGGTGCAGATGGCTGAGCAGGGAGAGCAAATCTACGCGCGACTTCTCCAGTGGGTTAAGACCTCTGAATGGCCTTTACCGCGCTGGCAGCCCACAGGTATCCCTCAGGATCCGCTGCGATTGACCCTAGGGACTTGGCCGATCGGTCTGACGGGGTTTGCCCTGGATGAGCTGTTGCAACCGCAGATCATTGCTGAATTTCCCAGCGGGCGATCGCTCACCTTTTGCCTTGGCCTCGGTACCAGCCAAATAATGCTCGAAATCTTGGCCGATCGCCTAAAAAGTGTTTGCGCCGAATACTGTTACCATGCCCCTCTGCCACCACTGGCCATCCCACCAATCCCTAACCGCCAAGAACCCGCACTCTCACCACGGGATGCCTACTTTTGCCCACAGGCATCGGTTCCCCTCAAGGCGGCCTTAAATGAGATTAGCGCTGAGACCCTCTCCCCCTACCCACCGGGAATTCCCGCTGTTATCGCCGGCGAACGGATCACTGCATCAGTGATTGAAACCTTGCAAACCCTCCAAGAGCTGGGGGCAGAGATCGTGGGGGCTACCGATCCTACGCTACAAACCCTAAGAATCTGTAGGGTCTAGTCTTCCCAGTCCTCCTCTTCAATGAGATGGCTCACCAAATGCTGTTCCAAGAGGGGTTGCAGGTGTTGAAAGTCTTGGGGAGAGAGGAGTTCAGGTTCTTGACCGGGGACAAGGCGAGCCACATAAAGGGTGGGACTCAGGGGCGTATAAACGCTGTATTCCCGTGTACCGCAAAAGAAGCTACTGCCCAGAGGTTGATACTCCTCAATGTCATCATCGGCTTCCACCTCAACCGTGAGAATCTCATCTTCATCCAGATCCGGCAGTTCACCCGCTACGGTGAGGGTTAGTGCAGTGCGCTTGAGGGTGAGGTTTTGTTCTTCAAGGATGGCACGGGCTGTATCAAAGACCGCATCAATTTCCTGCTCCTCTAGGGGCACCAAGATTTCTTCCTCGTCGTTTTCGGCCACGACCGCAAAAATTTCTACGGGGTAGTCCACTGGCCGCAGCAGCGCATAGGTTTCCCCTTGCACCTTCAGACGAAACTCGATGTAGCAGTCGAGGAAGCGACCATCATCATCGTAAAGGCGGAGTTGCTCCATCTCCTCCTCGAAGTCTTCCTCCTCCCAAGGCTGCTCATTACTATTTTGCTGGTTTTGATAGTTTGAACCCATGCTGCTTCGGTAAAAAGATTCCCTATGGCATTGGAGCATACCATGCAGCGGGTCGCCGTGGGGCAGCCTTGGTTAATTTTTCTACAAAAACTTAAAATTAAGGGGGATCTAAGCCGGCAAATAGGGCGGCAACCACCTGTGCTGCCTTCTGATCGAGCTTGTGCCAGTCCACCTCCCCAGCAGGGTCAAAGAGGCTGAGGTCAGCTTGCACCTCCCCCACCTGAAAGTCATGGATGCCGTTGTAGTCCAGTTCTGGGGTGTACTGCTGAAAACAAATTTGGTAGCACAGCTCCCACAGGTTCACCCGCTCTTGGCGATCGCCCTGACGTAAGTGCAGCCAGTAGAGAATTTGTGGTTCGGCTTCACCACAGGGAATCTCAACGGTTTCATAGGTGCCCTGCCAAGGGGAAGTTTCTAGCGATCGCCGCAGATGATCAAGCAGGCGAATCAGTGCCGGTTGAATCAGTTGTGCCGCTGCATACCAAGGATGATCCGTGTTGGCCGTCATGAGACTAAGCGAGAGGTTTTTTGACATTGTAGGCTTCGTGGGAGAGCACACTGCGGGGTTCAATGCGATCGCCCGTGTCATAGCAGATGAGGCGATAGTTATAGCTCAGGGGAATACTAATAATTCGGCGATCGTGATTCAGGCGCTTGCCCTTGAACTGGCGATAGTCGGCTCCTGCAAGGAGTTCTGCAATCACTTGGCGGGCTTTGAGGACAATCCACTTCGGCAACCCTTGGAGATCCACCACATCGTTGGCAAAGGAAGCCTCCCATTCCTGCCGTGCCAAGCGTGCTTGTTCCTGTGCCAGTCGTGCTTGTTCCTGTTCTGCTACCTCTAGAGCTTTTGCTTGGATCAACTGAGCGCAGTAGTGGCAAACCTGACCATAGCCTTGGTGGCCGCAGGGAAATTTTTTCCGACGACGTGGCATAGGGCGTTCTCAAAAAAAGCAAAACAGGGCAGAGAGTTATACCCCCCACCCTGAGCATCTATTGATATTTTCCGTCTAAAGGCGTACCATTGGCAACTTAGCCAAGCAGGGCATTGGCCTTGGCCACCACATTGTCCACCGTGAAGCCAAATTTCTCCATGAGGACGTTCCCCGGAGCCGAGGCACCAAAGCGCTCGATCGACACCGTTGCATCGGCATAGCGGCACCAACCAAAACTGGACGCCGCCTCCACCGCAAGGCGTTTTACCCCCGCCGGCAGCACACTGGCTTTGTACTCAGGGGATTGCTCCTCAAAGAGTTCCCAGGAGGGCATGGACACCACCCGCACTTTCTTGCCACTAGTTGTCAGGACTTCAGCGGCCTTGACACAGAGGGAGACTTCTGAACCGGTGCCAATCAGGATCAAATCGGGAGTACCTTGGCAATCCACAAGGATATAGGCACCTTTGGCAACATTGGCCGCAGAGGTACCGGCCAAGTTGGGCACATTTTGCCGCGTCAGTGCCAAGAGGGTTGGCTGTTTGCGGCGTTGGACGGCCACTTGGTAGGCACCCGAGGTTTCATTGCCATCGGCAGGACGGATCACCAGTAGGTTGGGAATAGCACGCAATGAGGCCAAGGTCTCCACGGGTTGGTGGGTAGGGCCATCTTCACCAAGGGCAATGGAGTCGTGGGTCATCACATAGATCACCCCCGCTTGGGAGAGGGCTGAGAGGCGCAGGGCAGGCCGCAGGTAATCAGCAAAGACCAAGAAAGTGGCACAGTAGGGAATCAAGCCGGAATTGTGGAGAGCAATGCCGTTGCAGATGGCAGCCATGCCGTGTTCGCGCACGCCAAAGCGAATATTGCGATTTTGGTACTGGCCTTTTTGGAAGTCACCGGAGCACTTGAGTTCGGTGAGGTTGGAGTGGGTCAAGTCCGCAGAACCGCCAATGAGTTCGGGCAGATTGGGGGCGATCGCGTTCAGGCAAATTTCCGAATGCTTGCGGGTGGCCACAGCCTTATCTTCAGGAGTGTAGCTCGGCAGATTAGCATCCCAGTTGGCGGGCAACTCACCCCGCAGCAGCCGTTCAAATTCGGCAGCCTCCTCAGGATACTTTTGGCGATAGGTGGCGAGGGTTTGGTTCCACTCCGCTTCATAGCTAGCACCGCGCTCCACAGCTTTGCGGAAGTGGTTGAGGACATCCTCGGGGACAACAAAGGGCTCATAGTTCCAGCCAAGGTTTTCGCGGGTGAGCTTGACTTCCTCAGGCCCAAGAGCAGCGCCGTGCACCCCAGCGGTGTTGGCTTTGTTGGGGGAACCATAGCCAATGGTAGTGGTGACTTTAATGAGTGAAGGTTTATCGGTTACGGCTTTGGCCGCTTCAATGGCTTTGGCAATGCCCGCAAGATCCGTATTGCCATCGGCGACGTGCTGCACGTGCCAACCATAGGCCTCAAAGCGCTTGCAGACATCCTCTGTAAAGGCAATGTCGGTGGAACCGTCAATGGAAATGTGGTTATCGTCGTAGAGGGCAATGAGTTTGCCTAAGCCCCAGTGACCCGCAAGGGAGCAGGCTTCGCCGGAGATGCCCTCCATGTTGCAGCCATCGCCAAGGATAACGTAGGTGTAGTGATCCACTAGTGTGACATCGGGCTTGTTGAAGCGAGCCGCTAAATGGGCTTCCGCCACTGCTAAGCCAACGGCGTTACAAATCCCTTGACCGAGAGGGCCTGTAGTCACCTCCACACCGGGGGTCTCAAAGTTTTCCGGGTGACCGGGTGTGCGCGATCCCCATTGGCGAAACTGTTTAATGTCCTCGATGGTGACGCTGTCGTAGCCCGTGAGGTAGAGCAGGGCATACTGCAACATACAGCCATGACCCGCCGAAAGGACAAAGCGATCGCGATTGAACCACTGCGGATTTTTGGGGTTAAACCGCATGAACTGGTTCCACAGCACATAGGCCATGGGTGCTGCCCCCATTGGTAGGCCGGGGTGCCCGGAGTTGGCCTTTTGCACCGCATCGATCGCTAGGAAACGAATCGCATTAATACAGAGTTCATCAAGGGATTGAGTCACCGCAGGCATTGCTTTCTCTCTCTAATTGGGTTTGCAGCAGACAGTTAACGATCGGGAGTAAATTTGCGGAAGGCCAACGTCACGTTGTGCCCACCAAAGCCAAAGGAGTTGGACAAAGCCACCGTCACCGAGCATGCCCGGCTCTGATGGGGAACATAGTCCAGATCGCAGGCAGGATCCGGTTGCTCCAAGTTAATTGTAGGGGGGATGCGATCGTGGGCAACCGCCATCACCGTTGCGATCGCCTCAATACCCCCTGACCCCCCTAGGAGGTGCCCCGTCATGGATTTTGTCGAACTCACGGGAACGCGACGGGCATTTTCCTCACCAAGGGCACGTTTAATAGCGGCAGTTTCCGTACTGTCGTTGGCGGGGGTACTTGTACCGTGGGCATTGATATAGCTTACCTGATCCGGGGCAATCTCCCCATCCTTGAGGCAGGCTTCAATGGCACGGGCCGCCCCTTCTCCCCCCGGTGAGGGAGCAGTCATGTGGTAGGCATCACAGGTCAAGCCATAGCCCACCATTTCTGCATAGATGCGTGCCCCCCGGGCAAGGGCAAATTCCAATTCTTCAAGGATCAAGATGCCTGCCCCTTCCCCAAGGACAAAGCCATCGCGGTTGAGGTCAAAGGGACGGCTGGCATGGTGGGGGTCATCATTGCGGGTGGACAGGGCACGGGCTGCCGCAAAACCCGCCACTGATAGGGGAGTAATCGCTGCCTCAGTACCGCCACAGATCATGGCCTTGGCATAACCGTGCTGCACCATACGGAAGGCATCGCCAATGGCATTGGAACCCGCTGCACAGGCGGTCACGGAACAGGAATTCGGGCCTTTGGCACCGGTGTGAATGGCGGTGAGTCCGGCGGCCATATTGGCAATCATCATCGGGATCATAAAGGGACTACAGCGATCGGGCCCCTTGGTGAGATAGACCTCCTGCTGATCCTCCATCACCTTTAGGCCGCCCACACCCGTACCAATAATGATGCCAATGTCAGTGGCATTGCCCTCGTCAATCGTCAATTGGGCATCTGCAAGGGCTTGCTTACTGGCAGCCACGGCAAATTGAGCAAAGCGATCCATGCGTTTGGCATCTTTGCGATCCATGTAGAGGGTGGGATCAAAGCCACGCACCTCACCCGCAATGCGGCAGTCATGACGACTGGCATCAAAAGCCGTGATGTAATCAATGCCGTTGCGACCGGCCATTAACCCTTCCCAATACTCCGCAAGGGTGTTGCCGAGGGGGGTAATTGCCCCCATCCCCGTGACAACGACCCGTTTTTGGTGCGCCTTTGCCATGGATCTATGCAGCTACCTTATTGTTGATAAAGTCAAGGACATCTTGGACGGTTTTCAGTTTTTCCGCCTCTTCGTCGGGAATTTCCACACCAAACGCTTCCTCAAGTGCCATGATCAACTCCACGGAGTCAAGGGAGTCAGCATTGAGATCCTCGGCAAAACTTGCTTCGGGCACAACCTTTTCTGCATCAACACTGAGTTGATCGGCAACAATGGCTTTTACTTTTTCGAGAATTTCAGATTGATTCATAGATGCCTTAACTGGATGGACAACGATTGAGAACAGTAATTGATGCGGGCGATCGCCATTCCTCAAATCTAGGATGTTTCGTGCCCAGAATCAACGCGCCATAATTATAGGACAGATTGGGGATCCCCTAAGATACTCCTGCAACTGTGATAAGCTACAGTTTGGATACTTGACACCAACAACGCTACATCCACTGTTGCCCTCCCTTCACCGAGTTGCCGATGCATTTTACGATTGCCAGTCTGCTTGCCAACTTTAGCGAAGATAAATTTGTTGCCCCGAAAGTTCTCGAAAAAAAACTCGGCTGTGACGATCCTGAGAGCCAGCGAGAACTGGAAATTGCCCTTGATGCCCTAGAACGCATTGGCCTGCTCATCAAAGAACGGGGCAAGTATCGCCGCGCCAGTGATGATGGGTTGATTGAAGGGCGGCTGCGCTGCTCCAGCAAGGGTTTTTGCTTTGCGATTCAAGATACCGAGGGTGCTGAAGATATTTTTGTGCGTGAGCATCAACTCAGTACCGCTTGGAATGGCGATCGCGTGCTGGTGCGGGTCACCCGTGAAGGCCGCCGCAAGAAATCTCCAGAGGGGGAAGTGAAACTGATCCTTGAGCGGGGAAATCCCTCGGTGATTGCCCGGGTGAAACAGACCGAAGACGGCTTTCGGGCCATTCCCCTCGACGATCGCCTGCTCTTTGAAATTGCCCTTGAACCCAATGACCTCGTGTCCGATCTATCCACGGTGGTGGATCAACTGGTGCATGTGAACATTCGCCGCTATCCCTTGGGGGGGTACCTGCCGACGGGGGAAATTGGCCAGATCCTAGGGAGTGATGCCCAATCGGCGCCAGCCTTAGATTTGATTTGCTGCAAACATAATCTTGTCCGCCAATTTAGCCCAGCCCTGCGGACAGCAGCCGCCACCTTAAATGCCCAGTTGGAAACCTTGGACTTGAGCGATCGCCAAGACTTGCGGGAACTGGTCACCATTACCTTAGTGGCTCCCGGCCAAGAACCCCAAGTGGCCTTTTCCCTCGATGCCCTCGAGCAAAATCTCTGGCAGTTGGGGATTCACATTAGCGATGTGGGGGGATTGCTCCCCCGCGATGAACTGCTGGATCGCACTGCTCGCCGTCAGGGGATGACCCTCGCCACCCCTGAACTGAGTTTGCCCCTCTTGCCGCAGGAATTGGAGAGGTTGCGCTTGCTGCCGGGGGGCGATCGCGCTGCCATTTCGCTGCTGATGGTGATCAACAATGCCGGTGAAGTTCAGTCCTACAGAATTTACCGCAGTTGTATCCGCGTTGATGCCTGTGTCACCAGTGAGCAGGTGGCGGCCACCCTTGCCCTAGGGGATACTTCCGGTGATTGGTTGCGTGCCCTGATTCACCTTGCCAATGCCGTGAGTCAGCAACGACAGGCACGGGGGAGTATTGAAGTCACGCCAGCGGATGCCCTGAGCCTTGCCTATGCCGATGAGGGTCTCGCCCCCGCCATTCCCCTACCGAGGGTCACCCCTTGGACAAGCTTAGTGATCCTTGCCAATGAACTCCTGGCTCGGCATTTGGCGAAGTTGGGGGTACCGGCTCTCTACCGCACGCAGCCTGTGCCCGAACTCTATGCCGTGCAGGATTTTCTCAAGCTCTGCCAAAATCTCAACTTGCCCTTGAGCCTAGACAATCCCACGCAGGTCACGCCCCGCGACTGTCAGCGCTTTATGGCACAATTGGCCACCTCGGATCTAGCAGCCGTGTTGCAGGAACTGTTGCTCGATAAACTCAAACCCGCCAGCGATACTGCCGTGGCGCTGCCCCACTTTAGTTTGGCCACTGGCGAGGGCTATGGCCATTTCTGCTCACCCCTCCAACGCTACACTGACATTGTGAATCAGCGCATTTTGCACATTCTCCTGACGGAAGGGCGCGATCGCCGCGGGCCACGGGCAAAAGAGCGCGTCAATCTTGGCGAGTCCAGTTGCTTGGAGCAGGTGAATTGGACTGTTTTCACCACCGATATCCAGCGGGAAGTGGACACCCTCGTTAACGAATTAGCCCCCCACCTCCAAGAGCGGGAGCGGCAAACCTACACGGCTTGGAAGGATTTGGTGGGGCTACAACGGGTGCGCCAAGTCCAAGCCTGCATCGGCGAAGTGCGTTCGGGCATTATTACCGGCGTGCAGTCCTATGGCTTCTTTGTGGAACTGATTGACTTTAATGTTGAGGGCTTAGTCCACGTCAGCTCCCTCAAGGATGACTGGTATGAATACCGTGCCCATGCCCAAACCTTGACGGGTCGGCGTAACCGCTTGCGCTACCGCTTGGGCGATCGCGTTGAAGTCCTGATTAAAAATGTGGATTCCTACCGCCAGCAGGTGGATTTGGCGGTTATTAGTGGTGGCTCCCAAGTGACGGAAGAAGATCTCAACGGTAGTAGTGACGGCGGCGAAGCCCTCACCCCTTCTGAGGATGACGCTCCTGAGACTCTCTAAACCAGCAGTTGACGTTTTGCAGGGAGTGGGCAGCGGTTGAAAATCATTTATTTTGGCACACCGGAGTTTGCCCTTGCGCCGCTACAACGGCTGCTGGAAACAGAGACCTATCAAGTGTTGGGGGTGGTCACCCAGCCCGATCGCCGACGGGGACGGGGCAACCAGTTATCGCCTTCTCCGGTCAAGGCCTTAGCCCTTGGCCACAGATTACCGGTTTGGCAGCCGGAACGTCTGCGTCGGGATCCAGAGCTGCCTGAGGTCTTGCGATCGCTAGGCGCTGATGTCTTTGTGGTGGTGGCCTACGGTCAAATCCTGCCCCCGTCGATCCTTGAGATTCCCCGTTACGGCTGCATCAACATCCACGGCTCGCTGCTGCCGAAGTATCGCGGTGCCGCGCCCATTCAGTGGGCGCTCTACCATGGCGAAGGGGAAACCGGCGTGACGACGATGCGCATGGATGCGGGTATGGACACAGGCCCGATGCTCCTGAAGCGCAAAGTAACGATTCATCTAGGAGATAACGCTGCTACCCTCAGTGCCAAGCTCAGTGACATGGGTGCCGACCTCCTACTAGAAACCTTGCAGCAACTGCTACAGCTTCAACCCGAACCCCAAAACGACGCTGAGGCTACCTACGCACCGCTCATTCAAAAAAGTGACTATGCCATTGATTGGGGGCGATCGGCCTTAGCCCTTCACAACCAAGTGCGCGCCTTTTACCCCTATGCCTATACCCAGTGGCAAGACACCCCCTTGAAACTGCTGCAAACGTGGCCATTGGTGCCCGAAGTGAGGGCCGAATTACCGGAACCTTTACACTCTTTTGTTTGTGAGCCTGAGGCATCTTCCGCCCCGGGTACGGTGGTAGAGCTAATTAAGGGATGGGGCCCCGTGGTACAGACGGGCAAGGGTCGCCTGCTGCTGAGTCAAGTGCACTTGAGTGGTCGCAAAGCCCAATCGGGGTGGGATTTTGTCAATGGGGTACGGCTGGCGATCGCCACTCAATTCGGTATTATGCCCTCAGCCCTGTAACTGAGTTTTAAGCACGCGGGGCTTAATGTAACTAAATGTTACGATTTTGCCGTTTTGACAGCATTTCACCTTGACACCCCTCGGATCGGCTCACTACACTGGCACACATACCTAGGTACGTCTCTAACCCCTATGGAAGATAAGCAAAAGGTTACGTTGTATCTATCCCCCGATGTGCACCGCCAGCTAAAGATTGCCGCTGTGGTCGAGCAGGAAACGATGTCCACCCTTGCTGAACGTGCCATTGAATTTCTGCTGGCTCACCCAGAAGTACTGGCGGAATATGCCGAGCAAAAGCATGGCAATGTGCATCGGGTTTACCACTGCCCAGAGTGTGCTAGTGCCCTTGTCCTACGGGGGGATGAGCTAACGGCCTTGGTCAATCAGCCCACAGTGATTGATGACGACAGCCTCAGTGTTCCTTCGCTCTCCGTCGAGTTGGTGTCTGCCCGCTAGGGGCGGGGGTGTTGGGTCAGCCTTGAAAGAAGGAGGTGATTGCTGTGCAAGAAGAATTAAGTATCCTCATCCAAGCGCAATATCCGTTGATCTACCTCCTGACCTCTGAAGAAGAGCGGGCTGAGCAGGCGATCGCTACCATTGCCCAAAGTCAAGTCGGGCCTCAAGGGCGGTCTCCCCGCAAGCTCTACATCTGGACAGTGACCCACGGCATGGTCGAGTATGGCCATCCCCGCAACAACAGTCACCACAACACTGTCTCGCCGGAAGCCGCCATTCAATGGGTTGTTCACCAACGGGAACCGGGCATCTACGTCTTCAAGGATTTGCACCCCTTCATTGATTCGCCCCCTGTGACTCGTTCTTTACGGGACGCGATCGCCAGCTTCAAGAGCAGCCACAAGACCATTATTCTCATGTCCCCAGAAGCAGCGCAGCGGATTCCTGTCGAACTGGAAAAAGAAATCGTTGTCGTTGACTACCCCCTACCCAGTATTAGTGAACTGGATGAGGTGCTCGGGGAGCAACTAGACCCCCGCAATCGCCGCCTCACCCCTGAGGTACGGGAAAAACTCGTCAAAGCCACCCTTGGCCTGACGCGGGATGAAGCTGAAAAAGTCTTTCGCAAAGCCAAAGTGACCGCAGGTCGCCTCACGGAAGCAGAGGTAGATATTATTCTCTCCGAGAAAAAGCAAATTATTCGTCGCAATGGCATCCTCGAGTATATGGAAGTGGATGAAACCATTGATTCGGTCGGCGGTCTAGAGGAACTGAAAGTCTGGTTACGCCAACGCGCCAACGCCTTCAGTGAAAAGGCGCGTGAATACGGCTTACCGCAACCGAAGGGGATGTTAATTTTGGGGGTTCCCGGCTGTGGGAAGTCCCTGATTGCCAAAACCACCTCCCGCCTTTGGGGCTTGCCGTTGCTGCGCCTTGATATGGGGCGCGTCTATGACGGTTCAATGGTGGGGCGATCGGAGGCCAATTTGCGCAATGCCCTAAAAACCGCTGAATCCATTTCCCCTGCCATTCTCTTTATTGATGAAATGGACAAGGCCTTTGCGGGCGGAGCAGGCTCCTCGGACTCCGATGGCGGTACCTCAAGCCGGATCTTTGGCTCCTTCCTGACTTGGATGCAGGAGAAAAAGTCTCCCGTCTTTGTCTTGGCGACAGCCAACCGCGTCGAACGGCTCCCCGGTGAATTTTTGCGCAAAGGTCGCTTTGATGAAATTTTCTTTGTGGATTTGCCCAATGCCGAGGAGCGCAAGGAAATCTTTCGCATTCACCTCACCAAGCGCCGTCGCGAGATTGATCGCTTTGACCTAGAGCAACTGGCCAATATCTGTGATGGCTTTTCAGGTGCCGAGATTGAGCAGGCCATCATTGCTGCCATGTACGAAGCCTTTGCTCAAGGGCGTGAGTTTACCCAGTTAGACATTATTGCCGCTAGCCGTGCCACTCAACCCCTTTCCAAGACGATGCAAGAGCAGGTCACGGCACTGCGTGATTGGGCACGCCAACGGGCGCGTCCGGCGGCTGCTTCAGTGGCTGAATACCAGCGACTGGAGTTCTGACAAGCTTCCTTCTGTCTGCCCTGCGCAGATGGGAGAAAGACCCGACCACAGGGGTTTGGTTCGCCATAAATTGTGGTTCATTCAGTCCAATGTTTCTGTCTCAATCTGGAGGAAATCCACATGTCTCACTTCAGCACCCTGCGTACGAAAATTACCGATGCTGAAATCTTGAAAGCGTCCCTGCGGGATCTGGGCATTACGGTGAAAACCAATGCCGATGTGCGTGGCTACAATGGCCAACGTGTTCGCTCTGACATCGTCGCTGTCCTCGATGGCGAGTATGATCTGGGCTGGTCTCGCAATGCTGATGGCACCTTTGATCTGATTGCTGACCTCTGGGGTGTGGCCAAAAAACACAACCAAACCGAGCTGATCAACTCGATCAACCAAAAATATGCCATCAACAAAACCTTGGCTGAGGTGAAGCGTCCTGGCCTTCAGAACGCCAACGTCAAGCTTGTGGTGCATAGCTAATCCTGTTGCCAATTGCTTTGTACTGTCTAGCGCGCGTTCCCAAGTAATCCGCTGGCTGACTCCCTAGGGGTCGGCCTCTTTTTTTATCTCAGGATTACGAATATGGTATTTTGGCGGTACAGGGAAGGATGGCTTATAGTTATTGAGTTCTGGCCAGCACATTCAAGAGCGTTTTTCTCCAGAGGCTAAGCTAGTCGTTGCCAGTGGAGATGTCTGTGAGGTGATTCGTCAGGTGCCGGATGAGGCTATGACGCTCATCTTTACGTCGCCGCCCTACAACCTCGGCAAGGCCTATGAAACGCCGGTGGCGATCGAGGACTATCTCCAAAGCCAAAGTGAGGTAATTACCGAGCTATATCGAGTACTACGGCCAGAGGGAAGTTTGTGCTGGCAAGTGGGGAATTTTGTTCAAGGGGGAGAGGTGTATCCCTTGGATATTTTGTTTTATCCCCTGTTCAAGCGGTTGGGTTTGAAGCTGCGCAATCGCATCATCTGGAAATTTGGCCATGGTCTCCATGCCACAAAGCGCTTTTCTGGCCGCTATGAAACGATTCTCTGGTTCACGAAGTCCGATCACTACATCTTTAATTTGGATGCCGTGCGTATTCCAGCCAAATATCCGGGGAAACGCCATTTCAAAGGCCCCAATAAGGGCAAACCCTCGGGCAATCCCTTGGGCAAAAATCCATCCGATGTCTGGGAAATCCTTCTTCAGGATTGGCAAGAACTGGTGTGGGATATTCCCAATGTCAAGTTCAATCATCCTGAAAAAACATTGCATCCCTGCCAGTTTCCCATTGAGTTGGTGGAGCGGTGCGTTCTCGCCCTCAGCCATGAAGGGGATTGGGTCTTTGACCCCTATATGGGGGTGGGATCATCGCTTTTGGCTGCCCTAATGCACAATCGGCGGGCGATGGGCTGTGAAAAGGAACCCGCTTATGTCAACATTGCTCGCCAACGGATTCAGGCCTATGAAAATGGCACCCTGCCCTACCGTCCCCTCGGCAGACCGGTGTACGCCCCCACAGGGCATGAGAAAATAGCCCAAGTTCCTGAAGAGTGGCAACAGTGAATTGGCGATCGCTCGATGAACTGGTACGCATTCAATCCAAGTGGGTGACCTTGATTGCCGAGAAGTGGCTGACGGACACAGGTGAAACCTTAGAATACTGGCGGGTAGAAAAGGCGGACTCGGTGATTGTCCTGCCGCTGCAAGGGAAGGATTTAATCTGCTTGCCGCCAACCTTTCGGGTGGGGGTTCAGCGAGCTACGGTGGATTTTCCCGGTGGCAGAGTAGGGTCGGATCAAGATCCGATCGCGATCGTGCCGCAAATTTTGACACGGGAATTGGGAATTACCGCTGATGTCATTCAAGGAATCACCCCGATCAGTGAGCAGCCTTGGCTGGTCAATAGTGCTTTCTCCAATCAAAGAGTGTGGGGCTTTGTTGCTGAACTCGCACCAAGGGCAACGGTACCTCAAGCCGGGGGCAGGTTTCGGCTCGGGAGTCCGGACATCTCACAGCTTCTTGCACAGTTGGAGTGCTTGCAATGTCGTGCTGTTTTGTTGCAATGGCTGTATCTCTCTTTATAGCTATTCCAATAGAGAATGAGGCATCATCCAGCATAATACTTGCGAATCACCTCATCAATCGAACTGTTTGACCCTGCATACATTCGCGCTCGCTTCAGCGCACTGAAGTCGTGCTCAATCACATTCAAATCAAGAGAGTATTTCGGTAAAAATAACACCTCGTGACCCGCCGCTTTCACCACTGCCTGAATCACCCCTTTCGGGTGAATCGGTGCATTATCCATGATATACACCACTGTTTCCTCGCCGTGACTCTCTACCCATGTGTCGAGCTGCTGTTGATACGCTTGCCGCTCTTCCTCACACCGTTCTTGGTAACGCATCTGTTTTTTTTCGGGTGATGCCCATCTGGTCGAGGGCGTAACTAATGGTGGAAACTTGGACGCCAAATCGCTGGGCACGGTCGATTAAACGGTCGTCGGGATGGGCAGCAACATCCGCTGCTAAGGCCGCCCAATCCAGCTTCCAAGGACGACGGGGGACAACTGTGGGGGCTAAGTCCTCTCGCTTCAGCCAGCGATGGATGGCGGCGCAGCTCACCTGAAAAATTTGAGTCGTTTCACTGATTTTGCCGCCTTGCTGGATATAGGAGACAACCCGCTCTCGTCAGTCCAAGCTATAGCTCATATTCTTGAGTAACATTCATGACGCTTTGAGTATAGCCTATCCCTCTTGAAAATATCTCACTCCCTTTCGAAATGGCTATACGTTGACATCTCCCCTATTGCCACACTTTTATTGTCCCCTAGGGCAAATTTTTGAGCTGTGAGCCTATCGGTCAATTATTGCTATAGAGGCTAAAGAGCGATCGAAAGTCGAAGAGACGAATCAACATTGGCCAAAAGGCATCTAGGCCATTGGGGGCTTTGGGTTTGTGCCACCATGTGAGGCCACCATAGAGCAGTTGTACGAGGTGCCGCTGTGCCTCATCACTGACCTCTAAAAATCGCAGGTAAATGCAGCACCGCTCCTCTTCAGTGCGGGTACGAACCACGGCTGCGGTGACGCTAAAGTCCTGTTCCAAAAAGGTCAGCCTGCCGACGGTATCTCTTTGGGCTTCGATAAAACGCCCTGCAGTCAGCAACAGGGCAGCACCAGTCTCCGACACATCGCGGGTATAGCCCCAGTAGGTTTGATCCCCCAGTTGGAAACGACATACGGTGCAAACGGGAAAGCGATCGCTCTGACGGCGGGTGGGCTGATCAATGGAGGACAGAACCGCAATCAAGGCAATAAAGGCGTTGTAGAGCGTCCAAGCCAGCATCACCTCTAAACCCGCCCGTTCATACTCCATTGGTGGCCAGATATGGAGCCAGTAACCCCCATAGCGGATAAAGACCCCCACCCCGACTGCAATCACAAACGCCGCCAGCGGCCATGTATAGCGCAAATTCAACCGCTTCCGATTGGAGAGGGTGCCCTTGTTAGTGACAATGCTGCCAATTTTACCGAAGGGATTGCGGAGGATTTTAATCAGTTGCACCATCCCCGGAAAGGCAAAGGTCACCTCATAGACTTCACCCCAGACGGAAAAATACCGCCCTTCTGTCGCCCAGCTAAAGGTGGCAATTACTAACAGCGTGTAGGGCAGGGCATAGAAAAGGTACTCACCCAATGTCGCCACCGTTAAGGAGATGCCTGTCATTAGGCTCAAAAACGGACCAACGAGAAAGCACGTGCGGATAAAGGGATTAATGTTGTGCAAGAGCAGCGAGAGGTGGCAACTGCGCTGAAACCACGACAGTTTTGACCAAATGGGGAGATCATCACCACAGAAATAGATTTGCATATTCCCCTGTAGCCAGCGCAGCCGTTGCTCTAAATGATCCTGAAAGTTGCGAGGAGATTCCCCCATGCTGAGGATTTCGTTCAGATAAATCAGGCGGTAGCCAGCAATTTGCATCCTTGTCCCCGTCTGGAAATCCTCGACTACACAGCGGGTATAGTATCCACCCACGGCTTCTAGGTCACGGCGGCGCACCACATAGGAGGTACCGCAGCAGATAATAGCATTGCCAAAGTCCCGCCCCGGCTGAATAAAGCCAAAAAAGTACTCCATATCGCCGGGCATCATGAACTCAATGCCAAGGTTTTGGGAGTGGTAGTCAGGGTTAAAGAAGTGCTGGGGGGTCTGCACCATGGACACGTGATCATCTTGAAAGAAGCCCACGGTGCGGCTCAGGAAGTTCTGAAAGGGAATAAAGTCGGCATCAAAAACGGCAATCAGTTCACCAGTGGTGTATTTCAGGGCATGGTTGAGGTTACCTGCTTTGCGGTGCTCATTGGTGGGACGGGTGAGATAGTTGACCCCCAGATGCTCACAGAGATCCGCAATTTCCGATCGCCGACCATCGTCGAGGACATAGATGCTTTTATTTCTGTAGTTGATCGCCTGACAGGCCACAATCGTCCGCCGCAAAATATAGGGAGGCTCATTATAGGTGGGAATAAAAATATCCACACTGGGGCAGTATTCGCCGCTGAGAACTGCCTGCTGATAGTGATCGGCCTGGCGCGATCGCCATGCAGTCGTCAGCCATGCCGTCTGATAGAAGTAAAGCAAATAGGTGAAAAAGTAGAGCACCTCAAGACCATAGAAGCCAATACTGGCAGTAAAGCTCAACCAGTGGGCATCATTGAGCGTCACCCAGCCCCGCCACACCAGATAGCGGCAGCCAAAGAGAATAACAATGAAGCGAATAATCAAGCGTGTGACATTGTTGCTGGGAATAAAATTGAGGGCAACTGCCACCACTGCCGCAAGGACAATGGGCCACCACACGCTTAAATCATCGGTGGGCATCTGCAGGAGGTCGGGCAGAGGCCGCAACTGATCGGGATTCACTAAATCAATGGGAAAGAGCGTCGGTCGCCACACCGTCGCCAACAGCACACCAAAGAGGAATAGGATGCTGAAAACAAAAAGACCCCAGACCCACGGTGAAACCAGTTGCGGGGGGGAAGTGGGCTTGGGTGGCTCATGGGTCATAGGGAGACCCCCTAAAAAGAGGAAATTTAGGCCATCGTTGGCATTTGCAGACGGGCAAAAATCATGCGGCCTGCCGAGGTTTGCAGGGCACTGGTCACAACCACCGACAACTGATCGCCAATGTGATCCACCCCCTCTTCGACAACCACCATCGTGCCATCCTCAAGGTAGCCCACCCCTTGCGCTGGTTCTTTCCCTTCCTTGAGAATCTTCAACTCCAGCGTATCGCCGGGGAGGTAGATGGGGCGCAGGGCTTGCGCTAACTCGTTGACGTTAAAGACATCCACTTTTTGGAAGCGGGCAACTTTGTTGAGATTCAAATCATTGGTGACAAGAGTGCCGTTGATTTCTTGGCAGAGGCGCACCAGCTTGGCATCCACCGTTGTTAATTCTGGATAGTCTGCGGAGTGAATGACAATGCGATCGCCCAAACTGGCTTGGAGGCGATTGAGAACGTCGAGACCTCGCCGACCACGAATCCGTTTTTGTTCATTCCCCGCATCGGCAATCAGTTGCAACTCTTGCAGTACAAACTGGGGCACAATGATTTGCCCTTCGAGTACCCCAAGATTCAACAGCGCCTCAATGCGGCCATCAATAATGCAACTGGTGTCCAGTACCTTTGCCCGGGCAGGTTTGAGCATCCCCTCAGCCAAGAGACTGCTAGCAACGGCATTGGGGTTAATTAACCGCAGCAGGGCAGGCCCGTGACTATCGGCCAAGGTGGTTCCCGAATAGGCAAAGACAACGCTAGTGAGAACAGCAATCAGGGGTTTAATAAAGGAAAAATCCTTGGGAATGGGCAACAGGAAAATCGGTGCCAGCATCAAGTTGGCCAAGAGCAACCCCACCACTAGACCCACGGCTCGCGACAAGAGCGTTTCTGGGGGCAATTGACGGATACTGCGCTCAAGACGATGGTAAAGGGACTGCAACAATAAACCAAGGGCAATGCCAACAATGGCGCCAAAGCCAGCCATGACCCACTGCAATCCCCGCACATTGGCCACTTGAGCAAGAACCGTTTCTGGGAGGAGGTCAATGCTGTTGAAGCCAACGGCAATTCCCATCACGACGATAATGAGGAGTAAGATGGTATCGAGCATTGGTTCGCTCCTGTCGCGCTGGACATCTCCATAGGCCATTACTTTAGGATTATACTTTTTTCTCTTTTGCTGCGGTGTTGGGCTGTTGCATATCGAGATGACGACTAATGCGGGTACCGGCTCGGATGCCCTCAGCTTCGGCTTGAGGCCCCAGAATGGCCCGTGCCACCATGCCACCGAGGGTCGCCCATAGCGTTTCCTTAGTAAAGGCTTGACTGGTTTTCACCCACCACTCTAGGAAAAGATGCAGGGATGGGGGAGGAGGTTCCTCAGGGGATGGCGCCGCCAACTGTCGCCCGAGATCTTCCCCTAGTTGCGCACCAACCATATTGCCCACTACGCGCCCGACGGTTTCGCCCACAGGCCCCAAGACCACTTGCCCCGCCAAGCCGCCAGCAATTTCACCGGCGGTACCCCCAATTTTGTCACCCGTGCGAATCTCCAAGACTTTCGCGACCCGTTCCGGCGTTTCCTCAAGGGCAGTAAATTGCAGTTGGGTGATTTGCTCCGTGGCTTCCATCCCTAATCGCGCACCAATCACACCGCCAACAAAGGTGCCCACTTGCACCCCCATGACCGCACCCGCAGGCCCCATAAACAGGCCACCCGCTGTTCCCCCCACCATGCCACCGAGAATATCACCTACATAGCCGCCCATGAGAAATCCGCCCATGGAGGTGAGTTTGTTGCCCACCTCTTCGGGTTCGAGATCAAAGGCGCGGGTGAGGTTTTGCAAGCCCTTATTGCCTTGGCCAATGATCTGGACATCCCCCCAAAATTGAATGGCCGCCAGCAGTTGTAGGGGTGTGATTTGCTCGAGGTGATACTCAATGGTAATTGAGGCGGCAAGGGGGTTAACGTGAACAGATTTGATCCCTTGGCGGGTTTTCAGATAGGCACTCAGGGAATCGCGAAAGGCAGCATCCGTTTTCAGTTCTTGAATCCGCAATCGCAGGCGATCGCCCGTGAGGTGCATGACTTCGGCAATCGGCGCAGTTTCGGCAGTGGCCATGGGAAACCCACCCAATAGGCTCTAGTTGCCGTTGTAGCACGCGCACCAAAGCAAGGAGGAAGATCTGTCAAAATGTTAAGGGAATCACACACAGAGTGAATGACCATGACAGCCACGGTAAAGGTCGAACATCTCAAGAAGTCCTACGGTGCCATTACAGCGGTGGCCGATGTCTCCTTTAGCGCCCATCAAGGGGAAATTTTTGGGGTGCTGGGGCCAAATGGCTCAGGGAAAACGACAACACTGCGCTGTCTGTGTACCCTCTCGCGACCGGATGCTGGGGTATTGGAAGTCTGTGGTCTTTCGGTTCTCCACCAACCTCATTTAGTGCGCCAAAAATTAGGCTATGTGGCTCAGGAGGTGGCGCTTGATAAAATCCTCACGGGTCAGGAATTTCTAGAATTACAGGCGGCGCTGTACCACATTCCCCGTGCCCTGATTCCAGAGCGCATTGAAGCAGTGCTGGCACGGTTGGATTTATTGGAATGGCGCGATCGCCAGTGTGGTACCTACTCGGGTGGCATTCGCAAACGCTTTGATCTCGCGGCAGGACTACTGCATCAACCCCAAGTGCTTGTCTTAGATGAACCCACCGTAGGCCTCGACATTGAAAGTCGCCAAGTGATTTGGGATGTGCTGCGGGATCTCAAGGCTCAGGGACTGACCATTATCTTGACCAGCCACTACCTTGAGGAAGTGGATCTCCTTAGCGATCGCTTGGCGATTCTCGATCAGGGGCGGGTGATTGCCAGTGGCTCTCCCGAGGAACTCAAGGCCAATATTGGGGGCGATCGCGTCACGTTGCGGGTACGAGAATTTACACCGCGTCAAGAGGCACAAATGGCCCAGGCCCTTCTCAGTCAATTGGACTGCGTGAAATCGGCGCTGATTAATGCCAACCAAGGCAACTCCTTGAATCTGGTGGTCACAGATGCGGCTGTGGCGATCGCAGCCATTAGAAGGGCGCTAGAGGAAGCAGGACTTCCCCTCTTTAGCTTGGCGCAGTCACGACCCAGTTTAGATGATGTCTATTTGGCCGCCACGGGTCAAACCCTCTTGGATGCCGACTTGGCAGCAGCGGCGCAGCGGGACAGCAAACAGTTGAAAAAAGAGGCCATGCAACGCTAATGGGGCAGCCAATTCTTTGGGTTCATGGAGACTGCCTCGACCCCACGGCGCCCATCTTTGACCGCTATCCCAAGGCGCCGGCCATTTTTGTTTGGGATGTAGCGCTCCTCAAGGAGTGGCAAATTCGCCTGAAGCGGCTGGTCTTTCTCTATGAGTGCCTGCTGGATCTCCCCGTGGAAATGTACCGGGGTGAGGTCGCTCCCTTGGTGAATGCCTTTGTTGAGGTGCACGGCGGCGATCGCGTGGTGACAATGGCCAGTCCTAGCCCTCGCTTTCGCGCCATTTGTCAGCAATTGGCCTATCCAGTGGAGATCCTAGAGCCAGAACCCTTTGTCACGTTACCTGCCAATGCTGATTTGAAGCGATTCTTTCGTTATTGGAAGTTGGCGAAACCCCGCTTGGGACTATAAAAGATGCTGGCGATCGCCCGATCCCTTGAGAAGATGCCTTGGCAGCCGCGATTCTCCCTGTTGGATCGCTATATTCTGCGGGAGATGATTCGCCCCTTTGTCTTTGGTTTTGGCATTTTTACGGCGATCGCTGCCGTTATTGGTACGGTGTTCTACCTCATTCGCAATATGGTGGAGCACAACCTTGGCATCCTCAGTGCCCTTCAAGTCTTTTTTCTGCGTTTGCCCACCTTTGCGGTGCTGGGCATTCCCATGGCGATGCTCTTTGGTTCGCTCCTTGCCTATAGTCAACTGTCCCGCCGCAGTGAACTGATTGCTTGCAAAAGCTGTGGGGTGAGTCCGCTGCGTTTAGTGCGACCGGCGCTCCTAGCGGGGTTCTGTGCCTTGCTCTTCACCTTTGCCCTCAATGAACTGGTGGCTCCCCCCATGGCCTACCGCGCCATCAAGACCTTGGAAGTGGCGATTCAACGCCCCCAACCTACCTTTCAAACCCGCAATATCTTCTACCGTCGTTTTGCTGGGGGGCAGCTTCAGCAACTCTTTTTTGCCCATCGTTTTGATGGCGAGGTCATGGGTCAAGTGACGGTGTTGAACTTTGAGCAGGGGCAATTGCGAGAAATTATTACGGCGCAGGAAGCCCAGTGGCAGGGTTCGGCGTGGCTGTTTCGGCAGGGCACCTACCACCACCTGACCCGCGATCGCGACTATGACGTGGCCGAGACCTTCTCAGAACGAACATTTGCCTACCCCCGCACCCCCCTTGATTTAGCGATGGAAACGCGAGCACCAGAGTTTATGACCAGCCGCGAAATCTATCAGTACTTGCAAGTTTTGGCGGAAAGTGGCGATGCCAAACGTCTGCGGCAGTGGCGGGTGCAGTTGCAGGAAAAGCTCTCCCTCCCCTTTTTGTGTCTCAGTTTTGCTGTTGTCGGCGCTGTTTTGGGGATCAGTTCTCCCCGCCAAGGACAGGGGCGGGCCTTTGGGCTCAGTGTGGCAATTATTTTTGGCTATTATGTCAGTGCCTTTATCTTCACGGCCTTTGGTGAGGGGGGAGCCATTTCACCCCTTGTGGCCAGTTGGCTGCCAAAGGGGATAGTCAGCGCGATCGCCCTCGGCATGCTCTACCATGCCAATCGTCATTAGTAGGGAATCTGCCAATAGCGACAGGCCGCATGGGCAAGGGTCATCACACCCACGGGGATAGCCTGTTCATCGACATCAAACTCCGGGTGATGCAGGGGATAGTTGGGGCGATCGCGAAACCCTACCCCAAGGCGAAACATCGCACCGGGGGCATGCTCTAGGTAAAGGGCAAAATCCTCTGCCCCCAGGGACGGTTCCGGCAAAATATGCACATGGGGGGCACCCACCACATCAGTCGCCGCCTCCGCCAGCAGTTGCGATAGGTAGGGCGTATTTTCCACCCCCGGTACGCCCCGCCGATAGTGGAGTTTGTAACGGGCACCGTAGGCATGGCAGACATTGGCCACAATTTGCTCAATCCAGGTCGGGAGGGTGGCACGGGTTTCCGGATGGAGCGATCGCACCGTTCCTTGAAGGGTGACCTGATCGGCAATGACATTGGCAGCCCGTCCCCCTTGAATTTTGCCAAAGGTAACCACCACGGGTCGCAGGGGATTCTGCGTGCGGCTAATGGCCTGTTGCAAAGCACTGATCACTTGAGCGGCAATCCAAATCGCATCTACCGCTTCATGGGGGCGGGCACCGTGGCCCGATTCTCCCAAAATCGTTAACTCAATGTCATCGGCAGCCGCCGTCAACGCACCGTAGCGCACCGCCACTTCCCCCGCTGGAATGGTGGGAAACACATGGAGCGACAAAATGGCACTCACCTCTTTCATAGCGCCATCGGCAATCATCCAACTCGCCCCTTGGGCAATTTCTTCCGCAGGCTGAAAAATAAACCGCACCCGTCCGGGGAACTCCTCCTTGAGGGCTGCTAACACCATTGCCGTGCCCAGACCCACCGTGGTGTGGACATCGTGACCGCAGGCGTGCATCACCCCGCTATGTTTTGAGCTAAACTCGAGTCCAGTGCGCTCTTGAATCGGCAGGGCATCCATATCGGTGCGAATGGCCAAGAGCCGCTGTTCTGTGGGATTCCCCGCCAGTTCCGCAATCACCCCCACTTTCCCCACATCCTGCTGTACCGTTAAGCCGGCGGAGGAAAGTACCCCCGCCACATAGGCAGCGGTTTGATGTTCTTGGCCACTCAATTCGGGGTAGCGGTGCAGATGGCGACGAATTTCAATGAGACGGGGGGTGAGGGTTTGGGTAATCTGACGAATCCGAGCAAGCATAGCGCAGCCGTGGCGATATTTTTGTATCCTATCGAATCTCAGGAATTGCCGGTTGCCCACTCCTGATAGGGGTGCTCCGCTAAGTAGGCATTGGTATAGCGGGGGTCGTCGGTCACCTCAAGGCCAATCCACGGGGGTAGAGTCAGGGGATAGTCAGGCTGGGGCAATTCAATTTCTGCCAAAATCAGGCCAGTACAGGCGCCAGTAAATTCATCCACTTCCCAACACAGATCACCCGCTGGAATACGATAGCGGTTTTTCTGGATGATGGGTTGTAGGCACAATTCCGCAAGGAGTTCCCTGGCATCAGCAACGGGGATAGCATACTCATACTCACGGCGTTGGCCACCGCTGGCTTTGCCCTTGATTGTGATCCATGCTTGGTCACCCGCAAGACGCACCCGCACCGTGCGCTCAGGAACCGTGGACAGGTAGCCTTGGGCAAATTGGGACACACTTGTGACCAGCGATCGCCATTCTTCGCCTGTGATAAGGAACTTGCGCTCAATTTCGATGCCCATTGCCTAGACCGCTGTGGTAAATGAACCGTGGAGACCATAGGGAATGTGGTGTTTCAAGCGCAATCGTGCCACTGGCCCGGCGCTAATGGCTGCCGCATCAAAGATGAGTAACTGCGATTTGTGGCAACTGGCATCATACACCACCTGCAAGAGCCAGCCATCCTCTTCCCCTTGGGCACCCTGCCAGAGAAAGTCACCCTTTTGCAGACCCCGCGGGACAAAAATGGGTTCACTGGCAAAGCCACGCGGTGCCGCCGACCAAAATTGTTCCTCCCCCGTCTGGCGATCGCACCGCCACAGTGCCTGGAGAGGCGCATTGGTTTTCGGATCATGCCCTGCCGCCAAATACGTGTAGCGATAGGGTTGCCCCACCTTGGCCGGATGCACTACGGGAAATTCACAGGGGCGATCGCTCACCACTTGCCAATCCACAGCCTTGGTTTTGGGGTTCAATTGAATCCGCCACAGCAGGCTTGAGGGCAGCGCTGCAAAATTCACCTCCCGAAAATCCATGCCCGGTTCGAGATTGGGAAAGTGGCTGTAGGCAATGGACTCCACATGAATTTCATCCCCAGCTTCGTAGGCATTGGCATGGTGAAAGACAAAACAGGCGGGCATCGTCAACATCTGGGGAGTCCCACCCCGACGAGGCAGCAGCCAAACCCGTGTCGGTTCCTGCGCATTGAATTGAATGCACTGGGCAGCGCCCCGCAGTCCCAGCAGATAGGGCAGTGGATTTAACTGCACTGGATTTTGAAAGACAATGGCGTAGTTGGGGGTCAGGGCAAAGTCATGGATAAAGGCAAAGCCCGGAATTTCAAAGACAGGTTGGGAGACACATTGACCACTGGCATCAAACTCATAGAGGGTAATACGAGTCCGCAGGCCGGGCTTGACACCAAAATTCACGAGCCGCTGCGTCTGAGGATCAAAGCGGGGATGCGCTGCAAAGGCATCCCTCTCCTTGAGGAGACCCCCTAGGTTGTCGAGGCCAATGGTTTCTAGGGTCACAGGGTCAAGGCAGTAGGGCAGACCGGCTTCCCAGAGCGCCAGTAATTTGCCCCCCCAATAGATCACATGGGTATTGGCAATGTTTTTGACCCGAATATCGAGGAAATTGGCCAGCCAGCCCCCCGGTTTTTGGGTGCCAAAGACACCGCGATAGAGAAGGCGATTGGCCTTTTCCTCCTCTAAGAACCCAGCGGTACGCACGTAGCGATTGCGAAAATGCACCCGTCCCTTCTCAAAGCGAAAAGCACAGATCATGCCGTCGCCATCAAAGGGATGGGCTAAGGGCACTCCCCCGCGCTCCAACCGTCCAGGGCCATTGCGGTAGAGCGTTCCCACCAAATCCGTGGGCACCGTACCTTCGACATCCTCAATCCAATAGTCATATTCTTGGGTGAGAGATTCGGTCCCCCCCCGCCAATCCGCCATCGTGTAGGGGCGATCTAAAACTCCAGTCATGAGACACTTGGCTCCAACTCAACAGTGACAGAGGATTGAGAGGCGGGCGCCGGCACCTGCTGCGGCAACCAGTTCAACAGGGGTAGGGGCAATAGCGTACTCAGGTTGGTAATGAGCACCAGCAACCAGAGGCGATCGAAGTTATGCTCGGTAATCCCCAGCCAGTGGGTCAGCAGTGCCCCCAACTCATGGGAGACCAGATTGGCAAGGTTGCTAATGGACATCAGCAGCGCAAAGAGGGTGGCCTCAATCCCCGGCGGACACAGCCGTGCCGCCAACACGAGTACCGGCATAAAGGCAATCTGCCCCATAACTGCCAAAATGAGGCTATCCCCCAAGCTAAACCACTGGTCACTAATGCCCCATTGGCGATTGAGGTGGGTGACCAAAATCAAGCTAGAGAGTCCCAAAAGGGCTGAGAGAATCGTGCTCCAGAAAAAAATGGTACGAATGGGCAGCGTTTTCAAGTAGCGCTGGAAAATCCACACCCCCAAGAGGGAGGCGATGCTAGTGACAAGGCGCACCCGTCCCAAAAACTCCGCCTCAAAGCCCAATTCATTCGTTGTGAAGAAAAAGAAGGCTGATTCCGAGCCGGGGGTGGCTTGCCAGAGGAAGAGAAACGCCACCGGCAACCAAATCCGTTTTTGCATCATGGCTTGGCGCACACGGTTGATGTGCTCCCAAGTCTGACGCAGTTGAGGCCGAGCCGTAACCCGTGCTTCGGCGATCGCCCACGCAACCCCCGACATCAAGAGCGGAAACGCCGCTGTAATTTGAAACACTGTACGCGGACTAAACCACTGCAACAGTTGGCCACTAAAGTAAGCGGTGAGGATGCCCCCCACGGCAGTCGCTGCCCAGCTTAGGGATTGCAGCGTTCCCATTTCAGTCGCCGATTCTTGGCGTGCCCGTTCAACCACCAGTGAATCGACAATCACATCACTGAGGGCGATGGCGATCGAGGCTGCGAGAATCGCTGCCGTTGCCTGCCAAGGGGTAGCCACCCACGTCCCCAAGCTCAACCACGCCCCACAGCCCAGCAAGCCCGACAGGACAAGATAGGAACGGCGACGAAATCCCAAAAGCGGCACACTATCAGAAATGAGGCCAAATACCGGCTTAATGACCCAAGGCAGCGCAGCCACACCCATCAATGCCGCCACTTCCGCCGGCGACAGACCCAACTCATCCTTAAAGAAAAAGCTAATGGCCAGCCGTGCTAAGCCCAACACCCCTTGGACAAAATACACCAGCAAAATGGCTAAGAGTTCGCCACTGGGTTCTTGCCCAAAAAGGAGCGTCTCCTTGAGCCACTGAAACCAGCGTTGAGGTTGCGAAGGTTGAACTAACATTACTAAATGTTAAGCAATAGCATTGCCTCCATCATATCCAGACACGCTGAAAATTGCTAACACGGGTACTCTTCACTGGCTCCTAGGCTAGCAGGAGACCCTAATTGGGGTTATTTGGCGATCTCCAGTTGATCGAGGCGCAGCCAAACTGTAGGGGTGGGCACTGGAAATTTAATCTGCGCATAGTCACCGCGAATCTCCACCACCTCGCCTCGTCCCTCAAAGAGATAGGGGGGATAGCGATGATCACTGGCCAAGGCCTCAACACTGTTGGCCAATTTTTCAGCAACGACCTTTACCAAATCTCCCTTTTTAATCGCCATAGGAAACCCTAACGCTGATCAGCCCACATTCTATCCCAAGGAGAATCGCCAAGGGCTTTAAGTCTGTTGATGAATCCAATTGCCAAACCTTAACCAAGGGGAAACGCCACCTCAGTCCTTCACTGCCATTCATCGGGCACTGCCAAAACAGTAGCCCCTAGAAAATGAGCAACAAAAAGAACAGGGGTCTGAACCAAGACGAAGTTCTTTGGCGATAGACTACGCTTAAGCGTCGCATTACGTGAGGGGAACCTTGCATGGACTGTATTCCAGTGATTCTATCGGGGGGAGCCGGAAGTCGCCTTTGGCCATTATCGCGCCAAGCCCATCCCAAGCAGTTTATGCGCTTAACTGCCGAAGGGCAGAGTCTGCTACAACAAACGTGGCAACGCTTGCAGGGTTTACCCCAAGTGCAACCGCCAGTGGTGGTGGCCAATGACGCCCATCGCTTCCTTGTAGCGGAACAATTTCAAGAGCTAGGGGTGACACCAACGCGGATTTTGCTCGAACCCTTGGGGCGCAATACGGCTCCTGCGATTACCCTTGCTGCGCTCTACGTCACAGAAGTCCTCGCCACCGATGCCATTCTTTTGGTGCTACCAGCGGATCATTTAATTCAGGATGTTGCCGCCTTTCAGCAGGGGCTACAACGGGCACTTGCACCCGCCACCAAGGACTGGTTGGTAACGTTTGGCATTACGCCCACCTCTCCCCATACAGGCTACGGCTACATTCGGCGGGGGGAAGCCCTCAGTGAGGCCCACACCTATCGGGTGGCAGAGTTTGTCGAAAAACCCGATTTGGCAACGGCAGAGGCTTATCTAGCGGATGGCCATTACCTTTGGAATAGCGGTATGTTTCTCTTCCGCGCCCAGAGCTTCTTAGCAGAATTGGCACAGCAGCAGCCAGACATTTTGCACCATTGTCGTTTGGCACTGCGGGAGGGACAGGAGGATTTGGACTTTATCCGCTTGGCCACAGCACCCTTGAGTCAGTGTCCCAGTTTATCGGTGGACTATGGGGTGATGGAAAAGACGCAAAAAGCAGCGGTAGTGCCCCTAGAGTGTGGCTGGAGTGATGTGGGATCTTGGTCAAGTCTCTGGGAGGTGACACCCAAGGATGAATTTGGCAACAGTTGCCGTGGCGATGTTCTCACCTATGGCAGCAAAGATTGCTTTGTCCATAGTCAAAACCGCTTGGTTGCTCTACTGGGGGTGGAAAACCTCATTGTTGTAGAAACCGCTGATGCTGTTCTCATTGCCCATCAGGAGGCGGCACAGCAGGTGAAACAAGTGGTGGAGCAACTGCAAGCCCAAAAGCGCAGTGAGGCTTACAATCATCGCGTAGTCTATCGCCCTTGGGGACATTACGATTCCATTGACACGGGTCATCGCTTTCAAGTGAAGCGGATTACGGTCAAGCCGGGGGCGAGTCTTTCGCTGCAACAGCACCATCACCGCGCAGAACATTGGATTGTTGTCAGTGGTACAGCGGAAGTTACCTGCAATGGCAAAACGTTTCTGCTGACGGAGAATGAGTCCACCTATATCCCTGTGGGCGCTGTGCACCGCTTGGCCAATCCGGGGAAAATTCCCCTTGAAATGATCGAGGTGCAGTCGGGAGCCTACCTTGGCGAAGATGATATTGTTCGCTTTGAGGATCGCTATGGTCGCGAGACAGGGCAATAACCGCTGGGCAAACCCTTAGACCGCCAGCCAAGCGATCGCCACCCCAAGGGCGGAACCAACGATGACTTGAATGGGGGTGTGCCCCAATAACTCCTTGAGGCGGGCTTCTGCCAATTCGTGCCCATCTTGGAAAAATTCATCGACAATTTGATTGAGAATGCGGGCTTGTTTACCGGCTGCTTGGCGCACCCCGGCCGCATCGTACATGACAATGCAGGCAAAGACAACGGCGATCGCAAACTCAATGCTATCCCAGCCCCGCTGCAGCCCTACCCCAGTCGCCAGAGCAGTAACTAGGGCGGAATGGGAACTGGGCATGCCCCCCGTTTCCACTAGAACGCGGAAATTGAGCTTGCGGTGTTTGGCAATGTCAATCAGTAACTTGAGCATTTGGGCGATCGCGCTGGCGGCGAAAGCGACCCAGAGGACATGGTTAGCCAGTAGCTCACGAAGACCGTCCATCATGGTTACGGACAAGGACAAACTCTGCGCCCATCCTAACCCACTTCGGGATCGTTAATGACTGCGGCTGGTAATGTAGTCGGCGATCGCCTGCAAAGGAACGGCGGCTGCCCCATACACAGCCAACTCTGCCTTCGCCTCTGCCACCAAGCGTTCAGCCTCTTGGCGAGATTTTTCCAGACCCCACAGGCGCGGGTACGTCATTTTTTGGGCGGCCACATCTTTACCAACGGTTTTACCGAGGACATCGCGGGTCGAAGTAATATCCAAAATGTCATCCACAATCTGGAACGCCAAGCCAATATTTGCCGCATAGCGCGACAGGCGAGCCACATCAGATTCATTCGCCCCCGTCAGTAATGCCCCAGAAACCACAGAGGCCTCCAGTAATGCCCCCGTTTTGTGGGAGTGGATAAAGTGCAGCGTTTCTAGACCAATGTTCGGCTGCCCTTCACACTCCAAGTCCACCACTTGACCGCCCACCAATCCCGTTGCTGCCACCGCATGCCCCAACCGCGCCACAATTTTCAGCAGATACTCTGCGGGCACGTTTTTCGTTTGTTCCACCACATATTCAAAGGCATAGGCCAGTAAGCCATCCCCCGCCAGAATGGCAATATCTTCGCCATAGACTTTGTGATTTGTGGGCTTGCCGCGACGGTAGTCATCATTGTCCATAGCCGGCAGATCATCGTGGATCAGCGACATCGTGTGGATCATCTCTAGGGCACAGGCGGTGGGCATGGCCATTTCCACGGTGCCCCCCATCAGTTCACAGGTGGCCAAGCAAAGAATCGGGCGCAGCCGTTTGCCCCCTGCCATCAGTGAATAGCGCATCGCATCGTAAATTTTCTCTGGGTAGGCAACGGGGATCGATGCTTCGAGGGCTGCTTCCACAAGGGCTTGGCGTTCTTTGAGGTAGGCCTTGAGATCAAATGTGCCGGCGGGATGGACTTGGGGGGGATCAGCGGAAATCATGAACAACTCCTCAGCGTGCGGGCGGCATAGAGGTCAACGAGAGCAGGGGCTTGTGCCAGTTGTGACGGCGACAATAGCTCCATACAGTATTGTGCAACAACATGGCAACGGTCATCGGACCGACGCCCCCCGGAACAGGGGTAATATAACTGGCCACAGCACAGGCAGCCTCATAGTCCACATCGCCCCAGAGACTCGATTTACCGTCGGGGCGTTGAATGCGATTAATCCCGACATCAATGACCACTGCCCCCGGCCGAATCATGTCGGCAGTAATCCGCCGCGGCTGTCCCATTGCTGTGACTAAAATCTCAGCACTACGGGTGACACTGGCAAGATCACGGGTGCGCGAGTGGGCGATCGTCACCGTTGCATTGGCAGTGAGTAACATCAAGGCCAAGGGCTTGCCGACCAAAATACTGCGACCCACGACCACTGCCGAGCGACCTGCAACATCAATGCCATAGGCGGCCAAAAGCTGCATCACTCCAGCAGGCGTACAACTGCGCAGTCCCGGTTCATCGCGCACGAGCCGACCGAGATTTTCGGGATGCAGGCCATCCACATCTTTATCCGGATGAATCGCGTATAGCAGGGGACGGGGATCAAGGTGGGGCGGTAGGGGCAATTGCAGCAGAATGCCATCCACCCATTCGTCCTGATTTAGCTCAGTAATTCTGGCCAATAAATCCGCTTCTGTAATGGTGGCCGGTAAATGGGCACCAAAGGATTGAATCCCGACGCGGCCACAGGCTTGTTCTTTGGCACGGACATACACGGCACTGGCGGGATCATCGCCAACCCGCAACACCGCCAAGCCGGGCGATCGCCCCCACTGGGCTTGAAACGTCCGCACATGATCAGCCAACTGGCGTTCAATGGACTGGGCTAAGGATTTGCCATCAAGGCAGGCAGCGGAGTTTGCAACCAAAGGACACCTTAAAATTGATCAATCACAAAAGTCTAGGGTTGAGTTGCCGAATGCGTTTCCATCGGTTGGCAACAACATCGAACTAGTTTACCTCAAACAGGGAGCACCAAGGCTAGCATTGATCAAGTTCTCTCTGCTAGGCCACCGCAGATAGGGAATTACGCCAGAAGAGTTAACAAATTGTGCCAAAGGCTTAAGAATCGCTAGGGGCGATCGCCCGAAGGGGAGGTTCGCTCCACTTGAATTTTGGCAATGGCAGGGGTGGTACACAGGTAGGTCAGCACATCCTCCGCACTCATCAGGCGCTTAAGCACCACTTGGCCAATGGTTGAGGCAGGGTCAGGATGGCTGGGCTTCACTTCTACCATGAGAACCATCTCCTCCACTTGGTGCAGCCAAAGCTTTTCCTCCCCCTCTAGGATGTAGAGGCAGGTACGGGTGATCACGGGCGATCGCCGCCACGCTTGCTCATTCCAGAGGCCTTGGGGTTCCCACACGCGGCCAATCTGCCACCCCTCAGTGAGGAAAAAGTATTTCATGCCACGGGTGGCGATTCATTCCCTTGGGCACTGGCGGTCTCCTCAGGTTCCATAGAATTAAAACAAGCTGCCGCTATCAGCAAAAAAGGCGTTCCTGGCACTAGGGGTAAAATGAAGCCGACAACCCCAATAATTCCAAAAATCACACCAAGAACCATACGTGCTGTATTACGGATGCTTTTAGTCACAGGCATTCCTTTCGAGTTGCAATAGGCGAGGATGATTCACCTCTAACGTAGCCTGAACCTTGCCTTTTCACAAGTTGCTGGTGCTAAGCTTTATCGAGAATCGCATCCCGCAGATCCATGCCGTCCATTTCTGCTTTGTAGAGGTTTGCCCCCTTAAAGTTAGCACGGCGGGCATTGGCCTTCGACATCTTGGCCGCAATGAGAACCGCATATTCAAAGTTGGCCTCAATGAGACTGGCACTTTCGAGAATCGCTTCTTGCAAAATTGCGCTCTTGAGATCGGCCAAGTGCAGGTTGGCTTGAAAGAGATTGGCACGGGTGAGGTTGGCATAGGCAAGGGTCGCTTCCACTAGGCTCACTCGCCGCAGTAGCGTGCCCACCAAGTTGGCTTGGCGCAGATCGGCCATGGCAATATTTGACTTGTAGAGATCAGCACCCGCTAAGGTAGCCCGCTGTAAACAGGCCCCCTGCAAATCCGCCTCAATCAGGTCACTCATGTAGAGGTTTGCTCCAGCCATGTAGGCATCCTTGAGCAAAGCGTTGCGCAGATCAGCCCCCGCTAAATTTGCCTGATCGAGATTGGCATTGGTGAGGTTGTACAGCTCCAAATTGGCGCCAGTGAGATCGGCTTGTCCCAGATCAGGGCGAATATCACTGTTTTGCTCCCGCCATTGATTCCAAGCGGTAACCCCCTGCTTGAGAAGCTGAAGATGTTGGGGATTGGCCACGATAGTTATCCTTGGGTGCTCGCCTCAGCGTTTTGATAACCATAAAAGTCAATGCGATAGTCAACGATTTTCACGCCAGTTTTTGCTTCAATCTCAGCAATGAGAGAGGGGGGTAGCTCAACGTGAACGTCAATAATTTTCTGGCTATCGAGACAATTGACATGGCTGTGGCTATCACTGATATTGCCGTAAAGGCGCCCATCGGCACGCTCAACGCACTCAATAATGCCATGCTCGGAAAGGGCTTCGAGATTCTGATATACAGAGGTATGGCCGATGTCTTTGCCGGCTTGATTCAGGCGATCGTAGATCTGCCGCGCTGAGAGGTGATCCTTGGCATCCCAGAGCAGTTCAAGAATGGCACGCCGCTGCCGACTCAGCCGCAATCCAAGCCGCTGACAGCGATCGATCGCATCCTCAAGGGAACGAATGGGGGGTAGGGGACTGGGAGCAGGAGACGTGAACACGGCGCTATCCTAAAAAATAAAATTCAAACAGCAGATTTTGCTTAGCTAAGTAGCCTATCGCAGTTAAATCGCAGTTTTAGGGTTATCCATTTGCTAACCTGTAGTCACTATGATAATCAATCCTTTGGTTATAATCAAATTCGCTCCTTGTCAAGGCTGTCAGCCGCTGTTTGAGACAGCAAATAAAACCCCAGAAAGGCAAACATCATGGCAGCGATCGCCTTGACCACCTTCACGGGGATCAATGTGGCAATCCCACTGCCCAAAAGCACACCGAAAAACGTTGTACACACTAAGCCAGAGGCCACGCCTAGAAAGACAGCGGTAGCGGAGCGGGCATTACTCCCTAAAGTAATTGCCACCAGTTGACTCTTGTCCCCCAGTTCTGACAAGAAAACAATCGCAAAACTCACGGCAAAGGATTGCCAGTCCATCCAATTTCTCCAAAGATGTTGCTGCTATAGGGCAGATTAACGGTATGAGCAGTTGCGGTCAACGATCGCTAGTGGCGCAGGGTGGCAGGATCAGCTTAAAACAAGTTACAATTCTTAACATCAATTCTGCTTATAGCCCTGTTCTAAATGGCGGAGGTGCTCATGTTGAATACCACTACTGACGGATCGAGCGCGATCGCACCGGACACCACCTCCTTGAGCAGTCTGGCACAGGCTTGGGCAAAGCGCTATATTACCAACCTCAACACCACCGCCCTTGCGGAGGATGATCCAGCGGTGGTTGCCCCTCGGCTCTTGGCCGAATTGCGGAATGCCAGTGTCAAGGCTTGGCAGCGTACCGAAGGCTTCTTGGCCGCAGAGATGATTCGCCATGGCATCCCAGCGGAACTGGTGGATCCTTGGAGCATCTCCAAAGACATCCATGACATTTATCAGCGCACCCTCAAACTCTACGAAGCCGGCAAGGGCACCCAGCAAATGACCGCCAAGCTGGCTAGTGCCATCAGTGAGATTCGCCGCCGCTATACTGCCGTCGATCCGCGGGTGATTGGCTTTGTCAGTATGCAGTTTCACCACACGGGGGTATTACTGCTAGAAGTGGCACCAACGAGCCAACGTCCGATCCTCAGTAGCTTCTTCAAAGTCATTGATGATCACCTCTACATGCCCTTGCACCGTGCCTATAACGCAGCAGCCAACTACGACTACACTGATCCGGCCTTGGCTTTAGTGCGCCATCTGTTGCCTCAGAGCACGGCGATCGCCACCGCTATTTGTGATCGTGTTGCCGAACTCAACCCCCAGCACCGCTGTTTTAGTGGCCCTTTGACCCAAGCCAGTGTGCGTGTTTCCAGTATTCGCGATGTCGAGATGTTCCAAATCTACCTCTGGGTATGTCTTTTGGAGCAAAGCCTTGGGGCGCTGCAACGGGAACTCTTTCCCCTGTGTTTGATGCTTTATCCTTCGCTGAATGTGACATGGGAGCTAGTGTTTCAAATGGTGCACCTTTTGGGTAAGGAAATACAAACCCGTGCCGCTGGCTATGATACAAGTGTTTTTACCCCCTACTATCTATCTCTCCGAGAAATGTTTGATCCCAAGATTTTTCAAGGACTCCTATGATTCCCAATTTGCAGCAGGTTTCTCTCTCCCCCATTGCCATTGCGGGGTCTGGTCTGTGGGCGATCGCCCTGTACTGGGGCTTTTATCCCACGGGGCAAGCCTTAATACAGCGTTTAGTGACGTGGCTAGGGGGTGAAGCAAACCAAAGTGCCGAATTCTGGGCAGGGATGGTGGGGCTAGTTCCCTTTATTTTGGTGGGGACGGGTTGCTTTATCCTCTGTAGTTTGGGCTTGGGGCAAAGTTGGGCCTTGAGTTTAGGCCTGATGGCAACCATCGGTGGGGCAATCTACGAACTTGGCCGGCGGGATGGCCAGCAATCTTAAGTTGGGTTGCGAGGGAGAATCCGCTAACATTTAGTTAATCTTTTGATTGCTCTCTAGTGTTTCCTGTCCAGGAAGCGCCATTCATTGCCCTTGAGAATACTCACCGGTGATTCAATGAAAGCGTCTGCGGATGCCAGTTCTACCCAAGAAACGACACCGCCGCTCAGTTTGCTCCTGTTTGTTGCCAATCGTCCGGGCGATGAAGAGGAAACCGCTGCTATTCAAGCCCACATTCAGCAACTGCCCTCGAACTTTGGCTTTGAGTTAAAAGTGGTGCCCATAGGTGAGCAGCCCTATCTCCTAGAGGAGTACAAGCTGGTTGCCACGCCTGCCTTGATTAAAGTCCGCCCTGAACCGCGTCAAACCCTTGCTGGTCGCAAGCTACTGCAAAAGGTGGACTATTGGTGGCCGCGCTGGCAGCGGGAAGTGGCTCTTGGCCTACAGGCAGATATGCAAAAGTCGGCAGCGGAGCAGTCCGATTGCTCCATGGAACTCAGCCGCCTCAAGGATGAGCTGTTTCAACTGCGTCAAGAGCGCGATCGCCTTGCCGAACAACTGCAATTCAAAGATCGGATTATTGGCTTGCTGGCCCATGAGTTGCGTAACCCCCTCACTGCTGTTGGCATTGCCCTTGAAACCCTCGAGGCCAACCTTCAGGAAGAGAGCACTCAGCAACTCCATATTGAGGACATCCAACGCCTGTTTCACCATGCCCGCAGTCAAACCCAGATGATGGGACAACTGATTACGGATTTACTCTTAGCGGCGCGCGGGCCCCAAGACAAACTGCAAATTATGGCACGGCAACTGGATCTGCGACAACTGTGCCAAGAAACGGTTGAGGATGTGCGCCTCAATTTTGAACGTAAAAAGCAGCACTTTACCACCGACATTCCCTTGGATTTACCCTTGGTTTATGGCGATGGCGATCGCATTCGTCAGGTCCTTGTCAACCTGCTGGACAATGCCTGTAAATACACTCCTGCAGGGGGCAAAATTCACCTCAGTGCCTTTCACCGCATGACTCAAAAAGTACAAGTTACCGTCTGTGACACTGGCCCCGGTATTCCCATTGAGCAGCAGGAAAAAATTTTTGGCGAGACGGTTCGCCTCGATCGCGATCGCACCATTGAAGGCTATGGCATTGGCCTTGCCCTTTGCCGCCAAATTATTCGTATGCACTACGGCCAGATTTGGGTGGACTCCCAACCGGGAAAAGGCAGTTGCTTTCACTTCACACTGCCCGTTTATAGCTAGCGCTGCCCTTCCTTGACCATGCGGGCGATCGTTTCAGCACGCAGATAGGGATCAGGCCCGAAGGGCAAAATTTCGTAGAACTCGTTATCTGGCAAGCGCATCAGTTGTAGGGATTCCTGCTCGCGATAGATCACATAGACTCCCGGTGGCCATGTTTTGGCACTGCGCACTGGCACAGGAATGTCACGGCGCTCTTCGCCAACGCAGGCAAGGCGTACCACCTGTGTATTGGGACGATAGACCACCTTATCTTCACGGGTGCGCCGAAATAAAAAGCGATCCAAAACCTTGGGTAGAATCTCTGTTTCTGTGCCCCCCAATTGCAAATTCAAATCCAGTAATTTGTCTTCAAGGGTGAGTTCAATGATGTGGGGTTCAGGGACGAGGGGTTGGGAGTGAATCTCAGTGGTCTCTTGGGGTGGTTCGGCGGTAGGTTTCACCTTCTGGACAATTTGGCTGATGTATTCCAGATCCACTGTCGTGATTTTCTTAAAGGTGACAAACCAAGAGAGCAAACTAATGGCTATCCCCGGTTCCAATGTCGTAATCAAGGTTGCTAGATCCAAGTCATCAAGGCGAATGGCCTTAAGAGCAGCATCGGTTTGACCCAAGACAATGGCTTGATCCCCTGCACTTAAGTGCTTGAGACTGCCGTAGAGCAATCCCAAATCAATGGTTTCTTGACAGCCCTGGGTGGAAATGCGATAGGTGATGTCGTAGAGCCAATCCAGTGTCACCAAGTCATGGTTGAGCATCCAGAGGGCAAAGTTAAAGGCCGTTTGGGGAAAGGCAGCTTGGGCAATGCTTTTGACAATGACTTGGGCGCGATCGCGCTGGAGCAAGGTAAGTAAGGCTGCTTGCTTGTCTGCCTTGATTGTCAGTTCATGGTAGCCAAGGAGCGCTTGGAACAATTCCTGATCACTGGGCAGTAATCGAATGGCTGCTGGAGGAGTCATAAGCTTTAGTGTCGCAGATTCGTGTGACCCATTGCCCCTCACCCCATGATGAACGATCCAAAAGGCAACCCTAGCCCTTAATTCCACTATAGAGGGTGGTTAGAATATCTATGCTATCCCCTTACCTTTGCTTCCAATTGGCGCACTCGCTTGAGGAGATCCGGCAGTTGCTTCACTGCGGCTGAAACCTTGAGGTAGAGGGTTTGATCCATGGCTGGAATCCCCCCCATGCGGCTATCTGGGGGAACAGAGCTACTGATGCCGGATTTGGCGGAGACAATGGTGCGATCGCCAATGGTCAAATGACCCGCTGCCCCCACCTGCCCAGCAAGGACGACGTGATTACCAATGTGGGTCGACCCGGCCAAGCCCACTTGGGCACAGAGAATCGAATTTTCACCAATGGTGCAGTTGTGAGCCACCATCGTCAGGTTGTCAATTTTCGTGCCATCCGCCACGCTGGTTTCCCCTAAGGTGGCGCGATCAATCGTTGTGCCGGCACCGATTTCCACATCATTGCCAATGACCACGGTGCCCACTTGCGGAATTTTATAGTGGCGACCATCGGGCAGAGGCACATAGCCAAAACCATCACTACCCAGAACGACACTGTTTTGCAGAATGACGCGATCGCCCAATTGCACCCGCTCCCGCAAGGCACAGTGGCTATAGATACGGCAATCGGCGCCAACCACCACATCATCGTAGAGCGTGCAATGACTATCAATTATTGTGCGATCGCCAATGCGCACGCGATCGCCAATCACGGTATAGGCACCAATGGTCACCTCAGCTCCCAAGACGACATTGGCTCCCAGAATTGCCGTCGGGTGAATTTTGGCGGAGGGTTTGGGTTGCGGATAAAACCATTCAATACATTTGGCAAAGGCAAGGTAGGGATGGGGCACCCGCAGCAGGGGACAGGCTGCTTCCCCTTGAAAATCGGGACGGACAAACACAGCAGCCGCTGCCGTAGTCTGCAATAGAGCGGTGTACTTCGGATTGGCTAGAAAGGAGATGTCTGTTGCTGTTGCTGTTTCGAGGGGGGCTACCCCCAAAACGGGGCGATCGCCCTGCTCTGGACAGTCGAGGGTTGCCCCAAACCGTTCAGCCACCTCTGCCAACCGCATCTTGCCGTCCTCATCATCGAACTTAAGTTTTAGCTCAGTCTATCAGGTCTCGTTTGTGAAACCAATCAAGAATTTAGTGAAATCGTTCATGCTGAACATTTTATCCTTTGCACGGGTGATATTCATTGAGTGGCAACTTTGTCAATGTGTTTGTTATATTTTTTAACACGTATGCCCGATAACATGGAGTAAGGAGTACGTTCTATGGAGCAACGCTTCCCCGAACTGAATGTTGACCTCAGCTTTGAACAGGAGTTTCAAATGCGGGTGATGGAGGAGCAAGTGAGTGCCATGAGCCTTCAGGAAGCTCGTGAGCTACTGTTGCAAGCCTCTCGCCTATTGATGATGAAAGACAACGTCATTCGCTCCTTGGTCAAACGCGCTGCCTAGGTCACACATGTGTGGGACGGACCTCTTTCTCCACCTTGCTTCCTCCGTCGAATCAAGTAGGGGATAGTGGCCTACCACGCACGGGGCTGAAACTGCGGGTCGTTGAGAATCGTCACCCCATCCCCCGACTGCGCCAACACAAACAAACCTTGCCGATAAGCGTAGCGAGCCACCTCGGGCGGCACAATCATCCCTGCCACGGCACCCAAGAGTTTCGTGCCACGATACTGGTGAGCTAGACGGCGAAATTTCGCAATCCGCTCTAAATGCTCATCAACATCCCCTTGGCTAAGTTTTGTTTTCACTTCGACGAGAACGGCTTCATCGGTGTTAACGACCAACAGATCAATTTCTAAACTCTCGTTGCCGTCTTGAAGAATCACATCACTGTAGAGTTGAGAAACAGCAATTCCCCGACTCTGAAATAAGCGCAACACGGCTGGGCGGACTTGCCACTCCACAAACTCCCCAAGGCGATTGCCCAGTTTGCCAATTTGTTGGTTGAGCTGCCGTGCTTCTTCTCGGAGCAACCGTTCCGTTTCTTGAAAACGCCGGTCAGTCTCTTGGAACCGCCGATCTGTTTCTTGAAATTGCCGTTCAGTCTGCTGAAAAAGCCGATCTGTTTCTTGAAAACGTTGAGCCGTTTCCTGAAATCGCTGTTCAAGATCCTGAAAACGCCGGTCAGTCTCTTGAAATCGCCGATCTGTTTCTTGAAATTGTCGCTCGGTTTCCTGAAATCGGCGTTCTGTTTCCTTTTGAGCCTCCAGTAGCTCTGCCAATAATCGCCAAACATCTTCAGGGGTGTATGCCTGTGTCATTCTGGATTGATAATTGCCAACAAACTGGTGCGTACGTCTTACCATCATAACTTAGGAAACAATACAGAAGCTTGGTAGCCTCAACGCTTCAGTACGAGGGAAAAAACCCAAAAAGGACTTTAGTTCCAGAGGATATAATAAGAATGAGGGCTGACCTTGGTGAAAAAAATAAGCGGTTAGAAGAAGCCTACTGTAAAAATTATTTGCGATCGCTCCCAAGAGGTATTGACTTATGACTCGTCCACTGCTGCTGAGCGTGGTGTTGCTGGGGATATGTTATCCCTTGGCCACGTTGGCGACTCCCCTGCCCCCGATCTTTAATCCCATTTCCCCGACCACTGGCTTTGAATCCTCGGAAATGAACCGCCTTTGGCAAAATCAGTGGCGTTCTAAAGACCGCCGTGAGGCCAGTACGACGCTGCAACCATCCGCTGACAAGGTGCTGCAAATTGAAGTGGATGGCCAACTCCTGACACCCAGCCAAGCTCAACAACTCCTACTGCGCCAAGAATAATCCTGCGGAACTTAAAGACTTAAACTATTAGCGGGAACATTTCACGTACTCGCTATGCCCCTAACCCGTCGTCAAACCCTTGGCCTTCTCGTCGGCAGTGCCGCTACACTCTGGTTGCGATCGCGCCCAGCCGTGGCTGAAGGTGAGCCGTCAGAAATTTATACGCTGCCGCCTTTGCCCTACGGCTACGATGCCCTAGAGCCAGTGATTGATGCGCAGACGATGCAGCTACACCACGACAAACACCATGCGGCCTATGTGAAGACGCTGAACAAGGCACTGACGCCCTACCGGCAATGGCAGGGGCTACCTATTGAGGATTTACTGCGCCACATTCGCCAACTACCCACCGCCATTCAACAAACCGTGCGCAACCACGGCGGCGGCCATGCCAACCATTCCCTCTTTTGGCAAAGTATGGCACCGAATGGGGGCGGTGAACCCACGGGGGAGCTGGCCACAGCAATTGCAGCCACCTTTGGCTCGTTCTCAGCGTTTCAAACCCAGTTTCAGCAGGCAGGTCTAAAGCACTTTGGCAGTGGCTGGGTCTGGCTTGTGCTGACGCCCCAAGGAAATCTGGCCATTACCACCACACTGAACCAAGATTCGCCGCTGATGCAAGGGCAAGTGCCGATCTTGGGCAATGATTTGTGGGAGCATGCCTACTACCTGACCTATCGCAACCGTCGCGATCAGTACCTAGAGGCTTGGTGGCAGGTGGTTAATTGGCCTTGGCTGAGCGATCGCTACGCCCAGATGCGCGCTCTTTTGACTTAGTAAGCAAGGCCTGCTCATGGCGATCGTAGGCATCAATAATTCGCTCGACAAGGGGATGGCGAATCACATCCCCCTTGGTTAGATAACAAAACGCGATCCCTTCGACATCTTTGAGAATTTTCGTGGCCACACTGAGGCCGGAGGTTTGATGTTCTGGTAGATCGGTTTGTGTCAAGTCCCCCGTTACCACCAAGCAGGAGTTAAAACCAATGCGGGTCAAGACCATTTTCATCTGGGCAGGGGTGGTGTTCTGGGCCTCATCGAGGATGACAAAGGCATTATTGAGGGTACGCCCTCGCATATAGGCCAAGGGAGCCACTTCAATCACCCCCCGCTCCATCAGGTTACTAATTTTCTCTGGCTCCACTAGTTCGTAGAGAGCATCGTAGAGGGGACGCAAATAGGGATCAATTTTTTGCTGTAAATCTCCCGGCAAAAAGCCGAGCCGCTCCCCTGCTTCCACCGCAGGCCGTGTCAAAATCAACCGCTCATAAGTACCCGACAGTAGCGCTTGGACGGCTAGAACGGTGGCCAAGAAGGTTTTGCCGGTGCCCGCTGGCCCAATGCCAAAGGTGAGTGTGTGGCTGCGAATGGCTTGAATGTACTGGCGCTGGCGAAAGGTTTTGGCACGAATAATGTCGCCGCGACGGGTGCGAGCCAGAATATCCTGTTGCAGCTCTTGGAGGGCTTCCCGCTGCTGGGTGTCGTAGGCATGGCGGACGGTGAGAATATCTACCCCAGACACAGGACGCCCCTCGCGCCAGAGGGTACCGAGGTCTTGAATCAGTTGTTGGCAGAGTTGGATTTGAGCAGGGGTACCAGTGATGTAGAGATCCCGCCCCCTTAAAACAAGGGTCGCCCCTGTTTGGGCGGCAAAGATGCGCAGGTTGGCTTCTTGCTCACCGACAAGGGCGATCGCACTCTCAGTGCTGTGGAGGTCAATCGTGAGGCTTTCCCTCGTGGTCATACCCAAGGCTTAGCGATTGCGCTTGCGGGCGGCCTCCTGTTTGCGTTTGCGGCGCAGGCTGGGTTTCTCGTAACGTTCACGCCGTTTGACTTCCGAAAGAATGCCCGCTTTTTGGATTTTTTTCTTGAATCGCCGTAGAGCGGACTCAATAGATTCGTTTTCACCTAAACGCACTTCAGACACGCGCTAACTTTGCCTCCTTGATGATGGATAAGAACGACGGAATCGCCGGGGGCGATCGCTCCCTTGATGATCTATTTTAGGCGTACTTTTGGCATCGTCATAGACATCTAGGTAAACCTGCTGACCGGCGGCTTGGGCAGCAGCCTGTAGAACTGCTCGAATGGCATGGAGATTGCGACCGCCACGGCCATAGACCCGTCCCTTATCCTCGCCAGCAAAGGCAAGGCGTACCCAGATGCGAGAATTGGCAGGGGAAAATTCCGCATGCAGCCGTAGCGTTTCCGGTGCTTCCATAAAGGGTTCCAGCAGGAAGCGAATCAAGGCAGCGTAGTTGGGGGCAGCCGACTCAGTCATTGCCTATTTTTTGGCAGTTTCGGGGAGAAGATTTGCTTTGACAAACAGCCGCCGCACGGTATCTGTGGGTTGTGCGCCCTGCGCCAAACGCCGCTTGATAGCCTCTTCCTTGAGGCGCACTTCATCACGGATCGGATCATAGAAGCCCAATTCTTCGAGGGCACGCCCATCGCGGCGATCGGTATTGTTCATCGCCACAATCCGATAGGTGGCGTTCCGTTTTTTGCCGTAGCGTTTGAGACGCAGTTTAATCATGTCAGCCTATGGAGATAAAAGGGGCAGATTTTTATCGACAATTTTCTAGTATAACGGACATCCCAAATCGGGTAAAGTAGATTGCGGTTCGAGTTGAGCACTGCCGATGACAAAGACAGCATGGTTATTTCCCGGCCAAGGGTCGCAACATCCAGAAATGATGGCGGATTTGCTGACGGCCTATCCCCCAGCCGAGGAGCGGTGCGCACAGGCAGCGGCGATTTTGGGGTGGTCGGTCATTGAGTGCTGTGCAGGTCGTATCGGTAACTTAGATCAAACCCTCTATACCCAGCCGAGTTTGTTTCTGGTGGAGAGCTTGCTTGTGGATGCCCTCAAGGAACAGGGGGCAAAAGCGGACTTTGTTGCGGGGCATAGTCTCGGCGAATATGTTGCCCTCTATGCGGCGGAGGTTTTTGACTTTACAACAGGACTGAAGTTAGTGCAGCGGCGAGCCGAACTGATGAATGCCGCTGGGGGGGGCAAGATGGTGGCCTTGATTGGCTTTGACCGCGAGCAGTTGCAAGAGGCGATCGCCAGCACAGCCAATGTGGTTCTGGCCAATGATAACCATCCGGGGCAGGTGGTGATTTCGGGGCTGCCGGCAGCGGTGGACGCGGTGCTAGGCAAAATTAAGGTGAAGCGAACGGTTCCCTTGAATGTGAGTGGGGCTTTTCATTCCCCGTTTATGGCGGAGGCGGCAGCCACATTTGCCACGCTGCTGGAGGAGTGCACCTTCCACGAGGCGATCTTTCCCGTTTTGAATAATGTCGAACCTGAACCGACAACGGATGCAGCGGTGATCAAGGCACGGTTGCAATCGCAGATGACCGGCTCTGTGCGGTGGGTGGACACCTGTCATGCCCTTGCGGCAGCGGGGGTGACCCAAGCCTTTGAAATTGGTCCCGGCAACGTATTGGCAGGCTTGGTTAAACGCACGACCCCAGAGATCACCGTTACCAGCATTGCCACGATCGCTAGTTTGGAGAGCCTTGGGTGAGTCGCGATCGCGAGCCGCTGATCAGCCTGCTCCTCTACCATCTTTTCAAATGGTCAGTGGTGAGTCCACTCCTGCACACCTACTTTCGCGGGCGCATCTATGGTGCCCATCAGGTACCGCTGCGAGGGCCACTGGTGGTGGTAGCCAATCATGCCAGCTACTTTGATCCACCCCTGATTTCTAACTGTGTGCGCCGACCGGTGGCTTGGATGGCCAAGGAGGAATTATTCCAGATTCCCATTTTTCGGACATTGATTCGGTGGTACGGTGCCTATCCTGTGAAGCGGGGAGCTGGCGATCGCCGCGCATTGCAGGCCGCCCTCAAAGCTCTAGAACAGGGTTGGGCAGTGGGGGTCTTTTTGGAGGGCACGCGCACGAAAGATGGGCGCATCTATGATCCGAAATTGGGGGCAGCACTCATTGCCGCCAAAGCTCAGGCGCCTTTATTGCCCGTATGCCTTTGGGGAACCCAAGAGATTCTCAAAAAAGGTGGATTTCCCCGACCCGTTCCCATTACAGTGCGCATTGGTGCTCCCATTCCGCCCCCAGCTTCGGGCGATCGCGCTGCCCTAGAAGCAGTCACACAGCACTGCTGCGAAGTGATCCACCGTCTCCATGACTTGGGTCGCTAGAGCAGACCATCCTTAGCGGCCATCAATTTGAGGAGATCTACCACACGGCAGGAATAGCCCCACTCATTGTCGTACCAAGCCACCACCTTAAAGAAATTGGCATTGAGTTGGATCCCCGCTGTGGCATCAAAGATACTGGAGCGGCCATCACCGATAAAATCACTGGAGACAACCGCCTCTTCGGTATAGCCGAGAATCCCCTTGAGATCCCCCTCAGCCGCTGCCTTCATTGCCGCACAAATCTCGTCATAGCTCGTGGCCTTCTCAGTTTTGAAGGTTAAATCCACCACCGACACATCGGGTGTGGGTACGCGAAAGGCCATCCCCGTCAACCTGCCCTTGAGTTCGGGCAACACCAGTGTCACCGCTTTAGCAGCGCCGGTAGAGGCGGGAATAATATTTTGGCCAGCCCCGCGGCCGCCGCGCCAATCCTTCTTACTAGGACCATCCACCGTCGGTTGGGTTGCGGTAACAGAGTGCACCGTGGTCATTAAGCCCTCAGCTAGCCCAAAGGTTTGATGTAGTACCTTCGCCACCGGTGCCAAGCAATTCGTGGTGCAACTGGCATTGGAGACAATCACATCCACCGCTGGATCAAAGGCCGCATCATTAACACCGACGACAATTGTTTTCACCTTATCGGCATCCTTGGTGGGGGCTGAAATCACCACTCGTTTCGCACCGGCCTGAAGATGCTGAGCCGCCCCCTCATAGCCAGTAAATAGGCCAGTGGATTCAACAATGTAGTCGGCGCCAACCGATCCCCAAGGCAGTTCTGCGGGATTGCGAATGGCCGTACAGGGAATGAACTTACCATCAATTTCGATGCCCTCTGCCGTGGCCTTGACGGTTCCCGGATAGATGCCGTGGGTGGAATCGTACTTAAAGAGGTAGGCAAGGTTATCCGCAGGCACGAGATCGTTAATGCCGACAAACTGAATATTGTCGTAGGCGAGACCCGCCCGTAGCACCAAGCGGCCAATGCGGCCAAAGCCATTAATACCGACTTTCAAGGTCATGAAAACTCTCCCAAGGCAATCAACTAATAACGGGGTAGGGTTGGATCCACTGCCGCAGCATAGGCATCAATACCACCGACAATGTTTTTCACATTACGGAATCCCTGCTGAATCAACCAGTGACCCATTTGCGCTGATCGCACACCGTGGTGGCAGAGTACCAAGGTTTCCCGATCTGGATCAAAGAGCTGGCAAATTTGGGGCGACCATTGGGGAAACGCACTCAAGGGCAAAGGCGTAAAGTGAGGAAGATGGGCGATCGCCCACTCCTCTGGTTCCCGCACATCAATGAGTTGCAAGGTATCCGCCTCTGTGGCTAGGCGTTGCGCTAATTCCACCACTGTGATTTGTCCTAGCATAGCTTCCCCTTGATTCTAGGGGGATAGATCGGGGATGGTACTAAAGTCATCCTTAAGATTTACCTGCCGGCGGTAGGCTTTGGTAGGCCACCTCGATCGCCGTCGGTTGATGAGCCACTTGGGGCACATCTAGTACTGCCGTATTCACCAAGTTAAAGAGGGGATTGGCCAAGATACCCGCCAAGGAGGTGGCAATCACCGTCATCACTAGACCCACCTGCAAAGGACGCATGCCAAAGGTTGACCAAGAAACCTCGGGATAATTTTGCACAGCTAGGGACATTTCTTGGGGTTCCTTGACTACCATCATCTTGACAACACGAATGTAGTAGTAAATCGAGATCACACTCGTTAATAGACCCAGCAGCACCAGACCATAGGCACCGGCTTGCCAACCCGCCCAGAAGAGGTAAATTTTGCCAAAAAAGCCGGCCAAGGGAGGAATCCCCCCCAGAGAAAGCAGACAGAGGCTCAGGCCGAGGGTGAGCAGGGGGTCTTTTTGATAGAGGCCGGCATACTCACTAATTTGATCGGTACCCGTGCGCAGGGAGAAGAGAATCACACAGGTAAAGGCGCCAAGGTTCATGAAGAGGTACACCAGCAGGTAAAAGAGCATACTGGCATAACCTGCCTCAGTGCCAACGACAAAACCAATCATCACAAACCCCGCCTGCCCAATGGAGGAGTAGGCGAGCATCCGCTTCATGCTGGTTTGGGCAAGGGCAACCACATTGCCGAGAATCATGCTGAGGATCGCCAGCACCGTAAAGATGAGTTGCCACTGATCGGTGACACTGGGGAAGGCCAAGGTCAAAAAGCGAATGGCAAGGGCAAACCCAGCCGCTTTGGAGCCAACGGAGAGAAAGGCAACCACAGGCGTAGGGGCACCCTCATAAACATCGGGCGTCCATTGGTGAAAGGGCACTGCTGAAATTTTGAAACTAATGCCAGCAATAACAAACACTAAGGCCACCACCAGACCCAAGGATTCCGCAGAGAGAGCTTGGGCAATTTCTGGTAATTGGGTGTACCCACCGGAGAGGCCATACAACAGTGACGATCCATAGAGGAAAATGGCAGAACTGGCCGCACCAATCAGGAGATATTTCAAGGCGGCTTCGTTGGAGCGGCTATCGCGCTTGGTGTAGCCGGTGAGCAGATAGGAGGCAATACTCAGGGTCTCTAGCGCCACAAAGATAAACACCAGTTCTTGGGCACCGGCAATGAACATGCCACCCACCGTGGCGGTCAACAGAATCGTCATAAATTCGCCGAGGGAACTGCCCGTTTGCTCAACATAGCGAATGGACATGAGAATCGTGCCCAAGGCTGAAAGGGCAATCAGTCCCCGGAAGAAGAGGCTGAGGTGATCAGAAATAAAGCTGCCAAAGAAACTGACGGTGTCGGGCTGAGTCCACAGGGGAATCATCGTGGCGATCGCTCCCCCTAAACCGACAATGGCAAAGTAGGGGGTCCAGCGATCGGCTTGGCGTCCCTGAATCAAATCTGCTAGGAGGACGACGAGCAGCGTCACAATCACGATGGTTTCCGGCAAAATGGTGCCTGCATTCAGCTGTCCGGCCAGTGTCACCAAATCCATAACTCTTTACGCGCCTTGATGGAATCCCCCATATCTTATCACTCGAATTTTCATTTCATTGTTTGCCAGCGATCGCCTTCTGCTTATGAGTGGGATTAGTTTTTACCAATCTCGGCACTGGCAGAGGTGGTATTTTGATTTTGGGTCAGAGCAATAGCCGCAAAGAGCCGCGATCGCCATCCAACTCTGCTGCGACTCCCACAGGTAAGGCAGCGTTCACCCCCTCATGACCAAAGGGCAAGTCACTGACAATGGGAAGCCCCAAATCCCCTAAGCGATCCTGCAACACCTCAATCAGCCGAAAATTGGGTTGGGTGGTCGGATCCTCACAGCGACTAAAACGACCGAGGGCAATCCCCTGAATCTGATGCAACACACCACTGCAGCGCCACTGCGTCAACATGCGGTCAATGCGATAGGGGGCTTCACCCACATCCTCTAGAGCCAAGATCACATTCTCAAAAGAAGGACAATCAGGCGTCCCCAGTAAATGAGTCGCGACTGTTAAATTCCCCACCAAAAGACGACCCTGCACCACACCGCCCCCCCAACCCGTTCCCAAGAGCGGCTCTAGGGGTTTGCCCCGCACCAGATCAAAAAGCCGCTGCTGACTCCAAAGGGGTTCTGCCGCCAGCGTGGTGAGTACTGGGCCATGGACACCGGCCACCCCTTGGTTAGCATAGCTCCACAGCAAAGCCGTAATATCCGAAAAACCAATCAGCCATTTCGGCGATACCGCTGGCCACTGCCACTGCTCCAACAGACGAGTCGCTCCAAATCCACCCCGCCCGCAGAGAATACCCTTAATAGAATTATCTTGCAATAAGTGCCGCAGGCGATCGCGCCGCTGTTGATCGGCACCCGCAAGGTAGCCCCAGCCGGCAAAGGCCGCCTCATCGACAATCACCTCATAGCCCTGAGCTTGCCAACAGGCCACTCCCTGCCAAAAAGGTTCCCTTTGGCGGAGGACACCACTGGGAAAGGCGACGGCAAGGCGATCGCCCGGCTGAAGCGGCGGCGGTAATGTTGCAAAGACGGTCACGTTAGAAAAAATTAGAGTTGCGGTAAAACTGCAAGCGACCCGTGCCGATATTTTGACCTAGGGCGCGATCGCCCCCCCGAGGAAAGGCTGTCACAGCAAAAAGATACGTCCCATCCCATTGGGGATTGCGCACAGGAGCAACCTCAACCCGCAGGTACGACCCCGGTGGCACAGGGGGATCAAAGGTCACTGTGAGCAGCGCTGAATGGCCATCAAAGGTCACCTCGGCCAAGGGAATCGGCTGGTGGGAGCGATCGCCGATAAAAGCACGGGTACGTTGGGGCAAAAAGTAAATTGTCTCAATGCCGGGCAGTTGTTGAATGTCAAGCCGGGCAAGGGGTTCGCCTGCGGTGGTCGGTATCTGCACAATGAAGTTGTAGGTGGTATTCGTTAGCCACACTTGAGGATAGCGGGTATTGGCTTCAACAAAAATGGGTGGCTGATCAAAGGCCACCCGACCATCGGGAAACTCAACCCCTAGGCTCTGAGGGGGCAAAGCAGCTATGCCCACAAGGGCGATCGCGAAGGGTCGTCGCATCCCTTATTTACCCCGCGAGGGGGGTTCTGTGCCGTGGGCGATCGCGCTACTACAGACCCAGTTTTCCGGCAGTCCGGGGTAACCGCGCCGCAGCGCCTCTGGGCAAATGGTGTAAATCGTCAGTTGGCAATCAATCAATTGCAGACCATACTTCTCCGTCTGCTTCAGAGCCTGCTTGAGAATCGTATCATTGTCGAACTCCATTGTGCGGTTGCATTGCACGCACACCATGTGGTGATGGTGGTGCGGGGACATGGTATTTAATTCATAGTGCTTGTGTCCCTCTGCCAGTTCCAACTCCCGCAGAATACCCATCCGCGACATCAGCTTTACGGTGCGGTAAACGGTGGATAAACTAATGGAGTGTCCCTGTTTGCGCAACTCATGGTGCAGGTCTTCAGCACTCAGGTGATTGCCCTTGGGCAGATTCTGGAAAATATTGAGAATGGTTTCTCGCTGTGGCGTCAACCGCCAGCCCTTCTCATTCAATTCTGCCTTTAAGGCTGCTGCTGTATAAAGTGGCATAGAAGATTCGCTTGATCTGCCGATATTGGTTTGCATGATAGCCGACAACAAGTGTCATTTGCAACAACCCCAGCTTATTGAGAATAATTACAATAGTTTTACTGAAGTTTCTGCAAATGAGTTGCAACGCCCAAGCACCATCTGATCAAATCGATCAAATCAAGTGTTAATGGGTTCAGTGGCGCAGAACCCAGTTCAAAAACCAATCCCTAATTTGTTTGCTAATTTGTTTGCCGTTGCGGCTTGGGTCGCTGGAACTTCGACATTGGAGTAAAGTCTTCGATGGGCACATCCTTGAGTGCCTGACTCATGAAATCCCGCCAAATGGGTGCCATAAAGCCACCCCCCGTTGCCCCCTGCCCGAGGGGTGCATAGTTGTCATTCCCTGCCCAAACAGCCGCTGAGAGTTGTGGCACATAACCAACAAACCAAATATCCCGCTCAGAAGAGGTGGTGCCTGTTTTCCCCGCCGCGGGTCGGCCAATGTTGGCGGCTGTCCCTGTGCCACTGGTGATCACACTCTGCATTGTGTTGTTTAGGGCGGCGGCGGCCCAAGGATCAAGCACGAGTTTGGGGCGCGGTGTGTGATCCAAGAGCAAATTGCCATTGTTATCGGTGACTTGAATGATGGTTGTGGTGGGGGATTGCCAGCCATTGTTGGCGAATGTGGCATAGGCCGCGGCCATTTCCAAGGGCGTTAGATCCACAGCCCCCAGAGGTAGAGAAACCACAGGAAGCATGGGACTGGTAATGCCAAGGGTACGGCAAATTTCAATGACGCGCTCAATGCCCACCTCTTGGCCAAGAACAATCGCAGGAATATTGCGGGACGTGGCCAAAGCCATACGCATAGACATCCCACCCATAAAGGAGCCATCGTAATTTCGCGGCACATACCACCCACTGCCATCGCGATACCTAACGGGTGAGTCGTTAATTCCAGAATCGGGCGTATATTTGCCACTGGCATAGGCAGCATAAAAGACAAAGGGCTTAAAGGCAGACCCCGGTTGACGCATGGCTTGGGTGGCGCGATTAAACTGACTGCGGTTGTAGTCCACACCGCCGACAAGGGCTTTGACATAGTGCGTTCGTGGATCTACTGCCGCCAAGGCCAACTGATCGGCGCGCACACCACTGCCCCGTAGGGTTTGATAGCCGCGTTGGATTGCCTCTTCGGCCATTTTTTGCACCTTGACATCAAGGCTACTTTGTACCCGCATTCCCCCACGGATAACCGCTTCACGACCAAATTGGCGGGTCAACTCCTGCAACACAGCATCCGTAATCCAAGGGCTACGACTGCGCTGGAAGGAGGTAATTTCCCCTAGCTTGATGGGTTCTTGGGCAGCGGCAGCGGCCTCTTGGGGGGTGATCCAATCCAATTCCACCATCCGATCCAGCACCAACTGCTGCCGTTCCTTGGCGAGGTCAAAATCCACAAAGGGGCTATAGGCCTCGGGCGCTTGAATAATGCCAGCCATCATGGCGGCTTCGGCAAGCGTGAGATCAGCGGCATTTTTTTTGAAGTAGCTTTGGGCTGCGGTTTGTACGCCGTAGGTATTGTGTCCCCAATAGACTTGATTGAGGTACATCTCCAAAATTTCATCTTTGCTGAAGATCTGCTCGAGGCGCATGGCCAGAACAGCCTCAGCCACTTTACGGCTAATGGAGCGATCTTGAGACAAAAAGAGATTTTTCACCAATTGCATCGTCAGGGTAGAGCCACCCTGTACGGTACGCCCCGAGGTGAGGTTGACCATCAAGGCACGGGAAATACCAATGGGATTAATACCGCGATGCTGGTAGAAACTACTGTCTTCAATGGCCATTACAGCCAGCTTCAAATTGGGGGAAATTTCGCTGAGGGGAACGACTTCGCGGTTTTCTTCATCGTGAAGGCTGACAAGGAGGGTGCCCTTGACATCGTAAATGTGCGTCGTTTCACTGGGAATGTAGCCCCGCAGCGATCGCACATCCGGCAAATTCCGAAAGCTAATCGCCAAGCCCAGCAGTCCCCCGCCGATCGCCGCACAACCAAAGGTCATCCCCACAAGGAAGGTACGGTTAGCAATGCGCAGGACCCCATGCCAGAAGTTTTCATCCTGGGGGCGAGTTTGGGAGGGGTGTTTGCCAAGGGTAGTGGTGGACACGACAGTCGCTTCCTTACGCCAATTATTTTTTACTTCGTATATGATTTTTTTATTGGAATAAAAGTAAGGGATGGCAAAATTGCCCCGCGATCGCAATTGATTGCTATCATAGCCATCCTAGACCAGAAAATGTCCCAGCCCAATTCCATGATGTCTTCAGATCTTGAGGCCACAATTGCCCGGCTCCAGCGCGGCGTTGTCGAAACGTTTCCCCATGTCCCTGATTCCACCAAACCCGAAGAAAATCTCTGGGCCTATTTGCGGCAAACGGAGCGCCCGCTGCGGGTTAAGCTTGGCATTGATCCCACCGGCAGCGAAATTCACCTTGGCCACAGTATTGTGCTGCGCAAGCTGCGGCAGTTTCAGGATGCGGGTCACTGTGCCGTACTGATTATTGGTGACTTTACGGCTCAAATTGGCGATCCCACAGGAAAGTCCGAGGTGCGCAAACAACTCAGCCCCGAAGAAGTGGCTGCCAATGTGCAAACCTACCTTGAGCAGGTGAAACCCATTTTGGATTTTGAGACCCCCGGCCGCTTAGAAATTCGCTACAACTCGGAGTGGCTCGCTAAACTGGACTTGCGGAAAATTCTTGAGCTACTGGGAACGATGACTGTTGGCCAAATGCTGGCCAAGGAGGGGTTTGCCGAACGCTACGCCAAGGAAACGCCCATTTTTCTCCATGAGTTTCTCTATCCCCTCATGCAGGGCTATGATTCGGTGGCGGTGGCCGCAGATGTCGAGTTGGGGGGGACGGATCAAAAGTTCAATATTGCTGTCGGTCGCGATTTACAGCGCCATTTTCGCTTGCCCACCGTGCAATTTGGTCTGCTGATGCCGATCCTAGTGGGCACGGACGGAGTACAGAAAATGTCGAAGTCCCTTGGCAACTATGTGGCGCTTACGGAATCGGCAGCCAGTATGTACTCCAAGCTGGAAAAAATTCCCGATGCCTTGGTGAACCAATACATTGAGTTGCTCACGGATTTGCCCTTGGACAGTTTACCCCCCAATCCCCGCGATCGCCAGAAGGCCTTGGCCCTAGAAGTCGTGAGTCAGTACCATGGGCGCGATCTCGCCCTGCAAACCCAAGCGGAACTAGCCGCGATCGTCACCCAAGGGCAAACGGCACAGGCGGGATCGATTCCAGAGTATTCCCTTGGGGAGTTTCAGTTTCCTGTGAAGCTGACTTATGTGCTCAGTCACACCAAGCTCTGCCCCAGTAGCAGCGAAGCGCGCCGACAGATCCAAGGGGGTGGGGTGCGTCTCAACGGCGAAAAAGTTACGGATGTGGACTTTACCCTCACGGCACCGGAACCCTATGTGAACCAAGTGCTGCAAGTGGGTAAGAAAAAATTCCTGCGCTTTCTACCTTAGGTGGCGGTTGGCATTCTCTGCCAGAATGAAGATGAGGTGGTGCAGAGAATGTGTAGGATGAGCGAGCAGGAATTTCAAGCCAAGGTACTCAGCGAGTTGCAGGCGCTGCGTGTAGATGTGGAGAAGCTCGGCACCGATGTCGAAAAACTACAAACGGATGTCGAAAAGCTCCAAACTGATGTGCACAAACTGCAAGGGGATGTGAGTGAGTTGGCCACTCAGGTGAAAAATCAAGAGTATAAGTTTGAGGTCTATCAGCGGGGCACCGATGCCATGGTGCGGATGGCAACAACGATTATTATTGCGGCAGCATCGGTCGTGGTTCTGGCGAGTCTTTCCCCGGCGATTACACCACTTGTGAGCGCGATCGCCCACCAAGGGAATTAACTACAACGATGACCCTAGGGCTAGTTCCACGATTCGTTAAAATCTTATTATTTATTGGCTTGATGCTCTTGAGTACCAGTTTGGCGGTGATTTTTCCCCTGCACACGGTAGAAGGACTCGGTAGTGGTGTAACCAAAACCGTTTTAGACAATGGCCTCACGGTGCTGATCAAAGAGATTCCCACAGCACCCGTTGTGAGTTTACAGGTGTGGTATCGCGTTGGTTCTCGCCATGAACCCAAGGGAGAAAATGGGATTGCCCACCAACTGGAGCATTTGATGTTTAAGGGCACCAAGAGCCGTCCCGTCCAGTTTGGTCAGTTGTTTTATGCCCTTGGCAGTGCTTCCAATGCCTTTACCAGCTACGACATGACCGCCTACCACCATACGGTGCGCGCTGACCAACTAGAACCACTGCTGATCCTTGAAGCCGATCGCCTGCGCAATATCCTGATGACCCCCGAGGCCCTTGAGAGTGAAAAACGGGTGGTGATCTCGGAGCTGCAAGGCTATGAAAATAGTCCTGAATATCGCCTCAGTCGAGCCGTGATGGCCGCCCTCTATCCCCACCATCCCTACGGCTTGCCAGTGGGGGGAACGGCCAGTGATGTGGAGCAGTTTACGCTGCCAGCGGTGAAGAGTTTTTATCACCAGTACTATCGCCCCGATAATGCCGTTGTGGTGATTGCTGGCGATGTTCGTCCCCCAAGGGCACTGGAACTGGTCAAGAAAACCTTTGGGCAGATTCCTCGGCCAACCGACCCTCTAAAGTCTCCTTCATTACCGCCGCCAACGGCAGGTCAAGCCCAGCGAATTCGCCTCACAGAACCGGGGAGTGCGCCGCTATTACAGATTTTGGTACCCATTCCAGCGATGACCCATCCAGATCAGGCGGCCTTGGATGTGCTGGATATGCTCCTCAGTGGCGGACGCAGTTCGTACTTGTATCAGGAATTGATGGAAACGGGTCAAGCCAGTTCGGCCTACTCCTATGTGGCCGCGTTACAGGCGGGGGGCTGGTTTGAAATTGGCGCGATCGCGGCCCCGGAGCAATCCCTTGAGACGATTGAGCAGACCATTGGCCAGATTCTGAACCAACTGGCAGAGCATCCCTTGAGCGCCGCTGAACTGCAACGGGCTAAGCAACAGCTCAAGGCCAATTTTATCCTGCGCAATCGTGACATTGATGCCCAAGCCAGTCAATTGGCTAATGATGAAACCCTGACGGGAGATTATCGCTTTAGCGATCGCCACCTTGCGGCCATTGAAAAAGTCACGGCTGCGGATGTTCAACGAGTGGTGCAAACCTACTTTGGGCGCGATCGCTGGATTGTGGGGGAATTTATTCCCAGTGAATTTGCCGATGTTGAGCTTTCAGGTCGGCCGGGTGCCCAAACCACCGCCCATAATCTTGTCGGTGAGCCAGTGGATCCGCAAACCATTGCCGCCTATTTACCCCAAGGGAGTGGGCAGGCTGCCCCTGAGGTCAAAAATAATGGGGTGGAAACCTTTACCCTGAAAAATGGCCTGCGGGTGCTCTTACTCGTGGATCGCAGTACACCAACCATTACGCTGGCGGGGCGCATTGACGCAGGAACAGCCTACGATCTATTGACACAACCGGGGGTGGCCCACCTCACTGCTGCCAATCTCCTCAATGGCACGCGGCGCAAAAATGCCCTGACGCTGGCACAAACCCTTGAGGATCGTGGCATTAGCCTAGAATTCAGTGCCTTCCGCGATGGAGTGGATATTGAGGGCTATGCCTTGGCCAGTGAACTGCCCACGCTGTTGCAAACCCTTGGTGAAGTCCTTCAAGAAGCCACCTTCCCAGAACCGGAGTTTAAGCTCAGCCAACAACGCTATCTCACGGCTCTGAGCCTTGAGGCGGATGATCCTGTGCGCTGGGGGCGCCGCGTCCTGCAAGAAACCCTCTATCCCGCCAATCATCCCCTGCATCCCTTTGCCACTCCTGAATCTGTACAGGCGATTCAACGCCCAGACCTGTTGAACTTTTATCGGGCGGCCTATACCCCCGATCACACGATTTTGACCCTCGTGGGAGATTTTGACCCAGTGGAGGTGCGATCGCGCCTCAATGAAATTTTTGGCTCGTGGCAACCCCAAACGGATCCCCTGTCCCTAACCTTTCCTGCAGTTTCACCGCCCGAGCAAACCCTCTTTAAGAATGCGGTGATTGCCGGTAAGAGCCAAGCGATTACCTATCTGGGGGCGCCGGGGATCGATCGCCGCGATTCTCGCTTCTACGCAGCGATGCTGATGAATCACATCCTAGGGGGAGACACGCTGGCCAGTCGCTTGGGCACAGAGATTCGCGATCGCCAAGGCTTGACCTACGGCATCTATAGCTTCTTTAGTGCCAGTCGTCAGGCAGGGCCTTTTATCATCCAACTGCAAACGGCTCCCGAAGATACCGCCAAGGCCATTCAGGCCACGCTGCAACTCCTGCGGGAGGCGCGCCGCCAAGGATTCACTGCTGCCGAACTCGATGCGGCCAAGCGCAGCCTCAGCAATACCTACATTGTGGAATTAGCCAATGTCGATGTGGTGGCACGGACGCTGTTGGGAAATGCCAGTGTGGGCTTACCGCCGGCGGAATTACAACAGTTTAGCGATCGCTTGCAAGCGGTGACTCTAGAGCAAGTGAATCAAGCTCTACGCGATCTCCTTGATCCAGAGCGATTGGTGATTGTGACGGCGGGTCCCCCTGTTGCCTTTAACCTTTGATGCCATGGCCAGCTTAACGCTCCAACTCTATCAACTAGAACAGTGGGCAAACCAATGGGTGAGTGGTCAACTGAGCAGTCTCAGCGTCATGAGTGTGGGGATTATCTTTTTGGCGGGACTGCTCACAAGTCTGACTCCCTGCACCCTTTCGATGCTGCCAATTACTGTCGGGTACATCGCCGGCTACGCCACAAAGCAAAATAGCTCCGTCTTGCGCCAGTCTCTTTGGTTTGCCCTTGGCCTCGCAACCACCTTAACCCTGTTGGGGATGATTGCTGCTGTTGCTGGTCGCATCTACGGTCAGGTGGGCTGGGGGTTAACGATCGTGGTGAGCTTGGTGGCGATCGCCATGGGCTTAAACTTGCTCAATGCCTTGCCCCTGAGCTTTCCCCGCAGTCGCTTCCTAGAGGAACTGCCGGATCGGGTTCCTGCGGGATTGCAAGCCTATACCCTAGGGGCAACATTTGGCCTTGTGGCAGCACCCTGTAGTACGCCGGTCTTGGCAACGCTGCTGGCATGGGTGGCCACAACCCAAAAGCTAGTGGTGGGGGCTGGCCTGCTGTTGGCGTATACAACAGGGTATGTCGCGCCGCTGATTTTAGTCGGAGTATTTAGCGGTGCCTTGCAAAAGCTCTTGGCACTGCGGCAGTGGTCGAGTTGGATTACCCCTGTGAGCGGTGTGCTCCTCATTGCTTTTGGCGTCATTGCTTTAGCCATTCGTCTTTAGTGCTCAAGTCAAAGGGGCAGTGGTTAGCCGATGGCGGCAGCCATGCAAGCACCTCTGGACAAAAATATCCTCTCAGCTTGGCAATTTTCTCAAACCCAGTCTCCACAACGCTTTGAGCAATTTCTAACAGATTTGGAGGTGCTTGAATTTTCCCGAAATTCAGTTCCAGAGTGACTTTCACATCCTGTGACCCTGCGGATCTAAAAAATTTACAAAAACAAAAAAATGATCCTCTCTAGGTGCTTGAAAATGACCTGTGCTATAGTAGTCGTAGAGCACCTTCTAGGAAGGCGCAGTGCTGGGATTCTTTCCCAGCCGAACAAATGGAAAGTATTAGTATTATAAAAGAAAGTTATGGTTATTATAAGTGCTGGGATTCTTTCCCAGCCGAACAAATGGAAAGTTAATCTTGACAAGCTCGTTTTTAAGAGGGATTCTTTGTGCTGGGATTCTTTCCCAGCCGAACAAATGGAAAGTATTCAAATAGCTAATAGCCTCAGGCGTAACTTGAGTGCTGGGATTCTTTCCCAGCCGAACAAATGGAAAGTCTGGCAAATAGTACAGTTGGTTCCACTGCAAATCTAGTGCTGGGATTCTTTCCCAGCCGAACAAATGGAAAGGTTTTCGCTGAGCTTGATATAGTAAATGTCCATAATGTGCTGGGATTCTTTCCCAGCCGAACAAATGGAAAGGTGCGTGAAACGGTGGCCAAAAATAACCCCCTATTGGCGGGTGCTGGGATTCTTTCCCAGCCGAACAAATGGAAAGTAACCGCTGCAAAGTTGCTTGATCAGCGTATTCCAAGTGCTGGGATTCTTTCCCAGCCGAACAAATGGAAAGCCAAAGTGAAAATCTTATCCTGCTGCTCAAGAGCAGTGCTGGGATTCTTTCCCAGCCGAACAAATGGAAAGAGCATTAGCTGCCTTAGATGGCGATAATTCTTTAGGTGCTGGGATTCTTTCCCAGCCGAACAAATGGAAAATCGCCTTTTGGGCGAATTTCGGTTGTGCGTACGCTGAATGCGTGCTGGGATTCTTTCCCAGCCGAACAAATGGAAAATTCAAACGTTAGCTGCTTGAATTTGTCTGGCAAATAGTGTGCTGGGATTCTTTCCCAGCCGAACAAATGGAAAATACCCTTCCAATTCAAAAGGTTTTGAAACCCATGGTGCTGGGATTCTTTCCCAGCCGAACAAATGGAAACGTGAGGGTTGTATTCTTTCATCTAAAGTGAGAAGTGCTGGGATTCTTTCCCAGCCGAACAAATGGAAACGCTCGAAGTCCAGAGCTTGTTGAGGCTCTTAAAGAGTGCTGGGATTCTTTCCCAGCCGAACAAATGGAAACTTGTGCTCTTTTTGGTATACGTATTTGGCACCGCAGGTGCTGGGATTCTTTCCCAGCCGAACAAATGGAAACTTAGATAACAAGTATAAAATATTCGCCTTTTTTGCTAGTGCTGGGATTCTTTCCCAGCCGAACAAATGGAAACGGGTGAACTTCAATAGGTTGAGGTTCTTTTAAGTAAGGTGCTGGGATTCTTTCCCAGCCGAACAAATGGAAACCATGAGTTGGATTACAATACAACATTACATCCCCTTTGTGCTGGGATTCTTTCCCAGCCGAACAAATGGAAACAAGCTTTTTGCCCGTAGGCGGGTTGCAAACTTGTTGTGCTGGGATTCTTTCCCAGCCGAACAAATGGAAACTTTTTTGTTATGGTTTTCTAAAAAATCTATTACCGTGCTGGGATTCTTTCCCAGCCGAACAAATGGAAACCTCAGGACGTGAGTGTAGAAAATTAATCTACACTCTTGTGCTGGGATTCTTTCCCAGCCGAACAAATGGAAAGGTTAAATTTAGAATTCCAATGGGAATACCTTCCTCGTGCTGGGATTCTTTCCCAGCCGAACAAATGGAAACGCTCGAAGTCCAGAGCTTGTTGAGGCTCTTAAAGAGTGCTGGGATTCTTTCCCAGCCGAACAAATGGAAACTTGTGCTCTTTTTGGTATACGTATTTGGCACCGCAGGTGCTGGGATTCTTTCCCAGCCGAACAAATGGAAACTTAGATAACAAGTATAAAATATTCGCCTTTTTTGCTAGTGCTGGGATTCTTTCCCAGCCGAACAAATGGAAACGGGTGAACTTCAATAGGTTGAGGTTCTTTTAAGTAAGGTGCTGGGATTCTTTCCCAGCCGAACAAATGGAAACCATGAGTTGGATTACAATACAACATTACATCCCCTTTGTGCTGGGATTCTTTCCCAGCCGAACAAATGGAAACAAGCTTTTTGCCCGTAGGCGGGTTGCAAACTTGTTGTGCTGGGATTCTTTCCCAGCCGAACAAATGGAAACTTTTTTGTTATGGTTTTCTAAAAAATCTATTACCGTGCTGGGATTCTTTCCCAGCCGAACAAATGGAAACCTCAGGACGTGAGTGTAGAAAATTAATCTACACTCTTGTGCTGGGATTCTTTCCCAGCCGAACAAATGGAAAGGTTAAATTTAGAATTCCAATGGGAATACCTTCCTCGTGCTGGGATTCTTTCCCAGCCGAACAAATGGAAAGCGAAACTCCCGGTATTGGGGAACCACCTCGAGAACAGTGCTGGGATTCTTTCCCAGCCGAACAAATGGAAAGGTCGATCGCTACAAGAATCTGCAACACGAGGTTGGCGTGCTGGGATTCTTTCCCAGCCGAACAAATGGAAACCGCTTCAGGGGCAACCGCTTCAGGGGCAGCAGGTGCTGGGATTCTTTCCCAGCCGAACAAATGGAAACGCCTAGTTAGTTAATTAATTAATTAAAACTAGTTAGTGCTGGGATTCTTTCCCAGCCGAACAAATAGAAATCGAGTTTATTTTTTTGGAGAAACATTATGGGAATATTCTCAGAAGTCCTTCAACGGGCTACTGCATCACCACCTATTACTTTTGGAGTTGGATATGGATGATTTATTTGCCAGAGAAGTCCTTCAACGGGCTACTGCATCACCACCTATTACCCTGAAAACGCTTGCCACAGAAGTTGTTGTCCCACTCTACAGTCGCTACAGTGGAGCAAATTTGGCATCCTATTCTAGGCTTGACGAGCGTTTTGTTCAAAAAATGACTTTTATTCCTTTAGGGTTCTTTCTACCAAGCTCTTCCAAAATTCTTTACGCGATTTTGAAAGACGGCAAGTTGCCGTCTGACTGGGCACCGTCCATTCAATTCAGCCGGGACGGAACCTTGATTGACAAAACAGGCTGGAGTGATATTGCCAATATGACCTCATCGGCATTTCGGAAGCTTCCTAGGGGATTACAAGGAAAGATCATCAGTTTATTGCAACTCCAAGCTGACAAGCACGTACTCCTAAATTATTCGGAGTCATGGCAGTCTTTGCTGTGGCTTCCAGCAGAGTATCAACGCTTAGACGTTGTGGATACTGCTGCAGATTAAGGTGCTGGGGTTCTTTCCCAGCCAAACAAATGGAAACACGGATGCAGTTTAACGTCATGCTCAGGACAAGAGTGCTGGGATTCTTTCCCAGCCGAACAAATGGAAACATCAAAGAGTTGAGACTGGGGCAGTTGTTTCAAGTGTGCTGGGATTCTTTCCCAGCCGAACTAATGGAAACGGTTGGCCATAAGAGCTAATGCATCTTGTCTAGGAAACCCTCAGTCGAGCTCGGAGAAACACCGCAAGGCCGGATTAAGACAATGGGTGTTTGCTCATCGGCATTACCGGCGGGGTTTTTCTTCAGAGCAGTCGTGAGGAAGTGAGGGGAGACTCCTTGGCTAGCGGCAAGCACCTTGACTGCCCCTAGGTCGTTAACATCCACAATGGCGATGCCCAAACCCGTTTTTGCTGCCAGATCCTCCACGACGGCTTGGGGGTTAACAGGTCCCATAACAATAAATTGATCGTAGGGGGGCAGAGTACCTGTCACATCGTCAATGAGGCGAGCTTGTTCGCCGGCCAATTGATAAAATCCGCCCTTGTGACCAAAGACTTTGGCGATCGCCCCCCCCAAAAAGGCCAACAGCACCCGTAGCGCTCCCACTTCCTCGACCAAGGCTTGCATGCCACAGGCCGTTGCCAAACTGGAAGTCGGCAAGAAGAACTGGCACACCCGCGTTGCTACCCAGCCGGGGCGCAGTTGGGCAGGATCTTTGAGGCGGCCTTGAATAATGGCAATGGGGGTTTCACCAATTGCGACAATATCACCTGCTTGGGCATGGGGCATGACGTAGCGATTGAGTACCTCTAGGGGAATATCCAACGGCGTCAGTAAATGGGTGCGAATGGGGAGTACCTGACATCCCTCCGCCTGTCGCCACACACCTGTATTTCCCGTGGCCGGAAACTTGAGGGGGATAAATTCATGATGGGTTTTCAGGAAGCGACCATGGGGGCCATAGGCAATGTAGTGAATCTTGACCCAAGCAGCCTTGACCTCGCTCACGCCAATTCCCTGCAAATCCACACAAATCTCGACATTCGTTTGCTTGGTGGACTTGACGATATAGGCAAACCAATAGCCATCGGCACGGGGGGGAAACTCTGGCTCCGGGTGGCGGGGGATGACCTGCACATCCGTCTGAATCATATCGACACGGCCATCGGACAATAGCACCACCTCTGCCCGTAAGTCTGGCACCATCACCTCAAGGCCACGGTGGGGGTTGCTCAGTCCCAATAGCCCGACAAAACGGTAGTGGGTTGGCTCATAGATTTCCAGATTCCAAGTGGCACGGATCACTTCAAGGGGATGGGCTGGCCGCTGGCGATACCGCCCTTCCAAACCGATCGCCACCAAAAGGGCTAGGAATCCTAGGGCGGCTGCCCCTATGCCGATAACTGTTGCAATCATCACGTGTCCTGTACCACTGCATTTCCCGTATTCGCTAGATTACAGTCAGTTAGGCATTTTTGGAGTGACTGGATTTTGGAGTGGCAAGAGGTTCGCGGCAGTTGGCTGTGTCTTCCCCAGCGTCCCTTGGGGTGGATTCACTTTCTGGGGGGAGCTTTTGTGGCAGCGGCACCGCAATTGACCTATCGGCGCTTGTTGGAGCACCTAGCGGAGGCGGGCTATGGCATTATTGCCACGCCCTTTGTGAACACCTTTGATCATGGGGCGATCGCCCTCGATGTGCTGAATAAACTCGACTATGCCCTTGATTGGTTGATCTATCGCCGCGGCTACCCAGCGGCATTGCCCATCTATGGTTTGGGACACAGTATGGGCTGCAAGCTCCACCTGCTGATCAATAGCCTCTACGATGGCGATCGCGCTGGGAATATATTCATGGCCTTCAACAACTACCCCGCCAGTCAATCCATTCCTTGGATAGAAAACCTTGCCCCCGTGGGTGTCGAATTCAGTCCCAGCCCGACAGAAACCGAAAAACTGATTCAAGAGCGCTATCCTGTGCGCCGTAATCTCTTGATCCGTTTCCAAGAGGACGATATTGACCAAACAGCCCGCCTGCGCAGTCTCCTCAGAGCCAAATTTGGCGATATGGTCACTGCCTTGAAGCTACCGGGGAATCACCTCACCCCCCTCAGCCAAGGACTCAAGTGGCAAGTCGGCGCAGAATTTTCTCCCCTAGATGCCGTCGGCCAGTGGATCAAGCAAAGTCTCTTTCCGGAAATGCAGATTCTGGAGGAGTGTCTGTTGGAGTGGCTCAATCCCCTAGGCACTGCCCGCCGTTCCCGCCCCTAGCGTGGCACAATCACATAAGGAACCCTTGATGAAAAAAGGACTTTGCCCGTGACTGTTGCCCCCTCTGCTGCCCTCAGTGCCGCTGCTCGCCCCGATCCCCGTGGTCGCTTTGGTCGCTTTGGTGGCAAGTATGTTCCCGAAACGCTGATGCCCGCCCTCAGTGAATTGGAGGCGGCCTTTGCCCACTATCGCCAAGACCCTGAATTCCAAGCAGAATTTCAGCAACTGCTGCGGGACTACGTTGGTCGTCCCAGTCCCCTCTACTTTGCCGAACGCCTCAGTGCCCACTATGCCCATGATCAAGCCCAACCCCAGATCTATCTAAAACGGGAAGACCTCAACCATACGGGTGCCCACAAAATCAACAACGCCCTCGGGCAAGTCCTGCTTGCCAAACGCATGGGCAAACAGCGCATTATTGCGGAAACAGGTGCCGGTCAGCATGGAGTAGCTACAGCAACAGTGTGTGCCCGCTTTGGCCTCCAATGTGTGATTTACATGGGGGTACAGGATATGGAGCGGCAGCGGTTAAATGTGCTGCGGATGCGCCTATTGGGAGCAGAAGTGACCCCCGTCAGTGCAGGCACAGGCACCCTAAAAGATGCCACCTCCGAAGCGATTCGCGATTGGGTAACCAATGTTGAAACCACCCATTACATCTTGGGTTCAGTGGCGGGGCCCCATCCCTACCCAATGCTAGTGCGGGAATTCCATGCCGTCATTGGGGCAGAAACGCGGCGGCAGTGCCTTGAGAAATGGGGCGGGCTGCCCGATATTCTGCTCGCCTGTGTTGGCGGCGGCTCCAATGCCATGGGACTCTTCCATGAATTTGTCGAGGAACCTCAAGTGCGCTTAATTGGTGTTGAAGCTGCGGGTCAAGGGGTGGACACGGGTCACCATGCTGCCACCCTGACCAAAGGGGAAGTGGGGGTACTCCACGGTGCCATGAGCTATCTCTTGCAGGATGCCGATGGTCAGGTGGTTGAGGCCCACTCCATCAGTGCCGGTTTAGACTATCCGGGCGTCGGGCCAGAGCACAGCTACCTCAAGGACATTGGCCGTGCCGAATACTACAGTGTCACCGATGCTGAGGCCGTGGCTGCCTGTGTGCGTCTTACCCAGTTGGAAGGCATTCTCCCTGCCCTCGAAACCGCCCATGCCTTGGCCTATCTGGAAACGCTATGCCCGCAATTAACGGGGCAGCCGCGCATTGTCATTAACTGTTCAGGACGCGGCGACAAGGACGTGGAAACGATTGGCCGCTATTTTGAGGCACAGCAAGCCCCCTGAGTTAGAACTCCGCATTCCCCGGTGTACGAGGAAAGGGAATGACATCACGGATATTATCCATCCCCGTCATAAACTGCACCAGCCGCTCAAATCCTAAACCAAAGCCGGCATGGGGGACGCTGCCATAACGGCGCAAATCCAAGTACCACCAGTAGGGGGCAGGGTCTAGCCCACGGCGGACAATCTGCTCCTGTAACACCTCAAAGCGCTCTTCCCGCTGGGAGCCACCAATGATCTCACCAATTTTCGGGGCAAGGACATCCATGGCAGCCACCGTTTTGCCATCATCATTGAGGCGCATATAGAAGGCTTTAATATTGGCGGGATAGTCATAGACAATCACCGGGCGTTGGCAGTATTCCTCGGCGAGGTAGCGTTCATGCTCCGACTGCAAGTCCAACCCCCAAGCCACGGGAAATTCAAAGGCGCGACCACTTTTTTCCAGCACTTGGATGGCTTCTGTGTAGCTGAGGCGGGCAAAGGGTTGAGTTGCCATCTGTTCGGCGGTGGCCATGACGCTATTATCAATCCGCTCCTGAAAGAAGGCCATATCCTCACTGCAGTGGTCAAGGACATAGCGAAAGACAAACTGCAAAAAGGCCTCCGCCAGTTCCATATCTCCCATCAGGTCACAGAAGGCCATCTCTGGCTCCACCATCCAAAACTCGGCTAGATGCCGCGAGGTGTTAGAGTTTTCAGCGCGGAAGGTGGGGCCAAAGGTATAGACATTGGTAAATGCCGTGGCCATAATTTCTGCCTCCAGTTGGCCACTCACCGTCAGGTAGGCACGGCGGCCAAAAAAGTCCTGACTGAAGTCAATATTCCCCTCTGGGGTTTTGGGTGGCTGCGCTAAATCCAGGGTGGTGACGGTAAAGAGTTCCCCAGCCCCTTCACAGTCGCTGGCGGTAATGATCGGGGTGTGTACCCACAGGAATCCCCGCTCTTGGAAAAATTGGTGAATGGCAGTGGCACAGGCATTGCGCACTCGCATCACTGCGCCTAGGGTATTGGTTCGCGGCCGGAGATGACCAATGGTGCGTAGAAATTCAAAGCTGTGGCGTTTTTTTTGCAGGGGATAGGTTTCTGGATCGGCACTGCCCCAAAGGTGAATCTGCTGGGCATGGAGTTCAATGGTTTGGTTTTTGCCGGGAGAACGCACCAGTTCGCCACTGAATTCTGCGGCAGCCCCTGTGGTCAGGTCTTTAATGGCTGGCGTTGCTGCTGCCACAGTGTTGGGAATGACCACCTGCAATCCGGCTAGGGTTGAGCCATCGTTGACGTTGACAAACGTACATTCCTTGAGTTCGCGTTTGGTGCGCACCCAGCCCTTGACGGTGACGCGATCGCCCACTTGACCTTGATGAAGAATATCCTTAATCCGCTGCTGCATGGGTCTTGTTCCTATAACTGCACAATGGTTACTCCCCGGCCTCCCTCTTCAGGAGGCGCAAGGTGATAGCTTTGAACGCTGGGGTGCTGCTCTAAAAATTGATGCACAAACTGGCGGAGGGCACCACTGCCGTGGCCGTGGATAATCCAAACCGTTCCCTGCTGGCGGTTGAGAAATTCCTCTAGGAGAGGTTCCGCCTCATGGGTGCGCTTGCCCCGCAGATCGAGGGTACGGCTCTCTGTGCGAATGGCGGGTGCTGGGGTTGGGGTGCGAGAAGGGGGTGGGAGGGGAGCTTGAGCTGGGTCGGCCTTGGGTTTAGATGGTGTGCGTACCGGTTCGCCCTTGAGGGACTCTACGGCGTGGGGCGGCACAGTAAATTTCACGGAACCCACTTGGACGACAATATCCCCCTGCTGGCTGACACTGAGGACTTCGCCCACCTGTTGCCATTGGGGCAAACGCACGCGATCGCCGGGCTGCGGCATAAATTCGGCAGGCGGCGGCGGGGGGAGATAGGTTTTTTCAATCTGAGCTAGGGCCGTTTGGGCAGCTTGTACCTGTTCGGGACTGTTGGCGCGTTGCAGTTGAGCAATTACTTTGGCAATTTCCTGCTGAGCCTGATGGAGGGCGCTGCGTACCTGCTCCTCCTGTTGTTGGCGCAGTTGCTGCTGTCGTTGTCGCAGTTCTTGAGCCTTGGTGGCAATTTCTTGGTAGAGGGCTTCTGTATCCCGCAGCAGCGCCGCTGCCGCTGTGGTTTTGGCCTCTTGGGCTTGGCGTTGTGCCACCAACCCCATAATCATTTCATTGATGCGGTTGCTGTCGCTACTGAGAAAGGCTTTGGCATCCTCAATAATGCTGGGATATAGCCCCAACCGCTGGGCGATCGCTAGGGCGTTAGACTGTCCCGGTATGCCCCACAGCAGCCGATAGGTCGGGGCAAGGGTGGTCTCATCAAACTCAACGGCGGCATTTTCAAAGCGGCTGTCCTGATACTTGAGGGCTTTGAGTTCGCCATAGTGGGTGGTGGCAAAGGTGAGACTGGCGTGCTCTGCCAGATAGCGCAACAGGGCGATCGCTAGGGCTGTGCCCTCACTGGGATCGGTGCCGGCCCCCACTTCATCGAGGAGCACCAACGTATTGCCCCCTGTCATCTCGAGCTCTGTGAGAATATCGCGGATATTGCAGATATGACTGGAAAAGGTGGACAGGTTTTGGGTCAGGGACTGCTCATCCCCAATGTCTGCCCAAATCCCTGTAAACCAAGGCAACTCTACGGGCGCTGCCGCTGGCACATACAACCCTGCTTTTGCCATCAGTGCTGCCAAGCCCAAGGCCTTCAAGGTTGCTGTTTTGCCGCCAGTGTTGGGGCCAGTGATTGTCACCACCTTGGTGGGGGGGTGCAATTCAATGTCAATGGGAACCACGGTCTGTCCTTGCTCATGGTGCTCCTGCCACACCAACAGGGGATGGCGCAAGGCCTTCAGGTGCAGTCGCGTGTCACTGACAAACTGGGGTGGGTTGCCCTGCAACCAGAGACTATAGTGGGCACGGGCCACCGCCATATCGAGGGTGGTCAGCACATCGAGCAGATACCACAAATCATCACTAATCGTGGCCAACTGATCCGAGAGGGCTTGGCAAATGGCGCGTTCGGCCTCAGCCTCCTGATGGGTAAGTTGTTGCAGGCGGTTTTGCAGGTCAATGGTTTCCCGTGGCTCAATGTAGAGCGTGGCACCACTGGCGGAGAGATCGTGGACAATCCCCGGCATCTGGTCTTTGTGGGTGGCTTTGACTGCCAACACATAGCGATCGCGCCGTTGGGTGACCACTGCCTCTTGAATAGCACTGGCTCGCTGCTGCAGAATCTGCTGCAGTTGCTGCTGGATCTGGGTACGGCACTGCCGTTGCTGCTGGCGAATCTCAGCCAATTCTGGACTGGCGCGATCGCTCACTTGCCCCTGATCGGTAATACAGCGGTAAATCTCCTGAGTCACCTCAGGATAGGTACGGACACCGGCCACTAGTTGTTGGAGTTCATTGAGTTGCGCGTGTTCCTCAATTTGACGCCGCTGTTGCCGCGCCGCACTCAACAGGTGGGCGATCGCCAGTAGCTCCATTCCCTGCAAACAGCCCCCATGATCCAACCGGCGAAGGGCAGGTTCAATATCCGTGACTTGGCTAAAATCTAAGCGCACTTGGTGCACCGTTTCTAGGGTAATCACCTCAGTGGTTTGAGCCAACAGCACTTGACTGGCTGCTTGGGTGCCCCCTAGAATCTCTCCCCCCTGCAGCTGGCGCATCCCCCGTTTGGTAGCAGCAAACGTTGCCAACTGATAACAGAGACGCGGCCACTCCAGCCGCCCTAGGGATTTGTCTAGTGCACTAACTTGTGATGTGAGAACAACCAATGTTCGCTATCTGCTGAAAACACTACTTTCACTGACTGTAGCACTGCTCACCAATCCGTGCAGCGGTTCTAGAGGACCATCCCCGACGACATCTCCGCATCCACGGCATCCTGCAGTTTCAGCAGGGTACTGGTGAGGGCTTCAGGATTGAAGTAGGTCCATTCGATGGCTTGGGCGATCGTTTGCAATCGCTCGGTAATACTCGTGAGATCTCCAAACAGATTTTCGCGCGGCAAGCCCGCAAAGAGTGCCATCGCGCCTTGGTTGACCGCCCACTTGCACTCCGATTCATGGACACGGGTGCGCAGGCCACTGAGGAGAATGACATTCATTTCTGGATAGCGCTGGCGATACTGGCGACAAAAATCGTAGGGATTGGTTTTTGGCATTCCCAAATCGAGGAGCAAGAGGCTGACTTTGCAGTTGAGGGACTCCACATGGGCAATAATTTTTTCTAACTCAAAGTGGGATGTTGCCCAAATCGTCGAAATCCCTTGGGAGTTCAATAATTCCCGCCACATTTCCCCTTGGGTACGCGAAGAGTGGGTCATCAAGACCGTGACTTGGCTATTACTCCCATGGGAATGATTGGTGTAGGGGTGAGGACTCGGCGCATCCCGTAGGTCAATGTACTCTAGTTCTGACTCACCAATGGAAATGCGATCGCCGTGTCTGAGGAGATGGGGCGCGTGGATACGGTTATTACCGATAAATGTCCCGTTCATGCTCTTGAGGTCAGTCAGCCGATAGCGATGATCCGCCTGCCGCTCAATACAAAGATGGTGCCGCGAACACCAGCGATCGGGTAGGACAATATCACAATCTTTACTTCGACCAATTTGCCAAACGGGTAACTGATCCAACACAATTGAACGTTGCATGTAAATGGAGTGCAATAACAACCGGGGTGTGGGTGCCGCTAGAATCAGCTCACTGGGACGCATGAACCCCCACTGCTGTTCACCAGAACGGCTGGGTGCTTGTAGGTGTGGAACGTAGGTATCGGGGCGATTGGCTGAGGCGTCCATAGCAGCAGCTAAAAAACACTCAAATCATCAAACTTATTTTTATGCTGCCTATCCTAGCGTTGATGAGCAGCAAGGGACTACCTCCATCTTAGATGTCAATAGAATGGCAGTAGCACCCTCTAGGTTGCTAAAACGTACTCGTTATGAGTATGATAAATAGACAGGACAGTTCGATAACTGTCAAAGGAGACCACTATGAGTGCAACAACAACGCTGAAAGAGCAAGTGCTGACCACGCTGAAACGGGAACAGGCCAATGCGGTTGTCCTGTATCTGAACTATAAAAAGTACCACTGGCTAACCTATGGCCCCTTGTTTCGGGAGTTGCACCTGCTGTTTGAAGAACAGGGAACAGAAGTCTTTGCCATGATTGATGAACTGGCTGAGCGTAGCTTGATGCTTGATGGCCAGCCAGTGGCAGACCCCGCAGACTATCTCAAAGTGGCAACGGTAACCCCCTCAAGCGGCCAACTCACGGTCAAGCAAATGATTGAGGAGGCGATCGCTAACCATGAGCTGATCATTACCGAGATGCACCAAGATGCAGAAGTGGCCACTGAGGCGGGCGACATTGGTACGGCTGACCTCTACACCCGTTTGGTGCAAACCCACCAAAAACATCGCTGGTTCCTCAAGGAGTTTTTAGCCAAAGGCGATGGCTTGGTCAGTTAGTTGCGAATCGGGCCGTTGTAGTCAATGGTGGTGCGTCCATCGGCAGCCACAGTAACGACAGTTTCGATACTGGGCAGGGATGCGGGCACGCCATTGCTGACTCGATGGCCCAAAATCCGAAACGTGTAGGAGCCGTCGGCATTGCGCACATAGGGAGCTTCACGGACAGGCCCATGCATGGACTGCTCGGCTCGATAGCGACTTAATCCGCCATTGGTTCGTTCTGCAGCTTGGCGGGCATAGTTGCGAGCGCGAACTAACTCGACAATGTTGACAGGCTCAGGATTAGTTGCTTGGGCAATCGCCAAGGGGGCGATCGCTCCCCCAAGGGAAAGACTCAGCATGAGGCTAGCAATCAGCGGCTGGGTCATCAGGCTTCTCCACTCAGCGGTCTTTATCTAAGATAGCCAAGGGGCTTTGCTGACCCCTAGATAACGGTCTTGATGCAACAATTATTTGCTTTCCGTTTGACAAGGCGTGATCCTCGCTTGTAGTAACTGGTGCGCTTGCTCCTCAGAGAGGGGTTCACCAAAGAGAAACCCCTGACCCCGCTGACAGCCCAACGCCTGCAAGCACTGCTTTTGGGAGAGATGTTCAATGCCTTCGGCAACCACTTCTAGTTGCAGGGTTCGGGCGAGGCTAATAATGGCACGAACAATTTCTAAATTTTGGAAATTGGTTTCGATGTCTCGGACAAAGGACTGGTCAATCTTTAGGGTATACAACGGCAGTTGGCTCAGGCGGCTGAGGGAGGAATAGCCAGTGCCAAAGTCATCAATGCCACAGCGAATATCAAGGGCTTGGAGCGCCTCCAATTGCTCTTGGGCAAACCTTGAATCGGGCATGATCACTTCCTCAGTAATCTCCAGAATCACTTGCTGGCCGCGAATCCCATAGAGCGGCAACAGATGCTTGAGCAAAGGAACCATTTGGCCAGAATTAAAGAAAGCACTGGAAATATTGACACTGAGGGTGAAGTCGGCAGCCCGAGAACCCAGTGTCTGTTGCCATTGGTAGAGGTTGAAAATTGCCTTTTGCAGAACCCATTGATCCAGTTTTGTGGCTAGACCCAACCCCAGAGCCAAGGGCAAAAATTCTGCCGGACTGATCCAACCGTTTTCGGGATGCTGCCAGCGAACTAATACTTCAAAACCAACAAGGCTGTCCTGACTGAGGCTGACAATGGGCTGGTAGAAGAGCGCTAGTTGCTCCTGCTCTAGGGCACGGCGAAATTCCTGTTCCCGTTGTAAGCGGGTGTAAACCGCTTGGTGGTGCTCCGATTCAAAGAGTTGCATACCGTTGCACCCTTGGGCCTTGGCAGCATACATGGCAATATCAGCATCCCGCAGCAGTTCACCGGCAGTGCGGTAACGAGAATTAACAATGGCGATGCCAATGCTGACGCTGACACTTACCTCAGTGCCCTTGAGCACATAGGGTTCACTAATGCAACGGCGCAGGCGATCGCCATACTCATAAATCTGCTGGAGACCCTCAATGTGTTCGAGGATGGCAATAAACTCGTCTCCCCCCAATCGGCCAACGATCTCCTGCTGGCGCATACTCGACCGAAGGCGATGGGCAATTTCTAGAAGTAACTCGTCGCCGGCATCATGACCCAAGCTATCATTGATGACCTTAAACCGATCCAAATCCAAAAACAAAACGGCAAAGGGCGGAATGTCACCGCGGTGGTAGGCAGCCAGCAGTTGATCAATTTTTTCTGTGAGGAAGGCGCGATTGGGGAGATTCGTTAAACTATCCTGGCAAGCCAGTTGCCGCAATTTCTCCTCCGCTAGCTTGATGTTGGTAATGTCCAAGCAGGAACCAAGGTAGCCAATGCAAGTGCCGTCTTCGGCATAGCGGGGTGCCGCTTGCTTGAGTACCCAGCGATAGACACCTTGGCCATTGCGCAGGCGGTGCTCAATTTCATAGCTTTGCTGCTGCTCAACGGCAAGACGGATGGCCTGCTCTGTGCGCTCCCGATCCTCAGGATGGACAAGGTCTAACCAGTTCCAGCCAAGGATTTGGTCTAAGGAGGCGCCCAAGACGCGGCAAATGGTTTGGTTGGCAAACTCAATGGTGCCTTTGCTATCTGCCAGCCAGATCATCAAAGGTGAGGCATCGGCCATCTGGCGAAAACGGGTTTCACTTTCCACTAGGGCTAGCATCGCTTTTTTGCGTTGGGTGACATCCACCCCCACCGTGGTGATCAGGTAACTGCCATCCCCTTGAGGTTCAGCGGTGGCATTGAGGGAAATCCACACCTCATGGCCGTCGCGATGTTGAAAGCGATATTCGGTGTGGGCACAGCCTTCTTGGAGTAATTTCTCGCGAAAGGGACGATGATAGGCTTCCCAGTCCTCGGAAGGAACCCGCGATCGCCAAAGATTCGGGTCTTCTTGAAAGTCAAGGGGGCTGTAGCCGAGAATGCGCAGGTGCCCTTGGGAGAGATACTCATAGCGCCAAGAGCCATCAGGAAAGAGCCGTATTTCACTGACAAAGGCATCGGCGCGATCCAACAGTTGATTGAGCTTTTCTTGGGCGGCCTGGAGTTCCCCATTGACGTTGTGCAAATCGAGGGTGCGGGCAATCACCTGCGCCTCAAGTTCCGTTTGCTGGGCTGCAAGTTGCTGGGTCAGCTGCCGTTGTCGCGTGACATCCACTGCCGTCAGTAAAATGAACTGTTGGTTGCCGTTGGGCAGTTGCAGGGGCAGGGAAACCATCTGCCAAATACGCTCTTGTTTGGCGCGAGTGCGGATGCACACATCCCCATGCTCAACCCGTGCCTGCGTTATAAGGCAGCGTTGGAATTCTGTGGCCGCCCACTGGCGTTGCGCTGCTTCAGGAAAGGCAATGGCTAACCACCCCTCCCATGTGGGGGTTTCCTCTGGGCTGCTGCCGGTTTGCTCTTGCCATGCCCGATTCATCAACCACAGTTGACCATCCGCCGCCACCAACGCCATCGGCAGCGGTGATAAAAGCAGGCTGTTGCGGAACACCTCGTCCATTTCAGTGTAGGCGCGCCAAAATGACTGCCGCTCCTGCTCTACTTGGTTCAGATGCTGAGCCTCCGTAACCAAAAGAGTGACCAAAAAAGCGATGATACTGATGATCTGCACCTCTTGGGCTAAGCGCTCCGAAAGCCATAGGCGATCGTGGTGTACCCATTGAATTACCCAACCAATGAGGAGGGGGCCAAGGATGCTCCAAGGCAACAATCGCCGCAAGAGTAGGCCACCTATCCTTTGTGAACTGAAGTAACGCATCACCCCTAGGGAGGGATGCCATTGCATAAGGCAGAGGTTCAACAGCCCAAGAAGAACGCAGGCGAGGATTTGGCCAAGGGCAGAGGCACTAAGAGACAGCGGCAATTGGTACAGACCGGCCAATACCTCAAGGAACAGCAGACAGGCACTTGTGATTGCCCCTCCTTGACCGAAAATCACTTGCCAACTTCGTTCCCCCCTGACCCCCCACAGGGCCACCCCTAGCCCTATAAAGGCCACAGGCCGTAGCAAACTGGTGTAGGCCGGCAAAGACAGCGCTTGCCACGGAGCAGTGATTTCCTGAGCATTGAAAACTGCTACGGCAATTGCCACCCCCATGAGAACAAGCACTAGGCCACAGAGCTGGGGGAGGCATGCTAATTCTCGATCTCTGCCCCTAGATCCCATGAGGGTGATGGCCAATGCGGTTAACCCAAGGGCGATGGCAGCGAAAATATCAATGCCAACCAACAGAGGCGAGTGGGAAGTGATTGCAGCGAGAACCCATTCTATAAAAACGGCCGTTGCCACCCCTAGACTCAACAGAGCGGCCACTCGTAAGAATTGGGAGCTAGCCATAGGCAGCGGCAAAAAGGGCTAGGGACATGATACCCCCTAGGACAGCAGCTTTTTCACTCTGGCACAGTCAATTTTAGGGTTGAGGGCAGGGAGTATACTAGTATTGTAGGCCTACGCTCTAGGCGTCCTGCAGGAGGGGGTATGCAAGCAACCCACCACTACACTCAGGAGTATATTAACCATCTCACCCCCCAAGAGGTGGCAGCTTTGGCACGACGGCTTGAGGAAGACGATTATGACACGCCCTTTGCTGCCCTTGAGGATTGGCATCTGCTGCGGGCCATTGCCTTTCAGCGGCCAGAGCTGGTAGAGCCTTATTTGTATCTTCTGGATTTAGAAGCCTTTGACGAGTCCTAGGGCAGTTCCCCATTTATTAGTGGGGGTGGGGGGTGGCATTGCTGCCTATAAAATCTGTGATGTGATCTCCACGCAAGTAAAGGCGGGGTGGCAAGTGTCTGCCATCCTTTCAGAGACCGCCTCGCAGTTCGTTACGCCGTTGACCCTTTCGACCCTGTGCCGGCAATCGGTACTCACAGATGCGGATTTTTGGCATCCCCAAGCGCCGCGACCGCTACACATTGAACTGGCAGAAAAGGCAACGCTGATGTTGATTGCTCCCCTCACGGCCAATACGTTGGCAAAGCTGGTGCTGGGTTTGGCGGATAACCTGCTCACGAGTACGGTCTTGGCCTCCCAAATACCCATCTTGGTGGCACCGGCCATGAACACCACAATGTGGGAGCAACCGACGGTACAGAGCCATTGGCAACAACTGCAACAACAGCCCCGTTATCATTGCTTACCCCCGGCCTATGGCCGCTTGGCCTGTGACAGCGTCGGTGTGGGGCGGATGGCGGAGACGCAGGAAATCATTGCCTATTTGGACTCCTTGGCCTATACCCACGGCCAGCGAGACTTAGCTGGCAAGCATCTGCTGATTACGGCGGGGGGCACCCGCGAGTATTGGGATACAGTGCGCTTCATTGGTAATCCGGCAACGGGGAAAATGGGGATCGCTCTGGCAAGGGCAGCCCTGCATCGCGGTGCAAAGGTGACGTTGATTCATGGGGCGATCGCCGAGCCGATCCCAGCCCAGGTACGCGCTATTGAAGCAATCAGTAGCGAAGCAATGTGCAAAGCTGTCCTTGAGGTGTGGCCAGAGGCAGATTGGCTGGTGATGGCTGCCGCCGTTGGCGATGTCCGCCCGGCTCAACAGTGGTCGGGAAAGCTCCCGAAATCGGAGTTGCCTACCGCCTTACCCCTGAGTCCGGTGCCCGATATTTTGCAAGCGGTGGCTCAGATGCGCCAACCCCACCAACGTCTGATTGGTTTTGCTGCCCAAACGGGGGATATTGTAACGCCCGCCCGCGAAAAGCTAGAACGCAAGGGCTTGGATTTGATAGTTGCCAATGCGGTGGATCAAGCCGATGGTGGCTTTGGCAGCAACGAAAACGCAGCGGTGGTGCTGGATCGTCAAGGGCGATCGCGCAACCTTGCCAAGGTACCAAAGTTAATTCTGGCCCACCAAATTTTTGACGTTGCCCAAGAATGGCTCTGATGAGCGATGTCCTGACGGTGGTGCCTCTACCAGCACCAATGCGGCAAGCGATCGCTGCCGCTGAAACCCTCGACTCCCTAGCCACGGTTGTCCAAGAACTGGTGGAAAATGCCCTCGATGCCGGGGCGAGTCGCATTCACCTCCACTGGCGCCCTTCAGCATGGCATCTTGAGGTCACAGACAATGGCGAAGGGATTCGCTGGGCAGATCTCACCCAAGTGGCTCTCCCCTACACCAGCAGCAAGTTGCCCCTCAGCGGGGAATTGGCGGACATCACAACCTTGGGATTTCGCGGTCAAGCCCTCCACAGTTTGGCGCAAATGGCACAGTTAACGATTTGCACTCGCCACCGTGAGGCGGAGACCGGTTGGCAAGTGAGTTATGATGCCCAGGGTCAAGTGCGCAGCCAGCGTCCTCTAGGAATGGCCGTGGGGACTCGCGTCATTGCTGAGCAACTTTTTCAGGACTGGCCGCAACGACAGCAGGGGGTCAATCCCAAACAGGTTCAGCGGCGCCTTCAGGAAATTGCCCTGTGTTTCCCGCAGGTGGCTTGGCATCTCCTTAAGGATGGAAAGCGCTGGCACCACTGGCCGGCGGTGGCGTCTTTGGGCGATCGCCTGCTGCAACTCATCCCACAACTCCATCCCCAAGATCTGCGCCAAATGAGCGATGCCCAAATTGAACTGGTCTTGGCGCCGCCGGATCGCCACCATCGTCCCCGCCCCGATGGCTTAGGGGTGGCTGTCAATGGCCGTTGGGTCGAACTGCACAGTGATCCCTCGTGGCAGCAGGTGATTCTTGAGGCCTTTGGTCGCGGTCTACCGCGGCAGCGCTTTCCCCTGTGTATTGCCCATCTCCATTTACCCCCGGCGGCGATTGATTGGTCTGCAGCACCCCAAAAGCGCACGATCTATCTACGGGAACCAGAGCAATGGCAAGCTCTGTTAGTCGAGCGCATTGGCCAACTGCTGGCCTCCCTAACCGTCCCCACAACGAGCTATCACCTGCTTAAAGCTGCTGAACCCCCTGGCCGCTATCGAACCTTGTTATCCCCCAGTCCATCGCCCCAGTCAGCCCTCAAGGTGGTTGGCCAGTTGCACAATACGTACATTATTGTTGAGCACGCCGAAGGCATCTGGTTGATTGAGCAGCACATTGCCCATGAACGGGTGCTGTACGAGCAAATTGAAACAGATTGGCAGGTGGTGGAGCTAGAGCAGCCGGTGTTGGTGGACTCCCTCACGGAGACGCAAGTGCAACGCTTTCAAGACTGGGGGTTAGCGATCGCCCCCTTTGGGGTACAGGTTTGGGCAGTGCGCCGTGTGCCTGCTCTATTGCGCGATCGCCCAGATGTGGTGGCGGCTCTCATTGAACTTAGCCAAGTGGCGGATCTAACTGCTGCTAAGGTGGCCGTTGCCTGTCGCAGCGCCATTCGTAACGGCACGCCCCTCACCCTTGCAGAAATGCAAACCCTTGTGGATCAGTGGTACCGCTGCCGTCAACCCCACACCTGCCCCCATGGTCGCCCCATCTGTCTGCAACTGCAAGAATCTAGCCTTGCCCGTTTTTTCCGTCGTCACTGGGTGGTGGGCAAAAGTCATGGCCTTTAGATTGGCAATCTTGCAGAGGGGTGAAAGTGTGAAGATCTGCCCCTTGGCGCAGACAATGCCGCAGATGCATCAGCAGCCGTCCTAGGTAGTTCGAGCCTTGGCGATCGCCCCCACAACCCCAATAGCTATCTACTGGGGAATCTTCCACCAATTCTTCATCCCCAGTTGCTAAGAGCAGTTCCCGCAGGTCGGGATGGGTGGTAAATTTGGCCACAAGGGCACGCCACATCACTGGCTGTTTCAGTTGATCCCACTGAGGATGCACGGGGTAACGACCACTGCGACCGAGTTGGGCAGCCGCTTCGGGAGTTGGGGCGATGCGAATGGCATGACCAAAGGCCTCATGGGCAGTGCCAAAGAATTTATGGGCTTGGTAGTAGTGCTCCGCTGTTGGCCAGTAGTAGCCCTCAAGGGTAAAACCGTGGGGAGAGAAATTGGAAAAACTGCCGTAGGCATCCTTGACGCGATAAAAGTAGATGGTCATTGCCAACCGCGTTCCCGCACCCCTTGATCACCTAAGCATTGATGAGGACTGAGATCATCATGCCCCAAATACAGCCCTTTTCGCAGAGACAGAAGCGGGTTAGGGGAGCCAATTCTTGCTAAGATCAGCCTCATGGGTATCTTAAGACCTAATTTTGTTTTGGGGTTTGATATGAAACGTTTTTGGGCGATGGTTTGGGCACTTTTCCTAAGTGTGTCACTACTCCTGACCAGTTGTGCTAATGTGCCCACGGGGCTAACGGGAAATTTCCGTGAAGATACCCTTGCGCTGATCAGTAGCCTGCGCGAAGCGATCGCCCTACCGGATAATGACCCCAACAAGAAGGCCGCTCAAGCAGAGGCTCGCAAAAAACTGAATGACTTCTTTGCCCTCTATCGTCGCGATGACTCCCTGCGATCGCTCTCTTCCTTTATGACGATGCAAACTGCCCTCAACTCCCTTGCGGGTCACTACAGTTCCTATCCCAATCGTCCCCTCCCGGAGAAGCTGAAAGCCCGCCTCGAACAAGAGTTTAAGCAAGTTGAACTCGCCCTTGATCGCGAAGCCAAGTCCTAGTCCCAATGGGGGATAAGCCCTATACCAAGATTCCGATTGCAGAGTGTGGGGAACCCCTAGCGCCTATTCCACCTACCTTTCTGCGGCTGCAACCCCATCCCTATCAAAGCCGAGGTGCCCCCTATGGCAAAGCCTCTCCCTTTTGGTTGCGGGTGGGGGTCATTGCTGCCCTTGAGCGCGCCCAAGCGTTCCTAGAACCTTACGGCTGGCAACTGGCGATTTTTGATGCCTATCGCCCAATTGCGGTACAGCAGTTCATGGTGGCGCATACCTTTGCTACCCTCTGTCAAGAACGGGGGTATGATGCGCAGCAACTTGAGCCAGCGATCGCCCGCGAGATTTGGCAACAGGTTGATCAATTTTGGGCGGTGCCCAGTTTAGACCCTCAGCAACCACCCCCCCACAGTACCGGCGCTGCCGTTGACCTTACCCTCGCTGACCCAGCAGGCCATCCCTTGGAGATGGGGGGTGTCATTGATGAAATTTCTGAACGTTCTTTTCCCGATTTTTACGATCGCCATCCTGAAGAGACCCATGCCGCTTGCTTTGCCCAACGCCGCCAAATTCTCTATCAGGCAATGCGCCATGCAGGCTTTCAGCGCCATCCCAATGAGTGGTGGCACTTTTCCCTTGGGGATCAGTTGTGGGCTTGGCAAACGCAGCAACAGACTGGCCAGCGGGACATCCTCGCTCGCTATGGCCGCATCGATCTTTAAGGCTAGCTAATCCCTTAGAGCTTGTTGAGATTCAACCCCGCTTCTTTGGCAAATGCACTCAGGCCTTTGCGCTCAAGGGTTTTAATGGCTTTGGTAGAGAGGCGCAGCCGCACCCAACGGTTGCCTTCTGGCCACCACACCCGTTTCCATTGCAAATTCACTTCTTGCAGTTTTTTCGTCCGCCGGTGGGAGTGGGAAATAGCGTAGGCGTTATTGGCTTTTTTTCCAGTCAGTTGACAAACGCGGCTCATTGGTTTTCTCCCCTGCAAGGCAATGTGATGCAAAATAACCAAGACTTCTAGCGTAACATATTCCGCCGAGAAGCACACGGCCTATTTGAAGGTTTCCTTGAGGACGGTGCGGGCCGCCAAGTGATTGCGGGTGGTGGTTAAAATTTCTGCTTCCCGCAGTAGGCGATCGTAGGTGGATTGTAGCTCTAGAAGACGTTGCTGCTCCTGAGCGACACCGCGAAAATTACTGGCAATCCAATAGGACAGTTCAAGGGCAGCCGTGGGCACATCGGGGGGCAGCTCCATGGGTTGTTCTGTCAGTTTTGCTGAGAGGCGCACCACATCCTCAAGAAGTTGCCGCACTTCCTTGGCCAAGGGGCGCAGATCAATGCTGGTGGGTTCATCCTCAATCCACTCCACTAGTCCAACGCGGTAGGGTTTTTCGCGCACGTAGTCCAAGATGCGAAACCGCTGCTGACCCAAGGAATCAATGAGCATGCGATCATCGGGAAGCCGTTCGTAGCGACGCACTTCCGCACAACAGCCCACCGTGGCTGGCCGTCCCGTTTGTGGATCCCACATCACGATGCCAAAGCGGCGATCGCTCTCAAGAATCGTATTCATCATGATGCGGTAGCGAAATTCAAAAATGTGGAGTGGCAGGGGTCGCCCCGGAAAGAGCACAACATCCGGCAAGGGAAAAATGGGGAGTTCGCGAACGGCAATGGACGAAAAAGCCATAATGACAGCGCACAGAAGCCAATGCTTCTATCGTACCGTACTTTGCAGGCTTCCTAGGATGCGGAACCGGGGACTTGAACCCCGAAGTCCTTGCGGACACTAGAACCTGAATCTAGCGCGTCTACCAATTCCGCCAGTTCCGCTCGTGTAGATTTTGGTCAGCGATCCTTTATTATCTTGGGTTTGGTGGAATTCTGTCAACTCATTATTTCATCTTGCCTCTGAAGGTGAGCACAAAGGGCTGACCATCCAATTGACCATTGCCCGCCAAGTTGAGAATGGACTGCTGACTGCCATAACGAATATTGAGGGTGCCATTGGCATCGGCCATACCAGAACTAGTCAAGCGAATCCGCAGATTGTAGGCATCCTGCTGCATGACGTTGCCAGAAAAGCCAATATAGTTGCCATCCGCCAGTTGCATATTAATATCCGCCACCTTTTGCGGATCAATGGCAATGCTCATAAACGTTACTTTTTGGTTCGGGCGGCCACTGATGCGAAATAGACCCTCGCCCATATCAGCATAGAAGGTGGTGCCTGCGGGTTGGGCTGGCTGAGCGACCATTGCGGGCACTTGGGGGGCGATCGCGTAGGTGTGCGCCCCAACGCTGAGGGCAAGAAGGGTTGCTGCAATAATGCTGTTGCTCACGGGAAGTTCCTAAGTTCCTATAAGTTCATGCTTATCCTGACGCTCAAAAAGTGTGAATGGCACCCAAACAGCCGCATCCTGCAATAAGACTTCATATTGTTCAGCTCGGATCGGTTCGCTCGATTTATAGCCGTTCAAGGGGTGTCAGCCGGGGATCCACCACCTTTTGCCCGCGACGTGGGAAACGAATCGCCAAGGAGAGCTTCGGGCCAGTGTTAAAGACATGGGTAATTTCCCCTTCGCCATAGACAGGATGGAGAATGCGATCGCCCACCCGCCAACCAGAGGCAGCAGCCTTGCTCAACCGTGCGGGGGATAGCTTCGTGACAGCAGCCATTTTGGGTCGTCGTTGAACATTCCCTGTCAGCACTTCTGGGGGTAGCTCTGTCAAAAATTGCGAAGGAATCGTATCTTCACTGCCACCGTAGCGGCGACGGCTTTGGGCAAAGGTGAGAAAGAGTTGTTCTTGGGCACGGGTGATGCCGACATAGCAAAGGCGGCGTTCTTCTTCAAGGGCCATGGGGTCGTTGAGACTGCGGAAGTTGGGAAAGAGTCCCTGCTCCATGCCCACCAAAAAGACAACGGGAAATTCTAGCCCCTTAGCGGCATGCAAGGTCATCAGGGAAACAACGCCCTCTCCCTCCTGCAAGGTATCCAAATCCGAGGCAAGGGCAGAACTGTTGAGAAAATCGCTGAGGCTTGCCCCCTCGTTTTCTTCGCTAAATTGCTGGGCAGCGTTAACCAATTCCATTAGGTTTTGCAGTCGCTCTAGGCTTTCGTCAGTGCCTTCGTTTTCGAGTTCGCGGCGGTAGCCTGTCTCTTCAATCACGGTTTTCACTAGTTCAGGCAGTTCAATGTCGTCCACTAGCGATCGCAGGCGGGTCATGAGGGTCACAAACTGCTGCACGGCACGACTGGCTCGCCCGGCCAAGGGCGTCATGGATTCGGTATCGGCAATTAAATCCCACAGGGAAATGCTAAGGGTTTGCGCGGCGTCACTGAGGCGATCCAAACTGGTTTTGCCAATGCCGCGTCGTGGCACGTTGATAATTCGCCGCAGACTCACGGTGTCTTGGGGGTTTTGCAGCAGCCGCAAATAAGCGAGAACATCCTTGACTTCCTTGCGCTCATAGAATTTGAGACCACCAACCACAGTGTAGGGAATGTTGGCACGCACTAAGGCCTCCTCAAAGGGGCGCGATTGGGCATTGGTGCGGTAGAGAATGGCAAACCGTCCCCATTGGGGTTCGAGGGATTGACTGCCCAAAGCTTTGATGGTTCGGGCAACAAAAGAGGCTTCATCGGTTTCAGTGTCACAACACTCGCAGTGAATGGGAGCGCCTTCTCCTTTGGTGGGACGCAGCACTTTATCAATGCGTTCGTTGTTGTGCTCAATGAGATGATTGGCGGCCTGCAAAATGTTGGCTGTGGAGCGATAGTTTTCTTCCAACTTAATCATTGTGCGGCTGTGGTTATCGGGCAGGCGATCGCCAAAATCCTGTTGGAAATTCATCAGGATAGTGAAATCAGCGCAGCGAAAGGAATAAATGGACTGATCCACATCGCCGACGACAAAAATCGAGCGATCGCCCCAATTCTGAAACTGTTGCGGTGGCGTACCATTGGTGGCCAGTAGCCGAATGAGATTGTATTGGGTGCGGTTGGTGTCTTGGTACTCATCCACCAGAATATGTTGGAATTGCTGATGCCAATACTCAAGGCGCTCAGGGTGCTGTTGTAGCAGCTGCACCGTTCGCAAAATCAAATCATCAAAGTCAAGGGCGTTATTCTGGGCAAGGGTTGCCTCATAGCGACGATAAACTTCTGCGGCCACCCGGCCAGCGGGCGATCGCTGTTCCTGCTCCAATTGATCGGGGCTTAGCCCTCGGTTTTTGGCATGGCTAATTTTGTAGCGGATACCGCGCGGATCATGCTTGCGCTCATCGAGATTGAGTTCCGCAGTGGCAATTTCCTTAATCAGGCTTTGCACATCTGACTCATCAAAAATGGTGAAATGCCGCGTCCAGCGATACCCTTGGGGATGTTGATAGGCCTCTATTTCCAAGCGCAGGAGTCGGGCACACAGGCTGTGGAACGTGCCAATCCAAAGGGACTTCGTGTAGGTTTGATAGACTCGCGATCGCACCCGCTGTTGTTCGAGGGGAGAGAGATCCAGCCAGTCTCGCCTGTAGAGTTGCTGAGCCACCTCTTGACCAAAGAGAGCTTCAAGCCGCTCCTTCATTTCGCGGGCGGCCTTATTGGTAAACGTCACCGCCAAGATATTTTCTGGTGCCACCTGATGCTGGCGAATCAAATGGGCAATGCGATAGGTGAGCGTGCGAGTTTTCCCGGAACCGGCGCCTGCCACCACCAACATCGGGCCACAATAGTGCTCCACCGCCCGCCGTTGTGATGGATTCAGTCCTGCCAGAAAATCCCTACTCATTTGCTGCTACGCCCATTCGCCTAAAGTTTTATGATACCTGTTATGACCAGCCAACGGGTTAGCCCCCCATCCGCCAGTACTGCGGGCATCACGGCATCAGACGGCGATGGGTTGACCCTCCTGCCAGCCTTGGGTTTGAGGCGATATCATCCCACAGGGGATCTCGGGCACTGTAGAGGAGTTCGCGCTCCAACAGCGCATTGATGAGCATTGATTGCCAGCACTAAAAGGCCCCGCAAAAACAATCTCAAATGTTGGCGAAACCATCTTGCGCAGGGAAGTTTGAACTGGCCTAATATCATAAGGAGCGCAGCTTGGGTTCCGCATTCAACAGCTCAAGGAGGCGATCGCAATCCGCTTGCAAATTGGGGCAGGTGTTGAGGAGGTCGCTCATAGCAAAGAAGCACAAACTATTGTCAGCAACAGCCTAACATAGCTCTCCTAGCCTCCCCTAGGTGGTGGATGTTAATTTTTTTTGCGATTTTGCTCCCCTCTAAACCCGAGAACCCCTCAGGTTACAATGAGAATCCATCTTACCCATCACACTCTATGGACAGCGTCCACTGGCAGCAGGTTCACCACTACACTGACATCCTGTACCACAAAACGACGGGCATTGCCAAAATTACGATTAACCGTCCCCACAAGCGCAATGCCTTTCGTCCCCAAACCATTGTCGAAATGAGTCAGGCCTTTGAGGATGCCCGCAACGATCCCACGATTGGCGTTGTCTTGCTCACCGGGGCAGGCCCCCACACCGATGGTAAGTATGCCTTTTGTGCGGGTGGTGACCAAAGTATTCGGGGTGAGGCAGGCTATCTGGATGATCAGGGGGTAGCACGGCTGAATGTGCTGGATCTGCAACGGCAAATTCGCTCCCTGCCAAAGGTGGTGATTGCCCTTGTGGCCGGCTATGCCATTGGCGGTGGCCATGTGCTGCACTTGGTCTGTGACCTCACCATTGCTGCTGAGAATGCCATTTTTGGTCAAACGGGGCCACGGGTGGGTAGTTTTGATGCGGGGTTTGGTGCCAGTTATCTTGCCCGCATTGTCGGCCAGAAAAAAGCGCGCGAAATTTGGTTTCTCTGTCGACAATATACAGCTCAGGAAGCCTTAGCGATGGGTCTAGTCAATGCTGTTGTCCCCGTTGAGGAGCTGGAGGCGGAGGGGATCCGCTGGGCGCAAGAGATTCTCACCAAAAGTCCCTTGGCCATTCGCTGCTTGAAGGCGGCCTTTAATGCCGATTGTGATGGTCAAGCCGGCCTACAGGAATTAGCTGGCAATGCAACCTTGCTGTACTACCTCACTGAAGAGAGTACCGAGGGCAAAAACGCCTTTTTGGAAAAACGTCCCCCCAACTTTCAGCAGTTCCCTTGGCGCCCCTAAGGGATGCGCTAGAGTAGGAGCATGTGGCATTGGGAGAGTTCGCCATGTGTATCTGTGTTAACTGCGCCCTTGTGGATCGCTGCACCACATACTATGCCGTTGAAGAGCAGCACCAACAGCCCCATCTGACCCTCACACCAGACTTTGACCCGATTGAGCCGACGATCAATATCAACATCCGTACCCAAGGGGAAGAGATTCTCTTGGAGTGGGATGTGGTTGGTTGTGCCAGTTTTGTCGAAGAACAGGGACGGTGGGCAAAACTGCGTCCAGGAGAATTGATTCCCACCTAAATCTGATGGTTAGCCGGCGATCGCGGCAAATCGCGGCAATTTGATGTTCTCTTCTAGCGGCACTCATGGGACAAAGCCGGCTAAGACAACAGCTTGATCTATTTCTGCACGCACCACAGGTAGAAATTAGCCTGCTGGTTTTGCTCCTACTATGGGTACTTTTAGTGGTGGTCGATCTTTTCTGGGTACAGCCCGGCCACCCTAATTTTTTTCTGATGCTGGCGGATTTGCCCCTACGGCTGTGCTTTGTTGTTGAGTTATTCCTACGCTTTGCGATCGCCCGCAAAAAGCAACGATTTTTCCGCCACTACTGGCTTGATCTAGTCGCGATTTTACCGATGCCGCCCCAGTGGCCCCTGTTTCGTCTGCTGCCCCTTTTGCGCCTACCCCGTGCCTCGATTTTGATCAATCGCAACCTACACTACATTTCTCCCCAGATTTCTGGTCTCTACGGTGCCCAAATTTCAGCACTGTTAATCATTGTGTTGATCATGCTCTTTGGGGGACTGGCTTTTTATATTATCGAAGGAACCTCAAACCCAGACATCGAGACCCTTGGGGATGCCCTGTGGTACAGCTTCTTTTCCTTAGTGTCCGCCGAACCCATTGGTGCCTATCCCAAAACCCATGCCGGGCGGATCATTACCCTAGTGGTGGTTTTGTCGGGGCTGACTTTGTTTGCAGTGTTTACAGGGGTGGTGTCTGCCTTCATGGTGCAACGGTTGCAATCAGTCATGAGCATTAAGAACTTTGACTTGGATGAGTTGCGCAACCACATTATTCTCTGTGGCTGGAATCGCAGTGCCCCCCTAGTGTTGCAGGAGTTGCAAACCGATCCCCAAACCCGCCATGCACCGATTGTCATTGTTGCTGAACTTGAACAGTTGCCCTTGAGTGAGTTGCGGAGAGTAGATCAAAATCGCCTTTACTTTTATTCGGGAGACTATACCCGCATTGACGTTTTAGAGAAGGTGCAGATTTACCACGCCTCCCGTGCCATTCTCTTGGCGGATACCAGCCAGCCCCGCAGTGATCAAGACCGCGATGCCCGAACGGTTCTCGCTGCACTGACCATGGAAAAACTCAATCCAACGATTTACACCTGTGCCCAGCTTTTGGATCGCAATAATAATGTGCAACTTCAGGCGGCAGGGGTGGAAGATGTGGTGGTGGCTGATGAAATGGCGGGTCACCTGATTGGCAATGCAGTACGCAATCAAGGGGCGATGGATGTTTTTGCGGAATTGCTAACAGTACAGGTGGGAAACCAATTTTATCGGCTGCCTTTGCCGTCAACGCTGGCAGGCAAAACCTTTTGGCATGCGCAACGACACCTCAAGGAGCAGTACGATGCCCTCTTAGTTGCTGTGGAACGTCGCATTGAGGGGCGTCGCCAGACGGAGATTAACCCACCAATGGACTATGAGCTGCAAGGGGGGGACTATGTGGTTGTGATTGCGCGGCAGTATCCACAGTGGGGATAAGCTCATGGAAATTTCCTCGCAAGTAGAATTACCTTTTCCCCGCGAGCACGTCTATCGCACCTATCGCGATCGCCTGCCTGAGTTAGTCAACTGGATGCCCAATGTGCGTAAAATTGAGGTGCAAGAGCGCAGGGAACAGCCTGAGATCTTAGAGATGGTTCTGGTCTGGCATGGGGGTGGCGAAATTCCGGCAGCGGCTCGGGCACTGCTGAGTGAGGCAATGCTCTCGTGGACGGACTACACCCATTGGGACGATCGCGACTATCTTACTCGCTGGCGCATTGCACCCCATGCCTTTACCGAGGCCATTGACTGCCAAGGGGAAAATCAATTCATTGCTGTGGGTGACTCAACCATTGTCACCAGCCGGGGGCATTTGCATATCGATCCCAAACGCATTGCCGGTGTTCCCTCCTTTTTGGCAGGCATCATTGCCCGCGCAGTTGAGGAGTACCTAGGCCAGCGCATTGAACCCAACTTTCAGCAGTTGGCGGCCAGTGTCGCAGCATTTTTGCGTGCTCAAGGATAACGATCAGCGATGAAAATTTTAGAGCAAACGGACTATCGCTTGCGCTTGCGGGAACGCCCTTTGCTGAGTTGGTTTATGGGTGGGGTGTTTGCTCTTGTACCTACGTTGATGCTCAGCTTCTTTCCTGTTGCAGAAATTTACTGCCAACGCCAAACCCTACCCTATGAATGTATTGCCACCACAACCTCTTTCGTGAGCCAAGAGCGGGTGAAAATTCCGCTTCCTCTACTGCGACAGGCAAAGTTGGAGGACTACATTGACAGCGAAGGCGATCGCATGTACCGCGTTGTTCTTGAAGTAGCGGGTAACTCAACCATATTAGGCGTTGCCTCCTCGGAGCCGGGCGATCGCGCCGCCATGGTGCAGCAAATTAATCAGTTCTTAGCCAATCCCAATCAAACCGAACTTTCAGCGCGTGTGGACGATCGCTGGCTCATTGGGATCATTGCGGGGGTGTTCTTTCTGGTAGGGATGAGTTTCATTTCTTTCGCATCCGTCTTAACACTGGATTTGGATCGGGGCAGTGGCACCTTGACGATTCTCCATGCAAATTTTTTCCGCCGCACTCAGAAGGAATTGCACTTGCGCGCGATCAGGGACATTGCGATTGAAAGCTCCGTGGATTCCGATGGCGATCGCCTCTATCGCGTTGTGGTACACCTCACTTCTGGCGAGACAGTTCCCCTGCGGCAGTACTACAGTAGCGGCTATGACAGCAAGAAAAAACTCGCTAATCTCCTGCGGCAGTTTCTCTATCTGCCACCTCTATAAGTCGTCCTGCGAGTGTGGCGCTGGCCTGTTGATTACACTGAAGATGATGGCATAATGCATTCACGGTCGGTGGGGTTTTGCCCTCAATTATCACTATGCAACCAACGGATCCAACAAAGTTTACTGATAAAGCATGGGAAGCCATTGTTAAGTCCCAAGATGTGGCACGGGAATATCGCAGCCAATATCTGGAAACAGAGCACTTGATGATTGCCCTCCTGCGGGAGGAGGGACTGGGGCAACTGATCTTTGAACGGGCCGATATTGACACTGAATGGGTGCTCAAGCGGCTGATGGAGTTTGCTAAGCAGCAGCCCCGCGTGCCAACGGGGAGCGAACTTTACTGTGGCCGTAGTTTGGATGCCCTGCTTGATGAAGCCAACCGCCTGCGCCAAGAGCACGAGGATCAGTTTATTTCGGTTGAGCATCTTGTCCTCGCATTTGTGGGCGATCGCCGCATTGGTCAACGTCTGTTCCGCGCTTTGAATTGCGATCGCGAGCAGTTGGCGGCCACCGTCAAAGCGATTCGCGGCGCCCAAAAAGTCCTAGACCAAAACCCCGAAAATAAATACGCTGCCCTTGAAAAGTACGGTCGCGATCTCACCGAAGCAGCCCGCCAAGGCAAACTGGATCCCGTCATTGGCCGCGATGAAGAAATTCGCCGCGTCATTCAAGTGCTCTCCCGCCGCACCAAAAATAATCCCGTGCTCATTGGTGAACCGGGTGTAGGTAAAACCGCCATTGCCGAAGGCCTTGCCCAGCGGATTATCAATGGCGATGTGCCAGAATCCTTGAAAAATCGGCGGTTGATCTCCCTTGATCTGGGGAGTTTAGTAGCGGGTGCCAAGTTTCGCGGTGACTTTGAAGATCGCCTCAAGGCGGTTCTCCATGAAGTGACCCATTCCGACGGTCAAATTGTTCTCTTTATTGATGAATTGCACACCGTGGTTGGTGCCGGTGCCAATCAAAACTCCTCAATGGATGCCAGCAACCTCCTGAAGCCGATGTTGGCGCGGGGCGAACTGCGCTGTATTGGTGCCACCACCCTAGACGAGTACCGCAAGCATATTGAGAAGGATGCCGCCCTTGAGCGTCGCTTCCAGCAGGTGTATATTGGCCAACCCAGCGTTGAGGATACGATCTCAATTTTGCGCGGCCTCAAGGATCGCTACGAAATTCACCACAACGTCAAAATTACTGACTCGGCACTGGTGGCAGCGGCGATGCTTTCGGATCGCTATATTAGCGATCGCTTTTTACCCGACAAGGCCATTGATTTGGTAGATGAAGCGGCGGCCAAACTGAAAATGGAAATCACCACCAAGCCTGCTGAACTGGAAGCCCTTGAGCGGCGACTGCGGCAACTGGAGATGGAAAAACTCTCCCTCAAACAGGAAGAAAGTCTGCCCCTGAGCCAAGCGCCACTCCAAGCCACCCGCGATCGCCTGCAGCGCATCGAAGAGGAAATTGCCCAACTGCAACCGCGACAACAGGCCATGCAAGCCCGCTGGCAAGCCGAAAAAGACCTCCTAGAGCGGATCAACAGCCTCAAAGAAGAGGAAGATCAGGTAAAGCTGCAAATCGAGCAAGCGGAGCGGGACTACAACCTCAACAAAGCTGCTCAACTTAAATATGGTCGCCTCGAGACGCTGCAACGGGAATTGGAAAGCACCGAAGCACAACTTTTGGAATTGCAGGCGGAAGGTGGCACCTTTTTGCGCGATCAAGTCACCGAAGCCGACATTGCTGAAATTGTTGCCAAGTGGACGGGAATTCCGCTGCAAAAACTCATGGCCTCAGAACGGCAAAAACTCCTGCAACTGGAACAAGTCCTCCATCAGCGGGTGATTGGTCAAACTGATGCCGTGGCCGCCGTGGCCGCAGCGATTCGCCGAGCGCGAGCCGGCATGAAAGACCCTGCCCGTCCCATTGGTTCCTTTCTCTTTATGGGACCTACGGGGGTGGGCAAAACAGAACTGGCCCGTGCTCTTGCCGAAGCCCTCTTTGATGATGAAAATGCCCTTGTGCGCATTGATATGTCGGAGTACATGGAAAAACACGCCGTCTCCCGCATGATTGGCGCACCACCGGGGTATGTGGGCTTTGACAGTGGCGGGCAACTGACGGAAGCGATTCGCCGTCGTCCCTATGCCGTAGTTCTGTTTGATGAGGTGGAAAAAGCCCATCCGGAAGTCTTTAATGTGCTCTTGCAGGTGCTCGATGATGGCCGCGTCACTGATTCTCAAGGGCGAACGGTAGACTTCCGCAATACCGTGATCATTATGACCAGCAACTTGGGCAGCGAGCATATTTTAGATTTGGCCGGGGATGACAGTCGCTATGAGGAAATGCGCCAACGGGTACTCCAAAGCGCGCAACAGTATTTTCGGCCTGAGTTTCTCAACCGCATTGATGATTTGATTCTCTTCCATGGCCTAGGGCGGACTGAACTGGCACAGATTGCTCAAATTCAACTGCGACGGGTGGAGAAACTCCTTGCGGATCAAAAAATTCGCCTGCGCCTCACCCCGGCAGCGCTAGATCATTTGGTGGCGGTGGGCTTTGATCCAGTCTATGGGGCACGTCCTCTGAAACGCGCCATTCAACGGGAATTGGAGAACCCCCTCGCCGTGAAGATCCTTGAAGAGGTCTTTGCACCCGGCAATACGATTTTGGTAGATTTGGTCAATGGTGAGTTGACCTTTAGCCCTGCCAACCTCGCAGGTGCAGGCGATCGCGACACCGTCACCGCCTCCTAAGCCTTCAGTAACCGACTCGACAGGAAAGAAGCGTGAAAGTTATTACCATTTATCACAACAAGGGTGGTGTGGGGAAAACTACTGTTGCTGTCAACTTAGCGGCTGCCTTTCGTTGTCGGGAAAAGCGGGTTTTGGTCATTGACATGGACTCTCAAGCCAATACGACCTTTGCCACTGGCTTAATGAGTTTTCTGTTTGAAGAGGAGGATACACTGCGGGATGCTCATATCTTCCATGTGCTCAGATATGCCGATGAGTATCCCATTGAAAAAGTGGTTAGGAAATCCCAGTCTTTTAATCACCCAGAAATTGATGTTGTCCCTGCCCATATTGATTTAGTGAGCATTGAAACCCGTGATCTACTGAAGGAGATTGATGCCATTCATCTACAACTGCTTATGAAGTTAGAAGCACTCAAGGATGCCTACGATATTGTCATCATAGATGCACCGCCAGCTTGGGATCTCTACGCCGAAATTGCCCTGATTGCCTCAGATTATCTAATTATTCCCTCAGATTTTAAGCCCTTTGCCAATCAAGGCCTAAAGTACGTCATATCGTTTGTTAAAGATATTAATCGACGATTTGCAGACTTGCGGGTAAAGTTGGGTAAAAAACCCTTAGATATTGTGGGAATTTTGCCCTCAAAAATTCATGGCCGAACTAGGAATTCAAGTAAGTTTATTGCTGTTCAAGAAGCAATTACGAATAAGTATCCTCTGAAAATTCTAGAGACAATTATCACAGAATGTGTTGATTTGTCCAGTAGTCTCAATCGAGTAATTACAGTTGGTGATAGTGAAATACCAGCACCTCAATCTATTTTTCGCTTTAAGCCCAATTCAAATTCGGCTCGTGAATTCAATGATTTGGTAGATGAACTCAATTGGATCACTCAGTCCTAGTCAACCCTAAAATGCAATGGTCAATAGCAAACGTATTCAATTGACAGCGATTGAACTGAGCCCTGACCTTGTGCCCGCAGATCAGGGAAGGATCGAGGAACTGGCTAGTTCAATTCTCAAAGCAGGTATCTGTTTTCCACCGCTAGTGGTACGGCGTTTGGGCGATCGCTTAGCCTGTCATCGCTTCAAACTCTTGTCAGGTCATCAGCAGTATTATGCTGCCCAAAAAGCCAATCTTAAAGAAATCAATGCCCTGATTCTTGAGGAAAACGACACGCCAGAAATAGAAGCTGCCATCCTCAATCAAATTCAGCCTAACTCCGCAATTTCTGAGGTAACAGAAGAACAAAAGCAAGAACAAACTACAGATCCTTTAGCTTTTGACTCACCAGCGAGCAACTCCAGCGGAAACCTTACCAAGACACTCCTTCAGCAGCTTCTAGAGCAAAATCAAGCCATTTTTCAGTCCCTAAAAGAAATGGAGGCAGCCTTAGTAAACATCAATGCCAAACTGAATAGCTTACCACGGTCACAAGTGTCACTGTCTACACCAACAACAATGCTATCAGCCTCCTCGGCAGATCGCAACCAACCTCAGTTAAAAATACGCTTGCTTAATCAAGGTTCCGAAGCTGAAATCCAACAGTGGCTTATAAATGCAGGAGTAAGTAAAAAAAGCAGTCGAAAATATATCAAAAAGATTATTGAATCTCGTACTCAATCTCCCTTTCAGTCTCTCATTCATCTTAAAGAAATTTTGAAACTGAAGTCTCAGACCCTTGCAAAACTCGAAAAGTGCCCTGTACCAGCAAGTTTGAGTTTTCCTCTCTAGGCCGTGCCAGTTAACCATTGGCCACCGCATAATCCAACTGTTGCTCCCACAGCAAGGGCGATCGCTGGGTGCCATTTGAGGCGCGTAATCGCTACAAGGGAAAAGACCAAGAGCACACTATTGAGAATGAGACTGACGGGCTGATCGAGGTGGAGAATGGCAGGCGCAAGGTTAATTGCTGCTGACAACACCATACCCACCACCGCAGGATTGACCCCTGCCAAAAATTGCTTCACCCGTTGGAGATGCTTCACCACTTGATAGTAGTGGGCAAGAGCAAACATCAATAATAGGGATGGCAAAAATAAGGCCACGGTTGCCAAAAAAGCACCACCAATACCAGCAACACGGAATCCCGCAAAAGTGGCAATGACAGCGATCGGCCCTGGGGTCAATTGACTAATAGCCACACCATCAATAAATTCCTGCTGCGTTAGCCAATGCAACTGATCGATCAACAGTTGTTTCAACACGGGGATCAGGACAAAGCCACCACCAAAGAAAACAATGCCCACTTTGAGGAAGGTAAGCACTAGGGTCAGCCACTGAACGGGTTGAGAAGAGGCAGTGGCCATTTGGGCAGCTTGGTGGGGTAGGGTCTGGATCGCTAGGGGTAAGCCAACGAGGGCGGATTTTTGGGAAGTTTGGAGTTTTGTGGTTTTTGTCGGTGGGCTGAGTTGGAGAATGAGACCAATGATGCCGCCACTGCCAAGGATGAGCAAGGGATTGATGTGGGTCAAACTGCCGAGACAGGCCGCAATGGCGATCGCGATCGTTACCGTCGAGCGCACAGACTTTTGCCCCATTGACCAGACTGCTGCCAAGATAATGCCAATGACCACTGGCGTTAGCCCCGCTAGGGCACCTTGCAACGAGGGAATCGTATGAAACCCAAAATAGAGCCAAGATAGTAAAATCACCGCCACCACAGACGGCAGCAGAAAGGTCAGACTACCCAACAGACCACCCCAAAATCCATGGAGACGATAGCCAATAAAGAGCGCCGTATTGACCGGGAACGATCCTAGGATTTGGCTGAGGGCAACCCCGTGCAGAAATTCATCAATGGCCAAGAGCCGCCGTCGCTTAACAAACTCATTTTCCATGAGGGCGATCATGGCAATTCCACCGCCAAAGCCAATACTGCCCAGTTTCAGAAATACAGCGGTCATTTCCCAGAGATTCAGAGGCAGGGGGGACGACGACTCTTCCTCGGACTCCAGCATGGCTTGTTCCCTCGCGATGGCTGTAGCTAATTATATTTTCTTATATTGCCATATAGTTAAACAACAAACAAGAGGGGGTAACGGCAATTGTGGATAAGGTAAAAAATGTGAAACAAACCTTGACAGGGTTTTGGCGCTTAATTTAGGATTTTGGCTAAATTATATTAGCCACAAAACTTCTTGCAAAAATTTAGACTATGCTCGACAAGTTCTCTAAATCACCGACCTACCTAAAGACTATGACCGCTATTGGCATCGTGGGTCTAATTTTTACTCTAATTGAAGAAAAAAGTAGTGAAAAAAAAGGAGATACAACGGCTGTAGAAGAGGCTAGGAAGCTAAGGGAGTTTATTACCAAAGCTACAGCACGGAATTTAATTAAATTGCTTTGGAATAATAACAACCCTTAAGAGTTAAGGAACCCTGTCCATCAATCAAGGCGCCAAGTACTGTATCTCTACAGGATCATTGACCTTAAGTCCCAATTCAGCGGCGCGGCCACCCGCCAGCTCTAAAACGGCATCCACGGGAATCCCGGATTCGTAGGTGGGGCAAGGGAGTGTTTGACAAGGGGGAGCTTCGGGGGCGATCGCCACTACTTTACCGTCCCTGAGAAAAATCAAGTCAAGGGGAATAAGGCAGTTCTTCATCCAGAAGCTGGCCACTTGAGGCGGAGAGATGGGAAACAGCATCCCGCGATCGCCCGGCAATTCAGGACGAAACATCAAGCCCAACTGCTGCTGTGCCGGCGTGCGCGCCACTTCCAACTGAATCCATGTATCGTGAATGCGTGCCTTGGCCGTAATGGGTAGATATTGCGGAATGCCGCGAACCATTTGCGGGGGTGCGGCCGGATCCCCTTGGCTCAGACTTTGACAGCCCAGCAGTAACCCCAACGTGACCAATCCCAGAACCAACCCGCGCATCTTACGCTTCACGGAGAACATAGCCCACTCCTCGCACTGTGTGAATTAACCGTTTTTCGCCATCGGGTTCAATCTTCAACCGCAGATAGCGAATATAGACTTCAATGACGTTGGATTCTCCCAAAAAGTCATAGCCCCAGACATTTTCTAAAATTTGCTCACGGGTAAGGACTTCGCGGGGATGCTCCATGAGAAACTTCAGTAGTTCATACTCCTTCATCGTTAGATCGATCGTGCGCCCATTGCGCTCCGCCCGCCGCGTCAAGAGATCAAGGGTCAAATTATCAAATCGCAACACCTCACTTTGGGTGACTGGCGGCTTCAGATAAAGCTGAATCATTTGCAAAAAGGGCTTGGGACTATAGGGCAGCAGTAGGTAATCATCGGCACCCGACTCCAGCACCGCCACCCGATCCTCTAGGCGATCGCTCTCCAGCATCAGTAGAATTGGCAAACTAATCCCCTGCTGGCGCAACCGCTGGCACAACTCCATACTGTTGAGCCGCCCCAAATAGCGGTCCATGATGATCAGGGCAGGCTGCCATTCTGCGCAGGCCAAGTGACATTCCTTTTCCGTTGTTGCAATCACAGGGTCATAGCCTGCGGCTTGGAGGTCTTGCCCCATGCGCTGTGACAAGTGGTTGTCAGCGCAGACCAAAAGTAAACGTGAAGGGGGAGAATTTAGCTCCATCTCAATCATCCCTACTATGAAGATCTTACTTTCAGCTTATGCCTTGTGGGAAAATGTTCAAAAATGCGCCCGTAGCTCAGCGGAATAGAGCACTCGCCTTCTAAGCGATTGGTCGTTGGTTCGAGTCCAACCGGGCGCGTCTAACCTGCTATCGTTGATGGGGAGCGTATTGGAGTGCAAGAATCCTCGCAATGAGTCCTAAATATCGCCGCGTATTGCTCAAATTGAGCGGTGAAGCCCTCATGGGCAACCTGAACTACGGCATTGATCCAAAAGTGGTGCAGGCATTTGCCAACGAAATTGCTCAGGTGGTGCAAGCGGGAGTTCAAACTGCCATTGTGGTGGGGGGTGGCAATATCTTTCGCGGTGTGAAAGGAGCGGCTGCTGGCATGGATCGGGCGACCGCAGACTACATCGGTATGATTGCCACCGTTATGAATGCCCTGACCCTGCAGGACGCCCTCGAACAAATGAATGTCCCTACGCGGGTACAAACTGCCATTGCTATGCAGGAGGTAGCCGAACCCTATATTCGTCGTCGTGCCATTCGTCATCTGGAAAAGGGACGAGTAGTGATCTTTGGGGCAGGATCAGGAAATCCCTTTTTTACCACTGACACAACAGCCGCCCTGCGAGCTGCCGAAATTGATGCGGAAGTCATTTTCAAAGCCACTAAAGTAGATGGCGTCTATGACGCCGATCCCCACAAAAATCCTAACGCGCGTCGCTACCGCAGTCTCACCTATACCCATGCCCTTACCCACAACTTAGCAGTGATGGACAGTACAGCGATCGCCCTGTGTAAAGATAATGATATCCCCATTATTGTGTTTAGTTTAGAAACGGCCGGTAATATCTACCGTGCCTTGACTGGGGAACCCATTGGTACGATGGTTGGAGGCTCCTGTGAAATTAGCTGATGTCGAAGAGCGGATGCAAAAATCGGTTGAAGCAACCCAGCATGACTTTAATAGTATCCGCACGGGTCGCGCCAACGCGGCGTTATTAGACCGGGTGATGGTGGACTACTACGGCACGGAAACCCCCCTGCGCTCCTTGGCCAATATCTCTACCCCCGATGCAACCACGATTTTGATTCAGCCCTACGATCGCTCCACATTGGCCAGCATTGAAAAAGCCATTCAACTCTCTGACTTAGGATTGACGCCCAACAACGATGGCTCCAGCGTCCGCCTCAATATTCCGCCCTTGACCACAGAGCGACGCAAAGAACTGGTGAAAACTGCCGCCAAAATTGCCGAAGGGGGCAAAGTTGCTATTCGCAACATCCGTCGTGATGCCATTGATCACATCAAAAAAGAGGGCAAAGCCGGCGAACTCACTGAAGACGAAGTGAAAGACTTGCAAGAGAAAGTGCAAAAGCTCACCGATAAATACATCGGTAAAATTGATGCCCTGCTCGCCGAGAAAGAAAAGGACATTATGACCGTATAGGCTAGGTGCCCGGCGAGTGCCGCAGTTCGGGACTCAGGTGCGATCGCTCCGCAAGGGCAAGGAGCAATGGCCCACGGGAGGTATATTCGACAATACTGACACTGGCTACTGGGGCAGCAATGCGATCGCGAAATCGTCCCACATCAATACCCAGAAGACCACAGAGCATAATCCGAATGGTGGCCTTGTGGGAAACCAGCAGAACATTGCCGTCGGGATACTCCCGCTCAATTTCTAGGAGAACGGCATTACTGCGGTAGTAGATGTCAATCCCCCGCTCACCCCCTGTGGGGGCATTCCAGCCCGGATCCGCCAGCCAGCGCACATAGTCATCGTGGAACTTGGCATTCACCTCTTCCGGGGAGAGGCCTTCCCACTGACCATAGTAAATTTCCCGCAGACCATCGCGAACCTGCATCTGGAGACCGACGCGATCGCACAAAAACTGTGCCGTGGTTCGCGTGCGCAACGTGGGACTGACAAAGACGGCTTGCCAAGGCAACTGAGCATAGTGTTCGGCAAAGGCCTCAGCCATCGCTAGACCGGCATCCGTTAAGGGTGGATCCAGTTCTCCACAGTAGGCATTGGCGCGACTAAAGCTAGTTTGCCCGTGGCGCAAGAAATAGAGTGTTAAGACCACAACCTTCACCCCATACCGCTAGGGGCAGCATAGTCGAGGGGCACAAAGCTCGTCAACGCTGAGTCGTGTCCAATACACTCAATGTAACGCCTTGGTAATAATGCCCCAAAATTTGGTCGTAGGTGTAGCCCTGTAATGCCATACCGTAAGCCCCCCATTGACTCATGCCCAAGCCATGACCGTGACCTCGGCCAGTAATTGTAAAGGCCACTGGCACACTGTGCCCCCCTTGACTGGCCACATTGCCATACTCTGGCGTAATTGTCAGTAGGGTACTGCGCAATCCCAACACCCGCCGTAGTTCACTGCCTGAAATGGTGCGGCTACCCGCTGTGCCCACCACTTGCACTGCCATGACTCGCCCTTGGGGGGACAATTGCAAGGGGCGAAAGCCAACGATGGTACCAATACCGGGGAGGCGTTGTTGCAGTTGTGCCGCGGTGAAACGCACCGTCCACTGAAAGTTGGGGGAGACTTGGTCAAAGTCAGGGGTACCGCGCAGGTAGGGAACGGCATTTTGCCAAATGTGCTCTGAATTTTCAGTGTGACCCCCTGAGGAGGCATGGAAGACGGCTTCAATGATTTGGCCATTGTAGGTGAGCACTTGACCGCGGGTGGCGGCAACGGCAGCTAGGGTACTGGCGGTTTCTGAACTGACCCCCGGATACACCTGATGGGTGACGGTGGCACCCACATCAAAAAGACTACCGGGACGACGGCGTTCGCGATCGCGCCGAAAGAGGACAAAGGAACGGGAGGCCACCGCTTGAGCTTTGAGGGCTTCCAGCGGCCAAGAGGGATACATTTCCTTACCAACGACACTGGGCAGATACTCCTCTAAATCCACAAGGTTGATGGCGATCATCCCCTCACTGGTACTCACCAATTGCAACCGCCCGCGATACCAGCGATCGCCCACCCGGACGAGGCCATTGTCTCGAGGTTCGAGGAAAACTTGCCGCCCCCGCACACCCCCTGCTTGTACCCCCGCCCCCGTGAGGACCGCCGTAATATTCTGCTGCGGTGCCACTGTCAGCACCCGACCCGCCTCATCCCGTAATTGCGCTGGGGTGGAGCTACTGATTGTTACTTGGCGTACCCGATCTAAAACCGCGACCCGCAATTCCACTGCTGCGGCCGTCAGTTGTAGGAGCAGGCTGATCAAGCAGCCAAGACCCAGCGACTGCGACAGAAGACGCCAACGCACAATGAGGTAAGGCATATTCTACTCCTCAGGTAGGCGGCAATGGTGACGATGCCTAGCGGTGCTCGCGCAGACCACTCCAACCAATGGTAATAAAGCCCACTGCCAATAGAAAACTACGAATGCCTACCCTTAGACGATTCACAAAGGCTTCCTGTTGCGCTCGATTCACCGCTTCTTGTTGCTGGTTGCGGATGCGCTCCCGTGCCTGACCCGCTTGTTTATCAAGGGCTTGGGGGTCTTTTTGTAACTGCTCGAGAATCGCCCGTTGATCGGGGGGGAGTTGATTGCTTTTCAGGAGTTGCTCCAGTTGACCGCTACTGGCCAGTTGTTTAATTTGCTGCTGTTCCTGCTCAACCCGAATTTCTGCCTGTGCTGCCTCTTGATTGATTTGGTTGACCGCCTGTTCCATAATTTGCCCCGTAATCGATAGGTAGAGGGGAATCCCCAGCAGGCAGAGCAATCCCAGCAAACTCGAGAGGACAAAGACCCAAAATCGCCAATCCTTGAGGGCAGGTTCCCCCGGCTCCGGCTGCGTCGTACTGCCAGAAACCGCTTGAATCCAAAAGCCAGTGTAGATAAAGACAAACCCAATCAAGGGGGTGGCACCGCGCTCAATGAATTGGTTGACGACCGTGAGTTGCCACTGGCTGTTATTGAACTGGGGAGTAATAAAGAGGATACCCCACTCGACCAAAAAGGTGAGGAGCAGGATGATTCCCACCAGTTTTAGGAACTGAGCCGCCAAGGGGACAGGTCGCTTGGTTGATTTGGAAGCGGTCATGGACTGTGAGTGACTCGTCAACTACTGCATCAACCTTACTGGATTTTGGTGCCGTTGATTCATCTTGGACCCATTGACTCGCCTATGGCGCTGCTATCTTTGGCTACCGCAACCTTGGTATACTCCAATTGTGCATGGCGCTGATGCGGCTGGGCTGCTTCTCCCCAGTATTGCTCGTTCGCCATCCCTTTGCGCATTGAGGCACAACAAATCCATGGTCATTGTGGCAGTCTTAGCGGCAGGACGAGGCACACGGATGAAATCCTCGCTGCCAAAAGTTCTCCATCCCCTAGGTGGGCGATCGCTGGTGGGCTGGGTTTTGCACCAAGTTCAATCTCTGCAACCGCAACGGCAGTTTGTGATCATTGGTTATGGGGGAGACACAGTGCGGGCTGCCTTAGCGGATCAACCCCACGTGGAATTTGTCGAGCAGCGCGAACAACTGGGAACGGGTCATGCGGTACAGCAGCTTTTGCCCCACCTCAAGGACTATGAAGGCCATCTTTTGGTACTTAACGGCGATGTGCCCCTCTTGCGTGGCGAGACGCTAGCACACTTGCTCGCAGTTCACCAGCAACACAACAATGCAGCCACCATTTTAACGGCACAAATTCCCAACCCCCAGGGCTATGGCCGTGTGATTTGTGACAGTCAGAATATCTTGAAGCAAATTATTGAAGACCGTGACTGCACCACAGCCCAAAAGCAAAACCGCCGCATCAATGCTGGGGTGTATTGTTTCCACTGGCCCCAACTTGCTGCTGTGTTGCCCTATCTCCAAGCCAACAATGATCAGCAGGAATACTACCTCACGGATGCCGTCAATGCCCTCAGTCCTGTGATGGCGGTGGACGTGGAAGACTATGAGGAAATTTTGGGCGTTAACGATCGCGTGCAGTTGGCGGCAGCCTATCAAGTGCTGCAAAATCGCATCAAAAATGCTTGGATGCAGGCGGGGGTGACCCTGATTGATCCGGCCAGTACCACGATTGAAGACACCGTTGAGCTAGCACCGGATGTGGTGATTGAACCCCAAACTCACCTGCGCGGCCAAACCCGTATTGGCAGTGGTAGCATCATTGGCCCCGGCACTTTGATTGAAAACAGTGTGATTGGCGAACGGGTGACGGCTCGCTATGCCGTGATTAGCGACAGTGAGATTGGCCATGATACCCAAGTGGGGCCTTTTGCCCACATCCGCCAGCAAAGTCTGGTTGCCGATCACTGCCGCATTGGTAACTTTGTCGAGCTAAAAAAAGCGCAGTTGGGCAGTGACACCAAGGCCTCTCATCTGTCCTACCTAGGCGATGCCACCTTGGGCGATCGCGTGAATATTGGTGCCGGCACGATTACTGCCAACTACGACGGTGTGCGCAAGCACCCCACCCATATCGGTAACGGCACCAAGACCGGGGCTAACAGTGTTTTAGTGGCTCCGGTAACCCTTGGCGAAAATGTTACGGTGGCGGCGGGTTCAACGGTCACAGAAGATGTACCGGATCATGCCCTTGTCATTGCCCGCTGTCGTCAAGTGGTCAAGCCCAACTGGCACCCCAAGGCCTAGCCCGCCCCACAGCAGGGTTCAATGCCCAGCCGCCGCAGGAGCAGATCACTCACCGCATTAGCAACCGCAAACTCGCTATAGAAGCTTTGGGAAAAATCAAACTCTTGCAACTCCGTGACCAGAGCCAAGAGAATGCCGCCAAGATCATGCTCCCCTTCCAGCCGCTGACGGCGGTACACTTGGGCGGCTCGCTGGGCGATCGCCAGATTCACAGCTTCCGGTAAATACTCGGTGTTGAGCCAATCGAGAAGAGCTGCCTCCAACCATGCCGCATCCGCAGTGCAGTCACCACAGGGGGGAAGTTGAAGCGGCGGAATTGGGGTACTCATGGCAGAGTCCTAAACTCGTCTGATTAAGTTCATCTTATAACTTGCAGTCAGCAATGGGCGATACTGGATTCGAACCAGTGACCCCTTCCGTGTGAAGGAAGTGCGCTACCACTGTGCTAATCGCCCTAGTTCAGACAATTTTTAATCATATCTTGGTTTGCAGGCTTTTGTAAATCGCTCAGACGAGGCGGCGGCAAATTTCATCAAAGGTTGCGGCGGGATCCGCTGCTTGTAAAATCGGACGGCCAATCACAAGATAAGAGGCACCAGCAGCAAAGGCGGCATTGGGCGTCAGCGATCGCGCTTGATCCCCTGTGGCAGTACCAAGGGGGCGAATCCCCGGACAAATTCTCAAGAACTCCTCTCCGCAGCGTTGTTTTACCCGTGCCGCCTCCTGAGGAGAGCAGACAATGCCCGCCAGTCCCGCTTGATGGGCCAGATCAGCCATGCGTTCAACATAGGTGGCCGGATCAAGGGGAATCTGGAGTTCTTGCTGCAGGGTGTTTGCGTCAATGCTGGTGAGCAAGGTCACCCCAATGAGTTGGGTGGCGCTTCCCCCTAGAGCCGCCTGCGCGCTTTTCAGACCCGCTAATCCCGTTGCCGCATGGATAGTCACAAAGTCCACGCCATAGGGGGCGATCGCCCGGGCTGCGGCGGCCACCGTATTGGGAATATCGTGGAGCTTCAAATCGAGAAAGATACGCTTCCCCTGATCCTTGAGGACATCGAGAATAATCGGCCCACTGGCACAAAAGAGTTCTAGCCCCACCTTCCAAAATTGCACTTGGGGCAGCGTATGAATAGTGGCGATCGCCACCTCCAAATTGGGCACATCCAAGGCCACAATAATTTTGCTGGCAACAGCCTCTTGAGAATTAAACAAGTCTCTTGGATCTCCTCAGACGATTCACAGGGGACGGCGCACACAGCGCAACAACCACAGCGCCACAATAATACCCGTCAACTGAGCGGCAATCGTATTCACCTTCGCCTGAATCACAAAAATCTCCAACGGCTCAATCAAGACATTAGTGGCATAGACCGCCGCCCCTTGGGGAATCGACAGCACCTTGAGCAACAACATTCCCACATTCCACTCGGCGGCAGCCACCGTAAAAATCATGCCAGCAATATTTACCCAGAGACCAATATTCAAGCTGCGGATCACGTGCTCCTTGGTCGGGCGTTTTTCTGGGCGATCCAAGCGTCGTCCCAGTTGCGGATAGCGATAGCAGCAGTAAATACTCACGCCTAAAAACACTAGACCAATAATCGCCAGCACTAAGCCCAGTGTGGGACTATTCATGCCATTTTGCGGACGATTGATATTGAATTGGCGACTAAAGATAACAATGATAATAATCAACAGCGAGACAAAGCCAAGGACGACCTGTGTCCAAAAGCCAATCCAGCCAAAGCGTTGCAGTTCACGGCCAAGACGGTGGAGAGGTTGGGTCGTACTGCGATGGGATGGTGGGGGGGCATTACCGGGAAGACGTTCCATGGTCGGGTGAGGAAGAGGGCTTAGGCTTGATCATAGCGAACGGCCATGGGGTGCCGCCAAGTAGGAACACCAATCGCTCCAACTGCCCGCATAGAGCTTGGTTTGATGCAGGCCAGCGATCGCCAGCCCCAAAATATCCACACAGGCGGTTACCCCCGACCCGCAATAGACAATGATTTGCTCAGCCGCAGCCAAGGGCTGCCAGTGGGCTTGCAGTTCGGCAACCGATTTGAGTCGCCCCTGTGCATCGGAGATGGCCTGCCACGGATAATTCACTGCTCCGGGAATATGACCTGCCACGGGGTCAATCGGTTCAATTTCACCGCGATAGCGACGGGGTTCGCGGGCATCCACAATCACTGTCTGGGGGGCAGCTTGAGCAGCTATCACGGCAGCGCGATCCACTACCCACTCCGGATGAGGATGGGGCTGGAAATTGCCCGGCCGAAGCGAGGGAACCTCAGTGGTTGTCGGATACCCAGCTTCGACATAGGCGCGATAGCCACCATCAAGCACCGCTGCGCGATCGTGCCCCAACCAGCGCAAAAGCCACCAGCAGCGAGCCGCATAGGCAAACCGTGAGTCATCGTAGGCCACCACTAGCGTCTCTGGAGTTACCCCGATCTCATTCAGCCGTGCTGCTAATTTCTCGGGATCAGGTAAGGGATGACGGCCGCCATGTTCTTGCCGAGGGCTGGAGAGATCCTGCTCTAGGTCGAGATAATAGGCACCCGGCAGGTGCCCTTGGGCATACTCCCGTTGCCCGCGCGTCGTGTCCATGAGGTCAAAGCGGCAGTCCACAATCACAACCGTTGGATCTGCCAAATGCTCAGTCAACCAAGAGGCCGTTACGGCATAGGGGGGCATAGGAGCTTAGGCGCGCCATTTCACTTTCGGGAGAATGTGATTGACATCCACTCGGTCTTTGTATTTGATGGCAAAGTTCAGCAGGGAGTCAAGGAGCGAATCCGACAGGTAGTGGGGTTGCAGTCCCAGATCCAGCAATTTGGTGTTTTTGGCGTTGAAGTAGTGCTCTTCTTTTTCAACACGGGGGTTTTCGAGGTGCTGGATTTCCACCTTGAGGCCGAGGGCTTTACCCGCTTCTTGAACTTTGTGGGCAAGGTCGCCCACACTAAACTGTTCTGTAAACTGGTTGAGGACGCGGAATTCACCCGGTGCGGCGGGGTTGTTAACGGCCAATTCGATACAACGCACGGTATCGCGAATATCCAAGAAGCCGCGAGTTTGCCCCCCCTTGCCATAGACCGTCAGGGGATGACCAATGGCAGCTTGAATACAGAAGCGATTGAGGGCGGTGCCAAAGATACCGTCGTAGTCAAGGCGGTTGATCAGCAATTCATCCATGCCCGTTTCTTCGGTGAGCACGCCATAGACTACCCCTTGGTTCAAATCGGTGGCACGCAAGCCCCAAATGCGGCAAGCAAAGTGAATGTTGTGGCTATCGTGAACTTTACTGAGGTGATAGAAGCTACCGGGCTGCTTGGGATAGGGCAATGTATCTTTGCGACCATTGTGCTCAATGGTGATGTAGCCCTCTTCAATGTCAATGTTAGGAGTGCCGTATTCACCCATGGTGCCCAGTTTTACAAGGTGGCAGTCAGGGTTGTGGGTATGGATAGCGTACAGTAGGTTGAGGGTGCCGACCACGTTATTGAGTTGGGTGAGGACGGCGTGTTCCCGATCAATCATGGAGTAGGGGGCGGAGCGCTGTTCGCCAAAGTGGACGATCGCCTCGGGCTGAAACTCCAGCATGGCGCGCTCAAGGAAGTGATAGTTACAAATATCGCCAATATAAAGGCCAATCTTTTTGCCAGTGAGATCCTGCCAGCGTTGCAGACGGTGCTGAATGGGGGCGATCGGCGTGAGGGTTTCGACACAGAGTTCAGCATCCCAATGACGCCGAATGAGGCTATCCAAAATCGCCACATCATGGCCACGATTTGAAAGGTACAGGGCTGTCGCCCAGCCGCAATAACCATCACCGCCAATTACGAGGACTCTCATGCTAACCGTGCTGAAATCGATAATTACTCCGCCAGCCATTGAATGGCTTCCATACCACGTTACCAGTAATGGGGACATCGGTGATCCACTGGTTTAGAATTCGGGAGGAGAATCTAGGGCATTCGTTTCTCTTTCTGAGAAGATATGCAGTTTAACAATTTGTCCCGCTAATTCAATTTGCACCATATCCCCAGAGAGAAAATCCAAGGCTTCTAATAGGGCCTGTAATTGCGGTGTGCTGGCACCCGATGCTTGGTAGAGGCGATCGCTCAAATGGCTGAGGCGCTGCCACGTGGTATAAAGCCGAGCAATGGTGCTTTCCAGTTGCGCTGCCTGCTGGAGAAGATCGGCAACGGTTTGCAGTTGTTCAAGGCGCTGGGCTTCGATCAGGACTTGTTCCAGATCCACAGGGTGGGCGTTGAGGGCTTGAATTTGGAGAGCGGCCTCCAGATAGCGGCTGAGTTGGCGAGCCGTCGCTGTGATTTCCTTAACCGTTTCCACACTGGGGTCGCTGGCCAGCTCTTGGGAGAGTTCCTGCTGCTGTTGGGGGGGGAGCTTTTCTAATTCTTTGACTAGAGGAGCGATGTAGCGGGGGGCAAGGGTGCGATCGCTGGCCTTTTGGCGCACCACTGGCGGTAGGAGATCAGAGTGCAGAGCCGTCCATTCCGCTTGCAGTTGGCGCACTTCACGGTGGGTAATGCGATCGCCCGCTGCTGCGGCTTGGGTAATCAGGGCTTGCACCTCAGGATCCGCTGCGGCGGTTTCCAAAAAGGCGCGTTTACTAAAGCGAGCAATGGCTTCGGGGGGCAGGGGACGTTCCTTGAGCAATTCATCGGCGCGATCGGCCAACTGAATCAAATCATCGGCACGGCGTTTACTGATTTCGTGTTCCTGGAGCCACTGCTGAAAGCCTATCCCCCGTTCATCCCCTTGATGGCGATAGCGATCGCGCACGGCTCGCAAAATTTGTCCCCGCCAGATCTCCGTTTGCAGGTCAAAGCGTTCACACACCTGCCACGCTTGGCGTACCTGTTGGAGAAATTCCTCTTCCGAAAGGGGCGTATCCGCCGCCGGAATGGGCAAAACAAAATCAGGCGTTGGCTCCATCGGTCGGAGAAAAGCACAGCTTCAGCAGTATAGCCTACCCCAAACAGTAGGGATAACCATCCCGTGCGGCAATATAGGCAATATAGACCTTGCCGTCCCAAACAACAGGTGAAATTCGCTGTCATCGGGAACCCGCGTTTGGGCTTCACACCATTAGCGGAGGGTCAAACTGGCTACCAAGGCTGCATTTCCCCAGAGGAGTAAGCGGTTGATTTGGCGACGTTTCACTGACAGACTTTGTCCCAAGAATTGACCACGCTCAAAACCCTAGTAGAAGAACATTTCACCGTGTACCCCATATGTTAGAAAGGGGCGTTGAATTGCTTAGGATTGAACTATCGCGTTGACGGGAACTCTGATGACCACAGTATTGGAGCCAGCGGTCACGTACCTCACTCCGGAAGCTTACTTAGCTCAAGAAGTGGTGGCAACGGAACGTCATGAGTATCGCCAAGGAGAACTTTACACTATGCCCGGGGGCAGCGTTAATCATAACGAGTTGGTTCGTTCCTTAACTGTTCTGTTGAGTTTGGCACTCAAGGGACAGCCCTACCGCGTCTTTGTCACAGATCAACGCCTCTGGATTCCGGAAACGCAGTCGTACTACTATCCTGATGTCATGGTGACGCCGAAGCCGGTGCCCTTGGTGGCGGGACGCAACGATGTGGTGATGCAGCCGATTTTCATTGCTGAGGTTTTATCGCCTTCGACAGCGGATCGCGATCGCGGGACAAAATTTTTCGACTATCGCCAGATTCCAACCCTGCAAGAATATCTCCTGATTAGCCAAGATCGCCCCTGTGTTGAACAATATTTGCGGCAGGCTGAATATCAATGGCTGCTCACGATTTGGCAAGATATTACGCAGGAGCTACTACTGCCCTCGTTACAGACTTCCTTAAAACTCAGTGATCTCTATGCAGACGTTGAGTTAGGTGAGTCCTAAAAAGAATTCCTTGACTGACCTGTGCCATGCCTTACCCATCTCACCAGCGTGGGCTATGGCGATATTACTGCCACAAGTCCTTTAGCGATGGCGATCGCCAATCTTGAGGCCATTTTTGGTCAAATGTATTCAGCAATTGTCATGGCACGGCTGGTCAGTCAATATCTGAATAGTCCCAACCCCAACTAAGTCTTGCGCAAATGTCGATGTCCCCTATCACTGCTGATGCCTCCCCCAACTTTGGTCTCATCATTGTCGAGGGAGAGGATGTGGTGCGCCTTGGCCTTTGGACAGGAATTCAGCAGCAGTTGGGGATTGAGCCGCTGGTCTTTCACGATGGCCATGGTCTGATCACCTATCTGGAAAACACGCCCCTCGATCAAGAACGCACGCCTTGGATTGTTCTCTGTGATGCCCAACTCACAGTGAATGATGCCACTACCCCTTGGCTGTGGCAGTGGTTGAAGCAGCACTATCCTACCCTGCGGATAATTCTCACTGTCCGACCCGCTGCCCTTGAGTTAGTTTCCCTTGCCCAACAGGCGGGTGTCGAAGGCATTTACCATCGCAATACGGCGCTGAGTGATCTCTTGGCGGGAATTCTGGCCATTGCCCAAGGGGAAATCGTTCACACCGTCACGCCTCCAAAACCCCCCTTGAGTGTGCTCTTTCCCAATCCGTGGGATCGTTGGCGGTATCAGGTTCTGCAGCAGGGATTGGGGGAAATGGATGCGTGGTTACAGGCTTTGGATCAGTACTTGGGGCGATCGCGCCTCTCTGCCCTCGAACGGCTGGTGTGTGAAGGTCGCCATCGGGAAATTCGTGCTGCCCGCTGGTTAGTCTCCCGTTTCTTGCCACACCCGAGTCAAGCCCCTCCTGCGCCAGTGGTGCCCCCCGTGCGTCCGCAGATTGAGATCATTTCCCAATTGGTGGATCGCTGCTTACAACGGATGCAGTCGGATCTCTTGAACCTAACGTCGCGGCCTTTGGAGTTAGAGGTGCTCACCCTACAACAGCGGCGGGAACTGCTCTATACCATCCTGCGGCAGTGGGATCTCCTCGTGCGCACTTTACAAGCAACACCACCCAGTATTGAATTTCTGCACCAGCGGGGTAGCTCCCTACTGCAAGACCTGTGGGAACAGAGCCTGCGGGAGTTTTTTCGTCCCTATCGTTTTGCCCTCGGCAGTGACGCCGATCTGATTGAGCAATTGCTCACAGAAAGAGAAACTGTGGCCAGCGTTTATCTGAAGCCAATCCCCTTTGTGGCGGAGATGCTGGCTCATTTACTGGTGCAACAGCCCCTCGTGATTCATCAGCAGACCTATCGCTACGGCACCGCTGCCGCCTTGGAAATCCTCGATGCCCTCCTTGATCATTGGCTCCTCACTGTCGCCAATGGCATTGTCTATCCGCTGCTGAATCGGTGTTGCTATAGTGCAGTGATTCAACAGACATTTTTTCAGCCGCAATACACCTCAACGCGGGAAATGGAACGCTTTCGCAACGCTCTCTCTTGGCATTACCGCTGGCGGCGCTGGGTCAAGGAACCCCAAGATATCTTTGAAAGTCGTTTGGTCTTACTGCGGCTCACGGAGCGAGGAATTCAGGAACTAGCGCTGACCGTCCCCCGTCAACAGGAACTGATGCAACTCGAGGGGATTCCCTACGCTCTGACCTTGGCGCTGGAGGCGCGCGATGCTTTAGCCCCCCCAGTACGGGCAGTGGTGGCTTGGGTCGGCAAGGGAGTGGTGTATCTGCTGACGCAGGTGATTGGTCGCGGTTTGGGACTCATTGGTCAGGGCATTTTGCAGGGAATTGGTCAATCCGTTGGCAGTGGCTGGAGTCGCTCTGAAGCCCAAAAAACCTCATCCAAACCTTGAGCTGGCCTAATTCTTAAACGGCTCCTAACCTTGAGATAACCTTAAGCCAACGAACACGGTGTTAGAATCTGGCTGGTAAGTAACTATCTCTGCCCCTTGGGGGATAGTTTCTATGAGATGTGCTAAAGCCTCTGTAAGAAAGTCTGATAGCTCAGCTTGCTGGCAGATGAATAACTTTAGCGAGCATCTCAGTAGGATCAATAATTGAAGGAGAATTCTGTCTTAGGGACTCGTTCTTTAGGACAAGTTCATTGAGGAGTGAAGGAGTAAGACGTTATGTCCCGCATTTTTCCGGGGTTGGTTTTGACCTCGCCTATTTTATTGTTGGGTGTGCTGGCAGGTGCAGCAACAGCCGCTGATACCGCTTTGAGCAACTTCAGTAGCACTCAGTTTCAAACCCCTACTGCTGGTGCTGAATCCCTAACCACACTGCCCACCAGCACGACACTTGTTGCCCAAAATCGCCGCAGCAACCTCTCTGTGCCCTCAGTGGCCGAACTAGAAGTGGGGCGTGTCCCTACGACATCGAGCATGGGTCAAGTGACCTCTGTAAGCCAACTCTCGGATGTGCGCCCTACAGACTGGGCCTATCAGGCCTTGGCCTCTCTTGTCGAGAAATACGGCTGTATTGCCGGTTATCCCGATGGCACCTTCCGTGGCAATCGTGCCGCTACTCGTTATGAAATGGCAGCCGCTTTGAATGCCTGCCTCGATGTAATTAGCGATCGCTTTGCCACCAAGGAAGACCTTGAAACCCTGCGCCGCCTGATGCAAGAATTTGCCAATGAACTCGCCGTCATCAAAGGCCGCGTCACCAACCTTGAAGGCCGCGTCGCCAACCTCGAAGCCACTCAATTTGCCACCCTCACTAAGCTCAACGCTACGGTTATCTTCAACGTCTCCGATATATTGACGAACGAGCGGGCACTACGTCCTGGTGCAGGTGGTGCGCAACCCGCAATTGATGATAACACTGTTGTTAACAACCGCGTTCGTCTCAACCTCGATACCAGCTTCTATGGCAAGGATCGCCTACGGTTGCGCTTGCAAGCAGCTAATATTACTGGTTATGCCGCATTGATGGGCACCAATATGGGGCGCCTTGGCTATGATGGCACTAATAACAACCAATTTGAACTGCAAAAAGCCTTCTACAGCTTCCCAGTGACCCGTCGCGGTCAAATGATCCTAGATTTTGTGGGGGGTGAGTTCAACGACAATGTCAACAATTTCAACCCCTTCCTCCAATCCAGTGATACGGGTGCCCTCTCTCGCTTTGGGCGTTATCATCCCATCTACCGTGCTGGGAGTGCTGCCAATGCTGCGGGTGTGACCTTTAAGTACGACCTCATCCAAAATAAGGAACGGGGCACCGGCGTCACCCTCAATGTGGGCTACCTTGCACCCTTTGCCAACGACCCTGATCGAGTTGCGAACAATGGCCTCAATGGCTTCTTTGATGGTGCCTATGCTGCTTTGGCTCAGGTGGATGTGCGCCCCATGAAAAACCTCGCCTTGGGGGTGACCTACACCCACTCCTATGGCCTTGATCCCTTTGGGGGAACAGGTAGCTCTGGTTTCCGCTCAGCGGCAAACCCTTTGGGGAATGCAGCTAACAACGTGCCTAACCAAGCAGCGGATGCGGTGGGCTTCCAGTTTACCTATCGCCCGATCAAGCAGTTGAATGTTGCGGGCTGGGCAGGGTATGCCAATGTTTATGGTGTTCGAGGTGTTGCTCTAGCAGGTGGCCGCCGTGAAGCTGAAATTGTCAACTGGGCCATTACCTTTGCTTCCCCTGACCTCTGGCGGAAGGGAGATGTGCTGGGTCTTGTTTTTGGCCAGCCCCCGCAGCTCATTAGCATCACAAACGTCCCTGGTGTTCTTGGCGAAAGTTACACGCGCTTCAACTCCTATCACCTAGAGGGCTTCTACCGCTTTGCGGTGAGTCGCAATATCTCGATTACCCCTGGGGTGATTGCCATCTTCAACCCCAACAGTAACTCAAACAACGATCCCATCGTTGTTGGCGCTGTGCGGACAACCTTTAGCTTCTAAATCCTCACCGACCTGTTTCCCCCTCCCTGTGAGGGGGATTTTTTTATGTGGGGACGATAGAATAGGGGCGAGGCGTTGTCAATGGATTTGTGGGGTGAAATACTGGGCAATTCTCGGCGTCGGTGTTGCACTATTGGGAATGCCGTCAGCACTGGGGGGCACCAGTACGCTCAAGGATGCTCCCAAGGCTTTGGTGGATGAGGCGTGGCAAATTATCTACAGAAGCTATCTGGATCGCAGTTTCAATCGTCTGGATTGGCAGGCCATTCGTCAGGAGTTGCTCTCCCAACCCTATGGCGATCGCGAGGCCGCCTATCGGGTGATTCAACAAACCCTTGTCCGCCTCAATGATCCCTATACCCGCTTTCTGCCGCCCCAAGCGTACCGTCAACTGCTCCTGCAAACCCAAGGCCAGCAGGTGGATGTGGGTCTCACCCTCGTGGAGTCGGGGGAACTCTTTCGCATTCAGGCAATCCAAGCGGGGTCGGTGGCTGCCAAGGCGAATTTGAAAGTGGGAGATGAAATTCTGGCCATTAACGGTCGGGGGAGCGATCGCCTGACCTTGGAGCGAGCCAATCTGGCGTTGCGAGGGCCAGCGGGGAGTAAGTTGCGCCTACTGGTGCGCCGTGAGGGCAAACCCCAACCCTTTAGTGTCGAACTCACCCGCGCCGGTGAAATTCCGCGTACAGTGAATTTTCAGGTTCTGAATCATCCTCGGGTGGGCTACATTCGCCTCAGTGGTTTTAATAGCCGCTCCCAACAAGAGATGCAAGAGGCGATCCAAATCCTGCAACGAGAGAAAGTTCAAGGCTTCATTCTGGATTTGCGCCACAATTCGGGGGGGCTCCTAGAAGCCGGCATTGAAATTAGCCGCCAATGGCTCGATTCTGGGGTGATTGTGCGCATTCAGCAAAACCAGCGAGAAGAGACGATTCGTGCCCGCCAACGTGCCTTGAGTCAGTTGCCCCTTGTGGTCTTGGTGAATCAGGCCTCCGCCAGTGCCAGTGAAATTTTAGCCGCTGCTTTGCAGGATCAGGGGCGCGCAACCGTGGTGGGGACACCGACTTTTGGTAAGGTGCGGGTTCAAGCGGTTCATGAACTGGGGGATGGCTCTGCCCTCGTGGTAACGGTAGCTCGTTATCTGACGCCAAAGGGTCGCGATATTGCCGCAGGGGGGATCACCCCCGATGTGCTGGTGACGGTCGATCCCAGTAGCGATTTGGAATTGCGGCTCAATCCGAATTTGGTGGCACGACCCACGGATCCAATGGTGACCAAGGCCTTAGAATTATTGAGCACTAAAATCAGTAATGCCCATCATGTCCAGTGAGGCTCTTGTTGTGCCATCGGCACCCACGATCGCGCCCGCGCCCCATCCCCTGCGGTTAGGGGTTTTAGCTTCTGGCAATGGCTCCAACTTTGCTGCTCTCGCCGAAGCGATCGCCCAAGGGGAATTGGCTGCCCAGATTCAAGTTCTGATTTACAACAATCCCGATGCCTTTGTCGCAGAGCGGGCAAAACAGTGGCAGATTCCCAGTGTCCTCCTCAACCATCGCCACTACCCCAACCGCGAAAGTCTGGATGCGGCCATTGTCGAAACTCTCAAAGCCTATGGGGTCGAGTGGGTAGTGATGGCGGGCTGGATGCGGATTGTGACGCCTGTCCTCCTCAATGCCTACCCCCAGCGGGTAATTAACCTCCACCCCAGTTTGCTCCCCAGTTTTCGGGGATTGCGTGCCGTTGAGCAGGCCTTGGCAGCAGGTGTGAAAATTACTGGGTGTACCGTCCATCTGGTGGAAGAGGAAGTGGATAGTGGCCCAATTTTAGTCCAAGCGGCGGTGCCGGTTCTCCCCGATGATACGCCCGCAACCCTCCATGCCCGCATTCAAGTCCAAGAACACCGCATTCTCAAGCAGGCGATCGCCGACATTGCCGCACGGCAATCACAAGCTTCCTGCTGATCCTTGGCCAATAGAAGGATCTCTCAGGGCGAGGGTTCACCCTTTTTTCTGATTGGCTTGGGAATTGCGTCAGCATCCTTTTCTCAGTGGAGAGCATTGATTCGGGTTAGGATTGGGGATGTATCCGTGAGCAATTGTTAATCCAGTCATGACGCAGGCATACACCCCTGAAGATGTTTGGCGGTTATTGGGGGAGCTATTAGAGGCTCAGAAGGAAACAGAACGCCGCTTCCAAGAAACGGAGCGCCAATTTCAGGAGACGGATCGGCGATTTCAAGAGACTGACCGAAGTTTCCAAGAAACAGAACGCTTGCTGCGCGAAGAAGCGCGCCAACTCAACCAGCAACTGGGGAAACTGGGCAATCGCCTTGGGGAATTCGTGGAATGGCAGGTGCGCCCCGCCGTGCTGCGCTTATTTCAGAGTCGGGGAATTGCCGTCTCTCAACTTTACAGCGATGTCATTCTCCAAGACGGCAACGAGAGTTTAGAAATTGATCTGCTAGTCGTCAATACCAATCAAGCGGTTCTCGTCGAGGTGAAAACCAAACTGAGCCAAGGGGATGTGGATGAGCACTTAGAGCGGATCGCGAAATTTCGTCGTTTGGCACACCAGTATCGGGACACCAAGCTCTTGGGCGCCGTAGCAGGGATGATCGTACCCCCTGAAGTAGCTCGCTATGCCTATCGGCAAGGTTTGTTTGTGCTGGCGCAATCAGGAGATGGGGTGGCGATTCTCAATGATGCGCAGTTTCAGCCTCGGATATGGTAGGTGACTCTAATCGCTCTAATTCAATTCTCAAGCGTCCTAAGGATGATTCTGGAGCCAGTGTTTGAGGGCAGCAACAAGGCGATCGCACTCCTGCGGCAGCGTAAAGTAATGCACACAGGCTCGCACCGAGGCAGGATAGAGCAATTCCCGCACCAAGATATTCTCTGCCTCAAGGTCTTGCACCAATTGGCGATGCTGACCATTGGCCAACTGAAAGGCCACCAAGCCCGACGGCGGCGGCACGGGACTCAAGCAGGTCAAACCCACCATGCCCTGTAACTGTTGCCAAAGATAATGACTCAGCTCACAAATGCGCTCATATCGCGCTTGGGCAGTCCCCCATTGATCATGCACCCGCAGGGCAGTGGTTAACCCCGGTACCAAGGAAAAGGTGGTTGTGGCCACTTCAAAGCGACTGGCATCCTCCTTCCAGCCTGCCGGTTGGGCATCACGGGTTTGATGAATGCCGCGCCAGCCAATGAAGGTGGGTTCCAACGTCGGCAGGCGATCGCGCCGAATATACAGCCCTCCTAGCCCCGCAGGGCCACAGCACCACTTGTGCCCCGTAAAGGCATAGTAGTCCACCCCCAAGGCGGGTAAATTGAGGGGCACCATGCCCACCGTCTGGGCACCATCTGCCAAGACTTGGATGCCGCGACGATGGCAAACGTCAACAATCTTTTCTAACGGCAAAAGTTTCCCGGTATTCCACAGCAAATGACTGAGAACCACCAAGCGTGTGCGGGGATGGAGTCGGGCTTCAATGGCGGCCACCTCATCCTCACACCAGGGCCAAAAGGCCACCCGATCCACCACCACTCCCAACCGCCGCGCCAATTGTTCGGTAATGGCCACGACCCCCGGATGCTCACAGTTAGAAATCAGCAGGCGATCGCCCGCTTGCCAGTTGATCCCCCAGAGAACGATATTGCAGCCAGTGGTTACAGAATCCGTGAGGGCAATGGTCTCGGCGCTTGTCCCCAAGAGCCGCGCCAGTTCTTGCCGCAGGGTTTGCAGTTGTTGACTCAGCCAGGGAAAGACGCGATTGGCAAAGGGGCCTTCCTCTTGAATGTGGCGATCGCTCTGGATGATGGCCTGCCATGTGTCTTGGTGCAGCGGCCCTTGTCCCCCATAGTTGAGGTAGATCTTATTCAGTAGGGCGGGGTAGGTGTCGTGGTAGGCGCGCAGTGTCTCTAGGTTCATCGATAGTTATTGCAGAGCGATAGATAGATGCTACCGCAAAGGATTTAAGATAAAGATCTGTAGCAAGTCCCCTTTTCATTCCCCCACTCAAGGGGCGGCACTTGCAAGCACGGCTCGGTAAATTAATCCTGTCAATTAAGTCATGACAAAGGCATACACTCCTGATGACGTTTGGCGATTACTAGGGGAGCTGTTAGAAGCTCAAAAGGAAACCGAACGCCATTTCCAAGAAACAGAGCGCCGCTTCCAAGAAACAGAGCGCCGCTTCCAAGAAACAGAGCGCCGCTTTCAAGAAACAGAGCGCCGCTTCCAAGAAACGGATCGGCGATTTCAGGAGACGGATCGGCGATTTCAGGAGACGGATCGGCGATTTCAAGAGACGGATCGGCGATTTCAAGAAACGGAACGCTTGTTGCGGGAAGAAGCGCGCCAACTCAATCAGCAACTGGGGAAACTGGGCAATCGCCTTGGGGAATTTGTGGAATGGCAGGTGCGCCCCGCCGTGCTGCGCCTATTTCAGAGTCGCGGCATTGCCGTCTCTCAGCTTTACAGCGATGTCATTCTCCAAGATGGCAATGAGAGTTTAGAAATTGATCTGCTAGTCGTCAATACCAATCAAGCGGTTCTCGTCGAGGTGAAAACCAAACTGAGCCAAGGGGATGTGGATGAGCATTTAGAGCGGATCGCGAAATTTCGTCGTTTGGCACACCAGTATCGAGACACCCAGCTCTTGGGAGCGGTGGCAGGGATGATCGTGCCCCCTGAGGTGGCTCGCTATGCCTATCGGCAGGGCTTGTTTGTGTTGGCGCAGTCGGGAGATGGGGTGGCGATTCTCAACGATGCGCAGTTTCAGCCCCGCACATGGTAGCCCGTGCCCAAGAATTTGAGCAGACAACTTTTCAGCCTCCGTTATAGCTGTGGATCAGCGGGTGCCAGTGTTGCTTTTGCCGCTTGCGAACGGGCATCGAGCCATTGTTGCAAAATGAGGGCAGCAGCAATTTGATCCACTAAGTCCTTGTGGTGACGGGGCGATCGCCGCCGCTGTTTGAGAATCTCTTCCGCCTGAAATGAGGTGAGTCGCTCATCCATATATTCCACGGGTAAGTTCAAGGCCGCACCAATTTTTTCCGCCAGATGTTGCACCTGCCGGGCTTGGGAACCCAGTTGACCATCGAGGGTGTAGGGCAAGCCCACAATTAATTTCTCCACCCCTCGCTCTTGGCAAATCTGGCGAAGCTGCGCCACATCACTGGCAAAATTCCGCCGTTGGATAGTTGTAATGCCCGTGGCCAACTGCCCTAGGCGATCGCACCCTGCCACACCAATGCGCTTGCGCCCCAGATCCAAACCTAGAACGGAAATCATCCTTGAGTGAATAAGAACAGTTCTCCTACAATTAAATCCATTGCCAAGATGCGTTTTTTCCCTAGCTGAAAACGATCATACCCCGCTGTACCCACCCATGACTGACGCGACCCCCGACTACAAAGACACCGTCAACCTGCCCCAAACCACGTTTGAAATGCGGGCAAATGCAGCCACACGGGAACCCCAATTACAGGCCTTTTGGACACAGCACCAAATTTATGAAACGCTGCAGCAAACCAATCCGGGTGAGGTCTTTATTCTCCACGATGGCCCCCCCTACGCCAATGGCGCTCTCCACATTGGCCATGCCCTGAATAAAATCCTCAAGGACATCATCAACAAGTATCAACTGCTGCGGGGCCGCAAGGTACACTACCGCCCCGGTTGGGACTGCCACGGCCTGCCCATTGAACTCAAGGTACTGCAAAACCTGAAACCCGAACAGCGTGCCCAGCTTACCCCCCTCACCCTCCGCCAACAGGCCAAGGAATTTGCCCTCAAAACCGTTGCCGAGCAAAAGCAGAGTTTCCAACGCTATGGGGTTTGGGGCGACTGGGCGCACCCCTATTTGACCCTCACCCCCGACTATGAGGCAGCACAAATCGGTGTCTTTGGCGAAATGGTGCTGCGGGGCTATATCTATCGCGGTCTGAAACCGGTGCACTGGAGTCCCAGTTCTAAAACCGCCCTCGCCGAAGCCGAACTAGAATATCCCGAAGGCCACACCTCCCGCAGTCTCTATGCCGCTTTTGAAGTCATCGAGTTGCCCGCAGGCTTAGCCAAGTCTTGGTACAAAGCCCTAGGCAAATTGGGGGTTGCTATCTGGACAACGACCCCTTGGACGATTCCCGCCAACTTGGCCGTCAGTGTCAATCCCGATCTCACCTATGCCCTTGTTGAAGTCAAACCCAGTGCCCGCTACAAATATTTGATTGTGGCCAAGGATCTGGTGGAGCGCCTCAGCCAAACCCTCGGTTGTACGCTCAAGGTGGTTGCCACCGCCAAAGGGGCTGACTTGGAAAATAGCCGCTATCGCCACCCCCTCTTTGAGCGCGAGAGCAAAATTGTCATTGGCGGTGATTATGTCACGACCGACTCCGGGACGGGTCTGGTTCACACTGCCCCTGGCCATGGCTTAGAGGACTATGCCGTGGGTCAGCGCTATGGCTTGCCGATCCTGTCGCCTGTGGATGAGAATGGTTGCTTTACGGCGGAAGCGGGGTCATTTGCCGGTCTCAATGTCCTCAAGGAAGGGAATGAGGCGGTGATTGCGGCACTGCAAGCGTGTGGCGCCCTCCTCAAGGAAGAACCCTATGTCCACAAGTACCCCTACGACTGGCGCACGAAAAAACCAACCATCTTCCGCGCCACGGAGCAGTGGTTTGCTTCCGTTGAAGGCTTTCGCGATGCCGCCCTCAGGGCGATCGCCGAGGTGAAGTGGATTCCTGCCCAAGGGGAAAACCGCATTACGGCAATGGTGGCGGAGCGTTCCGATTGGTGTATTTCGCGGCAGCGCAGTTGGGGTGTGCCCATTCCCGTCTTTTATGACAAAGAAACGGGGGAACCCCTGCTGACGGCAGAAACCATTGCCCATGTGCAAGCGATTATTCGCGATCGCGGGTCTGATGCCTGGTGGGAACTCTCCGTTGCGCAATTGCTGCCCGAATCCCTGCAAGATCAGGCCGATCGCTACGAAAAGGGCACCGATACGATGGATGTCTGGTTTGATTCTGGCTCTTCTTGGGCGGCGGTTCTCGGCGATCAACAGGCGGATCTCTACCTCGAAGGCTCTGACCAACACCGCGGCTGGTTTCAATCCTCATTGCTAACACGGGTTGCCGTTAAAGGCCAAGCCCCCTACAAAGCAGTCCTCACCCACGGCTTTGTCCTCGATGAGCAGGGACGGAAAATGAGCAAGTCCCTCGGCAATGTCACGGATCCCCGCGAAGTGATTGAGGGGGGCAAAAACCAAAAGCAAGACCCTGCCTATGGTGCCGATGTATTGCGTCTGTGGGTGTCCTCCGTGGACTATGCCAATGATGTCCCCATTGGTAAAAATATCCTCAAGCAGTTGGCGGATGTCTATCGCAAGATTCGCAATACGGCTCGCTTTCTTCTGGGGAATCTTCACGACTTTGACCCCGATCAAGATGCCATTCCCTATGCCCAACTGCCCGCCTTGGATCGCTATATGCTACATCGGCTGCATGAAGTCTTCAGCGAAGTAACGGCGGCCTTTGATAGCTTTCAGTTCTATCGCTTTTTCCAAACGATTCAAAATCTTTGTGTTGTTGATCTGTCGAACTTTTATCTCGATATTGCCAAGGATCGGTTGTACATCAGTGCTGTCGCGAGCGATCGCCGTCGTAGTTGTCAAACTGTCCTTGCCATTGCGGTTCAAAACCTCGCCCGTGCTATTGCTCCAGTGCTTCCCCATTTAGCCGAAGATATTTGGCAGCATTTGCCCTTCAAAACCCCCTATCTTTCGGTTTTTCAAAGCGGCTGGGTACAGCTTCCTGCCCAGTGGCAGGATCCGGGGCTAGCCAGTGAATGGCAACGCCTGCGGCAACTACGCCTAGAGGTGAATAAGGTGCTCGAACAGGCCCGTGCCGAAAAGCTCATTGGCTCCTCTTTGGAAGCCAAAGTGTGGCTCTATGTTGCCGATCCACAGTGGCGCGATCGCCTTGCGGAGATGAATCCCAGTGATGCCCTCAGTGGCAATGGGGTGGATGAATTGCGCTATCTCTTCTTGGTGTCCCAAGTGGAGCTGATGCCGCAACAGGCAGGGGTGGACGTACCCTATGTCCTTGAAGCCGAAGGGCTATGGATTGGTGTTGGTCATGCCAAGGGTGAGAAATGCGTCCGCTGCTGGAATTATTCTGAAAGTGTGGGACAATCGGCCTTGCATCCCCAGTTGTGCGATCGCTGTCAAGCCGCCCTAGAAGGGACGTTTTAGATCATTGAGCGAAAGCATGCTAGAGATCGATCGTATCTACCAAGCTGATGCTTTTACCCTCTTGCCCCAGATTCAAAGTGCGAGCATTGATCTCATTATTTGCGACGGCCCCTACGGTGTAACCACCAATCCATGGGATCGCATCTCTAACATCCAAGAGTTTAACCTCAAACTCATCACCATCTTTGCTGAAAAATTGAAAGAGGGAGGAGCGCTCTACCTTTTTGGTAAACCTGATTGTATTGACTTTATTGACTACCGTCCATTTCTTAACTTACAGGCAAAAATTGTCTGGTATCAGCCCAGTCGCCTAGCCCAAGGACGGATCAACTACACAAATAACTATGATCTTATTTGTTACTTTATTAAAGGCCAGCGTCCCAAAACCTTTAACTTAGATGCTATTCGGGTACCACAGCTAGTAGAGCTAGAGCACCGTCGTCGTTGTGAGCGGGTACCATCAGTGATTAATGGTAAGTATGGCAAAACTAAATTCAATGAAGAAGGTAAAAACCCAGGAGATGTCTGGGGAGATATTAAACAGCTCACGTATAAGTCAAAAGAACTAGTAGCTCGCGAAGCACTCAATACCATTCAAAAGCCAGAGCAGCTGATTGAACGCTTAGTCAAAGCAAGCTCTAATAAGGGTGACTTAGTGCTTGATCCATTTGCCGGTGTCGGTACAACCCCTGTAGTTTGTAAACGCTTGGGAAGGCATTTCATTGCTATTGAGCAAGATCAAAAGTTTGTCCAAGCAGCAAACGAGAGATTACGTGAGGCAGAGTATGAAATCGCGGGGAGGCTTTTTGATTGGTGAAACAGCAAGTTTATCGTCAAATTGTTGATCTGATCCGTCAAGCGTCTCAACTTGCTCAAACAATTGGTATTCGCAACCTACTGCAACCGGGGTTAGTTAAGGAAATGATTATTGCTGACCTGCTAGGTCACGAACTAATTGATTCTAAGCGTGATGCCGATGCTCATGCCATTAGCGACCCAAGTGAAAAGTATGAATATTTATCTTGTATAGAAGGTGGAAGCGGTCAGCTTGACCGAATGTTTAAGGAACCTCCTGAAAAGCGTGCCCAATCACTTACACGAATTACCCGCAACACAAAAATTTACTTAGCCGTTTTTGAGAAGGAAAACCAAATCAACTGCAAAGTGATTTACGAGCTAGAACCCAGTGATGTACTTACCGAAGCAAATCGTCAGCTTGATCAAAGTCGGAATGCCATCTCCCATATCAGCTTCTCGGAAACCTGGGCTAGGGAGCATGGTCGTGTTGTCTATCAAAGCAGTAGCTCCCATAATTAATCGAATTTACCTGCAAACGAGTCAATTGTACTAAGTGCAGCTCTGACTTACACCTTGGAGGTACTCCTATCAACTAGTACCCAGTAGCTGTACTGATGCCGTTCAGATTATTCTTTTTTTCTAAACGAAAGATAAAACCTCCGTGAAATCACGGTAGGCAAGGGGGGATGCTGTAGTATTGTTACTGCTATAGCTATTTCGAAAAGGAGTGAGATATTTTCAAGAGGGATAGGCTATCCTCAAAGCGTCATGAATGTTACTCAAGAATATGAGCTATAGCTTGGACTGACGAGAGCGGGTTGTCTCCTATATCAAGCAAGGCGGCAAAATCAGTGAAACGACTCAAATCTTTCAGGTCAGTCGCGCCACCATCCATCGCTGGCTGAAGCGAGACGACTTAGCGCCCACGGTTGTCCCCCGTTGTCCTTGGAAGCTGGATTGGGCAGCCTTAGCAGCGGATGTTGCTGCCCATCCCGATGACCGTTTAATCGACCGTGCCCAGCGATTTGGCGTCCAAGTTTCCACCATTAGTTATGCCCTCGACCAGATGGGCATCACCCGAAAAAAAACAGATACGTTACCAAGAACGGTGTGAAGAAGAGCGACAAGCGTATCAACAGCAGCTCGACACATGGGTAGAGAGCCACGGCAAGGAAACGCTGGTGTATATCGATGAAACGGGGTTTGACTCTCGGGTGGCGTGTGAGTATGGGTAGTCAGCGCGAGGCCAACGAATTGATGGAGAGCGAGCGGGGAAGCGTCAGAAAAGAGAGAGTTGAGTCGCAGGACGGTATAGACACCAGAAAGACTTCATCGCGCCGATGCTGTTTTCAGGATATTTGAATGCGTTAGGGTTTGTGAGCTGGCTGAGTCAATACTGTTTGCCCGCGTTAGAGAAACGTTCGTTGTTGATGATGGATAATGCACCGATTCATCCGAAAGGGGTGATTCAGGCAGTGGTGAAAGCGGCGGGTCACGAGGTGTTATTTTTACCGAAATACTCTCTTGATTTGAATGTGATTGAGCACGACTTTAGTGCGCTGAAGCGAGCGCGGATGTATGCAGGGTTAAACTGTTCTATGGATGAAGTGATTCGCAAGTATTATGCTGGATGATATCTCATTCTCTATTGGAATAGCTATAAAGCTACGAGCAGGAGCATTGTCTCTAGTCCTCCTACCATTGGTTGTACCAGCGGTTGCTAAGGCTGAAAATCCTGCCCATGTGCGACAACTCTTGGAAACGCGCCAATGTCCCAACTGTGATCTGCGGGGCGCGAACCTAATGGATGCCAATTTGTTTAAGGCGAATTTAGCAGGTGCCAATTTGGAGGGCGCTTATCTGGCGGGTGCGAATCTCTTTGGCGCCAATTTGGAAAGGGCAAACTTGAACCGTGCCAGTCTCTATCTAGCGATTTTGGTCAATGCCAATTTGGCAGGGGCACAACTGGTGGGAACACGCCTCACCCTTAGCAACCTTGTCAATGCCAATCTTAGCGGTGCCAATTTGGAGAATGCGGTCATGAAGGGGGCAAACATGATTGATGTGAATTTGACGGCTGCAAACCTGAAGGGGGCAGATCTCGATCGCGCAAATTTGAGTGGGGCTAATTTAAGCCAAACGATCTTCGATCGCCCCCCAGCCCCTAGGAAGTAACCTGTGCCTGTTTCAATGCTGCCGCAAGTCGCGGTTGATCCCAGCCCCGTTGGTGGAGAATTTGCCACGTGGCCATTAAATCAGGACCGTGGACAGCACCCGTGAGGGCAGCGCGCAGCGATCGCATCGTTGCTCCCTTTTTGACCCCTGCGGCTTTGCTGGCCTGTTGAATCAGGTGTTGTCCCATCTCCACTGTGAGCCTTGGCTCTGTCGGCAAGTGTGCTAGTAGGTACGCCAAAATCGTCGCATTCTGGGGTTGGCTCAGCTGAGCCATTGCTTCAGCATCAAGGGTAATGGTGGGTACAAAGAAAACTGCCCCTTGATCAATGGCCTCCTTGAGGGTGTTGAGACCCGGTTGAAGGAGTTGGGCAAGGTCAAGCAACCAAGGGCGATCGCCCCCCTCATCAAAGGCATAGCCTGCCCCCTGCCATAAGGGAATCAGTTCTGCCAAAAGTTCTGCTGGCTCTAGTTGCTGAATGTACTGACGATTGAGCCAATTGAGCTTATCCCAATCAAAACGGGCACCTGCCTTGTTAATTCGTTCAAAACTAAAGTGCTTCGCCGCCAGATCAAGGGTAAAGAGTTCCCCTATCCCTTCAGGGGGCGACCAACCCAAGAGTGTCATGTAGTTGGCCAAGGCGGGGGCTAAATACCCCATGGCTCGGAAGTCAGAAATGGAGGTCACCCCATCTCGTTTTGAGAGTTTTTGTCCCGCTGAGTTGAGAATCAAGGGAGTATGGGCAAAGTTGGGGGGAGTGGCGCCAAGGGCTTCGTAGAGTAAAATTTGTTTGGGTGTGTTGCCAATGTGGTCTTCACCGCGAATGACATCGGTAATGCCCATGGCAATGTCATCGACGACCACCACCAAGTTGTAGAGGGGGTAGCCAATTTCGCCGCGGGGGGCAGCTCGCGCAATCACCATATCGCCCCCCAGATCAGCCCCCTGCCAACTCACTCGACCACGCACCAGATCCTGCCATTCAATCTGGCGATCGTCCTCAATTTTGAAGCGAATGACGGGGGTGCGTCCTGCGGCATCAAAGGCGGCTTGCTCCTCTGGGGTCAAATGACGGTGACGGTTGTCGTAGCGCGGGGCTTGTCCCTTGGCTTTTTGTTGTGAGCGTAGGGCATCGAGTTCTTCAGGGGTACAGTAGCAGTAGTAGGCGAGTCCCTTGTCCAAAAGGGTTTGAATCGCTTGGCGGTACAGATCAAGGCGATCGCTCTGGAAATAGGGGCCTTCATCCCACGTCAGCCCCAGCCATTGCAAGCCCTCAAGGATATTCTCGGTATATTCGGGTCGAGACCGCTCGCGATCAGTATCCTCAATCCGCAGAATGAATTTCCCTCCCCGATGGCGGGCGTAAAGCCAGTTGAACACAGCGGTACGGGCAGTCCCAATGTGCAGATTTCCTGTCGGACTCGGTGCTAAACGAACACGAACTGTCACTGCTGACCTCGAATACAAAAATTGCCTTTTCGATCCTACCCCATTGGCTGAAAAGCTTCTAGGCAAGGGTATAGGGACGATTCAGCCGCTCCAACTGCTGCACCATCAGGCTGAGGAACAGTCCCACATCGGTGACCACGCCCACGGATTCCACAGAACCCCGATCCGCTAGTTTAGTGACGACCGCTGGGTTAATATCCACACAAACGAGCTTCACCCCGGCGGGGGTCATATTGCCGACACCAATGGAGTGCAGCATCGACGAGAGCATCAAAATCATGTTTGCGCCCTGAATCAGGCGGGCATACTCCCGCTGCGCCTCAATTAAATCCATGAGGGTATCGGGCAGTGGGCCATCATCACGGATTGACCCCGCTAGGACAAAGGGCACATTATTCTTCACACACTCATACATCACGCCACTGGTGAGGATGCCCTGAGCCACGGCGTTGGCAATGCTGCCACAGCGACGAATGGTATTGATCACTTTCAGGTGGTGACGGTGACCGCCCCGCACAGGAACGCCCCGCTGCATATCCACTCCCAAGGAGGTGCCCATGATCGCCTGCTCCATATCGTGCACCGCGATCGCGTTGCCGCCGAGGAGTCCTTGGACATAGCCTTCACGGATCAGCTTGGCTAAATGCTCACCACCGCCGGTGTGGATAACCACTGGGCCGGCCACCACAATCACTTTGCCCCCCTGATCGCGGATGCGCCGCAGTTCCCAAGCAATTTGTTCCACCACCAGTTCGACGCGGCGTTCACTGGAGACCCCTGATCCCATGAAGGTGAACTCTTGGGTGCTGCGCTGGCTTTCCGTTTTCCGAATCGTGCGGATGCCTTCGACGCCCACGACCACGCGATCGCCCACCTCTAAATCCCGCAGAATGCGACACTCCGCCACCGTGCCTTCCGGGGTTGAGCGCACCACAATCGCCCCATCCATGCGTTGGTTTTGAACCCGAACCCACTCGCCGGCAACTCGTACCTCTGTGGGATAAATCGTGGTTACATAGAAATCATCCGGGGCAACCCCCGCTTGGGTGACGGTTTCGAGGGTCGCATCACACACCTCTGAGGGCGGTAAAATCGCACCGAGGGTGATCAACTGCGCCATGATCGCATCCATGACCTCGGCATCGGGCGCCATGACCCGAATATCCGCTTGGGAGGGACTTTGCCGTTGTTCGCCAAGATTAAATTGCAGGACTTGGAAACTGCCGCCACTTTCCACAATTGTGTCTAGGACACGGTTCACAAGGCCAGAGTCGAGGAGGTGTCCCTCCAGATGAATGACCCGACTGGGAATTGTCGCCGTGGCATGGAGTTCTTCGCGCACGGGTTCGGTCACCCGCAAGGTCAAGCATTTAGCTGCACCCCCCGCCTTGAGAAATTCTGTCAGGGGCGTTTCCACCACCTCAAAGCCCACTTGGGCAAGGGCGGACTTCAATTCTTGGCTGGCACAGTTGAGAATCACCGTGCGATCGATATTGACGGCATTGCAAGCAAAGTTGACCGCATCAGCCTCTTTAACGGCAATTCGTTTATCCGCTGGTACCCGCAGTTCAATCAGGCGGTTGGAGTAGGCATCAAAGGCGGGAGGATAGTAAAGTAAGTAGCCATCCGTGAGCGGACAAAAACATGTGTCAAGGTGGTAGAAACGCTCATCCATGAGCCGCAGGGAGAGGACTTCAATATCCAGCCACTTCGCCAAATAGGCATGGGAATCCAATTCTGAACGGAAGCCATACCCTGCCCACAGCCAGCGACCCTCACGATCCAAGAGGGCATCTCCGGCTCCCTCAAAGGGCAGTTGCTTCGGTAGCTCAAAAACTTGATACCCCTGAGATTCAAACCACGCTTTGAAATAGGGTTCTTCCCCTTGACGTTCTGGATGATAAAAGCGACTGAGCACCACGCGATCGCCGAGCACCAAGCCCGCATTCGCCGTAAACACCATATCCGGCCAGCCCGGCTGCGGCTCAATCAGGTCAACCGTTGCCCGAGCATGGATAATTTCGTAGAGTTTTTGCCACTGCTCCTGTGCCCGATCGCGGGAGGACTTGTGGATATTTCCTTCCATCCAAGGATTGATTACATAGTCCACCTCATAATGGGTGGGAGGGCACATGAGGAATCGCAGGGTTGAACTCATAGGGGTTGTTTAGAAATCGTTGCAATTTGTGAAAACAGTCTAGGTGTGGGCTACACGGCACCCATCACAAACTTTTATTCTATAGGCAGTGGGGATCCTGACGATTAGTTTTGTCATCAAACCTTGACATTACACCCATTGCCCTGTGTCTTTAAGCGCAACTCCATTTGCAAATAGCAGGGGAAATCTGCGCTAAAATTATAATTTGTGCGATCGCGCACAGCCAACTGACACCATTTGCGAAGGGGAATGACCTTGACTGACGTGACTGACATCATTTCCATGGCGACTGAACCCCGTGCCAATAGCCAACTCCTCGCCACGATTGAGGTTTCGGGGGCACACTCTCAACAGGTGTATAACCAAGTGGTCAATGATCTCCTTCGCCATACACAGCTACGCGGATTTCGCAAGGGCAAAGCCCCCCGGCAGCTGGTATTGCAGCAAATTGGCAAAGAGCGGCTGCGCTATGTGGCCATGGAAAAACTGATTGAGGATACCGTTAAAGCCGCCGTCGAAAAGAACAATATCCCCTACTTGGGTAATCTTGAACTTCAAGGGGACATTCCAGAAATACTGAAGCAATTTCAGCCCGGCGAAAACTTTTCCTTCAGCGTTACGTTTGATGTTGAACCAGAAGTGACAGTCACAGCCTATAAAGGGCTAACCATTGAGTACAATCCCGTCACCTACAATCCCGAAACTGTTGAGAAGCTCTTGCAGCGGCACCAACGGGAGCACGCCACCCTCATTCCCGTCGAAGACCGGCCCGCTCAGTGGGGCGATGATGTCACCCTAAAACTGGTGACCAAAGATGAAAATGGGGAGGTGGTGAAGGAACTCTCAGCAGATGAACTGCCCCTGTCCCTCGATGAAGAGCAACCCTTTTTGATCAAAGAAATTCCTGCTGCTGTTGTCGGCATGAGTGTCGGTGAAGCCAAAACGGTGACGGTGTCTATTGCTGAGGAAGTCGAGGAAGGGAAAGCAGAAATCCCCAAACAATTGACCGCTGAGATTGAACTTCTAGGGATTAAAGCACCGGAACTGCCCCCCCTAGACGATGCCTTTGCCGCTGAGCACAGTGAATTCAGTACGATGGCAGAATTGCGGGCCTATCTGGAACAAAACCATCAGGAGCGAGCTGAAAATCAAGACAAGAAAGCGAAAGAAGCTGCCCTCATTGATACCCTCATTGCCCAAAATCCAGTTGAATTGCCAAAAACCCTGATCCGCAAAGAGGCAGATGTGAAGGTGCGGACGACGCTGATGCAAATTCAGTCCCAAGGCGTTGATCTCAACAAGATTATGACCGAGGAACTCTACGAAAAAATGCGTCAAGAGGCAGAGCCGGGGGCAGCGAAGGAGGTGCACTCCCGTTTATTGTTGAGGGCGATCGCTCGTCAAGAGGGCATTGAACCTAGTCCCGACGCAGTGGAGGAACGGCTGAACCGCTACAAAGAGGTGTTGGGCAACCAAACAGCCAAGGATCTAGAACGACTCCGCGAATTTGCCCACGATGAAGTGCAGCAGGAGGAAGCCCTCAACTGGCTCCTAGAGCAAAATACATTTCAGCCAGTGCAGTCCGACACAGCCACTGAGCAGCCCACAGCGACTGCTAAAGCGCCCAAAGATACCCAGACGGAGGCCGTTGCTGAAAAGCCATCTAAGCCGCAAAAACGCTCTGGGAAAAAAGCAAGTTCTGCCCCAGCCCAAGAATAGTTCGGCATAATGAAAGTGATGATCCCTACGGGGACAAACCACTAGTTACAATTAATTACAAACGAACCGTCATTCTAGGCAACTATGCTGCAATCGCGTTACGACCATCCCCTCAGTGCCATTCTGCGCTCTCCAGCGCTCAATCTGCCGCCTACCCATGCCAATATTGTGCCGATGGTGGTTGAGCAGTCGGGGCGGGGTGAACGAGCCTTTGATATCTACTCGCGGCTCCTGCGGGAGCGGATCATCTTCCTAGGGGGGGGCGCAGGCGATCGCCGAGGCATTGATGATGCGGTTGCTGACTCCATCGTGGCGCAGCTTCTGTTCCTTGATGCCGAAGATCCGGAAAAAGACATTTACCTGTACATCAACTCACCGGGTGGCTCGGTTACAGCCGGCATGGCCATCTACGACACCATGAAGCACATTCGCCCCGATGTGTGTACCCTCTGCTTTGGCTTGGCGGCGAGTATGGGTGCCTTCTTACTGTCTGGCGGTACCCCCGGCAAACGGATGGCGCTGCCCCATGCGCGGATCATGATTCACCAGCCCCTCGGAGGTGCCCAGGGTCAGGCAGTGGATATTGAAATCCAAGCGCGGGAAATTCTCTACCACAAGCGCAAGCTCAATGAACTCTTGTCACAACACACGGGGCAACCCATCGAGCGCATTGAAGCTGATACGGAGCGGGATTTCTTTATGTCCGCTGAAGAGGCCAAGGCCTACGGTCTGATTGATCAGGTGGTGACGCGGCAGACCCTCCCTAGCCACTAAGTACACCCTACGTGCAACCCTAGAGGTTCCCTATGGCCAAATATGATACCCACCTCAAGTGCTCCTTTTGTGGTAAGTCACAGGAACAGGTGCGTAAGCTCATCGCGGGCCCTGGGGTCTATATCTGTGATGAATGCGTAGAACTGTGTAATGAAATCCTCGATGAGGAATTGGCCACCGTTCCCAATGCGGCGGCTCCCCGTCGAGACTCCACACCGTCGCGATCGCCCCGCAGCACACCCCGCAGTCGGCCCCTCAGCCAAGTGCCCAAGCCTCGGCAAATCAAGGAATTTCTTGATAAGCACGTGGTCGGCCAGCATGAAGCTAAGAAAATCCTCTCAGTTGCGGTCTATAACCACTACAAGCGCCTGAGTCTTTTGGATGGTGATCAGCGGGGCGATGACAACGTCGAACTGCAAAAGTCCAATATTCTCCTGATTGGCCCGACGGGTTCTGGCAAGACCCTCTTGGCTCAGACATTGGCGAAGCTCCTCGATGTTCCCTTTGCGGTTGCCGATGCCACTACCCTCACGGAAGCCGGCTATGTGGGGGAAGATGTGGAAAATATCCTGCTGCGCTTGCTGCAAACCGCCAATATGGATGTGGAGGAAGCACAACGGGGGATTATCTATATTGACGAGATTGATAAGATTGCCCGCAAAAGTGAAAATCCTTCAATTACCCGTGATGTGTCCGGGGAAGGGGTACAGCAGGCGCTGCTGAAGATGCTAGAGGGGACGATCGCCAATGTGCCGCCGCAGGGGGGGCGCAAGCATCCCTACCAAGACTGCATTCAAATTGACACGACGAATATCCTCTTTATCTGTGGGGGCGCCTTTGTTGGTTTAGAGAAAACCATTGAGCAGCGGGTGGGCAAGAAGGCAATGGGCTTTGTCCGCGATGGCGAACCCCTCCCCAAGGAAAAACGCTCTGCGGATATTCTCAAGCAACTGGAACCCCACGATCTGGTGAAGTACGGCATGATTCCAGAGTTCATTGGCCGTATTCCCGTGGTGGCCGTGCTAGAGCCGTTGGATGTGGCCGCCTTGGCAGAAATTCTTACCCAACCTCAAAACGCGCTCCTGAAGCAGTACCAAAAACTCATGCGCATGGACAGTGTGGAGTTGCGCTTTGAACCGGCGGCGGTAGAGGCGATCGCCCAAGAGGCCTACCGTCGTAAAACCGGTGCCCGTGCCCTGCGCGCTATTGTTGAAGAGATTATGCTGGACGTGATGTACGAACTGCCTTCCCGCAAAGACCTGCGCGAATGTACCATCACGCCCGAAATGGTGGAAAAACGCTCCACGGCTGAACTACTCCTGCATCCTTCTTCGCTGCCTACACTTTCTGCTTAGAAGAAGACGTGGCTATCGGGCATCAAGCTCAACTCAAGGGGAACCGCATGGGGATCCGTTTCTAGGGTAGCGCGAATCAGACGAGCAACGGTGGCCGGTCGCAGCAGTTTCTGGCGATCGATTTTGAGGCTGACGGCATCCCAAAAGGGCGTATCCACACCGCCAAAGTAGAACAGACTAAAGCGAATACCATAGCGCTTGAGTTCTTCGGCCATACACTTGCTGAAGCCCACCACCCCAAATTTCGCAGCACAGTAGGCTGACCCCATCGCCATTGAATGTTTACCGAGGATACCGACAACGGTGCAGATGTGTCCCTGTTGTTGCTCTTTCATGAGTTCGGCAGCCTGTTGGCTGGTGTAAAAGCAACCCTTAAGGTTTAGATCCAGCATCTGATCCAGTTCAGCCGCAGTAATTTTTTGATAGGGCTTGAGGAGGCCAGCCCCCGCCGCGTTGATCAATACATCGAGGCGTCCCTGCTCACTGCGGATGGCTTGCATTAATTCGCTCACTTGCTGCGGTTGGGTGATGTCACAGGGCTGAATTTGTACGGTGACTGAGGAGGGAAGCTGCTCTACCAAAGCTTGCAGGCGATCGCTCGAGCGAGCCGCTAAGACCAACTTGGCACCCGTTTCTTGGAGTTGCTCAACAACGGCTTGACCAATGCCACCTGTGGCACCCACCACTAACACCACACGATCTGCTAAGACACTCATTTTGTTACATTTCTTTACGTTCATCCTTTTATCCTAGCGTTTCTTGAATTGCCCAGAACCTACCCATCGCTTGGGCAATCAAATTTAGAAAGACGAGCCTTTGTTCTGCGTATTAGGATTGAGCTGTTAAGCGTCTTGCCTAGGTGTGACGGAGTTGGGATGAATGACGCAGCAACCACAACCCCCCTTTACCCTTTGGTCTCGTCAGTGGGGATGGAGAATGATTGCCTTGGTGGTGCTCGGTGGAACGCGGGCGTGGTGGTTTGTGCACTATGAATTGGCTCCTGAAATTGCCCAACAACTACAACAGCGTCTCAATCGGCCAGTGGAAATTGGCGGCGTTGAGCACGTCGGGCTGAATGTTGTTCGTTTTGGCTCCTCAGCGGTTCCCAGCTACACGCCAGAAGATGGCACTCCCGAGTTGGACAACGCGCTAATCAATGGCATTGAAGTCGCCTTTAATCCATGGCAGCTTCTGACAGGTCAAAAATTAGATCTCGACGTGACTCTCCACCAACCCCAACTCACGGTGGTTCAGGATGCCCAAGGGCGGTGGTGGCGCACAGAAGTTCAGCTGCCAGAGGAGGAGCCGAGCTTGTTTCAACTGAATCAAATCAAGGTGAAGGTGCGGGATGGCTCTGTGCTGGTTCAACCCTTTCGGCGTCCTGCCTACCTGCTGCACCAAATTCATGGCGGATTGACCCTGACGCCCGATCGCCAGAATTTTGCCCTCGAAGGTCAAGCGGAAGGACAACTGGCCGGGGGTGGCCAATGGCGATTGCAGGGGGACTGGAACCAACCCCAAGAATCAGGACAACTGGATTTGCGCTTCAGTAAGATTCCCCTTGGGCTCGGGAATGAGATTCTGCCAGAGACCATTCGTGTCCAAGGCGGCCAATTGGAGGGGCAATTACGGGTTCGTCTGCCTTTACCAGAAACCCCCGAAGTCACGGGTCAAATTTGGTTGCGGGATGGTACTTTACGCACGGCCTTTGTGCCCCAAGACATCAAGGGATTACAGGCCCATGTGCAATTGCAGGGCAATCAGGCAAAGCTGCACTATTTGCGCGGGGCGATCGCCAATGTCCGCTGGCAGGCTCAAGGCACCGTCGGTCTCCGAAGCGGCTGGAACATTGAAGCGCAAGTGCCGAGGTTTGATCTCGCCCCTACCTTAACGGCCTTGCAGATTACGCCACCGGTTCCCCTGCGGGGTCAAGTGGAAGTTCCCACCCTTCGCGTGCAGGGGGATCTGGAGAATCCCCAAGTCATAGGTGAACTGCGCAGCCAAACACCGCTCCAAGTGGATCAACTGCAACTGCAACAGGTACGGCTGCCGTTTATGGCGTCCCTTGAGCAAGGGGTTAGGCTGATGGAGGTTCGCGCCCAGTTGGTGGATGGCGGTGAGGTACAGGCAACGGTTGGGGTAGAACCCACGGGCGAGTTTCGTGGCCAAGCACAAGTGCAGCAGGTGAATCTGCAGGCGATCGCCCGCCGCTACGATGTGGCTCCGCCCGTGTCCCTAGGGGAGGGGTTTGCACAACTGGACTTTGGTGGCAATCTGCGTACCCCAGAGGCTTGGCAGGCCAATGCCGCCTTTCAACTACCGACGGCTCAGTATCCACTGCGGGGCACCGCCCGTCTGACGCAAACTCAACTGCTCGTTCCTGAGTTTCAAATGCAGTTTTTAGGGGGGAGTCTGCGGGGTCAAGTGCAAGCCGCCGCCGGTCAGTGGCAGTTGCAGGCTCAGGCTGAGAATATTCCCCTACGGCAGTTGAATCAAGAGTTACAAGGTCGTCTCAGTGGGCAGGCGATCGCCCAAGGACGGGTGGATCAACTAACGCTACCAGCGATTCGAGCTAGTGCCAATCTGCAAGTGGATCAAACCCCCACGGGTGATCCGCTGATTGCAGTTGTGAACTGGGATGGTCAGCAATTGCAAGTGCAAGAAGCCACCCTCGGTGCGATCCGCGCCCAAGGCACTATTGGTGTTGATTTAGCGGCCTTACAACCCACTGACATTCAATTGGGCATCCAAGCCAGAAATCTCCCCCTGAGTACCTTAAGCACTTTCTTGGAACCGAATCTCCCCGTTCCCCTCACCCTTGCAGGTACCACGTCCTTTCAAGGCCAACTCACAGGCCGCCTCGATAGGCTCCAGTTTCAGGGGGCACTGCTCACCCAAGGATTGGCGGTGAATGATTTGCGCTTTGCCCCTCAACTCACGGGCACGGTTACCTTGAGCCAACAACAGGGGGCAGCCCTCAATTTACAGGGGGGGGGCGATCGCTTGGCGTTTCGTTTGGATGCCGATGGCTTACCCCGCTCACTGCTGGTTCAACGGCAACAGGCGCAACTGATCGGCCAGCGCCAAGGGGAGAGCTTTGATCTGCGTCTGCAGCAGTTTCCTGTGGAATCCCTGCGGTTACGGCTCTCGGAACTCCCCGAAAAAGCCATTCTCGCAGGACTGGCCTCAGGCAATCTCCAGTTGCAAAATTGGACGAGGGGGCAGGGTAGTTTTACCGTAGAGCGACCGGGGTTAGGGGCATGGCGGGGCGATCGCCTGCAAGCGCAATTCCGTCTGAGTCGCGATCGCCTGACGATTCAATCTGGCCTTTTTACAAAAGGGGAAAGTCGCTATCAATTCACTGCCGATCTCCAGCCTCAACAATTGGGGGCGCAGTTGACGATTGCCCAAGGCAATTTAGCGGATTTAACGGGACTCGCCATCGTCCTCGGGATTGGCCAACCCACCGCTCGGGGGACTGCTGCAGATTTGGGCACACCCACCGCAGGGGAAGGTCTGCAAGTCTCAGTGCTAACACAAATTCGCCGCCTTGCCGAAATTGAGATGCTGCAAGCCCAAGCGGCTTTGGTGCGGCGGCCGGAGCTGCTGCCCCCCTTGGAGCAACTTCAGGGGACTTTTAATGGCCAAATCAATCTGAGTCAAACCCCGCAGTCGGGTCTGGTGGCCAGCTTTGATCTCAAGGGCGCCAATTGGCAGTGGGGAAATTACGCAGTTGATCAGTTTCTGAGTCGCGGTCGCTTTGCCCAAAATCAACTGGTGCTGACAACCCTCAATCTGCTTGTGAATGGTGGGCAATTAAACGTCAATGGCATTCTTGGCGGTAACCAGCAAAATGCCCAACTGCGGCTAGAGCAATTCCCTGTGAGTCTTGTGGCAAGTCTTTTGCCGCCGGGGGTGGATGTGGACGGTAAGGTGAATGCCCAAGCGGTGTTGACTGGCTCATGGCAGCAGCCCATTCTCGCCGGTGAGGCGACCCTTGCGGAGGGTCGGTTGAATCAACGTCCCTTGGAGGCAGCGAATGCCACATTCCGCTACGCCCAAAATCGTCTTGCCCTTCAGGCGATCGCCCGCTTGGATACGCCAGAACCCCTAATGGTGAGTGGCTCAGTTCCCTTGATCTACCCCCTAGACCCGCAACCGGTTGTTGATCCGCAGTTGGCGCTAGATGTGAGTGTCAAGGACGAAGGATTGTCATTAATCAACCTCTTTACCGATCAGGTGCAATGGCAACAAGGAAAGGGAGTTTTCCAAGCCCAACTGCGGGGAACGTGGGCGGAGCCGATGGTGAATGGCGTCCTGAGTGTGGATGATGCGGTGATTAAAACTCCCGCCTTTGAGGAACCGGTGACTAATCTCAGTGCGCGGGTGCGCTTCGATCGCGATCGCCTGCGGGTGGATGGCATTCAAGGTCTCTTTAGCCAAGGGCAAATTACGATGGCAGGGGTGTTACCGATTCAGACTCCCTTGGTCCCCGATGATCCTGATGCTGCGACCCCCCTCACCGCGTCCTTGCGACGCTTGCAAGTGAATGCCGGCAATATCTATCGCGGCACCGTAGAGGGCACCCTCGTGATTACGGATACTCTCCTGAGTCCTGATTTGGGGGGCAGTGTCCAACTCAGCCAAGGCCGTTTGGATTTAGGCGCCATCAATGGTTTGGTCAATGGCAATGGGTTAGCCACTCCTGCTGACAGTCCCTTTGAACCCCTAGCTTTTGATAACTTGGTAATTAATATCTCAGATGCCTTGCGGGTGACGCGATCGCCCGTTCTCAACCTAACGGCCACTGGCAGTTTAACCCTCAATGGGAGTCTCGATAGTCTCCAGCCTGACGGCAAAATTCGCCTCACAGGCGGGCAACTGAATCTGTTCACTACCCTCTTTTTGCTCCAGCGGCGAGCGGATAACTATGTGCTCTTTACCCCTGCCAATGGCTTGGATCCCGAACTCAACCTCACCCTTGCTGCCACTGCCACTGAAGTTTATACCCCCGGCACCGTGACGCGACTCTCCGATGCGGGTTCCCTCACAGCCACCAGTTTAGGGACGCTGAATACCGTTCGCATTACTGCCCGCATCAATGGTCGTGCCAGTCAATTGCAAACCAATTTGCCTGCGGTGCTTGAGCTATCCAGTACCCCTTCGCGCAGCACGACCGAACTCCTTGCCTTGATGGGCGGTGGTTCAATTGCGGATCTCAACCAAGTGGGGGGAGAAGCGGCGGTGGCCAGTCTTGCCGGATCAGCTCTTTTCAACAACCTACAGGCATTGATTGATCAGGCCACGGGCAACCGCACTTCCTTTCGGATGTTTCCAGCGGTGGTGCCCCCCGATCGCCAGGCTCAAAGCCAAGCCCCAACCCTTGCCCTAGGGGCTGAACTGGGTTTTCAAGTGAACAGTTTTACCTCGGTTTCCCTCTTGCAGTTGCTCACCGCTCCCAGTGATCCGACGCGGTTTAACCTTGGGTTTCAGGTGACAGAGCAGATTCGCCTTGGCGGACAGGTGAGCACCAGTGGTGAGGGCACAGGCTTTATTGAATTCCGTTACCGTTTTTAAGGTCGTCTAAGATCAATGTACTGCCAGCAACGCTCAAGCTTGGAAGGTGACAATTGCGGCAGTTGCAGTACCCTCGGTATCAATCTTGATGAAAAATTCCGCTAGAGCCTTATCTCAACGATTCTCGACCGCATGGCAGCGGTTAAGTCTGCGTTGGAAATTTACCTTGGCCTTGGCTCTTGTGGCGCTCTTTCCAGCCGTGATTATTACCGAAGCCCTGATTCAGGTCAGTAATCATAACTTCGATCGTCAACTTGAGCAGCAACTGCGCTCTAGCTTGCAGGATTTGCAGTGGGAAATTGATAACTTGGCCTATGAGTCCCGCATTCAAGCCCTCTTGATTGCCAATGGGATGTATGTGCAGCACGTGGGTCAACCCCTCACCCGTATGATGAATCCCTCCACTATCCGCGATCTGCTTGAGGAGGTGGATACTACTGAGCGTCCCATGAATCTGATGCTGGTGAGCGATGCTAGTGGTCAGGTACTCGCCCAGCAAACAATGGTCTTGGCTAAAACGGGAGAGGCACTCCTTGACTTGACCCCCGAAACCCATTCCTACTATCGTCTCAGCTCACATCAAGCCAGCAGTATTGCTCACTTACCGATGTTTCAAGTGGCTCGCGATCGCCAGCAGATGATTAGCGGTCTGGTGCTCCTCAGTCGTGAGCAGTTACAAGAACTGGGCTTAGCCCAGCAGGCCAAGATCACATTGCGTCCTCAACCCATTGCAACTCTACCCGCCAAGCAACGGCCAGCCCCTGTGGGTACCTACCCCATTGCGGACGGCAATATTGGCTTACTGGCCTTTGCCGCAAAGCCTCTCTATGAAAACAACCAATTTCAGGGGCTAATTCTGACGGGCATTTTACTCAACAATATGCCGGATCTTGTGGATGCCACCACAGAATGGTCCACGGTAGATACGGTGGCAACAATTTTTGCCCAAGATTTGCGGATTGCCACCAATGTACCTTACACCGATGGTCAGACTCGCGCCCTTGGTACCCGCGTTGCTCGCGAAGTGGCCACTCAAGTGCTCAATCAGGGCAAAACGTTTTTCGGCACAACTGACATTTTGGGTTCTCCCTATGTAACGATCTACAGTCCATTGCAGGACTTTCGCCAGCAGCTCGATTTGCCGCATCCACCGCCCATTGGTATCGCCTTTGTGGGGAAGTCCCAAGCGTGGATTCATACCATGACCACCCAGAAACGGTTGGTGGCCTTTGCCATTACCCTTGGTGCCCTGTTGTTGGCTAGTGTTTGGGCCTATCTCACGGCCAATGCCATTGTCAAACCCATTCAATCCTTGGCGACTTCGACCCGCCGCGTGCAGGCAGGGGATTTGACGACACTGGTGCAGGTGCACTCCCTTGATGAGGTGGGAGAACTGGCCAATGCCTTTAATGCCATGATGCGCCAGTTGCGCATTTCTTTTGAGGAGTTAGCCCAGAAAAACCGCTCCCTTGAGCAGATTCGTGATGAACTGCTTGAGGCCAATGAACAGTTTGAGGCGGTACTCAATGCTGTACCGGGTACGATCTCGTGGATTAATGCCGAGGGCATCTATAAGGGGGTGAATCGCAAGTTGGCAGAAACCTTGAATTTGCCACCAGAGGCGTTTATTGGTCGTCCCTTGGGCTTTTTGCGTGAGGATAGAGAGTTGGCAGCCTTTATGCAGGAGTTTGTGGATTCTCCCGATCAATTTGCCTCACGGGTGATCTCCGTTAAGCGCAATAGTCAAACCGCATTTTACCTCGTGGCTTTGCAAAAATACATGCAGGGTACCCATACGGTTGCCGTCGGTATTGATATTAGCGATCGCATTCGCGCCGAGGAAGCACTGCGCATTGCTGAGGAAAACTACCGCAGTATTTTTGAGAATGCCCTTGAGGGGATTTTTCAGGCGTCAACAGAAAATCGGTTTATTCGGGTCAATGCCGCCATGGCCAGAATTTTTGGCTTTGACTCTCCTGAAGAAATGGTGCAGAGCGTCACCAGTATTCGCGACCAAATCTATGTGGAAGCCAGCACCCGTGATGAGATTCTGAATCATTTTGCGACTGGAGGAACAACGGGACATTTTGAATTCAAGGCCTATCGGCGCGATCGCCAGATCATCTGGGTCGAATTGGATATGCGGGCGGTCTGGGATGCCGAGGGCAAGATTCTCTACTATGAAGGATTGGTGCAGGACATTACTGAGCGCAAACAGCGTGAACAAGCGATGCAGCAGCAAATCGAAGAGCTAAGGGTGGAAATTGATCACGAAAAACGGCGGCAGCAGGTGGCCGAAATTACCGAAACGGAGTACTTTCAGCAATTACGCCGTGAGGCGAACTATTTGCGTCAGCGTCGCCAGCGCTAAGGCTAAACCATGACCGATATCCAAGCCCTGTTTGAGCGCATTGCCCCCCTCTACGATCGCCTCAATGATCAACTGAGCTTTGGCCTTCACCATGTTTGGAAGCAAATGGCCGTGGACTGGCTCGAACTGCCTGAAGGGGCAACGGCTTTAGATCTCTGCTGTGGCACGGGGGATTTGAGTCGTGTGCTGGCGCGTCGGGTGGGGCGGCAGGGGCGGGTGGTGGGGTTGGATTTTGCGGCAGCACCCTTGGCGATCGCCCGTCAACGCAGTTACCATTACCCCCAAATTGAATGGCTGCAAGGAGATGCTTTAGCAGTACCCTTTGGGGATCAAACATTTCAGGGCATCACGATCGGCTACGGGCTACGCAATGTGGCAGAGATTCCCCAAGCCCTCAGGGAAATGTTTCGGCTGCTTGTCCCCGCTGGGCGGGCAGCCATTCTTGACTTTAGCCATCCCCAAACCCCCGCACTCCAGAAATTTCAGCAATGGTACTTGCAACAGTGGGTCGTGCCCACCGCCCGTCAGTATGGCTTGGCAGCAGAGTATGACTATTTGTGGCCGAGCATTCAGGCCTTTCCCACCCCCCCTACCCTCTGTGCACTGATTCAACAAGCGGGCTTTGAAAGCGTGAAACACTACCCTCTGCTGGGGGGACTCATGGCGATTACTGTTGCCCAAAAGTAATCTAGGTTACAAATGTTAGGCTTCACTCCTTGGCCAATCCTCTAAGCTATAAGTACAGCCTTTTTCTATACGGTTGAGGAGGCCTGATCAGCTTTTAGGAATGGGGGCAAGTAGCTCTCAGTTATACTCAATGGCTGTGAAAAAGGCTGTAGGCGAACCACAGGGCATTTGGAGGGCAGTATGTATAAAAAAATTCTCGTTGCCGTTGACGACAGTGAACTGGGAGAACAGGTCTTTCAAACGGCGCTGGATTTGGCACAGCACTACCAAGCCCGCATGATGCTCATTCATGTCCTCTCGCCTACCAATGAATCCTATCCTGACCCGATCTTTACCACCCCTTTGGCGTCGGGAGTCTATGTGGGACTCCACGAGGAAGTGATGCGTGCCTATGCGGAGCAGTGGGAAAACTTTGAGCAAAAAGGCTTGGATATGCTGCGCAACCTCACCCAAATTGCCACTGAAAAAGGGGTGCCCACAGAATTTACCCAAGCCCTAGGGGATGCGGGTCGTGCCATTTGTGATCTGGCCAAAGATTGGGAAAGTGATTTGATTGTGCTGGGGCGGCGGGGTCTCAAGGGCTTGAGTGAATTTTTTCTCGGCAGTGTCAGCAACTATGTGCTCCACAACGCCCCCTGTTCTGTGCTCACCGTCCAGCGCCGCCGTGCCTGAAGCGCCCATTCGCATTAAGTTCCTCGTGCAGCCCACCCGTGCCAATTGGGTGGCGCAGGCGATCGCTCACCTAGATACGATTTTGCTCGATCACTCCCACTGTGAGCGCAAAGCCGCTAGTGTTGCCATTAACTTAATGTTTCGCTATCCTTCCCACAAGCGATTGGTGGATGCCCTCACCGATATTGCCCAAGAGGAACTCGATCACTTCCGTCAAGTCAATCAGCAACTGGAACGCCGCCACATTGCCCTTGCCCCCCTAAGTGCACCCCCCTACGCCTCTCGCTTGAATGCCACTGTCCGCCCGCAGGAACCCCAGCGCTTCTTGGATACCCTATTGGTTTGCGCATTGATTGAAGCTCGCAGCCACGAACGATTGCAACTGCTGGCTCAGCACTGCCCAGATCAGGAACTGGCGGAGTTCTTTGCTAGCTTAGTCACCTCTGAAGCACGCCACTATGGCACCTATTGGTACTTGGCCTATGAGTCCTTTGGCCAAGAGGTGGTGGCAGAGCGATTGCAGCAGTTGGCTGCCCTTGAGAGTGAGATTCTCAGCACGCCCTACCCCTTGCCGCGGATTCACAGCTAGCCCTAGATTGCTGGTGGTGTTGCCCCTTGCGCAGTGGCGGGCTGACCGACCGTAAGGCGCACCGTTTGACCAAATTGTTCTAAAACCACTGCGGGTGTGGTGTCATAGGCATCAATGGCCCGCACAAGCACATTGCCAGCGATTGTATCCCCCACCTGCACCGTACGGGTGACATTCTCTTTGGGTGAGCGAATAATTGCCTGTAGGCGACCATTTACGGCAGCCACACCAAAAACCTTCACCGCTTGGGCGTCCACTGGTGGGGGCGGTGGCGGGGGGGGTGTCGGTCGGCTAGCGGTACCACCCGTACCTGCACCATTGCCCACTGTTCCAGCAGTGCCATTGCCACCCCCTTCAACCGTGCCACCATTTTCCATGCCACCATTCTCAACACCACCCGTGTCTGGTAGCGGAACAGGCTCAAAAGGATTCGGGCGACCAATATTCGAGAGTCCCTCAATGTAGGTTTTGGGGTTGGTGGGTGGGGTTAAGGCGGCAACTGCAGATCCAGCGGTACCGGGTTCGGTGGGTTCAGGGGTGGTGGGAGCGGCTGCGGGGGGAGCAACGGGTTGATCCGTAATTTCTGTTTCAGTGACCATGAAGCCACAGCTACTCATTGTTGAGGCCAGCAACCCGGCTGCAATGGTAATGATCTTGGTGCGCTGTTTGAACATTTGGTGTCTCACCCTTGGATGATGGTCTGGTGGTGCAGACGTGCTCTTTGTTGCCTACTATAAAATGTACCGTTGGCTGGCAGTGGCTATGCATAGGCAGTTGCCAAAGTGGTCTTTGCAGTGCAGAGTTGCTGTGGGGGCGATCGCTCGGTACACTGGGAACAACTGTAACGTTATTTACGGAATCAATCGGTCATGAGTGCTAAGCCCGTCGTGATTGCTCCCTCCATTCTCTCTGCGGACTTCAGTCGTTTGGGTGAAGAGATCCAAGCGGTGGATCGGGCGGGAGCCGACTGGATCCATGTCGACGTCATGGATGGTCGTTTTGTTCCCAATATCACGATTGGGCCATTGATTGTTGAGGCGATTCGCCCCTTGACCCAAAAGCCCCTCGATGTGCACTTAATGATCGTCGAGCCAGAAAAATATGTGGCCGATTTTGCTAAGGCCGGTGCAGATATTATCTCTGTCCATGCTGAACACAATGCCTCGCCTCACCTGCATCGCACCCTTTGTCAAATCCGCGAACTGGGCAAACAGGCAGGGGTAGTACTCAATCCCTCTAGCCCTCTTGAACTCATTGAGTACGTCCTCGATGTTTGTGACCTCGTCTTGATTATGAGTGTCAACCCCGGCTTTGGGGGCCAGAAATTTATTCCAGCGGTTTTGCCAAAAATTCGGCGACTACGGCAACTGTGCGAAGAGCGCGGCCTAGACCCATGGATTGAAGTGGATGGCGGCCTCAAGGTGGACAATACGTGGCAAGTTCTCGAGGCCGGTGCCAATGCCATTGTGGCCGGTTCAGCGGTCTTCAAGGCACCGGATTACGCAGCAGCGATCGCGGGCATCCGCCATAGCAAACGTCCTAGTCCTGAGTTGGTGACTGCTTAGGCACTGGTTGCTGACGGCGTTTGAAATCGCTGCCACGAAAAGGCTTTCAGGTGGCGATCGCCCGTCCGATGCAAAATCAAGTTGGCCATCAGCTTCGCTGTAATCGGGGCAAGCAAAATGCCATTACGGTAATGCCCCGTTGCCAAGTAAAGATTGGTCGCTGGCCCTTCCCCCAAAATCGGTAAATCATCGGGGGTGGCTGGACGATAGCCCCACCACGTATCAATCACCTCGTAACTGGCCAACTCTGGAATAACGGCGGTGGCACGATTCAGCAGTGCTTGCAGGCCAGCAACCGTCGTTCCTTCTTGGAAACCCACATCCTCACTGGTGGCACCCACCACCACTTTGCCAGAGCGACGCGGCACGAGATAGAGTTGATCGCCAAAGATCACATGGTTGAGCAGGGGTTGCCCCGGCGGTTTTAGGGCTAACATTTGCCCCTTGCGGGGGGTGACGGGTAGGGGAAGTAGGCTTTGTACCCATGCGCCTGTGGCCAGAATATAAATCCCCGCAGACCAACGCCCGCGATCGCTCTCCAAGGCTGTAATCTCCCCTTGGGGGGTTTGCTGAAACCGCTGGACACTAATGCCCTCAATCACTTCGATTCCTAGAATGCGAGCGGCACTCACCAAGACCTTGGCCAAGTTGCGGGTATTCACCTGCCCATCTTGGGGAAACCACCAAGCCCCTAGGACACTCTCCGCAAAGCCCGGTTGATAGTTCCCAAGTTCAGACGCATCGAGCCAGCGGCTGTCGGCTTCCATGGGGTGGGCGCGATCGCGCTGCCGCTCATCGGTCACGGGTGCCAAAATACCACAGGGCCAGTAGCCCGCATCCATGCCCGTCAGTTGCTCAAGCTTATCAATCCAACTGGGATAGAGATTGCGGCTTGCCGTACACAAATTCCACATGGCGCCTGCGGGCAAGCCTTCTGCTTGGGGGGCTAACATTCCCGCTGCGGCATGGAGCGCTGCTTCCCGAAACTGGCGGCTGAGAACGGTGGGTCGTGCCCCCCGCAATGCCAATTCGATGGCGATCGCCAGCCCCATGGTGCCGCCACCAATAATCAAAATGTCTCGCTGCTCATCCCCAAGGATCATTCTTGACGCTTCAATCCCAATTTACGCATTTCTTTATCTTGGCACCTGCCACTCCTTAAAGGGTAGCCCAAACCACCCACTTGAGAGGGAACGGCGCCTTGTTTTCCGCTCCTGAAGTCAACTCGTTATAATAAGGGCGATCGCGGTGGATTTGCTGCCGCTATGTGGTAACTGTTCATGATCTCATCCGGCTCTCACTACCCGATCTTTGGTCCTGAAATCCGTTGTCCCCACTGTCGGCAAGTCATTCCCGCCCTGACCCTCACCGATACGTACCTGTGCCCGCGCCACGGTCCTTTTGAAGCCGATGCCAAAACGGGGGAATTAATGCACCTACAATCCGGCCGCATTTGGCGCCTCTGGGACGGCGAATGGTATCGCCAGCACACCCACCCCGACGGGATTCGCTTTGAAATTCACGATGCCCTCGATCGCCTCTACACCCAAGGCTACCGTGCCACCAAAGTCATTATTGCCGAACGCTATCGGGATCTCTTTTGTGCCTACCTCGAACGCAGTACCCCTTGGCGAGGCCCCACAGATCCCCAAATGCTGCGCCTCTTTGGTTTGCCCGTTGAGTTTAGCCCCCCCGCTAGCCAAGAGGAGCGCTGGGATGTGATTAACTTTGATCTCGAAAAAGAACCCGGCGCCCCCATTCGCCCCCCCTATTTTCGGATGTTTGACTAGTGATGCTCACCCTCGCCGACTGTGGCGAACTGGAATTGATTGAGCGCCTGCGCCCCTATTGCCACAGGGAATTGATTGGCGATGATGCAGCGGTTTTGTCGCTACCCCTTGGGGAGCAACTGATTGTGAGTACCGATGTCCTAGTGGAGGGGGTGCACTTTAGTTTAGGCATGGGCGATACCCCTGTGACCATGACGCCGGTGGATGTGGGCTGGCGATCGCTGGCCGCCAATTTATCCGACCTTGCAGCCATGGGGGCATTGCCCTTGGGGTTAACGGTGGGTCTCGCGGCACCGCGCAACTGTCCTGTGGCAACGATTGAGGGCATTTACCAAGGGATGGCTGCCTGTGCCCAAGCCTACGGCACTAGTATTATCGGTGGTGATACCTGTCGCTCTAGCGTTCTCAGTCTCAGCATCACGGTCTTGGGCAGTGCGCCGCCAGAACGGATTATTTATCGCGATCGCGCTCGGGTGGGGGATGTCATTGTCGTGACGGGGGTTCATGGTGCCTCCCGCGCTGGTCTCGAGTGCCTTTTGTATCCGCAGTGGGCCAGTACTGTGTCCGCAGAACTACGGCAAGCGTGGATTCAAGCCCATCAACGCCCCCAACCGCGATTGGATATTGTCCAATGGTTGCGCCAACAGGTGCCCCCGCCGCGTCTGGCTGGCATGGATAGTAGTGATGGTCTAGCGGCTGCCGTCTTGCAACTCTGTCAAGCCAGTGGGGTGGGTGCGATTCTTTGGGCAGAGCAAATTCCGATGGTGGGCTATAGCGATCGCCCGCAGGCCTTGAACTGGGCCCTCTATGGCGGTGAAGATTTTGAGCTGGTGTTGTGTCTTGCCCCAGACTTGGCTCAAGAGCTCTGTAGGGCAGCGGGTGAGCAAGCCGCCATTGTTGGGGAAATGATTCCTGAAAAGAAAGTGCAACTCAAGCTCAATGGTGAATTATTGCCCCTGCAGCCCGATCAACTTTTTCAGCACTTTTAGGCGATCGCTTGAGGGGGCGGATTAGTTGCCTGAAGCAGGCATGGGTGTTGAGGTCGGGCACCGCCGTCAAGGAATATTACAAAAATTCATAAAGCTTGGGGGCGATCGCCGATAAATCCCCATAAATTTATACATTTCTTAAAAAAATACCGAGCTACCCCCGAATCGTTCTAATCTAAGTTAGCGCGTTAACTAAAAGTAAAGGGAGCCTCTTAGTAACCATGGTTGTCAAAGCAAGTGGTGGAAGCTCGGTTGCCCGCCCGCAACTTTATCAAACAGTCCCCGTTTCAACGATTATCCAAGCCGAACAGCAGGATCGCTTCCTGAATCGGGGTGAACTGGATGAACTCGCTGTTTATCTGCGCTCTGGGGCAAAACGCCTTGAAATTGCCACCACCCTCACCCGCAACGCCGACATCATTGTTTCCCGTGCTGCCAACCGCATCTTTGTCGGTGGTTCCCCCATGGCCTTCCTCTCCCGTCCCCAAACTGAAGAAGCCCCCCAATTCACCACTGGGGCAAGGGGCGAAGCCATTGACATGAAAGAAGCTATGAAGTTGGGAACCGCAACCTATGTGGACACCCGTGGTGGATTCCTAGAGGGCTTGCGCTCCGTCTTTAGTGCCTCTGGTGGTGGTGCACCCGTGGGCTTCAAGCCGATCAACATTGCCCGCTATGGCCCTGCCCGCATGGAAAAATCCCTGCGCGACTTGGATTGGTTCCTCCGCTATACCACCTATGCCATTGTGGCTGGCGATCCCAACATTCTGGCGGTGAATACGCGCGGCTTGCGAGAAATTATTGAGGCTGCTTGCTCCACTGATGCCACCATTGCTGCCCTACAGGAAATGCGGCGGGCGGCTCTTAGCTACTTTGAAAAAGACGCCGAAGCCAAGGGCATTGTGGAAACCTACTTTGAAGTTCTGATCAACGAATTTATTGCCCCTGCCCCCTCCGATAAAGTGCGGCAGCGCAACTCCACGGATCTTCAAGGTCTGCAACTACCCCAGATTTACTTCAATGCCGCCGAACGCCGTCCCAAATTTGTGATGAAGCCGGGGCTATCCGCTGCCGAGAAAAACGAAGTGGTCAAAGCCGCCTATCGGCAAATCTTTGAACGCGACATCTCCCGTGCCTACGGCTTGGGCATCTCTGACCTAGAATCCAAGGTGAAAAATGGCTCCATCTCCATGAAGGAGTTCATCCGCCAACTGGCCAAATCGCCCCTCTATCGCAAAAACTTCTACGAACCCTATATCAACAGCCGTGCCCTCGAACTGGCCTTCCGCCATATTTTGGGTCGTGGGCCTTCGAGCCGTGAGGAAGTGCAAACCTACTTTGCCATTATTTCCAAAGGGGGTCTTCCAGCCTTAGTGGATGCCCTTGTGGATTCCAAGGAATACAGCGACTACTTTGGTGAAGAGACGGTGCCCTATCTGCGGGGTCTGGGTCAAGAGGCTCAAGAGTGCCGCAACTGGGGTGCCCAACAGGATCTCTTCAAGTACAGTGCTCCCTTCCGTAAAGTCCCGCAATTCATCACCACCTTTGCCGCTCAGGATCAGCCGCTGCCGGATCAACACCCCTACGGTGCGGGCAACGATCCCTTGGAAATTCAGTTTGGCGCCATCTTCCCAAAAGAGAAGAAAAATCCCAATGCTCGCCCCCAACCCTTCAACAAAGACACCCGCCGCATTCTCATTACGCGCGGGCCAGGGATCAACAATCAGGTGAGCAATCCCGCAGCGCGTGGGGTCGCCCCCGGCAGCCTAGGGCCCAAAGTCTTCAAACTGGATCAGCTGCCCAGCATCAATGCCCGCATTGGCAAACGCTCGATCGCCACGGGCGGCGACAGCGTCAAATTTGCTGAAAGTTCGACCCAGCGGGTGATTCGTGCCGCTTATCTGCAAGTCTTTGGCCGCGATGTCTATGAAGGGCAGCGCCAAAAAGTGGCCGAGATCAAACTGGAAAATGGTGAAATCTCTGTGCGTGAATTTGTGCGGATTTTGGCCAAGTCAAACCTCTTCCGCAGCCTCTACTGGACACCGCTGTACGTCACGAAGGCGATTGAATATATTCACCGTCGCCTCTTGGGTCGTCCCACCTATGGTCGCCAAGAGATGAATGCCTACTTCGACATTGCCTCGAAGAAAGGTCTCTATGGCTTGGTGGATGCAATCATTGACAGCCAAGAGTACAGCGAAGCCTTTGGCGAAGATACGGTTCCCTACGAGCGCTACATTACGCCCCAAGGTTTGGCTCTGCGATCGCTCCGCGCTGGCACGATTGGTGAAACTGGCGTACCCCCTGAAAAAGAAGAAACACCTCGCTTTGTCGAACTGGGGGCGGTGACCGAACTGCGAACCGAGCCAGCAATTGAATTCCGTGCCAATCAAGGGGTGAGCAAGCGCCGCGACCAAACCAAGGTCTTTAAGCTCACGGATCTCAATGACAAGCAAAATCTGCAACTAGTGATTCAGGCGGCCTATCGTCAGGTCTTTGAGCGGGATGTGGCGCCCTACATTGTCCGCGATGAATTTACCGCCCTTGAATCGAAGCTCAGCAACGGCGAGATCACCCTCAAGGAGTTTATCGAGGGCTTGGGTTGCTCGGAACTCTATCAGAAGGAGTTCTACACCCCCTACCCCAACACCAAGGTGATCGAACTGGGCACCAAGCACTTCTTGGGTCGGGCGCCCCTTGATCAAGCGGAAATTCGCCGCTACAACCAAATTCTTGCCACCCAAGGCTTAAAGGCCTTTGTCCAAGCCCTCGTCAGTAGTGCTGAATACGCTGAAGCCTTTGGTGAGGATACGGTGCCCTATCGTCGCTTCCCCACCCTGCCGGCGGCCAACTTCCCCAACACTGAGAAGCTGCACAATCAACTCACGAAGCAAAGTGATGCGATTGTCGTGCCCAGCTTCGCACCCGTGAAACCTCGCCTCGATAACACGAAGCTGCCGCTCCTCAGTCGGGCGATCGCTGAGCAAGAGGCAAAAGCGCGTCAAGCGGATCCCAGCAAACCCCGCTTTATCGAATTGGGACGCTCCTTCCGCAATGGCGATGGTCAATCAGTGGAAGTGGGGGTCGGTACCAGCCGTCGCCGTCCTGCTCGCATTTTCCGCATGACCGTGGGTGCCCCTAGTGCTGAAGTGGAACTGCTGATCAATGCCATCTACTGCCAAGTGATGGATGTCTTCAGTGGCCAAGTGCCCAGCCAGTTCCGGCGCCCTGATCTCGAGAGCCGCCTGCGCAACGGTGAAATTACCGTCCGCGAGTTTGTGCGTACCTTGGCCAGCTCGGAGATCTATCGCAACCGCTTCTACACCCCCTATCCCAACACCAAGGTGATTGAATTCCTCTTCCGTCACCTCCTCGGTCGCGCCCCGGCCACCCAAGCGGAAATTCGCCAATACAACAAAATCTTGGCGGATCAAGGCCTCAAGGCTGCTGTCGAAACGATGGTGAATAGCCCTGAGTACAGCCGCTACTTTGGCGAAGATGTCGTGCCCTACAAACGCTTCCCCACCCTGCCAGCGGGCAACTACATTGGCAGTGTCAAGGCCGATGCCGACTTGGTGAAGCAGTCTTGGTCAAGCCTCTCGCCCTCGTTGGTGGGGATTCAGCCAAGCCACCGCGACTAGGGAACGCTGCCACTAACCACTGGTGAATCAATACACTAGCGGATGCTCTTGCAGGGGTGTCCGCTTTTTTTCTCGACAAGACCACGTTAAAATATCTTAAAGATTTTCAATTCTGAAAAATCGGCAAAATCCCGTCCTAGTGAGGGCTGGGAGTCTTTCTATAGCCAGTAAAAAAATGATAGAGTACAAAAAATTCACATTTTAATTTCTATCCATTACTGTCCTCATTGAGTAGGAGTGTCCGTTACTTTGGAGAGCCACAAAGAAAAGATACTCGTTGTTGATGATGAAGCGAGTATTCGCCGCATTTTAGAAACTCGGCTGTCAATGATTGGCTATACCGTCGTCACTGCTGCCGATGGCGAGGAAGCCCTGACCACATTTCGGCAGGAGCAGCCAGATTTAGTAGTGCTTGACGTGATGATGCCCAAACTAGATGGCTATGGCGTCTGTCAAGAACTGCGCAAAGAATCCGATGTCCCCATTATTATGCTCACTGCCCTTGGCGATGTCGCCGATCGCATTACGGGGCTGGAACTGGGCGCCGATGATTATGTGGTCAAGCCCTTTTCCCCCAAGGAGTTGGAAGCCCGCATTCGCTCGGTGCTGCGACGCATTGAGAAAACCAGCACCTCTGGTATCCCTAGCTCTGGGGTGATTCAGGTGGGCAATATTCGCATTGATACCAACAAGCGCCAAGTCTATAAAGGGGATGAGCGCATTCGCCTCACGGGTATGGAATTTATGCTCTTGGAATTGCTGGTGGGTCGCTCGGGGGAACCCTTCTCACGGGGAGAAATTCTCGAGCAGGTGTGGGGCTACACGCCAGAACGCCATGTGGATACGCGGGTGGTGGATGTCCACATTTCCCGCTTGCGGGCTAAGCTAGAGGAAGACCCCAGTAATCCAGAATTAATTTTGACAGCACGGGGAACAGGCTATCTCTTTCAGCGAATTACTGAACCGGGAGAAGCAAGCAACAAAAATTCCTAACTGGCTTGAGGGTGAGCCATGCTTCAAAAACGCTGGCGCTGGTCAGAAGCTGTGGGTCTAGGTCTGACGGTTGTGGCCTTGAGCATTATTGCCTTTATGCAGCAGGATGCCCTGCGTCAGTTACAGGTTCAAACGGCAGAACAATTCACCGATGCCGAATATGAGCGCCAGAATGCCCAAACCATTACTCAAATGCGGCTTTTGGCAAATCTCCCTTCCTTTGGTTTTGACAATTTAGTTGCCGATTGGGCGTTTTTGCAATTTTTGCAGTTTTTTGGTGATTCCGCTGCCCGCCAAGTCACGGGTTACGACGATGCACCTGCTTTCTTTGAGGTGATTATCGCTAAAGACCCCCGCTTTGCCCCAACCTATCCCTATCTCTCGACGGCAATTACGGTGTATGCAGGACAGCCGCAAACCTCTGTGGCTTTGATGGATCGGGGTCTGGCAGCGATGGATCCCGCCTATCAACCGACAGCTTACTTGGCATGGGTATTTCGGGCGATGGATGAATTGCTCTTTTTGGGCAAGGGGCGAGCGGCAGCAGAGTCCTACGATCGCGCAGCGGCTTGGGCAGAAATGAATCCAGATCCACAAGTCCGCGCCGCAGCAGAGTATTATCGCTCGTTGGCACAAACCCTACGGCGGGATCCCGATAGTCGGATGGCGCAGATCAATGCTTGGATTTGGGCACTGGTGAATGCGGTCAGCGATCGCTCGCGGCAAACGGCGATAGAGAATATTGAACGCCTTGGGGGCAAGGTCTCACGGCTCCCCGATGGCACTTGGCAAATTCGCCATCCTGAAGATCTGCGGTAACGCCTGTGGAACGCACGATTGCCGAAATCAATGAAAAGATTACAGCAGGTAAAGCCACCGTTTGGACATTGGCAGAACTCAAAGCCCGCCTTGAAAGTCTGAGCATTGCGGAAGCAACCCGCCAAGTGGATGTGGTGACAACGGGTACCTTTGAACCCATGGAGTCCTCTGGGGCGATCCTTAACTTAGGCCCGACGGATCCGCCGATTAAACTGCGGCAGTGCTGGCTCGATGGCATTCCCGCCTATAGTGGTTTTGGCGCCGTCGATCTGTACTTGGGGGCAGCCCAATCCCTTGATCCCAATTCCGAAGCGGGCGAAGCCGACAGTCTGCGGGAGCGAGGGGGTGGCCATGTCATTGCCGATTTGATTGCAGGTAAAGCCATTCCCCTACGGGCAGTGGGCTATGTCACGGATTGTTATCCCCGCGCCAGTTTAGAAACGGTGATTAGCAAAGAGACGATCAATCAGTTCTATCTCTATAACCCCCGCAATCTTTATCAAAATTTTATTGTCGGTGTCAATGGTGGCGATCGCCCGCTCTATACCTACCTTGGTCCGCTGCAACCGCAACTGGGGAATGCCGTCTATGCCTGTGGCGGCGCCCTCTCACCTTTATTGAATGATCCCTACTTGCGACTGGTGGGGATTGGCACGCGCATTTTCCTCGGCGGCGGCATTGGTTATGTGGCGTGGGAAGGCACTCAACACTTCCCCTTGCAAAAACGGTTGGCCAACGACATCCCCATTGGTCCAGCGGCCACCCTTGCCCTGATTGGTGATGCCAAACAGATGGATCCCTTTTGGGTGCGCGGTTGCTATTTCAAGCACTATGGAGCGTCCCTGATGCTGGGGGTGGGGGTTCCGCTGCCGGTGTTGGATCAAGAGGTCATTGCCCGCTGTGCCATTCGCGATGAAGACGTGGTTGCCCCAGTTATTGACTTTTCAATTCCCCGCCGCGTGCGTCCCACCTTTGGCATGGTCAACTATGCTCAACTCAAGTCAGGCAAAATCAAGATTGAAGGCAAAACTGTGCGCACCGCTCCCCTGACGAGTCTTTACTTTAGTCAGCGCATTGCCGAAGTCCTCAAAGACTGGATCCACAGTGGTCGTTTTACCCTCACAGAACCCGTTGCCCCCCTGCCGCGCGATCGCGCCTTTCTGCCACAGCAACCTTGGATGCCCGCTGCCAGTGATGATTAATGACATTAATAACTTTTGGCGGGTAGCAACCCTCCTTTCGCTATAATGACCAATAGTTCAACCACCTTGGCCTTGGCAATTCTCCAGTCCCCGACCGAGTGATTCAGGCCACTGCTGAACGCTTGCCGATGGGTGTTTAATAAAAATATAGGGTTCTGGATTCCAGCGATCGCGGACAGACGAAAAGTTGCATCCTTCACTCACTTAATTCCGTCATGCGTATGATTACGGTTGTTGTATGTTCTAGTTGTGTGTCAGTCTCAGCGTTAGGGTAGAGGTCAAGGGCTGTGCAGTATCTCGCCGAGGTGATTAAAAAAACGGGTTTCATGGGGACGAAATCCGAGTTGAAGTTGTTGATGCGTGAGCAGTCGGGCTACTGGCACCCTGTCCCCCAAAACGAAGAAACCATTCCCTTTGACAACAGTCGTGACTACGGCAATGGTGTGTTGGTCTTTGTAGAAATGGCCGCCAACCGCCAGATTCAAAACGTGGATGAAGCAACGCGCCGTCTCACCGGTATCTTGCACGGCTTCACACGGATGCGTGAGCGGTTCCAAAGTCAAGAGGAAGAAATTGAGGGCTGGAAGCAATCCCTCTCCTATCAGGCGGAAGCTCTCAATCAACGGGAACAGGAATTTGAGCAGCGCAGAGAAGAACTCCAAGAACTAGAGGCGCAATTGGCCGGCGCTGAAGAGCAACTAGCACAACTCAACAAATTGCGAGAAGAATTGACCGTCGAGGAACAGCGGATTCAATCAGAGCGCCAAGCCCTTGAAAATTTACGCCACCAAGTGCACCAAGAGCAGCAGCGCTGGGAACAACTTAAATCAAGCCACAGCGTTGGCCTATCCCCAGAGCAAATTCGCCAAGTGGACTCGATTTTGCAGCAGTTGGCAGAGACCCTCAACAGTGGTGGGCGTCCTCAAATCGCGGAATGTTTTCAAATTTTAGACCAGCAGCAAGCCTTGCTGAGTCAATACTGGCAGCAACTAGAGCAACTGGAGCAGGAGCTGAGTCAACGGCAAGCTGCCCTAGAGGAACAACTGCAAGCCTTCCATGCAAAGGAGGAGACGTGGCGCACCGCTCAAGAACAATTTTGGCAAGACAGTCGAGCGATCGCCCTGCAGGAGGAACTCTGCCGCTACAAACAGTCCGTGCTTGAAAAAGAACGTCACCTCCTTGCCCAACAGGAGGAAATGATCCAGCAAATGCGCCAAGCCATGGTCAGTGATCTCACAGAGGCAGTGGATGTGAATGCCCTGATGAAAATGCCCATGGAGGAACTCGAAAAAGAAGTCGCCAACCGCGGTAATGACCTCAAACGTGCCTCTGCCTTTGTCAACGATCAAGAAGAAGAGCTAAAAATGGCTCTGGAGTCCTTGGCAGAACTGGAGCAAAAAGTCAAAGCAGCCAGTGATTTCGATCGCCTGCAACTGGCAGGAGAACTGGAGGACGAACGCCAGCGCTGTAATCTGCTCAATCAGGCGCTTGAAGGACAGCGGCAAAATATCCGTGAAAAAGAAGCGATCTACAAAATTCACAAACAAGTGCTAGAGGCGCGCAAAGATCCCGCCTCCCAACAGGGCATTAGCCTCATTCCCATCCTCAGTGAACTGGAGCGCCAGTTTCAAGAGTACAGTGTGGCTGTCAATCAACTCGCGGAAGAATTGCAGCAGGCCTATACTGATCTCGAAAGTCTGCGCCACGACCTTGAAGAGCGCCGCAAACTGCAACAGCAGCAAAAAGATCAACTCAGTCAAGAAGAACAGGCACTGATTGAAGAGCAACGGTTACTCGCTGCCAAGCGCGGCCAAGCGAATCTGCTGCGGGAGATTTTACAGCCCGTTCAAGATCGCCTCAATCACCTGCGCCAAGGCCTAGAGGGACTAAACCAAAATATCCTCAATGGCCGTCCCAGTGCTCTCATTTCTGAATTGCAGCAGGTCGTCATGAATCTAGGGCAGGGGGCTTAGTCGCTAATTGCGCTGCCGCATCGCGTCTCGGACTTTGGTTTCCCCTGCGCGGTTATTTTGCTCACGGTACAGTTTCAAAGCCACTTGATAGGCACTGCGAGCCTCCTGCCGCCGCCCTTGCGCTGCCAAGGCTTTGCCCAAGCGGTAAAATCCTTCGGGATCTCTAGGGTTGATCTGCGTGGCTTGACGATAAATGGCCGCCGCTTCAAGGGGGTTGTTCTGCTGCATTAACAACTCGCCAAAGCTAAAGTAGGTGGCTAGCCGTTCGGGTTGCAAAGTGATTAGGCGGCGATAGGTTTGAATGGCTCGCTCGGTTTGATTTGCAGCAGCCGCCAGTTCAGCCACCTGTTGTAGCAGATCCGCATCCCGCTGACCCAAGTTAGCCGCGCGATCAATCGCTTGCCAGCCATTGCTAGGATCGCCGGCGGCCAGAAGTGCCATCCCCAAGTTGAGTTGAATCGAGGCATTGCTAGGGGCAAGGGCTGCCGCCTGTTGCAGACTACTGAGGGCTTCAGGAATATTGCGTTGTTGGAGCAGCAAAACGCCTAATCCCTTTTGAGCCGCCCAATTGCGGGGGTCAAGACTGAGGGCGGAGCGGTAGGCCTGTATAGCGCCTTGGGGATCCCCCATGCGGGCGAGAATCACCGCCAGTCCTTCGTAGGATTGGGCATTACGGTTATTCAGGCGAATGGCTTGGCGGTAGGCGGCAGCAGCCCCGTGGTTTTCCCCCATCATCCCCAGACTGTAGCCGAGGGCATAGTAAAAATCAGCGTTTTGTTGATCCAGCTCAATAGCGCGTTGGTAGGCACGGGCGGCTTCGGCAAATTGTCCCTGCTGGGCATAGAGGTAGCCAATGGCAGAATGCACGCGGGGATTACGGCTCTCGCTCTGGAGCAGTTGCTGATAAATGGCCAAGGCTTGGGCATAGTTTCCTGCTTCCACTAGCCGTCGCCCTTCTTGCATCAGCGTGCTGACTTGGCTATTGGCGTGTACTGGCGATGCCATCCAAAGGCCAAGACTGGCAATACTAGCCCACAAAAGGGAATTGAAGCGCATCGTGAGTGAGTCCTCCTCGCAAACGTTAACCCCAACTTAACGGTTGTTTACAGCTCTCTTAAGAGATACTGCAAATTCCGCCAAGGGCGATCGCCAAGGGTTAAGAGATCTAGTTAAGGCAAACTAAGGCTCTATTCTGGACAATTTTGACCCGAATGGCAAATCAAAAGGTAGGTGTGTGATGGCGAGACGATGCAACATTGCCCTTGTGGGCAGCTACAACAGTGGCAAAACAACCCTTGCAGAAAGCATTTTGCGCCTTACCCACGCCACGAGCAGTAAGGCCAGTAGTCTTCTAGATACCAGCCCTGAGGCTCGCGATCGCCAAATGGGGGTGGAACTGAATGTCGTTCATACCCAGTATGGAGACTTGGAGCTGACGCTTCTCGACTGTCCCGGCTCGGTGGAATTGCTGCAAGAAACCCTCAATGCCCTCGTGGGGGTGGATATGGCAATCGTTGTCTGTGAACCCCTTAGCGATCGCGCCTTTACCCTAACCCCCCTGTTCAAATTCCTCGATGACTGGCAGATTCCCCATATTCTTTTTGTCAACAAGATGGAGCGCGCCCATGACCCCTACATGGAGATCCTCGCGGCCTATCGCCAAGTTTCCAGTCGCCCCTTGGTACCCCACCAGTACCCCATTTGGCAGGGGGATGATCTCTTGGGCTACATTGACTTGGTGACGGAGCAGGCCTATCACTATCATGCGGGGGCAGCGGCGGATTTAGTTCCCTTTCCTTCGGAATTACAAGCCGTTGAACAGGCGGCGCGGGCGGAGCTACTGGAGGCTCTAGCCAACTATGATGACCACCTTTTGGAAGAACTCCTTGAGGATATTGCGCCGCCAGAAAGTGAAATCATGGCGGATCTGCGCTGGGAGTTGGGAGCCGATTTAATTGTGCCCGTCTTTTTTGGCAGTGCGCAAACGGACTACGGTGTGCGCCCTCTATTGGCAGCCCTTGATCGCGAAGCACCCGATGCCACAGAAACTGCTGCCCATCGCCAGATCAATGGTGAGGAACCCCTCGCCCAAGTACTGAAGACCTTCTATCTACCCCAAGGAGGCGGCAAGCTCTCCCTCGTTCGGGTCTGGCAGGGTACCTTGACCGATGGTATGAGCTTGAATGGGGTGCGTGTGGGTGGTATCTACCGTGCCCAAGGTACACAACTGGAATCCTTGGGACAAGCCACAGCGGGGGACATCGTTCTCTTGGCGCGCCTAGAGGGCATTCGTACGGGTGAGACCCTCAGTATCAATGGTCAGGCGGTGCCTTTGCCCTGTGCCCCCCAACTAGAACCCGTCTATGCCTTGGCCATTACCCCCAGTAAACGCAGTGATGAGGTGAAGCTCACCAGCGCGCTGCAAAAACTTCTTGAGGAAGATCCGGCGCTGCGCTGGGAACAGCATGGCGATACCCATGAAATTATTCTCTGGGGACAGGGTGACATTCACTTGCAGATTGCCCTTGATCGCCTGCGCCGCAAATATAACCTACCGATGCAAACCCATCTCCCCCAAGTCCCCTACAAGGAAACCATTCGCCGCAGCACGAAAAACAGTCATGGCCGCTATAAACATCAAACCGGTGGCCACGGCCAGTTTGGCGATGTGTACCTCGATATTGCTCCCCTAGAACGCGGCAGCGGCTTTCAATTTAGTGAAACCATTGTCGGCGGCGTTGTGCCCAAGCAATATATCCCCGGTGTCGAGCAAGGGGTGCGGGAATTTCTCAACCAAGGACCGTTGGGATTTCCGATCGTGGATGTGGCGGTGACCCTCACCAATGGCTCCTATCACTCCGTGGATAGCTCTGAGCAGGCCTTTCGCCAAGCGGCTCGCCTCGCCATGCAAGCGGGAATTCCCCAGTGTGAACCGCAACTCCTAGAACCCATCATGGCAGTCCAAGTGTGGATGCCCCAAGCTTTTACGGCTAAGGTGATGCAGGCGTTGACGGGGCGGCGCGGTCAGGTTTTGGGCTACAGCAATAAGGAGGGTTGGCCCGGCTGGGAACAGATTGAGGCTTATTTACCCCAAGCAGAAATGCATGACTTTGTGGTGGAGTTGCGATCGCTGACAATGGGCACAGGTGGCTTCCATTGGCAATTTGACCATCTTCAAGAAGTACCGGAGAAACTGGCCGCGACGATTGTCCAGCGCCACAAAAAAGCCTAGGCCACCAGTTGAGCCGCCTTGGCCTGCAATTCCTGAAGTCGTGTGGCCATAATCTGCTGAATCTGCGCCTCCTGCTGGCGATCGCTCGCATCCAGATCATCGGCCACGGTACCGGGAGCGGCTTGGAATTTCTTGAGTTGACGGTCAAAGAAACTATTGGGAAAGCGGCGGTACTCAACGGTCTGCTGCTGGAGGCGGGCAGTGTGGCAAAACTGGTGCAGCCAATGGGCATAGGCCACATCCTCAGCCCCATAGCGAAATTGGCGAAACACCTCCTCTTCGGGAAAGCCGCCAATAAACTCATGGACTTCGCGGCGCACGGCGAGATTGAGCACCAGCGTTTGCTCGAGGCTTTTGTGCCAGTAGGGATGCAGGCGATCGCGACAATAGACCCCTGTGCGTACCGCCCCAAAATACGCTGGGGCATAGGGTGCTGGTAAAGGCTGATTCAACACCGATAGGGCTAAAAACAAATGCTCAGGGCGGTAGAGATCATCGGCATCACAGAAAAAAATCACCTCCCCTTTGGCCAAGCGCACCCCCATGTTCCGCGCTGCCGCAATCCCAATATTCGTCGGCAAGCCCACCAATTGTAGGGGCACTACATCCGGCCACTGGGCAGTTGCTACATCACAGGTGTGATCCGTAGAGCCATCGCTCACAAGGATCAATTCCCCCGCAGTGGCGTAGGGGAAGTGCTGTTGGAGGTAGCGGCAACTGGCGGCAATGCTCTCAAGGGTTTCCCGAAAGACCGTTTCTCCCCGCTGGGTCACCACATTGTAGGCGGGCATCACAATCGAGAAGGAACGTAGGCCAGCAAGTTCCACAGCAAGTCCCTCAGTCACTCGCCCTCATTTTCTCCCTAGGAGCGGCTGCGATGCAAAAATTTCCCAAGGTGTTGACAAACGCTCAGGGCATTCGCTACATTAACTAATGCTGAGTCTTGCCCCCATCGTCTAGAGGCCTAGGACACCTCCCTTTCACGGAGGCGACGGGGATTCGAATTCCCCTGGGGGTATCCTCCACTGGCAACCTCAACGTGAACGGTCGATATTTGATTCGCCGCTCCCCTGCCAAAGTGCCACAATACGGAAAGTAGTGCAGGAGACAAAGGATGGACTGGGCAACGCGGGTGATGCGGGTCACGCCGTCGGTAACGCTGGCGATTGATGCCAAAGCCAAGGCAATGCGCGCGGCTGGAGAGGATATCTGTAGCTTTAGTGCGGGCGAACCCGACTTTGACACCCCTGCCCACATTCGTGAGGCGGCAAAAACAGCGCTCGATCAAGGCAAAACCCGCTATGGTTCGGCGGCAGGGGAACCGGCCTTGCGGCAGGCGATCGCCACCAAGCTCAACAACGACAACCACCTGCCCTATCGTGCTGAAAATATTCTCGTCACCAATGGCGGCAAGCAGGCGCTCTTTAACCTGATGCTAGCCCTAATCAATCCCGGCGATGAGGTGATTATTCCTGCCCCCTACTGGGTGAGCTATCCAGAAATGGTGCACTTGGCTAGTGGCACGCCGGTGATTGTGACAACCACTGCGGAAACCGGCTATCGGATTACCCCTGCCCAGCTAGAGGATGCCATTACCCCCAAAACACGGCTCTTTGTCCTCAACTCCCCCAGCAACCCCACGGGCATGGTCTATACCCCCGAGGAAATTCGCGAACTAGCGGCAGTGATTGTGCGGCATCAACTGTGGGTGGTCTCCGATGAGATTTACGAGAAGATTCTCTACGATGGGGCTGAACACCTGAGCATCGGTGCTGTCAGTGAGGCGGCCTTTGAGCGAACCATTGTCTGTAGTGGCTTTGCCAAGGCCTATGCGATGACGGGTTGGCGTGTGGGCTATTTGGCAGGGGCAACCGATGTGATTAAAGTCGCCACGAAAATTCAGAGCCACAGCACCTCAAATGTCTGTACGTTTGCCCAATACGGTGCCCTTGCGGCTCTAGAGGGAAGTCAAGCCTGTGTGGCCGAGATGGTGGCCGCCTTCCGCGATCGCCGTGCCTGTATGTATGAACGCATTTCTGAGATTCCTCGCCTGCGCTGTCTCAAACCCCAAGGCGCCTTTTATCTCTTTGTGGATATTAGCGAAACGGGTTTAAGTTCCGTAGAGTTTTGCGATCGCCTGCTGGAGGAAGAAAAGGTGGCCACAATTCCCGGTAAAGCCTTTGGCATGGATGATCACATTCGCCTCTCCTACGCCACGGATTTGGCCACCATTGAAAAAGGCCTGACGCGACTGGCAAAATTTGTCGAGCGGCTCTAAATCCACAACCGCGCCATCGGTAGGAGAAACCCCGGCATCACCTCGCTGCAATCAACGACCTGGGGGGCGTCTAAAACAACCACGTCCTCTTGGGGACGATAGAGTTCCACTTGGCGGTCTTGGGAATTGATCAGCAGCCCCAAGCGCACCCCCAGTCGCCGATACTCCTGCATTTTGGCGCGTAAGCGGTCAATCGCATCCGAGGGCGATCGCAACTCAGCAACGAAATCCGGCACGATAGGGATAAAGCCCGTCAGATCAACCCCCTCTAGGCGGGGGCTAGCAATCCAAGAGACATCTGGGGAGAGTTTGCCGCCCCCCAAAGCTGTAAAGTCATAGCCCGTTGAGGAATCAAAGGCGCGCCCCAGTTGCGTTTGCCGGTTCCAAAGCCCCACTTCCACAATCAGCTCAAAATTTTGGGCACCCGTTTGCCCCCCCGTTGGCGGCATGACAATCAATTCTCCAGCCTTGGTCAATTCTAGGCGCAGATCAGGATTATCGCGGCAGAGCTGATCAAACTGCTCTGGGGTCACCTGCACCGTTGCATTGCGGACATTGAGCAGCAGCGGCGAGCTGTCCACGGGTGTTGTAGAAGTCATAACGGTTGATTTAAGCCGAATAACTTGATCCTAGCGAAGGCAACTTAGAGGTGGTCTTTCACATATTTCCACGCTAGTTTGGCTGCACCGACGATGCCCGCATGATTGCCAAGGGTGGCTCGCAAACAGTGGAGGTGATTGCGGGAGGTGGGCAGCACCCGCTCTTCCAATTCAGCAATCATCGAGGGAAAAAAGAGGTCACTGGCGGCACTAATCCCCCCACCAATAATCACTGCTTCGGGGGTGAGGACATACACAAGGCTCGCAATGCCAGCGGCTAATTCACGGCCATAGCTTTGCCAGAGGGCGATCGCCTCAGGGTCGCCATTGTTGGCTCGCTCTGCCATCTCATGGGGTTCACAGCCCCAGCGCCGCCGCAGGGCTTGGGCGGAAACATGTTGCTCAAGGGAACCGCGATTGCCACTGTTGCAGGGAGGTCCGTTGTAGTCGAGGGTAATCAGCCCCAACTCGCCGGCAGCACCATCCCGACCGACAAAGAGATCGCCATTGAGGATAATCGCACCGCCGACCCCCGTCCCCAAGGTCAGCAAAATTAAATCCTTAAACTGACTCCCTGCCCCTAGCCATGCTTCTCCAAGGCCAGCACAGTTGGCATCGTTACCAATCACGGTGGGTTTCCCCGTCAGATGTTCGAGGCTGTCGCTAATGGGCACTTCGTACCAGTCAAGGTTAATGGCACGGCGGGCAATGCGACCACTGGCATCCACAGGCCCCGGTATGCCCATCCCGATCGCCAACGCCCGATCCTCACCATCCAGTTCTTTAATCCCCTGCACAATGGCCTTAATCACCCGCTCTGGAAAGGGAGGCTGAGGGGTCGGCAACGTTAGGGTATTGAGGCAATCCCCCTTGGGACTAAAGCGCCCCATTTTGATGGCAGTGCCACCAAGATCAACACCAATCACGTAGGGTTCACTCACAGAGATTTTGTCAGTCTCAATTGCAGGCGATCGCGGGCATCGTCGCCCAGTTGAATCGTCACATCCGATGCTAGCACACCCGTACTCTCCACCCGCACTTCCCCAAATCCCAGCAATAACTGCACCCGACGCGCTGCCGCCAAATCCCCCTGCTGAGCAATGATCCGTGTAATCGGCATCGGTTGGGGCAATGGCTCTGCCACCAAAGGATCGGGGTAACCGGCGATTTGCAGTTGCTGACTCAGACGCATGACCCATGATTCTGGCAGGGTGGTATTTTGAATCGCAATCCGCACTTGGGCAGGGGGGGGCAGACCTGTCTCGCGCGGATCAGCAGTAGGGGTGTCGCGGAAATAGTGATCCGTTAGCCAAGCAATCCGTTGGTAATTGGGCAACCAATAGCTCACTTCCACTTCATCGGTGCTGCCATTAAAGTTCCCCGGCAGCATCAGAAACTCCACCCGCGATCGCGGCAAGCTAGTGAGGAATTGCCCCAAGCTCATCAGTTCCTCAACCGTTAAGTTGGTATCCAAGTTTTCGCGAATAATACTGAGAAGCTGGGGGGTACGGGCAAGGGTTTCGGGGCGAGCCGTTTGCTCCATTAGTGCCCGCAAAAACATCTGTTGTCGCTGCACGCGGCCAATATCGCCAAGGGCATCGTAGCGAAAGCGCAGAAATTGTAGGGCTTGGTTGCCATTCAGGTGTTGTCGTCCGGGCTGCAAATCAATGTAGAGGCGCTGACTGTCATCCCGATAGCGCATGGCTATGGGTACATCCACTGTCACCCCCCCAAGGGCATCAATGAGTTTCTCAATGCCTTGAACGTTAATGCGCAAATAGCGATCGATGGGCACATCCCCTAGCAAATCACTCACGGTTTCCGCCGCCAGTGCGGGTCCACCGAGGGCATTGGCTTCGTTGATTTTGGCATCCCCCCGACCCGGAATGAAGGTGAGGGTATCGCGGGGAATTGACAGCACCACTAACCGTTGCTGCACTGGATCAAAACGCACCAGTAGAAGTGAGTCCGATAGCCCCTCAACGGAATTCACTAGGGCATGGTAGGTAAGGTTGGGGTCGGGTGGTTCATCTAAGTCGGAGGTTAAGACCTTGGAGCCAATAAGCAGTAAATTCAAGGGTTGATGGAGCCTTGCCCCTGTCCAGCGATCGCCCCGTTGAAACACCTGCCACTCTCGACTGCTGAGCGATCGCTGCATGAGTGGTGTACTCTGACTCAATAGCCCCCACAGTGCCCCTAGGCTGCCGGAAATTAAGGCAACCCCTAGCCACAACACCAGTCGCCAAAATAAAACCCCTTCTTCAGGCGGAGCGGGTCGTCGTCGGCGTTGCCATCGAATAAACACTATTGCCTCGCCACACTAAAAATTCCCTTAAGCCTACCATATAGCCCTTATTCTCCTATGACGTACATCAAGCGTCTTCGATACGGAGTTTCACCCTTTGGAGTCTGTGCTATCCCCGTGAAAAGAACTGTCAACAAGTTGGCAAGATACAATACTCAAATATCCAACTCATACGCAACCGATTGCGGCCAAAATGCAATTTATTGACCTCGCCGAAATTCATGTCAAAGCTGGGAAGGGGGGCGACGGCATTATTGCCTTTCGCCGTGAAAAGTATGTACCTGCGGGAGGCCCCTCAGGGGGGAATGGCGGCAATGGTGGCTCGGTGATTCTCAAAGCAGTCTCCAATTTACAAACGCTGCTGGACTTTCGCTATGCCCATGTCTTCAAAGCGGACAACGGCCAACGGGGCGGGCCGAATAACCGTACGGGTGCCTGTGGTGCAGATTTAGTGATTGAAGTGCCCTGTGGCACCATGGTTTGGGATGCCGAAACCGAGGAATTACTGGGCGACCTCACCACCCCCGGTCAAACGCTGCTGGTGGCTAAGGGGGGCAAAGGGGGGTTAGGGAATAAGCACTTCCTTAGCAATCATCAACGGGCACCAGACTATGCCCTACCGGGGCTAGAGGGGGAAGAGCGGCATCTCCGGCTGGAACTCAAACTACTGGCGGAAGTGGGCATTATTGGCCTGCCCAATGCCGGTAAATCCACCCTAATTTCGGTGTTATCAGCAGCGCGACCGAAAATTGCCGATTATCCCTTTACAACCTTGGTGCCCAATTTAGGTGTGGTGCGCCAACCCAATGGTGATGGCACCGTGTTTGCTGATATTCCCGGTCTCATTGCCGGTGCCCATGCGGGTCTGGGGTTGGGGCATGAGTTTCTCCGCCATATTGAGCGTACCCGTCTGCTGCTGCACTTGATTGATGCCACGGCTGAGGATGTGGTGGCTGCTTACCAAACCATTCGCGATGAGCTAGTGGCTTATGGGCACGGCTTGGGCGATCGCCCGCAAATCATTGCCCTGAATAAAATTGATGCCCTAGAGGCTTCGCAAATTACGGCTATTCAAGAGACCCTCGCTGCCTATGCCGGTCAGCGGGTTTTTGCCATCTCTGCGGTGGCGCGTCAGGGGTTAGAGCTTCTCTTAGATGCCATTTGGCAGGAACTGGGGGTGAGCGTTTCCCATCAGTATTCTTGATTGTGACGGGTGCTGTTGAGGAACCACCGAGGAAAAAAATGAACACCAGAAGATGCCTTGTCCGGGGCGCGATCGCCCTTGGAAGTAGTCTGATTCTTAGTCTGTGTTCGCCAACTCTAGCCCAGCCATCCCCCCAGCAATTTCAGGAACTTGCCAATCAAATTGATCAACTGCGGGAACAAGGTAATGTGCAGGCTGCTATTCCCCTAGCAGAGCGCTTTGTGACCTTAGTGGAAAATACGCTGGGCAGCAACCATCCCTTTTTGGCAGCCAGTCTCAACGAATTGGCAAAGCTCCATGTTGAGCAGGGAAATTATGCAGCAGCACTCCCCCTCTATCAGCGGGCATTGACTATCTACGAGCGTGCTGGGGGGTCAGATCAACCAGAGGTGTCTGCAACACTCAATAACTTGGCCAATCTTTACGGTGCTCAAGGGAACTATGATACTGCGTTGCCAGTGTTTCAGCGGGCATTGGCGATCGCCGAAAAGACCCTAGGGTTCAATCATCCCGAAGTGGCGGTCATTCTCAATAACATCGGTCTCCTCTACACTGAGCAAAAAAAGAGTGCAGCCGCCCTGCCCTTGTATCAACGCGCCCTCAGGATCTTTGAGCAAACCCTTGGGGAGAAGAGTCCCTACGTGGCAACAACGCTGAACAACCTCGCAGCCCTGTATCGGGAACAAAAGAATTATGCTGACGCCTTGCCCTTGTACCAACGTGCCCTTCAGATTCGCGAACAAACGTTGCCCGCAGGTCACCCCGATATTGCTGCCAGCCTGAATAATTTAGCCACGCTCTATTTTGATCAGCGCAACTACGCAGCGGCACTGTCTCTCTATCAACGGGCGCTGGCGATCGCCCAATCCCGCCTTGGGGAAAGCCATCCCCATACCGCTGCTGCCCTAGGAAACCTTGCTGCGGTCTATTGGCAACAGGGAAATCTTACCCAAACCCTTGCCCTACTGCAAAACGTACAGGAAATTGAGGAAAAGAACCTCAGTCAGAATCTAATCGTTGGTTCAGAGGACTACAAGCGCAACTATCTAGGAACCTTTCAAAACAGTACCGATGCCATTCTCACGTTGCATCTCCAGAGTCTTCCCCACAATTCTGAGGCCACTGCCTTGGCCTTAACAACGATTTTGCGCCGCAAAGGGCGATTACTGGATTTTCTCAGCCAGAACCAAGCACGACTGCGACGGCAACTAGCGGCGCCAGATCAAGCGAAGCTCCAGCAACTCACCACATTGCGCACAACCATCGCTAAACTCGTTTTTGCTTCAGCAAAGCCAGCAGCTTTCTCCCAAGTGCAGCAACTTCAAGCCCAGGCCAATCAACTGGAAGCCGAACTGAGTCTGCGCAGTGCTAGCTTTCGCGAACTCACTGAACCAGTGACCATTGCTGCTGTGCAACGGGCGATTCCTGCCAATGGGGTGCTGGTTGAGTTTGTGCGCTATCGCCCCTACGACTTTAGCAAGCGGCAGTTTAGTGAGCCGCGCTATGGGGTCTATGTGTTGCCGGCTAGCGGCCCACCCATAGGCAAAGACATTGGTTCTGCGGCCGAAATTGATGCCCAAATACGCCAAGTCCGTTTGCGGTTGGCTGACCCCCGTTTGCCTAAATCCGAAGTTCAGCGGCCAGCTCAGACTTTGGCAGCGCAGTTAATCACACCCATTCTGCCGTGGATTGGGGCGGCCACCCATTTGCTCATTGCCCCTGATGGTGAGCTCAACACCATTCCCTTTCAGACGCTTGTGGATGCCCAAGGGCGCTACTTGGTGGAGTCCTATCTCATTACCTTGCTCACCTCAGGACGAGAACTGTTGCGTTTGCAATCCCAATCAGAATCTGCTGCTGTGCCTTTGATTGTGGCTGACCCCAGTTTTGATCATTCCTTTGGCAATGCCTCTGCCGCTTCCCCGGCGGTGCGCTCCCTTGACTTGCGGGGGTTGGCCTTTGCTCCTTTGCCGGGGACGGCTCAAGAAGCCCAAGCCCTCAGGGCACTCCTGCCCCAAGCGCGGCTGTTGGTTCAAGGGGCGGCCACCGAAGCAGCGGTTAAGGCGGCGAAGTCCCCAAAAATTCTCCACTTGGCTACCCACGGCTTCTTTTTAGCCCCGTCAGGAAACAGGGACATTCTGGAAAACCCCCTTTTGCGTTCGGGTTTGGCCTTGGCGGGGTTTAACCAACGCCAGAGCGGTTCAGACGTGGAGGATGGGGTACTGACGGCCTTAGAGGTGACCGGTATGAACCTGAGGGGTACGGAGTTGGTGGTGCTCTCAGCCTGTGATACGGGACGGGGGGAGGTGGTGAATGGGGAGGGGGTCTATGGATTGCGGCGAGCGTTTACATTGGCTGGGGCGCGATCGCAGGTGAGTACCCTATGGAAAGTGGATGATCAAGTAACCCGCGATATGATGGTGGCCTTTTACCAAAATCTGCGCCGAGGCATGGGGCGCACAGAAGCCCTGCGGCAAGTCCAGCTTCAGCGACTCAAGGATGAATCCCCCTACTATTGGGCGGCGTTTGTTTCCAGTGGTGATTGGTCTCCCTTAGCATTGCCCCGATGACGATGGTTCGTGCCATTCAATACCGTCTTGCACTGTGGTATGTGGGGGTAACGGCACTCCTGCTCCTCATCTTTGCCACGGGGTTCTTTTTCTATGTGCGGGGAACCCTGATCGAGCGCATTGATGACACCCTCAGCCACGTTGTTGAGGTGGTGAGTCGTTCCCTGATTATTGACACGGGCACGGCGGAAGCCATTGATTGGCAAACCAGTTTAGGCAGTAGTCCCCTTGCGGCACTGGAGGAGGATCACATTGACCTAGAGGGGTTTACTCCGGATCAGCAGTTGGCTTGGAGCACGTTTTCAGAACCCCTTGATCTGCCCTTGCATCTGAATCGGACAGCAGAAACGGTGCAGGTGGGGGAGGATCGCTGGCTACGGCAGATGACGGTGGCCTTAGTGGTGGGCGATCGCCTACTGGGCTATTTGCGGGTCAGCCATCCTTGGTTCGAGGTGACCCAGCCGAGTCAAGCCCTGCTCTGGGATCTGTTGGTTGGTATCACAATTACGCTGACCCTAGTGAGTATTAGTGGTTGGTTCCTGTCACGGCTGGCGATCGCCCCCCTGCAGCAGTCCTATGCTTATTTGAAGCAATTTACCGCCGATGCTTCCCATGAATTGCGCAACCCCGTGGCCCTCATTCAAACCAATGTCCAAGTCGCCTTAGCCACTGCGGATCCGGAAACCCAACGCCAACAACTCCTAGTCATTGAACGCCTTAGTCGCCGCCTCAGTCGCTTAGTGGATGATTTGCTCTTTCTGACTCGCCAAGATAGCGGCATGATTCCCCTGCAGGCCCAGCCCTGTCACCTTGATGCTATTCTCCTAGGGGTGATTGAGGAGCAAACACCTCTGATCCAGCAAAAACAACTGCAACTGGCGTTGGAGCTTGCGGATCCCCAGACCGCGGAGACAGAGGCCTATCGCCTGTGGGGCAACCCCGATCATCTCAGCCGCTTGTTAACCAATATCCTCAGTAATGCCGTGCAATATACCCCTGCGGGGGGTCAGATTCAAGTGAGGTTGGATCAGCAGGGTAAATTCTACCGTGTCGTAATTGCTGATAATGGACCGGGGATTCCCGCCAGTGAACTGCCCCGCCTGTTTGATCGCTTTTATCGCCTTCAGGGCACAAAGTCCGAAGGGACGGGTTTAGGGCTGGCGATCGCCCAATCCATTGTCAAAGCCCACCGCGGTCAGATTCAGGTGACTAGCGAAGTCGGTCAAGGCACCTGCTTTACGATTCTGCTGCCAGCGGAAATAAAAGAGATCTAGATCGCTGGTACGATCATCGCCAGAGTTATCCCCAAATCAGTCAGTTTTATTAGGATTGCCACCACTGTGGAAAAGAAATCGCGTTCGCTTGCCCATGTTGCCACCATTGTTGCCGTTGCAACGCTGTTGAGTAAAGTCGCGGGACTGGTTCGCCAGCAGGCGATCGCCGCCGAATTTGGTGTGGGCGCCGCAGTGGATGCCTACAGTTATGCCTATGTGATTCCGGGGTTTCTCTTTGTGCTCTTGGGGGGGATCAATGGTCCGTTCCACAGTTCGATCATCAGTGTGGTTCTCAAGCAACCGCCCGAAAAAGCCGCGCCCCTCGTGGAAACCATTACCACCGTTGTGGGTGCCCTATTACTGGTGCTGACCGCCATTTTGATGGTGCTGGCTGACCCCTTAATTCAACTCATTGCCCCCGGTGCCAGTCCAGAGATTCAAGCCTTAGCCGCAGAGCAGTTTCGGATTATGGCACCCTTGGCCGTGCTCTCGGGTTTGATTGGCATTGGCTTTGGTACCCTCAATGCTGCCGATCAGTACTGGTTGCCTTCCATTAGTCCCTTGCTGTCTAGTTTAGCGGTGATTATTGGCATTTGGTTTTTTGCCGATCAATTTGGCCCAGCAGTGCTCGCTTGGGGAACCCTAGCGGGAGGGGTACTGCAATGGCTTGTACAAATTCCTGCCCAATGGCAAGCCGGCATGGGTACATTGCGATTACGTTTTGATCTCAATCGTCCCGAGGTGCGGGAGTTAATTCAACTCATGGGGCCTGCCACCCTATCCTCGGGAATGCTCTTGATCAGCGTCTATATCAGTCTTTTCTTTGCCTCCCAGTTGCCTGTGGGGGCTGCGTCGGCCTTGAGTTACTCCCAACTCCTCTTTCTAACGCCCTTAGGGATTCTCTCCAATGTGATCCTTGTGCCCTATATGCCCATTTTTTCAAAGTTGGCACAACCAGAACATTGGCCGGATCTCAAGGAACGCATTCGCCAGAGTTTGGTACTCACTGCCTTGAGTATGATGCCCCTCGGTGGCATGATGGCAGCTTTGGCATTGCCGGCAGTGCGGGTGGTCTATGAGCGGCGTGCCTTTGATTTTCAGGCCTCCCAACTTGTGGCGGCGCTACTATTGGTTTATGCCGTTGGTATGTTTTTCTACCTTGCCCGCGATGTCATTGTGCGGGTCTTTTATGCCCTAGAGGATGGCCGCACACCCCTCTACATCACCCTCTGGGGATTGGGATTTAATGCCCTGTTTTGCTTTTTCTTTACCCAAGCCTTTGGCGCTGTTGGGTTGGCAATGGCCACGGTTGGGGTGAATACCGTATCGTTTATTGCCCTGACTTGGATTTTGCACCGTCGTTTGGGGGGGCTACCTTGGGGGGAGCTAATGGTGCCGTTGCTGGGAATTGCCCTAGCCAGTGTTCTCAGTGGTGCGGCAGGTTGGGGTGCCCTCAAAGGACTGGAATTGTTTTGGGGGCGGGAAGGCTTGGGGGTGCAACTGTTGCAGTTGGCGATCGCCGGCAGTGTCAGCCTGATTGTTTTTGCAGCGGCTATCTCGCCCCTAAATCTACCGGAGCTAGAGTTTTTCCTGAGCAAAGTACGGCGGTTTTTGCCCAAGCGATACCAGTCATAGATTGCATAGTATGCTAGTAGATCGGCCAATAACGAGCCGCGTTTCTTCTTCTCTCCGTTGCCTCTTATCCCATCTGCCTCTGCCGTGGAGTACACCATGAAAGTTGTTTGTTCACAATCAGTTCTCAGTAGTAAGCTCGCCCCCCTGAGTCGCGTTGCCCCGAGCAATCCGTCGCACCCGATTTTGGCGAATATTCTCCTGCAAGCTGAGGGTGGCCGCCTCGGACTCTCCGTCTTTGATCTCAGTTTGGGGATGCAAATCTGGCTGGATGCAGAGGTCAAGGTGCCGGGGGCAATTACTGTTTCTGCTAAGCTCTTTAGTGAGATGGTGTCGCGGATGCCCAATCGCGATATTGAGATTACGGCGGAAGATACGCGAGTGATCCTCGACTATGGCAGCGGTTTCTTTGAGATTCAGGGGATGAGTGCCGAGGAATTTCCTGCTCTGCCCACGTTAGAGGATGTGACACCTGTAACCTTGACCGCAGAAGCATTGCGGCGGGGACTTCAGGGGAGTTTGTTTGCGGCGAGCACTGATGAAACCAAGCAAATTCTCACCGGGTTGCATGTGACCTTTGAGGTCGATCGCCTTGAGTTTGCAGCGACCGATGGCCACCGCCTCGCCGTTACGCTGACTGAACAGCCTGTGCCGGAAGCCCTCTCGCCGATTACGATTCCCGCAAAATCCCTCAAGGATCTAGAGCGGCTGATGGCGAAACAAGACGGGGATGTAGCGCTGCGCTGTGACCCGACTCAAGTGGTGTTTGATATTGGCAACGATGCTCGCATTACCAGCCGTCTGTTGGAGGGGCAGTATCCCAATTACCGCCAACTCATTCCCAAAACCTTTGCGCGCCAAGTCACGGTGGAGCGATCGGCCCTAGCAGATGCCCTAGAACGGGTGGCAATTCTTGCGGCTCAAAAGAATAACGTCGTCAAAATCAACATTGATGCTGAAGCCCAAGAACTCAAACTCTCGGCTGAGGCGCCGCAATTGGGAAGTGGTGAAGAGAATGTGCCGGCTCAGATTTCTGGGGAGTCGATGGAGGTGGCCTTCAATGTCAAATATCTTCTCGAAGGACTGAAGGTGATGAATAGTTCAGAGGTGCAACTGCAACTCAACGGCGAAACCCAGCCCGCGATCCTCCTCCCCCTTGGGGAAGCCCAGATGAAATACTTGGTGATGCCGATTCAAATTCGCAGTTAGCGCAGGAAATTGCTGGTGAGCCAAAAGGTGACGAAAACGCCAATGCCCACCAGTTGATCCACATTGAGGAAGACCCCCGGCAGACCAAGCTGGTAAATGCCCACGGCGATCACTGCGCCTAATATCAAGGCAAGGAGGGTGATCAAAAAGGCACGGCCAAGGCGTTGTTCTTTGCGTTGCAGCCACACGAGGTTAAAGCCAACCCCCAGTGACAGCACCAATGCCAAGGTATCGGGATTGGCCTGAGACAACCCGATCGCCATCAGAACGGCATAGACCGTTGAGGTAATCGCGATGCCCCGCAGGTTGGGGGTGTCCAACTGTTGCTGCCACCACTGAAGGGCGGGATGATTCGCAATGCGATTGGGCTTAGCTGGCGCCGGTTCATTGAGTTGCTCAGCATAGCGAATGCGCTCAGGCACTTTGATTTTGCCCTCTTGGCGTTGCCGCAGCCGATCCATCAAAATGGCATCGTAGGCTGCTTCAATTTCGGTACGCTGCCGTTCATCCCCCGGATGAGCCGCTAATAGCGCATCCCGTGCTTCTTTAATCTGCTCGAAAGAAGCGTCTTCCGGCACTTGCAGCTTTTCGTAGGGGTTATCACTCATGGCAAATTGATCTTTGTTCATTGGCCATTCTTACGGGCAGTATCAACAGCGGACTGAAGGCTACCCTACAGCTTAACAATGCCGCACCTTTCCAAGGAGCTAATTTTGCTCGTCCAGAGAGATGGCAGAGAAAAACGCTGTAGCACAATCGCCTTCCCTCAAATTCTAACCACTTCCTAGGGAAAACGAGAGAAAGTAGCGCTCAAAGGGATACAACCGCCTAAATTGTAACAAATCATTTACTTTCGAGATTTTTAATGATTCTTTACAACGATGCGGGCGATCGCCCCCTAGGAGAAACGTTTCTTTTTTCAGATGTTTTTTGGCGCGATCGCTGGGCAGGTAAATTTTAGCCTTGAGGCCAATTGGTCAGGGGATGACTTGGCGGCGGGAATTTTTGTATTTTTGTTTAATTTAACTAAAAAACTAACAGCAAAAAAATTAAAGATAACTTCTCAAAAAAATGCCAGTTTCCTGAGAGACTTCCCAAACTTAAAAAAGCGTTTGCTCATCCTCAAATCAGCTGAAATTTTATTACAAAAAGATTATTTTTCTAACCACTGCCGCTTCTAGCGATCGCTGGCCGAGAATAGCAGTTAGGTCATCGTGTCGCTCCATTACTTAGGAGGCAAAGTCAACGTGAAACTCGCAGTGTACGGTAAAGGCGGAATTGGCAAATCCACCACCAGTTGCAACATCTCAGTGGCGCTGGCGCGGCGGGGCAAGAAAGTCCTGCAAATTGGCTGTGACCCCAAACACGACAGCACATTTACCCTGACAGGCTTTCTGATTCCCACCATCATTGACACGCTCCAAGCCAAGGACTACCACTACGAGGATGTCTGGCCAGAGGATGTGATCTACAAAGGCTATGGCGGTGTGGATTGTGTCGAAGCGGGTGGCCCCCCGGCTGGGGCAGGCTGTGGCGGCTATGTGGTCGGTGAAACGGTCAAGCTCCTCAAGGAACTGAATGCCTTTGATGAATACGATGTCATTCTCTTTGACGTTCTGGGGGATGTGGTCTGTGGTGGCTTTGCGGCCCCCCTTAACTATGCCGATTATTGCCTGATTGTCACCGATAATGGTTTTGATGCCCTCTTTGCGGCGAATCGCATTGCCGCCTCCGTCCGTGAAAAAGCGCGCACGCACCCCCTGCGCCTTGCGGGTCTCATTGGCAATCGCACCAGTAAGCGGGATCTCATTGAAAAATATGTGGAAGCCGTGCCCATGCCCATCCTTGAAGTGCTGCCGCTGATTGAGGATATTCGCGTGTCACGGGTCAAGGGCAAAACCCTCTTTGAGATGGCCGAAAGCGATCCCAGTCTCAACTATGTCTGTGACTACTACTTGAACATTGCCGATCAAATTTTGGCGCGGCCTGAGGGGGTGGTGCCCAAGGATGCCCCCGATCGCGACCTTTTTGCCCTGCTCTCCGACTTCTACTTAAACCCACAGGGGTCAGAACGGTCACTTGCAGCGGTCTAAAACTCTCCTAGAATACTCCACGGAACCCCTTCGCTGGAGTGAGTATGAACCCTGAGCAATTACGGCAAAGCGCACGCAGTAAGTGGCTGGCCTACTACCAAGAAAACCACCATTGGATTGTCCGCTTGGCGATTTGGAGTACCTATCGCGGTCAACGGCGCCCCTCCTCAAGTTTTATTTTGGGGGTGCTGACGGCTTTGGAACCGCGCTTACTGGATGCTCTACCCGTCATTGTCGAACTCAGCAACGATCCCGATCGCATTATTTCTGCCTTGGGCTTGAACTTCAACCCCGACGAAGAACGGGCCAACGGCGATAACCCTCCTCAACTGCCCCCAGAACCTCGCTTACTACCCCCTAAGCCCTTTGTCAGTAATCGGGCTGAAGAACACGGTGAGGAGGCTGCTCAAAGTCATCAAACCTAGTTCCAATCGTTTCTAAATTTGGAGGCTCTCCCTATGACTGCGACTGCTCCCAATGCCCTCAACTTTGAGTGTGAAACGGGCAATTACCACACCTTTTGTCCCATCAGCTGTGTGGCTTGGCTGTACCAAAAAATTGAAGACAGTTTCTTTTTGGTCATTGGCACCAAGACCTGTGGCTACTTTTTGCAGAATGCGATGGGGGTGATGATTTTTGCCGAACCCCGCTATGCCATGGCGGAGCTAGAAGAGGGAGATATTTCGGCGCAACTCAATGATTATGAAGAACTAAAGCGCCTCTGCCTCCAAATCAAGCGCGATCGCAACCCCAGTGTCATTGTCTGGATTGGCACCTGCACCACGGAAATTATCAAAATGGACTTGGAGGGACTGGCGCCCAAACTAGAAGCCGAAATTGGCATTCCCATTGTTGTGGCTCGTGCCAATGGTCTGGACTATGCCTTTACCCAAGGGGAAGATACGGTGCTAGCAGCCATGGCCGCCCGTTGTCCCACGCCCACAGCGGTGAGCGATCCAGAGGAACGCAACCCCATCCAGCGCCTTCTCAACTTTGGCAAGAAAAAAGAGGATCTCCAAGCTGAATCCCACCAGTACCACGACCACCCACCCCTTATTCTCTTTGGCTCCCTGCCCGATCCCGTGGTGACCCAACTCACCTTGGAATTAAAAAAACAGGGCATCAAGGTGTCAGGATGGCTGCCTGCCAAACGCTATACCGAATTGCCAGTGATTGATGAGGGCTACTACGTTGCTGGTGTGAATCCCTTCCTCAGTCGTACCGCCACTACCTTGATTCGCCGCCGCAAATGTCAACTCATTACGGCTCCCTTTCCCATTGGCCCTGATGGTAGCCGCGCGTGGATCGAACAGATTTGTACCACTTTTGGGATTCAGCCCCAAGGCCTAGCGGAGCGCGAAGCCGAAACTTGGGAAAAACTGAGCGACTACCTTGAATTGGTGCGAGGCAAATCGGTCTTTTTCATGGGGGATAATCTCCTAGAGATCTCCCTAGCGCGGTTTTTGATTCGCTGTGGTATGCGGGTACTAGAAATTGGCATCCCCTACATGGATAAACGTTACCAAGCAGCTGAGCTAGAACTCTTGACGAAGACTTGTGGCGAGATGGGGCATCCCCTCCCCACCATTGTTGAAAAACCCGATAACTACAATCAACTTCAGCGGATTAAGGCGCTCCAGCCCGACCTTGTGATTACGGGTATGGCTCATGCCAATCCCCTCGAAGCCCGTGGCATCAGCACCAAGTGGTCTGTGGAATTCACCTTTGCCCAAATTCACGGCTTTGGCAATGCCCGTGACATTCTAGAACTCGTTACCCGTCCGCTGCGGCGCAATCAAGCCCTTGCAGGGTTAGGTTGGCAAAAACTGGTTGCCAACTAAAGGCCAACTAAAAAAATGAACCCCCTCTGAACAGACTCGGAGGGGGTAATCCCTACTCAGAAGTGTTAGCGTTGCCGTGGAGGTTGGAGAATCTGATTTTGAATATTTGGCGGCATACTCCCGGGTGTTGGCGTGTACTGATAGCCAAAGCCGGCATTTTGGGTATCATCAACAATCTTCGGCGTCACCATCACCACCAGTTCATTGCGTTGACGCTGGTTGCTCTCGCGGCGGAACAACCGCCCCAACAAGGGAATGTCTCCTAGGATTGGAATCTTACTCACCAACGAGCGATCTTGATCTTGGATAATGCCCGCCAGCATCAAGGTTTGGCCATCCCGCAAGCGAATCCGCCCCGACTCCATCCGCCGCTGCGAGATCAGTGTCCCCGTGGAACCCGTCGGCGCTCCTGGGAAAATCACATCATAGGTACCGCTGGGAGCACTCACCTCTGGGGACAATTGCAGCGTTATAAAACCATTATCGTCAATTTGCTCTACGGTGACATTAAAAATCACCCCCACAGGCCGCAGGATTGGGCGAATCTGTTGAGTCGCGATCGCCCCGCCGCCGCCAGTGGCTTGTTGATCAGCAGTGGATTCAATGCCAGAGAAAATTTCTTGGGTCAAATTGACTTGCGCAGCACTCCCCTCCTGAATGACAAGGGTGGGGTTGGTCAGAATTGTGGCATTGCCAGTTTCAATAGAAAGTTGAAGCTGCGCAAAAAAGTCACTCAGTAGATTCCCCACGGGTGTACTGACTGGTGCGCCAGTGAGGGGGGCAGGGGTCAAACCACCCACGTTAGGTGTGGTGCCACGGATAACAGTGAGTCCATCAGCGTTGAAGATAGCTCCCCAAAGGCTGCTGCCAAAATTAGTAATTAAGTCTGCATTTGCTCTCCGCCCTCGCAACAGGTTCACATCAATAAACTTGACATTAACCATCACCTGTCGCTTGCGGATGTCAAATTGCTGAATCAATTGCGTAGCAATTTCCACTTTGCGGGGGGTGCCAATCAATGTCACTGTGTTGGTGCGGGGGTCACCGACAACTTCTAAGCCTTTTAGCAGGGAGCTACGACAAATTTGGTTAACCACACCGCCAGCTGCTGCTGGGACTTGAAGCTGTTCACAGCCCGTTGGTGCATCTTGGCGACCAGTATCTGGCAAATTTGCACCATACATTTCCAACAGTTGTACGGCACCCAATTGTAAGTCACCCTCGCGAACTCGAGTTTCACGGTTGAGAGCAGTTTGGGCGGTTGTTGCAGCTTGGGCACCCCCAGTTCCGCCCCCGATGGTGCCGCCGGTTTGGGCAAGGGAGCTAATTTCCCGTGTCGTTGAACCCGCTCCAAAGACGCGCATTTGATTGAGGCGAATGGTGCGGACAATGCGGTTTTGGGCAGCGGGTGGCAAGGCTTGGCCCACAAAGATAGTGCGGCCTTGGCGATTGGCTTTGAGGTTAGTGACCCGCAGCACATAGTTGAATACGTCTTGAACGGATTCATTCTCAATATCGAGGGAGATGGTGACGCCGCCTGCTTCCCCATTGCCTTCCGGAAAGACAACGTTCATATTGGCGGCGCGAGCCAGTAAAGAAAGCACTTCCCGCACAGGGGCTTCCCGCAAGAGTAAACGGGGAATCCGTTGGTTCGTGCCCAGTTGGATGACATCCGGATCTGCATTGAGGGGGCTAGTTAGCATATCGCCAACAGGGGGTGGCACTGGCCGCGGTAGAAAAGGCGGCACCGCACTAGAGCCGGGGGGCATGGCCATGGGTTGACCACTGGGGGACACTTGAGGACCAGCGGGGCTTTGAGCCGTAATGAAGTTAATTTGCAGGCCATCGCGTCCTTCGCGGATGACTTCACCAATGGGAGCAGCACTAATGCCATTTACGGTGACGCGGATGGTTTTGGCGTCCAGTTGCACCACCTCGACGGAGGAGATACCGGGGGCGGGGTTATCTTGGCGGAAGGCACCCCCTTGGGGCAGGCGCAGTTGGCTATTGGTAATATCTGCGATGGAGGCATTGCCGCGATTGACGGTGAAAACTGCTGGCCGTAGATTCCCCTGCACGTTGAAGAGGAGTTGAATGCCGTTGGGAGCTGTTACTAGACGAACTCCCGTAATTTCCGTTGCTGTGGCCCAAGTGGGGGTTTGACTGGCAGCAACAAGGGCCGTTGTGGCCACCCCTAGGCCGAGACGATGTAAAAGCTGACTCACGATGCTTGACTCCTCACAAATGCCACCAAATGTATGAAAAGAGAATACAACTCACTCCCAAGACACTCTACGCTGCTTTTTGGCTTGCCATGCGCTATTGCTGCTGTTGTTGTTGCGGTTGTCCTTGCTGCTCACCTCCTTGGGGTGGGGGGGCCAAAGCGGCAATTTCCTCAGGGGTTAGGGGCACATAGGCCATGAGCTTAAACGTGGTAATCACTTCACCGGGTTTGTCAGCAATCAGTTCCATCGTTAGGTTGTTAATCACGAGGAAGTTCTGCTGCTGATCAATTTTTTGCATGATCTGCAAAATGCTGGGAAATGGCCCTTGAATCGTAACGTTGGTTACCTGTTGTTTTAGTTTGGCATTTAATTCGGGGCCAAGGGAGCCATCTTGGACAATTCCTGAAGCTGCACTATCGGGTTCAAATGTGGTCAGTTGGGCGCCGCTGGTCAAGATCAGGCGGTTAATGTCAAGGAGGAGGGTGTCTAGGGCTTCCTGTGTGGCAAAGAGCGATCGCACATCACGATTTTGCTGCTTGGCGCGCTCTAACCCCGCGACTACATCATTGAGTTGCTTCAGGATCACTTCCCGCTGGGAGAGGTCATTTTCCTGTTGGGCAATTTCCTCCTGTAACTTGGCCGCTTCCTCCAGTTTGGGGGCAATGAGAAGACTCCCCAAGTAAACCGCTGCTCCCAAACCTACCAAGGCAATAAGGACACCACTGACGACGGGTGTCAGGGTAATGCCAAAGACCGTCGGATAATTGGGTGCGGGTTCCTCAATCGGGGGGCCGCCAAAATCGCCAGTTAGGGTCATTCCTGTACCACTCCTTTTTCTTTGAGAAATTGAATGCGCGCCACCAGTCCTTCAACGTCATTGGCCGCGAGTTCTTCAAGGAGTTCCGATGCCGGCACGCTGGCGATCGCCGTCTTGATATTGAAGGAAACCCTTGCGGTTGTCTCTTCCTCACCCTGTTGATTTGCCCGTTCCGCCTTCACCAACTGAGTGGCCTTGCCATCAAAGAAGGGAGAGCGATTTTGCAAGAGCAAAAGAAAGTCACTGACTGCATCAAAGGATACGGCTGTGCCTTCAATCGTTAGCTCTTGGCCTGTTTGTCCGCCTTGGGTAATCCGCCGAATTTGTACCCCTGCTGGCGTTTGAGTTGCCATATTGCGCATCACCGCCGACCAAGGTTTGACCTGATTAAACACCGAGGCTAGGGCTTTGGTTTCCGCGGTAACCTGCTCCTGCTCTTTTTTAATTTCATCCATGCGTTGCAGGTTTGGAGAAATCGCTGCAAGGCGATTCTGAATGCTTTTTTGCTTACTCGTCAGTTGTTGCAGCCAGAGGTTGGCACCCACCGAGCCGAGGAGTGCAAGCCCTACAAAAAAGAGCGCCGCTACAGAGCCAAGAATAATCGGCACATTACTCATTCCTGCCGCTGCGGCTGTGGTAGCAGCCATGCCCCCCACTTCGGGACGTTCTTTAAGGAGGTTAATCTCAATTGAGTACATCGGGGATGCTCCTAAGCGCCACGCAGACCAAGACCAATCACCGTGCCGAGGGCAGGGCGTTTTTCGAGGGGAATCTCTTCTAGGGTTTGCAGTCCCAGCAAACTAATGGGGTCAACCAAAGTGGTGGCATAGTTGAGCCGCTGACTAAAAAACTCATCCACTTGACCAATACTGGCACCGGGACCGGCAAGCAGCAACTGCGAGACCTCTAGACTTTCCCCTTGGTTGAGGTAAAAGTCAATAGAGCGGCGGATTTCGTCTGCTAGATCGGAGAGCACTCGCAAAATAGCGGCACCACTGGGGTTGAGTGCTCCGGTCACATCCATCGGCTCTAGGGGAACGGTCAGATTCTCAATCAGGTCAACGCCCATCGAAGGCGGCAAGTTCATGGCGCGGCTAATGGCTTCTTGCATCCGTTCTTTGCCAATGGGCACTTTGCGGTTGAACTGGGGAATGCCATCTTTGACGATGCTAATTTCTGTGCCCTCGTCGCCTATATCAATAATCGCTGCTGCTTCGCCCACAAACTGCTGTAGTGAATCCCGCAGGGTACGCATGAGGGCAAAATTGGTCACTTCAAGGGCGGTGAGTTGTAAACCGGCTTGGGTAAAGGCATTGATGTAGGCATCGGTCACTTCGCGGGGCGTGCCCACGAGCAAAATTTCTACCCGCTCAATGCCATCTTCATCAAGGGAGGTTCCCAGTTTTTGATAGTCAACATCGGCCTCTTCACGGGGAAAGGGAAGGTACAGTGGGGCTTCCTGCATGAGAACCACTTCCCGCAATTCGTAGTCGGGTAATTCCGCAGGCAGGCGAATCAGGCGAATCACGGCTTCATTCATGGGAATAGCACTGATCACCTCTTTTTGTTTGATGCGTTTATCCTCAATCCCTTGACGGATGGCATCGGCAACGGCGGTGGTGTCAATGATGCGGCCTTCTTCAATGGCGCCTTCACTCAAGGGCACTGAGGCCATAGCGGTCATTTTCAGACCCTGCTTTTGCCGCTGAAGCTGTACGATATTGACCCGCTCTGGGGTGAGTTCAATCCCCAAGCCCTGCTTTGGTTTTGCAAATAGATTTCCCAGCACAATATCACCCACCAGTGAACGGTCAAGTTTGCATTAGCGAGATGGCGTGAAGAGTGAATTTCAGAACGAGGCCAGACCCTAACCTGACAGGGTTATGGAAACACCTGTGTTGCTAAGGCGATCATAACCAATGTGCATCGGCTCTTTCCAATGCATTGGTATGGTTTGCAAAGTGGCTTTATGCAAAACTTGAGCGATCGCTCTTGGGGAAAGTCACCAGCGATCGCTCAATGATGGTATCAGTTTTTCTTAATTAAGATCAACTAGGGCTGAACAATCACCCGTGTGCCCACCTCAATTTTTTCAAAGAGGGCGCGAATATCATCGTTGCGCATCCGCACACAGCCATGGGAAACGGCTTGGCCAATCAAAGATTCATTCGTTGTGCCGTGGAAGCCAGCATAGTTGTTATTTCCCATGGGGGCAAAGACAATCAGGCGATCGCCCAAAGGGTTGCGACCCCCCGGCGGAACCAAAACCCCCGTAAAGGGATTACGCCATTGGGGATTGACGACTTTGTGCAGCACTCTGAAATTACCTTGGGGCGTTTCCCAGCCCGGCTTGCCCACAGCCACGGGATAGCTGGCTAATACTTGATCACCTTCATAGAGAAAGACGCGGCGCTGCCGCAAGCGCAGGACAATTTTGCGTTCTAAAGCGGGTAGAAACGGAGTTGCCTCACCAAGGGGGGGAAGTGCCAAGGGCGCTAAGGTGGTCGGCAAGTACGGCTCTGACTCAGAGGCACGGCTCACCTTCAATTCTTCAGCACCCACAGCAGCCATAGGCAGGATAGCGGTCGCCCCCAGTGCTAAACTTAAGGTTTTTCCTCTGACCCAGCCCAGCATGAGAACAACTCCGATCTCTCTCAGGATGTTTAGAACAGAATTTGTGTTGGCGGTGCCGGCGGTGGTGCTGCGGGGGGAATGGCAGCCGGACGCGGAGCCGGTGCTGAGCCACCCACTTGAGGCACTTGAATGGGGGTTACCGCGACATACTCAGGGGCAGGCACGATGGCGGCACAGATGATTTTGGCGGTGGGCACACTGGCCTTTGGATCCAAAATCACTGCCACATCCAGACCTTCAACAATTTCCTTGCGGAAGGGGCGCTGACGGTGCTTGCGATCAAACACCACCACAATCTCTTCACCCCAAGGTTGCCGCAGGGTGACATTATCCCCATCAATGTTGGTGACAACGCCCCGCACAGCCTTCACCTGTTTGGCTTCAGCAGGAGAAAGTAAAACAGTGGTACAGGTTGCCATTGCGGCCAAGGCAACAAGAGCGGTACGACGCAGATTCAACACAGTTCAACTCCTGATGTTTTTTTGTCTCTGGACGATTTAAAGATTGAATACTGAAAACTGAATACTGAGGAGTGAATAATTACCCGCATTCTACGTACGCTGCCCTTGGGGCGTCAAGGCTAGGGCATAAATCTTGATGTTTTCTTATGTTTTCTTCAGCAAATTCAGTTTACAGAAGCTGTATGCAGGCGCGGGCGATCGCCCAATCCTCTTGGGTCTGAACCACGAGAACCCGTACGGGAGCAGTCGGCAGCGCAATGTCGCGATCGCCTTTGCTCTCTTCGTTAGCTGCGCTATCTAACTCAATTCCCAACCAACCCAGTCCTCGGCAGACATCGCGGCGCACACCGGCGGCATTTTCACCAATTCCTGCTGTGAATACCAACGCATCGAGACCACCAAGACTGGGCAAGAGACTGGCAATGCCCCGTTGCAGGGAGTAGATAAAACAGTCATAGGCCAACTGCGCTTGGGCATTCCCCTGATCAATCGCTGCCAAGATCTGGCGCAAATCGTTACTCACCCCAGAGATTCCCAACAGGCCCGATTGCCGATTCACCAAGCGATCGAGGTCTTCAACTGTCTTGCCCCGCCGCAACAGATAGAGCAAAATTCCCGGATCAATGTCGCCACAGCGCGTCCCCATCATCACTCCCGCCGTGGGTGTAAAGCCCATCGTGGTCTCCACCGAGACTCCCCCCTTAACCGCAGTGAGGGAACAGCCATTGCCAAGGTGGCAGGTAATTAGGCGTAACGCTGCTAAGGGACGCTGTAATAGGGTGGCCGCCCGTTCACTGACGTATTGATGGCTAATGCCGTGGAAGCCGTAGCGTTGAATACCAGCGGTGGTCAATTCATAGGGAATAGGGTAGGTGCGCGCCACTGCTGGCAGTTGGGCATGGAACGCGGTATCAAACACGGCCACTTGAGGTGTTTGGGGGCAAATTTCCGCCATCAATTCGATTCCCAGCAGGTTCGCTGGGTTGTGGAGTGGAGCATATTCACTGAATTCCCTAATGGCTGCTTTCACCTGCGCATCCACGCGCACCGCTGCTTGGTAACGGCTACCCCCATGAACCACGCGATGACCAATGATCGTAATCTCTGCAAGGCTTTCTAGGAGCGTTGTCGAACCGCTGGTGAGGGTTTCTAAGAGAGTTTTGAGCCAGTCCCGTAGGCCTGCAATTCCCCCCTCTGGGTGGGTTAGGCTGGCTTCGTAGCGCTGGTCGGCAGTTGTGACCTTGAGCCGCGCCACCGTTGGGTCTTGTCCCCAATCGAGCAGGCCTTGCCAAAGGGGAGCGGGGGGTGTGGCAGCCGTTGCCGCCATTTCAGGTGCTAACCGATACAAACAGGCTTTGAGGCTACTAGAGCCAGCATTTAACACCAGCACCGTGATCATGGCAGGCCTGCAAAAGCATCGCCTCTATCCTAGCCAAGCGCCCGTGGCAACCGATGCAGCGCAGAACACCTTGAGGCGAAAAAGATAGCCCTAGAATTGGGACAAGCATTGGGGAAGTCAGCGTGTTTTGGCAAAAGCTTAAATGGCGGCGACACGGTGTGTATCTGCTGTTGTTTCTATTGGGGCTGTTGATTGCGGCTGTGGTGCTCACTCAATTGCGATCGCACCCAATTCTCCGCCCTGCCCTAGACCCGCTGCCTCAACATCCGCAAATCGCGGTACACATGAATCACTCCCAAGCCCACAGTTATCAAGAACCCTATCGCCCCTATACCCGTGAAGGGGAAGACCTTGAGGCAATCATGATTGAGCAGATTGCCAAGGCACAAAAGACGATTGATGTGGCGGTGCAGGAGTTTCGCTTACCCAATCTTGCCAAGGCCCTAGCAGCACGGCAGCAGACGGGGGTGCGGGTACGGGTGGTGATGGAAAATACCTACACTGCCCCTTGGGCAACATACAGTGCTGGGCAGGTGAGTGCCATGGATCCAAGGATGCGGGAGCGCTATAACGACTGGAAAGCGCTGGTGGACACCAACGGCGATGGCCAACTCAGTGCTGCCGAACTCAGCGATCGCGATGTGCAGACGATTCTCAACGAAGCGAAGATTCCTTGGATTGATGACACTGCCGATGGCTCCAAAGGCAGTATGCTCATGCACCACAAGTTTATTGTGATTGACAATCGCCAAGTGATTGCGACTACGGCGAACTTTACCCTCAGTGATGTCCACGGCGACTTGGGACGACCCGATACCCGTGGCAATGCCAACTCCCTCTTGGTGATTGATAGTCCCGCCGTGGCACGCCTATTTACTGAGGAATTCAACATCATGTGGGGGGATGGTCCCGGTGGTCAGCCCAACAGTCGCTTTGGGGTCAAAAAGCCAGTGCGTCCCCCTCAACCAGTAGCGGTGGGCGATGCCATGGTTACAGTGCGCTTTTCGCCAACCCCGCGATCGCAACCTTGGTCTGTCTCCACCAATGGCTTGATTGGCCAAACACTACGTTGGGCACGCCAAAAAATTGACATGGCGCTTTTTGTCTTTTCAGATCAAGAACTATCCTACGTTTTAGAGGAACGCCATAACCAAGGGGTTAGCATTCGCGCCCTCATTGACTCAGGATTTATCTACCGTGACTTTAGCGAAGCCCTCGATATGATGGGGGTGGCGATGGCCAATACTGCCCAAGCCCGTCAAGGCAACTGTTACTACGAAGCCGGCAACCGCCCGTGGCAAAACCCCATTCAAACGGTGGGCACCCCCCTCCTACCAGAGGGCGATAAGCTGCACCACAAGTATGGCGTGGTCGACGATCGCACCGTCATTGTTGGTTCTCACAACTGGTCCGAGGCGGCCAACCGCGGCAATGATGAATTCTTGCTGGTCATCGAGCATCCTACGGTTGCAGCTCACTACGAACGGGAGTTTGAGCGGCTCTATAGCAATAGTCGTTTGGGTCTGCCGCAGCATATTCGCGATCGCATTCAGCAGCAGTTGACCGCCTGTGGCGGTAAGATTGCCACCCGACCTGCCCCCTCTTCAGGAAATCGTGCCAGCACACCGACTACACGGGTGAACTTGAACACGGCCACCGCAGAGGAACTGCAAACCCTACCGGGCGTCGGCCCAAAACTAGCGGCTGAAATTATCCGTGCCCGCGAGCAAAAGCCCTTTCAATCCTTGGCCGATCTAGATGCTGTCCCCGGTGTCGGGCCGAAGCTCCTCGAACGCTTGCGCGATCGCGTGACGTGGTAATGTCCTCGCAAGCCACACCTAATAGGTTACAAGGGTGGTAATTGGCACATTGGGAAGTTTGTGCCGTCCTCCCAAGTCCGTCAGCTCAACAATAAAGGCAAAGCCATGGAGTTCAGCTTGTGCTTTTTGGATCAGACCCGCCGCCGCTGCTGCTGTGCCCCCTGTGGCAATCAAGTCATCGACAATTAACACCCGCCGCCCTGGTTCAATGGCATCTTGGTGCATCTCGAGGCGATCGCGCCCATACTCTAGCTCATACTCCACAGCATAGACCGGCGCGCAGAGTTTACCCGGTTTGCGCAAAGGGATAAAGCCGGCTCCCAAGCGATAGGCCAAGGGAGCGCCAAAAATAAATCCCCGTGACTCGATGCCAGCCACATAGTCAATGCCATCGTTGGCGTGTTTTTCCACCAATTGGTCAATGACGTAGCGCAGCCCCGCCTGATTTTGCAGCAGCGTTGTTAAATCCCGAAACAAAATGCCCGGCTTAGGGAAGTCTGGGACATCGCGAATCAGGGATTTGAGATCCATAGGTAGTTAGGTTCCAATCAGTTCAGAAGCATCCTATCTTAGATCCTGTCTAACGCCAAAAGTAGTGGGCAATAAAGATAACCGCCAATCCCCAGAGAGCAGGATGCACTTCTCTCCCTTTGCCTGCCGCCCATTTCACGATTGGATAGCTAATAAATCCCACCGCTAGCCCCTCACTGATGGAGTAGCTCAAGGGCATCACCAACACCACTAAAAAAGCAGGAATCGCTTCCGTGAGATCAGACCAAGGAATGTCTGGGAGCGATCGCGCCATAAAGACACCGACCAGCACCAAGGCCGGTGCCGTCGCAAAACTGGGAATGGCGGTCGTAATCGGCAAAAACAGCAGTGAGAGCAAAAACAAGCCCCCCACCATCAGCGCCGTTAGCCCCGTCCGTCCCCCCACGGCAATGCCTGCTGCCGATTCAATATAGGTGGTCACGGTGGAAGTGCCAAAGAGGGCGCCAACAATTGTCCCCACTGCATCCGCCATAAAGGCTCCCAAAGCGCGGGGGAAATGTCCCTGCTGATTGAGAAACCCCGCCTGTACCCCCACCGCAGAGAGCGTGCCCACGGTGTCAAACATATCGGTAAAAAGCAGTACCAAGGTGACCAAGAGAAAAGACCCCAACTGCTGCGGTTGTAATTGTCCAAAACCCACTAAGGCTTGACCAAAGAGATGGGACGGCCATTGCGGCCATTGGATCAAACCTGTCGGCCAAGGGGTAGCTCCCACTAGCCATGCAGCCAAGGCAGTCATCATCACTCCCCAAAAAATCGCGCCCCGCACCCCCTTAGCACAGAGAAACGCCGTCAAAAGAATCCCAAGGGCAGCGAGGATGGGTGGCCATGTGTCAAAGGTGGTGAGTTTTGTTTTCGTAGCAGCATCAGCAATGATAATTCCCGCATTGCTAAGGCCAATGTAGGCGATAAATAGCCCCACCCCGGCAGCGATCGCCACCTTCAAGGACATGGGAATCATATTTACAATCAGCGATCGCACCCCCGTTAGGGTCAGCAGCACAAACACAATGCCCTCGAGGAGAACAGCACTCAACGCCAATGGCCAAGGCAACCCCATTTGCCCCACCACCGCAAAAGCAAAAAAGGCATTGATCCCCATGCCGGGGGCCAACGCAATCGGGTAATTTGCCCAAATCCCCATCAGCATGCTACCCACTGCCGCCGATACTGCGGTTGCAATCACTAACTCCCCCTGCAAATCCTGTGGTTGCGCTAAAAAAATAGCATTGGAAAGAATTTGCGCATTCACCGGCAGGATGTAGGCCATCGTTAGAAATGTTGTCAGTGCCGCCAGTGCCTCGGTAGGGAGTGAGGTGTGTGCTTGCTGCAAATTGAACCAATCCCTAAAGCGTAAGTACCCATGTCTCCTCAAGAGGTTGCTCCTTTGTGCAAGAGTTATTCAAGTTTATTTACACTGAAGCCCAGTATGAGTGAATTTGATAAGGTTTGGACTTGTCCCTAACAGAGAGATTCGCCACTTCTATGCTGGAGTACCCTTGAAATGGAGCCTTTTGGGGAAAGGTATAATAGGGAGCAGGACATGGATGTGAGCGAGATTACATCACCTCTCTCAAGTTTGCGGTTAAATTATATCAACTGTGTATAAAAGCCAAAAATTGAGGGCATATTCAACTCAGCATCAGCAGCAACGAAGTTCTTCTAGTCAAGATATATTGATAGAGCAAAGGTTAAGGTTGGGGCAATAGGGGCAATAGGCAATAATAGAACAATAGAGGACAGGCCAATGATGAAAAAACTGGTGCGCTCACTGAAACGTCGCTATCCCCGTTCGGGGTATCGGCAGCGGGGGTTTACTCTGCCTTTGGTCTTGGGCATGGGACTGATCATGATTGTGGTTGCCCTAACCCTGCTCTCGCGATCGCAACTGGATGTGAGCACTGCTAGCTTGCAAAAACAAACTCAGCAGGCCTTTGCGGTGGCTGAAGGCGGTATGGCCCGTACCCTTGGCTTACTCAATGGCAACTACCAGATTCTGCTGCGCCGCACCTATAACCCCGCTAACAATACGAACTTTAATCCTGCCCGCCCCTACCTGATCAGTCGCGCAGCGGATGCAACAAAAGTGGGTCAGCCCAATACCACGGGTTTGAATGTTCCTGCTGTGAATGAATGGACAGCGGCGAGCCTTGGTTCTGATGCGCCCCCCTGCTTTACCCTCGATAACCTAAATACGATTGTCCTCAACGGCACAATTGGCACCCCTGTGCAGGGCAATTACCGTATTCTCTCCTATCTCTACGATGCGCCAACGCAAACAGGACACCTGTTGATCGAAGGTCGCTTGCCCAATAACTCGCCGGCGAATGCCTTCATCTTGCAAAAGATGGTGATTACGGATCGCAGCGTGCCCTCCAACTTCCCTGGCCTGCTGGCACAAAGCATTAACCTCGGCAACAATGATGTCTTTGGCACCGTCAACGGCAACGTGATCTGCACCAATCCTGCCAACTGTGTGGTTCCCCAAGCCCAGTGCCAAAATGGCCAGCCGACCCAACAGGGACTGCGCAGTGCCATCGGAGCGCTCAATAACGCGATTATTGAGGGGACGATCGCCATCAACAAGATTAACCTACCGCCTTTTCCTGAAGTGCCCGCTGCGGTGGGTGGTTCCGTGCTAGGGAGTGTTCCCCTGACCACGCTGCCCAGTTGGTTACCCTCCAGTCAAGTCACTGACTTTAGGGAAGCCCTAGAAGCGGCAGGCGGCTATAGTCAGGGTGCCTACGCCAACTTTCCGATTCCAGGACAGGGCAGAAATCCTCCCCAAAACTCACAGGACGTTACAGGTAGGACAACTGACCAAAACTTTCCCCGTCCCGACGATCGCCCCTACGTTGACCCCGATCCCAACATTCCCTTCTTTATTCCCGATCCCCTACGGCCTGGGGAGCGAATCGTCAATCCTAACAAAGTTTACTACGCCTACCGCATTAACAACATTAACCTTAGTGGTAACGAGAGGGTGAGATTTGATACGACTAAATATGCCATTCGCCTCTACGTCAGTGGCAACATCTCCCTCAGCGGCCAAGCAGGGATTGACAATACATGTTCCCCAGACTCTTCTACCTGCGGTACCGGCGCTAATATGGGACTTCCCTCGGGTGTCGGCACACCGGATCGTCTGCGGATCTATGGCAACCCCCCAGACCCCAACAACAGCACGCCTGATCAATCCTTTACTCTCAGCGGTGGTGCCACAGCAGGGAGTGTCTTTGTCTATGCCCCGGATGCCAAAGTGGGGATTAATGGCGGCAGCAGAACACCTGATATTTTTGGGGCTGTTTGGGCCAAGGAGTGGAATGGTTCCAGTTCCAACAATGCGGAAATTGCGGTGCCCGATCGCCTGCCTGAAGCCCTAGGGGGCAACTATACCAATGCTTCAATTGTGGTGGCACGCACCACGGAAGCCAGCAACTGGAACCGCTTAGCCCAGTACTAAACGCCGGAGGCGATGTTGATGACTCACCATAAACTCTGTTTCCACTGGCTGGTAAAGCAACGTTCCCAAGGCTTTACCCTTGCGGAGGTTTTGGCTTCTATTCTGGTGATTAGCCTCTTTACCATCGCTGCCATGCAGGCCATTGTGGTGGCCGCCTTTTTCCAAGCGGATGCCCGCAAATTTGCCGAGGCCAGTCACTGGATCCAAGACGATCTGGAAAATATCAAAATTGTTGCCTACGATCTGTGCCAGACAAAGTTTGCCCAACGCAAATTGGCCGCTTCTGCCCAAAGCACGGATACAACCCTCACGTTGGCGCTCATCGAACCCGGTGAAAGTGACTACGATCAAGCCATGCCCCCAGAGTATCGCACCGGGGGTGCCTGTCCAGTAACTTCACCCACGGATGGGTTTCGAGTGGGCGATCGCGTTCTCATTGGTTCGGACTCGGGCACACGCCGTATTCTCTCTATGTCAGCCAACACGATTACCTTGGACTCGCCAGTAGGGGGCTATCGGGGGGCGGGTACTCGTGTCTATGCCCGCTGTCGGATTCAAGCCAATGAAACCAATGGCATTGATGGTGGCTTTGGTGCCTACCTGCAAACCTTGATTCCGCCGATGAACAGCAGCAATAATAGTCGCCCCATTGTCAATGACACGTTTACGATGACGCGCACACCCACCACCCGTGCTGAGGCACCTTTCCAAACCCTAGAACTGGCCTATTCTGTGCGCAATAGTAACAACCGCGTCGTTGCTCAACTATCAACCGAGGTGGTGCCCAATGCATTTTTCCGCTGTCCGTGAGCAGGGCATGACCCTGATTGAAATCTTGATTGTCCTGACGGTGGCAGCGATTTTAGCGGTGGCTGTCACGCCGAGCTTTCTCTATTGGCTAGAAACGCAGCGGGTCAACCAAGCCCTTGAAAGCCTAGAGGGGGCACTGCGGGAAGCGCAACGGGAGGCAATGCGGCGCAACCAAACCTGTCGAGTGACGATTAACACAGGCACCAATCCCACTATCGCGGGGGATCCACCCCAATGTCTGCCCAATGGCTCCCGCCAACTGGAAAACGTGACCCTGCGTCGAGGAATAGGAACTGCCGCCGTACGGTTTGGCTTTCAGGGGCGCACCAGTAGTACAGGTACTATTGTCATTGCTTCTACCAATAATCCCACCCTTCAGCGCTGTTTGGTGGTGTCTTTAGGATTGGGGATAATGCGTACGGGCAATTACCTCGCAACGGACACCACGGGTGCAACTGCCGCTAACTGTCAAGCGCGCGATTAAGGAGCAGGGAGATGCAGGTCTGGCGCAGAGGCAATCGCGGCTTTACATTGACGGAGTTACTGGTAGCGGCTGCCGTTGGCGGTATTGTTGTGGCCATGAGTGGTTGGGCAATGGTGGCTATCCTGCAAAACAATCGTCGTGTTGAAGAGCAGGCAATTACCCGCATGAACCTGAGCCGCGCCCTCGACTTTATCTCCGATGATATTCGCTCAGCCATTCGCATTTCAACCACGGCACCCTCCGATTGGACGATTCCAAGTGGTGGCTACCAATTGGTGATGTTTATGGAAAAACCAGCGGATAACCTCGAGGAGCAGGACAACGGCACTTTGGCCAGCACAACCCGTGTGGCCTATTACACCCGTCCCAAGACAAGCAATGTGGTGTGGCGAGGCCCGATGATTCTCTATCGCCAAAAAATTGGTGACTCTACCCCCAATGCGTTAATTGATGGCATTGCCAACACGAGTCCCAACTGCACCAATAACTTGCCGGGCGCGACGGATAGTGGCACCAACAAGGGTGGATTTCGAGTTTTTGTGCAGCACAACCGCAACGTTAAGCTCTGCATTGCCGGTTTGGTGGAGTCAACGGGTACGGTTTACCAAGCAGAAACCCTTGCCGCCGTGCGATCCGGATCTGCGACCCCTACTCCCTAGCGGCAGCAGCATTCCTTGAGAGGTACTTTTGGGAACACTGATAGCTTCTCCTCTTCACTCGGATAGAATAGGTTCAAAACGGTGAAAGTTCCTAGGGAACGGGATGACCTCCCCTTTACTTTACGTACCCCCTGTTTGACAAAAGGGTCATCGTTTTTCTATTGCGGCTGTTATAGGGATGCAACCATGATTTGGCTTTTTTATAGTCTGATGACTATTCTTGGCATTGGTCTGCATTTGTGGCGACAGCCTCACCAGCGTACACGGGCAGGGATCATCCATGTCAGCTTGCTGTACCTACTGGTTATTTTTGTGGGAATTGGGGGGGTGATGAGTGCGTTGGTGCATACGTTTGATGCTGCAGCGACGGCTCGCAAAATTGGCTGGTTACCGGGGAGTCCTTTCCAATTTGAGGTCGCAATGGCGAATCTGGCCTTTGGGATTCTTGGCCTGCTCTGTATTTGGCAACGAGGATTGTTTTGGTCAGCAACAGGGATTGGTTTCTCGGTCTATGTGTTGGGATGTGCCTATGGCCACTACCAACAGATGTTGCTGGGAAATTTTGCCCCCTACAATGCTGGCTGGGGGATTTGGCTTTACGATGTTGGCGTACCGTCGTTGATCTTGACATTGCTGTGGGGCCGCAGTCGCTGGAATGTGTCCCACCCTCATAGGAATGTGAGTAAATCCTAACACCAATCGCCCTCAGAGCTGGTGACCGAGTGATTTTCAACTTAACAGAACAGGCGCGATCGCAAGGGGGAGTGTAGGATAGGGAAGGCGTGATTGAAATCCTTTGGCTGCGTTGTCCCTATGCCTCGTCGTACCGATATTTCAAAAATTCTCATTATTGGTTCGGGTCCGATTGTCATTGGTCAAGCCTGTGAATTTGACTATTCGGGAACCCAAGCCTGTAAGGCGTTGCGCGAGGAAGGGTACGAGGTGATCCTGATTAACTCCAACCCCGCCACCATCATGACGGATCCTGAGACCGCTGATCGCACGTACATTGAACCCCTCATCCCGGAAATGGTGGAAAAAGTCATTGCCGCCGAACGCCCCGATGCCCTACTGCCCACAATGGGGGGACAAACGGCCCTGAACTTGGCGGTGGCTCTGTCAAAATCGGGGGTTCTCGATCGCTATGGGGTGGAACTGATTGGGGCTAAGTTGCCAGCCATTGAAATGGCCGAGGATCGCAAGCTCTTTAAGGAGGCAATGCAGCGCATTGGTGTGGGGGTGTGTCCCTCTGGCTTGGCCAATACCCTCGAAGAGGCGCGGGCGATCGCCCAAGAGATTGGGGTTTATCCCCTGATTATTCGCCCCGCCTTTACCTTGGGGGGCAGCGGTGGTGGCATTGCCTATAACCAAGAGGAATTTGAAGAGCTTGCTGCCGCTGGTCTGGAGGCTAGCCCGGTCTCGCAAATTCTCATTGAGCAGTCCCTGATTGGCTGGAAAGAATATGAGCTAGAAGTCATGCGGGATATGGCCGATAACGTGGTCATTATCTGCTCCATTGAGAACGTGGATCCCATGGGTATCCATACCGGGGACTCCATCACTGTCGCACCAGCGCAAACCCTGACGGATAAAGAGTATCAGCGGCTGCGGGATGCTGCCATCAAAATCATTCGGGAAATTGGCGTAGAAACGGGCGGATCAAACATTCAGTTTGCCGTTAACCCGGAAACAGGGGAAGTGATCGTGATTGAAATGAATCCCCGCGTCTCCCGCTCCTCAGCACTCGCTTCTAAGGCAACTGGCTTTCCCATTGCCAAAATGGCGGCGAAATTGGCCGTGGGCTACACCCTGCCGGAAATCCCCAATGACATTACCAAGAAAACCCCCGCTAGCTTTGAACCCACGATTGACTACGTGGTCACCAAAATTCCCCGCTTTGCCTTTGAGAAGTTTCCCGGCTCGCAGCCGGTGCTGACCACCCAAATGAAGTCCGTTGGTGAAGCCATGGCCATTGGCCGCACATTCCAAGAGTCCCTGCAAAAAGCCCTGCGATCGCTGGAAACGGGACGCGCCGGCTGGGGGTGCGATCGCCCCGAAAAACTCCCCAGCCTTGAGCAACTGCGGGGGAAACTGCGCACACCCAATCCCGATCGCATCTTTGCCATTCGCCACGCCTTCCTTTTGGGGATGACCGTTGAGGAGATTTACGAACTGACGGCCATTGATCCGTGGTTCCTGCGGCAGATGCAGGGACTCCTAGAAACGGAAAAATTCCTCAAGCGCAGCAAACTAGAGCAACTCACCGCTGATGATCTCTGGCGGGTCAAGCAGCAGGGCTTTAGTGATGCCCAAATTGCCTACGCCACCAAAACCACCGATGATCAGGTGCGTGCCTATCGCCAATCCCTCGGTGTTGTTCCCGTCTATAAAACCGTGGACACCTGTGCCGCCGAGTTTGAGGCCTACACCCCCTACTACTACTCCACCTATGAGCGGCCGGTGGAACAGATTAACCCGGAGACGGGTGAGGTTGAACCCCTGCCGCCGCAATCGGAAGTATTGCCCCCCCGCAAGCCGCGGGTAATGATTCTTGGCTCTGGCCCCAACCGCATTGGTCAAGGGATTGAATTTGATTACTGCTGCTGCCATGCTTCCTACGCGCTGCGGGCGGATGACTATGAAACAATCATGGTCAACTCCAACCCTGAAACGGTTTCCACGGATTACGACACCAGCGATCGCCTCTACTTTGAACCCCTGACGAAGGAAGATGTCCTCAACATTATTGAGGTGGAGCGCCCCATCGGCATTATTATTCAGTTTGGCGGTCAAACGCCGCTGAAACTCGCCTTACCCCTCCAGCAGTACCTCGAAACCCATGGCGATCGCCTCGGAACGCAAATCTGGGGTACCTCGCCCGACTCCATTGATATTGCCGAAGACCGCGAACGCTTTGAGAAAATCTTGCGGGAGCTGAATATCCCCCAACCCCCCAATGGCACCGCTCGCAGTTATGCCGAAGCCCTGAGTATTGCCCAGTGCATTAGCTACCCCGTAGTGGTGCGCCCCAGTTATGTGCTCGGCGGTCGCGCCATGGAAATTGTCTATTCTGATGCCGAATTGGAGCGCTATATGAACGAAGCCGTTCAGGTGGAGCCAGAGCGACCGATTCTCATTGATAAGTATCTGGAAAACGCCATTGAAGTGGATGTGGATGCCATTGCTGATGCCAGCGGTACCGTGGTGATTGGCGGGATTATGGAACACATCGAACAAGCCGGGATTCACTCTGGGGATTCTGCCTGTAGCTTGCCCACCCAATCCCTTTCTCCTACCGTGTTGGAGACCATTCGCAGGTGGAGTATTGCCCTCGCCAAGGCCCTCAAAGTGGTGGGGCTGATGAACCTACAACTGGCAGTACAAGGGGAGCAGGTCTATATTTTGGAGGCCAACCCGCGGGCATCCCGTACGGTGCCCTTTGTCTCCAAGGCGATTGGCATTCCCCTTGCTAAAATGGCTGCCCGCCTGATGTCAGGCAAAACGCTTGCAGAACTCAATTTCCTCGATGAGAAGATTCCCAACCATGTCGCTGTTAAGGAAGCGGTTCTGCCCTTTGAAAAATTTGCCGGTACCGATACGGTGCTAGGACCTGAGATGCGCTCCACCGGTGAGGCGATGGGGATTGACATGACCTTTGGTGCTGCCTATGCCAAGTCTCAACTGGCGGCCAATCAAAGGTTACCTTTGAAAGGAACCGTTTTTGTATCGATGAGCGATCGCGACAAGGCAGCGATTGTGCCCGTGGTGCAGGAGTTGCAGTCCCTCGGCTTTCGGATTATTGCCACCGAAGGAACCCGCAATGCTCTGCTTGAGGCGGGTCTGAGTAATATTGAACTCATCCTCAAGCTTCATGAAGGGCGTCCCCATGTCCTCGATGCGATTAAAAATGAGCAGATTCACCTGATTCTGAATACGCCTTCGGGTCAGGAAGCCCGTACCGATGCCCAATTGATTCGTCGCACCGCCCTTGCCTACAAGATTCCGATTGTGACGACAATCGCCGGTGCCAAGGCGACGGCTGCCGCCATTAAAACCCTGCAAACCTCAACCCTCGGGGTACGGGCACTTCAGGACTACCATCGGGCGGAATGCTAAACATTGGTTTTGGCAACTATGTCTCGCCGCAGCGACTGCTGGCGATCGTCAGCCCCGACTCTGCCCCGATTAAACGCCTGATTCTCGAAGCACGGCAGCATCATCACCTCATTGATGCCACCCACGGCCGGCGGACTCGTGCCGTACTGGTCTTGGATGGGGAGATTGTCGTTCTCTCGGCGCTGCATCCTGAAACGTTGGTGGCGCGACTCAACCCACCCCCCTAGACGTCTCCAAAACATCAAAAAATAATCGTCACCCGCAGTGAGTCGGTGTAGAGGCCGGGGGCAACCCACTGCTGGGCAGGAATGCGACCGTAGATCGTCAGTGTATTGAGGACATTGTTGCCGGGAATAAACGGTCCCCCTTGCTGTGTGCCCCCAGTGCCATCGCCCCAAATGATACTGCGATTAGCATCGAGGTAGAGGTTATAGTTCAGGCGATCGCTCCCACTGCTCATTTGTCGCGGTGTAAAACTATTGCTGCCCCCTTGGCTTAGTTGAACCGTTACGGGGCGGTTGTTAAAGCTACCAGCCCCACCCCCCACACAGACAAACTGGACTTGACCAGTGGTATCCAGAGGAATGGGCGAAAAAGGATCATAGCTCCCAAAGTTCAAACCGGTCACACTTTGAAACTGACAACCCGTCCCCTGCGCCTGTGCGGCTGCCCAATACCCAAGGCAACTGAGGCCAGTGATGCATCCTATCGTGGCGAGTCGGGCAACGAACATGAAACTTCCCCTACGTCAGTAAAGAGATCGTCACTGGGTGGCAGTGTCAGTTGGAACGTACAGCGCAGTTGCTCGTAGGTCACTTCAGCAGTGTAGGTTCCTGCTTCTAGGGTATCAAAGTAAAATTCTCCCCTTGGCGAGAGGGGCGATGGGATTTTTTCCTTGTTGCGTTCTAGGGTGAGTTGTCCCAAATTGGGAATGATCCGCTCACTGCCCCGCAAAATCACCACTCGTCCGACATAGTTGCGACTGGGGCGGACATCAAAGCGGGCGATCGCTCCCCCACGAAAAGGCGGTGCAATCAGTAGCTCGGTGCGGCCAATGGCAAAATCAATGGGAATATCCTGATCCTCAATCCGCAAGGCATTGCCGTAGTAGGGCAGCAAGTCTGGAATCAAAATTTTACCGCGACGATTCGTGCGACCAATTTCTTGATTACTTAAGTAGGTGCGCACACCCCCCACATTGGGCACATCCACCAAGACAAAACTCCCCTGCACCGGTCGCGTGGCAAAAACTTCACCGCCAATTGTGACGAATCCCCCTTCCACCACCACTTGCGCCTGTCCTGTATCCCCTGCCTGCGCGTAGCCAATTTGGTAGCGGCTCCAAGGGGCATTGTAAGAAAATGTGCCACTGACAAAGGCCTGCTCATTGGCCTGAAGCACCTGTCCCTGATAGCCATAGCCGACGCCCGCTGGGAGCGATCGCGAGACCTTGAGGAAAGGAACCCCCTGATTTCCCTGTTGCAGCCAGCCGGTGTTAAGTGTCACCGCATTGTTCAGAAAGTAGTTAAATGTAACACTGATTTGGTTCACTGGCTGATCACTGCCAGAGAGGAAGCGCGAACCTTGCAGGTATAGACTGAGATTGCGACGGAGTTGCACTTGAGCGAGAATCGTTGCCTGTTGCCGCACCCCTTGATCGCGGGGGTTGGTAAAAAAGTACTGACCACTGATTGTTAGCCGCGACCCCAGACTGAGGGTAGCATTGGCAAAGCCCTCTAACTGCGGGCGATCGTCCCCCAAACCCAAGCCAGTATTGACATAGTTGCCACTGAGCAGGCGCACCCCACCACCAAAGGCCAGCCGCCGCCCCGGATAGTTGTAGCCAACAGCAATCCCACTCCCCAATTTTCCCTCAGTGGTACTCACCGCCGCCGCCACATCCAGCGTGCCAATGGGAATCGCCGTACTCAGGTTCAAGCCCGCATTCAAAAGATCGCCATTGCCTTCCAGACGTGCCCCCAGGGTCAAGTTATTCAAAATGCCCTGCCGATAGGCCGCCAAAAATTGCCCCTGATCTCCGTAGCTGAAATTCTCCGTGCCAAAATTTTCCCGCTCGGCACCGGCAGCCACAATAAACTCCGATAGTCCGGGGCGCAATAACGTAAACGACTGGACAAAATTACGGCTAAAGACCTGTTGATTGCCCTCAGCATCCTTTATCACAATTCGCAAGCGATTAAAGCCCCCAAAGGCGGGCAAATTTTTGAGAATAAACGGCCCCGGCGGTAACGTCACCTGCCGAATCAGCAAGTTATTCAGGTAAATTTCTGCGCTGCTGGGGGTGGTTACCTCACCCCGAAAGTCAAAGGCGGGTTGGCGAATCAGGTAAGGGCTAAGGCCAAAGTTGCGTTCCCAAACAATGCCCCCCCAAAGGCCACCCCCGCCCAACAGGTCACTGCTGATAAACGCATCCCCTAGGGTCAAAGTCGTGAGATGGCGCCGATGATCCAATCTAAAAGCAGTGAGTCCCCGTTGCAGGTTGCCATCGGCAGTCAACCCCAGCGTTGAGGTAAGGGCATTGCCACCAAAGCTAATCGCCACTTCACTGGCAGCCGTCAGTTGTTCAAAGTTATTCCAAAAAACGCCATAGTTCAGGTAGGCACTTAAGGGTTGGCTATAGCGAATCCCCGGCGGTTCATTACTCGGGTTAAAGTCAATGACCGTTTGTGGCAGTTGGGCTGCTCCCACCTGTAACCGTAGCACTAAGTTGGCATCATCCCGCTGGAATGTCATCTGCGGTGCCAACGACTGCAAGGAGACGTGCTCAATGCCTTGGATGATTTCGCGGCGACCGCCAATCTCCCTCAGACCGGCATTCACTAGATCCTGCACAGGGATGAGCACATCGTCGCCACGCACCAAAACAATCACATCCCCCTTGGTAACGCGATTCACCTCAAGGGTATAAATGGCAGAGACTTCTGCTTGGGCAGAGACTGGAGCAGCCATCAGGAGGCTACTAAGCGCAAACGCCGTTGGGAGTAGAAATTTCAGTTGTAAGGGAGGGGTTGGTGCCCACAGACTGTAATTTGACTTGGCGCACTTGGGCACAGTTGGTTTGTGGTAGAGGAATATTCCTAAAGGGGCGATCGCGATCGGCCAACACATACACCGACTCCAGCATTCGCTCGAACACCACTGTTCCCTGCTCATTCAGCCCCTGAACAGTGATACCAAGGGTTTGAATGTGGACATTGCCTTTATTGCGCAGGACAAAACTTAATTTGCCCCCTTCGACGCGACCATTCAAAATTTCGCCTTGGCGCTGGATATTGGCGGGTTGGACAAAAACTGGCAAGCTAAAGGTCTTGATAATGCGAATGGCTGCCCCTTGGGTTTCTAAGACATTGGCTGGGGGCAGTTCTGTCACCAACAGACGATAGGTTTGCTCTTCAGTGGTTGCCGGTTGCCGTACCCCAACCCGTAAAGTCCGCTGTTCTCCCGGCGGTACCGACAGCAAGACAGGGAAAGCCACGACATTGCCATCGCTTTCTGTAAGCTCTTCTCGACCATCGGCGGTTTGCTGCCAGCGGCGGACACTAATCTCAAAGTTAATCGGCACCTGCCCCGTATTGGTCAGGGTCAACAATGCCGTTCGCTGACGCGGTGAGAGAAACACCTGCACCGCATTCAGATAAAACTCTGAGGATTGTGCAGCTACTCTTGAACTCAGACCAAGAGCAAAGAGAGTAGCTAGCAGGGCAAACCGCCACCCGAATGGAAAACAGACCTTAGAACGAGACAATGACCTGAACTGTGTCACCGTACGTTCCCGGTGTCAGTTGATTCAAGATGCCTGCGGGTAGGCTGTTTCCTGCTGGAATCCGGCCGTAGATAGTGAAGTCTTTGGGCAAGGCATTAGGTGCAGTGTACTCGACATCATTACTGGCATCGCATCCCCAAATCCCCGTTGCTGCAGAATCTTTGTATAGTCCATAGGGAAGACGGGCGGTACCACTGGCCATCTGGCGCTTGGGACTGGCGCAGGAAGACCCTGATGCAGAATTATTTCCTTGGCTCAGTTTGATAGTTGCTTGGGTCTTGGGTAAACACTGAACGCTGACTTTGCCTTGGGCATCTAGGGGCGTTGTTGCGTGGGCACCCAATGGAGAATAGGTGCCAAAGTTGATATTTTGAGTACCCGTAATTTTGCAAGCTGGGTTGACTTTTGCTTGAATCTGAATGTTAGCTGTTTGGGGCGAAGTTTGGGCTTTTGCCCTCTGTGCCATTAATAGAGGCAACACTCCCCCCGCAGCGGCAAGAAATAGACTGAGAAGAATCCGTTTGAGCAGGAATGAGAAAGTCATCGCCAAACCCCTTATGAGAACAACAAAAAGTTTACACTTCAATCTTTGATGTTACTTTGATACTGAATGTAGCAAGCCTTTAGGGATGACTCGCGGTGAGCTTACAACACACACTAGCAGCAACAATACTACAGCATACCCCCCCTTGCCTACCGTGATTTCACGGAGGTTTTATCTTTCCTTTAGAAAGAAACAATAATCTGAACCGTATCGGTATAAGTACCCAGTGTCAGTTGATTCAGAGTCCCTAAAAGTGCAAGAGCTTGACCCGATGGGATGCGGCCGTACACGATAATGTCTTTGACGCTAGCATTGGTCGCACTGTAGTCCACATCATTCAGGAAGTTACAGCCCCAAATGTCAAGAGGGGAGTAAGAACTATCCCGATACAAAAAATAAGGAAGGCGAGCGGAGCCAAAAGCCATACGCCGCAGCGGTACAAGACAACTGGACAAAGCAGCAGGATAACTCCCCTGATTCAGCCGAATGGTTGCTTGGGTGCCCGGTAAGCATTGCACACTCACCTGACCTTGGGCATCTAGCGCTTGGGTGTAGTGGGTACCGAGGGGATCATAGGTGCCAAAGTTAATATCCTGAACGCCCTTAATCACACAGGCTGCCTTCACCGTCGCCTGAACGTTGATGTTACTGGTTTGAGGTGAAGTTTGAGCATGGGCGCGCTGAGCCGTTAGGAGTGGCAATAGACCACTGGCAGCAGTCAAAAATAAACTTATTGGGTAGAGCTTTAGCCTCAGAAAACAGGGGCGATGCATAAGACTCTTCTCCCAACAGTTCATCAGTATTTTAATTGCTAGAGTGAAGCCTACAAATTGCTAATTATGAATTTGGAGAGCACTCAGTCATGACTCGTAGGCCAAGCTTACGCAAGCCTAATGTGAAGGTGTGCGGCGAATTCACAATTGCAGCCGTTAGAGGGATGCTGTCAACCCTACACCACTTACAGGACTTATGAACAGAGAATTTTAACTACGCAACAAAAGTTAATCTAAAGATTGGCACCCCCAAGCGTCAGGATCATCGTTGATGGCATGCGATCGCCATCGAAGGCAGTCTCAAAAATATTTTTGTAATGTTGATTGACCCCATTTTATTTGAGTGTATGCTAGTGCCTAGGAAAATTTTGTAGCCCTTTGATTTGGAGTGATTGCTGTGTTGCCAGACTTGCCAAGTTTTGATGCTTTGCTTCAGAGTTTGCGTAATATTGACACCCTAACCGAGTGGGAAATGGCGGTTCTGGGCATTATTGTCATCGTGGTTGACATTTCTCTAGGGAACTGGGTCTGGCCAAGGATTTTGCAGGGGCTATTTATTCTTCTGTATCTTGGTGTAACTGCTATTCCCCTATTTTTGGTGGCGAACGGTATTCTACACCAGTGGCAAGATGTGGTCTTTAGCTGCCTAGTTATCGGCTTTTTGGGGTCAATCCCGTTACTCCCCTTTTTTGCTGTTTCCAGTATTCAGCGAAAAATAGATGGCCTCAAGCAACAGGTGAACAGACCACCTGCATCAGCTCCTATTAATTTCGAAAAGGAGTGAGATATTTTCAAGAGGGATAGGCTATACTCAAAGCGTCATGAATGTTACTCAAGAATATGAGCTATAGCTTGGACTGACGAGAGCGGGTTGTCTCCTATATCAAGCAAGGTGGCAAAATCAGTGAAGCAACTCAAATCTTTCAGGTCAGTCGCGCCGCCATCCATCGCTGGCTGAAGCGAGACGACTTAGCGCCCACGGTTGTCCCCCGTCGTCCTTGGAAACTGGATTGGGCAGTCTTAGCAGCGGATGTTGCTGCCCATCCCGATGACCGTTTATCGACCCTGCCCAGCGATTTGGCGTTCAAGTTTCCACCATTAGTTATGCCCTCGACCAGATGGGCATCACCCGAAAAAAAACAGATACGTTACCAAGAACGGTGTGAGGCAGAGCGGCAAGCGTATCAACAGCAGCTCGACACATGGGTAGAGAGCCATGGGGAGGAAACGGTGGTGTCTATCGATGAGACGGGGTTTGACTCTCGAGTGGCGTGTGAGTATGGGTGGTCAGCGCGAGGCCAACGAATTAATGGAGAGCGAGTTGGGAAGCGTCAGAAAAGAGAGAGTGTAGTCGCAGGACGGTATAGACACCAGAAAGACTTCATAGCGTCGATGCTGTTTTCAGGATATTTGAATGCGTTAGGGTTTGTGAGCTGGCTGAGTCAGTACTGTTTGTCAGCGTTAGAGAAACGTTCGTTGTTGATGATGGATAATGCACCGATTCATCCAAAAGGGGCGATTCAGGCAGTGGTGAAAGCGGCGGGTCACGAGGTGTTATTTTTACCGAAATACTCTCTTGATTTGAATGTGATTGAGCACGACTTCAGTGCGCTGAAGCGAGCGCGGATGTATGCAGGGTTAAACTGTTCTATGGATGAAGTGATTCGCAAGTATTGTGCTGGATAATGTCTCATTCTTTATTGGAATAGCTATATGTTTTGAGCCTCAAGGGCAATCCACGGCATCTGTATTCTACTCAGTCTTGACGGTGGGGTAGAGCGGTTGGCGCAGGCGGTGCGTTGCCATGCCATTGTCTGAGTATGCGTTTGCCCTGTGGGCAAAGACACAGGGCTTCAAAACTACGGTAATCTTATAGAGAAACTAGAGTATTGCTAGCAGTGCTATGGGCATCACTATTGAAAACGTTTCTAAGTCCTTTGGCTCCTTTCAAGCGGTCAAGCAGGTGGATTTGGATATTGCCAGTGGCTCTTTGGTGGCGCTGTTGGGGCCTTCAGGTTCCGGCAAATCAACCTTACTGCGGCTGATTGCGGGTTTAGAGATGCCCGACACTGGCCGAATTCTGCTCACGGGCAAGGACGCCACCTATCAAAGTGTCCAAGAACGTAATATTGGCTTCGTCTTTCAGCACTATGCCCTTTTTAAGCACATGACTGTGCGCCAAAATATCGCCTTTGGCCTAGAGCTGCGCAAGGTGCCCCGTGCCAAGATCAAAGCTCGGGTTGAGGAGTTGCTCGAGTTGGTGCAGTTGGGTGGCTTGGGCGATCGCTACCCCTCTCAGCTCTCTGGGGGACAACGCCAGCGGGTGGCTCTTGCCCGTGCCCTTGCCGTAGAACCCAAGGTGCTATTGCTGGATGAACCCTTTGGTGCCCTCGATGCCAAGGTACGTAAGGAACTGCGAGCATGGCTACGCCACCTCCACGATGATGTCCATGTGACAACGGTCTTCGTGACCCATGACCAAGAGGAGGCTATGGAAGTCGCGGATCAAATTGTCGTCATGAACAAAGGCCAAGTGGAGCAGGTGGGTACCCCCGCTGAAATTTACGACCATCCTGCTAGCCCCTTTGTGATGAGCTTTATTGGCCCTGTGAATGTCCTGCGCTCCCGCGTCTTTCAGCAAAGCGAAGGCACGGCTGCCCACTGCGATATTTTTCTGCGCCCGCGCGACATCATCATTGAGACGAGTCCCAATGGTAACACCGTCTCAGCTCGCATTCACCGCATCATTCACTTGGGTTGGGAAATTCAGGTGGAACTGCGCCTAGATGATGGACAGGAGCTGATGGCTCACCTATCGCGAGAGCGATTTGACGAGCTGCGCCTTGAACCCCAGCAACAGGTCTTTATTAAGCCAAGGGAGGCAAAGTCCTTTCCCCTGTATTACAGCATTTAGGCACGAAAAAAATCAGTCCATCCCTTGAACAAACCAAGCCAAACTTGCTATGCTAACAAAGCAACGCAATGGGGTGTCGCCAAGCGGTAAGGCAGCGGGTTTTGGTCCCGCCATTCGGGGGTTCGAATCCTCCCGCCCCAGTTAGGTTATAGACATCAATGCCAAGAATATTACCTTCATTACTGGCCTTAGATTTTGATGGCGTCCTCTGCAACGGCCTGCGAGAATATTTTCAAACCAGTTGGCAGGTGTATCAGCAGGTGTGGCCTGAGCAGCCCCTTGTGCTTTCCCTAGAGGAACTAGAAAGGCAATTTGGTCAATTGCGCCCTGTGATTACGGTGGGTTGGGAAATGCCGCTCCTGTTGCGAGCAATTGTTGAAGGCACCTCTACTCAAGAGATTCTCCAAAACTGGCCAAAGGTGCGCGATCGCCTACTTGCTACCTACCATCTCACTGCCACCGATTTGGGAGAACGAGTGGACGGCCTGCGCGATCGCTGGATTGCAACGGACTGGCAAAGCTGGCTGGCGCTCCATGACTTTTATGACGGTGTCGTAGCCGCTTTGCAACGCTGGCAGACTCAAGGTCAACCCCTCGCCATTGTCACCACCAAGGAGCAGCGCTTTGTTACGTATTTGCTAGAGCAAGCGGGCATCTCCTTTCCCCCAAGGGCGATCTATGGCAAAGACCAACAGCAGCCAAAACCTGTGATTCTTGAGGCGCTTCAGTCAACCTATGGTGCTCCCCTGTGGTTTGTTGAGGATCGCCTCGGGGCACTGTTACAGGTTGCGGCTACACCGGAACTAGAGGAAACAGAACTCTTCTTGGCGACATGGGGCTATACCACTGCTGGCGATCGCGCCCAAGCCGAGGCACATCCGCGCATCCATCTCCTCAGCCGAGAACAATTTTGTGAATTTCCCCACTGGCTTTGCCCCTAACCCCTTGTCTTTCAAGGTGGTTTTCTCTATACTGGAAAAGCTGCGCAACAGCGCGGGTCGCTAGCTCAGCGGTAGAGCACTCGGCTTTTAACCGATTGGTCTTGGGTTCGAATCCCAGGCGACCCATTCCAACTAGCTATCCAATAGCCGGCGGAGTTCTGCCATATCGTCATCAATAGATTTACTCTGAGAGGATGAACTGGGGCGTGGTGCGTCCTGCACTTCGGGAGTAGAGACGTTGATATTAATATTTAACTGACTGCTGCCACTGGCGGTCTGGGGGAGTGTCCCCGCGGAGGAAGCATCGGGCAACAAGCCCATCTGCCGCTTCATTTCCAGCAGTTCAAATTCCACATCCTGTTTGTTGGCGCTGCTTTGGAGCGCTTGGAATTTACTTTCGAGAGTATCGCCACTCAGTTCAGCGATCGCTTGGGAGCGGGCTTCCATTTGCAGGACTTTATCTTCCATACGCTCAAATGCCGCCATCGCATTGGAGGTGCCCACCTTGCTGACCGCTTGATGAATCTGCTCAGAGGCTTTGGCTGCCCGGACACGCGCTTTGAGCATTTCCTTCTTCGTTTTCGCCTCAGAAATTTTGCTTTCAAGGGCGGTCAAGTTGTCCTTAAGGGTTTTTACTTGGACTGCCATTTGATCCACTTGGGCTTTAAGGGCGGCAGCGGTATCTGCGGCAGTTTTCTTACGGTTCAAGGCTTCCAACGCGAGGGCTTCATCTCCTCTACTGAGGGCAAGGCGTGCCCGCTCTTCCCACTGTTGGGAATCCTTAAGATTTTGGGCGTACTGCTGCTCTAGTCGTTTCTGAGCAGCAATGGCTTGAGCAACGGCTTGGCGCAACTTCACCAAGTCCTCGTTCATGTCAATAATTGTTTGCTCAAGGATTTTTTCTGGATCTTCAGCAGCACTGACAATGGCATTGAGATTAGAGCGAATCACCATGCCGACACGATCAAGTAAACCCATGCTTTGCCTCGTCAATAACTCGCTGACTCTACTCTAGCGCATGCCCTCTACATCCCCATGATGCAGTAGCCCGAATCCACATAAAGAATTTGACCAGTGATGCCACTGGCTAGATCGCTGGCAAGAAAAGCTGCTGTGTTGCCCACCTCTGTTTGGGTCACCGTGCGCCGCAACGGAGCCGTGGCTTCCACATGGTGGATCATATCGAGAATGCCCCCCACTGCTGAGGAGGCCAAGGTGCGAATTGGACCAGCGGAGATACCATTGACACGGATCTTCTGAGGCCCCAATTCTGCCGCGAGGTAGCGCACATTCATTTCTAGGGCTGCCTTGGCAATCCCCATGACATTGTAGTTCGGCACAACCCGCACACCCCCCAAATAAGTCAGGGTAATGATTGACCCGCCGTTGGTCATCAATGGTTTAGCGGCACGGCTGAGAGAGATCAGGGAGTAGGCACTGATGTCGAGAGCGAGATTAAAGCCTTCAAGGGAGACGGCGGAAAAGTCACCACTGAGATCTTCTTTTTGGGCAAAGGCCAAACAGTGAATCAAAATATCTAAGCCACCCCAAGTAGAGGCAATGGCAGCAAAGGCTTCGTCAATTTGTTGAGGTTGCTGCACATCTAGGGGTAAAAGCAGTTTGGGGTCTAAAGGAGCAGTCAGTTCCTCGACCTTTTGCTTCAGCTTTCCCCGCTCGTCGGGAAGATACGTCACTGCCAGTTCAGCACCTGCTGCATGGAGCTGTTGGGCAATCCCCCAAGCAATGGAGCGATTATTGGCAATGCCGGTCACAAGGGCGCGTTTTCCCGATAGGTCTAGGAGCATAGGTACAGCCAGTGTGAATGATCTAACCCTCTGATCGTACCAGAGGGGCTGCTGCCTTTAGCGCCAGCGTAGGACTTGGGTTTTCAAGGGGTTGACAAATTCCCGTCCCTCTTGGGTGGCTTTCTCGTACTCCCGCTTAAGCTGGTAATACCATTTAGCTTGGTAATCGGCCTCTTTGATAAGCGTCAACGGTGGCTTGTACTTTAGGCCTTCGCTTTGCTTGGCCACAATGCGCAAATCTTGGTTGAGAAATTCCCGCGCTAAGGGAGCCAGTAAGGGTTTCAGGGGGGCGAGCCATGGAAAGGTCCAGTAGTAGGTGGCGGTGAGTTCAGTCTCCTGAGCGTTAATGGGGGTAAGGGTAATCAGAAAACAAAAGGTGTGGCGATCGCTATAGTTGGTTTCGATGCGAATCCCCGGCAGCCGATAGATAATTTCCACCTCAGGATGGCCACCTAAAATATGGTGTGCCCACGACTTGCGCAACAGGGGATGGCGGCGCATGGTAAAGCCATAGGGCGACGGATCAAAGGTTTTTGCCTTCTCAAAGAGCTTGCCCCGCTTGCGCCACCACCACGCCCCATGGACAAAGGGCGCATGGGAGGGATCCATAAAGTTAATAAACACCTGATCCAAATGTCCCGGAAAGATGAATTTTTGCACCGCTTGAGGTTGGGTCTCGGCGCTAAATCCGGGCACAAGGGGCACCTCTAGGGTCGGTTCACTGACATCACGCTCATTGGCTGGGAAAAAAATCCAGAGATTGCCCTGCACCTCGCGTACGGGATAACTCAACACACCAAAGTGCTTGAGATCCACATCACTATCACTGGTCAGGGAGGGAATCAGCGTACAGTGGCCGTGGGCATTGAAGCGCCAGCCGTGGTAGGGGCACTCCACCTCTTCCCCATCAAAGTGACCATAGTGTAGGGGAATGCCACGGTGAGGGCAGAGATTGCGCAGCGCAAAGGGCTTGCCTGAAGTGGTACGGCAGAAGAGAATAGGCTCCCCTAAAAGCACCTTGGCTTGGCAGCGACCCGGCTTGAGGTCAGCGGCTGGCAGGCCATAGTACCAGATATTGCGTAAGAAACTACTACCCTCATGGAGGGAGAATGAAGTGCTGCTGGAGTTCATAACCAGACTCTACCAGATGCTCGGCAGTTATTTTCTACGTTACGCCGAAGCAGCCGTCAAGTCAGTCACATACCGCAGCAAGATCCCCTTCTGGCCAATGATGAACCCTTGATCAGGACTAAAGAAGAGAATTTTATAAAAGTTGGAGGGGACTTTTTTCACGTCCACATCCTGCTGCCACGTTTGGCCACCATCTTGGCTACAGAGCAGTACCCCAGCACCCCCTGCTAGCCATACTTCATTGGGTGTGCGATAGGCCAGATCAAGGAAGCCAACACTATTGCGACGCAGGGGACTCAGCAGTTCTCCCCAGTTTTCGGAATTGTCTGGATCAGAGAAGGCAATTTTACCGCCATTGACAATCATCCAGAGCCGACCATCCGGGGTAAAGCCCATATTGTGGACACGGCGCGAGGTGGTGCGATTGTGGGGTTGCCAAGCCGTTTGTCCCGGCTGCCACGTGGAGTAAAAGCTCCCCCGCGAGGAGACAGCCACATACTCCCCAGAGGGCGAACGGTTGAGGTTGCGCATGACCCCAATGGCTTCTTGGACTAATGCTTGCCAGTTTTTGCCGCTGTCTTTGGTACGGTAAATGGCGCCTACATCGGTCATCATTTCCGCAGCGCCATTGCCGAGGGCTTTGATCAGGCGGGGTGAGCCGGGGAGTTTGGGATTGAGGGGAATTTGACTCCAAGATTGGCCACCATCGGTCGTGTGCAGCATAATGGGTGGCTCACCGACAATCCAGCCCTCGTTCCCTTGGAAGCTAACGCTGTTGAAGCGATAGTCGGGATTATCTAAAACCAGCGTACGGGGTTCCCAAGTTTGACCACCGTCGCGAGTTTCCATCAGTGTGGCATTGGCACCCACCAACCAACCGTGATTACGGTCAATAAAGCTCATATCGAGAATGGTTGAGGTGGTTGGTAGTTGGATGGCTTCCCAAGGGTTGTAGTCCAAGGCGGGGATGGCAAGGGCAGAGGTACTCAGGCTCATCCAGAGGACAACGGTCACCAGTAGCCAATGCAGGAACTTGATTCCTTTCATTTTTTGCCAGTAACTGTCAATTTGTTTAGCGAACATTATAGAAACTCAGTAGAAAAAGAACGGCAAGGGCAAGACCACCAAAAATGAGGATATTTTTTTGGCCGGGGGTGAGGCGATTCACACCCAAGCCGTAGTTCAGATTTTCCTTGAAGCCTGAGGGGGATCCCACAGGTCCAATGTTGCTAAATTGCTTTTTCGGAGCACTGCACACTGGACACCGCCAGTTTACGGGGAGATCAGCAAAGGCTGTCCCCGGCGGAATCGAGCGATTTTCGTCTCCCTTTGAGGGTTCATAGATGTAGCCGCAGGCACGGCACTCAAACCGATCTAAGGGCGCAACATCAGGGGTTTCGGCGGTCATACCTCAGAAATTTTTAAGATTTGCGACATACATCTTAATACTACGGGATTTAGGGGCGTTTCTTGTGATGAGGACAGGGGAGTTTTCAGGACAATACTGCGAAACTCTAAGACATGTAACGAAAGATCAGACCTTTGCAACATAAATATAAAGAAAAGATTAGGGAAGCCAGCCCTGCCAAGAAGTGATGCCATGATAGGGGTATTCAATTGAGGTCAGCCCATATAGACCTTAACCTTAAATCTCCTTTAATATTCCGTAGAATGCTGGCTTCCATATCACCAAGGGGGCTGGCATTTTACTTTTGGGGGTAGAATAGAGACCTGCACTTTCTACGGGTCGCCTGTGACTCCCACATTGTGTTGGCACTATCCACCGCTCCAAGCAGGAATTCTCTGTCGGCGCTATCAGCGATTTTTTGCGGAGATTGAGTTGACCTCTGGCGATCGCATCACAGCCCACTGCCCGAATACAGGGCCGATGACAGGAATCTGCCAAGTGGGTGCCCCCGTTCAAGTCTCCTACCATGCAGATCCCAAGCGCAAGCTGGCCTATACGTGGGAAATGATTTTCGTTGATGGCACGTGGGTGGGGGTAAATACGAGTTTGCCGAATCGGGTGATTGCTTCCGCATTGGCGGCAGGCATCCTACCGGAACTAGCTGGGTACGGCACTCAGCAGCGAGAGGTGGCCTATGGTCAAGAGCGCAGCCGCATTGACTTTTACTTGGCGGATCATCCCCAACAGCCCCCTGCCTATGTTGAGGTGAAAAATACCACTTGGGCGCAAGGGGGGTTAGCCCTGTTTCCTGATACGGTGACCATGCGAGGTCAAAAGCATCTGCGGGAACTGCAATGGCTACGGCAAACCCAACCTGACACTCGTGTGTGTATGCTCTACTTTATTAATCGCGGTGATTGCGATCGCTTTGCGCCGGGAGACAGTGCCGATCCCACCTATGGACAACTCTTACGCGCCGCCTACAACCAAGGGGTGGAAATTTTGCCCTATCGTTTTGCCATTGAGCCAACGGGCATTCAGTTTTTGGGAACGGCCAAGCTGGTACTCTAGGACACTTGGCTAAGTTCAATCAGATTGCCATCGGGATCTGCGACAAAGATTGCGGTTCGTCCTGAGGCACTGCGCTGCAAGGGAATTTGGGCTGCCACTAGGCGTTGTTCGAGACTGGCTAAATCAGTTACGCCAAGAGCAAAGTGGGGGTTACGTCCCCACCGCTGATCTTGACAGGGATCAACCACCTGCTCCGCTGGGATGAGATGAATTTGCACCGTACCGATTTGATACCAGCGGCCGGGGAATTTCAGGGGGCGATCGACGGGGGTAAGACCCAGCAACCCTTCATAGAAGGCCGCAGCTCGCTCCAAATCCGTGACGTTAATAGCAACGTGGAGAAAGACCATCAGGAATTGGCGGGTTGCGTCACCCCTAAGCGAATTTCTGAGCAAAAGGAGGCCATACTAAAGCCACCAAAGCGCTTGAGAATACTAGTGCGCAGGCGTAGATTGGGGCTGGCAAACCAAAGGCGCTCTTCAGAGTACATGGTTTCGTATTCGGTAATCAGTGTTAGGGCACCATCACTGCCCATACTGAAGCGACCGGCAACCGGTGCTTTTTCGGCATAGCCCATTTCCCGCAGGAGCTTGCCTTCCATCCGTGACCCCTGATCCATGATCGGCACCAGTACCGTTGAGCCTTCGTGCTTCTCGCTGTCCCATTCCATCGTGCCGTCCCAACTGACCCGTGCACCGCACACTGCCCAAGCGGGATCCATGTCATATTGCTGACACAGGGCAATGACCGCAGGATCATCCACAGACAGTAATTCAATGGTTAACTGAGACTTGCCTGACTCAGTTTGCTTAAAGGCCAAGTGATGACTGGTACGTTGGGAAAACCAGCGGCCAGCACTTTGGGCAAAAAAGTCGCGGATGTCCATACCTGCGCACACTATGTAATGGGGACAAGATCAGTATTTTTGAGTCTTTTTTTAGGGTACACCGTCTCTTCGATTCCTTCCAAACGATCGCGCTGAGGAAAGATGCAGTCAAAGATTAACAATGTAACAATATGTAAACGAGTTTAAGATTTAAGATAGAAGTAGGTCGCCCTCATCAATCCCTATGCTGCACTCAAATTTACCTGAACCTCAACTGCTTAAGGTCTTGCTGGAGCCGCTACTCGAAGATTTTCAGTACTGGTTCACGCGATCGCGATCGCTCTTGCAGACAGAAGTGATTCCCTTCTTGAACGTGGCGGAACAGCAGGCACTCCTTGAACGGGTGGAGACGGCCCTCAATGATGTGATTGCTACCCAAAGCCTCTTTCGGGCAACGGACGGCCAAGTGGGGGTTGATACACAGGTACTGATGCAGTGGCATACGCTCTTGATGGAGTGCTGGCAGGTTGCCCACCACTATCGCTTATCCAAATCTTGTGACGCTTAAACCATTCTCGGCGCTTGGCTCGGAGGTGCTCTCTTCATGTTGCAGTTGATCTATATTGTTGCCTTTACAGTCTTGGCACTACTGGCCATGGCTAATCTGATTCGGAGTTTGTTGACCCTCGGCATTGAATCACAACGCCAATTTTCACCGCCACGGGTGACCCATCCCGAACTGTTAGATAGCGATGGTCATGTGATTGATGAGCCCCTGTTGGTGATGCGCTCTCTCAGTGTGGAGGATGCCCGTGCCCAACTGGATGCGATCTACCGCGAATCCCCCAGCTACGGTGACGACGCCCGTGGAGAAACCCAAGCCTAAATTCTTAGGCTCCTATGGGCAGTTCCTGACCCGCTGGTTTCAGGTGGATGCAACGGCACTGGCGGAGGTCTTGGCTAGGGCACGGCAGGAATTAGCGGCGACGGAGGTCTTGCTGATTGGCAAACCTCAATCGGGGAAAAGTTCGATTGTGCGGGCAATGACGGGTGCCGATGCCAGTATTGTCGGGGCGGGGTTTCGTCCCCATACGCGGCAAACACAGCGCTATGACTATCCCACGGCTGAACTGCCACTGCTCACCTTCACGGATACAGTGGGCTTGGGGGAAACGCCAGAGCAAACGGCTGAGGTGGTGGCGGAATTGGATCACCTGTTGCAGCAAAGTCAACGGGCACGAGTGATTATTTTGACGGTCAAGGTAACGGATTTTGCGGGCGATCGCCTGCACCAAGTGGCAAAGGCACTGAAGAAGGCTCATCCAGAGATTCCGTTTATTTTGGCCATTACCTGTCTGCACGAGCTGTATCCCCCCAACCAAGAAAATCATCCCCCCTATCCCCCAGAGATTCCTGAGGTTAATTTGGCGATCGCTGGCCATAAGGAGCGCTTTGCTGACATTAGCGATCGCGTCATTCCCCTTGACTTTACGTTGGAGGAAGACGGCTACACCCCTGTTTTTTATGGCTTTGAGACCCTTGCTACAACCCTAGAGGCAGTGCTGCCCAAAGCAGAAGCCCAACTGCTCCGCGAGCTGATCGCCCAATCCCATCTCAGTGATCAACTGGCTCCCCTCTATCGTCAGGTGGGGCGGCGCTACATTGCCCCCTTTGCAGTGATGGCGGGAACCTTGGCGGCAGTGCCTTTGCCCTTTGCCACGATGCCAGTCCTTGTGGGGGTGCAGGTGGTGATGGTGGTGCTGCTGGGGCAGTTGTACGGTCAGACCCTTTCGCCTTCCCAAGCCGGGGGCATCTTGACCACAATTGGCGGCGGATTTGTGGCGCGGTTGGTGGGGCAACAGTTGATTAAATTGATTCCGGGTTTGGGATCGGTGCTGTCTGCCTCTTGGGCGGCGGCCTATACTTGGGCCTTGGGGGAAGCCGCCTGTGTCTATTTTGGCGACGTGATGGGGGGCAAAACCCCCGATCCGCAGCGCATTCAGCAGGTACTCCAAGAAACATTGGCAACCGCACATTTACGCTTGCGCCAAAGCGAGTCCTAAATCAAGCCATCGTTTTGAGGGGCATTGGCCTTCAGGGAGCCATCGGCCTGCCAGCGCACTTCCCCGGCTTCTCCGACCACAAAATAGGGAATTTCTTTCTCCTTTAGATAGCGGGCGATCGCGGGATCAAGGGCGTTGCGACTAAGAATGACACTGCGCGGCTTGACAATCTCAAAGAGGCGTGGCGTTAATTTTCGCCCCCACCACCAGAGAACCTGCGGTGGCTCCACGGGCGTCACGGCCAGCCAATCCGTTTGAGCGGCATCGCGACTGGGATCACTGACAAAGAGCCACTGACTGTTGCCCATCTCCAAGGTCAAGATAGCCGGATCCGCCCGCAGGACAGTAATTTTCACCTGACCCAGTTGAACGGGTTGCCGCAGGGGAAGCGATTGATGGGGCACCTTGAGGGTGGTCAACATTTCCCGGTAGGCAGGATCACTCTTGGCCGTTGGCACATCCGTAAACTGGCGAATTGGGGTGATCCCATGAATCTCGCGCCAGCCCTGTTGTTGACGGTACTGGCGATCGCTGGCCACCGCCCAATCAATGCGGTTAATGCCCTCTTGAGCCAAGAAAGCCGTTAGCCCTTGGGGATCTCCCCCATTAATGACGACTGTCCCCGCTGGTTGCTGAATCACCAGTGTCGGCACCTGTGTATTGGCGAGAACCGTAGCTTGAAAGAGGGTATTTTGGCGCAGAATAAAGGGCACGAGAACCAGAGTGACACCAAGGGTAAACAGCAAAAACCAACGGCGCCGCCAGCGAGGACTCAGCCACCCAAGGACAATCAGGCCATAGAGAACAACAACTTGCAGCCAACCCAAACTGCCAAGGGCGATCGTTGCCCCCGGCCACTGGCCGATGGTTTGAATCAGCCACAGGAGGAAAGCTGTGGGGTAGTAGAGGAGCCAAGCAAGCGCCGATCCCACAGGCGGAACGAGGAGGCCGATCATGGCACTGATGAAGCCGCCAACCGTCAAGAGAACCAGGGGCAGATTGGCAAGGACATTAGCCAGCAGACCATACACCGGGAAAATACCGAAGATTGCCAAAGAGAGGGGCAGTACCCAGAGGGTGGCCGCGAGGGGTACCGCGACAAAGTTGCGCAGGGGTGTTGGCAACCAATCGAGGCGATCGCTGATCGGTTGAGCACTGACAATGAGACCCAAGGTGGCTAGGAAGCTCAACTGAAAGCCAATGTCCTCAATCCACAGGGGATTGTAGATCAGCATGGCAGTGGCGATCGCCAGCAGAATCACGAGGGGTTGCCCCTTTTGACCATTCACCAAAGCCACCAGACCCGCCAAGCCCATCAACACAGCGCGAATTGCTGAGGGGGCAAACCCACTCAAACAGGCAAAGAGCACCAAGACCCCAGCCCCCAAACCATAGCGCCACTGCTGCGGCAGGAAACGCGTCACCGCCAAGACAACTGCCAACAAAATCGCCGTATGAAACCCCGAGGCCGCCAGAGCATGGGATAGCCCCACGCGCCGAAAGCTGTCGCGCACCTCAAAGGGAATGGCCACCGCGCGGTTCCCCAGCACCATTGCCGAGACCACCGCACCATAGCGATCGCCCAACCCTTGGGCATGGACTTGGATAATCCGCTGCCGCAGTGCCCACAACCCCCAAGGTGATCCCTGATCCAAAATCGTGACCTTGTTGCCTGCTAAGCCAGCAAAGGTGTGCTGTAACTGAAGCTGCCGCCGAAAGTTAAAGGCACGAAAAAACTCACTGCCCCCCCCACGAGGCAGATAGAGCCGCCCCGAAATCTGGATCCGTTGGCTGGGATGTAGCTTTGCCCCTTCCGCTGCTGGCAGTGTCACATAGAGGCGGCCACTGGCTCTCCCTTGCAGCACCTCACTTTGGGCCGGTACTTGACTGAGATTTTGATAGCGCTCCACCCCTAGGAAAAAGCGTCGTCGCCCAGCGCGATTAGGTAGTGGTGTGGTTTCAACACGCCCCTCGACGAGCACCGTTGACGGTAGGTTCAACCCCTCAAGACGGGGCACTAAACTGCTGATGTCATTCACCCCCGGCTGGGGCGTGCGCAGCCACACATAGGCCATCGCTAAAAGGGCAACCCCGGTGGCGATCGCAAAACTTTGACTCGAAGGCAGGCGCAGCCAAACCTTACCGCCCCAGCGCCGCCCGCTGTAGAGCATCCCTCCTAGGGCCAAGACCCCCAGCCAGCCCCACTGAAAGAGACTGAAAACACACCCCGTAATAAAGGCGATCGCCCAGAGAATTCCATCCGCCTTGGTAATGCTGAACATAGCCTTGTTGGGGTTGGCGTCCAGAGACTTAGGAGAAACTTTAAGACGGCATCATGCTTTAGGGACAGAGTTTTAGAACCAATTCAGACTTTAACCTATGTCATGCCAACACTAAGGGGCACCCGCGTCTTTTTTTCGGCGTCAATGGTCACCTCTTCAGGACGGCAGCGCACGACACTGACCTCAAGTCCCTCTGCGCCCTCAGCCTTCAAGTCCTCAATGTAGCCATCCTTCTCTTTTTCCGCCTCCATGGGTGTCAGAAAAGGGCCAAAGTAGTAGGTGCAGGGGGGGGTTTTCGTTTCTATCTTGACCCACCATGCCAGACCCATACCATTGACGAGATCGGCGAGCCAGCTTGTAAAACTTGTATTGCTATCGTTAAACATTGACAGTATTCCTCCGAGACTTGCCAAGTTGCCCTAACCAATCAATTCAATACATTTGTTGGTTTACTCTCTATTTGTGTATAACTGATCCCCCCCTAAATGTGTAGGGTGAAAATTTCAAACCATCGATTGTCATAATTTATTTACATTAAGAGTCCCCACGAGGACAAGATCACTCATTCAACCCTGACGCTGAAGGTAAACGCAGTGGCGCTGGGCATGGCTCAAGGGGGTGGCAAAGGCCTGAATCTCTAGGAGTTGACTGCGGTATCGCGGCAGCAGGGTTCCTAGGGTTTGGGCATCCTCTTTGCTCCACTGACCTCGGTACAGGACTAAAATGCCCCCCAACCGTAATAGGGGCAACCCATAGGCACAACAACGAGCCACATCACCGACGGCTCGAATCAAGGCCAAATCATAGCGGCGCTCATGGGCTTCTGCCCGTCCCCATTGCGGCTGAATGTTGGCCAAACCAACACTTGAAGGGAGAGAGTGCAAAAATTTGACTTTCTTTTGGGTCGCTTCAAGGAGGGTCACTGACCAATCGGGGCGGGCGATCGCCACCGGTACCCCCGGAAAACCACCGCCACTGCCAATATCAATGACCTGTTGAATCTTAGTTCCCCAAGGTGTTCCCCCAGTAGGCTGAAGCCATGGCAAAATCCCCCGCAACGAATCCCAGAGGTGCTTCTCCCAGAAATCAGGGACTGCCGTAATCCGCGTCAAGTTGATCCCTTGGTTGGCTGCGAGGATTGCCCCATAGAAGCGTTGGAACTGTTCCTGCTGTTGGGGTGTGGGTTGCCACTGGAGGGTCTCCTGCCAAGGGAATGGCTCAAGCAATAACGGACTAGGACTCGCCATCACCACCACTGGGCAACTCTTTCTTTGCTGTTAGCACCTCCCACGCCGCTTTGAGTCGCTCCTCAAAATCCTTGACATGGCTAGAGACGGTATCAGCATTCGACTTCAGCTCTGCGATCGCCGTTTCAAGGGCTTTTTGTACATCTGCTGGCAGGGCTTTTAACTGAGCGGCGGCAAAGCGTTGGAGAGCCGCCAAGAGTTCTTTGGCCGCCTCGATCACCTCCTCAGCACTGACGGTTTCTCCAAGGGGCTCAGGGGTGGATGACTCGGCAGCAGCAACCGGTTCTTCAGTTGTTGTGGGTGGGACTTGTTCTTCAGACATGGCGGTAGGCTCCTAAACGTACTCATTCATAACTGCACAACTGGTACCCTTACCTTAGCAAATGCTGCCTTTGATCTTTTGCGGTAACTCGAAAACAAAACCCCACCCCCCTAGGGGTAGGGCATCTATTTCCTCACTAGCTAGGGACAGCTAGAAGCTAAAGGTTGTTCGCACAACCCCCAGAAGCAGCGGCGCGTTGTTACTGTTGCTGTTGGAATTGACCACGGCAATGAGGCCAGGTGTAATTGAAATATTCCGCGAGATCGGAATACGGTATAGCCCTTCGATGTGATAGGAGTTAAAGGTTGCCCCCGGTGCACCCGCTACATTGCGAACGCTAATGGTTTGTGGGGGTTGACCGACAATTAAACCCAGAACATCGCCCTTGCGCCAGATGTCCGGTACAGCAAAGGTGGCGGCCCAGTTTAAGACTTCTGCTTCTCGCCGTGGGCCTGTGAATCCTTGTACCTGATAGACATTGGAGTAGCCGACCCAGCCTGCAATGTTGAATTTTTGAATGGGGCGATAGGTAAACTGAAAGCCAAAGTTATCGGCGGCTGCATTGGCGTTATTGCCGATGGGGTTGGCAGCAGAGCCGGCAAACCCACTGCTTCCCGTTCCGCCAGCAACACCGACACCAAAGGAGCGCACATAGGTAAATCCCATGGCGAGGTTCTTCGCAGGTCGCCAGTCGAGTTGGGCCAAGGCGGCATAGGCACCGTCGAAGAGACCATTAGTATTTGGTGTATTTCGATTTGGATTAGCTGCGTTCGGTGCCTGATAGCTCAGATTTAGGGTTAGGCCAGTGCCCCGCTCTTTATTTTCAAGGAGGGTATAGCGCAGTGTTAAGCCAGCACCGCCACCAAAGCGATAGAGGGGGTTAAAGCGACCAAACCGGCTAATGGCTCCCGTTTCATCGGACTGCAAGAGGGGGTTAAAGGTAAAGACATTCTTGTCGAAATTGCCTGCTGATGCATCAAAGGCAAGGAATAGGCGGTTGGTCAGAGGGGTGCGGTAGTAGAGGTCGTCAATGGTGAATTGGCCGCCAGTGTTGGTGTCATAGCTGAGCCGTGCCATGTTGGTACCGGTAACAGTTCCGTAGTTAGGCATATTGGCCGCCTGAATGCGCACCCGCAGGACATCCTTGCCATAGAAGCTGGTGTCAAAGTTCAGCCGAGCGCGGTAGGTAGCAACGGTATTGTCCTCGATGGTGGGCCCGCGATTGGGAACAGCGTTAGCAGCAACGGCTTGGGTGCCCGTGAGAACATCGGACACATTGAAGATGACTGAAGCGCGTAGTTTAGTAGTGGTGGAAAATTGGGTTGCTTCAAGGTTGGCAACGCGACCTTCTAGATTTGTCACCCGTCCCTTGATCACCGCTAATTCGCTACTAAACTCCTCTGCTAGCCGCTGAAGGGTGGCCAGATCTTCCTTGCTGGCAAAGCGATCGCTGATCACATCCAAGCAGGCGTTCAAGGCTGCAGCCATCTCAAAGCGTGTGGCGGCACGATTGCCACGGAAAGTGCCATCGGGATAACCGGCAATGCAGCCATATTTCTCCACCAGTGAGGCCAAGGCTTGATAGGCCCAGTCCGTGGGGCGCACATCCGAGAGTTGATTCACTGAGGTCACTTGCGGCATTGTCCGCTGCATTCCCAAAGACGGCGCGGGGGCAGGGAGTCGGGGAGCTTGAGCCTCTAAGTCCGCCACTGCTGGCACTTGTGCCACTTGCAAGGGGGATTTTACTGAACGAGTGACTTGTTGCAACTTATCATCAAGAAATCCAGAAGCACTCACATCATTCGTATGGGGTATGTCTTGTAACTGATTCGCAGCTAATGCTGCTGACATTCCCCACGCAGGAGCCAAAGCTAGCCCCAGCCAGACCGCGATCGATCTCGCCATTATTCACTCCTCAATCATGATCAAAGTATCTGCAAGCCTCGATTTATAGGATATTCAAGGGCAATCGGGCGATCGCCCCCAGCACTTCTGAACAGGCAACTCTCACCTGCCCCCTAGGAAAAGTTAGGAGTAGATTCGCAATACGTTCATTGAGGCTGAACAGAGGAAAACGGTTTCTTTACTTTCTTTAGCTTGAACTACTTGCAAATAAAAGTCAACTACTTCTTGCAAATTTCTCTAAACCAGTCCCAACGCTGCTGTGAGGAAACCTTGGTATGCTTTTTAGCAACTCTGTTGATCGCTGCTGTCATGTCCTACTCCCTCCGTGTTGCTGATCTGCCCGTCGGCGATCGCCCCCGTGAAAAGCTACTCAGCCAAGGTGCCCGCTATCTCAGTTCCGCAGAACTGTTGGCGATTTTACTGGGGACTGGTCAAGGGGCGGGCAAACTCTCAGCCGTGGGCTTAGGACAATTTATCCTCAAACAGTTGGGGGAGCGCAGTGGTAACAGTACCGATGCCGTGAGCCTTTTACGCGACATTACCCCAGAGGAATTGATGGCCATCCCTGGTGTTGGCCCCGCCAAAGCCACGACCATTCTGGCGGCTGTGGAGTTGGGGAAGCGGGTCTTTCAGTCGCGACCGGGGGAGCAAACGATCATTGATAATCCTGCCCTTGCTGCCGCTGTCCTCAGTACTGATCTCATGTGGCAACCGACGGAACGCTTTGCCGTTCTCTTGCTGGATGTGCGCCATCGCCTATTGGGGTCTCATGTGATTACCGTGGGAACCGCCACAGAAACGCTTGTCCATCCCCGCGAAGTTTTCCGTGAAGCGGTGCGTCGCAATGCGAGCCGCCTGATCATTGCCCACAACCATCCCTCAGGCAATCTCTCTCCCAGTCAAGCGGATCTGGACTTAACCAAACAAATTCTGCAAGCGGGACAGCTCATCGGGATTCCAGTGCTGGATCATTTGATTCTCGGCAATGGCGATTACCAAAGCCTCCGGGAAACAACCTCCCTATGGCAAGAGGTTCCCCAAGGGGATGGATCTGCCTAAGGATGTTCCCAAGCTCCTCGATTTCGGGAGGCAGTGGCAGCCGTTATTCCTCGTCGTCAGGTTCGTTTTCCAGTAATGCCTTGGCTTCCAGTAACTGCTCTTTGTGGGCTTCACTAACAATTGGGTAGTGTAGGTTCAAACTCGCTAACTTTTGATAAATGAAGTGAGCCACCATCAGCCGCGCAAACCACTTGCGATTGGCGGGAATAATGTGCCACGGTGCCCATTCAGTGCTGGTGTGGCGAAAGACATCGGCATAGGCCGCTCGATAGTCGTCCCAGTGGGCGCGATCGCGCACGTCATCAATCGAAAATTTCCAGTTCTTTTCCGGGCGACTAATGCGCTCCAAAAAGCGTTTTTTTTGCTCTGCTTTGGAGATATTCAGGAAAAACTTGAGGATGAGAATGCCATTGCGGGTTAAGTAACGTTCGTAGTGATTAATGTCCTCAAAGCGCTCTTTCCAGATGTGCTTGGTCTTGGTTTCGGGGGGAAGTTGCTGGCGATTGAGCAAATCGGGGTGCACCCGCACCACAAGAACTTCTTCGTAATAGGAGCGATTAAAAATACCAATACAGCCTCGCTCTGGCAATGCGCGGTTGGCTCGCCACAAAAAGTCATGATCCAACTCCTCGGCACTCGGTGCCTTAAAGCTATACACCTGACAGCCTTGGGGGTTAATGCCACTCATGACGTGTTTGATCGTGCTGTCTTTGCCCGCTGCATCCATCGCTTGGAAAATAATCAGCAGCGCATAGATATTCTGGGCATAGAGAACATCTTGGTAAGCGGCTAGCTTCTTAATGCCAGCGGCAAGGAGTTCTTGGGCTTCGACTTTGCTTTTGAGGCCAGCGGTATCCGCAGGATCATAGTCCTGCCAGTGAAATTTCCCCCCCACGGGAACAATGTAGCGATCGGGGTTAATTTGGTCGAGAAAATCTTGGGGAATCATGATCAGGAGGGGTTGCGGCAGAACTGTATCCTAGCATACATTCTCTCATTGCAGAAAAATCGAAATATCCCCCTTTCGCGGCTATCTTTAACAAATTGTATAAGTCACAGGCAAAACAGAATTCTCTTTGTATGCTGTATCAGTAGGCGAGCGATCGCCCGCCATCGAATCATTTTCTGTCGTTTGCGTTTTGGACAGCCACCGTGGCTCCGATTAAACCTCACAAACTGGATCTCGATGCAAGTTACCCCTGCCCCTGTCGTCGCCAAGGGGAGTTGATGCCGATCGCCCTCACGGAAGCTTTTGGCTGTCGGCGCTGTCAGCAAATTTTTGTCGTCCGTCCCGATGGCTATTCGATTGAGCAGTTGGCCACCACCTATCCCTACAAACGCGCATGGTATTGGACAGGATTGCAGTGGAATCAGTTGCAGCGGGGCTTCTCAGAAAGCTATTGGTATTTTGCGATTGGCCTGAGCTTCTTTTTATTGATGCCTATTCTCCTCTGGCTGCCCTTACTTCTACAATTGTCCTTAAAACCTGAAGGGCTGCTATGGATCATTGCCTCCCTGCTGATTGCACTGATGCCGGCATTTCTAGTCTGGATTGCCCTCTCCCGTCGTTGAATGCGCTACGGCCATGTTGCCTGAGCCGCTAAGGGGGGCGCGGGTCGCCAGTACACACCTCAGCCAAGTTAGCTATGCCCTCCGTCAGGACGCTCTTCGGCGATTGATTGAGGAGTTGGCAACAGCAGAACCCCTCCTGTTGGAGCAAAATACGCTCGATCTTGAATCTAGCCGCGATTTAGCAGTGTCCCAGATTGTTCTTGGCTGGCTACGGCTGACCCATGAGCGCCTGCACCGTATTCGCCAGTGGCTAGAGCACCTCTACCATGCTGCAGATCCATGGCAGCAATCATTGCCAACGCGACCCGAGCGGTTTCAGTATGCCGTGCCCCTAGGGGTGGTGGCCTTGGTCTATGAAGGGCTACCTACTTTAAGTTTGATGCTGGCGGGCATGGCCCTCAAAACGGGAAATGCCCTTGTGCTCTGGAGTGGTGAAAGTAGCCGCTATACTGCTGGGGCGATCGCCAGTCTCATCGAGGCCGCCCTCAGTAAAACCAGTCTGCCCAAAGCCACCATTCAAACCCTCTCCCTGAGTCCAACCAGTTGGCTTGCGGATCCCGTCGCTGTTGATCTCGCCCTTGTCTATGGCCGCTCCCGCTTTGTGGCCGAGCAACGCGCTGCTGCTCGCTGTCCCTTGGTCTCTCTTTCCCTTGGGAATACCTATCTGGTTTGGGATGGTTCGGTGTCGCCAGAGAGTGTCCTCAACTGTATTCAGCACAGCCACCAAGCCAATCCCGATCGCGCCCTTGCCATTGAAAAGGTCATTGTGCTCGGTAATGTCAATCCCTCCCATCTGGCATTTGTGATCAATGAACTGACCCAAGCGGGCTACAAGCAGGGGGTGGATGAGCACTTACACCGCAACTATCCCGAAATTCCCCTCGTGGACGCCAGTGAGTGGCCGCTCCCCTATCTGGATCAACGCTTGGCGTGGCACTACGAAGAGGATCTCACCGCCGCAGTGCATTGGATTCACCAGTATGGCAGCGCCGCCAGTGGGATTATTGCCAGCAGCTACGAAGACTGCCGTGCCTTTTATCAGCAGGTGCAAACCCCCCTTGTCTTTGTCAATCGTCCCCCCCAACTAGAGCGCTTGGATGCCTTGGCCATTGGTGCTGCTGCAAGGGGTTGCCAGCGGGGACTCTTTGGCCTTGGGCAATTACTCAGCACCAAGCAGGTCTATCTGTAGGGAAGTTTTAGCTGGAACTGACAGGGACAGGCGTGAGCCAATCGCCACTGCCATTGGTTTCCACTTCCGTGAGCCAGCGTTGATAATCGGCGACAAGGTGTTGACTGAGGCGTTGTTTCATCGTTAACAGAACGCTCTTGAGTAAGCCATTGCCGGTGGCTTCGAGAATCGGGCGCGGTGTGAGATCCAAAGGCGGCGGAATATCCACGCCCACCTGCAAGTCAGCTAGACCAATCAAATCCGTGCCGTTTGCCGTTGCTTGGGGAGACAAGTAACCTTCGAGGGCAAGGTGAAAGCGGCGATTAATGTAGTCCACGCCGCGAATTTCACAGCCGAGGGAGCGCAATTGTAAAGAGCCATCGCTATTAGCATGGACAGCCAGATCCACCGTGGGCTGCAAGCTGACCATGAGAAAGTTAAGGGGACGCATCTTGAGGCGAAAGCGATCGCTACCCAAAAATTCCACTCGGGTTGGATCGGTGAGGGCATAGACAAGCCGCTGGGGTTGGCGCAGGTAGTGCTGCAAGGGAGCCGTGGGTGTTTCAATACTGAGGCGCACAGATTGGCTGGCCTTAAATTCTAAGTACATAGCACACCTAGCGAACGTTGTTTCTAATGTAACGAATTATTAAGAAGATTGGTAAACGGTAAACCGAACTCCCTAATCTGCCCAGCGGGTTTGCCGTCCCAGCCAAATGACCGGAATGAGACCGACGACCACCAAGGCCAAAGCACTTAAGGCGGCTTCGGGAAGTTGCTCATCAGAGGCAAAGCGGTAAACCTGTATGGCTAGGGTATCAAAGTTAAAGGGACGAATCACCAATGTTGCAGGCAATTCCTTCATCACATCGACAAAGACCATCAGGGCAGCGGTAAAAAGGCCGGGCACCATCAGCGGCAAGTGAACCGTGCGCAGAATATTCCAGGGCGATCGCCCCAATGTCCGCGCCACCTCATCCAAGGACGGACGAATCTTCACTAGGCTGGCCTCCACACTGCCCAAGGAAACCGCCAAAAAGCGTACCAAGTAGGCATAGATCAGGGCTGTGATTGTGCCACTGAGAATCAAGCCCACTTCCACCCCCCACAGGTGCTCAGTGACATCGTTAATGACGTTATCTAGCCACCCCAAGGGCATGAGAATCCCCACCGCAATCACCGTACCGGGAATGGCATAGCCCATCGCCGCAATCTGTGTTCCCCAACGCACCCAAACCGTTGGCAGCAAGCGATGCCCATAGGCCAAGAGCAGGGCAATGCCCACCGCCAAAACCGCAGAGAGGGTGGCCAAAATCAAGCTGTGGCTGGCGTGTTCTAAAAATTCACGGCTGAGGTGCAGTTGTTGGTAGCTGATGGCCAAGTAGAGGAGTAACCCGCCGGGGAGTAGAAGACCAAAGAACACCGGTAGGGCACAGACCAGCCAAGCCAAAGCGGCTCGCCAGCCTTTGAGCACGTAGGGAATGGGGCGATCGCCCCCGCGATTGTAATAGCGTGCCTTGCCCCGAGACCATTTCTCCACGAGCAGCAGGGCAAAAACAATCACCACCAAAACTGAGGCCAACTGCGCCGCCGCCACGCGATCGCCCATGCCAAACCAAGTGCGGTAAATGCCGACGGTGAAGGTATCCACACCAAAGTACTGCACAGTACCAAAATCATTGAGGGTTTCCATGAGGGCGAGGCTTGTACCCGCAGCGATCGCTGGCCGAGCAAGGGGCAGCGCCACCGTCCAAAAGCTGCGCCAAGGCCCACAGCCAAGGGAACGACTGGCCTCTAAGCTACAGGTGGCCTGCTCCAAAAAGGCTACCCGCGCCAAGAGAAAGACATAGGGATAGAGAACGAGGGTGAGCATGGCGATCGCCCCGCCAAGGGAGCGGATATTGGGAAACCAGTAGTCACCGTAGCCCCAGCCTGTCACCTCCCGTAGCCACCCCTGAATGGGACCTTCAAAGGCGAAAAACTCCGTATAGGTATAGGCCAAAACATAGGCGGGTGCTGCCAAGGGGGTTAACAGTAGCCATTGCCACCAGCGCACCCCCCAAAACTGACAGTTGGTGACCAGCCAAGCAGTACTGACACCAATGACAATCACCCCTGCTCCCACCCCCAACATCAGCCAGAGGGAGTTGAGTAAATAGTCGGGTAAAACGGTTGTGGCCAAATGGTGCCAAGTGTCACCCGTATTCACAAAGAGTTGACTGAGAATGACCAAAATCGGTACCGCAATCACCACTGCAATCAGCGACACCACTAACTCCCAGGGTTTGAGCTGAACCAGCTGCGGCATTCTCATGGATTTCAACATCGGGCAACCTCCCAAAATAGGTACTAACGTTGTGGGCAAGAGGTGGACAGGACTCAAAGAATGGTCAAACTAAAGTCTAGCCAAGGGGAACGCGTGATCATCGCGCTGGTGGAGATGTAGTCTACCCCCGTCAAGGCCACCGAGCGCAAGGTTTCCAAGGTGATATTGCCAGAGGCCTCAATTTTAATGTGGGGAGCTGCAGCACGAATCAAGGCCACGGCTTTTGCCATCTCTGGAATCGGCATATTGTCGAGCATGATCCCATCCACCCCAAGGGAAACCGCTTCACGCACCTGCTCTAGGGTCTCGGTTTCCACCTCAATCGCCAAGGGAAAGGGACTGGCTTGGCGGACTTTTTCAACCGCAGCCGTGATGCCCCCCGCTGCCACAATGTGGTTGTCCTTGATCATAATTGCATCGTCAAGGCCAAAGCGATGGTTGACACCGCCCCCCACCGCCACTGCATATTTTTCTAACAGGCGCAGTCCGGGCGTTGTTTTGCGGGTATCGACGAGTTGCGTCGGCAAGTCAGCAATTTGCTGGGCATAGGTATGGGTGAGGGTGGCAATGCCACTGAGGCGCATCAAGCAATTGAGGGCCAGCCGTTCGCCAAGGAGTAAGGTTTCTAGGGGAGCTTCAATGCGAGCAACAATTGTCGGCGCCTCACAAAGGGTGCCCTCAGCCTGCTCGTAGGTAAATACTACTGCTGCTGTCAGGCGTTGAAACACCCGCTCCACAATGGGCAGACCGGCAATCACTCCCTGACTTTTGAGACGGATGTGGGCTTTTCCTTGGCGATCCTGAAGATGCAGGGCTTGGGTGGTGCGATCGCCCCGACCGATGTCCTCCTGTAACCATTGATCCAAGAGGGGATCTAAAACACACCAAGGGGGCAAATAGGCAGACACCACAGAGGTTTTCCTAGGATTGGTTAGACAGTGTAACAAGTGCCTGTAGCTTGTCCCAGGCGGCACCACTGGCCAGAATTGCCTTTGCCCGATCCACCCCTTCCCACCAATCTTGAACGACTGCTGCCACGTAGAGAGCTAAGGCGGCATTGAGCGCCACCACATCCTGCTGAGCCGTTGTGCCTTTGCCCTGCAGAACTTGGGTAAGAATCTCGGCATTGGTCTGGACATCTCCTCCAGCCAGATCCCTCAGGGGGGCACTGGCGAGTCCCAAGGCTTGGGGATCAAGGACTTCTTGGCGCAGCGATTCCTCAGGGCTACTAAACATGACAAGATCGGTCATATTGCCGAGGGTGGCTTCATCCACTCCTTCGCGACCATAGAGGACAATCCCGCGTTGGCGTCCGAGACGTTGGAGGGCGCCGGCCATGGCTTCAAGATAGCGATCGCTAAAGACACCAATCACCTGCCCTGTGGGGTGGAGCGGATTCACCAAAGGACCGAGGAGATTAAAGACGGTGCGAATTTTCAGGGTACGGCGCAGGGGAGCCACGGCTTTCATGGCGGGATGCCAACCGGGGGCAAAGAGAAACGTAATCCCCACTTCCTTGAGCAAAAAGGCGGGATCGCTGTGAGCAAGATTGATCCCAAGGCACTCAAGGACATCCGCTGAACCGACGCGGCTAGAGACGGAACGATTGCCGTGCTTAGCCACTTTGACACCGGCTGCTGCGACAACAAAGGCAACCGCTGTGGAGATATTAAAGGTACCCGCGCGATCGCCCCCAGTGCCGCAGGTATCAATGAGGGGTTCGGCTAAATTTAGCGGCGCAGCGGCGGACTGAGCCAGCAATACCTTGGCCATGCCCGTGAGTTCCTCAACCGTCAGCCCCTTGAACTGGAGTGCCGTGAGAATGGCACCGGCGAGGGCATCGGGAATTTCTGCTGCCAGCCATCCTTGCATTAACTGGGTGGCCTGCTCTTGCGTCAGGGCTTGGCGATCGAGGAGTTGTTGGAGCAGGTCAGACCACATTGAACTGTGTCGGCAGAGAATCGAGACTGAATTAGACTTAATTGAGTTGTTGCTGGCGCTGACGTGCCTGCCAATAGTGCATCGGTAAGCAAAGCAGCGAAGAGGTGGTGAGCAAAAAGGCCAAGAGTGCGGTGATTTTGCACATTTGACCTAAATCGGTGCCTTCTAATGGTACAGCGATTTGCAGACCCCGCGCACCACAATAGACGAGCCAATAGACAAAGATCATGCGCCAAAGGGTTTCACCATAGGCCTCTTGGGGGGAATACTCCCGCAGGGGACATTGTTTTTCCTCTTGATAAGCTGTGTACAAGAGCCAGCTTAAGCCACTCAGAGCGGCGATCGCTGAAACAATTAAGATTCCCACTGACCAAGAAGCAGCCACTGTCATTGTTCTTTTGCACTCCCTATCATCAGCACATCGTTCCTCAGTCTAGGGGAGTCATTTGCAAGGGATGACAATTGCTAACAATTTGAAATTTTTACATCAACATAATTTACAAATGCTCCCTAGGTTCAGATGAGCCATCACGGCTTCTGTAAGTTGATCCAGTGCAACAGTCCGTTGCTCGGCATAGTGGGGAATGGCTGTGGGTAGGGGGGGCAGTTGACGGCGCGATCGCAACCCATTCAGCCAATGGCGGCGCCAAGCACCATTTTCCAATAGCCCATGCAGGTAGGTGCCCCAAAGCGTGCCCGCTGTGTTAACAAGGCCGAGTTCTGAAGCAGAAAAAAGGGGCTGCCAACCGTTGAGATCGCCTGTGTATTCACTTTGGCCTTGGTGAATTTCATAGCCCACGATCGGCTCAGGACCGGGGAAATAAATGGATTGGGTTTGTTGTTGCTGGGTACATTTGCTTACCCCCAATTGCGTGTGCAGTGGCATGAGTCCCAGTCCTTTATAGGTGCCGGGGCAGCCCTCTAGGCCTAGAGGATCGCTGATGGTGATACCCAAAATCTGCCACCCACCGCAAATACCGAGAATGGTTCCCCCTTGGGCAGCGTAGGCTTGTAGTTGCTCTGCCATCCCCGTTTGCCGTAGGACGTGGAGATCGGCAATCGTCGTTTTCGTCCCCGGCAGGATCACGGCATCGGGTTGCCCCAAGGGACGATGGGGGGGTAGAAACTCAAGGGAGACACTGGGTTCCGCTAGGAGGGGATCCACATCGGTGAAGTTGGCAATGCGCGGCAGCCGAATGACGGTGATTTTCAAGTCTGCCCCTTGGCGTTGGGGACGCGGATCCCACAGATCGAGAGAATCCTCGGCAGCGTAGTGGTGCTCGAGCCAGGGAATCACCCCTAAAACCGGTACTCCTGTAGTCTCCTCTAGCCATTGCACACCACTGTCAAGGAGCGATCGCTGGCCACGAAATTTATTAATGACAATCCCCTGAATGAGCGATCGCTCAGCAGGATCAAGAAGCATCAATGTCCCGACAATATGGGCAAAGACGCCCCCCCGATCAATATCCGCCACAAGGATCGTCGGTGCCCCAAGATACGTCGCCACCCGCATATTGGTGAGATCGCGGTGCTTGAGATTAATTTCTGCGGGTGACCCTGCACCTTCACACACAATCCAGTCAAAGCGTTGTCGCAGATCCGCCAAGGCCTCGGTAATCGCCTGCCAACCCCGCTCAAAATAGTCCCGATAGTAGTCTGCTGCTTGGGTGACCCCCGCCACCTGCCCCTTGAGAATCACTTGGGAGGTCATGTTGCCTTGGGGCTTGAGGAGAATCGGGTTCATCGCCACTTCGGGTTCTATCCCTGCCGCCCAGGCCTGCATTGCTTGGGCATAGCCAATTTCACCGCCCTCACGGGTGACGTAAGCATTCAAGGCCATATTCTGTCCCTTAAAGGGAGTGACACGGTAGCCCTGCTGCGCCAGCCAACGACAAATCACCGCTGTGAGGAGAGATTTACCCGCATGGGACGTGGTTCCCACTACCATCAGGGATTTAGCATTCACAGTCGAGTTGATCATTACTTCGCTGCCTGTGGAACCTTTTCCAACAGTTCTGGGGCTAGGGATTGGGTCAGGTTCAGGCCATGGGTGGGCGAACTCAACGCCATTGCTGCGGCCGGTGTCAGCCATTGCCGTGCCTGTTCATCCCCTAGAAGGTGCAAGCGTAAAAAGGCTAAGCTCAATCCTCGCAGATAGGTGCGCGATCGCGGGGGCATGGCACCGACAAGTGACTGGGGCACAGGCAACACCGGTTCATTTTGACCTGCCTCACCAATGGTTGAAAAATGGGTGGCATCGTCTATCAACACCAAGTAGCGATCGGGCGTCGTCAGCCATGTAAAGGGATAAATTTGCTCCTCGACCGCTGGGGCGATCGTATCGTCACTGGCAGCCACAAACATAACGGGAATTTTCAACTGCCTCAAGGATTCAGGACTAAAGACAGCACTGGTAATCGGGTTAACAGCAATCACCGCTTGCACACGGGGATCCTGTAGGGAATAGACCTTTGGTGGTAATGCTTGCGCTTGGCATTGGAGCAGCAGTGACACATTAAACGAGTCGAGAACACTTCTTGTGCAATGTCGCCGCAGTTGTTGAAAATCCAACGGTGCCCCCGCGAGGGTGAGAGCCGTGTAGCCGCCAAAGGACTGACCAATCATTGCCACCCGCTCCAAATTTAGCCGCCCTGCCCAAGGATAGAGTTGCTCAGGAAATGTCCCTAAACGATTGAGGACAAACGTGACATCGAGGGGGCGATCCAGAAATTCTTGGGCCGCCATCCTTGGACTGACATAGCCCATGGGAAAGGACAGTACCTGCCGGGTCGAGCTACCAACGTGCTCAAGGGCAATCACCGCAAAACCGTGGGAGGCCAGATGTTGACACAAATAGCGATAGCTGTAGCGACTTGCCCCCAGTCCATGGGAAACAATGACCACTGGAACCCGCTGTCCCGCAGGAACGATGGGTAGATAGAGATCCGCTGCAATGGGGCGGGAATGTCCCGTCAACTGCAACCGCCGAGGCGATTCATCCACCGCTGTCCAAGGCATCTCTAGCCACCGCCAAGGCCCCGGTTGGAGCAGTGATTGCACACTGGCAGGAATAGATTCTGGCTGATTTGCGATCGCCTGTTGACGAACAACATCCAGAATTGTCTCTGTTTCGCGGATTGTCTGCTGGAAGTTTTTGAGAATCACGAGTCCTTCCTTGAGGTCAAAGCGGATACTGCGGGAGGGGTAATGGCGCATCACACTCAACGCGGTGAGACCCTTGGGATCAGTGGCAGCGAGAATCAGGGCTGATCGCAGGGCAAGGGCATTTTCTTGACGGCTTTGGGTTTCGAGGATCCGACCCGCTTGCACCATCAATTCTTGACCTAGGGGGGAGTACAACAGTTGGGCAACAGCCACGGGGGACAATCGCAGCCGTTCTTGTAAGGCCAACCGCAATTGCTGCTGATGCACAGGCGGCAATAACCGTAAATAGCTGGCGAGTTCTGGGGAGGCTTGGCCAGTGGTAGCAAAGCGTTCTAAATCAGCAATGGGGAGCGATCGCTCCAAAGGGCCATAGCGAAAAATAATCCGTTCTGCTGCCGTTGCCGACAGCCCCCTTGATCCCGCCAAAAAGATGCTGAGACCCGCCACAACACTGAGGGGGGGCAAGAGAAACCACTTAAGGGAGAGAGTGTTCACAGCGAGGAGTCACGCAACACCACTAGATCAAGAAATTTAGAAAAGTAGTGGGAACAGCGCTCAGCGCAAAAATTCTATAGGTACTTTCCAGTATAGAGATAGCCCTTTGCTAATATGCCTGCTGCTGACATCATGCCCGCGCCACTTTGGAACTGCTAGGGTGCTGTCCTCGTCTGGAAAACTACTCAGGTTGTGAGCCAGCGCAATACCAGTACGTGATGGACATCATCACCCTCTCGTTGGCGCTATCACCCCGCAGCCCACACCCAACTCCTATGGTAGTAGTGTGGCAGGTAGGGAAATGACCAAAGATTAACGATAAGCCCCCCTAACACTTCCCGCTACCGCTTTTCATTAAGGATCTTGACCTATGAAACGCCCTATGTTCACGTCACTGCGATATTTCGTTCCTTGGAGCTTGGCCGTACTCATCCTCGATGTGGGTCTGAGTTGGGCGGGATTCACGCCCCCGAAAAACCTATCCCGGCCGGGGAATCGGGAGGGGGCAGCCACTCGCGGCGTCTGTAGAGTGCAAACAGCGGCGAACGAACCGGATTTAACCGCCTTAGTACCAGCAAGTAATATTGGTTTAACGGCAGCCAATCGTCCCACGTTTTACTGGTATTTACCCGCCAATAATTACCAAGCTCTGGAGTTTGCCCTCTTTCAGAACCTTGCCGATGGGACGCAGGTGCAAATTTACAAGCAGCAGTTTCCGATGGCCCATCGCCCGCGCCTAGACAGTATTACGTTGGCGGGTGACGTACCGCCCCTACAGGAGGGGGTGGATTACCGCTGGACGGTGAGTCTCATTTGTAATCCCCGGGATCCTGATCCATCACAGATTCGCTTTGTGGAAGGTTGGGTACAGCGGGTGGCACTACCAGCGACCTTGAACAAGCAACTGCGCCAAACCAGTCCTGTAGAACGCTATAACCTGCTGGCTAGCCATGGTCTGTGGTACGATGCCCTCGAGACATTGGTCAAACTGCGGCAGCAACAGCCAACTAACCCCAAGGTGAATGCCCTGTGGACAGAGTTAATGACCGCTGAGGAGGTTGGCCTCAAGCGCCTGAGCAATTTGGCGATCGCCCAACGGAGCCGAGGCAATTTACGGTAACTTAGACAGGGCGGTGGAGGGGGGCAACTGTACCTTGGAGGCAAGCCCCAGTGCTTGGAGTGTGCGAATCACCCACCAAGTGGGATCCACTTCCCACCAGTACCAGCCGGCCTTGGCCACGTGGGGATAGGCGTGGTGGTTGTTGTGCCAACCTTCACCATAGGTAAGGAGTGCTGCCCACCAGAGATTGCGGGAGTTATCCGGCGTATCGAAGCGGCGGTAGCCCCATTTGTGGGTCACGGAGTTGATAAACCAAGTGCTGTGCCAGAGGAAGACCGCCCGCACAAACATCCCCCACAGCAGCCATGACCAACCCCCTAGGCCATAGAGCAGCAACGCAAGGGGCACTTGCAGCAGCAAAAAGTAGCGATCGAGCCAGCGGTAAAAGGCATCTCGTGTCAAATCCGGGGCATAGCGGGCATACTCCTCAGCATCAAAAAATTGGCGGTGGGGATAGACCAGCCAGAGCATATGGCTCCACCAAAAGCCCCGCCGCGCTGAGTAGGGATCTTTGACTTCATCTTCGGTGTGGGCATGGTGCAAGCGGTGACCGGCAACCCAAAAAATGGGACCTCCCTGCATGGCCAAGGCACCCAAAACAGCAATGATGTACTCCAACCACTGGGGCACTTGAAAACTGCGGTGACTCAAGAGGCGATGGTATCCCAAGCAAATGCCGATACTACCAAAGAGCCAGTGCAGAAAGATGGTGACCGCCAAGGCTGACCAAGAGAAAAAGAAGAGGGCAACTACGGCTAAGCCATGGACCGTCGTTAAAAAAAGCACAAAAGCCCAATTGAGGCGGGCAGTTTCAGGTTGGAATTCTAGGGATGATGACATGGGCACTCCTCAACACCGTTTGCAGATTTAGACGCAAGTTGAAATCAAGTGTAATCTAGAGAATTTGAGCCACCAAGACAATCCTCGGCTGAGCCTAAATGGCCTTAGAAAATGTCTTACCAGATTTGTGTTGCAGGTAGGTATCAAAGAGGGCAGCCACATTGCGAATCAGGAGCCGACCCACAGAGGTAACTTCCACGCGATCGCGCCCCAAGTGAATGAGACCATCGGCAGCCAATTCCTGCAGTGCAGTTAACTCAGGGGCAAAGTGGGTATCAAAATCGAGATTGAACTGGCGGGCGATCGCCCCCTTGTCCAAGGTAAATTGACACATCAGCTCCATGATGATGGTGCGGCGCAGCACATCCTCAGGGTGTAATTGAATCCCGCGTTCTGTGGCCAATTGCCCCGACGCAATGTTACTAAAGTAGGTGGCTAGGTGCTTCTGGTTTTGGGCATAGGCCTGCTGCAACATGCTAATTGAGGTGAGACCAAAGCCAATCAAATCTGCGGGGGGCAGGATCGTATAGCCCTGAAAGTTGCGCTTGAGGGTTCCAGCTGCTTGGGCGATCGCCAGCTCATCGGTGGGCTTAGCAAAGTGATCCATGCCAATGTACTGATAACCTTGGCTAGTCAGCGTTTCAATGACCCGCTGCAAAATGGCCAGTTTGGTCGTGCCATCGGGTAGGGTAGCGGGGTCAATTCGCTTTTGGATGGGTTTCAAATTGGGAAGATAGGCAAAGTTAAAGACCGCAATGCGATCGGGGTCAAGGCGCACTGTTTTGGCAATCGTGGTTTCAAAAGATTGCACCGTTTGAAAAGGCAGGCCATAGATCAGGTCAATGTTGACACTCTCAAACTCGGCAGCGCGAATCCACTCCATCACTTGAAACAGCCACGTCTCTGGCTGCACCCGATTGACGGCAAGTTGAACTTGAGGATCAAAGTCTTGCACACCAAAGCTGATGCGGTTGAAGCCCAGATCGCGCAAGCGAAAGAGATACTCGCGGTTGATATAGCGGGGATTCACCTCAATAGAAATTTCGGCATCCTTGGCAAATTCAAAGTGGTGGGTGAGCGTCCGCCACAGGGATTCCACTTGCTCAATGGTGAGATAGTTGGGGGTACCGCCGCCCCAATGCATTTGAATCACTGGACGAGTGCGATCCAGCCGTGCCGCCACTTGGGCAATTTCCTCTGCTAAGGCATCCAAGTAGGTTTTGGCAATGGTTTGGCTTTGGGTGACGATGACATTGCAACCGCAAAAATAGCAGGCGGTCTGGCAAAAGGGAATATGCACGTAGAGGGACAGAGGCAGGTGCTCTTCGTTACTCCGCAGCAGTTCCCGTTGGAAACAGTGGCTATCAAAGTCAGCAGTAAACTCGGCAGCCGTGGGGTAACTGGTATAGCGGGGCAAGGGGCGATCGTATTTTTGCAGTAGTGCCCCATCAAATTGAATCGGCTGAATCACACTCATGGATATTTGCAAGCTCCTAACAAGATCAACAGTGGGCCTTAAACGGCAACGGCTTCAGGACGGGATTGCTCACGCCGACTGGGCTGATTCTCGATCACCACGGACTGCCACATCTGATCGCCAATGGTGGCTTTTAACTCCGACTCAAGGGCGTGCATGAGGTGGCAGTTGAGGGCAAAGGCAAAGTTGGCTTCCTTGACAATGCGGGCGATCGCGACCTCATCGAGGCTGAGGCTATCCAAGGTTTCCCGATAGCGCTGCTTAAAGGCTTTCTTGTCTTCTGGGGTTGGCAGGGCTGGAAACTCGTAAAAGGCGGTGCCCTTGCCTGCGGGGAGGGTCAACTGCGAACGCACAATTTTGCTGAGGGCTTGTCCCCCAGAGAGATCCCCCATATAGCGGGTGTAGGAATGGGCAATGAGCAACAGAGGATCACTTTGGGCGAGGTCATGAATACGACTGAGGTAAACGCGGGTGGCCGTGAGGGGGGTAATCTGATCGCGCCAATCCTCGCCATAGTAGAAGGCCAAGTCTTCGGCCAGTTGGCCACTGCGGTTCAGTTCGGGGAAGTACATGGCTCGCAGGCGATCGCCCGTAGCACTGGCTAAGGCAGCTTCGAGGTCGGTGTACACAAAGTAGAGATTGGCCAAGAACTGGCGGAAGAGGCTCGGCGTAATCAACCCGCGGACAAAACATTTCATGAAGGCGGTGTGTTCGGCCAAGGTGTGAGCCTCAGCAGTTCCTTCCCGCAGCGCAAGAGAGAGCACGGTCATACCTGTAACTCCTGAAATCAGTTTTAACAATCTTTTTTGAGGCAAAGCCATCCTGCCAGCGGCGAATGGCCGTGGGCTGAACGGGGGCAGAAGGGCAAACTAAGGGTGAGTATTACTTTTTGACCATATGGCTGTCAAGTGAAACTTCAAAAAACATTACAAAACTGCCTACTTTTGCAAAATCGTCAAGACGGTTATTGACCGTCCTGAGGGATATAGTATAGTAAAACGGTATGACCTACATAGGTTTAGTTCTATAGGAGTGAACAGCTTATGGTGGCGATCGCCCCCAATCCCGATGCGAGTCAGAGCGTTAAAACCATTCGTGAAAACCTTTTAACCCCCCGCTTTTACACAACAGATTTTGAACACGCAGCAAAACTTGACCTGAGTCGCCAGCAGGAACAACTCGAAGCAATGTTGGCGGAAATGCGGGCAGACTACAACCGCCATCACTTTGTCCGCGATGACTCCTTCAAAGGCACATGGGACACCTTGGATGCAGAGACCCACAAAGCCTTTATTGATTACCTTGAGCGTTCCTGTGTCTCTGAGTTTTCAGGGTTTTTGCTCTTTAAGGAACTCTCGCGCAAGCTGAAGAATCGCAACCCCCTCTTGGCGGAAATCTTTCACCTCATGGCACGGGATGAAGCGCGACACGCAGGGTTTCTCAACAAGGCAATGATGGATTTTGGCCATGCCATGGACTTGGGCTATCTCTCCAAGGCGCGCACCTACACGTTTTTCCCCCTGCCATGGGTGCTCTACACCGTCTATCTATCGGAGAAAATTGGCTACTGGCGCTACATCATCATCTACCGTCACCTAGAAAAGCACCCCGAACATTCCTTCTATCCCCTCTTTAACTACTTTGAAAGTTGGTGCCAAGACGAAAACCGCCACGGCGATATTTTCAAGGCATTGATCCACTCCCAACCCCAGTTGATTCAAGGCTGGGGTGCCAAACTATGGATGCGCTTCTTCCTGCTGACGGTGTTTGCCACCCATACGCTGACGGTGCATGAGCGTGCCAAATTCTATGAAGCCCTTGGCCTTGATGCCACGGAATTCGATCGCGAGGTCATTGCCAAAACCAATGAAACGGCCGCTCGCACCTTCTCGGTGGTGCTCAATGTCGATCACCCTGACTTTTATCCGCGGCTGCAACGCTGTGTCGAAATCCATAAAAAACTCCAAGCCATTGAAGCCAGCAATCAACCCAAGTGGCTGAAGGCCTTGCGGAAGCTTCCTCACCAGTTGGCGATCGCGGGTCATCTCCTGCGCATTTATCTGTTGCCCCCCGTCAATGCCCAACAGGAATGGGGCACCGTGCACTAGGGCTAAAGCTCCTCTTGGCGAAAACGGTTGAGCAGTTCCACCAGCAGCTCTTGGTTGGCCTTGGGGATCAGGCGATCGAGGGAAAGGGACTGCTGACCCCCGCCGAGGGGAACTGAAACCTCCTGCAAAACACTCGTGACCTGTGCCGAATTAACCTCCCCCTGCTCTAGGAGGGGCAAAAAGGCTTCGGCGAGGGGGGTTGCCAGCTTTGCATCAGCGAGATACAGATGCCATTTGGCCACATCCATATAGATATCACGGCCAATTTCAGCCGCAAGACGTTCAATTAAGGGGGTACGACTCATTTAGATCACCGCTTTTTCATTCACTCTATTTGTACCAGTCAAGGGGGGCGATCGCTAAAACAGACCGATCATGGGATAGTAATTGGGAAAACACCTGTGGACAAGGATCAGGCTCACCCATAGAAGGCCAATCATTAATTTTTGTTAAGAACTAAAACCCTAACAGTCTTTTCCCTAAGTGCTGAATGCGCTCAAAGCAGCCAAAATCAATGGTTACAGGGAGCATGTCCTTTTTCTTTTAGGAAAGAGCTGTAGATTACAACAGTTTTTATTCTTTGTGCTACCATAGGCATCAGTTCTCTTTTAATTGCTCTTAATTGCTGATTGTATGGCTACGACTATCCCCCCCGGCATTCCCCAAGACATTCAGCCAAGTGAGACCCTACTAGAAAACTTGCGCCAGGATGTCATTCATTTGCTGAAACAGACCGTTGGCATTGTTGAACGCTACAACAGCCTCCATAAAACAGCAGAGAGGGATTCATCTCAAGAAAAAACAGAATTTTCAGGTACAGCAGCGATTCGGCAAGCCCTCACCAACGTTGAGGAAATGGCTCTACGCATGGCCGTGGTCGCCCCCATGAAAGCCGGCAAATCCACGATTATCAATGCAATTGTCGGTCAACCGCTTTTGCCTGCCCGCAATACTGCCATGACCGCTACTGCAACGGAAATCGTTTTAGATACAAACTACCCTGAACCTGTTCTCTTTGTCCCCGAAGAAACCCTCGCTTTATTCAAAAAGGCAGCGGTGAAAATCCGCCAAGAATACAATAGGAATTGTGACAACGTTAAAGCTAAGTTACAGAAATATCCTCATCTTTACACCACATTTGAAAACATTATCAGGAATGACGGCACTTTGTTCAAAGAAGAAACAACAGGTGTCGAAAGTGTGCGTGAAGCCCTGCAACTAATGAATGATTTGGTACGTTTAGCCAGCCAAATAGTTCCTGCCTACAACCCTGTAAAGCGGATGCGGGAGCTACCCCAGATCAGAGTAGCACCTTTTACCTCTGAAGGCGAGGCTATCAACACCGCTTTGGGCAACCTTGTGATTATTGACACTCCAGGTCCTAACGAAGCAGGCGAGAACTTAGAAATCAAGAATATTTTTGCTGAACAACTTGAGCGTAGTAGTCTCATTTTGGTTGTCCTAGACTTTACCCAACTCAAGACTGAAGCGGCTAAAAGTGTTCAAGAAACCGTTCAGGCAATTGCTGAGATTCGTGGTGGAACTGAAAATATCTATGCCCTCGTAAACAAAGTTGATCAACGACGCACAGGGGATATGACTCCTGCAGAAGTGCGGGAGTTTGTGCAGCAGGAATTTAGAATTCCTAGCTCTCATGTTTTTGAGCTATCTGCCCAACGAGCCTATTGTGCTGCTCGTTTCCTGAAGCAGCATGACTTAGGAGAAGACTGGCGGACTCGACCTGAAGCCAGAGATTTGGCAAGAGAAATTCTTGGGGATGACTGGGAAGAAGACTTAGAAGATATTGACAAAGACGCGTTTACTAAGAAAGCTAGAAAGCAGTGGTATGAACGCTCAGGATTTTATCAGTTTTTCACTAAAGTGATTAGTGAACTCATTAAAATTGCTGCACCGAAAGTAATCAGAGAATCTCTAAACATCACTCACGGCTTTATTCATAAGCTTCTTGAAGACATTAATTTGCGAAAAAGAAGCTATCAAGCAACCCTAGATACACTTGAGGATGAAATTAAGCAACTAAATCAAGATATTAAGAAAATTGAAAATTCGGCTAATCTTTTGAATATTATCGAGGAGTATCAAAAAGAAATTAAGAATCAGATTGCCAGTGAAGTCTCTGAATTGAAGAACAAGGCAAGAGCAGACGTTAGTCATCTTTTTTCTCAAAAAGAGTATGAGCAGGCTGATGTTCTCAAAAAAGTAATGCTTTTTCTCACAGACTTTGCACACAAATTAACCAACGACAAGTCTCGTGAGGATCATTTAAGGATTCCTTTTAGCTCAAGGCATGACGCTGAAGATTTTCAGGGAAAAATATTTAACCTAGTTTCACAAGAAGCAGAAAAGTTTTTTGGTGATACCCAGAAAAAGATTGAAAAATTTGTAGGAGAAAAAATCCTTGGATTAAAGAAAGAAATAGAGGAAGAAACTCAGCCTATCCTAGAAAAAGCAAGAGAACGACTCCAGATGACTTTTAATGTGCAATTAAGCCTTCCTGATTTTCAGGTTTCAAAGGCTAGTTTTGGCAATTCTGAACTTCGACCCGAACCTTTAACTAGGACTGTCAATAAATTTCGAAAAGTGGAAAAGAGATTTTGGTGGCACTGGCTTTGGCTAATTCCTAAGGAAGTGTATGAAATTTATACAGAGACTATTCAAGAATATGTAGTCTATCTCAATAAAGTCGTTGAGGAAATCAATCGACAAATAGACACCCAAGCGAATCAAATAGAACAAGAAGTTAATAATTATTTAGAAAACGGTTTTAAAGTAGAAGCAGAACAATACATCGAGTATCTCAGTAGCTATCTCAAGGATTATCGAACAACCCTGATTGAGAGCCAAGAATATCAGAGAAAGTCTGCTGTTGAAAAAGAAGAAGTGATGAAGCAACTAGAGCAACTCGAGGAGGATGCTCAAAAAGCGAAGTGTGATATTCCAATTTATTCGCGTCGAGTAGAGGAAGTTCTGGAAAATTATGGTTCTTCCTGCGATTCACCAGCAAATTCCTCTAATCAGTGATTAATTTAGCTTTCCTTGCCGTACAGTGTCAACACTTTTTATCTTTTATGCTAACCTAGCCCCCAGTACTCCCTGACTGCAGATGATGCCGATTTATTTATGTCGATTAAAGTACTTTTTGCGTTGTAGATTCTATGAATTACTCAGCCATTGAAGAGCGAATCCCTCTTGCCAATGATCAACTACTGATTGATTTAGCTAACAGCATTCACACGAATCAGTCTTTGATAGCGTATCGCGCCAATCGAGGTTTTTGGGGTAGGCTACTGGATAGTTTAACAGGTCGCACTTACCAGCAAGATACCCTTCTTGCCCAAAACTTGACCCGAGGACAGGAAGCATTACTGAGCATTACCAATGAACTGATTGAAAAGCTGCAATTTAATGAGTATGCCCTTGTCACTACGCAACACTCTCTCCGAGAAACTCGTGAATGTCTTGTAGCTACGCAGCACTCTCTCCGAGAAACTCGTGAGGAGCTTAATCACAACACGCAGGCATTGAATAGTTTATTGAATAGTTTAATTGAGACCTGCGATCGCAAGTTTCAAGAGCAAGAGAAACGCATTGCTACCCTTGAACGGCGAGTGACGGCACGGGAAGATTTCGATCGCATTTTCTCTCTCTGGCGAAGTGGCCAAAGCTATCACGATCTCCCTTGGGCTATCCAAATCCTATTTTTAGCCCGCGAAATCTACAACAGTTCCATTGCCTACCTAGAACTTGAACAACAAGTCACTTATTATCGCGACCTACTGGTGAATGAAATTTTGGCGCACCAGCGGCACGACTTACCCAAGCATTTCTTCAGTACCGCAACGCTGCTAAAAGTAACTCGGCAAGCAACAGCACAAGAGGATACAGAGATCGTTTACGACATTCTGGCGAGTTGCCGCTATTCAGACTCCTATCCCTTGCTGCACAATATGTCAGCACTATACTGCCAACAGCAGCCTTCCTTTGTCCCTCAGCACCCTCCTTATACCCTAGATGCCAAAGAAGTCATTCAACGGATTGTTCATGAAACTGCCGCTGCAACGTTGCATTCCCTCCAGTCTCTGAAATCCAAGGAGTGATTATGCTAAACACTGGTTCAAAAGTTGGTTTAGTACTCACGGGTGGTGGTGCCAAAGGGGCTTACCAAGTGGGGGCACTGCGCTACCTCGCTGAACAGGGATTTGAACCGCACATTATTGCAGGTACCAGTATCGGTGCCCTCAATGGCGCCATCATTGCCAGCTATCCCCAGCAATTGGCTCGGGGTGTGAGCAAGCTCGAGGAGATTTGGCGTGAGATTGGTGCCGCCAATATCATCTCCGCCAACCCCAACTGGCTCAGCATTCTCATCAGCTATGGCATCCAATCTGCCTTACCTGAATTTGGGGGATGGATCAATACTTTTTTGACAGTGACGGGGATTCTCCCCAAATGCCATTCCGTCTTTGACCCGCGCCCGATCGAAGAACTTGTGCGCTCCTATGTAAACTACAACCAACTGAAACGGGGTACGGAGCTTTGGGTAACGGTTTTTCCCTCATTGCAAATTCCGGGTCTGGGCTATAACCTGTTGATGACATTGATTGACATGTGTCGCGTTTGGACAGGCACAAAAGCTGAGTGGCTGCGGGCACAGGATATGGATGACCCAGAGACGTTATTGAACTTGCTGCTGGCGAGTGCGGCCATTCCTTTGGCCTTTCCGCAGCGACAGGTCAATGGTCAAACCTATGTGGATGGGGCACTTCAGGATAATGTGCCCTTGGGAGCGTTGGCGCAGCGGGGCTGTACCCATGCCATTGTCATTCACCTTGAGGATGGGGTGCCTTGGAATCGTTATGACTTCCCTAATTTGACGATCATTGAGATTCGACCACAGACAGTGCTGAATACTTCAAACACGGTTGTACTGGGGAGTCTAGAAAGCTTGCTCGATTTCCGGAGCGATCGCATTGCCGCCCTGCAAGCACAGGGGTATGCCGATGCCAAGGCAGCCATTGAGCCGATCCTCACCCTTGTGCAGAACCTGAGAACCCTGCGCCAAACCCATGGGGAGTTAAAGGCTTCTACGGCAGCACTCTTGAATCCCGATGAGTTAAAAACCTCTACAGCAGCACTGCTCAATCACAACGTTACTTTAAAATCAATACCCCCCATGGTTGATCCATAGGGGGTCATCAGGAGATAGCTCAGCACCGACCTATGGATCGTAGGGCTTCTTGCCGGTGAACTTCAGTTGCGAGGGATTGGGATTTTGGCCAATGGAGCGGGGCACCGAGTTGACGGCTTCACGCCCTTGGTTCACCTTCTCAGGGAAAACACCATCCTTGGGATGGATCAACACCGTTTCGCCATCGGGGAAAATGCGGTAGATTTTGTAGTCATTGATTTTGCGGGGACGCAGTTGCTGAGCGGCTAGGGCAAGGCACTGCTCCTTACGGGCAAGGTAAACAAGATTTTCCCCTTCACGCATAACCGCAGCCCCAGCCGTCGGCATTTCAAAAACCTGCTCTTTGGGGCTTGTCCAGGTGATGGCGTATTTCTCTTCGGTGTCCGCTGCGCTGAGGAGGCCGCCGGTGCTGCCACCATAGAGCGGGGGTTGCCCAGTGAGTGTTGTCATGCGTTCGATCCTCAATCTCTCACGTTTTCATCCTTAAGATCGGCCAGAGACAACCCTTTTCTTGGATATGGGATACATCAAGGGGATGCAATCTTCTCCCAAGGGCTTTCGCAGTTTTGAGCGTTTGCCCTCCTTGCGAAAAGGGCTGTAGCCAGATTCAACGGCATCGTAGCATTGAAATCGCGGTGTTGATGCGAGTTGTGAGAAACTGTAACAGTTCCTTCAAAATAAGGAATTGTTGTTGAGCTGTTTGATCAGCATTCTGAATTATTTTCAATGATCACCCTTGAACAACCTATGGCTAAAGGGCTAATTTGTTAAGATTATTGACAAAGTGCGACAAAAATATGTCCGCTCCTCACAAGGGATTATTGAGCAATGCAATATCTCTACCTCCATGGATTTGCCTCGTCGCCGCGCTCAAGTAAAGCTCAGTATTTTCGCGATCGCTTTGCGGAACTCGGTCAACCGCTACTCATTCCTGATCTCAATCAAGGGGATTTTTTTCACTTGACCCTGAGTCGTCAAATTGACCAGGTAGAAGCGCTGCTCGCCCCAGAGGAACCCGTCACATTGATTGGCTCCAGTTTTGGTGGCCTGACGGCTGCTTGGCTAGCCGAAAAGCATCCCCAAGTGGTGCAACTCTTTCTTCTTGCTCCTGCCTTTGAGTTTGCGATCCATTGGCTGCCGCGCTTGGGCGATCAATACCGCCGCTGGCAAGAAACGGGTGTGCTGGAGGTGTATCACTACACCAAAGAACGCCTGCTGCCCCTTAGCTATGGCTTTGCCAAGGATTTACTGGAGTACGACGATCGCCAGCTGCAGCGGCCTGTGCCCACCCTCATTTTCCATGGTCTTCAAGATGAGGTGATTCCCATCGAAGCCAGTCGTCGCTACTGTGAAGGCCGCCCTTGGGTGAGTCGAGTGGAATTAGACAGTGATCACGCCCTCAAGGACCTACAGCCGGCCATTTGGGGCATGATGTACCCGATTATTTCTCGGCAGTTGAGTTTAGAGCAATAGCGGGAACTTCGGCTCGCACAGCGCGAAACATGCCAAAGCGGCACAGTCCCATGCCAAAAGCAAGCCGCATCAACAGAAAGGTGGGTACTTCCCGCAAAGATTTCACTAGCCCCGGTAGGCCAAAGTGAATCAGCCCCTCTGGTCGCACAATTCCCTGCCAAATCGAATCTAGCCACGAGGGGAGCGTTTCCTGCGTCCAGTCGGCGGTGATCACCTCTGCAGCCACTAAACCCGTTGCGGCAAGGGCTTCGGCAAAGCCTTCAATACTGGCAAAGGCGGGGTGTACCCATTGATCCAAGAGCTGCCGCATAATGAGCCGCTCCCAGAGGTTCAAGGGGTGCTGGCGATCGTCCCTTTGGTTCCAATCGGCAACCACAAGAATCCCCCCCGGCTTTAGGACACGGAGTAATTCCTTAGCAAACTGCTGTTTATCGGGCATGTGCGGGCCTGCCTCAATTGACCAAACCACGTCAAAGCTGGCATCTGGAAATGACAAGGCTAGAGCGTCATCCACTTGAAACTGCACATTGAGATCGGCAGGAGTGAGTTCCCGCGCCCGGCGTACCTGTTCAGGGCTGATTGTAATTCCCGTCACGTGAAAGCCATAGTCACGGGCAAGGATGCGAGCACTGCCCCCAATACCGCAACCGACATCCAAAACCGTTGTTCCCGGCGGCAGGCGATCGAGACCCCCCCAGCGCACCATTTCATGGACAAAATCTGCCTTTGCTTGGCGAAAGTCCTTGGGACGGGGGGGCGAACCATAGTGGCCAAGGTGAATATGCTCACCCCAGTAAAATTCAAGAATGCCGTCATTGGTCCAGTCGTCATAGGACTCGGCGACAGAGCGGGCAGACTCGTACTTGCGAGGAAACAGGAGATAAAGCGCTAACCCCACGAGGACTAACGCACCAACAATGATAACCAGTATGAGCAATAGATGAGACATGCAGCAGATTGGCTGGTGAAACCTTTCACTATGATGACGAGGTTTTTAGCATTTCCACAAGGGAAAGAGCCACAGATGGGTTTTCATAGGAGATCGTACGCTGTTCAATACTATCTTGAAAAGTTGGTGCAATCCTGCCTGCTAGTGCTGCGGGCACCCAATCCTCGTGAAAAAGGCTGTAACTTAATAATAAGGAGCCTTAAAAATTCTGGAAGGAACTGCCTTGGCGGATGTGCCTGTGTTTGACTCCATTGAATCTGCGTTGGATGCCCTGCGGCGGGGTGAAGTTATCGTCGTGGTGGATGATGAGAATCGTGAGAATGAGGGGGATCTCATTGGTGCCGCTGAGCGTGTGACCCCAGCCATGATTAACTTTATGGCGGTTCATGCCCGAGGACTGATTTGCCTCGCCATGGAGGGCGATCGCCTCGATGAATTGGATTTGCCCTTGATGGTAACAACAAATACCGATAGCAACCAAACTGCCTTTACGGTGAGTGTTGATGCCGGTGCCCGTTGGGGCGTGACCACAGGCATTTCCGCCGAAGACCGTGCCCGCACCATTCAAGCCCTCATTGACCCGACGACCCAGCCTCAAGATTTACGTCGCCCCGGCCATGTGTTCCCTCTGCGATCGCGCCCTGGGGGGGTTCTCAAGCGAGCCGGCCATACCGAAGCCGCCGTGGATCTGACACGGTTGGCAGGTCTCTACCCAGCGGGGGTCATCTGTGAGATTCAAAATCCCGACGGCACCATGTCGCGGCTGCCCCAACTCATTGAATATGCTCGCACCCACCAACTGAAGATTATTAGCATTGCCGACTTAATTAGCTATCGTCTCCAGCATGAGCGTTTTGTCTGCCGCGAAGCTGTGGCCAAGCTACCGACGGAGTTCGGTGAATTTCAAATCTATGGCTATCGCAATTCCCTCGATCAATCGGAGCACGTCGCCATTGTCAAAGGAGATCCTGCCACGTTTAGCGAGCAACCCGTGCTGGTGCGCGTTCATTCTGAATGTTTGACGGGCGATGCCCTCGGTTCACTGCGCTGTGATTGTCGGATGCAACTGCAAGCGGCTCTGAAAATGATTAACGCGGCAGGACGCGGTGTGGTGGTTTATCTGCGCCAAGAGGGTCGTGGCATTGGCCTAGTCAACAAGCTACGTGCCTATTCCCTGCAAGATTTAGGGATGGACACCGTGGAAGCTAATGAGCACCTCGGCTTCCCAGCGGATTTGCGTAACTATGGTGTTGGCGCCCAAATGCTCAATGACTTGGGAGTGAAGCAGATTCGCCTGATTACCAATAACCCCCGTAAAATTGCTGGCCTCAAGGGCTATGGCCTCGAAGTGGTGGATCGGGTGCCCCTGCTGATTGAAGCGACGCCCTACAACACCCCCTACTTGACGACTAAGGCGGAGAAACTGGGGCATCTGCTGCTACAAACTTACCTGATCACAGTGGCCTTTCGCTGGCAGGAGTTGCAATTAGATGCGGGCGATCGCTATGAGCGGTTGGAAAAAATACGTCATCTGGCCGCAGGCGTCCATTTGCTAGTGCGCGAAGAAGCTCGGCCCGTTGCCCAGGCCATCTTTGGACATCCTGACCTGATTGTTCACTTTGGCTTTGACCAACCCCATGTGGCCGATCGCCAGTGGTATCAGCAGCCGGAACACCCCTATGTGCTTGCGGTGCAAACCCTGCTGCGGCAATTTTGCCAATGGCCCACTCTCAAGGGATTTGAGTTTCTCGTAGCGACAGGCAGCGATCCAATGCTCAACCTACCGATGGCTCTCGATCGCCAAGCCTACACCCAACAGCCCCCCAGTGAGTGGCAGCCTCATCTCATCTATTCATGGTCAGCAGTAGCAGGTTAAAGCGTCGATGGGTATCTTGGAACATCTACGCCGTTTTCAAGTGTGAACATTCATTTATCCCACTACTTCTGGCCGAAAAAAAACACACTGGAGCGGCGTTGGCGTTAGCACAACAACACTGGCAATGGCGCGATCGCCCACGGGGAAACTGACTGCCCAATGTTCTAAAGGCTGAGCTGCTGTTCGCTGCCATACCCCGATCCCCTGAGCCTTGAGCCACGCTTCATAGTATGTCCATGCCTGGAGAAACGAGCGATCGCTCCCCTCTAATATCCTTTGTTGCAGAGCCGCCCCAAAAAACCGCCGACTAATGGCTGAACGCTGAGGACAGGGGCGCAAGATCTCTGCATCTACCCCTACAGCCGCCCGGCCACTCACAGCCAACACTGCTAAGTTACCACTATGGCTCCAGTTAAATTCCAAAGCATCCAAATAGGGCTTACCCCCAGCGGTACGCGGTAGAGGCTTCTCGCCAAGATTCGGCTGATAGCGTCGTAAATAGGCGCGCAGGGTAACCTCACGGGGCACATCAGGGGGAAGCGTTAACCACCAAAGATGCAGCGCATGGGAATACAAGGTGAGATTGTCGTGTGGCGCCTGCCATTGAGGGGCAACAATCGGGGGTAGGGGGAAATCCCACACATTAGAGACTGAGGCGTTTTTTTAGTGACAATAGGTGAGTGCGGGGATTAATGGGGCTGCGGGGCAGCGGTAACTCAAAATTCGGCCAATTGGGCAGACTGGCACAGGGACAGTGTACAGGGGGTAACCCATGACAGGGTAGAGGCACAGGCATTTGGCAGCGAGCACAGGGGGTAATGTCCCAACAGTCGCTCAAGAGTTGCGTAATCGTCTCCGCCGTGTCCTCAAGAAAGCAGTCTCCTGCCTGACCAGAGATCACATAGGCCCAGCAGGCCTCAAAGGCTTGACTGTAGCGATCGCCCTGAAGGACAGGTTGCGGCAGCACCGTATGCGCTCCGCCCCAAATACACAGCCGTTTGCCCAGCTGAAACCAGTAGGCGAGATAGGACTTCACCTTTGCTTGGGCTGCCAAAAAGGCACAACCTTCCAGATCCGTCATTGACACAACCCTCGCTGCTGTACTTACTACCCTAGCGCAAGGAAACGAGGGCGATGCGTGCTAACGAATCAGTGCCGCCAAGGAAGCATCCAACTGTCCCCAACTGTGGCCATCAAGGGCTAACTGCTCAATGAGACTGGCCAAGCGCAATGCTTTGAGTGCCTGCTCCCCACCCACCGAGGGGGGTTGACCGCCACGGACGCAGTTGACGAAGTGCTCCAACTCGGCATGGAGAGGTTCAATATTGCTGGTATAGACCTTCTCAATGAGACCGTCTTGGCGGTAAAGGACTTGGCCATGATCGGCACTGCACGATGCGGTGGTTTTGCGGTGAATGAGAATCTCGTTTTTCAGGAAATCTGCCTCCGTGAGGGAATTTTTGCAGTGGGCAGCAATGCGCCGTTGTTTGCGGTGGGTGACTTTACTGGCTGTGAGGGTGGCAATAATGCCGTTGGCAAAGCCCAATGTGGCGGTCACGTAGTCCAGATACCCAGAGTTGGCAGAGCGACTGCCGGCGGCCGTTAGGCGCACCACCGGGGAATTGGTGAGTTCCAGCAACAGGTCAATGTCGTGAATCATTAAGTCGAGAACCACTGAGACATCATTGGCGCGATCGGAGTAGGGACTCATGCGATCGGCTTCAAGGGCAAGGATTTCCTCCGTGCGCAGAACTTTGCTCAGTTCTTGAAATGCAGGGTTAAATCGCTCAATATGTCCGACTTGGAGGATGCACTGGCACTCCGCTGCTGCGTTGACGAGGGATTCTGCTTCACTAATACTGGCGGCAATCGGTTTTTCCACCAAGACATGTACCCCGTGGCGCAAGCAGGTAATGCCTACTTCATGGTGGAGACGGGTGGGCACGGCAATACACACCGCCTCAACGTGGGGCAGCAAATCAACATAGTTTTCAAAAAATTTCACCCGATATTTGCTAGCGGTATCAATGCCCCGCTCCAGATTCACGTCAGAGATGCCCACAAGTTCGACATCTTTGAGTAAACTCAAAACACGGGTGTGGTGCTGACCCATGTTGCCAACACCGATGACGCCAATGCGCAGTGGTTCGGGCTGGGGACGGACGGCAGAACTCATGTCTAGTTATTTCACTCCTCTACGCAACCGGGGAAGGGCTTGGTGTTGGCGATCGCCCGCCGTAAGTAGAAACTCACAGAATGAACATTTTCAGAAAGATGCTACCACAGCATTGCCAAATGTAAAGGTTTTGATAGACAGCTATGATGACGACACCAAAGGCCGTCGTGTTGCTCTCAGGGGGGTTAGACTCCAGCACGGTGTTATTTCGTGCCAAGGCACTGGGTTATGCTTGCTATGCCCTTTCCTTTGACTATGGGCAGCGCCATCGGCGGGAATTAGAAGCCGCGATCGCCATTGCCAGTGCCGCGGGGGTGATTCAGCATCAAATCCTCTCCTTGAATTTGCAGTTATGGGGCGGCTCTGCCTTGACTGATTTGACGATTGACTTGCCCCGCGATCGCGATCTGGCCACCATGAGCCAAGAGATTCCCATTACCTATGTCCCCGCCCGCAATACAATTTTCTTGAGTGTTGCCCTTGCCTATGCCGAAGCCCTAGGGGCGCAAACTGTGCACATTGGCGTCAATGCCCTCGATTACTCTGGCTATCCCGACTGTCGCCCCGACTATATTGCCGCAATGCAGGAGGTCTATCGCTTGGGTACCAAACAGGGGCGTGAAGGCCAGCCCATTGAAATTGTCACCCCCCTCATTGAACTTCACAAAAAAGACATCATTCGTCTGGGGAATGAGTACGGCGTTCCTTGGGAAAAAACTTGGTCCTGTTACAGCGATGACCAACAGGCCTGTGGTCGCTGCGATGCCTGTCGATTGCGTTTAGCGGCCTTTGCCGAGCTGGGTTTAGGGGATCCCTTGCCCTACGCGGTTCACCCCCCGCTCTAGGTTCGGTAAATCCCCCTTTTGCTCATGGCAGCAGCGATCGCACTATAGGAAGGAGAGAGGGTTAAGCCCAATATGGGTGCTGTGCCCCGCATCGAAGTTAGCCTGCAAAGGGAGTTTTCGTCGCTATGGCAAAAGTTGTCGGAATTGATCTGGGGACCACCAACTCCTGTGTGGCCGTCATGGAAGGGGGCAAGCCCACGGTTATTGCCAATGCTGAAGGGTTTCGGACAACGCCCTCCGTTGTTGCCTACACCAAAAATGGCGATCGCCTCGTGGGTCAAATTGCCAAACGGCAAGCAGTGATGAACCCCGAAAATACCTTTTATTCTGTGAAGCGCTTTATTGGCCGTCGCTTTGATGAAGTGACCCACGAAGCCACCGAGGTCTCCTACAAAGTTTTGAACGTCAATGGCAACGTTAAGCTGGATTGCCCTGCCCTTGGCAAACAGTTTGCCCCCGAAGAAATTTCTGCTCAAGTCTTGCGCAAACTAAAAGAGGATGCCAGCAAATATCTTGGCGAGGAAGTCACCCAAGCGGTGATTACTGTGCCCGCCTACTTCAACGACTCGCAGCGCCAAGCCACCAAAGACGCTGGCAAAATTGCCGGTCTTGAAGTGCTGCGGATCATCAACGAACCCACCGCCGCTTCCTTGGCCTATGGCCTAGATAAAAAAGCCAATGAAACCATCCTCGTCTTTGACCTTGGCGGTGGTACCTTTGACGTGTCCATCCTTGAAGTCGGTGATGGCGTTTTTGAAGTGCTCGCCACCTCCGGGGACACCCACCTTGGTGGTGACGACTTTGACAAGAAAATTGTGGACTACTTGGCTGAGTCCTTCCGTGCCCAAGAAGGCATTGACCTGCGCAAAGACAAACAGGCGCTGCAACGGCTGACGGAAGCGGCAGAAAAAGCCAAGATTGAACTTTCCAGCGTCATGCAAACGGAAATTAACCTGCCCTTCATTACTGCAACGCAGGATGGGCCTAAGCACCTCGACATGACGCTCACCCGCGCCAAATTTGAGGAACTCTGCTCTGACCTCATTGACCGTTGTCGCGTACCCGTTGAGCAAGCCCTCAGGGATGCCAAACTCAGCAAAGAGCAGATTGATGAAGTGGTGCTCGTCGGCGGTTCCACTCGCATTCCTGCCATCCAAGAGCTGGTCAAACGGCTATTGGGCAAAGACCCCAACCAGAGTGTGAACCCCGATGAAGTCGTGGCGGTGGGTGCCGCTATTCAAGCTGGGGTGCTGGCAGGGGAAGTGAAAGACATTCTTCTCCTCGATGTCACACCGCTGTCTTTGGGGGTGGAAACCCTTGGTGGCGTGATGACGAAAATTATTCCCCGCAACACCACGATCCCGACGAAAAAATCTGAGGTCTTCTCTACTGCGGTTGATGGTCAAACCAATGTGGAGATCCACGTCCTGCAAGGGGAGCGGGAAATGGCCGCCGATAACAAGAGCCTCGGTACCTTCCGTTTGGATGGCATTCCGCCGGCACCCCGTGGCGTGCCCCAAATCGAAGTCACGTTCGATATTGATGCCAACGGTATCCTCAACGTCACCGCTCGCGACAAAGGCACCGGCAAACAGCAGTCCATTAGCATCACCGGCGCCTCAACGCTGCCTAAGGATGAAGTGGAACGCATGGTGCGCGAAGCGGAAATGAATGCCGCTGCCGATAAAGCCAAACGCGAGAAAATTGAGACCAAAAACCAAGCGGAGCAACTCTGCTATCAAGCGGAGAAACAACTATCCGAATTAGGTGACAAAGTCTCGACCAACGACAAAGACCGCCTCACCTCCCTCATTGCTAACCTGCGATCGGAAATCGGCACTGAAGCTGAGAAGAAACCCATTGAGTCCATTGACTTTGGACGGGTGAAATCGCTGATGCAGGATCTGCAACAAACCCTCTACAGCGTTGGCTCCAGTGTCTACCAAAGTGCGCAGTCCAGTGATGGAACTGGCTCCAGCAGCAGCGGTAGCAGTGGTAGTGGCGGTGATGATGAAGTGATTGACGCTGAGTTCTCGGAAACCAAATAGTCCCGCCCATTGGCAACTTTCTGCCAGAACAAGACTCCTCCTCCCCCTAGGTGAAAGCTTAGGGGGTTTCTCATTTTTGTGAGGGGGTATAGTCACCGTTTTTTCGATCACAGGCTTCTTGTGCTAGGGGAAAAATTCCGATACAATAAAGTTTCTGTCCTTAATTTTTGTTGAGTGCTGAGACCACCCCACCATTGAGGTAAGCATGGCCAAACGCCGCAATCCCAAGAAAGAAAAAGCTCTTCGTAACCAAGCCTATGCTCGCAAGTTTCGCAAGCGTTCTTCGGGTCGCTACAGCCGCCGCCTAAATACGGAGAATCGCCCAGAGACGAAAACCACCGAGACGGTTGAGGAAATGACGGACGCCTAGAGGGCAGTCGGTGATCAAGCGCGCGTTGCCATGGCGAGAGTTCGGGGTTGCGTTTTTAACCGTTTTTTTGGCTGAATTTGCCGATAAAACTCAAATTGCTGTATTTTTCATGGCCGCCCGCGCTGCCTCCCCTTGGTTGGTGTTTTTGGGAGCAGCTTTGGCCTTAGTAACCACTAGTTTGATTGGGGTATTGATTGGTCGCTGGCTATCACAGTACCTCTCAGAACAACGATTACAAACACTGACCGGCAGTAGTCTCTTGGCGATCGCCCTTTGGCTATTGTGGGATATGCTGCACCCAAGCCTTTGATGACCAAAATATCGCCACTTAATGGCGCGAGAAAGTTCCTTCAGTTGACGATCGCCCCCTGCTAAAGTGAGGGGGTTAGCTTAGGCACTGTCTAAGTTTGTGAACCCCTGAGGAGACTGTGGAGAATGCCATCCCAAGTCATTGAACTGTGGTCATCGTTCGTTAGTATTGCCGATGCACCGTTGTTTCGCCTTGGGCGGGAAACGATTTCCCTGCGTTGGCTGTTTCAAGTGGTGCTGTTGCTCATCCTCGTTGCCATTTTGGCGCGCTTTTTCAAGGGGGTGCTGAAAAATCAACTCCTACCGCGCCTTGGTTTGGATTTAGGCAACCGGGAGGCCATTTCCACTGTGATGAGTGGTGCCGGGGGAGCACTGGGCTACATTATTGTTTTGCAAGCAGTGGGGATTAATCTCGATTCCCTTGCGGTGATTATTGGTGGCTTGGGGGTGGGGATTGGTTTTGGTTTGCAGGATGTCACCCGCAATCTCATCAGTGGCCTGACGCTGCTGATTGAGCGCAAAGTGCGTGTCGGCGACTTTGTGGAAATTGAAAACATCAGCGGCTACGTTCAGGAAGTCTCGATGCGAGCCACGGTGATTCAAACCTTTAACGGTTCAAATGTGGTGGTGCCCAATACCTACCTTGCCGATAGTCCGGTGCTGAATTGGTACTACGAAACCCATCGCGGTCGTATTGATATTCCCATTGGGGTGGCCTATGGGACAGATCCAGTTTTGGTGACGGAAGTCTTGCTCAACATTGCCCATTCTGAACCAGATGTCCTCAGGGAGCCAGCCCCTCGGGTGATTTTCCGTGAATTTGGCGATTCGGCGCTTGAGTTTGAACTTTGGGTATGGACGGATGCCATTGAGCGGCGAGTGTTCATCAAGAGCAGTCTCAATTTCAAGATTGATTATTACTTTCGGCAGCATAATATCTCGATTCCTTTCCCGCAACGGGACATCTGGATCCGCAATGCGCCAGCGCTCTCTCCCCTCAGTGAGCCAGCCGAAACGGTAGGCATGCCCTTGGCACCGGCAACGCCCTCCTTAAAGTCGCTGCTTCAGCAGGTGAGCTATTTTCAGTGCATGAATGACTTGCAATTACGCTTTCTCATTGAATCGGGCTACCGCAAGCACTTGGCAGCGAAGGAAATTTTGTTCCGTGCTCAGGAGGCAATCAGTAACTTCTACATCGTATTGCAGGGGCAGATGGCGGCGGTCTATGAAGAGAATGGCGAACTCAAGCCGATGATGACGTTTAATCCGGGAGAGCACTTTGGCGAGCTACCACTGATGCTGGGGGTGGCCTGCCCAACAACGATGATGGCAATGACGGATACGGTCTTGTTTGTCTTACCACGGGAGGGATTTGAACAGTTGCTAAAAGAACATCCTTCCCTTGCTGATGAGATTGCGGTGGCGATCGCCCGCCGTCAGGATGTCCTGGCGCAACATCAACAGGAGCTTCAGCAACTGAGTCGCCAAGAGTCGGATCAAAGTCGTCCGATTAACTGGATTCGCGATCGCCTGCAAAAACTCCTGAGTTGGTAAAGTGCTCAATCGGTGGCGTCCAGCGTAAATGCGTGCTCCAAGTATTGATGCAGCCGATAGGTACCTGCTTGGTATCGCACCAAGGCCACATCGAAGCGACAGGGATGATCCTGCCACTGGGGCTGACGTTCTAGGAAGGCTTGGGCGGCCAAAATGAGTTTGCGTTGCTTGCTAGGGGAAATCGCGCCAAGGCCATCATAATCCCAGTTGTGGGAACGGCGGGTTTTCACTTCGACAAAGCGCACCACTCCCCGCGGATCACAGACAACAATATCCAGCTCACCCCAAGGGCAAGACCAGTTCTGAGCCAAAATTTGACACTGCTGGGTTTGTAGCCACGCGACAACTACCGCTTCGCCGCGATCGCCCACGTGGCGCATAGGCCCTAGGCTTCAATGGGTTCGAGATTAAACAAGTCTTGGAGGGTCTGCATAGCGCGTTGACGACTCTCTAAATCCCGCTGTGATTGCAGTTGTACTGTTGGATCATGGAGAATTTTGTTAATAATCGTGCGCGTCATTGCTTCAATCACCCCTTGATGTTTCTCACCAAACTCACTGCCTAGTCGGGAGAGGGCTTTTTCCAGTTCTTGGGTACGGATCGCTTCCATTTTTTGGCGCAGACTGCGGATGGTGGGAATCGTTTCTAGGGCGTGCCACCAAGCCAAAAAGGTCTCTAATTCTTCCTCAAGGATACCCTCGGCCTCTTGAGCCAATTGGCGTCGCGCCTCTTGGTTTTGGGCGACGACTGCTTCGAGATCATCCACATTAAACAGTTGCACGGAGGCCAATTCTGTCACGTTGGCATGGACATTGCGGGGCACGGAAATATCAATGATGGATAGGGGGCGATCGCCTGTGAGCACCGACCCTAAATTCTCGCGATCCAAGAGAGGTTGTGTCGCTGCTGTGCCCGTAAAGACCAAATCCATTGCTGCCACAATCGGCAGTAGATCTGTCATCGTAAAGAGTTCAAAGCGTACTTCGGGAAACTGCTGCGCCAGTTCCTGTGCCCGTTCCAAGGAGCGGTTGATAATGCTCATTTCTTTCACCCCTCGGGCAATCAGGTGTTGCACCACCAAGCGGGACATTTTGCCCGCACCGACAATGGCAATGCGGCAGTTCTGGAGATTTTGCAACCGCAAGTCGGCGAGTTCCACCGCCGCTGAGCTAATGGAGACCGCCCCCGTCCCAATGCTGGTTTCTGTGCGTACCCGTTTACCGGCAGCGATCGCCCCCGTAAAGAGGCGATTGAGAATAGACCCAATGGACTTGTACTGCTGCCCTAACTGATGACAGCGCTTCACTTGGGAGAGAATTTGCCCCTCGCCAATCACCAAGCTATCCAAACCCGAGGCCACCCGCATGAGGTGCATCACCGCATCCTGATGCAGCAGGATAAAGAGGTAGGGACGCAGTTGGGGCAGGGGAATATGACTCCACTCACTGAGAAACTGATGCACTTCCCGCACGCCCACCTCAGTGTCACTAGTAACAATGTAAATTTCTAAGCGGTTACAGGTGCTAAGGATGGTCGCTTCCTGAATATGGGCGTAGCCGCATAGATGTTGCAGTGCCCGCTCCCGCACATCCTCTGGCACACTCAATTTTTCGCGCACATCCACAGGGGCGGTTTTGTGACTCAAGCCAATGACAGCAATATTCATAGGAATCGGTTGACGTTCGGCTGCAACTCCATCAATTGTTGTATCAGGATTCTTGAGCCTCCTTCACGCTTGTTTGCAAGTCTTTACTAAAGGAGGATTCTCCCTAACCGAGATTCCTGAGCCAGCCCCTCAGGTCTTCTAGGGTCGCAAAGTCAAGGAGAGCTTCTGCCAACGCTTCAATCTGATGGGGAGGGAGCTGGCGAATGCGCTCTTCAAGACTAGTTGGTAAATCGCCAAACCGCCGTCTTAACTGCCGCAAGACAACAAGTACCTCTCCCTGCTGTAATCCCTGCTGTAATCCCTGCTGTAATCCCTGCTGTAATCCCTGCCGTAAGCCCCGTTGTAACCCTTCCTCTTGTGCCTCGGCATAGACCTCTTGGTAAAACCGTGTCCGCTTCAGCTCCTCCGTCGTAAACCCCAGCATGCGCAGCACCTCCTCCCGACTCAGCTTGGTGAACTTGTACAGCACAATGGTAGTGATTAACTCTATTATGGCTTCCAAGTTTGGCGCTCTTTCGGTCTGGCTGCGCTGGGCAAGTAATCGGGCGACTCTGGGCATCTCTGCCTCTGGTACCACCATCAACTGCATCAGGGCAAGGCTCAAGGGCAATTCCGCTGGCGACCCCAGTTCATTCAAATACACCCGCCGCAGGCGATCGCTCTTGACCAACACGTCATAGGGTTCAAAGGAAACTTGTTCGGCTTGGCGATGGGGATAAATGACCACCGCTTGCCAATCAGAGAAAGTTTGGCGGTACAGGCGCAAGTAGAGAAAAATCTCAGCAAAGAAGCGTTCGTAGAAGGTAGTGTCCCGCTGAAACTGAACTTCACAGAAATAGACGGTTCCTGAGGGGTCAGGGGGGAGAAAGACGCCGTCAATGCGAAAGGCCGTTTGCTTCAGCTCCACGGAGTCAAAGCGGTAGCCCTGCGGGGGATTGATTCCCAAAAGGTCAAACAGTGTCTGGGGCAGCTGGGCAAACAGTTGGTAAAAGAGGGAGTCACGGCGCATTGAGAAATGAGGAAGTACTTACCCATGAAGGAGGGCTTAAGCGAGGACATCAGAATAGGAGCGGCTAGGGAACTCTTGATACACCTGTGTAATAGTGGCGGCGAGCCGTTGCATGCCAAGGGCAATTTCCTCATCACTGGCAGTGAGACTAATACGCAAGCACTCCTGTTTGTGGCGCCATGGCTCGGTCAAACCGGGGAAAAAGGAACTGCCGGGAACCACAATCACCCCTGCTCGCTTCAGGTGTTGATATAATTCCCAATCTGTCATGGGTAAATCCCGTAGCCACAGCCACGCGAAAATTGCCCCCTCACCGCGATGCAAAAACCAAGGAAGATCCTTGGGCAAAGCAGTTCGTAGGTTTTCTTCGAGAACTGTAAACTTGCGCTGATAAAAGGGACGAATGACATTGACGGATACTTCGGCTAGGGCACCATTGGCAATGGCTAAGGCCGCGATCGCCTGACCGTAGCGCGAGGCATGAATACAGGCATTGGTTTGAAAGGCTTCGAGAACACTCAAAATCTCGCGATCGCCAATGGCAATCCCCACCCGTTCCCCCGGTAGTCCTGCTTTTGAGAGGCTGAGGCAGTGGACAATATTGCCGCCAAAAACGGGTGCTAGTTCCGTAAAGTTCAAGCTGGGATAGGGGGGGCCATAGGCAGCATCAATCAACACTGGAACGCCATAGGGGACAGCGAGATCAGCAATTTGCCGCACCTCGACATCCGTGAGCACATTTCCCGTCGGATTGCAGGGACGAGAGAAGATGACGCATCCAGTCGTCTCATCAATGTGGAGTTGTTGAAAGTCGGGACGATACTTAAAGGTGTGATCCGCTTCAAAAATCTCAAGGCGCGGACGATAGGCAACAACGGTATCAGGGGTAAGGCTGACGCCACCATAACCCGTATATTCTGGACTCAAGGGGAGAACGACTTTCTTTAATTCACCGTTGGCGCTAAAGCCCCCAAAAGCATTGGCAGCAAAGAAGTAGATGGCCTGACTGCCGGGGGTGACAAGGACATTGCGCTCCGTCAGGTTCAAACCATAGCGGCGATTAAAATCATCGACAACGGCAGCAATTAGCGGTTCATACCCTTGGCTTGTGCCGTAGCGGCAGACCACTTGGCCAAATTCTGGGCTGGCCATTAGCTCGTGGGTACAGTCGCGCCATAGTTGCTCCACCTCAGGGACAATGAGGGGGTTACCTGCACTCAGGTTAATCAGGTCTTGACCGCGATTCAGGCGCAACGTCTCAATAATATCCTTCATGATTGCCCGAACTCCCGTCAGTTGGGACATTTGCTGGCCAATCTGGGAGAGTGCAGGATTCATAGGCAAAGGACATAGACAGTATTGGTTAGGATAGCATCTGCGCTTCTATTGAGGGACAGATGGAACCAATAGACACGGTCAATGCTGCTATTCGGTGGGTCACTGTAACATAACGTTAGAATAGGCCAAGAACTGTAAGGCATTCATGGCAGCGTTTATCCCCTTTGTTGGTAAACCTTCTTCCCCTTGGCGATCGCTCGTGATTGGGGTGATTGCTGCTGGTTTGATTGGCAGTGGTGGCCTACTGCTGTGGCGATCGCGCCAAACGCCCCTTGATTTAGATCGCTACACCGTACCCGTTCAAGACAGTCGCGATTTAGTCGCTCGCATCGCTGCCACGGGCAAAGTTGTCCCTGTACAAACCGTCAATATCAGTCCAAAACGGGCAGGTCTTCTCGCCGAACTCTACGTTGAGCAGGGCGATCAGGTCAAGGCGGGTCAAATCATCGCCCGTATGGACAACCGCGATGAGCAGGCGCAACTTGCCCAAGCCCAAGCCAACCTCGCCGATGCCATTGCCCGTCGCGATCGCGTGGTTGCCGGTAACCGTGCCGAGGAAATTGCCCAAGCCGAAGCCCAAGTGCGAGCAGCCGCCACCCGTGCTCAATTGGCAGAAGAACGCCTGAAACGCAATGAATTGCTCGCGGCTGAGGGTGCGATTCCCCGCGATACCCTTGATGAATTAAAAGCCAATCGGGATAGCGCGATCGCCAGTCTGCAGGAAGCCCAGAAGCGTCTGCAACTGTTACAGCGGGGTTCCCGCACTGAAGAGATCCGTCAAGCGGAAGCGGCCGTGGCTGCTGCCCAAGCCCAAGTCCAAGCTGCCCGTGCAGCTCTTGAAGATACAGTGATTCGCGCTCCTTTTACGGGCATTATTACCCAGAAGTACGCCAATCCGGGAGCCTTTGTGACACCCACCACCACCGCCTCTGCCACGACCTCTGCCACTTCCACCTCAATTGTGGCCATAGCCCAAGGCCTAGAAATTCTTGCCGAAGTCCCAGAAGTGGACATTGGCCAAGTGCTTGTGGGGCAACCTGTTGAAATCCGTGCCGATGCCTATCCGGGGGAAACCTTTGAAGGACGAGTGCGCTTAGTGGCACCCGAAGCCGTGGTGGAGCAAAATGTGACGTTCTTTCAGGTGCGGGTCTCCCTTGTTACTGGGTTGCAGAAGCTGCGCTCTGGGATGAATGTGGACTTAGATTTTCTGGGACAAAAAATTAACAATGCTCTGCTGGTACCCACCGTGGCCATTGCCGTTGAGCGTGGCCAAACAGGTGTTTATGTGGTGGGGGAAGACAATCGACCAAAATTTCGCCCTGTCACCATCGGCAGTAGCTGGCAGGATCAAACGCAAATTATCAGCGGCCTGAGGGCGGGTGAGCGGGTCTTTATTGATTTTCCGGAACGGCTGCGGCCAAAACAGGAGTAGTTTATGGGCTTGCACCACGTTTCCATTCGCACCGCCAATATTCAGCGGGCGATCGCCTTCTATGAATGCCTAGGCTTTACGATGGATGTCCGCTTTACCACGGGCTATACCCTTGCCTGTTGGCTCAAGGGCTGGCACACCCGCCTTGAACTTGTGCAAGTCCCTGAACCCCACCCTGCTGCTGACCCTTTTCACGATGAGCACTATGTTGGCTACTATCACCTCTCCTTTGATCTCAGTAATCATCCGCATCCTCTAGAAACCTGGCTCCAGCAAGTGGCGCAAACCTTGGCTGCCCAGCAATTGCCCTTTGAGCTACTCCTGAAGCCTAGTCAACAGGTGATTGGTTCCCACCTCTATCACGTCGCCTTTATCCGCGATTGTGATGGTCTACCCCTTGAGTTTTTGCAGTGTCTTGGTTCCTGCTGAAGTCTAAACCCCGATAAAATAAGGGGGTCGAGAGATTTTTGGGTCGTCCATAGGCATGCAACTGCAAACAACCACTACGGCAATTCCAGACTGGTCTGGTGATTTACTGGCGATCGCCGTCTTTCAAACGGAAGGCACCCTCACCCTTACAGATCCCTATACGACCCTCGATCAGCGCCTCAATGGCCTCTTACAAGAACTCATCAGCGAAGGGGAGTTTCAAGGCAAATCTGGCACCTCCCTGCTCATGCGCCTATTGCCCAACTTCCCCGTTAAGAAACTCCTCCTTGTCGGCTTAGGCAATCGCGATGACTTTAACCTAGAGACCCTGCGCCGCACTGCTGCGACCATTGCCCGTACGGCTCGCCGTGAACGCGCAAAAACATTAGGCATGGCACTGCCCCATGAGACTTTAGAAGTGGCGGATGCTGCCCAAGCCATTGCCGAAGGAGTTCTCCTTGCCCTCCACAGTGATGTGCGTTTTAAGTCGGATCCCGAAGCTCGTAAACTCCTGCCCTATCCAGAATCCGTCAGCCTGTTGGGTTTAGGGGAGCAAACAGCAGCCTTGACCCGTGCCCAGCAGATTTGTGATGGGGTGATTTTGGCGCGCGAACTCGTGAATGCCCCGGCCAATGAAGTGACGCCTGTCACCCTTGCGGAAACGGCTCAGCAATTGGCGGCTACCTACGGCCTCACGGCAAAAATTTTGGAGCGCGATGAGTGTGCCGCCTTGGGTATGGGTGCCTTTTTGGGAGTGGCCCAGGCATCTGATCTACCGCCGAAATTTATTCACCTCACCTACACTCCCGCCGGAAATGTCCAGAAGAAAATTGCCCTCATTGGCAAGGGGTTAACCTTTGATTCCGGTGGCCTCAACCTCAAGACCCAAGGGGGCATTGAAACCATGAAAATGGACATGGGGGGAGCCGCAGCCGTTTTGGGAACCGCCAAGGTCATCGGTCAACTCAAACCCGCTGGCATTGAAGTTCACTTTATTATTGCTGCCACTGAAAACATGATTAGTGGCCGTGCCCTGCATCCGGGGGATATTCTCACCGCCTCCAACGGTAAGACCATCGAGGTCAACAACACCGATGCTGAAGGCCGCCTCACCCTTGCCGATGCCTTGGTCTATGCCGAAAAACTAGGCGTAGATGCCATTGTTGATTTGGCAACGCTGACCGGTGCCTGTATTGTTGCCTTAGGGGATAATATTGCCGGTCTTTGGAGCAACAATTCAGAATTGGCGCAAGCTCTGCAAAAGGCCAGCGATCGCTCCGGTGAAAAATTCTGGCAAATGCCCCTTGAAAATAAATACTTTGAGGGCATGAAGTCCCAAGTGGCCGATATGAAAAACACCGGTCCGCGATCGGCCGGATCAATTACCGCCGCCCTATTCCTTCAGCAATTTGTCGATCACACCCCTTGGGCACACCTTGACATTGCCGGTCCTGTTTGGGCTGAAAAAGAGGATGGCTACAATAATCCCTGTGGGACGGGCTACCCTGTGCGCACATTGGTGGAGTGGCTATGCAGTCTCAGTTAGATAGAAATTGAATGCGATCGCCCCAGCGGTTAGTCGTCTCACCCTCACAAATCCAAGACCGACAGGTGTGGCTCACTCCTGAGCAAGTCCACTATCTCCGCCATGTCCTGCGCTTAAAAGATAACGATGTCATCTCGATTTTGGATGGCCAAGGACAGCGATGGCGGGGCACGCTTGGTGTGAATGGGCAGACTGTCGAATTATTGGAGGCTGAACAGCAAAAGACGGAGCTCAGTGTAGAAATTATGCTCTGTCTAGCTCTACTGAAGGTGGCAAACTTTGAGCAAGTGCTGCAACAGGCAACGGAATTGGGGGTCAAGCGTATTATTCCGATTCAAACAGCGCGATCGCTCCTGCAACCCAGTGCCAATAAATACCAGCGTTGGCAGCGCATTCTCCAAGAGGCCGCCGAGCAAAGTGAGCGTCTTTATGTCCCCACCCTTAGTGATCCCCTCTCCGTTGCCGAAATGGTCAGCCTCACCCCCAAGGGCTACATTGCCAGTTTGAATGCCTCACAGCTCCTGTGGGACTGCTTGCCCCAAATGAATCTATCTCAGCCAATTTATCTGGCGATCGGACCCGAGGGGGGATGGACAGCCTCAGAAGTGGAGCAAGTTTTGGCCGCTGGTTGGCAAGCATTTTCCTTGGGGCGGCGTACCCTGAGAGCCGTCACCGCCGCGATCGCCAGCCTGACCTTAGTGAGCCATTACACTGAGAGGCACTGCGCAACGGCACAACAGCATTGACAACGCCACGGCTACCTCGATACACTAGAAGTTCGGTGAAATTAACGTAAGCAGCAATGCCCACCATCCAGCAACTGATCCGCCAAGAGCGGGAACTGTTGAAAAAGAAAACAAAATCTCCTGCCCTCAAAAGCTGCCCCCAACGGCGTGGGGTATGCACACGGGTTTATACCACAACCCCCAAAAAGCCCAATTCTGCCCTGCGCAAAGTGGCACGGGTACGTCTCACCTCTGGCTTTGAGGTCACCGCCTATATTCCGGGAATTGGCCACAACTTGCAGGAGCACTCTGTGGTCATGATTCGCGGCGGTCGGGTTAAAGATTTGCCCGGTGTGCGCTACCACATTATCCGTGGCACGTTGGATACCGCTGGCGTCAAAGACCGTAAACAAGGTCGCTCCAAGTATGGTGCCAAGCGTCCCAAACCCGGTGAGGCTGCTGCTACCGGCAAGAAGAAGTAATTTCCGTTCTCCTATCTCCTTGAGTCCACCCTTGAAATCTTAAACTTCACTAGAGCAAACAGCAAACACCTATGTCTCGTCGCACTCGCGCTCAAAAACGGCCTACTGCCCCTGATCCCGTCTATAACAACGTGCTGGTGAATATGTTAATCCAGCGGATTATGCTCAATGGCAAAAAATCCCTTGCCAGCCGCATTGTCTATGACGCGATGAAAACCGTACAGGAGCGCACCGGCGAGGATGCTCTGCAAATTTTTGAGCGTGCAGTAAAAAATGCAACGCCCCTAGTGGAAGTGAAAGCCCGCCGTGTGGGGGGTGCCACCTACCAAGTGCCGATGGAAGTTCGTCCCGATCGCGGCGTCGCCTTGGCTTTGCGCTGGTTAGTGCAATTTTCCCGCAAACGAGCCGGTCGTTCGATGTCCGCCAAGCTGGCCAATGAATTGATGGATGCCGCCAACGAAACCGGCAGCACCATTCGTAAACGGGAAGAAACCCACAAAATGGCAGAAGCCAACAAGGCCTTTGCCCACTATCGCTACTAAACCGTCACACGGTTCAAGAGTTGGATACAATTATTTAAGAATTCTAACGTAATGCAACAAACAAGGAGGTAGCTGTGGCACGGACGACCCCGCTAGAGCGAGTGCGAAACATCGGGATTGCCGCTCACATTGATGCGGGTAAAACAACCACAACTGAACGTATTCTTTTCTATTCCGGTGTGGTGCACAAAATTGGCGAAGTGCACGAGGGTACCACGGTTACCGACTGGATGGAACAGGAGCGGGAGCGGGGCATCACCATTACAGCCGCCGCCATCAGCACCTCTTGGAAAGACCACCAGATCAATATTATTGACACTCCCGGCCACGTGGACTTCACGATTGAGGTGGAGCGCTCCATGCGGGTTCTCGATGGGGTGATTGCGGTATTCTGCTCCGTCGGTGGTGTGCAACCCCAGTCAGAAACCGTGTGGCGGCAAGCCGATCGCTACAGCGTCCCGCGCATCGTCTTTGTCAACAAGATGGATCGCACTGGGGCAAACTTCTACAAAGTCTATGACCAGATTCGCGATCGCCTGCGGGCAAATGCTGTGCCGATTCAGTTGCCCATTGGTGCTGAAGATCAGTTCAAAGGCATCGTTGATCTGGTGCGGATGCGCGCCAAAATCTACAAAGACGACCTTGGCAAGGAAATCGAAGACACTGAAATTCCTGCCGAGATGACTGAACTGGCGGAAGCGTATCGCACCAAGCTCATCGAGGCAGTTGCCGAAACCGATGATGCCCTCATGGAAAAATACTTTGAGGGGGAAGAACTCACAGAAGAGGAAATCCGCGCCGCCCTACGCAAAGGGACGATCGCTGGCACCATTGTGCCGATGCTCTGTGGCTCCGCCTTCAAAAATAAAGGCGTGCAATTGCTCCTTGATGCCGTGGTGGACTATCTGCCAGCGCCCATTGACATTCCAGCGATTAAAGGTCATCTGCCCGATGGCACAGAGGTAGAGCGGGCTGCCGACGATGATCAACCCCTAGCGGCATTAGCCTTCAAAATCATGTCGGATCCCTATGGCCGCCTCACCTTCGTGCGCGTTTATTCTGGTGTTCTCAAAAAAGGCAGCTATGTCCTCAATGCCACTAAGGGCAAGAAAGAGCGCATTTCTCGTTTGATTGTGCTCAAAGCCGATGAGCGGATTGAAGTAGATGAACTGCGAGCCGGCGATTTAGGAGCTGCCTTGGGTCTGAAGGAAACCTTCACGGGGGATACCCTCTGCGATGAAAGCTCGCCCGTGATTCTTGAATCGCTGTACATTCCAGAGCCAGTGATTTCCGTGGCTGTGGAACCCAAAACCAAGCAGGACATGGAAAAACTCTCCAAAGCCCTGCAAGCCCTCTCTGAGGAAGACCCCACCTTCCGCGTCAGCGTTGATCCTGAAACCAACCAAACCGTGATTGCGGGGATGGGGGAACTGCACCTCGAGATCCTTGTGGATCGGATGCAGCGGGAGTTCAAAGTGGAAGCCAATATTGGCCAACCCCAAGTGGCCTACCGCGAAACGATTCGCAAACCCGTCCGTGCCGAAGGCAAGTTTATCCGTCAAAGTGGCGGTAAAGGCCAGTATGGTCACGTTGTGATTGAAGTAGAGCCTGCCGAACCCGGTACTGGGTTTGAATTTGTCTCCAAAATTGTTGGTGGTGTCGTTCCCAAAGAGTACATTCCACCTGCTGAGCAGGGGATGAAGGAAGCCTGTGAATCGGGGATTTTGGCAGGGTACCCAGTGATTGACCTCAAGGTCACATTAGTGGATGGCTCCTACCACGAGGTTGACTCCTCAGAGATGGCCTTCAAAATTGCTGGCTCCATGGCCATTAAAGAGGCAGTAATGAAAGCCAATCCGGTGCTGCTGGAGCCAATGATGAAGGTCGAGGTCGAGGTTCCAGAAGAATTCCTTGGGACAGTGATGGGAGACCTCATTTCCCGTCGCGGTCAAATTGAGGGACAAACCGTGGAAAATGGCATTGCCAAAGTGACGGCAAAAGTCCCTCTCGAACGGATGTTTGGTTATGCCACTGACATTCGCTCGAATACCCAAGGTCGGGGAATTTTCTCGATGGAATTTAGCCATTACGAGGAAGTCCCCCGTAATGTGGCTGAGGCGATCATTGCCAAAAATAAAGGGAACGCATAGTCTATACGAGGAACAACATGGCACGCGCTAAATTTGAACGAACCAAACCCCACGTTAACATCGGTACGATTGGTCACGTTGACCACGGTAAAACCACACTGACCGCAGCCATCACCATGACATTGGCTGCCCAAGGGAAAGCCCAAGCTCGCAAATACGATGAAATTGATGCTGCCCCTGAGGAAAAAGCCCGTGGGATTACCATCAACACGGCTCACGTGGAGTATGAGACTGAAAAACGTCACTATGCCCACGTGGATTGCCCCGGCCACGCTGACTATGTGAAAAACATGATCACGGGTGCCGCCCAAATGGACGGTGCTATTCTCGTGGTGGCCGCTACTGATGGTGCGATGCCCCAAACCAAAGAGCACATTCTCTTGGCTCGTCAGGTGGGGGTGCCCAGCATTGTTGTCTTCCTGAACAAAGTGGATATGGTGGACGACGAAGAACTGCTGGAGCTGGTGGAACTGGAACTGCGGGAACTCCTCAGCGAATATGAATTCCCCGGTGACGAAGTGCCCATCATCCGTGGTTCGGGTCTAAAAGCCCTTGAAGCCATGACCGCCAACCCGAAAACCCAACGCGGTGAAAATGAGTGGGTCGATAAAATCTACGAGCTAATGGATGCCGTGGATAACTACATTCCTACCCCTGAGCGGGATGTGGATAAGCCCTTCTTGATGGCTGTAGAAGACGTGTTCTCCATCACCGGTCGGGGTACCGTGGCCACGGGTCGGATTGAGCGGGGTCGCATTAAGCTCAACGAAACGGTTGAACTCGTGGGTCTGCGGGAAACTCGCACAACGACGGTCACCGGTATTGAAATGTTCAAGAAGAGCCTCGAAGAGGGGATTGCCGGTGACAACGCTGGTTTGCTCCTGCGCGGTCTGAAAAAAGAGGATGTGGAACGGGGAATGGTGATTGCCAAACCCGGCTCCATTACGCCCCACACCCAATTTGAGGGTGAAGTGTACGTGCTCACTGAAAAAGAGGGTGGCCGTAAAACCCCCTTCTTTGCCGGTTACCGTCCGCAGTTCTATGTGCGTACCACCGATGTGACCGGTACGATTACCTCCTTCACCGCTGATGATGGTAGCGCCGCTGAAATGGTGATGCCTGGTGACCGCATCAAAATGACCGTGGAACTGATCCAGCCCATTGCCATTGAGCAGGGGATGCGCTTTGCCATCCGTGAAGGTGGCCGGACGATTGGTGCGGGTGTTGTCTCCAAAATCCTGAAGTAGTTGATCTTATGGCCGCTAGCCTTTCTGTGGTGTTGGCGGCCTTTTTTTGTCTGAATTTTGTCGGATTGTCTCTGAACCTTGACAAGTAAGGAAGATTCCTATGGCTGCTCTACAACAGAAAATTCGTATTCGCCTTAAGGCCTTTGATCATCGCTTGCTCGATACTTCCTGCGATCGCATTGTCGATACTGCAAAAAGAACCGGCGCTTCCCCCGTTGGCCCAATTCCCCTACCCACTCGCCGTCGAATCTATTGCGTCCTGCGATCGCCCCACGTGGATAAGGACTCACGGGAGCATTTTGAAACCCGTACCCACCGTCGCATACTCGACATTTACCAACCTTCACCGAAAACGATTGATGCCCTGATGAAGTTGGACTTGCCGGCGGGCGTAGATATTGAAGTGAAATTGTAAGCGTCGCCAAAGTTCACTACACTGGGGGGTATGACGCATACGATCATTCATCCTTCCCCCTCTGAGTCTTCTCTTCAGCCCCCTGCCATGGCCTACAGAATCAACTGCCAGCAGGGGCATACGCATCTTTTATGGGTAACGCTGCGGCTAACGGCACCGCAAACCGATGTTCTTGATCTGCACTTGCCGGTGTGGACGCCGGGTTCCTACCTTGTGCGCGAATATGCGAGGCATCTTCAGGACTTTACAGTAACGGCCGCCGACGGTACCCCCTTGGAATGGTGGAAGTGTGCCAAGAACCAGTGGCAGGTGGCCTGCACACCGGGTCTAGAACTAGAAGTGCGCTATGCCATCTATGCCCATGAACTGTCAGTGCGCACCAATCATTTTGATCCCAGCCATGCCTACTTCAATCCGGCAGCGGTCTGTCTCTATGTGCCAGAATATCGCGATCGGCCCCTAACAGTAACCATTGCTGCACCGCCGCACTGGCGGGTGACGACTCCGCTTGAACCCTTTGGCGAGGATGGCTTCACCTTTTGGGCAGCAAATTACGATCTGCTGGTGGATAGCCCCTTTGAGGTGGGTACCCACCCTGTTTATGCCTTTGAGGTGGACGGTAAACCCCATGAATTGGCGGTGTGGGGCAAGGGCAATTTTGAGCCGCAGCGGGCGATCGCCGACATGCAGCGGATCATTGAAACAGAGGCAAGTTTCTTTGGCGGCCTGCCCTACGATCGCTATGTCTTTATTTTGCACCTTACCCACAAGGGCTACGGCGGTCTGGAGCATCTCAATAGCTGCTCGTTGATCTTCCATCGCTTTGGCTTTCAGCAAGCGGAGCAGTATCGCCGCTTCCTCTGTTTAGTGGCCCATGAGTTTTTCCATCTTTGGAATGTCAAGCGCATTCGCCCCCAAGCCTTTGAAATCTTTGATTACGACAGCGAAAATTACACCACCAGCCTCTGGTTTGTGGAGGGGATAACCAGTTATTTCGACCAACTGATTCCCCTCTGGGCAGGGTTATTTGATGCTGCGGCCTATCTTAAGCTGCTGAGCGAAAGTCTGAATCGCTATTTACACACCCCTGGTCGTTTTGTTCAGTCCCTTAGTGCTGCTAGCTTTGATGCGTGGATTAAGCTCTATCGCCCCGATGAAAATAGCATTAATTCGCAGATGTCCTACTACCTAAAGGGAGAGCTAGTGGCACTACTGCTGGATTTGCGGATTCGCCTTAATTTTAATCACCAGCGATCGCTCCTCGATGTCCTGCGGCGGTTGTGGCAGCAGTATTGCGAGACAGGTCAGGGCTATACTCCCGATGAGCTGTGGGAAACGATTGAAACCGTTGCCGATGAAAACCTTGGCACATGGCGCGAGCAATTCATTGAAGGAACCGTAGAACTCCCCCTTCAGGAGTGTTTGGCTAAAGTGGGTTTGGAACTGGTGCCCCAAGACGCGCTGCCCTATACGGGACTTCAGTTTAAGCAGGAACATGGCGCTCTGCAAATCAAGGCAGTGCTGCGGGACTCCCCGGCTGAACAGGCAGGCTTGGTGGCTGGGGATGAAATCATTGCCCTCAATGGGTGGCGCGTCAAGGCGGAGGACTGGTCAGAGCGATTGCGGGAATACCCAGTGGGAGAGACGATTCACTTGACATGGTTCCATGATCAGCAATTGCACTCAGGAACATTGATGTTGGGAGACCCTCAGCCCCGCTATCAGGTGCAGTGCCGTGCCGATGCCACGCCGAGTCAGCGGGCACATTTAGAAGCTTGGTTGGGAGCCACAGCGGCGCAGCTCTAGGGGAGGTGGCAGTATGCTTCAGCCCTTGATTCAGGATCGCGATCGCTTGGAACAGATCTTGCGGCAACTGCCCTTGACTCCCGGCGTTTATTTTTTCAAGGACAAGACGGATCAAATTCTCTACATTGGCAAGTCCAAACGCCTGCGATCGCGGGTGCGCTCCTATTTTCGTGAGCCAGCCCAATTGGGGCCGCGCCTTGAATTAATGGTCTATCAGGTGGCGGACATTGAATTCATCGTCACCGATACGGAAGCCGAAGCCCTTGCCCTCGAAGCCAATTTAATCAAGCAGCATCAGCCCCACTTCAACGTTCTCCTCAAGGATGACAAGAAATATCCCTACGTCTGTATTACGTGGTCAGAACCCTATCCCCGCATTTTCATTACCCGCAAACGCCAATTGGGTAATGTCGGCGATACCAGCAGTGATGCTCCCAAGGATCGCTACTATGGCCCCTATGTGGATAGCTTTCGCCTGCGCCAAACCCTTGCCCTTGTGAAGCGGCTTTTTCCACTGCGGCAACGTCCCCGCCCCCTTTTCAAGGATCGCCCCTGTTTGAACTATGACATTGGCCGCTGTCCGGGGGTCTGCCAAGGGCTGATTTCACCGCAGGAGTATCGGCAAACGCTGCACAAGGTGGCCATGATCTTTCAGGGGCGCACGGGGGAACTGGTGGCACAGTTGCAGGCACAAATGGTGCAAGCGGCGGCGGATCTGAATTTTGAACTGGCAGCCCGACTGCGGGATCAAATTCGTGGCCTTGAGCATTTAGGCGTGGATCAAAAGGTGTCCTTGCCTGATGACACGGTGTCACGGGATGCCATTGCCCTTGCCTTGGGCGATCGCCATGCAGCCATTCAACTCTTTCAAATTCGTGCGGGTCGCTTGGTGGGACGTTTGGCTTTTGTTGCCGATGCCCAAAGTGGCAGTGTCGGCACGATTTTGCAACGGGTGCTTGAAGAACACTATGCCCAAGTGGATGATGTAGAAATTCCCAGTGAAATTTTGCTGCAACATCCCCTCCCCGAGGCGGATCTGCTGCGTACCTACTTGAGCGAAAAGAAAGGCCGCGCCGTCACCCTCACTGTCCCCCAACGCCAAGCAAAAGCCGAACTGATTGCCATGGTGCAACGCAATGCAGAATTAGAATTGGCACGCATTCAACAGGCCAGCGATCGCACCCAAACGGCTCTTGAAGATTTAGCCCAACTCCTTGGCCTTGACACCCTTCCCCACCGCATTGAGGGCTACGACATTTCCCACATTCAAGGGTCTGACGCCGTGGCCTCACGGGTTGTCTTTATTGATGGCTTGCCCGCCAAGCAGCACTATCGCCACTACAACATCCGCAACCCTGAAGTAAAACTTGGCCACTCCGACGACTTTGCCAGTCTTGCTGAGATTCTCCGCCGCCGCTTTGCCCCCTATCTTGAGGGCAAGGGTGACCCTCCAGAGGCTGATGACTGGCCCGATGTGATCCTCATTGATGGCGGCAAGGGGCAACTGTCCGCCGTGGTTCAGGTCTTGGAGCCACTCCTAGATGATCTCACCCTTCTCAGCTTGGCCAAACAGCGGGAGGAGATTTTCCTACCCCACCACCCCCAACCTCTGCCGACCGATCCAGAGCAACCGGGGGTGCAATTGCTACGCCGCGTCCGCGATGAGGCTCACCGCTTTGCCCTGAACTTCCACCGTCAAAAACGTGCCCAACGCCAACGGCGATCGCACCTCGACCAAATTCCCGGCTTGGGCTATCAACGCCAAAAGGAACTCCTCGCCACCTTTCGTTCCATTGACTACATCCGCATGGCCACGCCCGAACAGTTGGCGCAGGTACATGGGGTCGGCCCCCGTCTAGCGGAAAAAATTTACCGCTATTTTCATGCTGATACCGATTAGCAAAGAGCTAAGTGCTTTTCAAAAAAAGGGCGATCGCTTGCTATCTCAAAAGCGGGTAACGCGATTCGAACGCGCGACATCAACCTTGGCAAGGTTGCGCTCTACCACTGAGCTATACCCGCAACAGATTTTTAGCTTAAAAAATTAGGAGGCGTCTTGTCAAGCCCCAGAAATTTCAGCAGCCCTCAGGACCACAAAAGCTGTGGGCGTACAACACTTCGGCATCGTAGATGTAAGCAATGCCTGCATAGTCGTTGAAAAACTCGACTGCCACCCGATCCACAATTTTTTCCGCCATTTCCCGCGTCTGGGTGAGTACCTCAAACTTGATATTGGCTTGGGTATCGGAAACGCTGGGTTGACCAGAGGAGCGCACATTGCGACTCCCTTTGCCGCTGGTTTCCATCACGGTGTAGCCAGTCGCCCCGGCCTCATCAATGATTTGGGCAATTTTTTTCAAGAGAATCTTCTCGGTCACAATCACGAGCTTCTTTGCTGGCTTGGCCATTCTGAGTTCCTCCTTGAGTGAAATTGGCGCGTTTGGGTCACTAGCTGCCGCCCATGATTGCTTGGGCAAGGCCAAGGTAAAGCGGAATTCCTAGGCCGATGGCAATGGGAGTCCCGATCGCGGTGGAAGCACCAATATAGGCGGAAGGGTTAGCGGAGGGAATCCCTGCCCGTAATGTTGGCGGCCCAGAAATATCGGAACTAGAGCAGGCAATCACGGCTAGAATCACCACACCCCCAAGGCTAAAGCCAGTGACATAGTGGGCAATCATTCCCAAACCAAAGGCAATCAGGCCATGCACCAGCGGTGCTACGACGGCATAGACCACATACCACTGAGCGACTTTGCGCAACTCACCCAAGCGTGACCAAGCCTCCATCCCCATAACGAGCATCAACACCGAGAGTAAACCGCGAAACAGAGGGTTGTAAAAACTCTCATAGACACTGTCGGGACGGGTAAAGATGCCCAAAGCAACACCCAGCAGCAGTGCCGAAAGGGCTGCCCCTTGCAGACTTTCTTTGACAATCGGCCAGATTCTGACTCGTTTGCTTTGTTGACTGCGGTACTCACTGGCACTGCTGGGGTACTCACTCGTGCTCCCGGCATAACCTGTGGCGCTCCCTGCACCCGCATAGGCACCAACGGCGCTGAGGGAAGCCGGCGCCTTTTTCTCCTGTTTTTTCTTGAGGTAAATGCTGGCAACGACAATGGCTGTCACCAGAGCCGGAATATCCATGAACGGATACAGTGCGGCTGCCCAAGGTTCATAGCTAATTTTCTGCGCCTCCAGAGCCGTTAGCGCTGCTGCCATGGTCGAACCACTCACAGCCCCAAATAAACCTGCGGTAGCGATCGCGTCAACGGTTTTGACCTTCGGCAGCTTTGCTAAGGTATAACGGCCAATAAATACAATGAGAATCCCCATCGCCACAGCAAAGAGTGCTGGCAAGAGCATCTCCTGTAGGTTGGAACTGCGAATCGCAATCCCACCGCTGAGGCCGACTTTCATTAGCAACATAAAAATAATGAACTTATAGATGGCATCGGGAATCTGAAGTTGACTGCCCAGCGCTGCAATGACCATGCCCCCCAGCAAGAAGCCAAGGGTAGGCGACTGTAATTGCTTGACAAAATCTTGCAAAAACTGACCGGGAAAATCCACAGTACTATTTCTTCTTAATTATCAGGGGCTATCCATGGGGCTGTAGATGTTGAAGTTGATAGAAGACTATTTGGGCGATTGCCACCCCTGCATCCGTCGGTCAACGGCGCAAATATAGTCTTTTATCTATTCAATCTTTTTGATTTGCTTGCCTTACTCTATAGCAAATTCTTCAGCAAAACACACATTTAATAAACATTACTTTCAAATAGATTAAATAAGCCCAGCTTATAGAGTGACCTTGGGGCGATCGCGACGCTGTCAATGGCTTCTTGGCGCGTACATGATAATCAGCGTTCCGAGGAGGGCAACCCCAGCACCGAGCAAATCAAACTTATCGGGGCGCACCTTATCAATTCCCCAACCCCAAAACAGAGCCACCAGCAGGAAAATGCCACTATAGGCAGCCTGAACACGACCGAAATGCGCAGGTTGCAGCGTCGGTACCATGCCATACATAAAAAGGACGATCGCCCCTGCTAAGGCATACCAAATGCTTTTATGCTCCCGTAGCCACAGCCAGACAAGATAGGCTCCCCCCAGCTCTAGGAGGCCTGTGATCAGAAAGTAAAGTAGGGATTTTGCAACTTTCATCATCGCCGCAGTGCTTGCTATACACTGGAAACTACATTGGGCTGACGCCAGCATATGACAATTCAGTTGACGATTCGCCGCCAAGCACCCAACAAGAGCGCCTATTGGCAAGCCTTTGAACTAGAGATTGATCCTTCCCTCACCATTCTTGATGCCCTCATTCAAATCAAGGGATACCAAGACGGTAGTCTTAGCTTTCGCAAGAACTGTCGAAACACCATCTGCGGCAGTTGCGCGATGACGATTAATGGTCGTTCTGCCCTTGCCTGTCAGCAAAGTATTCATGCCGAGTTAGCCAATAGTCCTGTTCCCAACCAAATTGCGATCGCCCCCTTGGGGAATTTGCCTGTCCTCAAAGACCTTGTCGTAGACATGAGCGATTTTTGGCAAAAACTTTCAGCCGTCAATCCTTATGTGGGTACAGCGGCACGACAAGTGCCTGAGCGGGAGTTTCTCCAATCCCCCAGCGATCGCGCCAAACTCAATGCTGCGGGTAACTGTATTCTCTGTGGTGCCTGCTACGGTGCCTGCAATGCCGTGGAAGTGAATCCCGACTTTGTTGGCCCCCATGCCCTTGCCAAAGCAGCTCGCCTTGTGGCCGATACCCGCGATCGCGAAACTGACCAACGCCTAGACCAATACAACACTTCTACCAGTGGCGTGTGGGGCTGTACCCGTTGTTTTAATTGCAATATAGTGTGTCCCGTGGGCGTGCAACCCCTCGATCGCATTAGTGAGATCAAGCAGGCGATCCTAGCACGCTCAACAACAGCAACCCGCAATCAAGACCGTCCTGTGCGCCATCGGCAAGTGCTCTTGGAACTAGTGAAAGACGGTGGCTGGGTGGATGAGCGGCAATTTGGCCTACGGGTGGTGGGCAATCGCTTTCGAGATGTCGGTGGAGTTGTCAGCCTTGCCCCCTTAGGCTGGCGGTTATTGCGGCGCGGCAAGTTTCCACTGCGATTTGAAAAGTCTGCCGCTCAAGCCCAAATTAAGGCAGTGATCACCGCCCTACAGCAGCAACAGCTCTCTTCTAAAATGTGATTACAAAGTGAAGGCTCTATGCCAAGCTAAAGAAGTTGTTTTGCATACCTAACACCATGAGTGAACCGACGCCCGATGATTTGACCCCGCAATTTGGTTGGTCGCGCTATGCGGAGCTGATCAATGGCCGCTTTGCCATGATTGGCTTTATTGCCCTGCTGGTGCTCGAGTGGGTGACTGGCCAAGATTTCTTTACGTGGGTGGGCTGGCGATAGGTTGTGGCGGCAACACTGCGCTTAGAGGGAGTCACGCGGCGATTTGCTCTAGGAGTGGGAATTGGTCCACTCTCTCTAACTGTGCCCGCAGGGGCGCTTTGGGTGATTGTCGGGCCTTCGGGTTGTGGCAAATCTACCCTATTGCGGCTTATTGCTGGCTTGGAGCAACCCACCAGTGGCGAGATTTATATTGGGGAGACCTGTGTCAATGGCCGCAGTGGGCGCGATCGCGATGTGGCAATGGTCTTTCAGAACTATGCCCTCTATCCCCACATGACCGTGGCCGAAAACCTTGGCTTTGGTCTGAAAATGCGCGGTGTTGATCCGGCCACACGGCAGCAACGGGTGCTCCAAGTGGCTAAGCTCCTCGGGATTGAGTCCCTGCTGCAGCGCAAACCGCGTCAACTCTCCGGTGGTCAGCAACAGCGGGTGGCCTTGGGAAGGGCCTTGGCGCGATCGCCCCAAGTGTTTCTCCTCGATGAACCCCTTTCCAACCTTGATGCCCAATTGCGCGAACAAACCCGTGCTGAACTAAAACAATTGCATCAACAACTGGGCATTACCACCCTCTATGTCACCCACGATCAAGCGGAGGCGATGACCCTTGGCGATCGCATTGTGGTGCTGGATCGCGGTCAAATCCAGCAAATTGGCACCCCTGCTGATCTCTACGACAAACCCGCCAATACCATGGTGGCGCGATTTTTGGGCACCCCACCGATGAATTTACTGCCCGCTCGCTGGGATGGCAGCCGCCTGTGGATAGCGCAGCAGCCCTTACCCTGTCCGGACACCCCCCATTGGCCGCTAAAAAGTGAACAACCCCTCACCGTGGGCATTCGCCCAGAGCATTTGTCTATCAGTGAGAAGGGCTTGGGGGCGATCGCCACCCTCGTTGAACCCCTAGGCCGCGAAGCCATTGTCCGCTGTCGCCTCATGGATAGTTCCCAAGAACTGCTGTGGTTAGCCCCTAATCACCAAATCCCTCAAATGGGTGACCCTCTCCAGTTGCAGGCTTGCCATCTTTATCTGTTTGACCCTACGAGCGGGGTGGCTTTCAATTTTGAGCCTAGCTGAAAATTCATCGGAACCCTTACCCAAGATTGGAGGGTTCGCTTAGAATACAACTAGGATTCTGTAAAATTTCGTAACTTCTGCGGCCAGCCCGTCCATGACTTCGGTAACCTCTCTTTTTTCACCTGTCGAAGCGGATCTCTGTGTACTAACGGAGAACCTGAAGGCACTGATTGGAGCACAACACGCCGTACTCTCTGCTGCCGCCGAACATCTTTTTGCTGCCAGTGGTAAGCGCATCCGACCCGCCATTGTCTTTTTGGTGTCGCGAGCCACGCTGCCCGATCAGGGGATTACTCCCCGGCACTGCCGCTTGGCAGAAATTACGGAAATGATTCATACCGCCAGTCTCTTTCACGATGATGTGGTGGATCAAGCGCAACTACGGCGCGGTGTGCCCACCGTCAACAGTGTCTTTGGCAATCGGGTGGCCATTCAAGCGGGAGACTTTCTCTTTGCCCAAGCCTCTTGGTACTTAGCGGATTTGGATAACCTGCAAGTGGTGAAACTCCTCTCCCAAGTGATCAAAGACTTTGCTGAAGGGGAAATTCGCCAAGGCTTTAACCGCTTTGACACCAGCATTACCCTAGACGACTATCTACTGAAAACCTACTACAAGACAGCTTCCCTCATTGCCAACAGTGCCAAGGCGGCAGCGGTTCTCAGTGAAGCGCCCCCAGAAACCATCGAAGCCATGTACACCTACGGCAAAAATTTGGGCCTAGCCTTTCAAATCGTGGATGACATCCTTGACTTCACTCGCTCCACCGCAGAACTAGGGAAACCTGCTGGCTCAGATCTGCGGGATGGCAACCTAACGGCACCCGTCCTTTTTGCCCTACCCAAAGCCCCCTATCTGCATACCCTCATCGAGCGCGAGTTCAGTGAAGAAGGCGATCTAGAAACCGCCCTCAACCTAGTGCGCCAAAGTGGTGCCATTGAAGACGCTCGCAATTTAGCCAAGGAATATGCCCAAGCGGCTCTACCGGCACTTGAAGTGCTACCCCCGTCGGAACCGCGTCAGGCCCTCAGCCAGTTAACAGATTATGTCCTTGAGCGGCTCTATTAAGCTGCCAGCAGAACGGTCTCCAATGCCCAGCGCATAAATCTCAGGAATTGGCCGAAAAATAGAAACAAGCCTTGCTTGGGGCAGTCCAATAGGTATAAGTGCGGGATCAGTAATCAATCCCCTACACTAGAGACAGGGATTGCGTCTACCCGACTAGCCTGCAGTTTGTTTTTATTTCGGGAGTGAATTTGTGGCACGAGGCGTTCAACAGCGTAAACTGGTGAGTTCTACTGTGGGTAGTCGGGGAAGGCAAAAAGTATCTCAAAAAAGCAGGGGTCAGCGATCGCGCCCTTCGCTATGGCGTACCCTAGGCTGGATTGCTGCCTTTAGTGGTGTGTCCTTGGTCTCTGCCTTTGCGGGCATGACATTTGTTTTGATGTCACCCTTTCAGGGCACGAACCATCGTGGCCAACGGGATCCCTCTTGGCTGGAAATGATGACACGGGGATTCCAATATGGCATGAGTCGGCCAGTGAACCTCTTGGTATTGGGGGTGGATGAGGTTCTAGGGGCTCCTCCCGGCTCCCCTGAACGGTTTCGTGGCCGCACCGACACGATGCTGCTGGCGCGGTTTAACCCTGAAAATGGCACGATTACGGTCTTGAGTATTCCCCGTGATACCCGTGTGGAAATTCCCGGACATGGCATCGACAAAATTAATGCCGCCAATGTTTATGGAGAGGTCGATCTAACGGTGCGGGTGGTCAGCGAAATCCTCAACTATACCCCCATTGATCGCTACATTCGCATTGATACGAGGGCATTTCGAGAATTGGTCGATCTAGTGGGCGGTGTCGAGGTCAACGTGCCCAAGCGAATGGTTTATACCGATCACACCCAAAAACTTTACATTGATCTTCAACCGGGGCTGCAAACCCTGAACGGGGAGCAAGCAGAGGGCTTTGTTCGCTTTCGTTACGATGAACTGGGGGATATTGGCCGTGCCCAGCGGCAGCAAATGCTGATCAAGGCGCTGCAAAAGAAACTGGCCAATCCCGTCATGCTGACTCAGTTGCCGAAAATCTACAGCGTCCTGCAAAAATATGTGGATACGGATTTAACCTTTGCCGAACTGATGGCGATCGCCCAATTTAGTCTGCGCATTGAGCCAGACAACCTGCGTTTGATTCTGCTGCCGGGACGCTTTAGTGGTGATGGCTATGCGGTCAGCTACTGGCTCCCTGACGATGACCGCATTGATCGGGTGGTTGCTGAGCACTTTAGCGATCGCCCCTCAAAACTAGTCAACTATACTTGGGGCGACAGTGGCACCCTGCGGATTGCCCTGCAAAATGCCTCCGGCAGTCGTGAGGCTGCTCAAGATATGGCGGATTTTCTCGCCCACCATGGCTATACCAATGTGATCATCAGTGAAGAGTGGTATCAGCAAACCCCTGAAACGGAAATTGTCGCCCAACAGGGAGACCTCAGCGCCGCCCAAATGATCCGCTCTGTCCTTGGCATGGGGCGTGTCTCTGCTAACTCCACTGGCGTCCTTTCCTCTGACATCACCATTCGCATTGGCCGTGACTGGGCGGCGGTGTTGCACTAGGTCAAGGTTGCTGGCAGTTTCTTGGTAACAGCCTCTGGTTCAAGGATGCGGTCAATGATGCCGTACTCCTTCGCCATCTGTGGGGTCATGTACAGCAGCCGATCCATATCACGGGTGATCCGCTCAGGGGGTTGACCGGTATTTTGCGCCAAAATTTCCACCATCATCGCCTTATTGGCCAGAACCTCCTTGGCACGAATTTGGATATCGGTGGCCTGCCCTTGGGCATAGCTCTTGGTTTGGTGCAGGACAATCGTGGCGTGGGGTAAGCTGGCGCGACACCCCTTGGTACCGGCCGAGAGCAACATGGCGGCCATCCCCATCGCTTGACCAATGCAGATCGTATGCACAGGGGGCTTAATGTAGCGCATGGTGTCGCAGATGGCAAAGGCTTCTGTTTCAAAGCCAATGGGTTCGCCATCGTAGCGGGAGGTTCCCGTCGAGTTAATGTAAATGCGGATGGGTTTTTCGGGATCGTCGTATTGCAGATAGAGCAGTTCCGCAATGATCAGCTCCGTAACCGCTGGCACCAAAGGCATGCCGAGATAGACGATCCGCTCCTTCAACAGCAGTGAAGGGAGATCGGGGGGTGGAGTGCGATAGTAGGCATCACCATAGTAGGCCGCTTGGGCAGCAGTAAGGGGCAACCGCATAGGACGCTCAGCAAATGACAGACTATCTGTACTCTAGCAAGGAATTGCCTTCCGGATCGGTGGGAAGCACCGCCTATAATCAAAGCAGAAATCCAATTCTTGGGTCATGAATCAACTCCCCAGTTCGCGGCTCACCTCCTCAGTGGTGGCGATCGCCATTGTCTTGCTGGTTGTCCTTTTGAATGCCGTGGTGATTATTAATCCTGGCCAAGCAGGGGTGCTGAGTATTTTGGGTAAAGCTCAGGATACTCCCCTCCTCGAGGGCATTCACTGGAAACCGCCGTTTATTGCCAGTGTGGATGTCTATGACGTAACTGTACAGAAGTTTGAAGTGCCAGCGGAAAGTGCCACCAAAGATTTGCAGGACATTACCGCCAGTTTTGCCATCAACTTTCGCCTAGACCCCATGGCCATCGTGGATGTGCGCCGCACCCAAGGGACCCTGGAAAATATCGTGGCCAAAATCATTGCTCCCCAGACCCAAGAGGCCTTCAAAATTGCTGCTGCCCGTCGCACGGCGGAGGAGGCCATTACCAAGCGGGATGAACTTAAGGAGGATTTTGATCATGCCCTTGGCGATCGCCTAGCCAAGTACCACATTCTCGTACTGGATACCAGTGTCGTTAACCTTGACTTTTCCGAGGAATTTTCCAAGGCCGTCGAGGATAAGCAAATTGCTGAGCAGCGGGCACAACGGGCGGTCTATATTGCCCAAGAGGCAGCTCAACAGGCGCAAGCGGAAATTAACCGTGCCCAAGGGAAAGCGGAAGCCCAACGCCTCCTTGCCGAAACCCTCAAAGCTCCGGGGGGCCAGTTAGTGCTGCAAAAGGAAGCGATCGAAGCATGGCGCGAAGGCGGTGCCCAAGTGCCCCAAGTGATTGTGATCAACGGCCAAGAAGGGCTACCCCCCTTTTTCCTCAATTGGACAGGAACAGCAGCAAAATAGCTGAGGAACGGTTCGATGAACTACAGGCTCAGCAGAGACTCAACAGATGAAGGGAGCGATCGCCCAAATCCCCCTAGAATTGAGAATAGCGATTTGTTCTTTTATTCTTTGATTTCTCGCGATACTGACCCATGATCTCCACCCCGCTTGCTGCCAATCAACAAATTTTACCCCTGACTGCGCAAACCAATGCCCGCGGCCATCTCACCATTGGTGGGTGTGATGTGGTGGAGTTAGTGGCTCAGTTTGGCTCTCCCCTCTACATCCTTGATGAATTCACCTTTCGCACCGCCTGCCGTCAATACCAAGACACCCTCCAGCAGACCTACGGTGGTGAATTTTTGGTGCTCTACGCTTCAAAGGCTTGGAACTGCTTGGCCACCTGCGCCCTTGCCCACAGTGAAGGCTTGGGGATTGATGTGGCCTCCGGGGGTGAACTCTACACTGCCTTGAGTGCCGGCGTCCCCGCCAGCCACATTTACTTCCACGGTAATAACAAGTCCCCCCAAGAACTCCTCTATGCCCTTGAGGTCAATTGCACGATTGTTGCCGATAACTGGCTAGAACTAGAGCGCCTTGCTGCCTACGTTGAGGAGCATGATCTCTCGACCCCACCGCGCGTCATGTTGCGGTTGACACCGGGGATTGAATGCCACACCCACGAATATATCCGCACTGGACATCTAGACAGCAAATTTGGCTTTGACCCGCAACAGTTTCCAGAGTTGCTTCAGTTTGCTAAGGCGCATCCCGAACTAGACTGGGTCGGACTCCACGCCCACATTGGCTCACAGATTTTTGAGGAACAACCCCATTTAGACCTCTGTGATGTCCTTGTGGATTGGCTGGCTCAAGCCCGTGAAGCGATGCTACCCATGCGCGAACTGAATGTGGGGGGTGGTCTTGGCATTCGCTATGTAGACTCCGATAATCCACCGGCGATCGCCCACTGGACAAAGGCCATTAGTCATCAACTGAGCCAAGCCTGTCAGCAACACCATCTTCCCTTACCCAAACTCATCTGTGAGCCGGGTCGCTCCATCGTTGGACCTGCGGCAGTGACGGCCTACACCGTGGGCAGCCGTAAGGTGATTCCTGAAGTGCGCACCTACATTGCGGTGGACGGGGGCATGTCCGATAATCCCCGACCCATTACCTATCAGGCGCAATATACAGCCCTGTGTGCCAATCGCATGACCACTGCCGCCACAGAAACCGTACGTGTTGCCGGTAAGCACTGCGAATCGGGCGATATTCTGCTGCCCCAAGTCACCCTACCCCCCCTGCAAGTCAATGATATTTTAGTGGTGGCCAGTACGGGTGCCTACAACTACAGCATGGCCTCCAACTACAATCGCGTGCCCCGGCCGGCGGCGGTAGTTGTCTGTGAGGGGGAAGCCAACCTGATCCTGCAACGGGAAACCTACGCTGATTTGGTGGCCCATGATGTCTTGCCCCTGCGATTGAGCACCCCCGCCCCCTAGGAGGTGACGAGCACAATGGGATGATAAGCCTCCTAGGTAACTTGTCGTGGCTGCTGCTGTCCTCGGAGACACTGGCCAAGGTGCGAACAGTCGTGGATGTGGTTTTGGTCTTGACCCTAACCTACGCTATTTTGCGGGTTGTGGCCGAGCGGCGAACCCTCTGGATGATACGGGGCTTTATCTTCCTCCTTTTGGCAACCTCCCTCAGTCGTGCCATTGAGCTACAGTTTTTGAGCTTTGTGCTGCACAACTTAGTGATTGGCTCTGCGGTGGCCTTAGCCGTTATTCTGCAATCGGAAATTCGCATTTTTCTGGAACAGTTGGGACGAGGACAGTTTTTCGGCTTTGTGCAGCCCGTGGCCGAGTCGAGTCTCACCAATGATGCCGTTGATTTGATTGTGACGGCCGTGAAGGGATTATCTCAGGATCGTACGGGGGCACTCATTCTCTTGGAAACCCATACAAAGCTCAGCCCCCAAGATTTTACCCATGCAGGGATCGCTCTCAATGCCCGCCTTTCGCCAGAACTCATTACCTCAATTTTTCAAGTGAGTTCCCCCCTGCACGATGGGGCAATTTGGGTGCGGGGTGCTGAAGTGATTGCGGCAAAGTTGATCCTGCCCCTCTCGGATCGCACGGGGCCTTGGCAGTTGGGCACTCGCCATCGCGCCGCCCTAGGGATTACCGAACGCATTAGCCACTGTGTCTGTGTAGTGGTCTCTGAGGAAACGGGGTCAATTTCCCTTGCCTTTAAGGGGGAGCTTCAACGTCCCCTCACAAGCAGTAAACTAGGGGAATTGTTGCGGCAATATGTGCAGGATCAAGAAACGGGAACTTCACAACCCCGTCAACGTCGGCACAGCTTAAAATTTTGGAAAACGGTATGGCCACTGCGCTAATTTCCGCCAGTAGGATGTGTCTATGACGCTACAGCCCCAGTCACTCATTGAGTTACCCGCTGATTTGGATCGCGATCGCCTACCTCGCCATGTGGCGGTGATTATGGATGGCAATGGCCGCTGGGCAAAGCAGCGCAATTTACCGCGCATTATGGGACACCAACGCGGGGTGGACACCCTCAAGGATCTGCTGCGCTGTTGCAAAGATTGGGGCATTGAAGCCCTGACCGCCTACGCCTTCTCCACAGAAAACTGGGGGCGCCCCCTGCCGGAGGTGGATTTTCTGATGACCCTCTTTGAGCGAGTGTTGCGGCGGGAGCTGGCGGAAATGGTTGCCGAGGGCGTGCAAATTCACTTTGTGGGTGACTTGGCGTGTTTGCCGAACTCCCTACAAGCGGAAATTGAGCGAGCGATGACCGCTACGGCCAATAACCAAAAAATTAAATTTGTGGTGGCAACCAACTATGGTGGGCGACGGGAAATTATCCACGCTTGCCGTTCGATTGCAGCCCAAGTGAAAGCGGGACGCCTTGACCCCGCCGATATTGATGAAGTACTCTTTGAACGCCATTTGTACACGGGCGGCCTACCGGATCCCGATTTGTTGATTCGCACCAGTGGCGAGATGCGCGTCAGTAACTTTTTGCTGTGGCAGGTGGCCTATTCAGAAATTTACGTCACCAAGACCCTCTGGCCGGATTTTGACCGCGCTGCTTTCCATGAGGCGCTCCGGGATTACCAACAGCGACAGCGGCGATTTGGCCGTGTCTAAAGGGGACGATTTCAGTGGAGAATAGGAAAGCCCGCCGGGTACGTATTGGAGCGATACTGTGACCCCCCAATTGCGCATTTATGTCCCCCCTCATCCCCTCATTCAACACTGGCTAACGGTGGCTCGCGATCGCAACACGCCCACTCCCTTATTTCGGGTGGCAATGACAGAACTGGGGCGGTGGCTGGCCTATGAGGCGGCGCGGGAATGGTTGCCAACGGTGGAAACAGTGGTTGAAACGCCCCTTGCCCCCTGTGCAGCGCTGGTGGTGAATCCGCAAGTACCCGTCGTGGTGGTACCCATTCTGCGGGCGGGTTTAGCCTTGCTCGACGGTGCCCAAGGGGTCTTACCCACAGCAAAGACGTACCACTTAGGGATTGTGCGGGATGAGGCCACCCTTGAACCCAGTTGCTATCTCAATAAGTTGCCCCCGCAGTTTGACCCGCAAACCCGTGTCCTTATTAGTGAGCCGATGCTGGCAACGGGAGGTTCAATTATGACAGCAATGCAGGAATTGGTGCAGCGGGGGATTGACCCAGCCTTGGTGCGAATCATTTCCGTGGTCACTGCGCCGCCAGCTTTGCAGAAACTCGGTGCCCATTTTCCCGCAGTGCAAGTCTATGCGGCCACGATTGATGAGACAGTGAATGAGCAGGGCTTTATTGTGCCCGGCTTGGGGGATGCGGGCGATCGCGCCTTTGGTACCGGGGAGGAAGTGTAACCGATGATGACAGTGGTGACTGTGCCAGCAACAACGGCTAATTTGGGTCCGGGGTTTGATTGTCTGGGAGCGGCTCTCACCCTCACCAATACGTTTACCTTTTCCTTGAGCGATCGCCCCCATGTCAATGTGCGGGGCACTGAAGCAGCTGGTGTCAGCAGTAGCTCCGACAATTTGGCCTATCGTGCCTACCACCGTCTCTATCAATATCTAGGGCGTGAAGCCCCACCTGTGTATTTAGAGATTGATCTGGGGGTTCCCCTCGCACGGGGCCTCGGCAGTTCAGCAACCGCAATTATTGGCGGCTTAGTAGGGGCCAATCGGCTGGCGGGCTTTCCCCTCAGTCATACCGAGGTTCTGGAATTGGCCATTGAAATGGAAGGCCACCCCGATAATGTGGTGCCGGCCTTGCTAGGGGGCTGTCGTCTTGCTGTCCAAGGGAGTGCAGGGGGATGGCATTGGCTAGAGATTCCTTGGGATCAAGATGTGGTGCCGATTGTGGCGATTCCAGACTTTGAGCTAGCCACGGAAACAGCGCGGCAAGTGCTGCCCCCCCACTGTACCTACGGTGATGCAGTTTTTAATATCAGTCACCTTGGTGCTCTGCTGCGGGGTTTGGAAACGGGTCAACGGGAGTGGCTGCAACTGGCCTTGGGCGATCGCCTGCATCAACCCTACCGCCAAAGTCTGATCAAAGGCTATACCGACCTCCACAGGGCGGCTCTTGAGGCGGGTGCCCACGGTTTGGTCATTAGTGGCGCAGGCCCCACGCTTTTAGCCCTTGGGGATCCCGTTACCGCTTCCGCCATTGCCACTGCCCTCAAGGAGACTTGGGCAAAGTTTGATGTGCAGGCACGGGTGGAGGTGCTGGCCATTCAACGCCAAGGGACAACGGTGCGCGATCGCTAGGCAATCTTAGGCAATTGTATAGCATGCTTCCCTGTCAATAGGAGGTGATTAAATGAGTCAAGAACAGGATGCCCTGACAACGGAAGTGCTGCAACGCCTACGCCGCAAGGAGGGCACTTGGCAGGATTGGGGGGCCGGATGCCAGCAACTGCAAAAACAGGGGCTATCTCCCCAAGCGATTTTTGAGGCCACGGGCATTGAACCCATCCACCAAAATCAACTGATCATTGCCCTGCAAGTGAGTCAGAGCCTACGGGAAGCCCCTGAATCTGTGCGTGCCTATTTTCAAACGCGGGGCAGCGATCTGCTCTATGAACTGCGGGTCTTATCAGCGGGCGATCGCCTTGCAGCAGCCACCCTCATTGTTGAGAAACAACTGGATGTCACTGCGGTTCATGAGGTCTGCCGTGCCCTCAAGGCCGTGAGCTATCAAAAGGATGACAGTGCAGGTTTTGGTGAGAGTGTGGGCGATCGCATTGGTCGCTACTATTGGCAACTGGCGCGGCAGCAACGCGATTTAGCCCAGCGATCGCGCCTTATTGCTCAGGGCTTTCGCTTTGTTGAATCCGCCACAGGTCGCCAAGCGCTTGAGAAACTGCTGACGGACTTGACCGTGGTTCCCGCTGCTAGCCAACCTCGACTCCCCCTTTACCGCTTGGATTCCGCTGAAGACCTGCCCTACCTCGTTCCCATGGCAGGAACAGCCCCCCTCGCTGCTGCAGCCTTTAATCAAGTACCGCAGTTAACTTCTACAGGTGCTTTTCAATTAGTCGCTGTTCCTCAACCCATGACCCTAGTGGCTCTCCCCAGTTGGCAGGTTCTCCTGAATGCTGTTGACCCAGTCGGGGTGCTTTGGCCAGTGGCAGACCTACCCACAGAATTACCGCCCACGCCTGAGGGACTCCCCATTGAACAAGTGCTCCTGATTGTGGATCGTGGTCTTCCAGAATGGGAGCGCGATCGCTATCTGTTGATTGCACCTGCGGCCAGCGATCCTGTCCAACTGGCTTGGTTTCCTGAACCCCCTACAGCGCCAATTCTTGGCCAACTCCTGCTCGTCTTACGCCCCCCCCAAGTGCTGGATGAGAGTATCAACAAGGAACTTTGGTTCTTTGAGGAATAGCTTAACTTTAGGCGAGATTCACCACAACGCCCAGAGCGCTACTACTTCCCAAACTGTAATCTGCCAAGGCTAGTCGCACCGGCTGCTGGGGTGCCTTCAGATTCACTACCACAAGGGTCTGATCCACCAGTCCCGACCAGAGTTTGGCATCAGCAAAGTTGGCCAAGGGGGGTGTATCCACAATCACCAGATCAAAATAGTTTTTCAGGTGAGCCATGAACTGTTTGAGCGTGTCTTGGCTGAGGAGCCGCATCGGCTGTTGCCGCAACTCACCAGCGGTTAAAATTGCCAGACCGCGCCGCGCCTGAGCAACGCTATACCAGTGCCGCCGATGAATTAACCAATCTGCCAAGCCCTGTTCATTCGTCAGGCCGAGATAGCGGTGAATCTGGGGTCGCCGTAAATCCCCATCAATCAGCAGAACCCGCTGACCCGTGCCTGCGGCAGCAAGGGCAAGATGCAGAGCAACGGTGGTGCGCCCATCAGTGGGTAGGGCTGAAATCACGGCTAACGAATGCCCCAAACCCACGGCCTGGAGGTTGGCAAACACATGGTGAAAGGCTTCCTGAAACTTCACCCATTCCCCGACAGAGGGTAGGACTTGAGTCACCTGCCACAGCCCTGAATTGCCCTTCACCACGCGCTCTAGGCGGAGGTTAGTTTGGGGGGTTGCCTTGGGAATTTTGCCAAGGAGGGGCAAGCCTAGGGCATCTTCCACTTGGGCTGGACTGACAAACGTATTGGCGGCTGCATCTGCAACATAAGTAGCCAGAACCCCCAACACAAGGCTGGCGATCGCCCCTAGCACCAACAGCAGTAAGCGCGGGAAGGTGGGTTGGACAGCGGGATTCTCTAAATCCGTCAACACCTGCCAAGCAAAGTTATTCTGTGCTAGTTGTAGTTGCACTGCCTGTCGGGCTTGATTGAGCATCTCGAGGGAGAGGTTGGCCGTCCGAATCCGATGTTCAAGGCGATCAATGGCGGGGAGTTGGCTACTCAGTTGTTGTAATTGTTGGGCAACTGTCCTTTGAGGGGCAGCCAATTCGGCGTCATAGCGCCGCTGGTTTTCGTATTCAATCCACGCCGTAATGTAGTTGGTAATCAGCGTTTGTGACACTGTTCCCTGAAAGCCCAGAGCCGTGGGGTTGTCCACTTGATATTGCTCACCAATCACTTGGCGGGCGATCGCCTGCAATTGCTCCACCAAAACTCGCCGCTGTTCCTCAAGAGCTTGGATAACGGGTGTCCCTTCCCGAAAAATGGCTAGATTCTTGGCAATTTCTTGATCCAGTTCTTGAATGCGTGCCAGCTGTTGCTGATAAGCAGGGGAGGTACTTAAATTCGCTGCTGCTAGGGCTTCGGCGGGCGTCATCTTGAGTTGTTCTTGAAACCCTTGAAAACGACCGTAGGCTTCCACGGCCTTCAGGCGAGCCGCTTGGCGCAGGCTATGGATTTGGCGATACTGTTCTGTTAAAAAGCGCAGTTGTTCTGAGGGTTGCAGGCTCGTGCCTTGGGGTTGGCTGGCTTGGAGTTGCTGCTGGAGTTGCTCTAATTCTGTAAGGTGCTGATTGATGTCTTTGTCCAGTTGCTCTAGGGTGCGATTGAGTTGTTCTTGGCGATCGCGCTGACTGTAGTCAACAAACGCCTCTGCCACGGCCTTTAATACTGCGGTCACGATTTCTGGCTGGCGATCGCGATAGGCCACTTCTAGCACTTTTGTTTGGGTCGGCAGTTGCTCTGTGGCGGAACTAACCACTGGTCGAATTTCCAGATGCTCAGCTAAGACCCGCGTGGTCAGATGGGGATACTGCTGTTGTAGTTTCTGGGCAATGGGTGCCAGTACTTTGTCACTTTCTAGAACGAGAATCTGTGCCCCCACATCCACTGGAGGGGGTGTGGTTGGCGGCGGGGAGGGGAGGGTACTGGCAATGCCATCACGGGGGGTCAGGGTTGGCGCAGGCTGTGGTTCCTTCACTGGTTCCATCAGGAGGCGAAAATAGGCCTCGTACATTTCGGGTTGCCAGAAAACATACCCCCCCATGACCAAGAATGAGAGTAAAACCGTTCCTGACAGTAGTCGCCACCGTCGCCGACAGCGATCGCTAAAAGCTTGCAGCCCACCCTTGTTAGAACTTTTTCTGGTGCTGAACCGTGATGGATTTCGCTGGCGATCGCCCGCAGGACGCACTTCGCGATCAACGACCCGTAAATTGGGTATCTTTTGTGGGAGCGACATCAGTAGTACGCCATTCCTAATCAAATATGTTAACTAAGTTGAGGAACACTCCTAAGGTTCCTAAGGCGCCGATCGGCCGCAGGGCATTCCCAATCGTATCCCCCACCTGCGTTAGCCCTGACCGTTCCACCACAATCACATCCCCCTGTTGCAACACAGGATTATTGTTGGCATTGGGTTGAGCCGCCAAGCTAAAGGGAATCCGTCGCCGACTGACTGTGCCATCGCGATTCAGCCGCACCAGCGTCACCCTAGACATATTGGCACGTTGCACATTGAATCCGCCAGCCGCCCCAATTCCCTGAGTGAGCGTGGCATTGGCTGGCACTTCGACCAAGCCCGGTCGCAATACTTCGCCCACAACCTGCACCCGAATCACCTGTGGCGAAAACGTTGCCGAGGCCACCCGTACGGCTTCAGCCGCATTCACTTCCTTCGCCTTGGGCACCACAATCACATCATCACTGCGCAGCGTGATATCTTGGTTCGCATCCCCCGACTGAATCATCTCCCAAAGATTAATTCTGGTTACGGCTGTTTGGCCATTCCCCAGTTGGCGGCGTATCTCAATGTTGCGAATATCGGCCTCTTGGGTAATTCCACCGCTTTGAGCAAGGACTTGGCTCAGGCGAGGCCATGTTAAGCCACCGGAAAGGCCGATACCGGGGGCAGAAGCTGATACAGAAGTAAAAGGAACAACATAGGAGCCTGGACGGCTCACCTCACCTGCCACCAAAATCTTCATGGGGCGCGGCGTCTGCAATGTAACCGTTACTGCTGGAAAGCGCATGACTTTACTATAGGCGTTCAGAATCACCTGCTCCGCTTGGGGGAGAGTTAAGCCGCCCACCATGACGCGCCCTGCCAAAGGTAGGGTGACTGAGCCATCGAGATTAACAGTGAATTGTCGCTGACCAGTAACACTGGCTGGCAGGTTGACCACTTCAATGAAAAGCACATCCCCTGCACCCAGGAGATAGTCCTGAAGGGGGTTAATGCTGGTAAAACTATAGGAGCTTGGACTGAGGGGCATGGGTTGAGCAGTGGCCGAGCGGGGTACCATCAGTGTTGCCCCAAGGGTGAATCCACTGGCGATCGCCAGCGTGATGACGGTGTTGTGTAGCCTTGGCAATGATTTGCACCCCATGGTTCATTCTCCTCACTCACTTGTTTGTTCTACCATACGCCATCTATTCGCCACCAAGGTCATGAAAAAAGGCTTTAGAATGAGTGCAAATGGCCTTGTTACCTCATTGTAATGCTGGATTCGCCACTCATTTGCCTAGAACAGATTTCTAAAGTGTATGGCCAAGGGGAAACGGAAGTTCACGCCCTTAGGGAGGTGAATCTCAACATTCAGCGGGGAGAATACTGTGCAATTATGGGGGCTTCGGGGTCAGGGAAGTCCACAATGATGAATATTATGGGCTGTTTGGATCGCCCGACCTCTGGTCGCTATTTTCTCGATGGCCAAGATGTGGCACACCTCAGTGATGATGAACTCGCCCATATTCGCAATGCCAAGATTGGTTTTGTCTTTCAACAGTTTTACTTGCTGGGGCAGCTAACGGCACTGGAAAATGTGATGCTACCCATGGTCTATGCCCAGGTTCCCCCCAAGGAACGGCGCGATCGCGCGATCGCTGCATTGGAACAGGTGGGGTTGGGTCACCGCCTTGAGAATCGCCCCAATCAACTCTCGGGAGGACAGCAACAACGGGTGGCGATCGCCCGCGCCATTGTCAATCAGCCCCTACTCCTGCTCGCCGATGAACCCACCGGTGCCCTCGATAGCCACACCACGGCAGAAATTCTTGCTATCTTTGGGCAACTCAATGCGGCGGGCATGACGGTAATTATGGTGACCCATGAACCCGATGTGGCGGCTGTCACGCACCGCATTATTCAGTTTCGTGACGGTCAAATTCTTTGCGATCGCCCCAACGTGCCTACCCCGCTGACAGCACCTGTTTTATCTTAAGAAGGGGAGCGACTGAGAAAAAAAGCAATGGCAAAAGCAGTTTGGAAAGGCGCAACCTTGGCCGAGAGCGATCGCTATGAGTTGGTCGAAGGCAATGTTTATTTTCCGCCAGAGGCACTCAATCCGGCCTATTTTCAGCCCAGCGATACCCACACCGTTTGTGGTTGGAAAGGCACAGCCAGCTACTACCACGTTGTTGTCAATGGTGAGGTGAATCGTGATGCTGCGTGGTACTACCCCGATCCCAAGCCGGCGGCAGCCAATATCAAAGGCTATGTGGCGTTTTGGCGCGGGGTACAGGTGACGCGCTAAGGGGAGCAATTCCCGCTCGGTTGAGAATTTCCGGAATCAAATCCTCACGGCGCACCGCCATTAAATGCACTCCCTGACAGAGTTCCCGTGCCTGTTGCACTTGCTCGGCAGCAATAGTTATCCCTTCATCGAGGGGATCAGCGGCAGCGGCAAGGCGATCGATAAGGTGCTGCGGAATCGAAGCCCCCGGCACGGCGCGATTGATAAACAGGGCATTTTTGGCCGACTTGAGGAGAAAAATTCCAGCAAGAATGGGTCGCCCACAGCCAGCGGCAATCTGATCCATAAACTTGGCTAGCCGCTCAAAATCGGTAATTAACTGCGTTTGGAAAAATTGAGCACCCGCTGCCAATTTGCGTTCAAACCGTTGTTGCAGGCCTGACCAACTGGCAGACTGAGGATCAACCGCAGCGCCAGCAAAAAATTGAGTGGCGCCATCGGGTAGGGGACGATCCTCGCTATCCACCCCTTGATTCAGTTGGCCAATAATGCGCAATAGACGTACAGACTCTAAATCAAAAACGGGCTTGGCTTGGGGATGATCGCCTGCTTTGACGGGGTCGCCCGTGAGTGCCAAAATGTTGTGCAAACCTAAAGCAGCAATGCCCATGAGATCCGCTTGCAGGGCAATGCGGTTGCGATCGCGACAGGCGATCTGGCAAATGGGTTCAAACCCCTGCTGTTGCAACAAATAGGCGGCTGCCCAAGAACTCATGCGCAACACAGCGCGACTGCCATCGGTGACATTAACCGCATGAACCCGCCCCTTGAGATGGGCTGCTTGACGCAACATCGCTGTGGCATCCCTGCCCTTTGGGGGGCACACCTCTGCGGTGATGAGAAACTCACCCTGCTCACAGGCAGCTTGAAAACGCGAGACTGACAAGGAAATGGCTAGAGCGCGACTAGGCAATTATCATACAAGCTAGTGACGCCTGTTCCTAGGCCGCTAAATAAGCAGTCACCGTCTGCACCAAGGTCTCTGTCCAATAATCAGCAACACTTTGCTGCTCAGCTTCCACCATGACGCGGATAACGGGTTCTGTCCCAGAGGCACGTACCAAGACTCGCCCGCGATCGCCCATATCCAGTTGCGCTTTGGCAATCATCTGCTGCAGAGGTTCACACTCCTGCCAGTGGAGCCGCCGCTGCCGATCCTCAACACGGACATTGCGGAGAATTTGCGGGTAGGCGGTAAAACTTTGGTCTCGCAGTTGTGCCAAGGATAGACGGGAATCCTGAACTAGGGTCGCTAAATGAACCGCTGTGAGCAAGCCATCCCCCCCCACACCATAGTGACGGCAGAGGATATGTCCCGACTGTTCTCCCCCTAGCATGGCACCGTGGCGTAGCATCTCTGCATGGACGTATTGATCGCCCACTGCTGCCCGCACCAGTTGTCCACCCCGCGCTTGCCAAGCTCGCTCAAAGCCGAGATTCGACATCACAGTGGCGACAATCAAATCCTTGGGGAGTTGTGCCTGCGACTGAAGCCGTTGTCCCCAGAAGTAGAGAATGTGATCGCCATCAACCACCCGTCCTTGACTATCTACCGCTAGCACGCGATCGGCATCGCCATCAAAGGCAAACCCCATAGCGGCACGGGTTTCACGGACAGCCTGTTGTAATGGTTCTAAATGGGTGGAACCGCAGTTGACATTAATGCGATCGCCATCGGCGCGATCGTGGAGAGCAATCACCTCAGCCCCTAGGGCATGGAACACCGTCGGTGCCACCGCCACCGCAGATCCCCAGGCTAAATCCAACACCACCCGCAGTCCCCGCAGCGGTTGACGATCCTCAAGGGGGGCTTGCACCGCATGGCGATAGCGCTGAAGCAATTCGGGACGATGATGCAAATGCCCCCAGTACTCCGTATGGGGCAAGGATAGGCCAGCATTTAGGTGGGCTTCAATTTCTTTTTGCAGATCAGGGCTGAGCTTGCTGCCATCGCTGCCAAAAATTTTAATGCCGTTATCGGTGGGGGGATTGTGACTGGCGGAAATCATGGCGCCACCGATGGCTTCTGTGGTGGCCGTTAGGTAGGCAATACAGGGGGTCGGGCACAGGCCCACATTCCACACTTCAAAACCAGCGGCGGTTAACCCTGCGGCCAAGGCTGTGGCCAACATATCACTGGAGTTGCGGGAATCTTGACCAATGATAAAAGGGCCTTGGGGTGCATCCGTCCTTTGTCGCAGCACTTCTCCCACCCAATATCCCAAGCTTAAGGCCAAGTTGGGGGTTAGCAACTCCCCCGCCCGCCCACGAATGCCATCGGTTCCGAACCGAATCGGCTGCTGCCCAGTCATGGTTGATTCCTCACGCCACACCAACACTCATTATTTTCTAGTCGATCTCCTGAGCTATGCAGGAGACGATTCTTAACATTTATTCACTCTCTCTGGACTATAGCACCTCTATGAACCTTTGCTGCCACATCAACGTCCCCCCACAGGAGTATTCTGGATCAGCGGGAATTGAGGCAAAGCCAAATGTTACCACCCGACCTGCGCCAGCAATTGCAATCGTCCCAAGGGCGACTCCTACACTTTTTGGAGTCCTTTTCCTCAGCACGGGTACTGGTGGTGGGGGATCTCACCCTCGATGAATTCCTCACGGGTCAGGTGGAACGCCTCTCGCGGGAAGCCCCTGTTCTGATTTTGCGCCATGAGTTTACCCGCCAAGTGCCCGGCGGCGGTGCCAATGCCATCTACAATTTGGCCAAGTTGGGTGCTCAGGTGCAGGCGGTGGGTCTGGTGGGTGAGGATTCTCAAGGGCAAGCCCTGTGTGAGATTTTTCAAAGGGCAGGAATTGATACCCAAGGAATTTTTAGGGATCGCGATCGCCCCACCGTGACGAAAACCCGTATTTCTGGCCATGCTCGCCAGTCGGTGACGCAGCAAATTGTGCGCGTGGATCGCAAGTCCGATGATCTGCCTGCCCCAGCCCTTCAGGAGGCGCTAGCGGCCTTTATTCGTCAGCAGGTGGGGACTGCCGATGCCGTGGTTTGCTCCGACTATGGCGATGGTGTCTTTACGCCCCCTGTGATTGCGGCTGCCCTAGAGCATGAGCGCACGATTGTTGATACCCAACGGGATTTAGCTCGCTATCGCGGTGCTTTCCTATTTACGCCAAACCTGCCAGAAGCAGAGGCAGCGGTGGGCTACCCGATTCGCACAGAGGCGGAGGTACTGCGAGCTGGGGAAGACCTGCTGGAGTTGACGGCGGCTAAATATGTGCTGATTACGCGGGGGGATGCTGGTATGAGTCTCTTTAGTCGCGAGGCGGCGCCCTACCATTTACCCGCCTTTAACCGTACGGATGTCTTTGATGTCACTGGCGCAGGCGATACCGTTGTTGCTGCTTTAACCCTTGCCCTTGTGGCGGGTGCCAGTCTTTGGGAGGCGGCAGTTTTAGGCAATTTGGCTGCCAGTATTGTCGTACGTCAGTTTGGCACAGCCACCACATCCACCGCCGAGATGGCGGCAGCCCTTCACCATTTGCTGGAAGATTAATCCCGCGTCGCCTGCTGCAACCATTCCAGAATCCCTTGAGCCAAGGTATGGGCAAGCTCGGCTTGGGCTTGGGGGTTAACAATCCACTCAAACTCTTCAGGGTGAATCATAAAGCCCAGTTCCAGCAGCACCGCAGGGGCAATTGTCGGACGAGTCAGGGCAAGGTTATTCCAAAACACACCATACTGCTGCCGCCGCAGTCGCTGACTGAGATACCCCTCTAGGAAAACGGCAAGGTCATGGCTTTGGGGATGATACCAAAAGGTGCCAATTCCTTGGGTATTACGGGCATCGCCAGCATCGGGGAGAGCATTGTAGTGCAAGCTGAGGGCAAGGGTGGGTTGGGCTGATTCAATGGCGAGAAAGCGATCGGGCAAGTCCAGATCAATATCCTCTGTGCGCGTCAAAATGACTGTTGCCCCAAGGCGTTCTAGCTCGGGTGCCAGTTTTTGGGCCAGTGCCAATGTGACGACCTTCTCTGGGGTACCATCTGGGCCGCGTGCTCCCAAGTCCTCAGGCCCGCCATGGCCGGGATCAAGGAGAATTTTAATCCCCCGCAGGGGTTGTGTCCCCCGTTGGAGTTGGGGTGGATGACGCAGTTGCAGCACTAGTCGATTGCCCTCATAGGCCACGCGATAGCCCCACTGTTGGCGATGATGCAGCGTCAAGCGATACTCCACCCGGTCTTGATCAAGGGGGTACCAGTCCAGGCGCTGGATGACGGGATCGGCATTGAGGCGAATGATGTCGGTTTGGGGAATCGTGTTGTGGAGCGTCAGGGTGAACTGGCGATCGCCCTGCTGAATCGAAATCGGTACGGGCACATCCAAAGGAAAGCTGATTTCTGTCCAACCCGCAAGCTGACGGCTGGTAATACTGCGGATGGTGGCTGTTGTCGGCAGAGCACTGGAGAGGAACCGCACTTCATTGGCGCGGATCCAACCCCCATAGTCCAAATGCAGCCAATCCCCCGTTTGTCCGCGTACCCGTGCGCGTGTTCCCACTGGCAAGGGCGTCAGCCGGGAATAGTCAGTGCTAGGACCTGTGCGTGCCACCCCCCCAAGGGAGCGGGTGACTTCAACAACAGGTAATTGCGTTGGCTCAGCCACACGAATGCGGGCACCCAGTTGGCGTTGGTTTCCTAATTGCCATTGAATCGGGCCATAGTCGCCCACTTCGGTGAGCTGGAGGCAATTGCGATAGAGAGAAGGGCGAGCAGTAACCACATCCGCTTGATGAATCAGCGCAGCCAGATTAGAGGGCAGTTGCACTTGGGGCGGTAGGGGTTCTAGGGGCAGAATGCGCTGGCCCACTTGGACTTGCACGGCGCGATCGCTGGGGGCAGCAGCAGTAAAGCAAACAATTTCATTGGCTAGGCGCACTAAATCGGCTGTTGGCTCTAGGGGTTGTAGGGTGGTCGGTACTTGGGGCACCGTGCGGGTGATGGCAAAGTCAAGGCGCTGATCTCCAGCTTGGAGGGTGATGTGATTCAATCCGGGTTGCAGGGGAAGCTTGGGGGCAAAGTGTCCCGCTGGCGAGCGATCGCCAATCACTCGACCATTGAGCGTCACCACGACCTGTGGCGGTGCTGTGCCAATAAAGAAAATCTGAGGGGCACTGGTGGTGTGCTCTCGCGGCGGATAAACCACTTGTAGCGAACCCTGTGCTGTTGCTGGCTGGAGTGAACTCACCATGAGTGCACCAAAGAAACTCAAACTCAACCTATTTACCCCCAACCCTCATACATTTCTTAATCCTTTCTTCAGATTACAGCCCTTTTCTAAAATGCGGGGTGCCCATGATGCCGTTTTGCCTATTGTGGTTCTGTTTAATCCTTGTGAAAAGGAGTGTTATAAAAGTCAATCACTTCTCAGAAAAAAGAAAAAGTTTTCTCTTAGGCTACTTATGGAATTCGTTGATCCCCGCTAGATTAGCATATTTTTTAACATTGGGATCATTGCCATCTCTGGGAAATCCATCCATAATAAAAAATGTCCTCTCTCATAAATTGCCTTAATGTTGCGCAATACTATTTCTTTGGTCTTGTTATTTTGAAACGCAAGTTTGCGCAGCGCCTTTTATCACAAGTTCATGTCCATCAAAAAGAATTTAAGGATTATTTAACTATGGTTACCATGCAAACGATTCACTGTCCTCACTGTGGTAAATTAGCCCTTCGCCAACGCTATGGCTCCGTGAGTCACACCCAGTGTCCCCACTGTGATTACGTCCTAACGATGTGCGATCGCACAGGACGGGTGTTAGAGGCCTATACACCTGAAATTACCCATGTGGGTCAGTATGGCGCCAATCTCACCTGCACCATAGAGCGAACACGGGCACTGTGCTAGCAAGAATTCATTAGAAGAATCTAAAGATTGATGAGGAAAATCCTGAGAGTTGTTAAGATAGTTTACATATGGCTATCTTACTTCTACTGGTACTGGCATTGGTGCTGTGGTCGGTGCGACTCCTCCACGGTGCCTACCGCCTCCGGGATTTTTCCTTACTGCTGGCCAGTGGCCTCGTGGCCATCTCAGCGGGAGGCGTGATTTTTGTCTATAGCTTGATGAATGGCTGTGTCGGCTATCTCAGTCAAGGGCAGCCTATTCCTGAATCCGATGCGCCTGTCATCATGTCTGATGTGGCCTACTTTGAGAGTGCCTCTGGAGCAACGACCCCAACCTTTAGCCCCTAGGTCTGACTCACGATCCAAACGTAGGCGATCGCCAGCGTCAACACTGTGAGCGGTGCACCAAAGCGCAAGTGCTGCCAAAAGGAAAACCGCTGTCCTGAGCTAGCAGCGGCCTCAACGGTAATTAAATTAGCCACAGCACCAAAAAGCGTAAGATTGCCCGCGAGGGTACTTGTGGCTGCCAGTAGGTACCAGAGTTGATCGGCACCTTTGGGGATAAACTGTGCGAGCAGCAGCACCGTGGGCACGTTAGAAATTAAATTTGACAGCAGTGCTGTAATCACCACGAGGGGCAAGGGCTGATTCGCCCAAGGGCGCAAAACGGCTAATAAATCAAAGTTTTGAATACAGCGGGTAAGAATAAACAGACCCGCAAACAGAACCAATAGTGACCAATCCACCTGAGCAAGGATGCGCTCTGGCTTCACCCGACGGGTGACCAGTAAAGCTGCTGCCGCCAAAAGAGAGGATTCTGCCAAGGGAAAGCCGAGCAGAAAGGCCAAAAACATCAGCCCAGAGACAATCAGTGTCTTATGGAGTAACCCTTTTTGCACCTGCACCGGTTGGAGCGTAGCCAATGTACAGGGTTGGCGCGATCGCACCTCCGGATAGAGCCACCCCAACCAAACCACTTGCAGCCCTAACCCCAGCACTGCGACGGGAACCATCACTTGGGCAAACGGCAGATATCCTAACTCGGAAAACGATCCCACGAGGATATTTTGGGGGTTGCCGCTGAGGGTGGCCACAGAACCGATATTCGTTGCCGCTGCGATCGCTAGCAGATAGGGCACTGGATTTAAGCCCAAGACATGGGTAATGCGCAGGGTTAAAGGCGTCGTCACAAGGGCAAGGGTATCATTCAGAAAGACCGCCGATAGCATTCCCGTCGCCACAGCGAGAAACACCAACAACCCCAAGGGACTGCCACTAAAGCGCACCACCGTCACCATCGCTATTTGAAAAAAGCCGCTCAAGCCCAGATAAGCATTGACAATCATCATGCTGAGCAAGAACACGATGGCTTGGGGATCAATGGCTTGCCATGCAGTGGGTAGATCAATCGCCCCTAAGGCAATCAAAAGAGCCGCACTCACAAGGGCGATCGTTGCGCGATTCATACATAGCCCCGGCACCCCCCCAAGGGCTAAGGCACCGTAGCTGAGGGCAAGGATCAGAAGTTGCAGGAGAGACCGCAGCACCTACTGTTGGGTTTGAATTTTCTTGGCCTCTAGGGCATCGAGCAATTCCCCAAGAGCCGCCATGTCATCACCGTCATATTCCCGCTTCCACAACAGTTGGGAAATTTGGTTTTCAATGGCTGAGGTTAACACTTGGGTTTCGAGCACCCGTTGCACTAAGCGTTGGATCATCATAGGGGTTCAGCAGCTTAGACAGTCGTTCTCTAGGGTAGCCCATTGGCTGTGGGGCAAATGGAAGGAACCACTTTCTCAAGTGGCACAATTTGCTATAGTGGGGGCACTGGGATCAGCAAAGCGTTGATCCTAAGCTGGGGATCGTTGTCCCGTCAATAAATCGTGTTTCGATAAATTAAGGAAAGTTGAAATTCTAGAATACACCAGATATACTAAAGGGCGACTTTTGTAAACTCAATAACAGTTCTTTGAAGGCAAAGGAGGTAAGGCAACTTGGCCAGAAGACGGAAGCGGAAGAGCCGGCGGCGTCTCGAAGGACGCAAAATCCTTGAGTGCGTACCTCAATATAGCATCGAAAGTGGCGAAGATAAACCTGTGACAGCGGCACGAAAATTTATTCAAGCCAAGGGGATCACCCCACCCGCTTTACTTCTTGTTAAGCGGAATGAGCACACCACCGATCGCTACTTCTGGGCAGAAAAGGGCTTGTTTGGTGCGCAGTACGTTGAAGAAAACCACTTTTTATTCCCTAGCCTAAGGGAACTTGCAGAAGAGAAAATGGCAGCCACGACTCGTTAGGCTGTTTTTTTACAAACGTCTGTTTTATTGAGGAGTCAGGATCTGTTCTTGACTCTTTTTGCTTTGGTAGTGAGAGGATCTAGGGTGTGGTCTAAAGATTTGATCTTTTTGCGCCATTTACTTATGGCAATTTGGAAACTGTCCCCTACAATAGAAATAGCGGAGACGCACGTTTCCGTTCACTCCTCACACCACACCCCGCCTGGACAGTTATTGGTTCGGGCGGCTTCCTTTTAGATATGAAATGGAATATCGCATTTATCATCAAACTACCTACACCTACAGCGCCCCTGTTGCCCTTGCCCCCCATGATTTACGCTTGATCCCGCGTAGTGATGGCCACCAACGCCTGCGATCGCTCTCCCTCCAAATTTTACCAACTCCCCAAGGCCAAAGTACTGTCCTCGATGTCCATGGCAATCACATTCAACGCTACTGGTGGTCACCACAGCCCACCACCTCCCTGATGATTCAGGTCACCTCTGAAGTAGAAACCTATTGCGACAACCCCTTTAACTATCTGCTTGACTCGTGGGCAGTCACCCTCCCTTTTAACTATCCGCAGCGACTGGCAACTAGCCTGCATCCCTATCTATCACCGTCAGTGGATCCTGTTGCCTATGAATTGGCTTGGCAAATTTTAGCCAGTGGCGATGGCAGTGTCCTCACATTTCTCAGTGACCTCAATAACAAAATTTACCGTATCTGTCAGCACCAAATTCGTGAAACCGGTGCCCCTTGGCCCCCCTGTGTGACTTGGGCAAAACAAATGGGTTCCTGTCGCGATACGGCCGTCTTGTTTATCCATGCCTGTCGGGCTGTGGGCTTAGCGGCGCGGTTTGTCAGTGGCTATCAGGAAGGAGACTTGGATAATCCTGAACGGCACCTCCATGCTTGGGTAGAAGTGTATTTGCCGGGGGCAGGCTGGCGCGGCTATGATCCCACCCACGGCCTAGCGGTGAGCGATCGCCACATTGCCCTTGTGGCTGCCGCTGATCCGGCAGATGCTGCCCCCATTCAAGGTGCCCTGCGGGGACAGGGGGTGACCTCAACCATGACCTATCAACTACAGATTCAGCGCCTCTCCTAAGTATGGAAGAAAAAGGCGGTGCCGAGAATCCCATAGGTGGCCAACAGCAGCGCCCCCTCTAGCCAGTTGGAGCGGCCATCTAGGCTAATCACATTAGCAATCACGACCGCAATAATCACCGTCACCACTTCAAAAAGACTAAAGTTTAAATCCATCGGCTGACCAATAAACTGGCCAATCAGCACCAGCACAGGTGCCACCAAGAGCGCCACCAAGAGGGATGAACCCAAGGCGATGGACACGGACAAATCCATATTGTTTTTCAGGGCAACCCCCACCGCAGTCACATATTCCGCTGCACCACCCACCAACGGCAAGAGGATGACCCCAGTAAATAGGGGCGTTAGACCCAAGCCCTCCGTTGCTGCTTCAACTGCGCCGACAAAAATTTCTGACTCAAAGGCTACGCCAATCGTGGCAATCATTAGAACCGTGATCCACAGGGGCAGGTTCGGCTTTTCATGGTGCCCCGCTTCGTCCCCCAGTTCCACCTGGCTGACATCGTAAAGATAGCTGTGGGTTTTCAAAGAAAAGAGTAACGTTAGTCCATAGACCAGAATCAGAATGATTGCGGCCACGACTGACATTTTGGAAATTGCGGTTGGCGGCACACTGCTGGAGGTGTAAATGACCATTGCCGGTAGGAGAATCGCGGCGATCGCCACCGTCATCGAGGAAGCATTCACCCGTGCCACCACTGGGGCAAAGGATTGCTCCTTGTAGCGAATGCCCCCCAGCAGCATGGATAACCCCATCACCAGCAAAAGGTTCGCCATCAGGGTGCCCGTAATACTGGCTTTGACAATATCCACTAAACCCGCTTGCAGCGCCACAATAGCAATAATCAGTTCCGTTGCATTGCCAAAGAGGGCATTCAAGAGGCCACCAATGGTTGGTCCAGTGGCCAGAGCCACCTCCTCCGTTGCGGTGCTCAACCAAATCGCCAAGGGCACGATCGCCAGTGCCGCCAAAACAAAAACCGTGAGGGCGCCCCATTCCAATTTTTCAGCAGCAATGGAGAGGGGAATGAACACCAAAAAACCAATCGAAACCAGTCGCTTCATGGGGGCACCCCTTACATGGTGAACGGAGAAAAATCTCCTCTATCCTAGCCTGCGGTTTGATGAATCCAGCCCAATTCGTGGGCAATGATGCTGATGCCTAACCACTGCGCAGGATCACTCGCTGATTTTGGCGGGCAACAAGGGAGAGGGTGAGAGGGCCAGCGGTATAAACGGACGTGGGGGTGACCGCGCTAATATCAATCGTCCCTTGGTGATCTTTGAGGTCGAGGACAAATTTCACCAGCTCAATTTGGCGAAAGGAGCCAACACTGCCAGTGACCGGATCTGGGAGCACGCCAGAGGCGATCGCCCGCTGATTACTGACCGTAAACAACTGATCCAAGCGTTGCAAAATTTGCTCATCGGTCATCTGGCTCGGATCCAAGGAAATGGTAGCCAGATTCTCACCCTCGCGGAAAACCTCCTGATTGCGCGCCACTTGGGGCACTACAAGAATATTGCTTTCTCCCTGTAGATAATTGGCTGCAGCTAAAATGCGCACCACATAGGGCTGGCCATCACTAATTTGGCTGCGCAGGCGGTTCACGTCTTCGGTGGTAATTTGAATCACCTGATCCGTTGGTTTGACGTTTTGGGGACTATTCAGGACAATGGCATTGCGCCGCGCTTGCCGCAGGAGTTCTTCAATGACTTGGGTGGCTTGAGCCGAATCTTTGACATTTTGAATCACCGCAGAGGCCAAGACTTGCCCCGTGCGAATGGCGATCGTCCCCCGCCGTAATCCTAGCAAAAGGATGCTCACGTTTTCCTCAAGGCGTTGGCGACTGGCCTCAAGGGCAGCAATTTCCTGCTGAAGCGTGCGCTGTTGATTCCGTAACACCTGCTGCTGCTGATTGGCAACGGCCAGTTGATCCTGAATGCGATCAATCTCTGCTTGGAGACGATCCTTTTGACCTTCCACCTCGGCAAGGCGCTGTTGAGCCGTGCGAATGGCGGTTTCTAGGGCTGCTTTTTGGCCAGCCACATCCTCGAGGCGGCCTTGGATGGCTTGTCGCTCCCGTTGCAAACGCTGAATTTCTTGCCGCAGGCGTGCCCCTTGGGCTTCAAAGTTTTCGAGGTCTTTTTGGGCTTGGGTGTAGCGGTCTTGAAGTTGCTTGAGTTCTGCTTCTGTGAGGGTTTGACGATTGACGGCCTGCTCTAGGACTTGGTTGGTTTGACTAAGGCGTTGGCGAATGTTGGCCAGTTCAATTTGGGATTGTGCCAGTTCCGCCTCAATTTCATCCTTTTGGGCACGGGTTTCGGCGAGTTCTTGTTCCGCAGCCGCTTGTTGACGGCGAATCGTATCAATGCGCAGCACGCCATCGCGCAATTCACGGCTGAGGGCAAAGAGGATGGCAAGGGTGGAGGCAGAAATTAAGCTGCCTGTGAGAATGGTAATCAGGACAGCCGTCTGGCGAGGCCGCAAATTAAACCAGCTCAATCGGGCTTTGCCCACTTTTGAGCCTAGGCGATCGCCCACTGTCGCGATCGCGCCCCCAAGAATAATCACGGCCAAGACCAAAACATACCCAGCCATATTTCGGGTACTGCTGCCACTCCCCAACTATACTTTCTACAGTATGTGCCGATGCTGCCCCCTATAACGGTTTGGGCAAATCACTTTGACTGAAATCAACCGATGCCAAAAATTGCTACTTGGAACGTCAACTCAATTCGCACCCGCCTTGACCATGTGTGCCACTGGTTAGACACCACTGGAGTGGACTATCTCTGTCTTCAAGAGACCAAAGTCACAGATGCTGAGTTCCCGCGTCAGCCCTTTCTGGATCGTGGCTATCAAGTTTATTGTAGTGGCCAAAAGGCCTACAACGGGGTGGCCATTCTCAGTCGTCAGCCCCTTGCGGGCGTAGAAGCAGGCTTTGCCCCCCAATTACCCAGTCACAGTGAGTTGGATACGCAAAAACGACTGATTCGCGCCCAATTAGCCCCTGATGTCACCTTGGTAAATGTCTATATTCCCAACGGCGGAGAGTACGACAGTGAGAAATACCACTACAAGCTGCACTGGTTAAAAACCCTCCATGTCTATCTCGAGCAGCTCACTGCCCAAGGGGAGGTGATTCTCTGTGGTGATTTTAATATTGCCCCAGAAGATAAAGACCTTTTTGATGCCAGCGATCGCGCCACAAAAGTGGGAGCCACCGATGCCGAACGCAACCTGTTAGCGGCCATTCGCGACCTTGGCTTCCACGATGCCTTTCGCCACTTTACCGAGGCGCCTGGGCACTACTCTTGGTGGGATTATCGCACTAATGCCTTTCGCCGCAATCACGGCTGGCGCATTGATCACCTCTACATTACCCCTGGCATCAAAGCCTGTGCCTGCAACTGTTATATTGATACTGCCCCTCGGCGGTTAGCGAAACCCAGTGACCATGCACCGGTGGTTTTAGAGATTGAAAAGGGGCTGTACAGTGGGCTGGCGCAGCCACTCGGTTAAATCCTGAACCCCTTGGCCGTAGGTGAGATCAAAGGTCAGCGGTGTGATACTAATCAGATTTTGGGCAATGGCTTCCACATCCGTGGGGGCTTGATTGGGGTCTTGGGGATATTCTTCAACCACTTCACCAGCGAGCCAGTAGTAGGTTTTGCCGCGAGGGTCAATGCGCTTCTGGAACAGGTCATGGTAGCGGCGAATCCCCTGTCGTGTAATGACAACGCCAGCAATTTCACTGGCAGGCAGAGCCGGCACATTCACATTGAGGAGCATCTTTGGGGGCAGGGGGGCGGTTTCCAGTGCCTTGAGCAGACGACTGGCAAAGTCAGCGGCTGGCTGAAAGTCATGAACTGTGAAACTGGTGAGGCTAATGGCAATACTGGGAATTCCCTCAATCACCCCCTCCATGGCAGCAGACACCGTGCCGGAGTAAAGAATATCCGTGCCGAGGTTGGAGCCTTGGTTAATCCCAGAAACGACAAAATCTGGGGGTGCCTCTAGGAGGGCACCAAGGGCGAGTTTGACACAGTCAGAGGGGGTACCGGAGCAGGCCCACGCCTTAATACTAGGGTGAAAGCGATCGCTAACGACTTCGGCGCGAATCGGATCAAAGACCGTGAGGCTATGCCCTGTAGCAGAGCGTTCGCGATCCGGACACACAACCACGACTTCATGGCCAGCGATCGCCAGCGTATCTGCTAACGTCCGAATGCCGGGGGCAAAGACCCCATCATCATTGGCAATGAGTAACCGCATTTCCTGCCCCCTGAATCGTGAAGTATTGGCAAAACATTACAGTTGATTGCAAATCGCAACACCCTCCCTGAGAAATGTTAACCTCTAAAAGGGTTAAGTGACGCACCCCACCCTGCCGAACAGTTTGAACGCACCATTCCTGACATGACCGCCTTTAGGGATTGATAGGATCTATGGAACGCCTACTGAACCATCAGTTGAAGGAGAACACTGTGTCTGTGCATCAAAGTCATCCGTTACTCCGTGAAGACCTCAGCGAATACGTTGCCCATTTGCAACTGCACATGGCACTCCAAGCGCGCAATTTGGTGCCTGCCCTGAAACACACCAGCGACAGCCGCGAGCAACTTCTCCATCAAACCCAAGCCACCTTTGAGAAGCACGTCTCCCGTCAAAGCTATATTGGCTAAAGCAATTTTTCTCTGTGCTCAAAAATTAAAACCTATGATATCTAAGCAGGAGTGATCTTGCTGCTTTTTGCGTTGGTTAGGGGAGTTGCTCCTCTCACCACTTTGAGGAACGATCGCAACAGAGTACACTAGGGACGATATTGCTATTTGTAACACTCTTGCCAGCGTTCTCAGGAGGTTTTATGGCGCGGACAGAGTCCACGATGCTTGCCCTTGGTACTGTTGCTCCCGATTTTCAGCTGCCCGATGTGGTGAGTGGGCAAACGATTTCCCTCAGTAGCTTTGCCGATAAGAAAGCCCTACTGGTGATGTTTATTTGTCGCCACTGCCCCTATGTAAAACACGTCCAAGAGGAATTGGCGAAGCTGGGGCGCGACTACAAAGACACTGGCCTAGGAATTGTTGCCATTAGTGCCAATGACGCTGCCAACTATCCCGATGATGCCCCAGAGTCCCTGAAGGCGATGGCCACTGAACTAGGGTTTACATTTCCGCTTTGTTACGACGAGAGCCAAGAAACGGCCAAGGCTTACACGGCAGCCTGTACACCCGACTTCTTCCTCTTTGATGGCGATCGCAAGCTTGTGTATCGCGGACAGCTCGATGATAGCCGCCCCCAGAATGGCTTACCGGTGACTGGGAAAGACTTGCGTGCAGCCATTGATGCCGTGTTAGCTGGTCAAACCCCCAGCGAGGATCAAAAACCGAGTCTTGGCTGTAATATCAAGTGGAAACCGGGGAATGAACCCGCCTATTACGGCTAATGTTGGAAAGGTAAAGAGAGGGGCACTTTTATTGCCGCTTTTGAGTCGTTAACCTACTGTTATATCAATGCCAATGGGTTTGGCTGTATTGACGCGATTTGTTTTTTAGGTGTGAGCAGTGAATAACCAACTTTTTTCGCCAGTGCGAATGCAGCCAATGGGGGCTGCCCTGAAAACGGTAGCAGTGGCAATGGCAACCGTGGCGATCGCCCTCGGTCCTTTGAGTCCCAGTCGTGGCCAAGAAGCCCCTCCGCCTGAAAACCAACCTGCGGAAGCTCCAGTATCCCCAACGCCACCAGCGGTAGAGCCTGCGCCTGAAAGCCCTCCCGCAGCAACCCCAGCACCGCCCACCCCGCCGCCTGTGAGTCAGCCCCCCGCTGATGAACCCCAAGTTCTGATTGCGGAAGTGGTGGTTGAAGGTGCCACACCCGAACTTGAACAATTGGTGTATCAAGTCATTCGCACTCGCCCTGGCAGTACCACCACCCGCACGCAACTACAAGAGGATACCAACGCCATCTTTGCCACGGGCTTTTTTGCTGATGTCAATGCCGTCCCCAGCGATACCCCCCTCGGTGTGCGGATTACATTTGTCGTGCGCCCCTATCCAGTACTGCGAGCCGTTCAAGTAGCGGGCAATCAGGTACTCACCCCAGAAAAAGTCAACGAGATTTTTGCCCCGCAAATTGGTCGCACGCTCAACCTCAGAGAGCTACAGTCTGGCATTGAGCAAATCAACCGGTTCTATAGGGACAATGGCTATATCTTGGGGCAGGTGGTTGGCACGCCCCAAGTGGATCCCGATGGCGTCGTGACGTTGCAGGTGGCTGAAGGGGTGGTTGAAGCGGTCACCTATCGTTTCCTTAATAAAGAAGGAGAGCCGACAAAACAGCGTACCCGTGACTTTGTGATTAGCCGTGAAATGGACACCCAGCCCGGCGTTGTCCTCAACCAAAATACTGTGCAAGCAGATTTGCGACGCCTCTTTGAACTGGGACTCTTTGAAGATGTGCAAGTTGCCCTTGAACCGGGTCAAGACCCACGCAAAGTGAACCTAATTCTCAATATCAGAGAGCGCAATACGGGCAGTATTTCCGCTGGGGCGGGGTATAGTTCCGCTGCAGGGCTATTTGGCACAGTGGCATTCCAACAAAACAACCTCTTTGGTCGCAACTGGAAATTTGGTGTTGAAGCCCAAGGGGGGACTGAAGGGGAGTTTCTCTTTGACATTAACTTTACCGATCCTTGGATTAAGGGGGATCCCTACCGCACCTCCTATACCGTGAGTGCCTTTAACCGCCTGACAGTGCCCACCACCTTCACCAATGGCCCAATTGATGTTCGCTTGGCCAATGGTGACTTTCCGCGGATTAACCGCTTGGGGAGTGCCGTCTTCTTTACGCGACCCTTTACGAAGGATCGGGATCAGATACGCACCGCTTGGACCGGTTCCTTGGGGCTGCAATATCAGCGGGTTACCTCCCTAGACAGTGGTTTTAGCCGCTTTAATACGGATGCTTTAGGCAACTGCTTAACCTTTCCAGACAATGGTGTTTGCCGTGGTTTTAATGACCTGTTTACGGTGCAAGCAGCAATTCTGCGGGACTTGCGTAATGATCCCCTGCGGCCGACGAGTGGCCAAGTGATCCGTTTGGGGGTAGATCAGTCGCTTCCCATTGGGGCGGGCAATATTCTCATGAATCGGGTGCGGGGCAGTTATAGCTTCTATATCCCCGTGAAGTTTCTGCGGATTGAGGGGCCACAAACCCTTGCCTTCAATATCCAAGCGGGCAATATTTTTGGTGATTTGCCCCCCTATGAATCCTTTACGATTGGCGGTGCCAACTCTGTGCGCGGTTGGGAAGAGGGGGCGATCGGCTCCGGGCGCGCCTTTGTGCAAGGGACAATAGAGTATCGGTTCCCAATTTTTAATATTGTTGGTGGCGCCCTCTTTGTGGATGGAGCCAGTTTGCTCGGTACCCAACGCAGCGTACCCGGTCAGCCGGGGATTGTGCGCGGTAAACCCGGCGAGGGGCTAGGCTATGGCGGCGGCCTGCGGGTGAATACCCCCCTAGGCAATATCCGCATTGACTTTGGCTGGAATAATGAAGGGGGCAGCGCCTTCAGCTTTGGCATTGGCGAACGCTTCTAGGAGAAATACCCATGGTAACGACCTCTGTACCAACGGCACCGACTGCAACTGCACAGCAAACTCTTGGAAAGGCTGCCCAATGGTCAGGGGTAGGTTTGCATTCTGGTCAATCAGTTGAAGTGACCTTGAAACCCTCACCCGCCAACACGGGACGGCACTTTGTGCGCCTTGATCTGGAGGGACAGCCCGTGATTCCTGCTCAGATTGATGCGGTTCAATCCACTCAGTTGGCAACGGAGTTGGTCGCCAATGGCGCCAGTGTGCGCACGGTTGAACATCTCTTGGCAGCGCTGGCGATCGCTGGTATTGATAATGTCACGATTGAGATCACAGGCGCTGAGGTGCCGGTGCTCGATGGCTCGGCGCAACCTTGGTTAGAAGGCATTCAAAGGGTCGGTGTTGTCCCTCAGGAGATTCCTCGGCCAGCAGTCATCTTGAAGGAACCTGTCACCATTTACGAAGGGGCAGCCTTTGTCAGTGCCATTCCTGCTCCTGAGCTGCGCCTCACCTATGGCATTGACTTCCCCTATGCGGCGATTGGTCGCCAGTGGTGTAGCTTTACCCCTTCAGAACTAGCGGTGGCCGTTGCCCCTGCCCGTACCTTTGGTTTTGCCGAACAAGTGGAGTATCTGCGCAGCCAAGGCCTGATTCAGGGGGGCAGTTTAGAGAATGCTCTGGTGTGCAGTGCCAGTGGTTGGGTCAACCCGCCGTTACGCTTTGCCGATGAACCCGTTCGCCACAAGTTACTCGATCTTTGGGGAGATTTAGCCCTCCTAGGGACACCCCCCATCGCGCATTATGTCGCCTATCGGGCGAGTCATCATCTGCATACCCAATTGGCACGGGCGATCGCCCAACAGATGGTTTAGTAGAAAACCATTCTCCCCTATGATTTGTTTATATCTTTGATTTGCAGCCGACACCTACCCCTATGCCAACGTTGACTGACTCCCCACCGACCACTGTGCTGACGGTTACCGATCTTCAGCAGTTGCTTCCCTACCGCTACCCCTTTTTGCTGGTGGATCGGATCATTGACTATGTGCCAGAAAAGTATGCCGTGGGGCTGAAAAACGTCACGATCAACGAACCCTTTTTCCAAGGGCACTTTCCCGGTCGCCCAATTATGCCGGGGGTGCTCATTGTGGAAGCCCTTGCCCAAGTGGGAGGGGTTGTCCTGATGCAGATGAACTGGGCAAAGGATAAGCTTTCTGTGTTTGCGGGCATTGATAAGGTGCGCTTTCGCCGTCCCGTCGTCCCCGGCGATCAGTTAATCCTGCGGGCCGAGCTTCTTGTTGTCAAGCAGCAGCGCATCGGCAAAATGCAAGGACGGGCTGAGGTGAATGGTCAATTGGTCTGTGAGGGCGAGATGATGTTCTCGCTGGTGGACTAGTCACAATCAATGATGCAAACACTGATCCATCCTACTGCTGTCATTCATCCCAGTGCCGAGCTACATCCCACAGTTCGGGTCGGCCCCTATGCCGTGATTGGTGAACAGGTGCGCGTTGGTGCCCATACCGAAATTGGTGCCCACGTGATTATTGAAGGGCCAACGGAGGTGGGGGTAGGTAATCGTATCTTTCCGGGAGCGATCATCGGCACGGCTTCTCAGGATCAAAAATATACGGGTGCCAATAGTGCCCTGCGCATTGGTGACTACAACACGATTCGCGAGTTTGTGACGATTAACCGCGCCAATGGTGAAGGGGATGCCACGATCATTGGTAACCATAATCTACTGCTGGCCTATGTCCATGTGGCCCATGATTGTGTGATTGAGGATCAGGTGGTAATTACGAATGCGGCCTCGATCGCTGGCCATGTTTGCATTGAATCAAAGGCCCGCATTGGCGGTATGGTGGGCATTCATCAGTTTGTCCATATTGGTCGCTTGGCAATGGTGGGAGCCATGGCACGGGTAGATCGGGATGTGCCCCCCTATATGCTGGTGGAAGGTCATCCGGCGCGGGTTCGTGCCCTCAATCAGGTGGGACTGCGGCGGGCAGGCGTCACAGACGCAGAAATGCGCGACCTCAAGGAGGCGTTTCGGATTCTCTATCGTCGTGAGTTACCTCTTGCCCAGGCGATCGCCCAATTAGCAACCCTACCCCCTTCTGAGCATTTAGAGCATCTACAGCGCTTTTTAACCTATGCCCGCGAAGAGGGACGGCGCGGCTTAACCCCCAGTGGCCGGGCGACAACGGATTAAGTCTCTAGTTGCCACTGACTCAACGCCATGCCTGCTGTGGTGCTTGTCCATCCCCAAATTCCCCCGAATACAGGCAATATTGCCCGCACCTGTGCTGCCACCCACACACCACTGCATCTGATTGAACCCTTGGGCTTTGAACTCAGCGATCGCTACCTCAAGCGAGCTGGTCTTGATTACTGGCCCTATGTCACCTTGCACTGCCACCCCGACTGGCCGACGTTCCTCAAAACCACCCATAGCGGGGGGCGTCTGATTGCCTTTGAGCCTTCAGCCCAACAGATTTACTGGGACTTTAGCTTTGCTGAGAGTGATTGGCTGATCTTTGGCAGCGAACCCGATGGCATCCCCGCCGAAGTCTTAGCGACCTGTGACGCCTTTTTGAAAATTCCCATGTGGCAGCCGGCGGTGCGCAGTTTGAATCTCTCGGCTTCGGTGGCGATCGCCCTCATGGAAGTTTACCGCCAACTCTATTCCTCAACTGCTTGATGACCGAATCACTCCCCCTTGATGATTCCCATATTTTAGACAACGGCTGTATCTGGTACTTTGCCTACGGCAGCAACCTCTGTACCGCCCAAAAAAAACGTCGCATCGGTACCGTCCCCACTGCTGAAGTTGCTGAACTGCGGGGCTATCGCCTTGTGTTCAATAAACGCAGTAATGATGGCACTGGCAAAGCAAATGTTGTCCCTGATCCTCACCGTTCTGTTTGGGGTGTGATTTATCGCTGCACAGAAGCAGACATTGAACGCTTAGATTTTTACGAAGGTGTTAAGTGGGGACATTACCGCCATGAATTTGTTAGAGTCATAACGTCCACGGGTCAGGCGATAACGGCTCTGACCTATGTGGCAGGGGAGGATTTTATTGATGAAACCCTGTGGCCTTCAGCCGACTATTTAGAGACAATTCTCCAAGGGGCAAAGGAGCATGGGCTTCCTGTTGAGTATGTTGCTGAGTTGGGGGAGTGGAAAAACCGAATATGAATACCTCATCATCTTCCCGTGCAGTTGCCACCAAACCCCCACAAACTGAGAAACGGCGCCGCATTTTTCGGATAGTGCGGATTGGCTTGGGGGTGACACTCATTGGCTTAGCTGTGTATGTCCTGTGGTGGCGACAGCGCAATGTGGTCAGTCGGGTCGGCTACCTCAATGGCACAATTATTACCCTCTATGCCAGAATTCCCGGCACCTTAACCCTAAGAGCACTGCGCCCTGGCGAACTCCTGAGTGCCGGTACGGAAATTGGGACGATTCGCAACGATCGCAATCCCCAACTGGAAACCGATCGCCAGAACCTTGAAACTCGACTCAATGTCGCCCTTTCCCAACAACGGGGACTGCAACAGAAACGCAACAGCCGTATGGCTCTGATTTCTCAACTCGATCGCTATCAGCAGAGTCAGCAAACCCTTGAAGTTCGCTTTGCCCAAGAGGCAGTGCAGCGTACCCTAGGCGAACTGCGCCAAGCCCAAGAAGCTCTGGCCATTGCCCGCATTGAAGCCGATCGCTATACCAGCTTAGTGGAAACAGGGGCTGTGGCGCGCCAACTCGCCGATGAAGCCGTTTCCCGTGCCAAGCAAGCAGCGAAATTTGTTGAGAGTAAACAGGCCGAACTGCGCCGCCAACAAACAGCCCTACAAGCGGCTCGCCAAGGATTGCAACTGGATGCTTCGCGTACTTTTAGCTTTCCCCAAATCCGCCTCATTGATTTAGAAACTGAACTGGTTGATATTGATGTTGAACTTTTGGCAGTGGCCACAACGATTGCCGAGTTACGCCGTGAAATTGCCAATATCAAACAGCAACTCTCCCTGCAACGCCTTGCCCCCGTGAAAGTACCGACGACCGCAGTGGTTTGGTCAGTGATCCACAAAACAGGGGATTTGGGTATTCCCCTGACCGCAGGGGATCCGATCGTTAAAATTCTCGACTGTAGCGATGTTTGGGCAACGGGCTTGGTGGCGGAGCGGGATAATCCTCGCCTGCGGGTGGGTCAGGAAGCAACAGTGCGCTTATTGGATGGGAGCGATCGCCGGCTAACGGGGATTGTCCGTGCCATTCGCGGCGGGCCGGGCAAAGTCGAAGTGGGTGAAAATGTGGCTGTGCCCCCTCCCGACTTGGTACGTAACGAACTGGCAGTTGACGTTCAACTGAACAACCTACCTGAAGACTTAAGCGCTGAGCGTTTCTGTGGTGTGGGTCAAAGTGTTGAAGTGATCTTTGGAAGCTAAATCATGCGCCTCAAGTCGTTGCAAGCCGATGGCTGGCTTTTGATCCTAGGCTTTCTCGGCCTTCTAGGGGTACTGCTGTGGCAAGTCGATTGGCGAGATTTGCTGCCGAATCTTGTCGGTTTTTGGCAGGGCGGACAAGCCATCATGCGCCCTCAGGGGACAACCCTTGAAGCACTGCTGTTGCCTGCCTTTGTGTGGCTTGCCATCACGTTTCTTCTTAAGGAACTCTGCCCTAAACCCACTTTTTGGTCACGGCTGATCGTCAGCATCGGCATTGCCCTACTGGGAATCCGTTATGAATTGTGGCGCTTCTTTGGCAGTTTGAACTTGGATGATCCCCTCAATGGCACGATCTCCGTCGTTCTCTTTTTGGCAGAATTGCTGACGGTTTTCAATAGTGTGGCCTTTTTCTTTCACTGTATTTTCTCCATTGACCGCGCTCCCGAAGCCGATCGCCTCAGTCAAGCGGTGATTCGCGGTGAGTATCTGCCTTGGGTAGATGTGATCTTGCCGACCTACAACGAAGGGGTGGATATTTTGCGGCGTTCGGTGATTGCCTGCCAAGCCATGGACTACCCCAACAAGCGGGTTTACCTGCTCGATGATACCCGTCGGCCAGCGGTGCGTGCCCTTGCCGCAGAACTCGGCTGTGAATATCGCGATCGCCCCGACAACCGCCATGCCAAAGCAGGGAACATTAACCATGCGCTGCCCACCCTTAGTGGTGAACTCATAGCAGTCTTTGATGCTGATTTTGTCCCCAGCCGCAACTTCCTCACCCGCACCGTTGGCTTTTTCCAAGATCCCAAGACGGCAATGGTGCAGACGCCGCAGCATTTTTTCAATGAAGACCCCGTTGCCGTCAATCTCGGCCTTGAGGGCATCCTCAACAATGAGCAAACCCTTTTCTTCCGCTTTATTCAGCCCAGTCGTGACTACTGGGACTCCGTTGTCTGCTGTGGTACCTGTTTTGTGATTCGCCGTAGTGCCCTCGATGAAATTGGTGGCATTCCCACAGACAGTATCACCGAAGACTACATGACAACCATTAAGCTGCAAAGCCTTGGCTATCGCGTCAAATACCTCAATGAAGCCTTGGCGGCGGGTATGTCCCCGGAGACGATTAGTGCCTACATTAACCAACGGCTGCGCTGGGGGCAGGGCACACTGCAAATGCTCTTTTTGGGGGGAAACTTTTTCACTGCCCCTAATCTGCGGTTAACGCAGCGCCTCTCCCATTCCTTGAGTATTATCTACTGGTTTCTTTCCATTCCGCGGGTGATCTTTCTTTTGGCACCGTTGGCCTTTTTGCTCTTTGGTATTGCTCCCTTGCGAGCAACGGTGAACGAGATTCTTTACTTTTACTTTCCCTACTATCTGGGGAATATCATGGCCTTTTCATGGCTCACCGAAGGTCGCCGCTCCGCTTTTTGGTCGGATGTCTATGAAACGATTATTGCCTTTCCGATGGCGATCACGGTGATTCGCACGCTCATTAGTCCGAGGGGTAAAACCTTTAAAGTGACCCCCAAAGGGGTGGTGGATCCCCATCGCATCAATATCAACTGGCCGCTGATTCGTCCCCTGATGATCATTGCCATTTTGACGATTGTTGGCCTGATCTGGCGCAGTTCTCCCCTGCAGGATACGATTGTCAACCCCGATAGCTTGGCGGTAAATATCGTCTGGTCAATCTATAATCTGTCGCTGCTGTTGGTGTGTATGCTGGTGGCCATTGATGTACCGCAGCGCCGTTTTACTCGCTTTCTGCGGGCTGAACCCTGTGAACTCATTGTTGGGGGCGATCGCTACGTCGGGCAAACTGTGGATATTTCTGAAGAGGGCGCCCGCTTACAAATCCGCCGCTGTGACACTTGTCAGGAAAACCATGCTTCGCCGCAGGGATTGCGAACCTATAGTGCCCAATTTCGCCTCTTGCCTCCTAGCGAACTCGCAGATCTATGGCTCTCGGCAGAGCTGCGCTGGCACGATCAGGAGCGCCTGATTCAACTTCAGCAGGGGGCGAGCAGCAACCCTGTCGAAATGCGAATTCGCTTTGTGGATCTATCCTTGGCAGAGCACCGTCGCCTGATCCCCTACCTCTACTGCCAACCGGGGCAATGGCATGAAACTCGTGTGCCTGAAATTAAGACCGCTTGGGCAATGATTCAAAGTGTCTTTCGCCTGCATCCCCTTGCCGAAAGTCGCTAGCCTATTGTTGAAATTTTGCTTTAATTTTTCGGTATAGGCTTAGTTTTGCTAAAGCATTGGGTACACTAGAGGTAAGTTCCCTAAATGGATTAGCACCATGGTGAAAAATTACATCTGTCCCATTCTTGTCAAGCCAAAGCGGCCATATTTTTTAGCCTACGAATTCGCTGCAATTATTCTAGGCAGTCAGAAATTTTGCTGATAATTAATCTTGCATTTAGAAGCGTTGTTATTCATCAAATCAATTAACACCACTGCTACATCCAAGACTCATTGATCAAAGCATTGAAAATAGTTGAAATCTAAAGAGTTGCTCACCCGATCGTAATTTTGAGGTCGTGGCGTTGTTCAACTCTGAGTGAGTACAGGATGTAGAGCTTCATCCCAACTGACTGTGTTCCCATGAAGCTACTTGAAACTAACAACCTATCCCCTAGGGTTTCTCAGCCATCGAGGCCGCCTACGCCACAGGCACCTGCGCGATCGCGACGTATTAGCCCTGATCTGTGGCTTTTACTGTTGGGCAGTGGCGCATTTCTGGCCGTCCTGCTGAGTCAACTGGATTGGCAAAACTTTCTACCCAACTTAGTCGGTCTTTGGCACGAGGGGAAAGCACTGCTGCGGGCTGACGGCACGACGCTTCAAGCACTCCTATTGCCCACACTAGTCTGGATTGCCATTACGTTCTTCCTGAAGGAGATCTCCCCCAAGCCCAATTTTTGGTCGCGTTTAATTGTGGGTTTGGGGCTGACCCTGTTGGCACTGCGGTATATCCTCTGGCGTTTTTTTAACAGCCTCAACCTAGATGATCCCCTCAATGGCACGATTTCGATTCTGTTATTTATCGCTGAACTACTGACCCTAACAAATACCATTTGCTTTTTTGCCCTGTGTATCTTTTCTAAAGACCGCAGCCCTGAGGCCGATCGCCTAAGCCAAGCTGTGATTCGGGGGGAGTATTTGCCTTGGGTGGATGTGATTCTGCCCACCTACAACGAAGGGGTGGACATTTTGCGGCGTTCAGTCATTGCCTGCCAAGCCATGGACTACCCCCACAAGCGCATCTACTTGCTGGACGATACCCGACGGCCGGCGGTGCGTGCCCTAGCTGCAGAACTCGGCTGTGAATATCGCGATCGCCCCGACAACCGCCATGCCAAAGCCGGTAACATTAACCATGCACTGCCCACGCTCACGGGGGAGTTGATTGCCGTCTTTGATGCCGACTTTGTTCCCAGTCGCAACTTTCTCACCCGCACGGTGGGTTTTTTCCAAGATGCGAAAACGGCAATGGTACAGACCCCCCAACACTTTTTCAATGAGGATCCAGTGACTGTGAATCTGGGGCTAGAGGGGATTCTCAACAACGAGCAGACGCTGTTTTTCCGCTTCATTCAGCCCAGCCGCGATTTCTTTAACGCCGTTGTGTGTTGTGGCACCTGTTTTGTGATTCGCCGTAGTGCCCTCGATGAAATTGGCGGCATTCCCACCGACAGTATCACCGAAGACTACCTCACCTCACTCTATTTGCAGGGGCGTGGTTATCAGATCAAATACCTGAATGAAGCCCTCTCAGCAGGAATGTCGCCAGAAACCATCAGCGCCTATATTAACCAGCGATTGCGGTGGGGACAAGGTACCCTGCAAATACTGTTCCTCAAGGACAACTTTTTTACCATTCCTAACCTCAACTTCCTGCAGCGTTTTTACCATAGCCTTGGCGTGCTCTATTGGCTGCTGTCGATCCCCCGCGTTATTTTTTTGCTGGCGCCCTTGGCCTTTTTGCTCTTTGGGCTGGCGCCGCTGCGCGCCACAATTAACGAGGTAGTGTACTTTTACTGTCCCTACTATTTGGGCAATATCATGGCCTTTTCTTGGCTCACCGAAGGCCGCCGCTCCGCCTTTTGGTCCGATGTTTATGAAACCATCATTGTTTTTCCCATGGCTATCACAGTGATCCGCACCCTGATCAGTCCTAGGGGCAAAACCTTCAAAGTCACGCCCAAGGGGATTGTGGATCCCCATCGCATCAATGTTAATTGGCCAGTCATTCGTCCCTTGTTAATCATTGCCGCTCTAATGATGTTTGGTCTCATTTGGCGGAGTTCGCCTTTGCAAGAGACGCTGGTCAATCCCGATAGTTTGGCCATTAACATGGTCTGGTCTAGCTACAACTTTCTCTTGATTTTGGTCTGTGCTCTGGTGGCCATTGATGTGCCGCAGCGACGACATCCGCGGTTCCTGCGTTCTGAACCCTGTGAACTCATCGTTGGGGACAACTGCTATGGCGGACAAACGGTTGACCTGTCTGAGGAGGGGGCACGAATACGTCTCAATAGGTTGCCGGCGGAGTTGTTAGATGACCCCCGAGGCGAACTGCACTTTCTGGCGCCGAGCCCTTTGGTCTACTTGCGCTTACCGATCCAACTGCGGTGGTCAAGAATGGTTGCGTTAGGAAAAAACGCCACGGCTTTAGAGATTGGTGTGCAGTTTCTTCCCTTTTCTTTGCCAAAGCAACGTCGCTTTATTCGTTATCTTTACTGTCAACCCGGCCAATGGGATGAAGTTCGTGTGCCTGAGATTAAAACCGCTTGGGCAATGATTCAAAGTGTCCTTCGCCTGCATCCCCTCGCCGAGAGCCGCTAACCATTGAGAAGGGTGAGGAGATTTTGAATCGCCATACTAGTGGCGCGAACTGCGGCTTGAACGTTGGCATTCTTTGGCTCGACTTGCAGCAGATAGGCCAAGCTGGATTGGAGATAGGTTAAGGCCATCTGAATGTTGGGATCAATGTGCTGGTAGGTTTGGGGCGGGTAGGGCTGACCATAACTGGGATGGGCATAGCCAACGGAGTGCTCGTAGTTGGCCGCTGGATACCCTTGGGAATAGTCATAGTTGGGGTGGGGATAGCCCACAGAATGCTCGTAGTTGGCCGCTGGATACCCTTGGGAATAATCATAGTTGGGGTGGGGATAACCCACGGAATGCTCGTAGTTGGCCGCTGGATACCCTTGGGAATAATCATAGTTGGGGTGAGAATAGCCGACGGCGTGCTCGTAGTTGGCCGCTGGATACCCTTGGGTGGCTTCAACCGGTTGCGCAGGCTCAGGGGGCGTTGAAACTGTTGCTGCAACCGCAGGTACTGGTGGCGCTGACGGCAAAATGACGGCGTGATCTTCTTCCTTCTCCGGTTCGCCAGCAGGGGAGTCAATTGGCGTTGATGGGGTGCTACTGGCCTTGGCAGCCATAATTTCCGTAGCATCGAGGATTTGGGTGGGGGCGCTGTCAATGTCTCCCATGCGTTCTCCCCGTTTGTAGGCACTGATCTGACTGGGACTCTCGGCGGTGTCTTTTTCCTCTTTTTTCAGCCACACCAAAAAGTCAGAGGCACTGTAGGTGGCTTCCCCGCCCAAGGTACGAATAGCAACAAAGCCATTGGCCGCATTGACGCTTTGAATGGGATACCACGTACCCCGATAGAGAATCATCGCATCCATCCCAAGGGAGTTACCCCCTGTCAGAGCGCCGCGTCGCTTACCCCGTGCCCAGCGGTCTTTCCACAGCACTCCCGCTTCGGTGTACTGGATCACATAGCCTTCGGGAACGGTGCGATGTTCGTAACGTAAACATCCGGGGGTTTGAGCCACGCCGACTTGGAAGATCTTATAATCTACCATTACCTCTTGAATCAGAGGCCGATAGGGGGAGGCATCTCGTACTTCAATGGCAAGGGTGGGGGCATCTGTTTTCACCCGAGCAACAATGCCATCTTTGTAGGAAATCAACTGAACTTCATCAAAGGTGGTTTCGACGCGCAGGTGCCGATTCGAGAGCATTCGCGAATTTTTCTGAATCAAGTCTTTAATAAATTGGTCTATTAATTCGCGATCGCCCATAGTTTTTGCTTTGAATCACGGCAAGAAGACTACCAGCCACTGGGCCTACGGGACGTGCACCTTTCCTTTCATTATATTCCCTGTGAATTTCTTTCTATCAAGGGCATCGCTGAATGGAGCTTTGCGACGCTAGACCCGTTCTTGCATAGTGGCCACAGGTTGGTTGAGGAACACTATTGGCGTCAGTGTAGGACAAAAAGCTTGCTGCCAACAACCGTGAATCTACGGATGAAAGGTTTGCAAATACTCCCGCAGCCGCTGTAATGCCTGACCCCGATGACTGACCTGTTGCTTTTCAGTGGGACTCATCTCGGCAAAGGTACGCTGCTGACTGGGCACCCAAAAGATAGGATCGTAGCCAAACCCCCCTTGACCGCGGGCCGCCGTTAAAATCTCACCTGCACACCGTCCTTCGGTCGTAACGGCAATCGTGCCATCGGGACGCGCGAGGGCAATGACACAAATAAATTCAGCGGCGCGATCGCTGACACCGGCCATTTCCCGTAATAGACGCTCAATACGCTCAGCATCCGTCGCACCGTAGCGAGCCGAGTAGATCCCCGGTGCCCCCTCAAGGGCATGAACGGCTAGCCCCGAGTCGTCGGCGATCGCCCACTTTCCCAGCTCCTGAGCGGCAGTGATGGCCTTCAAACAGGCGTTGCCCACAAAGGAATCCGCAGTTTCAGCAATCTCAATCGTGGCTGGCAGGGGCAGCAACTCCCCAATCCATGGCTGTAACCAGCCTTGAAACTCTCTGACTTTACCGGCATTGTGACTGGCTAAGACCGCTTGGGCGAGAATGGGCATTTCCTAAGGACGACGCTGCAACTGAATATGATCTTGCCGCAAACTGACATCAAAGTGCTGCAGAAAATCCTGCCCCAATAGGCCAATGGTCATTTCAGGCCCAGCGACAGCAACGGGCACTTGCTTCCGATGAAAACCGCCGACGCTGATGGATTGGACATAGACCACTGGCAGCACCACTTGACCATTCGCGGTATGAAACAGGCGATTATCCACCACTTGAGCGGGGGTAATGCCTAAAGCGCGTGCCATCGATCGCGTAATCACTGTCATACTGGCGCCTGAATCCACTAGCATCTCAAACCGTAACCGTTGATTAAACATCACTGGGATAACGGGAATTCCTCCCTGCCGCCGCAGAATCGGTACGATGCCACTGGGCTGGGTGATCACTGTTGCCATGGGCGGAGCAGGGGTTCGGGGAAGTTGTTGCAGCCGCACCAATTCTTGACGATAGCTAGTAAGGGCTGGCGCCTGTTGGGGATGGGCACGAATGACCTGATCGAGAATTTGCACCGCTGTTGCCCAGTCTTGGTTGGCGATCGCCCGATAAAAACTTTCTGGCAGTGCCACCGCAGGCACCCCCTTGGCCGGGGCAATCAGGAGCATCATCCCTGCCAGCGTTGCCAGTGCCCAATATCCGTGTTGTTGGGTCATAATTTTCTTCGTACCCTAGGATCAATAGTAGCGAGATAAGCGTTGGCTATTCTAGGCTGCCAATGAGCACGCAACCTTCGCCACAACTGAGTCCTGAAGACTATCTGCAACGGGAAACCCAAAGTGGGGTCAAGCACGAATACATCAACGGTCAGATCTACGCAATGGCAGGGGCAAGCGATGCCCATGTCACCTTAGCCTTAAATTTGGCAACTCTGCTACGACCAACGGTGCGCCAACGGGGCTGTCGTCTCTACATTTCAGATATGAAAGTGCGTCTGGAGCAGCGAAATTGCTTTTACTATCCGGATCTTTTTGTTACCTGCGATCCACGGGATCGGCAAACCTCTCTCTATAAATCTTTCCCTTGCTTGGTGATTGAGGTGCTCTCTCCTTCAACAGAGGCCTTTGATCGCGGCGATAAGTTCCTTGACTATCAAAGCCTTGAGACGCTAGAGGAATACGTGCTGGTCAATACTCGTCAGCAGCGGCTAGAGACCTTTCGTCGCAGTACCTCGGGCTTATGGGTTTGGCAGGGCTATTCCCCGCCACAAAATTCGGTTGAACTCAAGAGCATCGCTTGGCAAGGCCACTTGTCTGATATCTATCAAGACGTGACCCTTGAGGAGGAGTTGAGGAGTTGAATTAAAAGTTGGTGTGAATCGCCTCCATCGGGCACGCGGTCACACATTGCTCACAGACAATGCAACGGGAGCGGCTAAATTGGAGTTGAAACGTCTCTGGATGGAGCGTCAGCGCCTGAGTGGGGCATACCCCCGTACAGAGGCCACAGTGGACACAGGCCTGCTCATCAATCACAATTTCACGGCTGGCAAGGGAAACCTCAATATTCTGTTGTCGTAACCATTCTAGGGCGGCCTCCATTTGATCAATGTCCCCAGCCAACTCTAGAACCAGTTTGCCCACTTGGTTAGGTGCCACTTGGGCGCGGATGATATTGGCAGCAATGTTAAAGTCCTTGGCTAGGCGATAGGTGACGGGCATTTGAATCGTCCGTCGAGGGAATGTCAATGTGACTCGCTTTTTCACTGGTTGAAGCTTTGCATCGCAGTACAGCCCTTTCCACAAGTATCGCACACTCGCAACGCTGTGAAAGTTAGCGCACAGCCCTTTTCATAGGAATTGAAAATGAAAAACCATTAAATTTTGTTTACTAGTCTATAAACCTAAAAGCCATCTCCAAAGTGAAATTGTTACCCTGCTAGATAGGATGAGATAGAGAATTTTTATCAAAATTTAATAAATTATTAAAAAATGAACATTGCAAAGAAAAGCGAATCTCAAATCAAGCTAGAAGGTTCATCCGTTGCTGATGAAATGGCTCTTTTATGGACGCTTGCTGGCTTGATAATCATTTTCTTAAAATTATACTTTTCTCCCACCCTTTCAGTACAGTTGAGTTGTCAGCGCACTGAAACGAAAGATATGACCGCCACTGCCCAGTGCTTAGTTAAAGAATATTGGTTTTGGGGATTGTATAAACGAAATGAAATGTTAGTTGAATATGTCTCAAGGAGTAACATTGAAATCAAAGAGGAAATAGTTCGACAGCCGAATCCTTTATTACGCAAATTCCTAAGTTTCTACCGGTCAAAATTGAGCACCAACAGTTGTCTCATCGACCAGAGGAAGACTAGGATTGGGAATCGGTGCTGACAATTTCACCGAGGCGTTCAATCTGCAAGGGAGTGTTGGGAAAGTCGGCTTGGGTTAAACGGCGAATCAGTTGCACACTGGCAAAGTTTTGATCAATGTGGGGAATCCCCTTGGCATTGAGGCGTACAGGAATGACTTTACCTTGAAGGAAGCGGCCAGAACCATCGAGTTCAACATCGAGGATTAAGGACTTGCCAAGGGTGCCGTGACTGCTCAGGGTCTGATAGCCGACAAAGTTCCCTAGGGAATAGGCAATGAGGCGGCCTTTATACAATTCGAGGGCACGGGGGACATGGGGACCATGACCTAAGATTAAATCGGCACCGTTATCAATCATGGTGCGGGCAAACTGAACCACATTGCCGCGGTCTTCGCCATAAAAGTACTCGGTGCGATCGCGGGTGTGAATTTGATCGCTGCCTTCGGCGCCACCATGGAAACTAACAACCACAATATCAGCGTTTTGCTTGGCCTTCTGGACAAGAGCAGCACCGGCCTTGAGGTCTTGAATGCGATTTTGGCCGTAGTAGGTGGCAAAGCCAATAAATGCGGTTTTCAGGCCATTGACTTCGAGGTAGGTAATTTGATTGAGATCACCAATGGCGGTCATGCCAGCGGCGTTGATGTGGCGAATCGTATCGCGAAATCCCTGCTCATTAAAGTCGTAGCTGTGGTTGTTGGCAATGTTGAGGACATTGAAACCAGCTTGGCGCAACACCTGTGCATAACTGGGCGGTGAGCGAAAGGCAAAACTGCGACCACTACTGGTGTTTTTGAAGGGATGGGGATGATCGGTGAGGGTACTTTCATAATTGCCAAAGAGGAGATCTGCCCCCTGAAGATAGGGTTTCACTTGGGCAAAGAGCTTTTGTGGATCCGCAGGCAAGCGGTTACTCGGAAAATTGGTGCCAAGGACAATATCGCCAACGGCCTTAATCCGCAAACGGCGATCGCTCGGGGCGGGTGGGGGGGGCACAAGGGGAACGTCGGGTTCAGGGGTTGTAATGGCTGGACTGGGTTCCGCACTCGGCGGGGCATCGACACTGAGTTGATTTTGCAGGGTAAGGGCAACGGCACCCGTGCCCGCGATCGCCAATAAACTGAGGGCAAAAGCACTGACCGCTTGATGGGATGGCGTGGTGGCAGGTGTCGTTGGATTTGAGCTTGTCTGCACAGACGGCGCCGCTGGTAAGGTCTCCTGTAAGTCAATGGTCTGTGTCCATTCTGGCCATTCTTCGCCAAGGAGCCGAGCATGGAGCCGTACACGTAGAACGCCTTGGGGCGCCAATTGCTTGAGGCCTCGGCAAACAAACTGAACGCAGACTTGGGGAGGGAGCGATCGCGCCGCTTCAAACATAATTTGTAAACAGTCACCCCGTCGCCGAACGAGGGCACGCACTCCCTTGGCCTGAAGCGTGCGGTTCATCAAATGGGCAATGGCCTCTGCTTGACCCTGCCGTGCCTGCTGCCAAATCAAATCAAGGGAAGCGGTCATGATCAAAGAACCCTCAGGCGATCGCGAGCGAACCTGTGGTTATTCTATGGGAAGTCACCAATCTTGAAAGTTAGTGTCAGGTCAATTTGACAAACGTCACGCAGAAGTTTCTTGGGTATGCAAGGCTCGCAACAGATCATGACGGCTAATAATGCCGACCAATTCTCCTTGGGCATTCAAGACCGGCAGGCGACTAATGTGGTGATTCACCATGAGGCGAGCCGCTTCAGCAATGGGTGCATCGACGTTAATCGTGTGGGGGTTGGGGGTCATCACATCTTGCACCTGTTGGCCGAGGGTTTTCTTGAGGTGTTGATGAAAGGATTCTGGAGACTCAAAGTAAATAATGCTGCCGAGGAACGTAATGTACAACGGTGGCTCGAGAGGCGCTTCGCGCACAATCAGGTCAGCTTCAGACACCAAGCCCACCAATTTGCCCTTATCATCCACCACGGGGAGGCCGCGCACCTGTTTTTCTTCCATCAGGCGAACTGCCTCAGAAATCGGGGCATCGGTAGGAATGGTAAAGGGGTTGGGGGTCATGTAGTCACGGACAAGAGCGGTCATAGTTAACCTAGGGAATGAGAGGACAGATGGAGGGGATGGTAGTCGCCGTGCATTGCCAGATCGGGACGGAGGCTCTGGGCATGGCGCAGGTAGGCATGGTAAATCGGTTGATCGGGGTTGGGGGTGTTGAAGTAAATCAAGCAGCGGATACAGCGGGGTAAGCCTCCCTCCACATGCATTTGTTGAACATCGAGGAGAGGAATGTTGCGCCAATGGGGACATTCCCGGGCGATCGCCGCCGGAAAGATTTGATCGAGGTCACGGGTCACAGAGAAGGTTACACTAATCACTTCCGAGAAATCGAGGGCATTGCGCCGCTCAATCTCGCCGAGGAGTTCCAAAACCGCCTCACGGATTGCTGGAATTGAATTTTCAGTGGCGGTAGTTGCTCCACGAATTGCTCGGACGCGCCAGCCCACAGTGTGCTCCTCCATCAAGATATCCGCAAGGGTACTGTATCCAGCTTAGGGGCGATAGAGCCATAGGGGAAGTCCATTGGTGGCCATTTCAAATTCCAGCCAGTCGAGACCCGCTTGCCAGGGAAAGGGGAATCGTTCCTGCTGACGCGGAAACAGCCGAGCCAAGGGGGACTTGGGTTCTTCGATGGTTTGCACCTTGGTTTTGTCGGGGTCAAGTCCGGCCAGTTCCGCTAACCAGCGCCGGGCATCCTCCTCGGTTCCTAGGCGATCCACCAGTCCGAGAGCAAGGGCCTGTTCACCCGTAAAGACACGGCCATCGGCAAAACTGCGCACGGTTTCGACATCGAGGTTACGGCCTTCGGCCACGGTTTGGACAAATTGGTGATAGCTGGTGTCAATGAGGTCTTGGAGAATGCGGATTTCTTCCTCGGTAAGGTCGCGATCGAAAGCAAGAATGTCCTTGTAGGGGCCAGACTTGACCACCTTGAATGAGACCCCCACCTTGTCGAGGAGCCGTTGCAAATTGTTGCCCCGCAGGATGACGCCAATACTGCCCGTAATGGTGCCGGGGTTGGCCATGATGTGCTGTGCCCCCATACCGATATAGACCCCGCCAGAGGCAGAGATATTGCCAAAACTGGCAACGATTTTCATTTTCGACTGCAAACGCTTGAGAGCCGCATAGATTTCTTGGGAGTCCCCCACGGTCCCGCCGGGACTGTCAATGCGCACCAGTAGTGCCGGATAGCCCCGTTCTTCAATGGTTTTCAGGGCTTTGAGGACACGACGGCGAGTACCCCCAGCGATCGCCCCCGTAATTTCGAGGCGGGCAATTTGACGATGGTAACCACGGGATAAGGGCCAAGGCATAGGTAGCAATCAGTTCAGCAAATCGTAACAATTGACTCGGATTTCTAATCTAGCAAGGTTCTAGGAGGCAGAGGGCGGTGCTTGCTTCACCATCGCTGCTGAGAGTCCCTCGGTACCGTTGCCGATATACCACAGGGCTGCTGCGGCTTCGGCGTGGGTGACGGGTTTTTGGGGCTGGAGCAAGAGGGTTTCTCCCCAAACGCGGCGAATGTTCGAGAGATCCCCCGCGAGATAGTCAGCGGCCACGGCATTGATGGCGGGGGGAGCAATCCGTTGACTGTCCTTGAAGCCCCATGTTTGCTGAATGCGGTCAATCGTGCTGGGACTGAGCCGCCCCTGTTGATCAAGGGGCACTTTCCACTGCAACAGCGTTTCGCGAGTAAGGGGAGCATTGGGGCGAAAGAGGGTACTAGTATCGCCGGTGAGGGGGCTGGGCAAAAATCCTGCCATCGCCAGTCCCTGAATATAGGGAAAGTCGGGATTATCACGGGGCACATCTTGGAAAATGGGTGTGTCGTTGCGGCTGCCCAAGCGGATTTGGCGTGCGGGGCGATCGGCATAAAAGCGGTTGTAGGTGGTCACCAACCAACGCACAAACTGAGCACGACTGATGGGGGTATTGGGTTGCAGGCGATCGCCCGTGGTGCTGAGAACCCCCAGTTCTGCCAAGTCACGAATGGCCGGCTGTAGGGGGGCAGGGGCGTCCTCTAGATCAGCGAACGTTTGGGGGGAGGAATGGGTGGGCTGGGGAGACGGTGTGGCCGTGGTGCTATTGGTGGATGTGTAGGCCACGGTGAAGGTTGTCAGGTTATTTTCTGGCACCGTGTTGATGGTGACGCTCACTTCCAGTTCAGCACTGCGCCCCCTGAGGGTGATCGTATTGTCGGCTACCTGTTGCTCCACCAGTTGCCAGCCCGACTGCTGAAATTGTTGGCTATAGAATTGCTGGATGGCGATCGCCGGCGCGGGTGCTTGCCAGCGGGTTTCCGTCGTCTGGGGTGACCCCGCTTGGGGCTGATTGGCTACAAGCATCGCATTAGGAAACCGTAAATTCTCTGGTAGCGTTGTCGTCGGTTCTGGCGTGGGTGCTTTCCCCGCCCATTGATCAGCATTGGGGTCAGCAGCAAACCAACTTTGTAGCCCACTGCCCTCACAACTGCTGAGAAGCAGGGCACTCAAGAATAAGATCCATCCCAATTGGCGCGATCGCTTCAACGTTCTTCGACCCTCAGCTTGCTACCGTTTCACTCAGCACTGATTTCAACCGCCATAGAAGGAAAGTCTGCCCCAACTCTAGAGGCAGCGGTGTCACCCCCTCAATACAGGACTGTACCCAGCCCTCTCCCCACGACCATTCTTGCCAGCCCTCAATGGTCTGCCGCAGCACCAATACCAGTCGCTCTGCTGTGAGTAGTTCCACGCGATGTTCCAGTTTTAACCACAGGAATTCACTGCTGAAGGTATCCCCCACTTGCAGGCGATCGCCCGTCGTCTGAATCTGTAGGGGCCACAACCACTGCCGTAACTGTGCTGGCTGCGTCAAATAATCCCGCAGTTGGTCTGCGGTGGCCGGCACTTCAATGCGCAAATGGCTTGATTGAAATGTTCCCAGCATGGCTTTCCCTAAGAGGATAGATACGTGTAGCTGCGCAAACTCCGCTCGTAGTTTTCCAGTAGGTGCTGCGCTTCTGCCAATGTAATTTGCTGCTCCGCAAGGGCAGCCTCGGCACGACGGCGAATTTTCTCGAGGAGGGCATCCCCTTGGTACTGCACATAACCGAGGACTTCTTGCATTGTATCGCCCCGCACCAAATGCTCAATTTCGTAGCCCTTGGGGGTTAGACGGATATGGACGGCATTCGTATCCCCAAAGAGATTGTGGAGGTTGCCCATGATCTCTTGGTAGGCACCGTTGAGAAAAAGGCCAAGGTAGTAGGGTTCCCCTAGGCGAAAGGGATGCAGTTCCAAGACCGATTTCACATCCCGCAGGTCAATGAACTGGTCAATTTTGCCGTCGCTGTCGCAGGTGAGATCCGCAAGGATGCCCCGTTCTGTGGGTTCTTCATCGAGGCGGTGGATTGGCATGATTGGAAACAGTTGATCGATCGCCCAGCTATCGGGCACCGATTGAAACACCGACAGATTGATGTAGTAAATCGAAGCCATGATTTTCTCAAGATCTTCGAGATCGTCGGGCACATATTCCTGCTGGCGAGCAATGCCGAGGATTTTGGCACAACAGGCCCAAAACAGACTCTCTGCCCGTGCCCGCTCTGGCAAACTCAAGTAGCCAAAGTTAAAGAGACTGATGGCTTCTCCCTTAAATTGCAGGGCGTCGTTGTAGGCCTCTTGGTAGTTGTTTTCATCAATTGTTTGGTAGGTATCGTAGAGATTGCGAATAATCAGGTGCTCCTCTTCCGTGGCCGGTTCGGGGGTAATTTTGGGCACTTCACTGACCCCCAAGACATTGAAAATCAACACCGATTGATGGGAGGCAATGGCGCGGCCACTCTCACTAATGAGAATGGGATCGGGAATGCCCCGCTGCCGACAGGCGTCCTTAATGCCGGCCACCACATCACTGGCATAGTTTTGCATACTGTAGTTTTTCGAGGCATGGAAATTGGTTTTCGAGCCGTCGTAATCCACCCCTAAGCCACCGCCCACATCGAGGTATTGCATATTGGCACCGAGGCGCACCAGCTCGCCATAAATTTGCCCCGCTTCGCGAATGGCATCCTTAATGACGCTAATGGCAGAGATTTGCGAGCCAATGTGAAAGTGCAACAGTTGCAAGGAATTGAGCATTCCTACTTCTCGCAGTTGTTCAACCGCTGTTAAAATCTCTGGCACCGTCAGACCAAACTTGGCGCGATCGCCCGCAGAAGTGCCCCAACGCCCCACCCCTTGGGTACTGAGTTTTGCCCGCACCCCCACAATGGGTTCAATGCCCAAAGCCTGACTGACAGCAATCACTTCCGCGACTTCTTCAGGCTGCTCAAGGACAATGATCGGGGTGTGGCCGAGGCGACGCGCCAGAATAGCCGTTTCAATGTAGCCGCGATCCTTATAGCCATTGCAGATCAGCAGTGCCCCCGGTGTATTGAGCATGGCCAAGGCAATCAGCAATTCCGGTTTTGATCCTGCCTCTAGGCCAAACTGATGGGACTGGCCAAAGCGCACGAGGGCTTCAATGATGTGGCGTTGTTGATTGCACTTAACGGGAAAGACCCCCTTGTAGGTGCCCTGATAGCCATAGCGGGCAATGGCACGGGCAAAGCAGGCATTGAGTCGCTCAATGCGATCCTCAAGGATATCGGAAAACCGCAGTAGCAGGGGGAGGCCAATGTTGCGCTGTTGGAGCGCCTGCACCAATTCATAGAGATCCAATGACCCACCGCGATCGCCCTTGGGAGAGACGGTGACATGACCCGCAGCATTAATCCCAAAGTAGGGTTCGCCCCAGCCCTGAATGCGGTAGAGCTGCTCGCTGTCCTCAATTGTCCAATTGCTGGTTTTCGTAACGGTCAAGGCCATCGTGGGTGACACAGCAGCCATAGTGCGCTCCCAAATAAAACCCTGCTGATCCTAACTTGTTTTTGCCAGTGGCACCAATGCAATTGCCGTCGCCTTTTCGGAAGCGTTCGGCTGGCATGGTAGCATTAGGGATCGCTTCCCCTACCGTTGACCGCCATGGCCTTTACGAAAATTTTGATTGCCAATCGTGGCGAAATTGCACTGCGGATTCTGCGTACCTGTGAGGAATTGGGCATTGCAACGGTTGCCGTCTATTCCACCGTAGATCGCCATGCCCTGCATGTGCAATTGGCCGATGAGGCGGTGTGCATTGGCGAAGCCCCCAGTAGCCGCAGCTATCTCAATATTCCCAACATTATTGCTGCTGCCCTCACCCGCCATGTCTCGGCGATTCACCCGGGCTATGGCTTTTTGGCGGAAAATGCCCGCTTTGCCGAGATCTGCGCCGACCACAAAATTACCTTTATTGGGCCGAGTCCCGCTGCCATGCGTGCTATGGGGGATAAATCCACCGCCAAAGCGACGATGCAACAGGTGGGGGTGCCAACAATTCCCGGCAGTGATGGACTGGTGCAGGATGAGGAAACCGCGCGGGCGATCGCTCGCAAAATTGGCTATCCCCTGATGATTAAAGCCACGGCTGGGGGGGGTGGCCGGGGGATGCGCTTGGTGCGCTCTGCTGAAGATTTAGGACGGGCTCTCAGTGCCGCCCAAGGGGAAGCGGAAGCCGCCTTTGGCAATGCCGGCGTCTATCTGGAGCGGTTTATTGAAAATCCCCGCCACATTGAGTTCCAGATTCTGGCGGATAGCTATGGCAATGTCATTCACCTTGGGGAGCGCGATTGCTCTGTACAGCGGCGTCATCAAAAGCTCCTTGAGGAGGCGCCTAGCCCTGCCCTCACCCCAGAACTGCGTGCCAAGATGGGAGCTGCTGCTGTCACTGCCGCCAAAGCCATTAACTACGTCGGTGCCGGCACCATTGAATTTCTCCTCGACGGCCAAGACAACTTTTACTTTATGGAAATGAATACTCGCATTCAGGTGGAGCACACCGTCACAGAAATGATTACGGGGCTGGATCTGATTGCGGAGCAAATTCGCATTGCCCAAGGGGAACCCCTCAGTTTGACCCAAGAGCAGGTTGAGTTGCGCGGACACGCGATCGAGTGCCGCATCAATGCCGAGGATCCGGAGCGCAATTTCCGTCCCCATCCCGGTCGTATTAGCGGTTATTTGCCCCCCGGTGGCCCTGGGGTGCGCATGGACTCCCATGTTTATACCGACTATGAAATCCCCCCCTACTATGATTCGCTGATCGGTAAATTGGTGGTGTGGGGGAGCGATCGCCCCGCTGCCATTGCCCGCATGAAGCGTGCCCTAAGAGAATGTGCGATTATGGGGGTGCCGACCACCATTCCCTTTCATCAGCAGGTGATGGACACACCAGAGTTTCGCAGCGGTATTGTCTATACCAACTTTGTCGATAAGCTCATGACCACATTGGGCTGGAATGTTTAATGCTGGGGCAAAGGAAACTACTGATTGCAGCGAGTGGTACCGGCGGGCATCTCTTTCCCGCACTAGCAGTAGCAGAAGAGTTACCTGAATATGACATCCATTGGTTGGGGGTGCGCGATCGCCTTGAACAGAAATTAATTCCGCCCCAGTACCCCCTGCATACGATCAACTTCGCTGGTGTCCAAGGCAAGACCCCTTGGGCAAGGCTGCGCCCCCTCTGGCAATTTTGGGGAGCTTTTTGGCAAACGCGCCAGTTATTAAAACAGGGACACTTCCAAGGGGTGTTTACCACCGGTGGCTACATTGCAGCGCCAGCTATTTTAGCGGCTCGCAGTTTGGGGCGTGTCGCCCTGCTCCATGAATCCAACGCCCTACCGGGCAAAGTCACCCGCTGGCTGGCGCCTTGGTGTACGCTGGTTGCCTTGGGTACCCCCGCGAGTTTAGCCTACCTCAAATCCAAACGGCTGAACCTACGGGTCACGGGCACGCCGGTGCGTCCCGATATTCTCCATCCCGGCGACTTGGAGTTGCCGATTCCCAAGGAGGTACCCCTGATTCTAGTGATGGGGGGGAGTCAAGGGGCAGTGGCCATCAATCGCCTTGTACGGGAAACGGTTCACCGCTGGCTCGAGGCGGGGGCTTGGGTGGTGCATCTCACGGGCAACAATGATCCCGATGCCCAAAGTGTTCAGCATCCCCACTATCTCGTCTTTCCCTTCTTTGAACCCATGGGACCCCTGCTGCACCGCGCGGATATCGTCATTAGTCGAGCTGGCGCCAGTGCCTTGGCGGAACTAACCCTCACAGGAACCCCAGCGCTGTTGATTCCCTATCCCTATGCGGCTGAAGATCACCAAACGGTGAATGCTGAAGTGCTGGTGAGTGCCGGCGCTGCTGAAATGATCCCGCAGTCGGCATTGACGGGCGATCGCCTCGGACGGATCATTTTAGAATGGCTAGGGCAGCCCCAAAAATTACAAGCCATGGCAGAGAATGCCCGCCAATTGGCCATGCCCAACAGCAGTCAGCAGGTCGCTGATCTCATTCGTACGCTGATTCCCGCCCCCTAGGAAACGCGCTATGCCCATCCGTCTGCTTTTTGTTTGTCTTGGTAATATCTGTCGCTCCCCTGCTGCCGAAGGGATCATGCAGGATCTGATCAAAAAGGCCGGCCTAGAGCATGAGATTCAGTGTGATTCCGCCGGCACCAGCAACTTTCACGTTGGCGATCCACCGGATGCCCGCATGGTGATGACGGCACGGCAACGGGGACTGCCCTTGACCCATCGAGCACGCCAATTTCATGCCGCCGACTTTGAGGAATTTGATCTGATTTTGGCGATGGATCGGGAAAACTACTATGATATCTTGCGCCTTGACCCCGAAGGGAAATACCGCGATAAAGTGCGGTTAATGTGTGATTTTTGCCGTCACCACGACGCGAGGGAAGTGCCCGACCCCTACTACGGTGGTCGTCAGGGGTTTGAGAAGGTGTTGGATCTGCTCACCGATGCCTGTGAAGGCCTCCTAGAGTATCTCAAGGCTCACTACCCCCAACTACAGGAGCAGCATTGATGGACTACCGCAGTGCCGGTGTAGATGTAGCCGCTGGCCGTGCCTTTGTCGAGCAAATTCGCCCCTTGGTGCAGCGCACCCAACGACCGGAAGTGGTGGGACGACTGGGAGGCTTTGCTGGGCTATGTCAAATTCCCAAGGGCTATCGTCAGCCCCTTTTGGTGTCGGGAACTGATGGGGTGGGCACGAAGCTAAAGCTGGCTCAGGCGCTTGATCGCCACGATACGGTTGGCATTGATCTGGTGGCCATGTGTGTCAACGATGTCCTCACCTGCGGTGCTGAGCCACTCTTTTTCTTGGACTACATTGCCTGTGGTTGTCTGGCGCCAGAGATTATGACCGCTGTGGTGGCGGGTATTGCCCAAGGGTGTGAAGCGGCGGGTTGTGCCCTCTTGGGGGGGGAGACAGCGGAAATGCCGGGATTCTATGCCGAAGGGGTCTATGACCTTGCGGGGTTCTGTGTTGGTGTCGTTGAGCAGGATCAGGTGCTGGATGGCACCCAGGTGCAGGTGGGGGATGTGGTGTTGGGTTTAGCCAGTTCTGGCTTGCACAGTAATGGCTTTAGTTTGGTACGCAAAATTGTCGGCGATCGCCAGCTCAGTTGGCAGGATACCCCCCTTGGCTCCACCCCCTTTGGCGAGCTGTGCTTAGAACCGACGCGCCTCTATGTCCAACCCATTCGTGCTGCTTTGGCGCAAGGGATTCCCATCCACGGCATGGCTCACATCACCGGCGGTGGTCTGCCGGAAAATTTGCCCCGCTGCTTGGGTCAAGGGCAATCCGCACAACTGGATCCTCAGGCTTGGCCGATTCCACCCCTTTTCCACTGGCTGGGGGAGATGGGGGAAGTCAGCTTGGGCGAACTTTTCAACACCTTCAATATGGGGATTGGGTACACCGTGGTTTTACCGCCGTCAGCGGTTGCAGCGGCGCAGGCCTGCTTTGCCGAGTGGGGGGTTGAGAGTTGGCCAATTGGCACCGTTGTTGCGGGCACCGGTGAGGTACTGGGATTACCTGCTGCTTAGTTGATGCGCGTGTACCATTCACCATCTCACTGACGCCTAGAATAAAGGTGCTGGGTGCTATCACGGACTTTTGCGAAAAATGACGGCTCCTCTCCTCACCCTTGAAAGTGGCGATCGCCTGACCCGCGAGGAATTTGAAGACCGCTATGGCCGCTCTCCCCACATTAAAAAAGCGGAACTGATCAATGGAGTCGTGTTTGTGGCCTCACCAATTCGGGTTAGAAACCACGCCCAGCCCCATAGCAACATTCTTGGCTGGCTCTTTCACTACAGCATTGAATTTAGCGCCTTCATGGTTTGCGATAACGCCACAGTCCGGCTTGATCACCAAAATGAAGTCCAACCCGATGTGCTATTGCGCCTTGAGGCATCGGCGGGGGGACAATCGCGCATTAGTGCTGATGACTACATCGAAGGGGCACCGGAGTTAGTGATTGAAATTGCCTCTAGCAGTGCCGCCTACGATCTCCACGACAAGAAAGACCTCTATTGCCGTTTTGGCGTCAAGGAATATCTGGTGTGGGTGGTCTCAGAACAGGCCTTCTACTGGTATCACCGCGAGCAGGGGAGCTACGTTCAGCAACAGCCCGATCGCGAGGGAGTGCTTCGCAGTCAAGAGTTTACCGGTCTCTGGTTGAATTTGCCTGCCCTTTTACAAGGGAATATGAAAAGCGTAATGATCACATTACAACAGGGGCTAGCTTCCCCTGAATGCCAACGGTTTGCTGAAGCCTTAAAGCGGCAATCACAATAAATTTAGCGTTGCCCCCGGAGGCTACGGAATGACTCAATTAGTTAATATCATCCCCCTTGAAAGTGGCGATCGCCTAACCCGCGAGGAATTTGAATACCGCTATGAGCACTCTCCCCACATCAAAAAAGCGGAACTCATCAATGGAGTCGTGTTTGTGGCCTCCCCAATTAGAGTAAGAAAGCACGCTCAACCTCACGGACACATGGTTGTGTGGCTGGGTACCTATGCGACACTGATGCCCAGTTTGATGATGTGTGACAATGCTACTGTACGGCTGGATGACAGCAATGAAGTGCAACCTGATGTGCTATTGCGCCTCGAAGAATCGGCGGGGGGACAATCACGCATTAGTGCCGATGACTACATCAAAGGGGCACCGGAGTTAGTGATTGAAATTGCCACTAGCAGTGCCGCCTACGATCTCCACGACAAGAAAGACCTCTATTGCCGTTTTGGCGTCAAGGAATATCTGGTGTGGGTGGTCTCAGAACAGGTCTTTTACTGGTATCACCGCGAGCAGGGAAGCTACGTTCAACAACAACCCGATCGCGAGGGAGTGCTGCGTAGTCAAGAGTTTGCCGGCCTCTGGCTGAACTTGCCGGCCCTTTTGCAAGGGGATATGAAAAAGGTGATGCTCACATTGCAACAGGGGTTGGCAACAAGAAGTGATCACCCCCTCAGTGAAGGATAGATCATGGAACACTGGCAGTGGCGACTCAAGAGTTATAAAAAAGCGTTTCAGAGGCTTCAGGAAGGGGTGGAACTGTGCCGTACTCGCCCCTTGAGCAATATAGAAAAGCAGGGAGTGATTCAAGGATTTGAGTACACGTTTGAACTGGCGTGGAACCTGCTCAGGGACTATAGCTATTCCAATCAAGAATGAGATATTATCCAGCACAATAATTGTGAATGCGTCAGGACACCTTTGTGAAGGTCGGCGTCAAGGCAAAACGTTTGAGAGCAGACGATGACTACCTCGCTCATCTCCTTGCTACTGCCTGAGTATGCGTTTGCCCTGCGAGGATTTCGGATCAGCCTCACTGCTTGCCTGCAAGGCTTTGAGATCTAGCAAACTGACGATCGTCCCCGTCATCGGAATGGCAAGGAAAATACCGACAATTCCTGCGACTGTTGCCCCTACTAGGAGGGAAAAAAATAAAACCACTGGATTCAGGTTGACGGAGTTGCGCATCACACGGGGCATGAGGATATTTTCTTCCACCTGTTGCAGCAGAATACAGCTAATCAGCACTTGTACACTCAGGGCAATACTCTTGGGCAGCAGGATCAAGCAGATGAGGGAAATGCCCATCGTTGAGCCAATCCCTGGAATGAGATCCAAGCCACCGGCGATCGCCCCAAGGGCAAGGGCATAGGGGGCACGTAACACCAGCAAGACAAGGAATGTGGCAGTACCAAAGAAGAGAGAGAGAAGCAAACGGCCACTAAAGAAGCCCAAAAAGTTCCGCTCTAAGGCTTGGGGCACGCGATCGCGCCACGGATCAGGCAAAAAACTCAGTAGGTACTGCCATAGCCGCTCCCCCTCCAGCAGCATAAAGAAGGTAATCACAGCCAGAATAATGCCGCTGAGCAACAGCGCAAAGACAGACTGCAACTTGCCAAAACCAAACTGCAGACCCGCAAGGGCAAAGTTGCGCAATTCTGACTCCAGTTGCTGGAAATTGATGTCTAGATTCCATCGCGCCAGAAACTGCTGCATCCTCTCAAGGGAGTCAATCCACAGATCAATTTGGCTAGGCAAATTGGTGATCAAGTCCTGCAACTGGCCAATGATCGCCAACCCAAGGGTAATCCCCAAGCCGATTAGAATTGCCAATGTCCCCAGAAACACAATGGTAACCGCCAAACTATGGGGCAAGTAACGCTTGAGCCAGCCCACAGGATAGTTGAGTAAAAACGCCAGAATGGCCGAAAAAAGAAAGATCAGTAAGACGTAGGCAAAGTAGTGCAAAAGTTGCACGCCAATCCAGCCAAGGGCAAAGAGCAGCAGCAGGCGCAGTAGGCGGCGGTTTTCGAGGCGATCGAGCCAATTGAACATAGATTGATGTCGGATGCCCTCAACGCCTTGACTATAGCTCATAGGCTGCGTTTTGCGGCTCAGTTACATTACTTTACAAAGCGTCTGACCCTTTGGGATCATGGGATGGGGTTTTAATCGTACGGAGTAGATCGGCGTGGATCAGCACAGTTGGCAAACCAGTTCGCAGTGGATCATGGTGGGGTTATTGCTCTTGTTTGCGATCGCCCACAGTGGATTGGCAAGCTTACGTCCTTGGGCAGAAAAGCGCGTCGGTGCCCGCCTTTATCGCATTTTTTTTGCCCTAGTGAGTCTGCCCTTAGCGACAACCTTGATTCTCTACTTTTTGGCCCATCGCTACGACGGCGTGCAACTGTGGCAACTCCAAGGGGTACCGGGGATGGGGGCGCTCGTGTGGGGGCTATCGGCGATCTCGTTTCTCTTTCTTTATCCAGCCACATTTAACTTGCTAGAGATTGCCGCTGTACAAAAGCCAGAAGTGCACCTCTACGAAACGGGCATTATTCGCATTACCCGCCACCCGCAGTTATGGGGACAGGTGATCTGGTGTGTGGCGCATACGCTGTGGTTGGGCACGTCCTTTACACTGTTGACCTCCCTTGGGCTGATTGCCCATCACTGCTTTGGGGTTTGGCATGGCGATCGCCGCTGGTACGCACGGCATGGAGAAGTGTTTACTGCTCTGAAAGCCCGCACCTCAATCATTCCCTTCAAAGCCATTTGGGAAGGTAAGCAACAACTCGTGTGGCGGGAATTTTGGCGCCCCGCCTATGGGGGAGTAGCGATCTTTGTCGGTTTGCTGTGGTGGCTACATCCTTACTTTTATCATGTCACGCCGCAAATTTTGCCCTTTTAGCTTCTCCATTGGAAATTCCGCATAATTGAAGATAGAGCTATTTTAAGCAACTTTTTCTCACCCCTTTGCAACAGTGTCCTTCCCATCCTCCCCTCCTTCCCTGACTGCTGAATCTCGCCTCACTCGACTTTTCAATCAATTACAACCGCCCCCGGAAACCGTCGTACTGGTCTTGGCAGTGCTGATTGGCGGTAGTGCAGGGCTGAGTGTGCTGCTGTTTCGTTACCTGATTGAGACAATTCATCACATGGCCCTTGAAGACTTGATGGGGCTGATGGGTCGATGGGGCGCTTGGACACTGGCCTGTGTTCCTGCATTAGGGGGCTTGCTGGTGGGGATCATCCGCCAGTTTGTCCAAGAGTTTAGTCCCAACTTGGTGTCATTGATGGGTGCCGTAGAAGCGGGCAAGGAAATTCCCTTCATTCGTCCCATGGCCAAAACCCTTGCGGCGGCGATTTCCCTTGGTACAGGTGCGTCCCTTGGTCCAGAAGGCCCCAGTGTGGAAGTGGGCGCCAACATCGGTATTCTCCTTGGTCAAGCGCTGAAGGTTTCCCGAGAACGGCAAAAGTTGCTCCTCGGTGCAGGGGCAGCGGCAGGGTTGGCAGCAGGCTTCAATGCCCCGATCGCTGGCGTGTTCTTTGCCCTAGAGGTGGTATTGGGCACCACGTTTGAAACAACGGCTGTGAGTGTGGTGCTTTTGGCCGCTGTGATTTCTGCCCTGATTACCCAAATTGGCTTGGGGTCACAACCCGCCTTTGATTTGCCCACCTATGAAGTGCGCAGTTCCCTTGAGTTGCCCTTGTATTTGGGCTTGGGACTGTTGGCCTACGGTGTCGCCGTTGCCTATACCCACTTGCTCCAGTGGCTCCCCCAAGTCTTTCAGAGGAAGATACCCCCCCTGCAGTTTTTAGGTCGCATTCCCCTACTGCTGCGTCCCCTTGTGGGTGGGTTATGTGTTGGCCTTGTGGCTTTGCATTTACCGCAAGTGCTGGGCGTTGGCTATGAAACGGTGGAAGCAATTCTCAGGGATGTGAACCTCTCCCTCGGTTTGTTGTTGGTATTGCTGCTAGCCAAAATGGTACTGACGGCAGTGAGTCTTGGCAGTGGTCTGGTGGGGGGCATCTTTGCACCAGCCCTATTTTTGGGGGCTTCTCTAGGAGCTGCCTACGGTAAGGTGTTGCCGATCCTGCTACCCATGTTTGCCAACAGCATTGCTGCACCAGCAGCCTATGCCACAGTGGGAATGGCAACTGTCCTCGCGGCAAGTGTCAATGCTCCCTTAACCGCTATCTTGCTACTCTTTGAAATGACGCGGGACTATCGCATTATTTTGCCTCTGATGGCAGCGGTGGGCTTGAGTGTCTGGCTAGTGAATAGTTTGAGTGTTCAAAAACGGGGCGAACTGCCCGCATTGGCACCCAGCGCTCAGACCCAGAAGGAGGAGCAGGAGGAAAGTCCCCCCAATCTTTCTGTGGCGGAAGCCATGCAATCGGAGGTGCTGTTTCTGAACGAAGCGACGCCTGTGGTTGCAGCTGGCTTACAACTCATCGAAAAAAAAGCCTACTGCGCCTTTGTGACCGATAGTCAGCAGGACTTGATGGGGTTGGTCACCCTTGGGGATATTAATCGGGTGCTGACCCGTTGGGAAGCAGATCAGGAAACAACCGCCTATCAAACGCAAACGGTGGGGAGTGTCTGTACGCGAGATCTGTTACTGGCCTATGGGGATGAACCCCTGAAGGACGCCCTCGATCGCATGGCAGCGCGGGATTTAAGGCAGTTGCCCGTGGTCGATCGCCAGAACCCGCAACGGGTGTTAGGCCTACTCACCAGAGAGAATATCCGCCTTGCCTATTCTCTGGATCAAACGCGACGTAAGCTTTTGCCCTATTTAGAGTGGGCGATGCTGTCGCTGCCCCTAGAACCCGCTGCTTCAGATCTGGTGGAGACCTCCCATTAACTGGGAGCGCAGGTGAATGACCTCGCCAATGACAATCAGGGCAGGCGTTTGAATCTGTGCCTCGTCATAGGTGGCGATCGCTCGCTCTAGGGTTGTCACCACCACCCGTTGCTGCGGTGTTGTCCCTGATTCAATAAAGGCCAAGGGCGTCTGGGGCGATCGCCCACCCGCCAAGAGTTGCGGCACAATTTCCCCCAGATGGTGGAGTCCCATGTAAATCACAATCGTATCCACCGCCGTAGCCAGAGCCGACCAATTTACACGCGGTTGATAGCGACCAGCAGCCTCATGGCCCGTGACAAAAACCACCGAAGAACTAAAATCCCGATGGGTGAGGGGAATGTGCGCATAGGCAGGTGCAGCCACCCCACTGGTGACCCCCGGCACCACTTCGACAGTAATGCCAGCCTCGACAAGGGCAAGACACTCTTCACCCCCTCGGCCAAAGACAAAGGGATCACCCCCCTTGAGGCGCACAATCACCGCATGGCGCTGAGCCAAGTCAATCAACAGGCGGCAAATCTCCCCTTGGGACAGGGTATGGTTGCCCCGCCGCTTGCCCACATGAATTTTTTCCGCTTCGGGGTTGATCAAGTTAAGAATTGCGGGGCTAATCAGCGCATCGTAGAGCACCACATCCGCCCACTCCAGTAGCGTCTTGGCACGCACCGTCAGTAGCCCCACATCGCCGGGGCCTGCGCCCACTAAATATACTTTGCCAATTAATTGCGATGAAGTCATTCTTAAATCAAACCTTGTATAACGGTTTCTATCTGCCGAAAAGCTAGAGTGGCTCACTCAGCAGTCACCAGTTCTGCCGGTAGCGCTTCCCACCCTTGTCCCTTGCGTACCAGTAGCGGGGGGTCAACGGTGAGATCAAGGATACTCGACATTTGCTGTCCGGGGGGGTCGCCGGTATCAATAATTAAATCCACCCGTTTGTCAAAGGCATCGAAGAGATCTGCGGTATTCACGTAATACGTCTCGTCGTCAGGCAGTCGTGCTGAGGTGGAAATAATCGGATTCCCCAAGGCGGTCAACAGCGCTTGGCTCACAACGTGGTCAGGTACGCGAATCCCCGTGGTTTTGCGTTTGGGATTTTGGACAAGGCGGGGCACCAGTTTGGTAGCGGGGAGCAAAAAGGTGTAGGGGCCTGGGATCAGGCGACGCATGAGGCGATAAGCGGCATCGCTGACATAGGCATACTGGGCAATGTTGGAGAGGGAAGAGCACAAAAAAGTGACGGGTTTATCGTTGGAGAGTTGCTTGAGTTGGCGTACCCGTTGCACCGCTCCTTTGTGGTTCATGTCGCAGCCAATGGCATAGACGGTATCCGTGGGGTAGAGCATGACTGCCCCTTCCTTGAGAGCCTCAACAATTTGGGCGATCGTGCGGGGCTGGGGGTTAACCGGATGAAGCTCAAAAATCGCTGCCATTCAAAGATCCGCAAGGGCACTGCCGCTATAACGTAGTTTTAGTTTAACGGCAATAGCACGGGCGAATGCACCTCGTCTAGTGTTTTGAGCTAAGTGTCCGTTTCGGGGAGCCAACTCTGGGTCAAAACCCTCTCTAGGGGATAAGGGCAGGTTTCAGGAAAAGTGCTCAGCGGTAAACCCGTTTGCGCTGCTGCTTGGCGGCGAGCGCGCTCATAGCTTATGGCAAGTTGGCTGGCTGGATAATCCCGCAAGCTCGGACTATCAGCTATAGTCAGCTCAATTTGAGTGCGGGCATCCGTGATCGCATCCAACCAACTATCAGAGCGGTGCTGGGGTTGATATTGCCACTTTAAGAGGTGTAGCAACAGACGAGTTAACTGGCTATTGATGGCGCGCCGTTCACTTTTGCCCAAGTCCTCTACCTCAGCAATGAGATGGGGCAGATCCAACTCTTGCCATCGTCCTTCTCGCAATAATGCCACTGTTTCTGCAATCCACGCACTGTAATCTTGGTCGTACTGCTGCTTCATTGTTCCTAGATAAGGCGTGCCAGCATGATTCTTAGATGCAATTTTCAGAATAGCGGAACTACAAGACGGTACTCGCGGTCTTTAGCTCTAGCACTATGTAGAGTACAGTACACTAGATTGGGTTAGTGGATGGTTCTCAATGAAAAACTCCTTGCGCTATCTCCTGTTTGGCTTGGGTGTGGGGTTGGCGATCGCCCTTGTGCCCCGTTTACCTGTTTTGCACTCTCCCGATATGGTCATGGCGCAGGGAACCAGTCAAACCATTTCCCCCCAAGGGCTGGCGAACCACCTCAAGAAAATCAATGCCAAGATGTACGGTGCCTACTGGTGTCCCGCTTGCATGAAGCAAAAAGAACTCTTTGGCAGCGCTTTCAAAAGTATCAACTATATTGAGTGCGATGCGCGCGGTACCAATGGCCAGCCAGAACTGTGCAAACAGGCCAATATCCGTGCCTACCCCACATGGGAAATCAACGGTAAACGCTATGAGGGGGTCTATCCCCTAGAGGGTCTAGCTCAGCTTTCGGGGTATCAGGGGCGCTAATGCTCTTGAAGCCTAAAAACTCTTTATGAGGAGAGAACTTGGCACCAATTTTTATCGTCGGTTGTCAATTGATTGTCTTGTTGTTTATCATCAAAAAGTAGTAGGGCGTTTGCGCTAGTCAGCGATCAAAGGTACTTAAGTCATTCTTGTGATTAGGATCACGGGAAAAACGTGCTTTCGATCACCAGTTAACGATATGTTGCCTTTTATGATGCAGGTATGTTAGAACCTCGCAGTTGTGCCCCTGAATTCCAGCACGGTCGGTAGCGGCGTGGCTTAGGAGCGCATATTCCCCATGAATACTTGGATAAAGGCAAACGACTACCAACTGATTTACGACCACTTGCTGGAATGTGTGCAGCACGAGAGTCCGCAGCAAGTCATTGAGCGGTTTCGTGCCCTTTTTCTCATGGGCTATACCTATCCCGATCGCCAGATTCAAGAGGCGATGGATCGGATTGTGACGGGGGCACGGGTGGCAGATAATTTTCGTCCCTTTATGAACCGCTGCTGCCACATTTTGATTAACCGCTGGCAGTCGCGTCCTTTGCTCCAAGGGGCAGTTCCCGAATTTCTGGCTATGCTGCAAACGCCTGTGGCGATGCCGGCGGGGGGTCTGAGCCGGGCACCGATTGTGCGTAAGCTGCGGCTGCTCCTGAAGGATTATTTAGAGAGTGAAGCCTTTCAGAAGCTCCAGCGCATGGTGCAATTTCTGCAAGAAGATGCCCAAGACGTTTCACAGATTCAGCAAAATAGCGATCGCCCCCTTGCTACCTTAATTCGCCGCTATCCCTATCTCTATAACCACTGCTTGGTGGGCGATGACACGACACCCGAAGACCTGCGCTACATTCAAGACTTTCAGCAAAAGGCCACTCAGCAGTTTGAAATGAACCTGAGTCAATACCTCACGAGTGAGTTTCGCCGTGCTCAGGGGCATAACAATATCCCACTGGTGAAAAATCCCACGTTGCTCTCTGCTGAGGAAGTCAGAACCTCGATTCAACACTTTGTCGGTAAGGTGGATGGCCGCCACACCTATCGCGACTTGGCCAGTCAATTTGGACAGCGGCTGCAACGCCTGAAATCCACCCGCGACTTTCGGGATGCCTTCTTCCACTACTTGACGGACACCACAGCGGATGTGGGGCGGGGTCGCTTTCGCCAGCGCTTTTACCAGTATTTGGAAACGCTGCCCCTCTTTCAGCAGCCACAACCTCTGAATGAATTTACGATTGTGCGCACCTGTAGCCAAACCCTCAACTACTTAGTGGTGGATAGCGCCCAAAATCCTAACCATCTGGTTTTTGTTGACTTGCTCAATACCATCGGCACAGCGGCAACGATTGGCTTATTGCTCAAGGTTGTGCTCCTCAGCAAGAAAGTAAAACCCTACCTTGAAAAACGCTTTGCGATCCTGTTTAACCACTATCAGTCCTTTAGTCGCGGCAAGGTACGCTGGCTGGTGAATTGCCTAGAGTATTTTAATATCGCCCATGTCACCCACTTTGGTAAGTTGGATTTTTCCTTCTTTGCCCGCTGGTAGGTGACTCTATTCCAAGTCCTCAGCCAAGACCTTGGCGATCGCCACCTGAGATTGTTGGCGAAATTGACTGACATCCACTCGTTTCAGAAGTAAGACAGCGGCCAGCATTCCCAGCATCGGCAGACAAAAGACAAAGCCATAGGCGAGGATCGGCACGCCAAACAGTTGACGCCCAATATCAAGGGCCGTTCCGCCGACAACAGTCGCTGATCCCCGGGCAATGGCCTGCGCTAAGCCCCAAGCGCCAATAAATGTCCCCGCTGTTTCCGCCGCCGTTAAGTCCAGCATGAGACTGAGGGCACCCGTTGTTGTCACCCCAGCGGCAATGCCAAAGAGAAAGAGTTGCAACTGAAAGAGCCACACCTGCTGCGTGACGCCTGAGATGATCAAGAGCAAGAACATCAAGGCCACCCCCCAACAGCCATAGGTGGTGGTGCGGATCTTGCCGAGGCGGGGCACAATCAAAAATCCGGTGAAACTTAGACCCACAAGGGTACCCATGCCCCAGTAGGCATTCAAGCGGGTGGTTTCGGCGATCGTCATGCCAAAAACTTCACCGCCAAAGGGTTCCAGAATCGGTTCCTGAATAAATAAACTCAGGGTCATCAGGACAAGGAAGAGAAAAAAGCGCCACGTTTGGGAGTTGGCCGTGAGAATTTTCAGGGCGCGACCAAGGGTAATGTTTTCCGGGTTGTCACAGGCACGACTGCGCACACGGTAGCGGGAATACTTGGCCTCAACCCCCCAGGTGCTGGCGATCGCGAGTGCAAAGACCACTGTCAAAACCACCAAAAAGAGGCGATTCACACTTTGTTGCAGCAGTTCAATGGGGGTGTCTAGCTCCAACTGCCGCAGCAGCACACTACTGAGAATGGCACCGACAACAATGCCCACGGTCAACATGGACCAGACAATGCCCACCAATTTGCCCCGATCTTCCTCTTCGGAGACATCCACGAGCAGGGCAGCAAAGGGGGTCGAGCTACTACTGACACAAATGCCATAGGCGGCAAAGAGCAATCCCAATAGGCCAATCCACCCTTGGGTGACGAGACTCCAGCCCGCTTGATCTAAACTCTGCCCCACCTGCCAGATCACTTGAACAATCGCGTAGGTGACCAACGTAAAGGCCAAAGCCCCACCCCAGACATACCCCGTGCGATGATAGCCGCCAATGGGATGGGCATCGGAGAGCTGGCCAAACCACACGCGCACCGGTGAGACAAATTGATGCATGGCGATCGTCAGCGTCACCAATGTGGCCGGCACCGCCAGTTCTTTAATCAGGATGCGGTTGAGCACCCCCAACACCAGAATCGACATCATCCCCAGTGCCATCTGAAACAGACCCAAGCGAAACATGACCCACAGGGGCAGCGGCGGGGGTGCAGCGGCAGAACGAGTGGCCATACCTCACTCAACTCACATCACTGATAGAAGATGATAAATGATTTTCAGGGCAAATTTAGATTGCCATCAAGAAGGAAATCGTCAATGATACAACTAGGGCAATCAGTGTCAAAAAGAGCGATCGCTTCAAAGATTCCGTATAAGCAGACATGGGTGGCATCACCTCATCAGTAGGATGTTTTGGGCTGTGTCCAATCGATGGGAAAAGGACTGTATTGTGTTAAGTTGTAGTCTTTTATTGTACTGCCTTTTTTCTGGGGGTCTAAACCCGACAGGGCAGGCATCCATTACATCAGGACGTATCACATCAATGGGGATCAACCTACGCTCACCATTATTCATTGTTTTACTCACAATTGTCATCGACCGTTTGGGTGAGAGTCTGATTTTCCCCATTTTGCCCTTCCTTGTGGAGCGATTTAACTTTGATGCCTTGAGCTTGACGCTGTTATTTTCTGCCTTTGCCGCTGCTCAATTTATTGCTGCTCCGCTACTGGGTGCCCTCTCGGATCACTGGGGACGTCGCCCGGTGTTGCTGATTTGCATTGCCGGTACTGCCCTATCCTACATTCTCTTTGCTGTGGCAACGGTGCCTTGGCTGCTCTTTGTCTCGCGGATTATTGATGGCCTCACGGGGGGCGTGGTTTCAACGGCTCAGGCCTATATTGCCGACACCTCCGCTCCAGCAGATCGGGCTAAGAACTTTGGTTTAACGGGGGCAGCCTTTGGCATTGGCTTCATTTTTGGGCCGGCCATTGGCGGCAGTCTAGCAGCCATTGATCTCAAGTTGCCGATTTGGTTTGCCGCTGTTTTGGCACTGGTCAATGTGGTGTTGGCCTACTTCATCTTGCCGGAGTCATTGCCCGCAGCCCAGCGATCGCCCCTGACCCTAAAGAGCTTTGCCTTGCAGCAACAGTGGTTGGAGCTATTCAATCAACGCACCCTCCAAGCCTTACTCATGGCCTTCTTTATTTTCAACTTTGCCTTTGCTGGCTTTACCAGTATCTTCGTCCTCTTCTTGAAGCGGCAATTGAGTTGGGGACCTGCCCAAGCGGGGATCATTTTTGTGATTATTGGCGTGGTGAGTACGATTGTGCAGGCGGGCTTGATTCGCTCATTGATTCCTCGCTTTGGTGAGCAGCGCTTGAGCTTGGGGGGATTGCTCCTAGTGGCCTTGGCCTTGTTGGGGATTGCCGCTGTTCCCAGTGGGGGCAGTTTCAGCGTGCCGCTCCTCTACAGCTGTGTTGTGGGCTTGGCCTTTGGGGTGGGCATCATGTTGCCCTCCCTGCGAGGGGTGATCTCCAATCGGGTGCGAGATCAAGATCAGGGGAAAATTATTGGCGCTAGCCAATCGCTCCAAAGTGTGGCGGGGATTGCTGGACCGGCATGGGCAGGGTGGGTCTTCGATCGCTGGGGTGGGGTGGCGCCCGCTTGGCAAAGTAGTGTGATGATGGCGATCGCCCTTGGCTTTTTGGCGCTGGGATTGGGCAAGCCCAAGGATGCGACCCCTAGCACTCTCTAAGCAAAATATGTCAAACTGCTAAGCAAAGACCTTTATTCGCCCATTTTTTCAACCTTTGAACCCTCTCGAAGCTCACCTATGATGCGGTTGTCTTTTCCTCAGCCTTCTCGACAGCCCCGTTGGCTCCATGCTTGGCGACGATCGCTCCGCTATCACTATTTGCGCTTGATGCGCTCCCACAGTAGCACTGAGAGTATTGCCCGTGGCCTTGGGGCAGGGGTCTTTGCTGGCATGCTTCCCCTCTTTGGGGGTCAGATGCTCATTGCGGTCAGTGTAGCGCTCCTCGTGCGGGGAAATAAGCCCTTGGCCGCCCTTGCCACTTGGGTGAGCAATCCCTTTACCTATGTGCCCTTGTATTGGTTTAACTTTCAGGTGGGCTGGTGGCTGATGGGGCAGCCTGCCCTATCTTTTGGCGAGTGGCAATCTTGGGAAAAGCTCCTCGAACAGGGGGGGCAAATGGCAACGATTCTGATTTTTGGCAGTGTTTGGGTGGGCGTGATTGCCGGACTCCTCACCTACGCCCTGTGTTTGCGGCTGTTACCCACCCTGCGGCAACGCTTTCGGCGGCGTTCTGCTATGGCTGCTGTAAATTTTCTAAACCGGCCACAACCTTAGCGGATTGCAGGCGATCGCCCTGTTGGATCGTGTCCACCACGTCCATACCATCGGTGACATAGCCAAAGACGGCATAATTGCCATCCAGAAAATCCAGTTGATCAAGGGCAATATAAAACTGGGCTGAGGCCGAATCGGGGAGTTGCGATCGCGCCATGGCCACCGCACCGCGCGTATGATTCAGAACGGGTGAGACTTTGCCCGCTTGGCTATAGGTGGGGGTGTCACTGCCCTGACCAAGAATTTCTAGGGGAATGTAGCGGGGGCGATTGGTCGCGGGGTCAATGAATGAACCCGTGCCGTAGAGTTGCGGCGACACACTGGGGTCTTTGCTCTGGGGATCCCCCCCTTGAACCACAAAGGGTCGGGGTTCACGGACGACGCGGTGAAAAATCGTGCCATCATAGACCCCCCGCTGTACTAAATCCACAAAATTGCCAGCGGTAATCGGGGCAGCATCCCCCTTCACTTGAATCGTAATCGGGCGATCGTTGACTGTCAGTACAATCGTTGCATCGCCATTGAGTCGAGGTAAATTGGCCGTAGGGGTTGGGCTTTGTGCTCCTGGAATTGAACTGGTGTCAGCCACTGAGGAGAGTGACGCGCAACTCACCAGCAGAAGCACACCGAGCACCATCACCAACTGTGGCAGAAATCGGGGCAATCTTGTGCCGAACTTCAAGGGTTTCATTGACCAGCCACTCCAAGCTAACCGTTCTATTATGCCGTGCCCTTGCGCCTTAATGACTGCGGGGAAGGGGTTGCTGTGTCGGCTGCTGCCGCAGTTGCACCAAGGGTTCATCGGGGTTCACCAAGTCAATAAAGACCATTTGGCGGGGATCCAAGTACTGAGGTAACTGCTTGAGGCTGGCTAGGGCACTGAGTTGTTTCTTAAATGTGGGACTATGCCACTGCACCACCCCAAGGTGAACCGGCGCGAGGGGGGTTTGGACAATTAGATTCTGTTCATTGCGCCAATCTAAACCCGTAATCGGCAGATCCTGCTGCTGGAGAATCTGGTGAATTTGCTGCCACTGCTGCTGGCGATCGCCATCCACGGCCAATGTCTGCGGGCGCGGCGCATCCTTAACGGGTACAAAATACCCCTGCAACTGGAGTGTGGGCATTGGCTTCACGGCCCTAGCTTGATAGCTACTCAGCGGGGCAACAAATCCGAGACCATCCACCAACCAGCGACTGGCAGGCCCTTGCAGCTGCCCGGTTGCACTCATTACCCAGCATTGATTACAGGTGGCCACTGCGACAGGCTTGCGTTCTTGGACTTCGACAATCAGTGTCGGCGGAAAGAGTTGGCGGGCGATCGTCACCCGTTGCAGAGGCAGCGTCGTTTCTAAGGCATGAATGATCTCCTGTGGCCGCAAACGCAGCAGTGACTCCGGATACTCAAGGGGCAATTGTGCCTGCAACGCTTCCGTTTTCAGCAGTTGATTGCCGCGAATCACCACTTGCTCCGGGCGGCGGATAACCCAGTCCGGCAGCGTCAGTCCCCAAACCAGTCCCCCTGTTAAGGTCAAGAGGACACTGGTACGCCAAAGCCCTGCCAGTTGCCGCCAGCGGCGTTTACTTTGCAATTGGCGGCGCCGTTCCCGAATGGCATCATGAGCCGTTGTCCCCTGAGGAGTGGGATTTACCATGGCCACGGCCTCAGTCTTGAGGAAAATTGGAACTTAGGATCCTGCACGGGCTGTCATTACTTGGTGATAAGATACGCGATGTTGATTGTCCGCTTGACTGCCTCTATCTTAGTAAAGGGTTCGCACCATGCCCCTGAATACATTTGCTCACTGCTCAAGATCATCGCTGCTCCTTGGGGTGTTACTACTGGGGGTACTCCCGCGGGCAGTGTTTGCTCAGAATCAATCTTCTAGCCCCAATGTCCAGATTGTGAATCCCACACCCCCACCCAGCTCCTCAATCTATACCCTTGAGGGGGGCAAGCGCTTGATGGATGAGGCTGCCGCCGCAGTCAATAGCCAAAATTATGCCGTCGCCGCTCGCAAGCTGCTGGAAGCCCGTACGGTGATGAACCAACTCTCGAACTTTTACCAGTCCCTCAACTCTAGCTTTTTGGGGATTGATACTGCGGCTGCCGATAGCAACCGTCGCCGTGCCCTAGAAGCAGCACAACTGCGCGATCAAGCAACTTTTCAACTGGCTTTGGTCTATCGCGCTAATAACCAACCTGAGCTTGCCGTGCCCCTTTTGGTGGAAATTATCCGCAGCCAAAACCCCACCCGTGAACTGGGACAAAAGGCCTATCAGCAATTGCTAGAATTAGGTTTTGTGGATGTGCCCTTTCCGCGTACGGGGGCAATTCCTTCCGGAACGCCTGCGGCGAGTCCACCGCCAGCCACTTCTGCCAATCCCCAACCGCGTCAGTAATTCTTCATGAATGACTCTCTCCTCAGTAATGGCCACGCGCCTCTGTTGCGCCAAGCCACGATCGATCGCCAGACCAAAGAAACTAGCGTTCACGTTGAACTGGTTCTCGATGGCAATGGTCGAGCGGACAATCACACGGGGATTCCCTTTCTCGATCACATGCTGGATCAGCTTTGCTCCCACGGCCTTGTGGATTTGCGGGTGCAGGCCACAGGCGATACCCATATTGACGACCACCACACCAATGAGGATGTGGGCATTACCTTGGGGATGGCACTCGATCAAGCCTTGGGCGATCGCCGGGGGATTCATCGTTTTGGTCACTTTGTAGCGCCCCTTGATGAAAGTTTGGTGGAAGTTGCCCTAGACTTCTCGGGGCGTCCCCACCTTAGCTATGGGTTGCAGATTCCCACGCAGCGGGTGGGCACCTATGATACGCAACTGGTGCGGGAGTTTTTCGTTGCTTTGGTGAACCATAGCCGCATGACGCTGCATATTCGCCAATTGGATGGCATTAATTCCCACCACATTATTGAAGCGACATTCAAAGCCTTTGCCCGTGCCCTACGCATGGCGATCGCCATTGACCCGCGCCGCAGTCAGCAAATTCCCAGTTCTAAGGGTGTGATTCAAGCTTAGGCGTGGACGTGCCCATCGGGCATAATCGCTCCCGTGAGGCGTGCCCCGGTCAGTTTCACTAGGAGGCGATTGCCTTGGCTGATCTTTGCTCCCCGTAAATCGGCACCCCGCAGATCAGCCCCACTCAAGTCAGCACCAATGAGATTGGCCTCTTGCAGGTCCGCATAGCTGAGATCCGCTTGCAGCAAATTGGCGCGAAAGAGATTGGCGTGGCGCAGGTTAGCACGGTGGAGAATCACGCGGTGCAAAAAGGCATCACTGAGATCGGCATAGCTGAGATTGGCATGGCTGAGGTTGCGCCCCTCAAAGTCCTTTTCACTCAGGTTGGCTCCCTGTAAATTCACCCCCGACATATCCTTGTGGGGAGGCGTCGTGCGGGGTGGCTCTGGGGGCGGGGGCGCGGCTGTGCGTTGGCGCTGATAGGTGCTGTAGGTGTGGTTGTGGTGTTGGCTATAGGTCTGGTGCGTCGTTTGCTGCGGCTCACGGGGCGGATGATAGCTGCGATAGGTGTAGGGATTGGATTGATAGCGTGGGGGTGGCGGCGAGGAATGATAGGTTTGCCGCTGGCTAGCAGTCCGCTGGGAGGTTTGGCTGCCGTGTCGGGCAATATGCTGCCGCAGTTGATCCCGCGCTTCATTAAACTGCTTAATTTTCTCCTGTGCCTTCTCGATTAGCCGTGTGTTGTCCTTCGGGATGCGATCGGGATGCCAAATAAACACCAAATCCCGATAAGCTCGGTTCACTTCCTCGAGGGTTGCCCCCGGCTCCAACTCCAGTACCCGGTAGCAGGTGTCTAAATCGAGCATTTTCTGACGGCTTATCATGGATATTGATGATCTTAACCACGGGACTGCTCACCTAGGGTTGCGAAAGAATGCGTTAGTATGAACTTATGTAAAGACTTTTCACTTTTCCTAGCGGAGGATGGCGATCGGTGAATAAACAATGGCGAAACGCAGGTTTATACGTTCTTCTTGCAATCGTGGTGCTGGCCTTGGCCACTGCCTTCTTTGATCGCCAACCCACGACCAAACAGACATGGCCCTACAGTGAGTTCATCCAACAGGTCGAAAGTAAGCAAATCACCAAAGTCAGTATCACCCCTGACCGCTCCCAAGCTCAAGCTATAACCCAAGATGGCACGCGAGTACTCGTCAATCTTCCCAATGACCCTGAACTCCTTGATATTCTCACAACTAACAATGTGGACATCGCTGTCTTGCCCCAAAGCAACGATGGCTTCTGGTTCCGCGCCCTGAGCAGCTTGCTTGTTCCCATTGGTCTTTTGGTACTGCTCTTTTTCCTACTGCGGCGTGCCCAAGCAGGTCCCGGCAACCAAGCGATGAACTTTGGTAAGTCGCGGGCACGGGTACAGATGGAACCCCAAACCCAAGTGACCTTTAATGATGTGGCTGGGATTGATCAGGCCAAGCTGGAACTGGGGGAAGTGGTGGAATTCCTCAAGTACGCCGATCGCTTTACGGAAGTGGGCGCCAAAATTCCCAAGGGCGTCCTCCTTGTGGGGCCTCCTGGAACGGGTAAAACCCTGCTTGCGCGGGCAGTGGCTGGTGAAGCGGGCGTTCCCTTCTTCTCGATTTCGGGTTCGGAGTTTGTGGAAATGTTTGTGGGGGTGGGTGCCTCACGGGTGCGCGACCTCTTTGAACAAGCTAAAGCCAATGCCCCTTGTATTGTCTTCATTGATGAGATTGATGCCGTTGGTCGCCAGCGCGGTGCCGGTCTGGGCGGTGGCAATGATGAACGGGAGCAAACCCTCAACCAATTGCTGACGGAAATGGATGGCTTTGAGGGGAATACGGGCATCATTATTATTGCCGCGACAAATCGTCCGGATGTTTTAGATGCAGCGCTGTTGCGTCCGGGGCGTTTTGACCGTCAAGTGGTGGTGGATCGTCCTGATTACAAGGGTCGCCTCGATATTCTCAAAGTCCATGCCCGTGGCAAAACCCTCGCTAAGGACGTGGATCTCGACAAAATTGCGCGGCGGACGCCGGGCTTTACCGGTGCGGATCTCGCGAACTTGCTCAATGAAGCGGCCATTCTGGCAGCTCGCCGCAACCTGACTGAAATCTCGATGGATGAGATTAACGATGCCATTGATCGCGTCCTCGCGGGCCCTGAGAAAAAAGACCGCGTCATGAGCGATCGCCGCAAGAAGTTAGTCGCCTACCATGAGGCGGGTCATGCCCTTGTCGGTGCCCTGATGCCCGACTACGATCCTGTCCAAAAAGTGAGCATCATTCCCCGGGGGCGGGCAGGTGGTCTGACTTGGTTTACCCCCAACGAAGATCAGATGGATTCGGGTCTCTATAGCCGTGCCTACCTGCAAAACCAAATGGCTGTTGCCTTGGGGGGTCGCATCGCGGAAGAAATTGTCTTTGGCGAAGATGAGGTGACAACGGGTGCCTCAAACGACCTGCAACAGGTGGCACGGGTGGCGCGGCAAATGGTGACGCGCTTTGGCATGAGCGATCGCCTAGGACCTGTGGCCTTGGGACGGCAAACCGGGAATGTCTTCCTTGGCCGCGACATTATGGCAGAACGGGACTTCTCCGAGGAAACGGCTGCCACCATTGATGACGAAGTGCGCAATCTCGTCGAGCAAGCCTATCGCCGTGCCAAAGAGGTCTTGGTGAACAACCGCCATGTCCTTGACCAAATTGCCCAAGTGCTGATTGAAAAAGAAACGATCGATGCTGAGGAACTCCAAAGCATCTTGGATCGCAACGATGTGAAGATGGCAACGATTCCCTAGGCTTGCCCTTTGCGATCGCCCCAAGGGTCGTGCTAATGTAGTATTCCTTGGGACTGCGGGCATGGTTTAATGGTAAAACCCTAGCCTTCCAAGCTAGAGACGCGGGTTCGATTCCCGCTGCCCGCTTAACACTCAACTCCTTGAAGAACCTGCATTTTGGCGTATGGCAAAGACTCTGGGATGCTCTTTCAAAGTCTCAAAATAGGCTCAAACTGGATTTAGCACCCTATTCTATTGGTGGCCTATGGCTAGGGTAGCGCTTCTGGATTGATAGATGATTCTCACTGAAAATCTCAATGTCCTCTGGGCGAGCGTCCTCTTTGAAACCCTCTATCGCTTGGGACTGCGGACAGTCGTTCTCTCGCCGGGATCACGTTCTGGACCATTGGCGATCGCGGCTGCTGCCCATCCCCATCTTGAGGCCCTGCCGATTCTTGACGAACGCTCGGCAGCTTTTTTTGCCCTTGGCTTTGTCCAACAGCAGGGACGACCCGTTGCCCTTGTCTGCACTTCAGGAACCGCTGCGGCCAATTTCTATCCCGCGATTATTGAAGCAAGCCTCAGTCATTTACCGTTAATTGTGCTGACCGCCGATCGCCCCCCCGAATTGCGCTTTTGCCAAGCGGGGCAAGCCATTGATCAGGTGCATCTCTATGGTCAGGCGGTACGTCACTATCGCGAACTAAGTCTGCCGGAACTTGCTTTGCTGCCCTACCTGCGGCAAACCCTCTGCCATAGCTGGCAAACTGCCCTCTGGCCAGATCCGGGGCCAGTCCATTTGAATATTCCCCTGCGGGATCCCCTTGACCTGCGCCCTGAGGCCAATTTTCATGGGGCACTTCCTGAAAACTTCTTTGATCAGGTGCAGCCCTTTGTGCCGCCTCGGGTTGTCACCGCTCTCCCTTGGCAAACATGGCAGCAGATGCAGCGGGGGTTAATTATTGCGGGGCCTAGTCATGGGGTGGATTCTCTAGCGGAAGCTGCCGCGATTGATCGCCTGAGTCGGTTTCTGCAGTGGCCAGTGCTTGCCGATGCCCTCTCCTACGCACGGGGGCTGCCCCACAGTATTACCCATTACGATCTGCTACTGCGAAATGCCCACCTACGGGAATCCTTGCGTCCTGAAGCAGTGATTCAACTGGGACCGCTGCCCACCAGTAAGACCCTGCGGGAGTGGCTGAGTGCCTGCGATCCGCTGATCTGGTGCTTTGACCCCACGGGCGATAACAACAATCCTCTCCATGGTCGCTGTCAGACGCTGGCGATCGCCCCCCAAGCGGTGGACTGCCCCCCCGACCCCCTACCCCCCAACCCCTACCTCAAGGACTGGCAAGACCACGATCAACGAGTACATGAGCAACTGCAGCGAACCTTTGAGGCCATTGATTGGTTCTGTGAGGCCAAGCTGATTTACCATCTGCCGCAGTGGTTGCCATCGCAAACGGCGATTTTTGTGGCCAGTAGTATGCCCGTGCGCGATGTTGAGAGGGTTTGGCGGGCGAGCGATCGCCACCATCGTTTTTACTTTAATCGAGGCGCCAACGGCATTGATGGCACATTATCTAGTGCCCTTGGGGTTGCCCATCGCGGTCAACCGACCCTCTTGATCACTGGGGATCTGGCCTGCTTGCACGATACCAATGGTTGGCTGATCACGCCACAGTTTCAGGGGTGTCTCACTGTACTGCTGATCAATAACAACGGCGGTGGTATTTTTGAGCATCTACCGATTCGGCAGTTTGATCCACCCTTTGAGGCCTTTTTTGCCACCCCCCAAGCGGTCAATTTTGCCCATCTTGCAGCGGCCTACGGTATTCCCTATCACTGCTTACAGGATTGGGCGGATGTGCAAACCCAACTTTCCCTTGCCCCTTGGCCAAAAATACGGCTTTTGGAATTTAGGAGCGATCGCCACCAGAACGCCCAATGGCGACAGCAGGTGCTGGCTCACCTTGGGATCTGACTTGTGGTATCTCAGTGGCTGTGGATGTGGTGGGAGAGCAACTGTTCCTCCAGAGCAGCAATCTGGTTGTAGGCCGCCGTGAGTTGTGCCGTGAGCCGTTGAATTTGCACCTCTGGACTCAGGGGGCGATCGCCACTGAGGTTGCGTGTTTGGCTATAGTCATCATCCACCAGAATATCCTTGTGTTCTGGGGTACTCACCAAGGGGCGAGGTTTGGGCAGAGGATTCTGCTCAGTAGGGGTTACAGGCAGAGGCTTGAGCCGCCCCTCCTCTAGGGCCTTAGAAACCTTTTGGTTGAGTTGTTCAACGATCTGGTAGAGGGCATCAATTTTGTTACTCAGAACCAGAATCTGCTTATGTAATAAATCCACAGGTCAAATCCTCTCGTGGTGAAATGCTGTAGTTGTCAACTCAACTGCCTCTGGAGAAAATAGCGGTGCAAGGCATTGCTAACCCTAGGCACTGGAAATACGCTTGATAAGATAAATTAGGCATTTCTCCAAGCGTAGGGTGCCTAGAGCTAGGAGCATCGAGTGCGGAGACCAAGCTTGCCGAAAAACAAGGATATTACTATAGATCCAGCCTAGGGAAAGTCACTCGCCAATGGCAACTTTTTCAAAAAGACTTAAGACCAAGTAAACTTTTGTAAAAGTATGGATCGTTTTATCAATGCAGAACACCTACCGACAAGTAATATTCCTAAAGAACTTCACACTTGGCTGAGCGAGGGTAGCTAGCTTTAACTCTCTCACTTGTTGTTTGATATGGGTTGATCAACGTTCTATCAACTGCCCTAGCCTTTGGAGACAGACGGTGGAAATTCAGCGACTAACCCTAAAAAACTTTAAGACCCACCGCGATCGCACGTTTGAGTTTCTGCCCGGTGTGAATGTCATCTGTGGCGAGAATGGTGCGGGCAAAACCAGTATTTTTGAAGCCATTGCTTGGGTTCTCTTTGATGCCACCTCGGGCTATGGCAGTGGCTTTAATAAGGCGATTATTCGCAAGGGTGCTAAACGCGCCGAAGCCACAGTTCAGTTTATCTCGGCAGCAGATGGTCGCTCCTATGTGGTACGGCGCAATACGCAAACGGGGTACGCGATTTATGACCCCCAAGTGGGAGACCTCGGTCTTTCGTTGCGTGAAGATGTGCAGGTGTGGTTGCAGGAGCACCTCGGTATCCGCAGTGCCTTTCCGCTTCGGGATCTCTTTGAGCAGATCATTGGCATTCCCCAAGGGATGATCACGGCGGATTTTCTCAAGCCACCCGCCCAGCGGCGGCAAGTTTTTGAACCGATTTTGCAAGTCAGTGACTATCGCCAAGCCTTTGACAATGCCCTTGCCCTCGTCAATTTTTCCCAAGAGCAGGTGGTGTCCCTAGAGCGGCAGTTGGCGGTGCAAAAACAGGAACTGGCCACGCGATCGCAATATGAACAACAGGCAACCGCCTTGGCAGCGGAGCTAGAGCGTGATCGCCAGCAGTGCGAGGAATTACACCAACAATGTCAGGCCTTAGCCACTGAAAAACAGCAATATGAAGCTGCCGTTGAAACGCTGAACCGTCTTGCGCAAACCTGTCAGCGCCTCGAAGCCCAACTCCATCAGCAGGAGGAACTCTGTCGCGATCGCCAGCGCCAGTTGGCCGCAGCTCGCAACAGCCAAGCCCAGTGCCAGCAATTGCAAGCCGACTACGATCGCTATCGGCAGCAAGAGAGCCGCTACCAAGAACTTGAGCAGCAACTACGGGGACGAGCTGCCCTTGAGCAGAACATTCGCAAGCTAGAGCAGCAGCAACACAAGCTGGCCACCCAATTAGCTAGTATTGAAAGCCAACGCCAAGCGATCGCCACCATTGCCAGCCAACTCGCGGCCCTTGAACCCCAAATTGCTGCTGCCGACGCCCTCGATGCCGAAATTGCCCCCCTTGAGGCGCGCTACCAACAAGCCCAGCAGGCGGATCAAGAACTGCGCCACCTCAAGCAACAAGCGGCAACGTTGCAAGCCCGCCTTGAGGAAATGGCGCAACAGGTGCAAGCCCTAGAGCAACAGCGTCCCTTAGCCGCCACCTTGAGCGCTAAACAAGCAGAATGGGAGCGACTCCAAGCCCAACTCAGCCACGCCACCGCCGCCCATGCCTTTGCTGCCACCCTTGATCCCATTCTCAATACGGCTCAAAGCCACGCTACGGCAACCGATCCCCTTGTCACAGCGGCCATGACAAGCCTTACAGCGGCACAGCAATTTTCCCTCGTTGCCACCGCCATTCAAGAGGGGCTAGAAGCACTTCAGCAGCTTCAGCAGAATTATCACTGGCTTTTGGATCAACTCACGGCACTGCGACAAACCCTCACGGATCCTGCCGCTATTCCCGCCCTCAACCAGACGTTAAAACAGTTAGAAACTGACATTGCCCGTGCTGCCGCAGCAGAACGATCCCTCTTGCAAGCCCAAGCCCTTGAGGAGGAACGCAGCCGTTTGGCAGCAGAGCTTAAGCAGTTGGGCGATCGCCAGCAAGCCCTAGAACCCCTGAGTCAACAACTCCCTGATCTCGAACGCCGCCTGCAAAAATTACGCCAAGAACGCGCTAACCTTGGTCAACCCCATGCCCAGCGGCAACTGTTACTGGAGCAGCAGGCAGCAGCCCCCCAACTGGAAGCCGACTACGCACGTTTGGGTACCGAACAGGCCACCCTACAAGCTCGCCTCACCCCCCTCTATGAGGAACGCCAACACTATGCCACCCTTGAGGAACAGCGGCAACAGCTTAGGGATGAACTAGCTAGCTTGCGTCCCAGCTATGATACCTATCTCCAACACCAGCAGCAGGCCGCCCAAGTAGAGAGCTATGAAGCTGCCCTGCGAACAGCCACCCAATCCGCCCATGAATTGCAAGCTGCCCTTGCCAAAGCCCAAGCAGAGTACAACGCCCAAGAGCAAGGGGTCGATTTAGCCGCTCTGGAAGCCGTGCGCGATCGCTACGAGCAGCTACACCGCGAGTATCAACGGCTCCTTGGTGCGATTCCTGAAAAAGAAAAGCAGTACCAAACCTGCCTTGCCACCCTCAAGCATCTTGATGAAGTCGCCACCGAAAAGGAAAAGACACTGCAAAAGCTCGTAGCGGCACAAAAACACCACTCTCTGATTGAGACGGCCCGCGACATTTTCAAAAAGAGCGGTCCCCGGGTTGGTGAAGCCTATTTGCACACCGTTTCCAGCGAAGCCGATCGCCTGCTGCGCGAACTTCTCAACCGTCCCGATGTGTCGCTCCAGTGGACGGCAGACTACGAAATTCAAGTGAACGAGGGCGGCTACTGGCGACCCTTCAAGAGCCTCTCTGGCGGCGAGCAAATGTGTGCTGCCCTTGCGGTGCGCTTAGCCCTGCTGCGGGTACTGGTCAACACCGACATTGCCTTCTTTGATGAACCGACCACCAATATGGATCAGGTGCGCCGCCAACAACTGGCCGAGAGCCTGAGCAATCTCAGAAGTTTTCATCAACTTTTTGTGATTAGCCACGATGAAACCTTTGAAGCCCTCACCGAGCACACGATCCATCTGGAGCGATCGCTCCCTTAGGCGTAGGCCGTGTGGAGTGCCCACCAAATGAGTGCCGCAATAAAGCCAAGAATCAAAACGGCAGAAATCGCGATCATCGCTGGGCTGTCGGCACCATCAAACTTCATAATGCCGCGATTAAAATCCGTGGCCATAGGAATAAACTCCAAGCACCATTGAATCCACAGTAACCAAATTAATTTTAGGCTGCTTTTCTGGCAGTGGGGTTGAGGATAACGACTTGTTACGATTTGTGGCGCTCCCTAAAAACCCTCTTCAATGTGATCAATATCACAGCAGCCCTAGGTGAAACAGGCAAAGGTAGAAGTAAGCACACAGCCTAGACCACTTGTTGAAGTGTCACGTTTTGTAACGTTGCTCCTGCCCTAACTCAAGCTGAAGGCGGGGAGTATTCAGATTTGCAGAGGGGATGATTTCTTGAGGGCTGTTGAAACACGGGGGATAGAGATAATGAATAGCCTGCAACAGGAACGTCACGTCTTAATTTTGAATACCGTGGGTGGCCGGCGGGCGATCGCCCTTGAGGCAGCGGCCTACTCCCTTGGGCGCGATGAGAGTAATGCCATTGTTATTGACTTTGAAACCGTTTCCCGCCAGCACGCTATTCTCCTGCGGGTACCTGTCCCCGGTACCACCAGCTATCGCTATCGTTTGGTGGATGGCAATGCCAATGGTAAGCCCAGTACCAACGGCACCTTTGTCAATGGCAAGCGCATCAGTAGCCATGAATTGCAGCACGGCGATGTGATTCTCTTTGGTCGTAAAGCCAAGGCTTCCTATCTCATGCTCTCGATGGCGGATACTGAGTTCAGCCAATATCTGCAATCCATTGCCTTCCAAAGCATTAAATCCGATCTGCGGGGTGCCAAGGAAACCCTTGTGGGTATGGAGCTAAGTGGCGAACTGCGGCGAACCCCGAGCCGTGAATTGGTGGCAGCGGCAGCCACGCAGTTACATCCTGAAGCCGAACCCGCAAAAGAGACCTTGGCCAGTGAGAGCGACAGGGAGCCGCAGGGGAACAACAAAGAAACCGTCCATGAAAAAGAGAGCCAAGGCTCAAAAACCAGCCTCGTGGGTCTAGGGGCGATCGCCCTGGTGGTTGTTGCCATTATCGCAGGAGCCGTCTGGCGATCGGGCTTCTCCCCCAGTCAACCGCAGAGTACACCACCTGCCACTCAAACCCGCCACTAGCTCAACCCAGATCCTGCATCGCTTTGATAAATAGTTTCAAAGTATAAACAATTCCGTATAACAGTCGTTCCCCTGAGTCCCTTTGCTAAAATGAAAGCAATATAGAATGCGTTCTACAACTGCCTGTGGGGTTGCGATCGCTCTAAAGCCATGGGTTAAGCGGACAAACAGACAGGCATTTCAAAAGCAAGTTTTAGGAGAGCTTGAATGACAAAGCGGGATCATAGCAAAGTTTATAATGTCACACTGGTCAATGAAGCCAAAGGCTTGAATAAAACCATTCGTGTTCATGCCGACGAGTACATTCTTGATGCTGCCGAAGCCCAAGGCATTGCTTTGCCCTACTCCTGCCGCGCCGGTGCCTGCGTCAACTGTGCTGGTCGGATCATCAAAGGCACGGTGGATCAGTCGGATCACTCCTTTTTGAAGCCTAAGGAGTTGGATGCTGGATTTGTGCTCCTGTGTGCAGCCTATCCCACGTCCGATTGTGTGATCTCAACCCACGAAGAAGATAACTTACTGAACTTGACTTAATCTTTTAGTTAATTTCGTCATTATTATCGCTCAAAAATTAAGTACCCCGTAGGGGCAAGACCACAAGTTTTGCTAGGTGGTCTTTTATTAGTTATTGACATTGCCGTCGGTGCAATACTAAGGTTATTCAACAGTTACTGACTTGGCGAGGTTGCGGGGTTGATCGACATCTAAGCCACGGCGAGCAGCAATGTGATACGCCAACAGTTGCAGGGGGATCACCGTCAGGATCGGGGAGAGAAGCTCATCGACCTCGGGTACAGGTAAAAGGTTATCGAAGGTGTGCTGGGCTTCGGCTTCGTCAAGGGGGGTAACACCAATGAGGCGGGCATCGCGGGCACGGGCTTCTTGGGCATTGGAGAGGACTTTCTCAAAGACACTGCCAGGCATGGCGATCGTGACCACCGGTACTTTGGCATCGAGCAGGGCGATCGGGCCATGTTTCATCTCACCCGCAGGATACCCCTCAGCATGGATATAGCTAATTTCCTTGAGTTTGAGGGCACCTTCGAGGGCAATGGGAAAGTTGATGCCCCGTCCCAAAAAGATAAAGTCTTGGGTCTCGGAAAAGTCATGGGAGAGACCTTCAATATAGCGTTCTTGGCTCTCTAAGATTTGCTCCATCTGGGCAGGCAATTGGCGCAAGCCAGTGACGAGTTCCGCCAAGCGGGAGCGATCGCAAGACTGCCGCTGCCATGCCAACTCCAAGGTCAGCAGATAGAAGGCCATCAACTGGGCAACGAATGTTTTTGTGGCGGCTACACCAATTTCAATGCCGGCACGGGTATCAATAATGTGGGGCACCAGATGCCCTAGACTGCTTTCCGGGCGATTGGTAATCCCCAGCAAACGAGGTTGGAGAGCACCCTCGAGTCCTTGGCGGCGTTTTAGCTCCATCTCTAGGGCGGCAAGGGTGTCGGCTGTTTCCCCAGACTGGGTGACACCAATGGTGAGGGTATGGGGTAGTAGGGGCGGCGGCGCGTAGCGAAACTCTGAGGCATATTGCACACTGGTGGGAATCTGGGCGATTTGCTCAAGAAGATATTTGCCCACAAGGCCAGCGTGCCAACTGGTGCCACAGGCAACAATTTGAATGTGCTGCAGATTTTCGAGGAGGCTGGGGTCTAGGTGCAACTGCACCGGGCTACAGGAACTGTTCTCATCCCAATCGGCTCGCAAATAGTCCTCTAAACAGGTGCGCACCACCCCCGGCTGCTCATAGATTTCCTTAAGCATGTAGTGCTTAAAGCCCTGCTTTTCCACCATGACGGGGTTCCAGTTGAGGGTGCGAGGGGTTTTGCGTAGGCGATGTCCCGCAAAGTCATAGACTTCAACCCCTGTGGGCGTCAACCGAGCCAGTTCGCCATTTTCCAGCGGCAATACAGCACGGGTATAGGGAATGATCGCTGGGGTATCGGAGGCGCAGAAGAATTCCCCTTGGCCAAAGCCAATGACAAGAGGGGCTTGCTGCCGGGCCACGATCAATTCATCGGGATAATCCGCACAAATAACGGCGATCGCAAACGCCCCTTCCAGTTGATGAACCGCTTGGCGTACTGCTGCTAGGAGGCCATTGGCGGTGGGGGTCTCAGGCAACGCTTCGGCAATCAGGTGGGGAATGACTTCTGTATCGGTCTCGGAGCGGAAAATGTGCCCCCGCGCTTGGAGTTGCTCCCGCAGTTCACGGTAGTTTTCAATGATGCCATTTTGCACCACGGCTAGGCGATCGCGACTGTCGCGATGAGGGTGGGCATTGTGTTCCTCTGGTTTACCGTGGGTCGCCCAACGGGTGTGGCCAATGCCAACATGGGCAAGAATGTCAAGCTGTTCAACTTTTGCAGCCAAGTTGTGGAGTTTGCCCTTGGCGCGCACACAGAGGAGTTCGCCTTCATTGAGTGTGGCAATGCCAGCGGAATCATAGCCTCGATATTCCAGCTTTTGCAGCCCCTGAAGCAGGACTTGGGCTGCTCGCTGTGGGCCAATATAACCAACAATGCCACACATAATTTATAGACCTCGTAAGCTGAGAGAAACAGGAGTGCTCTAACGACGGCTAGCAAATTGCGGCAGTTCCACTTGTGACCGTTTGAGGGGGATTCGCGAACGGGAGGCAAAGCGTTCTTTGGTGAATTCGGCTTGCCACGGTTGAATGCCAATGGGTTGAATCGAACGCGGATGGGAAACTGCTGGCATGGTGATCGCGTCTAAGGGTTTCGAGGCGGTTCTGGAGGGAACCTGAACGCGGTAAACTGTCCTGTGCCAAGAGGTTTCAATCTGGCGGCGAGAATTGGCGATCGCTTGCCATTCTTGATCATCCATGTTCCACTCTACTTTGTGCCACTCACTCATCACCCAACACCCACACCTTGATGACATCTTGTTATTTGGATTTTTATGAACTAGATTATCGGAATTTTAACAAAAGGCAAGCTTTGGACAAAAATTGTCACAGGATGCCAGAGAGACAGCCTATAACTCCCGTCACCTGCTGTGTTGAGCAATTACGCCAATCCGCTAGGGTCCATGCGCTTTTAGTGCAACTCAAGACACTTCACAAACTGGTACGTGCCTAGGCTTTATCTCCTCTCGCAGAATTCCTCATCCATACAGTGGGGTCGTTCAATTCCGTATCTTTCACCGGCGAGTGCCGTAGTGCCACAATACCCTAAACGGCCTATCACTGGAGATGCACAGCCATGAACCTACGGGAACTCCTGACAGCGGCAGCGATTACGCCGAGTTTTGAGCATCCTGCCCTCGATCAAGAGGTGAAGTCCCTGAGTACGAATTCTTGGGAGTGTCAGCGTGGCTCTTTGTTTATTGGTATGCCCGGCACGCGGGTGGACGGGGGCAATTTTTGGCCGAGTGCCTTGGCGGCAGGGGCGATCGCGGCAGTGGTGTCTCCGCAAGCCAAACCCCGTGAGGGAGATGCCTGTGTGATTGTGGTGCCCGATATTGAGCGTGCCTGTGGTCGGCTCGCGGCTGCTTTTTATCATTACCCCACTCAGCATCTCAGCCTGCTAGGGGTTACGGGTACCAACGGCAAAACAACCACCACCCACTTGGTGGAACATCTCCTCAACAGTGTGGGCTACCCAACGGCACTCCTAGGCACGCTCTATAGTCGTTGGCCGGGACACTGTGAGATTGCCAGTCATACCACGCCCTTTGCGGTGACCCTTCAGGAACAATTAGCGGCAGCAGTCGCAGCGGGCTGTCGGTTTGCGGTCATGGAGGTGAGTTCCCATGCCTTGGCGCAGGATCGAGTGTGGGGCTGTCAGTTTGAGGTGGCGGCTTTTACCAACTTGACCCAAGATCATCTGGATTATCACCGCGATCTGGAGGACTATTTTGCCGCTAAGGCCAAGCTCTTTACTGCTGACTATCTCAAGGGTCGAGCAATTCTTAATGGCGATGATCCCTTTGGCCAGCGACTGGCTCAACAGTTGCCGCGCGATCGCTACTGGACCTATGGCCTCAGCGAGAATGCTGATTTTCGGGCTGAGCATCTCACCTATCGTGTCAATGGCGTGACGGGCACGGTTCATACCCCTATCGGTAGCGGCACCCTAGACTCGCCTTTGGTGGGACAGTTTAATGTGGCCAATGTGCTGGCCGCGATCGCCATGGGGGCAGCGGTGGGACTCCCCCTAGAATCGATGCTGAAGGCCATTCGTGACTTTGCGGGGGTACCGGGGCGGATGGAGCAGGTGCGCATTAGCCCAGACCAAGAGATTACGGTTCTTGTGGATTATGCCCATACCCCCGATAGCCTTGAGAACTTGTTAAAAGCTGCCCGTCCCTTTATTCCCGGTAAGCTGATCTGTGTCTTTGGCTGTGGGGGCGATCGCGATCGTACCAAGCGTCCCCAGATGGGAACCATTGCCGCTCGCCTTGCGGATCAAGTGGTGGTGACCTCCGACAATCCCCGCACCGAGGATCCCCGCCGCATTCTTGATGACATCCTAGCCGGTATCCCACCACAAACGCCGCTGATTGTTGAGGCCGATCGCCGTCAAGCGATTCTGCAAGCCATTCTGAGCGCAGCGCCGGGTGATGGCGTGATCATTGCCGGCAAAGGCCATGAGGACTACCAAATTCTGGGGACTGAAAAAGTTCACTTCGACGATCGCGAGGAAGCCCGCACTGCCCTCGAACAGCGATGCAAACAACGACCGGATCAGGGCTAACGTGCCACAATAGGGGATTGTTGTTCCACAGCGAGCAGATTGTGATTGAGGCAGAGGTTCACCGCCAATTACGGGCATTTTTACGCAGCAGTGGCGATCGCCGGTGGCCTCACCATCTCACCTTGGCGCGGCTGGTTGCCCGTGCCCTACGGCTGCAGCGGGGGTGTTTACTTCAAGTCACTCAGCGGGCAGTGTTGCACCATCGCTATGGCCTGAGTTATCTGCTGCCGCTGCTGTTGTATCCTGAACCTGCCCTGCTTGTCGTCCCCCAAGAGCGACTGACACGACTACTGCACCAAAAAATTCCTGAACTCCTCACCTTCCTTGCGGTTGCGAAACCGATTCAGCATAGCCAGTACCCGCAGCCAGCCTTTGAGGGGGTGCTTGTAATGAGCCTCGAGGACTGGTGTCGCCACACCACCGTCCATCCCAACGTTGTCACGATCATTGATGGCATTGAAGCCTTGCCCCAAATTGCCCAGCAGCAGATGACCTGCACCATTACCACCAGCGATTGGGAGCATTTGAAACTGGCTCTTCCCGGTGCAGTTGATGCCATTCGCCAAGTCTATGCCCAGTTGGTGCAGCATCTCTTGCAACGGCCCCACAACCCCTATGGCGATTACCTGCTGACGCCAACGGAACAACAACCGCTCCTTGAGCTACTCAATCAATGGCCGCAGGGGTTGCCTCCCCAATGGTCACAACTGCGTGAATACCTCAACCGCAGTGACACGGCAATTTGGGGACGCCGCCACCCGACGGTGGGCTACTTTACGCTTCAAGGGCACCCCCTGAATTTGCGTCCCTATTTTCAAGGCATTTGGTCACAAGCTCCCTTTGTTCTGATCGGTAGCGGTCCGGAGACTGACCCGCCCTTGGCCTATGTGCAACAGGAATTGGGCATTCCTCCCCAAACCACGATTAAATTTGCTGGCGATCGCCACAGTGAAGCGATTACGCTCTCAATTGCTGAAGACTTACCTCTCCCTAACACCCCAGAATTTGCCCCAGCCGTCCTGCGGCGTCTCTACGATCTCATTGGCACGATCGGCCATCGGCGGGCGGTGATCCTTGTCAGCGATGTGCCCCTACGGGAACAGTTGGCCACCCAATTGGCTGCCCTCTACGGTTCACGGGTACAGGTGGAGACCCCCAACCTTGACACGAACACGATTTTAGTGACGGGGGAGACCTTTTGGCTGCGTCATGGGGCGCAGTTGCCCTGCCCAGCGCTATTCGTCTTAACGACGTTGCCCTTGCCCTCGCCAGAAAAAGCGGTGGTAAGTGCCCGCATTGAATGGCACAAGCAGCAAAAACAGGATTGGTTTCGCCAGTATCTCTTGCCAGAGTGCTTGACGGTGCTGGATCGTGCCCTTGCCCCTGTGCGTCAGGATGAAACGCTGGTGGCGATTTTGGATCGGCGGCTCACGGAGCGCAGCTATGGCCGGGAAATTCTCCAGAGTCTCAGTCCCTACAACCGCGTTAGCGATCGCGCCCAATCACCGCGTTGAGTTTGCCACTGCGAAAGCCCTCTAGATCCAACGTGACATAGGTAAAGCCAAGGGACTGAAAGTGGTTTACCAGCTTCTCCAGATCCGTCATCGTCACAAAGTGGGCAATCTGCTCTTGGGGCACCTCAATGCGCGCCGTATCGCCATGGCTGCGGACGCGGCACAGTTCCCAGCCCTGCTTGCGCAGGTAGTATTCGGCATTGCCCACCCGTTGCAGCTTGGCAAGGGTAATTTCCTCACCGTAGGGAAAACGCGAACTGAGACAGGGTTGGGCAGGTTTATTCCACCACGGCAGCCCTAGGGATTTGGCAATTTCGCGCACCTCGAGTTTACCAATCCCCACCTCGGCAAGGGGCGATCGCACCCCCCGCTCTTTGGCCGCAGCAATGCCGGGGCGATAGTCTTGAAGATCATCGGCATTCACGCCATCAAGAATATAGTCATAGCCCCACGCCTGAGCCAGTTCCCGCAGGCGATCGTGGAGTTCACTTTTGCAAAAGTAGCAGCGATTGACGGGGTTAGTGGCGTAGTTGGGGTTCTCCAGTTCATGGGTTTCAATCAGCTCATGGCGAATGCCAATGGTCGCTGCCTGAATACGCGCATCCTCTAGATCCGCTGGAAATAATGAGGGAGACACCGCCGTGACCGCCACTGCGCGATCGCCCAAGACATCCTGAGCCACCTTGGCCACGAGCGTACTATCAATACCACCAGAGTAGGCAATCAAGGCTCGATCGAGTTCGCCAATGAGATCCCGTAAGGCCGCTAGTTTGTCCACGCCCATCACCGACCGATATTCCGAGAATTCTGCTCCTACAGTTTAGCTTAGGGATAAGAGAAGAACGCTCAAGCCCTCATTAACCAAATGCTGCGAGTGCTCCCCCCTGCTCTACAATAAAATCACGAACTGATAACCGCTGATTGCTCGGGAGAACCTATGGGAATTTTCAATGGCATTATTGAATTTCTTAGCAATATCAACTTTGAGGTGATTGCCCAACTGACCATGATTGCCATGATTGGCATTGCAGGGCCGGCAATTATCTTCCTATTGGCTGTGCGTCGCGGCAATTTGTAGGCGATTTCTTTATTCAAGACTTAGGAAGTCCCCCACCTTTGCGCTAGCCGTGCCAAATCCTTGGCTTGCAGCTGATACCAGCGTTGCAATCGTGTCAGTTCGGCGGTAATGCTCAGGGTGGGGGCAAATCCTTCGCAGCCATAGCCCAAATGGCGCAGGATCGCTACAAGCGTACAGGGGGCAATCCAATAGGTTTGACTCAAGGCTAAAAGATTCACCGTAGTCTGTTCTTTAAGGTCATTTTGAATTGAAAGGATGAGGGTTGTCAGAGGAGCGATCGCCGGTCGTTGGCACCCTACATAGACCATTTCTGGTTGGGCAATGGCCAAGAGCCAACGCAAATGGGTAGCAGAGGGCGGCAGTGACCAGAGAATGAGGGTGCGACAGCGATCGCGGGGGCGATCGTAGTGAATGATTGCCGTGGTTAAGTTTGGGGGGACCTCAGGGCGGCCATAGCCATAGAGCAAGACATTGTCCCGCAACTGCGGCAGGAGGGTTGTCAAAGGCGGTAGGGGTTGCCAATGGGGAAGCGGGTGACTGGGCGGATTAGGGACGTACCACGCCAGTGAGAGTTTGACCCCCTTGAGTTCGAGTTCCAACTGGGTTTCGCCATTCCAAGTGTGGGCTGTGAGGTGATAGGCAATATCGACCGTGGTGGGCAACGGAAAAAATTGTCCCCAGCGCCAAGCCTTAGCGGTCATCTGCCGCCCATTCTGCTCTAGGGTGAGTTGCAGATGTTCCCGCTGCTGACCCATGGGTGCTTGTTCGAGAATCTTGACCCCGCGACTACAGAAAATTGGCTGCGGATTCTCACTGCCAAAGGGTTGCAGTTGCTCCACTTGGGCGTAAAAGTCCCACGTCAGCTGCTCAAAGGAGACTTCGGCATCAAGGGTAACAAGGGGACGCAGATCCTCTGGTTTGAGACAGGTTTGGGCAAAGGCTCGCAGGCGATCGCGCCAAGTCGCTAAATGCTCTGCCCGTAGGCTAAACCCCCCGGCTGCCCTATGACCGCCATATTTCAAGAGCAGATCCTTGGTCGCTTCAAGGGCTTCAAAGACATGGAATTCGGGAATACTGCGAATTGAGCCGCGAATGGTTGTCTCATCTTCATAGGTGCCAATAAACACCGGTACGCCGTAGCGCTCCACAAGCCGCGAGGCAACAATGCCAATGACCCCATGGTGCCAGTCGGGCTGGACGATCACTAAGACCCACTCCTGTTGGGGATCAAAGCCCGTCTCTTCAAGGTGGGCGATCGCCTGTCTCTCAATTTCAGCACAGAGTTCCTGACGGCGGTGGTTCGTTGCCTCGCAGAGGGTGGCCAATTCCAGAGCACGCTGCGGATCTTCTGTGGTCAGCAGGTCAATTACCACTTGGGGATCGCCAATGCGGCCAATGGCATTGATGCGCGGCCCCAAGCGAAACCCCACCACCGTCGGCTTGAGAGCAGCATCCTGAGCAGGCAAACAACCCGCCACCCGCATCAGCGCTTGCACCCCCACAAGAGAAGAGGTGGGAATTGTTTGCAACCCCTGCTTGACCCAGCGGCGATTCACTCCCGTCAAGGGCGCCAGATCCGCAATCGTGCCCAAGGTACACAGTTCTCGCAAGGGTCGCACCAGTTCGCGCCAGTTGCCCAGTCGCTGTGCTAGGGACAGAGCAAGGGTATAGGCCATTCCCACCCCAGCGAGGGTATGGTAGGGGGATGCTGGCGGCACCAGTTTTGGATTGAGAATGGCATGGGCAGGGGGCAGTTGCTCCGGTACATCGTGGTGATCCGTCACGATCACCGTCAGTCCCAGTTCCCGTGCCTTGAGAATGGGCTGGTGGGCAGCAATGCCGTTGTCCACCGTGAGAATCAGTTTCACACCGCGCTCGTAGCAGTCTTGAACAATCCGCTCATTGATGCCGTAGCCTTCCTGCATCCGCGAGGGAATTTCATAGTCAATGTCGGCGCCTAGATGGCGCAGCGCACGCAATAGAAGGGCAGTGCTGGTCATGCCATCGGCATCGTAATCGCCACAAATGGTCATTTTGTCACCGCGGGCGATCGCCCGTTGCAACAATTCCACCGCTAAATCAAGGTCAGGAAAGACGGTATTGGGAGGCGGTAGCTCTAGGGTTTCGGGTTCAAGAAACGCCCGGACGGCTGTGGGAGTCGTGAGACCCCGCCGCAGATAAATTTCCGCCAGTGATGCGGGACAACCCAAGGCCTGCCTCAAGGCGTCACAAGACTCGGGATCAATTGGTGGCAAGAGCCAACGTTGCTGGGGAAGGGCACCCATGATGCGGCGGGGGGAGATAGGCAAAGCGATAACCCCAATGCTAACTTGAGCGTGGCTTCGGTTGACAGGCCGAGAAAATAGAATAATAATCGTTATCATTCTCATTTAGCCTTGGTGAATTCCCGGGGCAGTGTCTTGGTGTGAGGTAAGGAGGTCAGTGATGGAAAAATCCCTAACAACGGTCATGGTGGGTGCCATTCACCTTGCACTACTCAGTCCAGCCGCTGTTGCTGAACCTCAGATGTCCGCTGGTGCCAGCATGGGACAGGTGACCTCTGTCTCCCAACTGTCTGATGTGCGCCCCACCGATTGGGCCTATCAAGCCCTTGCTTCCCTTGTCGAAAAATACGGCTGTATTGCCGGCTATCCCGATGGCACCTTTCGGGGCAACCGTGCCCTAACACGGTTTGAGATGGCTGCTGCCTTGAATGCCTGCCTCGATGTTGTGAGCGATCGCTTTGCCACCAAGGAAGATTTAGCCACTTTGCAACGGCTCTCTGAGGAATTTGCCGCTGAACTAGCGACCCTACGCGGACGGGTGGACAACCTCGAAGCCCGTACTGCTACTCTGGAGGCCACGCAATTTTCAACAACCACCAAGCTCTCTGTGGATGCCGTGATGGCCTTTCAAGCCGGTGGCAATACTCGCCAAGTCGTTGACCCCGTCTCTGGGAATACGTTCACTGGGGGCAGCTACAATCCGACGGTGATTAGCAAGGTGGAGATTAACCTCAATACCAGTTTTCGCGGTACGGATTTACTGACCACGACCCTCGAAGTGGGTAACAACGGGTTAGATACGTTTGGGGCAACGGGGATTGGTACTAACGGCTTGATTGCCGGTGGCGCTGCCGATTACAGTGGTGTTGGCGCAAATGTGGAATTATCTCGACTGTTCTATAGCTTCAAGCCCACAAAAGATTTGACCATCGGCGTTGGGCCGCAATTTTATCCCAGTGATATTGTGGATACCAATAGCTACGCCAACGATTCTTTCAGGGATTTTAGTTCCAATTTCTTTATCAACAACCCGCTGATTGTGCCCTATGCCGTCAATGATCCCGGTGGGGCGGGTGTCAGTATTGAATGGAATCCGGGAGGCGGATTCTTCACACTGCGCGGTGTTTATGTGGCCGCTGCAGCAGGAGCACCGACGGGTATCCCTACGGGAGGAGGTCTTTTTGGCGATCCCTATCAGGGAACCGTGGAACTGGAGTTTGCCCGTGCCTTTGGTGCCAATGAACGGAACAACTTTGCGGTGCGCCTGCAATATACCAACTCCTCAACCCTGAATATTTCCCAGAATGCCGGCGGTGTCAATGTGGAACTCACCCTCGGTAAGTTTGGCCTCTTTGGCCGCTATGCCTACTCCGATATGAAACTCTATGGCGATGGAGCAACGATTAATGGCTTGGGGCCCTTTACTGTGGATCCGGGGGTCTTTGTCCTTCCCGCTGGTGGCCAAGTAAACACCACCGCGCAAACATGGATGGCGGGTTTGGCCTATCGGGACTTGTTGGCGGAAGGATCATTGCTAGCAGCGGCGGTGGGTCAGCCCTTTATTAACTCGTTGGCATCAGCATCCGGGATCAATGATGCCACCCAAACCAACTATGAACTCTTTTTCCGCTATCCCCTCAGTGATAATATCACAATCACGCCTGTGTTTATGGCAATCACCAATGCCAACAATAGCGCCACCAATAGCCCCATTTTCCAAGGGCTGATCCGCACTACGTTTAGCTTCTAAACAAGACAGGCTCTAAAGGCTTGGCGCAGTTGGCTTTCATCAAGGTTGCGGCCAATAAAGATGAGTTCATTGCGCTGATGGCCAAGGGGGCGATCGAGGGGACGACCATCAAAGAGCATATGCACCCCCTGAAAAACAAAGGGCTGGGGCTGCTCCGCGAGGTGCAAAATCCCCTTCATGCGGAAAATATCGGGGCCTTGGGTTTGCAGCAACTGGCTCAGCCACGTTTGCAGCTTAGCGCCATCCAATTTGCCCTCAGCAACAATGGCCACAGAACCAACAGATTCATCGTGTTCATGGTGATCTTCGCCAAGAAAGTCTGGGTCGAGTTCGAGGGCCCGCTCAAGGTCAAAGCCCCCCACATCGAGGATGTGCTCCATGGGGATGGCGGCCTGCTGGGTGCAATACACTTTGGCCAAGGGGTTCATGGCATGAATGCGATCGCGCAACTGGGCGAGGTCTGCTTCGCTTACCAAGTCCGTTTTATTGAGCAAAATCACATCGGCAAAGGCAATTTGCTCTTGGGCTTCGTCCGCTTGCCAGTGGTAGTGAATGTGCTTGGCATCCACCACGGTAATCACGGCATCTAGGTGAGTTTGGCTGCGGATGTCCTCATCCATGAAGAAGGTTTGAATGACGGGTGCGGGATCGGCAAGCCCCGTGGTTTCAATAACAAGGTGATCAAACTTGTGCCGCCGCTTCATCAGGTTGCCAATAATGCGAATCAAGTCGCCGCGCACCGTACAGCAAATGCAGCCATTATTCATCTCGAAAATTTCTTCATCGGTATTGACCACCAGTTGATGATCAATGCCCACTTCGCCAAACTCGTTGACAATCACAGCGACCTTCTTGCCGTGTTCGTGGGTGAGAATGCGATTGAGGAGTGTGGTTTTACCGGCACCCAAGTAGCCAGTGAGCACTGTAACGGGAACGGTCATAGGCTGGACAACAGCTAGAGACTCTTTGAGCCTATCAAATATCAGTTACAGTCGTTGTGAAAAGGGCTGTAGGATAAAAAAATGCACAACTACGGAAAGTTTCAAGTCTATGCTGCATCCGCGTTTAGCCGCTGCCTTTGAGCAGCGTTCTGTTCTCAAGATTATTAGTGGCCTCAACAATTTTGATCGCGATCGCGTGCGGGCGGTGGTGACTGCTGCCGATCAAGGGGGTGCCACTTTTGTGGATATTGCTGCCGATCCTGAGCTGGTGCGCCTTGCCAAGGAACTAACGATGCTGCCCATCTGTGTGTCTGCGGTGGAGCCATTACAACTGCTGAATGCCGTTGCCGCTGGTGCCGATCTGGTGGAAATCGGCAACTACGATAGCTTCTATGCCCAGGGGCGGGTGTTTAGCGCTGAGGAAGTGCTGGTATTGACGCGCCAAACTCGCGAGTTGCTGCCCCAAATCATGCTGTCAGTAACCGTGCCCCACACGCTGCCTTTGGATCAACAGGTTGCCCTTGCTGAGGCCTTGGTGGCCGCTGGTGCCGACGTGATTCAAACCGAAGGGGGAACCAGTAGCCAACCCCACCACAGTGGCACGTTGGGTCTCATTGAAAAAGCAGCCCCGACATTGGCGGCAGCCTACGAAATTTCCCGCGCCGTTGCGGTGCCGGTGCTGTGTGCTTCGGGGCTTTCGACAGTGACGATTCCCTTGGCGATCGCTGCTGGGGCTGCGGGTGTCGGGGTCGGCTCTGCCGTCAACCAACTCAATAGTGAAGTGGCTATGGTGGCCAGTGTGCGTGCCCTCGCGGAAGCGGTCAAAGGTGCCATCGCCGTCCACCGCTAAGCCTGTGGTGATGCTCTCCCGATTGGCTGTGGCCTGTGCCAACCGTCTCTTTGAGACTGCCGGCGATCGGGAGCGTTTTTTAGAGGCTCTCACCACCCCCCCGCCCTACCCTGCCACGGTGCTGTGGTGTCGCGAGTCAGCGTCCCCCTTACCCTTTGAGCCGTTGCCGCCACTTTCTTGGCAGCCCCCTTGGGTGAGTCGCTTTGCCCCCGGCAGCCGTACCGGTCAACACCCTCTCCATGAGGCCGGGGCTTATTATTGCTTGGATAGCTCATCGGTGTTTGCGGCGGTTCCGCTGCTGACGCTGCCCCAAGAGCCGTCATTGGTGATTGATGTGTGTGCGGCGCCCGGCGGCAAGAGCCTCTTTGCGTGGCGATCGCTGCAACCCCGCTACCTCATCTGTAATGAAACCATTGGCAAACGGGTGGGGATGCTGATTAGCAATCTCAAACGCTGTCGAGTGCATCCAGTGGGCGTCACCGCTTGGGATAGTGAAGTGCTGGCTGCTGAGTTCCAAGGCGCTGCTGATGTGGTGATTGTGGATGCTCCCTGCTCTGGGCAATCGCTGCTGGCCAAGGGGCAAAAAGCTGAAGGGTGTTTCCATCCATTGACGATTCGCCACAACCAACGGCGGCAAAAACGCATTCTCGCAACTGCAACAGCCTTGGTGCGTCCGGGGGGATGGTTGCTCTATAGCACCTGCACCTTTAGTCAGGATGAAAATGAGGATGTGGCGGCTTGGCTGATGGCAAGGTTTCCGCAGTGGGTTCCTCAACCTGTGGCGGCACTGGCGGCCTATCAATCCCATCTAGCAGCCTTTCCCTGCTATCGGCTGTGGCCCCACCAAGGAGAAGGGGCAGGCGCCTTTACGATCCTCTGGCAGCATCAGGGGTCTGGGGAAGCCAATCCTTTACCGCAATTGGCTGAAGGTTGCGCCTTGGGCGATCGCTGGCGCTGGCAATCGAATTCCCAACCGGCATAGGTAATGGCAGCAACGGCATTTTGACCTAAACACTGCCCAAAAATGCGACTACCGGCGATCGCGTCCTGACCCATTAAGGTAGCTCCCAGCAGTTGTCCTTGGCGGTTGATCACCACTTGACCCAAGCTCTGACCCTCGGAACTAAACTGCTGAATCTCCCACAGTTGAACGGGTTCCCTGAGGCGTTGCTGGGCTTGCCGCGCATTCCAACCGACGCGGGCAATGGGAACAGGTAGGGCAATCCACCACGGTTGACGGTAGTAATCAAGGGGCAGGGATTTTCGCTGTAAAATCTGGCGGGCGATCGCAAAGGCCTCAAAGTAGGTCAGGGAAGGCAAATGGTACCCCCGCTGCCAACCGCCACAGGCATAGACTTGGGGATGACTGGTGCGCCCTTGGGAATTGATCCGCAGCCACCCTTGAGCATCTCGCTGGAGGCGGTGCAGGTTCAAAGGAGTTGGATCGGGGGCTTTGCGCCTTCCCAGTGGGGGAACCCCTAGACCGAGGCCACTCAGGGCAGCATGCAGGCGATCGTTGAACCACGCATCTTCTGTGGCCACAAGCGGCAGACCTTGTGCATCGGGATGCAAGGCTTTGCCAGACCAGTGGTGCCAACAGGCCAGCTCAATCCTGCTGAGGGCGTCCATATCCTGAGCATCCATTGCCGCAGGCGCATCAAGGAGGAAATAGCCTTGCGCATACAGGCGATCGCCCCCCACCTGAAAATGACAGCGGGGCTGCCAGACAAATTCCCCCGCCCCTGTGATCACATCGACCCCCACCAATTCCAAGACCCTAAGGGCATAGCGGCGCTGTCCGTGGCTGAGGTGGGCTTGAAAGTGCTGCCACTGCTGAGTGTCCAACCTTTGGGGGGGAAACTGCGACAGCCACCAGCGTTGCCACTGCCATTGCCAATGCACATCAGCGGCTGGGATTACTAGGCCAATCCGCCCCAAGGCCGCACACCGATAGGCAATGTCCAATGCCAAAGGACTCGCCGCCACAATCAGCAAATCATACTCAAAGCGCATAGGAAATTAAGATAGAAACGACGACACTGGCAGCCCCTATGAAGCCCATCCGCACGTTTAACGTTCGTCCTCACCTGCCGCAACGTTTGGAACCCCTGCGGGAACTGGCCTACAACCTCTACTGGACGTGGAACACGGAGGCGATCGCCCTCTTTCGCCGCCTCGACCCAGAACTGTGGGAGCAAACAAACCATAACCCTGTCGCCCTTTTGGGACGCATTCGCCAAGATCGCCTCTTGGATGCGGCGGCCGACAACGGCTTTTTGGCACAGATGGAGCGGGTGATCAGCCAATTTCAAGAATATGCCCAGCCTGTGCAGACGTGGTACCAGCAAACGCGCACGGACGCGCCTCCCGGCGAGTGTATTGCCTATTTTTCCCTTGAATTTGGCCTCACGGAGTGCCTGCCAATCTATTCGGGGGGCTTGGGGGTCTTGGCCGGAGATCACCTCAAATCCGCCAGTGACTTGGGACTGCCCTTGGTGGGGGTGGGGCTGCTCTATCAAAAGGGCTATTTTTCGCAGTACCTCAGTGCCGATGGCTGGCAGCAGGAACGCTATCCCAGCAACGATTTTTATACCCTGCCCCTCAAGCTGGTCACTACTGGCCAAGGTCAAGAGCATCGGATTCGAGTGGACTACCCCAATCGAGAAGTCCAAGCACGGGTTTGGCAAGTTCAGGTGGGTCGGGTTCCCCTTTATCTTTTAGACACAAACCTGCCAGAAAACAGTACCTACGATCAGCAGATCACCGACTACCTCTACGGTGGGGACATGGACATGCGCATCCATCAAGAGATGTTGCTGGGCATTGGTGGCGTGCGTCTGCTCCACAGCTTGGGGTTGCGACCAACGGTTTATCACATGAATGAGGGGCACTCCGCCTTTTTATCCCTAGAGCGCATTCGCCAACTGATCACCGAAGAGCAGCTTACCTACGATGAAGCCTTGCAGGTGGTCAAGGCCAGCCAGTTGTTTACCACCCATACCCCCGTGCCTGCGGGGATTGATCTGTTTCCTGCCGATAAAGTGACCTACTATGTCGGCCACTATGCGGAGGCCTTTAACCTCTCACAGCAGGAGTTTCTCTCCTTGGGTCGTGTGAATCCGGGGGCTTTTCAAGAACCCTTTAGTATGGCGAACCTAGCCATTCATACCGCCAGTTTTGTCAATGGGGTGAGCGCGCTCCACGGTGAAGTCTCCCGCCAGATGTTCCAAGGTCTGTGGCCCAATCTGCCGCCGACGGAGGTGCCGATTACCTCGATTACCAATGGCGTCCATGCTCGCAGTCGCGTTTCTGAACCATTGCAATACCTGCTGGATATTTACCTTGGGCCGCAGTGGTCTGATGCGCCCTTGGCGGATCCCCTCTGGTCGCGGGTCAGCAGTATTCCCGATGAGGAGTTGTGGCGTATCCATGAGATTTGCCGCTATCAGTTGGTGATGTTTGTGCGATCGCGCCTACAACGGATGCTTGAAGAGCAGGGCGCCTCTAGTGCTGAATTGACGCAAGCGGCAGAAGTGCTGGATCCGACCGCCTTGACCATTGGCTTTGCCCGTCGCTTTGCTACCTATAAACGCGCCACTCTCTTTTTGCGGGATGTGGAACGGCTGCGGCGAATTTTATTGGGATCCGTACCGGTGAAAACGGGGGCGAAGCAGCGGCGGCCGATTGTCCAGTTTGTGATTGCGGGGAAGGCGCACCCCAAGGATAACCCCGGCAAAGAACTGATTCAGGAAATTATTCACTTTACGCGCCAAGAGGGCATGGCCAACCACATTGCCTTTATCCCGGATTACGATATGCACGTGGCGAAAATGATGGTGGCAGGCTGTGATGTTTGGCTGAATACCCCTTTGCGGCCTCAGGAGGCCTCCGGCACCAGTGGCATGAAGGCGGCCATGAATGGCTTACCCAATCTGAGTACCTTGGACGGTTGGTGGGACGAGGCGGACTATGTGAAAACGGGTTGGGCGATTGGCCACGGCGAAACCTATGACGATCGCCACTATCAAGATCAAGTGGAAGCCAATGCGCTCTATGAACGGTTGGAGCGGGATGTCATTCCCCTCTTTTACGATCGCGATGAAAATGGGGTGCCGCGCGGCTGGGTGCAAAAGATGAAAGCCGCCCTCTCTTTGAATACGCCCCAGTTCAATACCGCCCGCATGGTGCGTGAGTATGCCCATCGCGGCTATTTCCCTGCTAGCGATCGCTCCTTTATCCTCAAGGAAAATAACTATGCCGCAGCCAAGGAACTGGCTCGCTGGAAAGCCCACATTTTTGAACATTGGTACTCGATTCAGATTATCGGGGTTGAAACCTCGGCTGAGCACAACCTCGAGGTTAACGAACTTGTGGAAGTCAAAGCCGTGATTGCCCTCGGTGCCCTATTGCCAAGCGATGTGCAGGTGATTTTGTTCCAAGGGCGGGTGAATGAGGCCGGCACCCTAGAGGAGGCCTGTCCTACCCTGATGACGTTTGTGGGTACCACCCCTGAAGGCCATAGCCTTTACACCGCTGAGATGAGCTACGACACGAGTGGCCACCAAGGCATTGCCCTCCAACTGCTACCGCGCCACGCCTATTTGAGTCATCCCTATGAAATGGGACTGGTTTTGTGGGCTTAGGAGAGAATCAGGTTGCGATTAACGGATCAGCAAGTGCAGCAAATTTGCCAGACGGTGGCGGCGCTGGTAGGTACCGAAGCCGAAGTGTGGTTGTTTGGTTCGCGGGTGAACGATGACCTAAAGGGCGGCGATGTGGATTTATTGATCCGGCTGTCTCACCCCGTTGAGAATCCTGCCCTTGTCAGTGCTCGACTCAGTGCCAAAATCAGCCGCGCCATGGCAGGTCGTAAAGTGGACATTCTCCTCTGGGCACCCAATCTCCAGCGGCAGCCGATTCACGATTGGGCCCAACAAACGGGAGTTCGCCTTCAATGTTGAGTCCTCAACTTCAGGAACGCCTACATCACCTCTGCCAACTGGTGGAGCGAGAAGTGGCACACCTACAGGTGACGGATCAACGCCTCTTTCAGGAGCCATTTACGGCACGGCGGGCAGCACAATTGGAGGAGGATATTGACCTAGCGGAGCGGGTGGATGCTTTTTTGGCACGCTTTGGCCGCCTTCAAGATACCCTAGGGAGCAAGCTATTGCCCGCCTATCTGAGTGCCTTTGGCGAACCAGTGGCGACTTTCTTGGAAAACCTTGACCGTGCTGAACGGCTCGGCCTTGTGTCCGATGCAGATGCTTGGTTTACCATGCGGCAACTGCGCAATCAAATGGTTCACGATTACATTCGAGATGCAGCCATCTTAGCCACGAGTTTGCAAGCTGCCCACGAGTTTGTTCCTGTCCTGATTGAAACTGCAACTCGGTTTTGCCAACGAATAAAGCACAAATCGTCCGGCAACTCCTAGCTTTTCATCTTTATTTCATGTGCCTTTGCCAAAATCAGCCTTAGTAACACACTGTGGTAATGCTGAATCGAATTCTTTGGTGGTCAATTGTCCAACGTTGGTTGGTGGTGCTCGGGGCGATCGCCCTGACGATTTTCGGTATTTTTCAACTGCGGCAAATGCCCCTTGATGTACTGCCAAAGTTTGCGCCCCCCCAAGTGGAAATTCAAACGGAGGCACCGGGCCTAGCACCAGAGGAAGTGGAATCGCTGATTACGCTGCCCATTGAAAGTGTCGTCAATGGTACGGCAGGGGTCGAAACTGTGCGCTCTGCATCGTCTCTTGGCTTATCTGTTGTCAAGGTAGTTTTTAGTTGGCAAACGAATATCTATCAAGCACGGCAACTGATTACCGAGCGGTTGCAGGAGGTGCGCGATCGCCTACCACCTAATGCCTCACCCCAAATTTCACCGATTACCTCCCCCATTGCCACGATTTTGATGTATGCCCTCCGATCGCCTCGCCGCACAACAGGTCTCTTTGCAGGACGTGGTGGCGGGGGTGAGTGGCGCCAATGAAAATGCAGCGGGTGGGGTCATTGTCACTCCCGATCAGGAGTTAATTGTGCGGGGCATTGGTCGGGCAACATCAGTCGCTGATTTAGCGGTGGCGTTGGTGGCGCACCGCAATGGCCAACCAATTCGCGTGCAGGATGTGGCAACAGTCACGAAAGGGCCTGCCTTAGCGCGGGGAGATGGCAGTGTTAATGGACAGCGAGCAATTATGCTTATATTGACTTCTATATCCAAGAGGGGGAAGACCATATTCCCGTGGGTACTGCTACCGTTACTGCTGATATTGAAACGCCAACGGGCGATCGGGTCACTCTACCGATGACCTATACCCCTGAGGACAAACACTACACCGCACGGCTAGCCAATCCCGTGGCAGGAGACTATCGTATTGTTCTCCTTAGCCCCATCAATGGTCAACCCATTAACAGTCGTTTTCGCTTTCGTTATGAACCCAATCAGGGAGGAAGACAAGAATGATGCTACCACGCTTTATCCAACCCACCCTCTTGGGACTGGCCATGCTCTTGAGTGGGGCGATCGCCACCCTTGGGATTGCCCAGCAACGGCAAATGCCTATGCTTCATGACCACCATCACCTGCACCACAGTCCCAACCATGAGCACGCAGACGGCTCTGCTACGACCCATATGGAACTGCTGAATGCGCCCGCACCTACGCCTCAACAACCAACCACCTTTACGTTGGCGATTCGCACCCACACTGGTGAAGCAGTGACGCAGTTTGAGCGTTTTCAAGAGGCGCTAATGCACCTGATCATCGTCAGTGATGATTTTCAAGTGTTTCAGCACCTGCATCCCCGCTATCTGGGTGAAGGTCAGTTTCAAGTCACAACCACATTGCCCCAGGGGGGAGGCTACACCCTCATTGCTGATTATAAACCCGCTGGCGCTGACGAAACGGTGGCGATGATCCCGATCGCGGCTGAAGGAACGCCGCCCGCATCGAGTACGCCAACCGCTCAAACCACCCAAGTGATTGGCACAACGGCAGTCGAACTAAAACTCCCTCAACCCCTCAAGGCTGGATCAGCGGTGGAAGTGGCCTTTCGCCTACGGGATGCTGCCACCCAGCAACCCCTTAGGGATCTGCGCCCCTACCTTGGCGAAGCAGGGCATCTGGTGATTTTGCGAGACACGACTCCCCTCGAACCTGCTGATTATCTCCATGCCCATGCCGTGGATCATCAACCTAAGGAGGTGATCCGTTTTATGACCCAGTTTCCTGTGCCCGGACGTTACAAGCTCTGGGGACAGTTCCAGCGGGGTGAGCAAATTGTTACTGCTCCCTTTTGGGTGACGGTGAATTAGGGGATTGCACGGATGAAGGTGTTGCTGCTTGAAGATGAACCGGATTTAGGAGCCGCCATTCAGCGGGTGTTGCAACGGGAAGGCTATGTGGTGGACTGGGCGCAGGAGGGGGAACTGGTTTGGGCCTACATTGAGCAGTTGCAGGTGGACTACAGTGTTGCGATTTTGGATTGGATGGTCCCTCGGCTGTCGGGGTTGGAGGTTTGTCAGCGACTGCGTATCCACCACTACACGGTGCCCATTTTGTTGCTGACGGCACGGGATGGCCTCAGCGATCGCGTTCAGGGATTAGATGCGGGGGCAGATGACTATTTGATTAAGCCCTTTGCAATGGCTGAGTTGCTGGCGCGGCTGCGGGCTTTACTGCGGCGATCGCCCCAATTCCAACCCCAGCAATTGTGTCAAGGGGCATTAACGTTAGACTATGGTACCTTCACCCTGAGAAATAGGGCGGGTACTGAGGTGCAGTTAACCGCTAAGGAATTCCAGACCTTGGAATACCTCATGAAACGCCCCCAGCGGATTCTCAGTAGCGACCAACTGATGATGCAGCTTTGGGAAGTGGGCAGTGAACCCAGTAGTAATGTAGTGGCAGCACAAATTCGCCTGCTGCGCCGCAAACTCGCCCTCCTTGGTCAAGAGCACTGCATTGAAACCGTCCATGGGTTAGGCTATCGCTTTGTTGTCGATCATGGTTGATCATAAGCTCTTCCGCCACAGCCGCAGTCGTCTTGCCCTCTGGTATGCCCTCACCATGAGCGCTATTCTCAACGGTTGCTTACCCTACAGAAGCACAGCGAGCACAGGTGGCTGTGGGTCAAGCTGTAAATATCACTGTTGCAGGACTTCCCAATCGTGTTTTCCGCAGTCGTATTGAACTCATTGATAGTGTCGTTGATCCCGCCACGCAGCGAGTTGCGGTACGCGCCAGCTTGGCTAATTCCAGCCAAGAACTCAAACCTGGTAGCTTTGCGACTGTCCAAATTTTTGACGATCGCCAAACTCGCAATGCCGTGATGATTCCCCAGTCCGCGATCGTTGAGCCAGTCGATCAGCCCCCCTTGTGTTTGTGCAGAATGGTACTGCCTTTGAAGCTGTCGAAGTGACCCTTGGCCAGCGAGTTGGCGATCAGGTAGAAGTAATTAGCGGTCTTTATGGGGGCGATCGTATTGTTACCCAAGGTACGATGCAACTCTATGCCCAATCTCTGCGGGGGGATACCTCAACCGCTACTTCAGACACAAAACCGGAAACAGACTCTCTACCGTGGATTTGGTTGGGGGCGGCTGTTGGGGCGATCGCTCTATTTGGGGCAGGTCTGGGTTGGCAAGCCTATCGAACACAGCGGCTGAATTCCGCAGCTCATACCGAACCCTCTCAATCTTCTACCCCCACGAAGGTCAACCCTTAGAAATCGCAAAATGCCACTCGATCTTCTCCATTCTGAGGGGTTTGTGCGTCACGAGGACAGGGTGTCTGCCAAACTAGGCAAGATATTAGTTAGAGCTTTGAACACCTTGAACAGGCAGATAGTGATGCGATCGCCCCCCCCAAAAACGGTTGTTGATCTCCCCACCGTCACCCTCACCCTCGAAAGTCAGGGGAAAATGTTGACCTATTCCCTGACCCAACCGGAGCATCGCCTCGGACGCGATTACCAATGGGCGGATTTAGTAGTGCCCGATGAGCCACTGTGGTCAGTGATTTCCAGCCGCCATGCCGTTTTTCAGCAACAGGGGGCAACCTACTACCTCTGGGATGGCGATGGCCATCAACGCCGCAGTACCAATGGCACCTTCTACAACCGACGCCGCATCGGCATTGAAGAGGGCTTTGCCCTTGGGGAAACCCTACGCTTAGAAATTGGCCAAGACCCGAAAAACAAAGTGCAATTGCTGGTGCAGATCCAGTTTTCAGGCACGGCCAGTGCACCGCCTTTGCCGCAGCAGCGCCGCCTTGTCCTCAAAACCCTCAAAGAATGGCCGCTGACTTTAGGGCGCGAAGCCAGCAACAGCTATCAGCATTGGCAACTGGATGCCCCCACGGTGTCTTTGCGCCACGCCAGTATTGATCGCACCAGTGCCGGCCTCTACGTCCTACGGGATTTGGGCAGCAGCAACGGCACCTATGTCAACGCCAAACTCCTCAAAGACCCCTACACGCTGCGCAACGGGGATCAGATTCGCATTGGGCCTTTTGTCCTGCTCTACCGCCACGAGACCCTAGAGATTACGGATCAGGGCAGTCACATTCGCATTGATGCTTGGGGATTGGAACGACGGGTGAAAACCCCAGCGGGCGATCGCTCCCTCTTGCAAGAGGTCTCCTTTGTGGCGGAGCCGACGCAGCTTGTGGGTATTGTCGGTGGCAGTGGTACGGGGAAATCCACCCTCTTGAAAGTGTTGATGGGGCTGGCTCCCCTTCAGGCAGGACAGGTGCTACTCAATGGTCTCGATCTGCATCGCAATCTTGCCACCTACCGTCACCAAATTGGTTATGTACCCCAAGATGATATTGTCCACGCCCGCCTCACGGTGGCCGAAGTCCTGAACTATGCGGCGCAACTGCGCTTACCAGCGGATACCGATGCCCAAAACCGCAAAGCCGCCATTCAGCGAGTTCTTGAACAAGTGCAGTTAACGGGAACTGAAGATCAACTGGTGGCAAGTCTCAGTGGCGGTCAGCGCAAGCGGGTGAGTATTGCCGTTGAGCTATTGGCCAACCCCAAGCTCTTTTTCCTTGACGAACCCACCTCGGGTCTGGATCCGGGGCTAGACTTTTTGTTGATGCAGTTGCTGCGGCAATTGGCAGATGAAGAACGCACGATTGTCTTGGTGACCCATGCTACGAGTCATGTGCATTTGTGCGATCGCCTGCTGGTTCTAGGCTCTGGTGGGCGTCTTTGCTATTTTGGCCCCGGCGATCAGGCTCGGCAATTCTTTAGTCCTGATCGCCCCCTGAATTCCGTGGCTGAAATCTATGCCCTCTTGACTCCCGAAAATAGTGCTGAATGGAGTCAAAAATTTCGCCAATCCACGGACTATCAACGCTACCTTGCCAGCCACCTCAGCATGGGGCACCACTATGAGAGCACCAGTGTTTTGGGGGGCGAAAACCGTGCCAGTGCCGAATCCCCTCCCCAACAGCCAGCACCCCTTCACCTCTATCAATGGCGGGTGTTGTGTCAACGCCAGTGGCAACTCCTGTGGCGCGATCGCCTCAGCCTTGTCTTGAATCTGATCAGCGTCCCCATTGCCCTGCTGCTCACCCGCTTTGCTATTGATCGCTCCCCCTTTGTCCCCCAAGATCCCCCCGGCCTGCTGCAAGCGGCTCAAACCCTGCGCATTCTCTTTGTCTTTACCTGTGCCTGTCTTTGGGTGGGACTCTCCGGCTGGGCGCAAGCCTTGATTACAGAGGTGGCCATCTACCGCCGCGAACGTCTTGCCAATCTCAGTCTCTGGGCTTACATGGCAGCTAAACTCACCCTTGGTAAGGGGATGGCTTTGGTACAAACACTGCTCATTACCCTTGTGGCACTGTTGGCCTTTGGTCTGCCGCAGGGTGCCCTCCTCCCTTGGCCGGTGGGGTTTGGCATCACCACCTTCCTGACGCTGGTGGCCAGTCTCTGTCTGGGACTTTTGATCTCCGCTGCCGTGAGTAATAGCGATCAAGCGAGCAAGATTTTACCGCCATTGCTCCTGCCGCAAATTATCTTTGCCGGTGTCCTCTTTAAGCTCACGGGAATTGCAAGGGCACTCTCTTGGCTGACGATTGGCCGTTGGACAATGGGTGCCTATGGTGCCTTGATTGACGTGAATGGCATGGTACCGCCGCCCCTTGATTTTGGCCTGTTTGAACCACCGCCTCAGCCCTTTGATCCGACACCTGTCTATGCTCCCACTTGGGGTAATCTGCTGCTAAATTGGGGACTGCTGATCCTCCACAGCCTCATTTACACGGGCGTGGCCACCTATTTGCAATGGCGCAAAGCGCCACCTTAAGGCCATCGGGGGTTTACCTTCCAACCAGAGGCAACCGCATATTTACTCATTACAATTGTGCATATTTACTTATTGCAATTATGGCTGTCCTGCGAGATGATCTAACGAATAACCGAAAATTGTTCCTATTGAACACAGACTGCTGCCGCACCCATGGAGAGCGATGTTGTTTCCCTGTATGGGCGCGATTATATCCCCATTGTCGCCCCGCCCCTGCCGGCTACTAAAATTCGAACTCACCCGAAAACTGTTCCTGTCCTCAAGGACAACGATGTGCTGCTCATTTGTGATGAATTGGGCAATATCTGCAATGATGAGCAGCAAACGGCTATTACAGGTTTATTTTGTCAGGATACCCGCTTCCTCAGTCAAGCGGAGTTGCGCGTGGGGGGCGATCGCCCGATTCTGCTGAGTTTTCATTGTACGGGTAGCCATGCGCTCAAGGTGGTGTGCACTAATTCCAAGCAACCTTCTCTGCCCGCGGAGGCCTTAGCAATTGAACGATTCCTAGTGGTGCGGGGTGCCCTCTTTGAAACGATTCTCATCACCAATCATCAGGCGCAGCCGGCCAGCGTGGAGATTAGTTTAACCTTTGCGGCAGACTTTCAAGATTTATTTGAAATTCGCCAATACGGCGGTGGTCGCCCACAGCGGGGAAAAACGCTGCAACCCGTCAGTTGTGAATTGCGCCACACCAAAGGACGCGCCGATCTCTGCTTTGCCTACCAAGGCCTTGATGGTGCCCTCATGGAGACCCAAGTGCAGTTCTTGGGCACCCCCCCCGACCGTCTTGATGACACCACCGCCACATGGCACCTCAAGCTAGAACCCCAAGGCTACCACAGCATTCACTATTGCGTCCGTCCCTTTACCAATGGGGCACCCACCGCCCATGTCCCTGTGCCTTCATCCCTAGCGGCTGCCGATCAAGCGGCGCAACAGGAACGGCAACAATGGTGGTCAGACTGCACGGAAATTGTCACCTCAAATCCGCAGTGGAATCGCATCCTACGGCGGGGCATGGCGGATCTCTATATGCTCTTGCAGTCCTTTGGCCATGGCAAGGTTTTGACTGCGGGGATTCCTTGGTTTGCGACGCTCTTTGGCCGTGACTCGATCATCTCGGCGATACAGACGCTGATCCTCAATCCAGCGATCGCCCGTGATACCCTGCGCACCCTTGCCCATTACCAAGGGAAACAGGTCTGTCCTGAGCGCGATGAGCAGCCGGGGAAAATTCTCCATGAACTGCGCTTTGGCGAGATGGCGCGCAACCGCGAGATTCCCCATACCCCCTACTATGGTACGGTGGATGCCACCCCCCTGTGGCTGATGCTCTATGCCGACTACTACGCATGGACGGGCGATCGCACCACGGTCGAGGCGCTCTGGCCCCATGCCCTTGCGGCAATGAACTGGGTGGATCAACAAATGGCCGCCACGGGCTACCTCACCTACGATCGCCAAGCAGCCAAGGGCATTGACAACCAAGGCTGGAAAGATTCTGGCAATTGTATCGTCAACCGTCGCGGTCAACTGGCTCACAGTCCCATTGCCCTCTGTGAAGTCCAAGGCTACGTCTATGCCGCCAAAACCCGTCTGAGTGCCCTTGCTCGAGACTTTGGCTATGGCGAGTGGGGCGATCGCTGGCAAAACGAAGCCGCTGCCCTCAAAGACCGCTTCAACCGTGACTTTTGGCTGGAATCAGAGGGTTTTTATGCCCTTGCCCTCGATGGCGACGGTCAGCCGGTGGATAGCCTCACCTCTAATGCGGGGCAGTGCTTGATGACGGGCATTTGCGACCCCGAGAAAGCGCAGCGGATAGGGCAACGCCTGCGGCTGCCGGATCTATTCAATGGTTGGGGCATTCGCACCCTCAGCAGCACCTCCCCTGCCTACAATCCCATTGGCTATCACTTGGGGTCGGTCTGGCCCCACGATACGGGTCTGATTGCCTTGGGGCTGCGCGCCATTGGTGATAGTGACTTTGCCCTGACCTTAGTGGATACCCTTTTTGATATGGCCTGTCGGCAGCCAGATTTGCGCCCACCAGAACTTTTCTGTGGCTTCGATCGCCAGACCTATCCCCAACCGGTGCAATATCCCGTAGCCTGCTCTCCCCAAGCTTGGGCAACGGGCAGTCTGTTTCAATTCATTCAGATCATGGCTTGGCCGCTGGTGGATGTGCCCCAAGGCAAGTTTTTGGTGCATCAGCCCCTGTTGCCCAACAGTATCGAGGAACTCCACCTCCGTAATTTGCGGGTCGGTGACAGTCGCTTTCATCTGCGGCTCTGGCGCACCGGCGAGAAGGGCTGTGACTGGGAAGTGCACTCAGCGTAACGAAGCGTAACTAGGGGCGATCGCCCTCGCTAGAGTAGAGGTGGCTCAGTTCTCAACCTCTGTAGCGCGAGTAACAGCATGACACGAACCACCGCCTACGATATTTGGCGCGCCGGTCATCAGCCCCTGCGTCCCCTCTTTGCCCCCAAAAGTGTTGCTGTCATCGGTGCCAGTGAAAAAGAAGGCAGTGTTGGCCGCACCCTTCTCTGGAATCTGATTCAAACCCCCTTTGGCGGAACGGTTTTTCCCGTCAACCCGCGCCGCAGTTCGGTGTTGGGCATCAAGGCCTATGCCAGTGTGACCGCGATTCCCGAAGCGGTTGATCTCGCAGTCATTGCCACCCCTGCGGCTACAGTACCAGCGGTGGTTGCCGAGTGTGCAGCAGCGGGTGTGAAGGGGGCAATTATTGTCTCGGCGGGATTTCGGGAAGTGGGGGCGGCGGGTCTTGCCCTCGAAGAAGAGATTTTAGCCATCGCCCGTCAGGCGCGGATGCGCATTATTGGTCCCAATTGTCTGGGGGTAATGTGTCCGCCCACGGGGCTGAATGCTACCTTTGCCGCGACAATGGCGCGATCGGGTCATGTCGGCTTTCTCAGTCAAAGTGGCGCCCTGTGCACCTCAATTTTGGACTGGAGTTTGCAGGAAAATGTCGGCTTTAGTGCCTTTGTGTCCATTGGCACGATGCTGGATGTGGGCTGGGGCGACCTCATTTACTACCTAGGCGATGATCCGCAAACCCGCTGCATTGTTATTTACATGGAATCTCTGGGGGATGCGCGATCGTTCCTCTCCGCCGCGCGGGAAGTGGCCTATGTCAAGCCGATTATTGTCATCAAAGCAGGACGCACTGCCGCCGCCGCTCAGGCCGCCGCTTCCCATACCGGGGCATTGATGGGATCCGATGCAGTGGTGGATGCGGCCCTAGAACGCTGTGGGGTGCTGCGGGTGGAAACCATTGAAGATTTGTTTGACATGGCCGAAGTCTTGGACAAGCAATCGCGCCCCAAAGGCCCCCATCTGACGATTCTCACCAATGCCGGTGGACCTGGGGTCTTGGCCACTGATGCCCTGATTCGGGCGGGTGGTAAACTCAGTCCCCTCTCTGGGGATACCCTACAGGCACTGAATCAAGTGCTCCCCCCCGCTTGGAGCCACGGTAACCCCGTGGATATTTTGGGGGATGCCACTGCGGATCGCTACCTCAAGGCACTGCAACACTGTGAAACCGATGCCAACAGTGATGGCCTACTGGTGGTGCTGACGCCCCAAGCAATGACGGATCCGCTGGCGATCGCCCAAGATCTCGCTACCTATGCCAAAAACCGTCCCAGTGGTGCCAAGCCAATTTTGGCCAGTTGGATGGGGGGCACAACGGTCAAAGGGGGAGAAGCGATTCTCAATCAGGCGGGCATTCCCACCTATGCCTATGCCGATACCGCTGCCCGCATCTTTAGTTATATGTGGCGCTATAGCGATCACTTGCAGGCGCTTTACCAAACCCCCTCGCTGCCCCTAACCACCACCCCCCCGGATCGGGATGCTGTCAGTCAACTCTTTGAGCACGTGCGCAGTGAGGGGCGCACCCTATTGACGGAGTGGGAAGCCAAGGCGGTTCTTGCTGCCTACGGCCTACCGGTGGTGGAAACCTGTATTGCCCGCAGTGAAGCAGAGGCAGTGGCTGCTGCCGATCGCCTAGGGTATCCCGTAGTTCTCAAGCTCTATTCGCCCACAATTACCCACAAAACCGATGTCGGGGGTGTTGCCCTCAATCTTCCCGATGCCGCTGCGGTCATTACCGCCTACCAACAGATTGAGAAAAATGTCACCACTGCTGCTGGCGCGGGTCATTTTGCTGGTGTCACCGTGCAGCCGATGATCCCATGGAAGGGGTTTGAACTCATTTTGGGCAGTTCCACCGATGCTCAGTTTGGGCCGGTGATTCTCTTTGGTACGGGGGGACAGTTGGTGGAAGTCCTCGAAGACACCGCGATCGCCCTTCCCCCCCTGAACACCACCTTGGCACGCCGTCTGATTCAGCAAACGAAAATCTCCCGTGCCTTTGCCGGCGTGCGGGGCTGGCCAGCCGTCAACCTTGCCCTATTAGAAGATCTGCTGGTGCGCTTTAGCCTGCTGGTGGTGGAGCAGCCGTGGATTAAGGAAATTGACATCAATCCCCTGCTGGTGGCACCCCCGGATCGCCTGATGGCCTTGGATGCCCGCATTCTGCTCCACAAAGAGGAAAGCACCTTTGTCAAGCCTGCGATTCGTCCCTATCCCACCCAATACGTGAGTCCCTGGCAGTTGCGCGATGGTACCCCAGTGCTGATTCGACCGATTCGGCCAGAGGATGAACCCCTAATGCGGCAGTACCATGCGACCCTCTCGGAGCAGAGTGTCTATTTGCGCTATTTCCACCTGATGAAGTTGTCGCAGCGGGTTGCCCACGATCGCCTAGTGCGCATCTGTTTTGTGGACTACGATCGCGAGATGGCTCTGGTGGTGGAGCATCAAGGCGCCAGTGAACCGCAAATTATTGGTGCGGCTCGCCTCAGTAAGGATCACTTTAGCAATACAGCCGAGTTTTCGATGTTGATTAGCGATCGCTGGCAGCGGCAAGGCCTTGGTACTGAATTACTACGCCGCTTGATTCAAATTGGCCGCGATGAGGGTCTCAGTGCCATCCACGCCTATGTTCTCAAGGATAACGAGGGAATGATTCGTATTTGCCGCAAATTGAACTTTGAGTTTGCTGCGGGTGACGACCCCAGTGTTTGGTTGGTGCAGCTTGCCCTCTAGGGGATACAAAGCATAGAACCCTAGGATCATTGGTGTAGGACAATAGGTTCCGTTGAGTCGATTAGAGGAAGCGTGAACAACGTAACCAAGATTGGGGTGATTGGTGGCGGTCAGTTGGCTTGGATGTTGGGGCTGGCGGCCAAGGAAATGGGACTCTCGCTGTGGGTACAAACGCCTGCGGCAACGGATCCAGCCGTCGCGGTTGCTGAGGGGGTCTGCTATGGGGCGATCGCCGATGTGGCAACGACAGCACACCTAGCTAAGCAGGTTGATGTGATGACCTTTGAGAATGAGTTTGTCGATCTCGAGGGGTTGCAGCGCCTTGAACAGCAGGGGGTTTGTTTTTATCCCCGCCTTGCTTCCCTAGCCCCCCTTTTGGACAAGTACCAGCAGCGCCACTTTTTGCAACAACTGGGGATTCCTGTACCGGCCTTTGGCTATTTGGGCGATCGCCCCCCCACCTTGCCCTGTGTGATTAAGACCTGTCGCCACGGCTATGACGGCCAAGGAACATTTGTCATCTCCGATGAGCAGGCATGGCAGCAGTTTCAGCAGCGTTGGCCAGAAATTCCGCCCCAAGGGTTTTTGGTGGAAGCCTTTGTGCCCTATGTCAAAGAACTGGCGATCATGGCGGCGCGATCGCCCCAAGGGGAGATTGCCCTTTATCCCGTGGTGGAGACGCAGCAGGTGGCTGCCATCTGTCGCTGGGTGATTGCCCCTGCCCCGGTTGACCCCCAAGTGAGTGAGCAAATTCAGCAGATTGCCCGCCAAATCCTAACGGCACTTGATGCTGTGGGTATTTTTGGCATTGAGTTTTTCCTCACAGCCACGGGTGAGGTACTCGTGAATGAAATTGCGCCCCGCACCCACAATTCTGGGCATTACACCATTGATGCCTGCATCACGAGTCAATTTCAGCAGCACTTGCGCGCCATTAGTGGCCAGTCCTTGGGCAGTCCCGCCATGCAGGTACCGGCAGCGGTGATGGTAAATCTCTTGGGCTTAGCCGAACCGCAGGTTGACTATGGGGCAAAATGTCAGGCCTTGGCGGCTCTCCCCCACGCGAACCTTCACTGGTATGGTAAAAGTCAAACCTACGCGGGTCGCAAGTTGGGTCATCTTACAGTGCTGTTGGCAGAACCAGCGGCAGCCCTACCCATGATCCAGCACATTGAAGCCCTCTGGTATAGTACGCCTGTTGCTGTGTGACCGTTCCTGCTAATGCGTTCTCACTCCTTTCCTCAGCCCCTTGATCGCGCTGCTTTGAGTGTGTTCCTTGTGGCGCTGGTGCTGACCCTTTTGCTGTTGTGGGGGGGCGATCGCACCCAAGCCCAAGTGCGGGACTTTACATGGCAAAACCGCGATGTGGGGTCTGACGATCGCGCCTTTATCCTCGCCTTTAATCGGCTGATGGATTGGTCATCGGTGGCGGAGCATCTCAAGATTGAGCCACCCCTTGAGGGCAAGGCCAGTTGGTCGGGTCGTCGTTTTGCCTACACGCTGACGCAGCCGATTCCCTACGGTCAAACCTTCAAAGTCTCCCTCGAGGATGCCGTTTCTGTGCCCCAAGGGAAACCGATCAAACCCTTTCAGGGACAGTTTCGCAGTCGCGATCGCGTGCTGGTCTATCTTGGCTCCGGGGTCGAAGAGGGGCGCCTCATCCTCTATAACCTAACGCTGCAACAGAAGACCTTCCTCAGTCCCCCCAATCTACGGGTGTTTGACTTTCAGCCCTATCCTGCTGGCGATCGCATTCTCTTTAGTGCCGGCGAGCGCGGCGAGCAAATGGGTTTTGACCCCCAACTGTACACCGTGACTACCGGGCTATACTTCAATGCCCCTGAAACCCCCCGGCGGCAACCTCGACCCGTGGGCGAAATTTCCCTGATCCTTGACAATAGCGAGTATCAAAACCTGCGCTTTCAGTTGGCCAATGATGGCAGCAAAATCGTGGTTCAGCGGGTAAATCGTCTCCAGCCTGCGGATAGCTCCCTGTGGCTCCTCGATGAAAATTTTCAGCCTCGGCGGCTCAACCAAGCGGCGGCCGGTGATTTTCGCATTGCCCCCGACAACCAGCATTTAATCATTGCCCAAGGGCAGGGGTTAGCGATTGTGCCCCTAGAAGCCGGCAATGGTGAGAGTGACTTTGACTTTTTGCCCCAGTATGGCATGGTGCTGGACTTTAGCCGCGATGGCCGGCAAGTGGCAGCGGTGAAGTTTAACCCCAATTTCTCGCGATCGCTCTATGTGGTGGACATCTTTGGCGAGCATAGGGAACTGCTAACCATCAATGGCTCAATCATTGCCGGCCAATTTGACCCCAAGGGGGAATTTCTCTATGCCATCCTCACCCGCATTGAAGGGGAAGGCTCTTACCGCGAAGTTCCCTATCTTGCCCTCTTTGATCTGAAAACCAAGGAACTGTTCAAGCTCAAGGATTTTGACCCGCAGCAGGAACTCTACCTCAGTTTGGCACCCGATGGCCGTACATTGGCCGTTGACTCTGTTGAGGGACGGGAAATGCCCGATGTGGTGGATAATAGCGATCTCTATAGCGAGACTGCCCCCGTCAACCCCAGTCCCAGTGATCTGGCAGAACTGCCCACTGACCCCCAAGCACCCCCCCCGCCACCGCGTCAACTGCCCCCTCAACAGCATCAAATTTGGCTTTTCCCCCTAGAATTAAATCAAGATAAAATTGTCGTTGGGATGCCAGAACCTTTGGCACCCGGCTTGCACGCACGGTGGTTACCCTAACAATGGCAGCAGGAACGGGTCGGGTTGTCCTGAATCACTCTACCCATATTGAAGGCTTGATTCCCGTCTTGGAAAAATTGGCCAAAGTGGCGGGGATTAGTACCCTCACGCCCGGTGTCATTGCCCCTGTCAAAGGGAAATCCCCCCATCTACACCTACGGGTTTCGGTGCCCATCAAAGGTGGGTTTAAGGTGATTGCGCGGCGAGGCAAAACGGTGCAGGAGGTGTTTGTCATTACCCAACTGAGTGAAGCAGAACTCAAGGCTGCTATTGATGCCGTGCTGGCTTCCAAATGATCCATGCTCAAATCCATTGGCCAAGGCTTAGGGAATGAAACGAGCCGCCTGATTTTGCGACGCTTGGGAGAAGCCCTGATCACGCTGCTGTTGGCCTCGGCGTTGAGTTTTGCCATTATGCAGTTGGCACCGGGCAACTATCTGGACAATCTCAAGGCGGATCCCCAAATTTCCTTGGAACGCTTGCAGGAATTGGAGCGGCAATTTGGCCTTGACAAGTCCCCTGTAGAGCAATACTTTCGCTGGCTGTGGCAAATTATTCGCTATGGCAACTTCGGTACTAGTTTTGTCTATCAGCGATCGGTGGCCTCCCTATTGTGGGAGCGCGTACCCGCCACTCTCCTGCTCTCTTTTAGTTCGATTCTCCTCACATGGGGATTAGCCATCCCCTTAGGTATTTGGGCAGCGGTGACCCAAGATCGTTGGAGCGATCGCCTGCTGCGGGTCATTAGTTACATTGGCCAAGGGTTTCCCAGCTTCATTACCGCCCTCTTGCTGCTCTTTCTTGCCCAAAGCACCCCTTTGTTTCCGGTGGGGGGCATGACCAGTTTGTTTTACGACGACCTCCCTTGGTGGGGCAAAGTTCTGGATATTGGCTGGCACCTGATTTTACCGACTATTGCCCTCACCCTCACCAGCTTTGCGGGTTTACAGCGGCTCATGCGCGGGAATTTACTAGATGTGCTGCGCCAAAACTACATTCAAACGGCACGAGCCAAGGGACTCCCGGAATCACGGGTGATCTACGTCCATGCCCTACGCAATGCGGTGAACCCCCTCATTACCCTGTTGGGTTTTGAATTTGCCAGCCTCCTCAGTGGTGCTTTTATTGCCGAATTTTTCTTTAACTGGCCGGGTCTGGGGCGCTTAATTTTACAGGCGGTAACTGCCCAAGATATTTATGTCGTCATGGCCAGCCTGATGATGGGGGCAGTGATGCTGATTATTGGCAACCTCCTAGCGGATTTACTGCTCAAATGGGCTGACCCCCGCATTCGGTAACCCCGCAGAACCCAATTTTTACAAAAATCTATGGAGAGGCAACAGCTGAGCAAGGCGCTGGCTGGGCTTTGAGGCAGTAGCACCAATGGAACCATGTACAATGGGGCAAAGAGCAGTTTGAGGCAGTCAGCCATGGGTCTAAACGTGGTTCATCTAGTGGGTCGTGTCGGCAGTGATCCCGACGTTCGCTATTTTGAGTCGGGGAGTGTGAAGTGTCGGCTGACATTGGCGGTGAATCGCCCCACCAAGGACGATCAACCCGATTGGTTTAACTTGGAAATTTGGGGAAAAACCGCTCAGGTGGCTGCTGATTATGTGCGCAAGGGAACGCTGTTGGGTATTAAGGGCAGTCTGAAGTTCGATCGCTGGCAAGATCGCAACACGGGGGCTGATCGCTCCTCGCCGGTCATTTTAGTTGACCGAATGGATATTCTCAGTTCCAAGCGGGATACGGATCCGAGTGCCGTGCCAGCGGGCTATGTGCCAGAAATGTAGGGATACAATCGAGTTACCTGTTCGTCAAATCACAGTGTCCCTATCGTTGCTGCCATGCCCAATCCTGCCCGAGATTTTTGGCAGTCCATGACTCAAACCGTCACCCAAGCGGTGCAAACGGTACACTCTCGCTTTGATTGGCAACAGGTCTCCCTGCGGGAAAATGCTCGCACGCCCGAGTTATGGGTTGAGTTCAAAGGTCAACGCCAAGTCTTTCCCTTGGTTGGCGATCGCTATGTTATTGGCCGTAGCCACAGCCGTGCCGATATTATTGTCGATGCCGAGATTGTCAGTGGTACCCATGCCCGCCTCAAACGGCTCACCCCCACAGGCGTCTTTCAAATCCAAGACTTAGACTCCACCAACGGCATCTATCGCAAACGGCAGCGCCTGAAAACAAGTGAACTGCACCACGGCGATGTCATTACCCTTGGCCCCCCAGAGGTTAAAGGTGCTGTTACCCTCCGCTTCCACAATCCACCCCCCCCTTGGGTTCATGCTGTCACCTACAGCATTTGGGGGGCGATCGGCATCAGTGGCCTTGTAATGGGATTACTAGCTGCCGAAGCTAGCAAAGTGGCGGTGCGTCCCCTGCCTCCGATTGAGCAAGGGCCGATTATTCTCCTCGATCGCCAAGGGGAACTGATCAACCCAGTCGAAGATCGCCCCCACCGCGAACTGCAACGGCTCAATGAGTTTTCCCCTTACTTAGTCCATGGGGTCTTGGCCTCTGAGGATGTGCGCTACTACTGGCACTTTGGTGTTGATCCTCTGGGCATGGCGCGAGCGGTGGTGACCAATCTATTAACCCGCCAAACACGTGAAGGAGCAAGTACCCTATCCCAGCAGTTGGCACGTACACTCTTTCGTTCCCATGTGGGGATGGAAGAGAGCCTCGGCCGCAAGTGGCGCGAAATGGCGGTTGCCCTGAAGCTGGAATTTTTCTACAGCAAAGAGGAGCTGCTGTTGGCCTACCTCAACCGCGTGTATCTGGGCTTAGGCAATCGCGGCTTTGAGGATGCGGCGCAATTCTACTTTGATAAGCCTGCCAAAGACTTGACACTCAATGAGGCCGCCACCCTAGTGGGGATTTTGCCAGCACCGAACCGCTTTAACCCGGTGCGCGACTACGATGCGGCGGTGGATTATCGCAATCGGGTCATTTTGCGCATGGTGCAGCAGGGCTACATCAGCAAAGAAGAGGGCGATCGCGCCCGTCGCTCCCGCATTGAAATTAGTCCCAAGGCGCGGGAATTGCTCACCTCCCAGCGCTTTCCCTACTACACGGATCATGTCTATCAGGAACTTGCCCAACTCCTCGGTGAAAACCTTGCCCAAGAGGGCAACCTGATTGTGGAGACAGGCCTAGACCCCCGCTGGCAAGAACTGGCCGAAACCAGTCTGCGCAATTTTATCACCAGCACTGGCAGCGCCTATGGGGTTCATCAGGGGGGACTGATTACCCTGCGGCCGAGGGATGGTTTGATTCTTGCCCTCGTGGGTGGCGTGGATTACCAAAAAAGCCAGTTTAACCGTGCCACCCTTGCCCTGCGTCAACCGGGCTCCACATTCAAGGTGTTTGTCTATACCGAAGCCCTCCTGCAAGGCCATAGGGCTGGTGAAACCTTTTCCTGCGCGCCCGTCTTCTGGCAGGGGCAACAATTTGAGGGCTGTCGTGCAGGCGGTGGTGCGATGGATTTAGCCACAGCGTTAGCCCTTTCCGAAAATCCGATTGCTTTACGTCTTGCCCAAGCCGTTGGTTTGGAGGCCACCATTCGATTGGCCAGAGCAATGGGGATTACGACGCCTCTGCAAGCGGTGCCCGGCCTTGTTCTCGGTCAAAGTGAAGTCACCCTCCTTGAAATCAGTGGTGCCTTTGCCGTACTCGCCAATGAAGGACAGCGCATTCCGCCCCATGCCATTGTTTCGGTGCGCGATGGCGGTGATTGTAAAAGTACAAACGACTGGCAGACCTGTCGCCTGATCTATGCCGCGAGTGATGAAAGGCCTCAACGGGTGCTCGACCCAGCGATCGCCAATGAAATGACGCATTTGCTGACAGCTGTTGTCAGCCGGGGGACGGGTCGTGCCGCCGCCATTGGCCGTTCCGTGGCGGGCAAAACGGGCACCACGAATGATGGCCGCGACCTTTGGTTTATTGGCTACGTGCCCGCTGCTGATGTCCTCACCGGAATTTGGCTGGGCAATGATGATAATAGCCCCACCCAAGGCAGTAGTGGGTTGGCTGCCGCTCTTTGGGGCGAATATATGGGGCGTGCCCTAAACTAGAGTTCCTTGGGAAAGAAACGCACCGCTTGCGCGGCCACTTTCACAGGGGTACCAACGGGTAAATTCACAGCAAGGGGCTGGCGGGCGTGGAGATCTTGACCGGAGGGCAGTTGAATACAGTAGCGATACTCGCGACCAAGGAACTGGCGATCGCGAATCACAAAGCAGCTGGTTGCCGCAGTGTCTGGCTGCAATTGCACATCCTCTTCCCGAATCATCACCTCCCCTTCCCTCTTGGGGAGTGCTTCCGGCAGGGGAAAGACACCAACATCCGTGCGCACCTGAGACCCTTCGGCACAGGCCGGCAAAAAGTTGGCTTGGGTAATGAAGCCTGCCACAAATCGCGAGGCCGGCTGGCAATAAATGTCTTGGGGGTTACCCACCTGCTCAATCTTGCCTTGACGCATCACCGCTAAGCGATCCGACAGACTCAGGGCTTCCTCCTGATCATGGGTAACAAAAATTGCCGTTGTCCCTGTGCCCTTGAGAATGGTGCGTAATTCTTCCCGCAGTTGCAGTCGCACTTGGGCATCCAGATTACTCAGGGGTTCATCGAGGAGAATCACCGCTGGTTGGGGGGCGATCGCCCGCGCCAAGGCAACTCGTTGCTGTTGGCCACCCGACAACTCATGGGGATAGCGCTTTTTCAGATCCGCCAGCTGCACTAGAGCCAAAACTGCTGCCACCCGCTCCTGAATTTGCTGCTTGCTCAGGCGTTGTTGTTGCAAACCAAAGGCAATATTCTCCGCCACCGTCAAATGGGGAAACAGGGCAAAGTCCTGAAAGACCATGCCCAAAGACCGTTGCTCAGGGGGCACAAAGACATTTGCCGCTGCCACACAGCGATCGCCCACCCAAATTTCCCCAGCATCTGGCGTGTCCAGACCGGCAATTAAGCGCAGTAGCGTTGTCTTACCGCAACCCGAAGGCCCCAACAGCCCGAGAATTTCCCCCTCATGGACACAGAGGCTCACATCGCAAATCGCAGCAAAGCGGCCAAAGGATTTATGTAAGTGCTCAACCCGGACGGCTGTTTGAAGCGTTGGCATCAGGGAAAGTGTGGTCATGATCACCCAGAAAGCGAACTGTCTGCAATCAGTAAAGCGAAGGAGCACCCACTGCATTAGGAATTATTTGCAGTACAGCCCTTTTCTGAAATATTGGGTACATCAGGCAAGTGAAATGCTGACCCACACGCGCTTTCGCAGTGCTAAGCATATTCATCCCTGTGAAAAGGGCTGTAACTAGTGCTCCTCATATTCTGGCACAAAAGTCCTCGCTTGTTGCAGAGATTTTGCAATTGCTACGCTCGCTGCCTAGGTTGCCACCCGCATCTAACTAGCATTGAGAATTCGCTGCACAATTTGCAGACCCGTCACCGCCTGCCAACCAAAAAGGATCACCAGAAACAGATTCAGGGTCATGTGCAGGGCTCGAGCAGTCTCACTGCCCTTTTGCATAAAGGGAACTAAGCTAGCGGAAAGGGCAATCAGAGCCGTCATGGTCAGACCCACAATCAAGTGCGGTCCGACAAAGAGCTTGCCATTATTGATGTAGGTGACCGCCATCCCGCCAATCGTCCCCATGACCATCAAAGCCAATAGGATGGCGCCAACTTGGTGGTGTTTGATATTTACCTTGGATTGGATCAGTGCTTTCTTTTCCTCGCCGCTGAGGGAGCGTAGGCGACGGGTTTGAATCCCTAAATACATGGCATAAAGCGTGAGCGCAAAAAGAATCCACATCAGCACCGGGTGGGCAAAGGTAATCACCGGCTTAAGAGACTCAGGAATTTCAATCATTGTTTTCGTGAACAGAACTCGGCAGGCAAAGCATTCATCGAAAGTTTGCTTTTCATATCGTAATACAGCCCTTTTCTAAAATATGGCCTACACCAAGGGGGCGCGAGGCTTCCGTAATTTTGACTGCTGCCAGTGTGTTCCATCCCCGCGAAAAGGGCTGTAGGGTTTACCCATCTGTTCTAAAGATGACAAAACGTTAGACTGAGAGCAGGACCTCTCCTTCGGTGTGTCAATCCTTGGGAACACAATTTATGATGAAAACTTTTTGGCAACGTCTCAAATCTGTGACAGCAATTGTGGCAGTGGGGGTATTGATTGCCCATCTTGTCCTTGACAGTGGTGCCGCATGGGCAGCCCGCAGTGGTGGACGTGTCGGGGGTGGCTCCTTTAGTCGTCCGGCGCCCGCCCGTTCCTACCGTGCCCCCCGCAGTGATTACGGCGGCTATGCTCAGCCTGTTCCAGTCTATGGCGGTGGTTTTGGCTTTCCCTTCCTGATTCCCTTCTTTGGTTTTGGCGGTGGCTTTGGCGGCCTATTCACGATCATCATGATTGGTGTGCTGGCCAATATTTTGATCTCCACCTTCCGCAACTTCCGCAATAGCGGCGATGACTCAGAGATCTACCAAGACAACCCCGTGGTCTCGCTGCATACGCTGCATGTGGGACTCCTCGCCCAAGCTCGCGAACTCCAAGAGGAACTGAATCAACTAGCGCTCACCGCTGATACCCAAAGTCCCGAAGGTCTCACCAAAGTGCTGCAAGAGGCAACGCTTGCTCTGCTGCGCCATCCCCAATACTGGGTTTATGCCCACGCCAGCAGCCAAGAAACGAAACTGCTGCAAGCGGAAACAGCCTTTAACCAACTGGCGCTTGCGGAGCGCAGCAAACTCAGTGCAGAAACCCTCTCCAACTACCGCCGTGAAATTAAGCAGACAGCGATCGTCCCTGTGGTGAGCAATGATGTGGGTGAATATATTGTTGTAACTTTGGTGGTGGCTGCCACGGGTCGCTTGAAACTGCCCGCAGTCAATAATGACCTAGAGCTACGGCAAGCGCTGCAACAGTTGGGAGGCATTGGTAGCGATCGCCTACTGGCGGTCGAATTGCTCTGGCAACCCCAAGCCATTGGTGACACCCTCACTGCTGATGAGTTGCTAATGGCCTATCCACAACTGAAGCACCTCTAACCCCTAGGCCCCCTGAGCGGCTAAATGTACCGCGCCCCGCAATCCCACCTCTGGATTCGTAATCACTGCAACGTACAACTGCTCCATCAGGGGGCGAAATCGTCCCTTACTCACAAACCCTTGGCGAAACGTGCCATCGGTCATTTTCGGCAGAATTTTCGGGGCAATCCCTCCGGCAATCAGCACCCCCCCCAAGGGCAAACTTTTCAGGGCAAGGTTGCCAGCCTCTGCCCCATAGGCATCCACAAACATCCGTAAGGCTTCTGCACACAGAGGATCCCCCTCAAGGCCGTATTGACTGATCACGGCGGCGCGATCCTCCACCTCTGCCATGGCTGCTGCAACCACTGCTGATTCGGGAGCAAAGTGGACACTCTTGAGATACTCGTAAATTGCCACTAGCCCCGCGCCAGAAACCACCCGTTCCACAGAAACTCGCTCGTAGGTTTGCCACAAATAGCGCAATAGACCCATTTCCTGTTCATTGCGGGGTGGAAAGTCGGTGTGGCCGCCCTCTAGGGGCATCACTTGGTAGCGATCGCCCTGCCAAATCATCAGTGCTTCCCCTAATCCAGTACCTGCTCCCAATAGGGCAATAGGCGCCTGGGGGCGCCGCGGTCGCTCCTGAAGGACAACAAAATCCGTCGGCGGTAACACCAATGCACCATAGGCCACGGCTGCAAAATCATTCAGCAGCGTCACGCAAGGGATCTGCAATGCCGTTTCTAATTCAGCACCACTGACCCGCCAGCCCAAATTGGTTACCTGAGCCACTTGGTCAATCACAGGCCCCGGAATCCCCAGACAAGCCCGCTGGGGATGGGCAGGACTCTCCTTGAGGAACATTTGCAAAAGAGCTGTCAAGTCAGGGAAATCGCGGCTGGCGTATTTCGCCCTGTGGAGCAAATGCCAATCGCTACCCACCACATCCCATAACTCGATGAGAGTTTTTGTGCCACCCACATCGGCGCCAAGTACAACGGTCATTGCCCACCCCTTGCTAACTCACGCTATGGGCTAACACTCGCTGCATCACGAGGGCGTAGGCATCCTCAATGGCGCCCAAATCTTGGCGAAAACGATCTTTATCGAGAATGCGCTTCTCAGGATCACTTTCATCCTGATTCCAGAGGCGGCAACTGTCGGGACTAATTTCATCCGCTAAGAGAATCTCCCCCGTCGGACTGCGGCCAAACTCCAGCTTAAAGTCCACCAAGGTAATGCCACACTCAGCAAAAAAGCGACTGAGATGGGTATTGACGGCCAAGGCCATTTCCCTGATCTTTGCGACTTCCTCATCTGTGGCAATCTGCAATAGGCGCAGGCGATCGCCCGTGAGCAGCGGATCACCAAGATCATCATTCTTGAGGTAAAACTCCACCAAGGGGGGATTGAGTTCTAATCCCAAGGGCAATCCCGTCTGCCGACAAAGGCTTCCCGCTGCCCGATTGCGCACCACCACCTCAAGGGGAATAATCTCTACTCGCCGAATGTGCATCTTGTTTGGCGCCACTTGGGCAATAAAATGGTTGGGGATGCCCTGAGCCGCTAGATACTGAAACAAATGGCTGGCGATCGCGCAGTTCATCACTCCCTTGTTTTGGATCGAGCCGCGCTTCTGAGCATTAAAGGCGGTGGCATCATCCTTGAACGCCGCCAGCAAGATGTCTGGATCCGCTGTGGCATAAATAATCTTTGCCTTGCCTTCGTACAAGGGAGAGAACTGAGTCATAAAAATGAGGTGCGTCTAAAAGCCAGATCTAGCCTAGCAAAGGCAGTCCCCCAATCCACAGCAGCTTGCTATAGGATAATCCCAATGGCTAAACCCCTCTTCGGCAAATTGGCATAGACTGACGGCAGGAGATAGATAGCGATGCCTCACTTCAGTAATCAACAGGCAGAAAAACTGGCAGAAATTGGTGCCTTCCTCCGCGAAAAGCGACGGGAAGTGGGTCTAAGTCTTGAGGAGTTGGCCGCCAAAACGTTGGTGCGCCAGTCAATCCTTGCAGCCATTGAAAATGCCAACCTTGAGGAGTTACCCGAACCCGTCTATACCCAAGGATTTATTCGCCGTTTTGCCGATGCCCTTGGCCTTGATGGCAAAAGTATTGCCGCCAATTTTCCAACAGTGGCTGACCCTGTGGAGCGCCCCGATAAACCCAGTGTTCCCAAGGGTGGCATAGGTTGGCAGTTGCGCCCAATTCACCTCTACCTGATGTACTTTGCCCTCGTGGCAGCGGCAGTGGCTGGGTTGGCCTATCTCTTTCGTCCCCAAGCCCAAAGCATCACCGATTTAGCCCCCGCACCGACCCCTACCGCGTCCCCCAGCCCCACACCCACCCCCACAGCAGCGGCAACACCGACGCCCAGCCCTACGACCCCTGAAACGGTTGAGGTCAAGTTGTCCCTCTCCGATGCCTCGTGGCTCGAGGTGGAAGCCGATGGTCGAGTTGTCTATGCCGGTATTTTGGAGTCGGGAACAGAGCGCAGTTGGCAAGCCAAGGAACGTTTAATTGTCCGCACGGGGAATGCTGGCGCTGTCAAGGTGAGTGTCAATAATGGTCCGTCCCAACCGATGGGGCAACTGGGAGAAGTGACAGAAAAAGAATTTCTTGCTAGTCAGGCCACTTCAGAGAGGGCAACCACGTCAACAGCACCTGAGCGTACCGTTTCCAACTAGGTCACCCTCAATGGATGCAGCAACCACCTATCAAGTGGGGGGCAGTTTACCCACCACATCGGCAGTCTATGTCCGACGGCAAGCGGATGCGGATCTGTTGGCTGCCCTCACCGCTGGCGAATTTTGCTATATTCTCAATTCGCGGCAAATGGGCAAATCCAGCTTGCGGGTGCAGGTGACGCAGCAATTGATGACAATGGGGTACCGCTGTGCTGCCCTCGACATTACCAAAATTGGCAGCCAAAATATTCAACCCGAGCAGTGGTATGCCAGCTTTGTGGGTGCCCTCATTCAGGGATTTCAGTTAACTGATGTGGTCTCCTTGCGCTCTTGGTGGCGCGATCGCCAGCTGGTGTCACCCATTCAGCGCCTCAGTGATTTCGTAGAAACAGTGCTGCTTGCCCACACCCGTGAACCTCTTGTCATTTTTATTGATGAAATTGATAGTTTGTTGAGTCTGCCCTTTTCCACCGATGATTTTTTTGCTTGGATCCGCGCTTGTTACAACCAACGGGCAGATTATCCCGAATATCAGCGCTTAACCTTTGCTCTCTTTGGCGTGGCCACTCCCGATCAACTGATTCAAGATAAGCAACGCACCCCCTTTAACATTGGTTGTGCCATTGATTTACAGGGATTTACCCTTGCGGAAGCCACCCCCCTACTCAAGGGCATTGCCCATCTTAGCGACAACCCCGATCAACTCTTGGCGGAAATTCTCAATTGGACGGGTGGCCAACCCTTCTTGACCCAAAAACTCTGTCGCCTGCTGCAACACCACGGGTCATTCATGCCAACGTCAACCCTCTCCCAGCAGTTAGCCCAGTTTGTCCAAGAGCATATCCTTCAGGATTGGGAGCGGCAAGATGAACCCGAACACCTCAAGACCATTCGCAATCGCTTGCTGGCTGATGAACAGCGCATCGGTCGGCTCTTGGGTCTCTATCAGCGGGTTTTAGAAACGGGGGGCATTCCCCTTGATGGCAGTAGTGAGCAGCGTGCCCTCGCTCTAACGGGACTGGTGTGTCAGCGCCAAGGCAAATTGCAAGTCTTTAACCCCATCTATGCCCATATTTTTGACGCTGCGTGGGTGGAGCAACAGTTGGCACAACTGCGCCCCTACAGTGAGGAGTTCCAAGCATGGCTGCGCTCTGGGGGGAGTGATAGCTCCCGTCTCCTGCGGGGACAAGCCCTTGAGGAAGCGTTGATCTGGGCCAGTGGCAAAAGTCTCAGTGATCTGGATTATCAGTATCTTTCTGCCAGTCAGGAGGCCAACCAGAAAGCGATTCAAGACACGTTACTGCTCGAGCGCCAAGAAAAGGAGGCGATCAGTGCTGCCAACCGCATTCTCGAGGCAGCTCGCCAAAAAGCCAGTCGTCTGACCCGCCGCGCCCTCATGGCTCTTGGTATTGTTTCTGTGATTTCTCTAGGGGTAGCGGCAATTTTGGCAAAGACCCATGCGAATCTGCAAGCCGCCCAAGAAAGTCTAGCCCTTGAGCAAACCAGTAATGATCTTCTGGAACAGTTTCAAACCCAAGAGTTACCCGCCCTTTTAGCAGGTATTGAGGCAGGACGCCACTTAAAACGACTGGTGGGCGATCGCCCCCTGAGTCAATACCCCACGACGCGCCCCCTCTTTGTGCTCAATTTTTTCCTCGATCACATTCAAGCCCGCAACCAATGGCAGAGTGACAATACCCCCCTGATGGCGGCCTTTTTGACGGCTGATGGTCAGCAGTTCAGCATTAGTGAAAGCGGCCTTGTCGAATTTTGGCGAGTGAACGGCGAGCGACTGAGTGCCCAGTCTTTGGAGATTGGCAATGTCAAACTGGCGCGGATCAGCCCTGCGGGCGATCGCGTGGGTCTGCTCAATAATAAGGGCGAAATTTCCCTGTGGCGTGTCGAACTGCAAAAACTTATCTTTGAACGGCGTTTGCCTGCCTTACCGATCAATAACTTTCGCTTTAGTCCAGAGGGGCAGGAGTTGACGGCCACCACAACTACAGGGGATATGCTGCGTTGGAGCCTTGAAGGGGAATTACTGGCCACTATTCCCACCCCTAGCCAGAGTATCAATAGCTTGAGTTATGCCATCAGGGGCGATCGCTTGGCCACTGCCGATGAAGAAGGCTGGATTCGGGTTTGGTCCCGTCAGGGGGAACTGCTCCAAGCATGGCAAGTCCAAGCCGATCTTCCCGTTCCCCAAACCAGTTTGACCTATCTCAGCAATGGCCAACTGGCGACGGTAGGCAAAGATGGCACCCTCCGCCTTTGGAACACCAAGGGGCAGCAAATCAATCAATGGCGTGTCAGTGCAGCCCCAGTGTATTTTGTGGGTACGTCTCCTGTGGGCTATCGTCTATTGACCCTGAGCACAGATAACACGATGCGTCTGTGGCAGCCAACGGGTGAACTGATTGCTGAGTTGGGGAGTCATGAACGCCTGATCAATACCGTCAGCTTTAATCCAACGGGGTCAGTTCTCCTCAGTAGCGATCGCGGGGGGCAAATGACGCTGTGGTACCTCGATCATCACCGCACGGAACACTGGTTTGCCGATCAAGAAAGTATTTGGACAGTGGCCTTAGATCCCCAAGCAGCCACAGTGGTCACGGGGGGCAAAGATGGTCGCGTCAAGTACTGGCGACGGGATGGCACGCTCCTTGCCACAACCCCAGTTCTCGATCCTCAAGGCATCAACCAAGTGCTCTTTAGTCCCAGTGGCCAGCGGGTGGCGATCGCCACCAAAGGGGGAAAATTAGTGATCTGGAACCTTGCGGATCGCTCCCAGCAAATCTGGCAACTGCCCATCGAGGCTCCCCTCTACACCGTGTCCATGGATCCCCAACGACGGTACTTAGCCGCAGGCGATGAAAAAGGCACTATTTATCTTGTTGACCTCCAGCGGCCAGAGAACATTCAAAAGCGCAAAAGTGAAGGGGAAATTTGGAGCCTCAGCTTCCATCCGACACTCCCCCTGCTGGCGAGTACGGGGTCTGCGGGCACAATTGAGGTCTGGAATTTTGAGGGCGATCGCCTTGCCTATCGCCTGAACCCTGATGCAGGATGGCTGGCCAGTCTTGAATTTAGTGCCAACGGCCAATTCCTAGCGGCGGCTGGCGAAAGTGGCTCCGTCTATTTGTGGTCAATTCACGGCAAAACTGCCCCCAGCAACCCCCGTGTGTTTCGTGCTCACCAGCGGAGTATTGTCAGTCTCGGTCTTAGCCCCGATGGTGAAATGATCGCCACCGCCTCCCCCGATCGCAGTGTGCGGGTTTGGAACCAAAGAGGCCAGCTCATTACACTGATTGATCGTATTTCTGCCATTCCCTACAGCGTTGATGTGAGTGGCCAAGACGAACTTTATGTGGCGATCGGTACCGAGGATGACGAGGTCTTGATTAGCCCGCTGGCCACCCTAGGACAGTTATTAACCAGTGCCTGTGACTGGCTCAAGGACTACCGTCAACAAAATCCCGCTGTTGCTCAAGCCTGTCCCTAAACGCTTGCAAGGGAAGCAAGGGGATTCGGAACCTCCTCGCTGGTGAATTGCCCCATTAGCACATACTCCAAGCGTAGCTTCAGCCACTGAATAAATTGCTGGTTGGTGGAGATAATGGCTGCGGCGGGCTGTGGACAACGCGCCTTCTGTTCAGCAAACTGGGGCTGCTCTAAAAACGCCGGCTCGGGCACCAGCCAAAAATCAATCTCCTTACCCTGCTCCCGGTAGTGACGCTGTCGCTCGCGAAACACTTCCTCAAGGGGTTCTTCCTCAGTCAAAAACTTTTTGCTTGCGAGAATGTAATAGTACGTCGCCATAGGGATCTATGCAAAACCACAACATATTCTATACAGTCCTCAGCTTAGCATAGGGGGAACACCTGCCTCCATAACACTCTAGTTCTGAAGTTTCTGGTCGGAGCGATCGCTCTTCCTCGCCCATGCACCGCGACTCCCTCTTTTACCAACTGTTTGCCCAGTTACCCCAAACCCTCTTTGACCTTTTGGGCATAGACACCCCTCAGGGGTATCGTTTTGACTCAGTCGAGTTGAAGCAAACTGCCTTTCGCATTGATGGCGTCTTCGTGCCCCCTGACCCCTCGGGAATAGTCTATTTTTGTGAAGTGCAGTTTCAGCGGGACAACACCTTCTACGAACGATTCTTTGCTGAAATCTTTCTCTACTTGCGTCTGTATCGCCAGACCTTCTCTGATTGGCAAGCGGTGGTTATTTATCCCGATCGCCAAACAGAACAAGAGTGTTTTGAGCCGTATCAATTGTTAGTGAATAGCGATCGCCTGCGTCGGGTCTATTTGAATGAACTCGGTTCACTTGAGGCGTTGCCATTGAGCCTAGCCCTGATGCAGCTCACAGTGTTACCCGAAGCAGAAATGCCGACAGCAGCACGGTTGCTGGCAGAGCGCACTCGCATAGAGGCGGTTCCAAGGCTAGAAGTCATAATGGAGTTAATCACAACCATTGTGCTCTACAAGTTCACCAAGCTGAGTCGCGAGGAGGTGCTGCGCATGCTGGGGTTTACCACTGAGGAACTAAAGCGGACGCGATTTTATCAAGAGGTTTATGCTGAGGCACGAGAGGAAGGGCGACAAGAGGGGTTACAAGAGGGGCGAGCACAAGGGCGAGAAGAAGGACGAGAAGAGGGACGGCAACAAGGGCTACAGCAAGGCGAAGTAGCCGTTGTCCTACGGCAGTTAAGGCGGCGGTTTGGTAGTGTGCCCAATGACCTTGAAGAAGGGATTCGTCAGCTCTCCCCCGATCAAATCGAAGCATTGGCAGAAGCACTTCTAGACTTCACTGACCTAGAGGCAGTGTTTGCGTGGCTAAATCGCTCTTCCTAGCCCATGCGCCGTGACTCTCTTTTTTACCAACTGTTTGCCCAACTACCCCAGACCCTCTTTGACCTTTTGGGCAGAGACACCCCTCAGGGGTATCGTTTTGAGTCCGTCGAACTCAAGCAAACGGCCTTTCGCATTGATGGCGTCTTCGTGCCCCCTGACCCCTCGGGAATAGTCTATTTTTGTGAAGTGCAGTTTCAGCGGGACAACACCTTTTATGAACGCTTCTTTGCGGAAATCTTTCTCTATCTGCGGCTGTATCGCCACACCTTTTCTGACTGGCAAGCGGTGGTGATTTATCCCCATCGTCAAGCAGAACAAGTGTCCTTTGACCCCTATGAGGTGTTGGTGAATAGTCATCGCCTGCATCGGGTCTATTTGAATGAACTGGGGTCACTTGAGGCGTTGCCATTGAGCCTAGCGCTGATGCAGCTCACAGTGTTACCTGAAGCAGAAATGCCGACAGCAGCACGGTTGCTGGCAGAGCGCACTCGCATAGAGGCGGTTCCAAGGCCAGAAGTCATAATGGAGTTGATCACCACCATTGTGTTGTACAAATTCACCAAGCTGAGTCGCGAGGAGGTGCTGCGCATGCTGGGGTTTACCACTGAGGAACTAAAGCGGACGCGGTTTTATCAAGAGGTTTATGCTGAGGCGCGAGAGGATGGATTACAGCAGGGATTACAGCAGGGATTACAGCAGGGATTGCAACAGGGATTGCAACAAGGATTGCAACAAGGACTGCAACAAGGATTGCAACAAGGATTGCAACAGGGATTGCAACAAGGATTGCAACAAGGATTGCAACAAGGGCTACAGCAAGGAGAAGCAGCCGTTGTCCTACGGCAGTTAAGGCGGCGGTTTGGTAGTGTGCCCAATGACCTTGAAGAAGGGATTCGTCAGCTCTCCCCCGATCAAATCGAAGCATTGGCAGAAGCACTTCTAGACTTCACTGACCTAGAGGCAGTGTTTGCGTGGCTAAATCGCTCTTCCTAGCCCATGCGCCGTGACTCTCTTTTTTACCAACTGTTTGCCCAACTACCCCAGACCCTCTTTGACCTTTTGGGCAGAGACACCCCTCAGGGGTATCGTTTTGAGTCCGTCGAACTCAAGCAAACGGCCTTTCGCATTGATGGCGTCTTCATGCCCCCTGACCCCTCAGGAATCGTCTATTTCTGTGAGGTGCAGTTTCAGCGCGATAACAGCTTCTATGAACGCTTCTTTGCGGAAATCTTTCTCTATCTGCGGCTGTATCGCCACACCTTTTCTGACTGGCAAGCGGTGGTGATTTATCCCCATCGTCAAGCAGAACAAGTGTCCTTTGACCCCTATGAGGTGTTGGTGAATAGTCATCGCCTGCATCGGGTCTATTTGAATGAACTGGGGTCACTTGAGGCGTTGCCATTGAGCCTAGCGCTGATGCAGCTCACAGTGTTACCTGAAGCAGAAATGCCGACAGCAGCACGGTTGCTGGCAGAGCGCACTCGCATAGAGGCGGTTCCAAGGCCAGAAGTCATAATGGAGTTGATCACCACCATTGTGTTGTACAAATTCACCAAGCTGAGTCGCGAGGAGGTGCTGCGCATGCTGGGGTTTACCACTGAGGAACTAAAGCGGACGCGGTTTTATCAAGAGGTTTATGCTGAGGCGCGAGAGGATGGATTACAGCAGGGATTACAGCAGGGATTACAGCAGGGATTGCAACAGGGATTGCAACAAGGATTGCAGCAAGGATTGCAGCAAGGATTGCAACAAGGATTGCAACAAGGGCTACAGCAAGGCGAAGCAGCCGTTGTCCTGCGGCAGTTAAGGCGGCGGTTTGGCAGTGTGCCCAATGACCTTGAAGAACGGATTCGTCAGCTCTCTCCCGATCAAATCGAAGCGTTGGCAGAAGCACTCCTAGACTTCACTGACCTAGAGGCAGTGTTTGATTGGCTCGATCACTCCGCCTAAGAATACTGCCTCGCGTGTTGATCTATTGGGTTGACATGCCCTAGACCCAAGAGGGGTAACATCGGCTGTTAAAATTTGTGATGGATTATCCATACGTGCAGCATTTTTGCCCTTAGGAGAGAACTGATTTGAGCGAAGCAGCCGTTGCCATTGTCACTGGTGCCTCACGGGGAATTGGTCGGGCGATCGCCCTCGAGCTGGCAAAAGCAGGAGCCACGGTAGTGGTTAACTACGCCCGTTCTGCTGAAGCTGCCCTTGAAGTGGTGCAAATGATTGAACAGCAAGGGGGAACAGCGATCGCGATTGCTGCCGATGTGTCTGTCCCTGAGCAGGTCGATACCCTTGTGGCCAAAACTGTGGACACCTATGGCCGCGTCGATGTGCTGGTCAACAATGCCGGCATTACCCGCGACACGCTGCTGCTGCGCATGAGCCTCGAGGATTGGCAGGCCGTGATTAACCTGAACCTGACGGGGGTCTTCCTGTGTACCCGTGCGGTGAGTAAACTGATGCTCAAGCAAAAGCGGGGACGAATTATCAACATTGCCTCTGTGGCCGGGCAAATGGGCAACCCTGGCCAAGCCAACTACAGTGCTGCCAAAGCAGGCGTGATTGGGTTTAGCAAAACTGTGGCCAAAGAACTCGCCAGTCGGGGCATTACCGTGAATGCCGTTGCCCCCGGTTTTATTGCCACTGAGATGACCGCTGGACTCAAGGCGGAGGACATTCTTAAATTCATTCCTCTAGGGCGGTATGGTGAACCCACAGAAGTGGCGGGGATGGTGCGCTTTTTGGCCTTGGATCCGGCAGCCGCTTACATTACGGGGCAAGTCTTCAATGTGGATGGTGGTATGGTGATGGCCTAGGCGCCTTGGAGTAGTGCAACAACCCATGACCGACGCGATTACCCTCCCCAGTCAATACGATCCCAAGCAAACCGAGGCCAAATGGCAACAGCTTTGGGAAAGCAGTGGTGTCTTTCACGCCGATCCCAACCACCCCGGCAAGCCCTATTGCATTGTCATTCCGCCTCCGAATGTCACCGGCAGTTTGCACATGGGGCACGCCTTTGAGCACGCCCTGATTGATGTGCTGATTCGCTATTACCGCATGATTGGTCGCAACGTTCTCTGGCTGCCGGGGACAGACCATGCCAGTATTGCTGTTAGCACGATTTTGGATCAACAGTTGCAGGCGGAGGGCACCAACCGCTTTGCCTTGGGACGAGAGGCCTATCTCCAGCGGGCTTGGGCGTGGAAGGAGTCATCGGGCAATACGATTGTCGGCCAAATTCGTCGCTTGGGACTATCGGTGGATTGGTCGCGCGAACGCTTCACCATGGACGAGGGGTTGTCGCGGGCGGTGCTGACCGCCTTTAATCGCCTCTATGAAGCAGGGCTGATCTATCGCGGTAAGTATTTGGTGAACTGGTGCCCCGCCAGTCAATCGGCAGTCTCGGATTTAGAAGTGGAAAACCGTGAAGTACAGGGGCATCTCTGGCATTTTCGCTATCCGCTGACGGATGGCTCAGGCTATTTGGAGGTGGCGACGACCCGGCCAGAAACGATGCTGGGAGATACAGCGGTGGCGGTTCACCCTGAGGACGATCGCTATCGCCATTTGATTGGCAAAACGCTGCGGCTTCCCCTGATGAATCGGGAAATTCCCATTATTGGCGATCCCTTAGTAGATCCGACCTTTGGCACCGGCTGTGTGAAAGTCACCCCAGCCCACGATCCCAATGATTTTGTCATGGGGCAACGCCATCACCTACCCATGATTAACCTGATGAATAAGGATGGCACCCTCAATGAGAATGCTGGCGAGTTTGCAGGTCTGGATCGCTTTGTGGCGCGTCAACAGGTGGTGGCTCGCCTAGAGGCAGAGGGCTTTTTGGTACGGGTGGAGGACTATAAACACACCGTTCCCTATAGCGATCGCGGCAAAGTGCCCATTGAACCGCTCCTCTCTACCCAATGGTTTGTGAAAATTCGTCCCCTCGCGGATGCCACCCTCAAGGCACTGGATAAAAAGCACTCCCCCCGCTTTATCCCCGATCGCTGGGCAAAGGTCTATCGCGATTGGCTGGTGAACTTACGGGATTGGTGTATTTCACGGCAACTGTGGTGGGGGCATCAAATTCCCGCTTGGTATGTGGTCAGTGAAACCGAAGGCGAAGTGCGCGATGACACGCCCTTTGTGGTGGCCATGGATGAGGCCGCTGCCCGCGCCAAGGCGATCGCCCAATTTGGCAAGGAGATTCAGCTCCAGCAGGATCAGGACGTACTGGATACGTGGTTTTCCTCTGGTCTATGGCCCTTTTCCACCTTGGGCTGGCCGGATGATACGCCAGACTATCACTGCTACTACCCTACTGCCACCTTGGTCACCGGCTTTGACATCATCTTTTTCTGGGTGGCGCGGATGACAATGATGGGGCAGTACTTCACCGGTAAAATCCCCTTCCGCGATGTCTATATCCACGGCTTGGTGCGGGACGAAAACAACAAAAAAATGTCCAAGTCTGCCAACAACGGCATTGACCCGCTGATCTTAATTGAAAAATACGGCACCGATGCCCTGCGCTATAGCTTAGTCAAGGAAGTGGTCGGCGCCGGACAGGATATTCGCCTAGAGTACAACCGCAAAACCGATGAATCGGCAACCGTCGAAGCTGGCCGCAACTTTGCCAACAAGCTTTGGAATGCCTCTCGCTTTGTGCTGCTGAATCTAGAGGGGCAAACCCCCAGCCAGTTGGGGACACCGCGGCGGCGGGACTTGGCGGCTAGCGATCGCTGGATTCTCAGTCGCTACCACACGGCCATTCAAACCACCCGCGAACGCATTGAAAGCTATGGCCTTGGGGAGGCGGCCAAGGGACTCTACGAATTCATCTGGGGGGATTTTTGCGACTGGTACATTGAACTGGTGAAACCCCGTTTGCAAGGGGAAAACGCCAAAGCCAAGCGCACGGCGCAACAGGTGCTAGCTACGGTTCTCGATGGTATCCTGAAGCTGCTCCATCCTTTCATGCCCCACATTACAGAGGAAATTTGGCACACGCTGCATCAGGTGGGAGACAGGGAAGTTTTAGCGGTACAACCCTACCCGAAAGTAAATCGCCGCGCCATTGACCCTGACCTTGAAGCCCAATTTAGCCTTTTGATTGAAACCATCCGCACCCTTCGCAATCTGCGGGCAGAGGCGGGGATTAAGCCGGGGTTGTATATTACGGCCTTGATTGAGGCCAGTGCTGAGGAAGCACCGATCTTTGAGGCTGGGGCGACAGATATTCAACACCTAGCGCGTCTCGAGTCGCTAACCATTGGTACTGGACTGCAAATTCCGCAGCAGGTGTTTAGTGGTGTGGTTGGCAAAAGCGAGGTGCTCATTCCCCTAGCGGGGGTCGTAGATGTGGAGGCCTTGGTAACAAAACTCCAGAAGGAGGGCGATCGCCTGACCAAAGACATTCAATCTTTAACGGCTCGCCTCAACAACCCCAATTTTGTTAACAAAGCCCAACCAGAGGTGGTGGCTACGGCTCAGGCGCAATTGACCGCTGCCCAACAGCAACTCGCGATTATTCAGCGCCGACTCCAATCCCTGAGTGCCGATGCCTAAACCCAATTCTGATCAGTAGAAAACGGCACCGCAAGCAGTCGAAGCCTATTTGCGCGATCGCTCGCCTCGTTAACATGCAATAAAAAGCAATAAAAAATAGGGGGGTGTTTCCCCCCTGAAATGGACTGAGAAAATCTCAGCCTTAGTAGCGATAGCCGCCGTAGCCGCTGTTGGCCTGATTGGGCTTGTAGACAATAAAGCCCATCACTTGGCACTGCTTGATATTGTCAAAGGCCACCACCCGGACGAAGCAGTTGGGATATTCCGAGCGGCACTGCTGCACCTCGTTGAGCACCTCTTGGGCATTGGTGCAGTTAAACAGGGGCAGCTTCCACATCGTCCAGTAGTGAATCTCAGCATCAGAGGTTTCGTTGAACTCTACGCAGGGGTGGTAGCCCTGATCAATGGCGTACTGGATTTGGCGAGCAATTTGGGCGTCACTGAGGGGAGGCAGGTAGGAGAAGGTTTCGTAACGACGCTCTTTGGGCAGTGTTTTCATAGGTTCCTCAATTGGTTCACAGTCAACAAATTATTCAGGGGTTTCTGGGTTGCTGCTCTCAACATTGGCTTCCGACACTTGGGTCATTCGCTCCAGTTGTTGACAGCGTTGTTGCAAATTGGCCTGCTGGATGCCCGCACGTAGCATTTCTGGCAGGTAGTCTGCCACCATTTCCGCAAGATGTTCGCGTACCGTGAGGATGCGAAAACCGAGATCGGGCTGTTCGCGAAAGAGGGCTTCCAAGTAGCGTTCACCGTCTTGGATACTTTCTTGACTCGTGAACTGGTGTAGCCAGAGCGATCGCGGTGGATCGGTTTCGGCCAGTTGCCCAATCACGGTTCGCACGGCCTGATAGGTGAGATAACTCATCAGGGTTTTGGTGGTTTGCTTCGCAATGTGCTTGACATCCATAGACCTACGGGGAAATCGTTGCCGTAGCTCCGATTGAACCCCAACTGCACCACCTAGATCGTGTCTTGCGCTTCAAACTCGAACTTGATTTCTTTCCAGAGTTCGCAGGCAGCAGCCAGTTCTGGACTCCAGCGAGCGGCTTCGCGGATGATGTCGCCGCCTTCGCGCATCAGGTCACGACCTTCGTTGCGGGCTTGGATGCAGGCTTCAAGGGCGACCCGGTTCGCAGTTGCCCCCGGTGCATTCCCCCAAGGGTGACCAAGTGTGCCGCCCCCAAATTGCAGCACAGAATCATCACCAAAAATGTCCACCAGTGCGGGCATGTGCCAGACGTGAATGCCACCAGAAGCCACCGCCATCACTCCTGGCATCGAGGCCCAGTCTTGGGTGAAGTAAATGCCACGAGAGCGATCCTGCTCAATGTAGTTTTCCCGCAACAGATCGATAAAACCAAGGGTGATGGCTTTATCCCCTTCCAGCTTACCGACAACGGTACCGGTGTGGATGTGGTCACCACCAGACATCCGCAAGCACTTGGCCAAGACCCGGAAGTGGATGCCGTGGTTTTTCTGACGGTCAATCACAGCGTGCATAGCGCGGTGAATGTGCAGTAGCATGCCATTGTCACGGCACCATTTGGCCAAGGTAGTGTTGGCAGTGAACCCCGCGGTCAGGAAGTCATGCATGATGATGGGCATTTCCAGTTCTTTGGCAAACTCTGCCCGCTTCAGCATTTCCTCGCAAGTGGGAGCGGTTACGTTGAGATAGTGGCCTTTGATTTCGCCAGTTTCAGCCTGGGCTTTGTGAATGGCATCGGCGACAAACAGGAAGCGATCGCGCCAGCGTTGGAAAGGCTGGGAGTTGATGTTTTCGTCATCTTTGGTGAAGTCCAGACCACCGCGCAAGCATTCATAAACAGCACGGCCATAGTTTTTCGCCGACAGACCCAGTTTCGGCTTAATGGTGCAGCCCAAGAGGGGACGACCGTATTTATTCAATTTGTCGCGTTCCACTTGAATCCCGTGGGGTGGCCCTTGGAAGGTTTTCAGGTAAGCCACAGGAATCCGCAGGTCTTCAAGGCGCAGCGCTTTGAGGGCTTTGAAACCAAACACGTTCCCCACAATGGAGGTCAGCATGTTGGTGACCGAGCCTTCTTCAAAGAGATCCAGCGGGTAGGCAATGTAGGCGATGAACTGATTATCTTCACCCGGCAGGGGCTCGATGTCGTAGCAGCGACCTTTGTAGCGATCCAAGTCGGTCAGCAGGTCGGTCCACACGGTGGTCCATGTCCCTGTCGAGGATTCGGCGGCAACGGCGGCAGCAGCTTCTTCAAAGGGCACGCCCGGCTGCGGGGTCACACGAAAGGCCGCTAGAATATCAGTGTCTTTGGGGGTGTAATCCGGGGTGTAATAGGTCAGGCGGTAATCTTTTACCCCTGCCTGATACCCAGCTTTCTGGGATTTAGATTGCGTGTAGGCCATAGACATTTTTCCTCTTTAACAGCTACTGTGCCAAGTAGAGCAATCTCTACGGGCAACCTTTGCAATGGGTAGTGTGAACGCTACGATTCCCCGAAAATGGGGCAAAATTGAGCAATGCAAAACTCAGCGAGAGGATGCAACCATCCGCAAGCCTGTGATATGGTCGTAGGTCTTATGCTTAGCATCAGCTTAGTTGATACCCAATGCAATAACTTTTGCTTTGGAGATTCTTAATTATTCTATAGGTTTGGGTTATCAATCTTTAGAGTTGTTTATGGGTTTCTAATCAGAGGCGCATAACTATAGTCTTCTCTCTATTCAAAAATGATTGAGGATTATCCGAAATCAATTGAATGGCACTCATGGGGGGCGATCGCTCTATTGTTTTTGTAAAAAAGGGGGTGGAATTTCTATGAGTCCGATCATTCAATGGTATCCCGGCCACATTGCCAAGGCCGAACGTGCCCTCAAGGAACAACTGAAACAGGTGGATGTGATCTTAGAAGTGCGGGATGCACGGATTCCCTTGGCCAGTTGCCATCCCCAAATTCGGCAGTGGGCCAGTGGCAAGCAACGCCTCTTAGTGCTCAATGGTATGGACAGGATTAGCGATCGCGATCACCAAGAGTGGCTCACTTGGTTTGAGACCCAAGGAGAAACCGTCTTTTTCACCAATGCGCAGCGTGGGGAAGGCATTTACCGCCTCCAACAGGCGACGGTGCAGGCAGGGGCTGTCATGAATCAACGCCGCCAACAGCGGGGCATGCAAGTAAGAGCCGTGCGGGCTGTGGTTCTGGGATTTCCCAATGTGGGCAAATCTGCCTTGATCAATCGCCTTTTGCAGCAGCGGGTGGTCGAGAGTGCCGCTCGGCCGGGGGTGACGCGGCAACTGCGTTGGGTGCGTTTGTCCCCCACCTTGGAACTCTTGGATGCGCCGGGGGTGTTGCCCATGAATTTCAAGAACCAAGACGCTGCGGTGAAACTAGCCATTTGCGATGACATTGGCCAAGCTGCCTACGATCCTTGTCGGGTGGCGCCGATTCTTGTTGAGCTACTGCACCAGTTGGGACAGGCCGATCGCCTCAGCGCTCGCTATGGTCTAGCCGTCACCGACACGGGTGAAACCTATCTTCATGATCTCGCCACTAAGCGCTACCACGGCGACTTGGAACGGGCGGCTCGTCAACTTTTGCAAGACTATCGCCGCGGTTACTTGGGGGCGATCGCCCTTGAGCATCCCCCTTTACAAAATAGCATGTAAGTATTTAGTATGTAGGTATTTCTGCAATTTTAATTGCTGTGCCATGAAAACACTGATGATTACTGTGGGCAACCGACAGGTGGGCTGGCGGTGCAAGGATGGTATTGTGCGCAATTTTGGAGCTGATGGTGATCCTGCCTGTAAGGGGGATGCGCCACCTCACCTGAGTGAGTTGTACGCGGAATTTGGCATCGAACGGGGTTTTCATGATCCTGAGGCAAAGCACCGCCACAACGTGCGCTATTTAAGTGAAATCGTTTATCGGCATTGTCAAGCCAAGAATGACTTTTCACCCGTGGTTTTGCTGCTGGATGAGCAAATCTTGGCGGAGCACTATGCCACGCCAACGGAAACCGCAGACGTGATTCTCTGGGGAACGGATCAGCCAGAATCGGTCGGTTGGCAATTTTACGCCATGGATACTTGTTGGCTGGCGCAGTTGATGGCAGGGGCAATTCAGCAGCGCTATCCCCACCTCAACGTCACGGTTTGGAACTGTCCAGTTGATGTGAATGAGAGGCAAGCCCTGTGGGACTTCACGGAAAAGCAGTTAGAGCAATATATTGAGCGTTTGCCAGAGAACGCGGCTAGCAATTGGCAGTTGCAAATTCAAACAAAGGGGTCTGTCCCTCAAATGGCAGATGCTTTGAACATGATTGCAGCAGTTCTCATGCGTCAGTATCCCGTTTGCAAAATTATTCCAACAGAGCCAAAACCGTTCTTTGATCCAAGCAATCAGTCTGCTCGCAGTGCTGAATCTTTTGAAGTGGTCTCTTTAGGTGAGATCTTTTGGCCCCTAGAGCGCCAGCGGATTGCCACAGCATGGAAACGGGGCGACTTTACGGCTGCAAAGGTACTCCTTGAAGCCCATCGCGATCGCTATGAAGCGCTCTATCACTTGGCCGATCGCCTTGCCTTAGCAAAAAACTGGAGTATTCAAGATTTTCTCAAGGGAATTCAGGGGCAACGCTGGCTGGATCAAGAGTCTACGAGACCAGTGGCTCGCAAAGCTCAACGGAACCAGTGGCGCGACGCGACGGTCACTCGCTGTCCCAATAGTGAAACGGCCACCAGCAAGTTCTTGAAAATTTGGGAATTTGAGCTATTCATTGATCTGAGCTTGCAGCAGGCGAACTATACCCTCGCCTTTATGCAATTTGCCCAGATGCTTGAACGGCTCCTGTTTTGGCGATGCGAACAGGAAGATTGGCACACTCAGGGGCACTTAGGTGAGGCATTCTTGCAGGAGGGCAACTATCGTGATCCGAAGAAATTGCCATTGGGGGTGCTGTGGCGAACTTGGGCAAAAGTGGAGCAGCGATCGGACGATGATGACCTTGTTAAAAAGCTGGAGACGATCAATGGATATCGCAATGGCGTTGTTCACCGCAATCGAGCGATCACTCGTCAAAAGCTAACCGCGTTAGCCGACGTTTCAGAAGAGGCCTCCCTAAGTGAAATTCATCAAGGGCTGTTAAATGTCCTTTGCCAAGTTCTCAATCAAGAACAAATGCCAGAAAAAGGGGTGGCGCGATCGCTCTACGAGTGGGGACTAGAGCAACTGAAGTAATCCCAATCCCAGCCTAAGCAGCAATCTCCACCCCAAAGACCTCTTGGAAGACTTTGCCCACCTTGTAGCCGGAGTCAATGGACTCGAGGGGATCCTTGCGCAGGCGGTGGCGCAGACAGAGGACAATCACCCGCGCAATATCCTCAACGGTGACATCCGTGCGTCCCTCAAAGGCGGCTAGCGCCTTGGCCGCGCGGTTAGTAACAATGTCTCCCCGCAGGCCATCCACATCTAGCTCAGCGCACACTTGGGAAATTTTCACCCGCAGTTCGTGATCAATGGTAACGCTGGGCAGTAGGGCTTGGGCGGCAACTAGCTTGGCTTGCAGTGCTTCCTGTTGGGCTTGGTATTTGGCCAAAAAGGCTTCGGGGTTTTGATCAAATTGCGATCGCTGTTCCACTATTTCCACCCGCAGGGTTGGATCCTTGACGGTGCGAATTTCAGCGTGCATGCCAAAGCGATCCAGCAGTTGCGGTCGCAGTTCCCCTTCTTCAGGGTTACCAGAGCCGACCAAGACAAAGCGTGCCGGGTGACGAATTGAAATGCCTTCGCGCTCAACGGTATTCCAGCCGGAGGCAGCGGCATCGAGCAGCACATCCACTAGGTGATCATCCAGCAGGTTCACCTCGTCCACATAGAGAATACCGCGATTGGCCTTGGCCAAGAGTCCGGGCTCAAAGGCTTTCACCCCCTCAGCAAGGGCTTTTTCAATATCAATGGTGCCGCAGACCCGATCCTCGGTTGCCCCCAAGGGCAGATCCACCATCGGTACTTTTTTCTTGATGGTGTGAAGGGGTTCACCCGCTGCTACGGCCACCTTGACCGCATCGCTCATCAGATCGGGATCGCTAGGATGACTGTTGAAGGGGTCATCGGCGACCACCTCAATTTCCGGCAGCAGATCCGCGAGGGCGCGAATGGTGGTTGATTTGCCCGTGCCGCGATCGCCCATGATCATGACGCCACCAATTTTGGGGTCAATGACATTGAGCAACAATGACAGTTTCATTTCGTCTTGACCGACAATTGCCGTAAAGGGAAAAACAGGCCGACGAGGGACAGCAGTCGCAGTCACAGGCATCACATCGCAAAAACAGCATTGATTATTGTGCCACATTGGGCTTGCGCTGCCACAGCAAAATTTTTCCGCAAAATCCTAGCCCTAGGTGGAGGAACTGTGATACCCTAAGTAGGGACAATTAAGGAGCTTAAGCGCTCTCATTGCTTTTGCTCTGCGACATCCATGCAGGTTCTCAATTAGCAACAATCGCTGTGAACCCATCCAGTCATTTTACACCACTAATAAAGGCGGAGACTTTGCGTACCATTGCGGGACGTAGGCCTCAGTTGCGAGCGGTTTCTCACGCCCGACTGTCCATTTTTCAATTGTGTTGTTTTTAAGCTGCCTAAGGGAGGTTTCTTTATGTCCGTGCGTTTATATGTGGGCAATCTGCCGCGTGAACTGAGCCGCGAAGAGCTAGAAGCCCTATTTAACCAAGAAGTGGGCGAAGTAGGCACCACTAAACTGATTACCGATCGCAAGACTGGTAAGTGCCGCGGTTTCGGCTTTGTCACCGTTGAATCCGAGGAAGTGGCGGATCAGGTGATTGAGAAACTCAACGGCTACACCTTTAAGGACAATCCCCTCAAGATTGAGAAGGCCAACGACAAGCCGAAATCTGAAGCTAAGGAAAAAGAAGAAGCAGTGGCTGAAAAAGCCACTCCCAGCAACCGCAATAATCGCAAAAATAATAAAAACAATGGGCGGCGTACCCAAGCCAATTCGGCGCCGGCTGAATATAGCTCCATGGATACGGAAGCTGCTCAACCGGATCCCCGCTGGGCAGATGCCCTAGCACAGCTTAAGGAACGACTCCTTGCCCAAAGCAGCAACGCTTAAGTATTTTAGGCAGTTTCTATGACGGCGGATCCCTGGCCATTTGTGACCCCGGGTATCCCCGATGGGCTCTTTGAGCGCTTACCAGGTATTCCCCTCACCCAACGGGAAACGCGATTATTGATGCTCTCCTATTTGCGCCTTGAGCCGGACTCTTGTCTTTGGGATGTGGGCGCGGGCACGGGTACGATCGCTGTTGAGGCGGCACGCTTGGCAAAGCGGGGACAGGTGATTGCCGTTGAACGAGACGAGGAAGTGGTTGATCTGATCCAGCGCAATTGCGATCGCTTTGGCGTCAAGAATGTGCAGATTGTTGCCGGTTCCGCTCCAGATTGCTTTCCCCAGTTATGTCGCACACCGCAGCGCATTTGTCTCGAGGGGGGGCGCCCGATTAAGGAAGTTTTGCTGCAAGCGTGGGAGTATCTTGCGCCCGGTGGTCGCTTGGTGGCGATCGCCAGCAGTTTAGAAAATCTCTATGCCCTCTCTGAAGGGTTTGCGACAGTCCAAGCCCGCAGCCTAGAGGTGGTGCAATCAGTGATCAATCGTCTGGAAACGCGGGGCGGCCACCAAATTTTTGCAGCAGTGGAACCGATCTTTATTCTCAGTGGCGAGAAAATTTCCTAATGGGCAGCGGGCAACTGTGGGTGGTGGGTACCCCCATTGGCAATCTTGAGGATATAAGCGCTCGTGCCCTGCGCATTCTCAAGGCGGTGGATCTCATTGCTGCGGAGGATACACGCCACACCGGCCGCCTGTTACAGCATTTTGGCATTACCACACCCCAAATCAGTCTCCATGAGCACAATACCCAACAGCGCGTGCCCCAACTGCTTCAGCGCCTAGAGGCGGGTCAACAGATTGCCTTGGTTAGCGATGCAGGGTTACCGGGGGTGTCGGATCCCGGTTATGAATTGATCACGGCCTGTATTGCCGCAGCCATTCCGGTCACACCGATTCCCGGCGCGAATGCTGCCTTAACAGCCTTGATGGCCGCAGGATTACCGATGAATCGCTTTTGTTTTGAAGGGTTTTTGCCGACCAAGGGGCGCGATCGCCAGCAGCGATTAGCAGCACTGCAACAGGAAACGCGCACAATTCTTCTCTACGAAGCCCCCCATCGCTTGCTGCAAACGGTAACAGAGTTATGTCAAATCTTGGGGAACGATCGCCCCCTCGTCCTCGCCCGCGAACTCACAAAGCGCCACGAAGAATTTTGGCGGGGAACCCTCGGCACTGCCTGCACTTATCTACAGGAGCATCCCCCCCGTGGCGAATACACACTGGTTTTAGGCGGTGCCCCTGAACACTCTGTGGCCGTGAATCCCAATCATCTCGCAGACGAATTAGCGACACTTCTCAGCCAAGGCCTTTCTCTTACCCAAGCCAGCCGTCAACTGGCAGATCTCACAGGGCTTTCACGGCGCGACATCTATCAACTGGGACTCCAGCTCAAACAGGCATCCCCTTAACTTTCTCCCTCAAGGGCGACGGCAACCCATCCACAAATTGGGGATAGACGGGGAGTCGTGGCACTAATTCCCATCCCCACGCCTGTAATTGTTCCCTCAATGCTGCCACATTGGTGTGGGGATAGTCGGGATTGACGTGATCCAAGGGAACGATGCCCCCCAAATCGCGAGCGCCCGCGTTTAGGCACGCCCGAAAGACCTCTGGATCTGTGACCAGATTCGCAGGAATTTGAATCGTGATGTCTTCAGGCAAAAGCGATCGCGCCCAGTGTACCACGTTCGGTAATTGCCTCAGATCAAAGGGGGGCAATGCTGCTTCCTGTTGCTGGCCGGGACTGTGGGGCTGCAAAATTACCTCCTGAATATGTCCCCACCGCCGATGACACTCAGCAATGGCCGTGAGCGTTTCTGCCCAATCCTGCGGCTCTTCACCAATGCCCAAGAGCAAGCCCGTAGTGAAGGGAATGCCCAGTTCCCCGGCCTGTTCCAGTTGGTGTAAACGCAGTTGCGGATCCTTGCTAGGGGCATGGCGATGGACGCTTTGCAACAACTTCGGTGTTAATTGCTCTAGCATCAGTCCCATCGAGACATTCACCGCCTTGAGAGCGGCCATTTCTGCTCGATTGAGGGGACCCGCATTGGTATGGGGCAGAAATCCCTGATCCAAGGCTAAGGCGGCTAGATCATAGAGACGCTCTAACCATTGGGAACGCTGGGGACTGTTGGGGGCAACTTCGCCACTGAGAATCAAAATTTCTCGCACCTGTTGGGGGTCAAGCCCTGCCAACTGTTGAGCCGCCGCCTCTAAACTCAACCAACCACTCGTGCCAATATCCTGACGGAAGTTGCAGTAGGTACAGCGATTAAAACACTCGTACGTCGGTACAAGAGTAAAAGCTGGACTATAGGTGATGGTGCGATCATCGCTCATGGAGACTCACGAAAAAGTGCTCTTATCTCAGCACCCCTGCGTTCAAGGAGATAATTTCTCAATAACGGGCGATCGCGAACACGTAGAGGGCATGGCCTGCCAATAACGTTAACCACACCAGCGTTACCGTTGGCATAAAGGGTACTGCCGTGGGTTGCACCTGATGCCAAAACCAGCCACCAGAGTTAAAAGCAGCAAAAAGGGCAACATGAACCGCAAAATTCATGCGATCGTCCAAACGGCGATAGCTCGGATCACGGCGATCGGGCTTACGGGGCCAACGGGGAGGCATATAGAGGGTACCTAAATCACTTCCAGCTCGTCGGGGTGCAAATGGGCAATGAACTTGGGACTAAACCGCACCTGAATCGGGTAGTTGGGACTAATGGGACGGCCCTGCCAGTCGCTGAGAATGGCGAAAATCTCCCCTTCCATGCCCTGAATGTCAAAGGGTTCGTTACGGTGATCAGGATGGTGATAGACGATGGTAGGGGTCTTGACGCGTACCCGCAGACCGACACTTAAAGCTTGTTGCTCCATAACACTCATTCGTTTCTTGCTCTCCTCGACTGGCAGGGGTTTTGTTTTTATCGTCGCATACGGATCGGCAAGGGCGATCGCCCTAGGACAATTGAACATCAATTGTTACCATTGCCGCCCGACCTCTGTCAGTTGGCAGAGGAGATCATCGGATGACCGAGGGAGTTGCCATTGGCGCTTATTGTCATTGGTGGCATGAGGAGTAGAGAGCGCACTTGATGGCGTTTTTCGGGGCTGAGGTATTCCTGCTGGACGGAGCGCCAAGTTTGCCACTGGCGTGTTTGCTCAAGGGCAATCATTTCTGCGAGGCAAGGAGAGGCTTGGCGAAGATTGAGTCCAAGTTGGGTACGGAAAAAGTCATGGAGGACAACGCCATCGTGAAGTGTGCCTAGGAGTTCTTGCAACTGAGCAAAGGCATCTACCTGTTCAGTGAAGGTGTCTCCATAGACACTGCTAAAGAGTTCCATTTGGTAGCGTACCCGCTTGGCTTGCTTGCGTAGATCGTGGAGATCTTCACCCGCTGTTTGCAGCCACTGGGGCGGGTTACTCACCGCAAGGAAAAGGGGGCGATCGCCCTGCCATTCAATCGCCACTTGCCACCCCGGATGCAGCAACAGTTGACACACCAAGGGCAACAAAATATCTGGGGCAATCAGTTCCGTCGGTAAGTTGGCAATCTCACGATATTGAGGGGCAGCTAGCCATTCTTCTAGCCCCTGTTGCAATTTGCGATAGCGATCGCTGCGCAGCAATTGAAGGGCTTTTTGTAGCAGTTCTGTCCGTTGCTTTTCGAGTTTTTTGATCAGTTTTGCCAGTTGTTGTTGCTCAGGGCGAGGTAGGTGAGGGTAATACTGCTCCTTGAGCGCCAGCATCATCACATCCAAATCCCGTACGGGACTGAGGCTGCCGGCGATCGCCCGTACCCGCTGAATGGAGACTCCCTTGGGCAAACGTACGGTATTACAAAAGACCTCCAGAGCCGTTCGCAGGCGGCGCAAGCCCACCCGCATCTGGTGAATTGCCTCAACATCGCGATCGCGAATCACCCCCGGCTCGTGTTTGCTAATTTTGCGGTAGTACTTTTCAAAAGCGGCGTACGCGATATGCCCTAGGGTTTCCATAAGACCCCCTCCCTGCTCAACGCCTAAAGGAATACCACTATTAAATTAACGTTTATTAACCAAGGTTACTTTTATCTTAATTTTAACTTAACCATAGTTGTGGCTGAATCATGGCTCAGCAAAAAAAGCCCCGCTCGATCAGAACGGGGATCAGTGAAATCAGTGAAGTCATTCAGTAAGAGCGGAACAAAAAATTGGGAAACTTAGGCAGCCGCTAGATTTTTAGCAACAAAGTCCCAGTTCACCAGTTGGTTGAGGAAGTTATCAATGAAGTCTGGACGGCGGTTTTGGTAGTCGAGATAGTAGGCGTGCTCCCAAACATCAATCGTCAGGAGGGGCACTTGACCGTGAACCAAGGGGTTTTCGGCATTGGGGGTTTTGGTCACTTTCAGCGTACCCGCTTCGAGCACCAGCCATGCCCAACCGCTACCAAATTGGGTCGCCGCTGCATTTTTGAACTGGGACTTGAACTCGTCGTAGCTCCCAAAGGCACTGTTGATCCGGGCGGCCACATCACCCGTAGGAGCGCCACCGCCACCGGGCTTGAGGCTATTCCAGAAGAAGGTGTGATTCCACACTTGAGCCGCATTGTTGAAGATGCCCACCTTGGCAGCATCGCCATAGGTCATGCGAATGACATCTTCAAGGGATTTGTCAGCGAGTTCCGTATCTTGAGTCAGTTTATTGAGGTTATCCACGTAGGCTTTATGGTGCTTGCCATAGTGAAATTCAAAGGTTTTCGCAGACATCCCATAGGGTTCAAGGGCGCCCGGATCAAAGGGAAGGGGTTCTTGTACAAATGCCATAGTGCTCAATACCTCTCTAAAGGTGATGCAGGTTTAGGCTACTAGAGATCAGTCATCGCCAAAAGGCACCTAGCAGCAGTGCCCATCGCCTAATTAACAATTCGCAATAATTATATCATCCTCCTTTCCGCTTCAGAAAAGAGCTGTCTCGCAGCATGATATGTTCAGAGGGGTTCTTGGGTCTTGGGTTCTATGGTTGCTTCTGTCCTTCGCCTAGATCAGGTTTTGATTCCTGAGGATGCCCCGATTCGCTTTGGTACCGATGGCTGGCGCGGCATCATTGGCGCTGAGTTTACCTTTAACCGTCTGCTGCGGGCAGCCAAGGCAGCGGCGGCAGTGCTCCATCAAACCTATGGCAAGGGCACAACGCCTCGGATCATTGTGGGCTACGATCGCCGGTTTTTAGCGGAACAGTTTGCCGCAGCCGTTGCCCAATTACTGGCGAGCCAAGGCTATGAGGTGTGGCTTTCAAATTGTGCGGCACCGACCCCCGCCTTTAGTTGGGCCGTCAAAGCAGAGGGAGCCATTGGCGGCTTGGTAATGACGGCAAGTCACAATCCCGGTATCTATGCGGGACTGAAGGTGAAGGGCGCCTTTGGTGGCTCCGTACCCACGACCGTCACCCAAGCCATTGAAGCGCAGTTAGCTCAGGGAGAGCCGCCACCCGTGGGTGAGGCCAAAACAGACTATCAAGTCTTTGATCCGTGGCCCAGCTATTGTGCGGCCTTGCGCACTCATGTTGATCCAAGCCCCATTCGTGAGGCGATCGCCAGCGGTAAGCTGCGGATCTGTGCCGATGTTATGCATGGGGTGGCCGCAGGAGGGCTAGAGCGCTTGTTGGATTTAGCGATACCAGAGTTTCGGCGCGATCGCGATCCCCTCTTTGGGGGAGGTGCTCCTGAACCCATTGGCCGTTATTTAACTGCAACCCAAGAGCAACTGCGGCAACAACACAGTGCCACCCCAACAGTGTGTTTCGTCTTTGATGGTGATGCCGATCGCCTAGCAGTCATTGATGGCGAGGGGGTGCTGTACACTGCCCAAGAAATTATTCCCATCTTGATTGATCATCTGGCACAACACAGTAGCTACCGAGGGGCGGTGATCAAATCCATTAGCAGTTCTGATCTAGTGGCGCGAGTGTCCGCCCACCATGGTTTAGCGGTGATTGAAACGCCCATTGGCTTTAAGTACATTGGCGATCGCATGCTGGCAGGGGAAGCTGTCCTCTTGGGCGGTGAAGAATCAGGGGGAATTGGCTATGGCCATCATCTTCCTGAACGAGATGCCTTACTCTCAGCACTGTACCTACTACAAGCCCTAGTGACATCTGGCTTGAGCGTAGGGGAATACTATCAGCAGTTGCAGGCAACCACGAACTTTTACAGTGCCTACGATCGCGTTGATCTCACCCTCGCGTCCTTAGCGCAGCGACAACAACTAGAAGCAATCCTAGCAGCGCATCCCTTCACCCAGATTTTGGATAGCCCCGTGAGCCACTGGGAGAGCATTGACGGCTACAAGTTTCATCTGGCCGATGGCGGTTGGTTACTGATTCGCTTTAGTGGCACCGAACCCCTGCTGCGCCTCTACTGCCAAGGGAAAACGCCTGAACAGGTGCAGCGCATTTTAGAATGGGCAAGTCAATGGGCAGTTGCAGTGGCTGGCTAATCGTTAAAAAAAAACAATCGCAATGGACAACGCATCATGCCATTAGACCCATCCAGCCCAAACTCCGCTGCCACCAGTGCCCGTTCGCCCCTTTCCCTATGGACAAAACTTGCCTTTGGTGCTGGTGATCTCGGAACCGCCATCACTGCCAATTTACAGGTGTTTTTCCTGATGGTGTTCTTGACCAATGTGGCTGGCCTCAATGCGGGCTTGGCAGGCAGTGTGTTGATGATTGGCAAAATCTGGGATGCCATCAATGATCCGATCATCGGCTACCTCAGCGATCGCACCCCTGTGGGCAAGTGGGGACGCCGCCACATCTGGATGATCCTAGCAGCCCTTCCCTTTGGCATTTGCTTTTTCTTGAACTGGTGGGTACCAACGACGGATCAAGGGTTGCTCTTTGGCTACTACGTTCTCATGGGTCTCCTCTTTAACACGTTTTACACCGCAGTCAACCTACCCTACAGTGCCCTAACACCAGAACTGACAGAAGACTACAACGAACGCACTAGTCTGAATAGTTTTCGCTTTGCCTTTTCCATTGGCGGCAGTATTGGCTCACTCCTATTGGCGCAAATTCTCTTCCAAGTCATTAAGGAACCCAAAACTCAGTACATTGTCCTAGGGGGCATTGCCGCTGTATTATCTGTGCTGCCCATCTATTGGTGTGTCTGGGGCACACGGGGACGGGTACGGGAGTTTGAACGGCATACCCCCAGCAGTGGCCAAAGTCTTTTACCCTTGAAGACGCAACTGCGGTTGGTCTTTAGCAATCGGCCCTTCCTATTCGTGATGGGCATTTACCTCTGTTCTTGGCTAGCGGTGCAAATTACTGCCTCGCTGATTCCCTTTTTTATTGGCGATTGGTTGCAAATGTCCCCCGCTGAATATACGCAAGTGGCGCTGGCGGTGCAATCGACGGCGATGATCATGCTTTTTGTTTGGAGTGCCGTGAGTCGGCGTATTGGCAAGAAGGCGGTCTATTACATGGGCATGGCACTGTGGATGATTGCCCAAGCTGGCTTGTTTTTATTGCAGCCGGGACAAACAACGCTGGTCTATATCTGCGCGATTCTGGCGGGGTTTGGGGTTTCAACGGCCTACCTTGTCCCTTGGTCAATGATTCCCGATGTGATTGATCTCGATGAACTCAACAGTGGCCAACGGCGGGAGGGGATCTTCTATGCCTTTATGGTGCTACTGCAAAAAATTGGTCTTGCCTTGGGGCTATTTCTCGTCGGTCAGGCCTTGCAGTGGGCAGGCTACCTCTCCAGCGTTGCCGGTGAACCGCGCCCCGTTCAGCCCCCCTCGGCACTGTTGGCAATCCGCATTGCCATTGGACCGCTACCAACCTTTTTTCTCATTATTGGCATTGTTTTAGCCTACCTCTATCCCATTACGCAAGCGGTACACCAAGAGATTCTCTTAAGGCTGCACGCTAAACGGCAAGGAGAGGCTAGTGCATGAAGGGCTGGTACGTGGGCGATCGCGCCCTTGTTTGGGGGAAGCGCACCTACATCATGGGGATCTTAAATATCACCCCCGACAGTTTTAGCGATGGCGGTGACTTTTTTAATCCCGCCAGTGCCGTTGCCCATGCCCTTGAGATGGTGGCGGCAGGGGTTGATGTCATTGATATCGGCGGTGAGTCCACCCGTCCGGGCGCCAGTGAAGTGCCCATTAGTGCTGAGTTAGCGCGGGTGTTGCCCGTGATTGAGGGCATCCGTCAGCAGTCGCAGATTCCCATTTCCATTGATACCACCCATGCGGTGGTTGCCCGCGCAGCCGTCGAAGCCGGTGCCAATATTGTCAACGATGTCTCAGGCGGGCAGGCGGATCCGGAAATGTTTGCCACGGTAGCGGCATTGGGGGTGCCCTATATCCTCATGCATCGGCGGGGAACGCCAGCCACCATGCAGCAATTAACGGACTACGAGGATTTGATTGGTGATTTGCTTCGCTATTTTCAGGAACAAACGCAGCGGGCAGTTGCCAGCGGCATTCTCCCCGAGCATCTGATGATTGATCCCGGTATTGGCTTTGCCAAAACCACGCCCCAGAATCTCACCCTTTTACGAGAACTGCGGCAATTTCACAGCCTTGGCTATCCTCTCCTGCTGGGGCCATCGCGCAAACGCTTTATTGGTGATATCCTGAACCTGCCCAATCCTAAAGACCGGGTTTGGGGTACCGCAGCGGTCTGCTGTCATGCCATTGCCCAAGGGGTCGAGATGGTGCGTGTCCACGATGTGGCGGCAATGGTGCAGGTGTGTCGGATGGCCGATGTGCTCTGGCGATCGCCCTAGAGGGACTCAAACCACTTCAGGAGACCAATGGCTATCAGAAACAGACTGGCAGCGCCTTCTAAGTAGGGCGTAAAGTGCAGAGGGGCTTGTTCCCGTAGTTGCTGCCCCAACCAAAAGCCACTGCCAATGCAGACCCAACTGGTTACTGTACTCGCTATCACAGCACTAGCGATCGGTAACTGTGCCAAACCCGCAGCTACCCCTGTGGCAAGGTTCGTCAGGGTCAATGCTAAACCCAACAGCAGCGACTGGTAGAGCGTGAAGTCATAGGCATAGTCAAGAATCGGTAATAAGTTCGGCTTTATGGTTTTAGAGGGATGATTCAAGTTGAGCAAGACTCCCCCCAGTGCCGATGCCCCCATGACGATTAGCAAGCCACTGCCAAGCCGCTGTGTCCAAATCAACGGCACATACTGCTCTACCCACCCACCCAACTCCATGGCCAAAAAGGTACTGCCACCAGAAAGAGCCGCAATCAGGACATTCCCCAGCCAACTCATACGATAGCGGCGCAGACCATAGCTAACGGCCACGCTAAAGTTATCCATATTGGTGGCAAAACCAAAGAGTAGGGAGGCGATCGCGACTGGGAGCATTGGAACCTCTCAAGAATTCACCCTGAGCATAAGCGATTTCTAAGGACAAAGGCACCTGTTAATTAAGATGGTTTGGCGGGGCGATCGCAAATTTTCTGGGTGGATGCATATCCCTAACAACAGCAATGGATAACCAGATGTATACCCTTGCGAGGTGATCCCATGAATCTTCTCCAAGAACTCCTACAAACCGTTGAAATTGGCACTCCCCAAACCTTTGGTGGCATGACGCTGTTTCCCCTGCTGCGCCCGATTGTGGCAGAACCCGACTATTGGACGCTGACGGAAGCAATGAACCAAAACCTGCTAAAGATTACCGAGGTGTCTGAAGGGGGGCATGTGCCTGAACTCCTGTGCCATAACTGGAGCGATCGCTCGGTACTGCTTGTGGATGGGGAAGAACTCGTCGGTGCCAAGCAAAACCGTATTCTTAACCTCACAGTACTTGTACCTGCCCACACTGATCTGAAAATTCCCGTCTCCTGTGTTGAACGGGGTCGCTGGCACTACCGCTGCCGTGAGTTTGCCGCTGCTGATCGCGCCTACCATGCCACAGGGCGCGCCAAGAAACTCCGCTATGTTACAGAGTCGTTGAAACACAGGGGAAGCCGCCGTGCTGATCAGGGGGAAATCTGGGCGGATGTCGATGACCATCTGCTTTTCTTTGCTTGCAAGTCCGCCACCGATGCCCTCGCTGATGTTTATGAAAAAGAAGCCCACTCCCTCGATGAGTACGTCCAAGCATTTCGGGCGATCGCCCAGCAGATTGGTGCGCTTTTCGTCGTGCACGGTCAAATTTTGGGCTTGGAACTCTTTGACTTCCCTGCTACCTTTGGCAAACTGCTCCCCAAATTCAGCCGCAGCTACGGCCTTGAAGCCCTGAAACCCTCTCTTTCTCACGGTTCAGAAGTCACAACTGCCGATGCTAAAGCCTTTTTGACGACTGTGGCGGCTGCAACGGCTGAAACCTTTGAGGCCTTGGCCGAAGGCACAGATGTGCGGCTCACCCATCCCGAAGTCATTGGTAGTGCCCTTGTGGCCAAGGGGCGAGTGGTGCACTTGAGCGCCTTTCCCACCGAGATCACCCAGTCCAAACGCCGGCGGTCAGGTTGGGCAATTTAAGTCCTAGGGACAATTGCTGCGCCCCGGTGCCGGCACACACAAATCCCATTCCGCATTGAAGGGTTCGTAACCGAGAGCCACCCCCGCCCGTTCTGCTTGGTAGCGCACCTCCTCAAAGCAGTCAAAGCCATCGGGGCGCACGGCAATAATAATGTACTCGCGATCGCTCTGACGGCGGAGATTGGCCAACAAAATGGCCAGCGTGGAAGTGGGCTTGCCGAGGTCTGCTTTGGACACCAGCACCTTTTGGGGATGGATGATCACCCCCTCGCGACGGCACTCCAGATAGCGGGGGGTACGCCCGTCATTTTGGGCATTTTCCCGTGCCAAAATTTGCACATTGGTACGTTCTCGCCCAAGGCTACTAGCACTAATCACCACCACCAGCAGGATCAGCGTGCCAATGGTGCAGGCCAAGATCGAGAGGAAGGGAAATAAGTCCAGTTGTAAATGGTGGGATTGACGCCGCCGCACAGCCTGATGCCTTACATAATTTTGGGCACACGGAAAAAGTCATCCTCGCGATCCGGGGCGATCGCCAGTAGATCCTCGCGATTTGGCCAAGGCTCCAACACATCGGGACGGGTTACATTACTGACTTCAATCGCACGGGTCGTCGGTGGAATATCCGTGACATCCAGTTCACTCAATTGGTTCACATAGTCAAGGATGCTATCTAGTTGCTGGGTCAGGGCTTCAATCTCGCTTTCATCAAGGGCGAGGCGAGCCAAGTGAGCCACCTTGCGCACATCCTCTGCGGTAATGACTTTTGTTGCCATGTGTACTCCCTTAGAAATAAACATCCATCCTGGAGCGACCCGTGGTCTTCAGCCAGTTTTGCGCCTCGATATAGTTATTGGGCGCCAGTTGAATCGCCCGTTTCCAGTAGTCTGCGGCGCGATCGAAGAGTTGTTCAGCCTCCTCGGAACGCTGTTGCTCCTCTGCCTGTGTGCCCAAGTAGTGGTAGATCACCGCGATATTATTAAGGGCTTGGGGCATGCGGGGATTGAGTTCAAGGGCTTGGTGATAATACTCTAGGGCTTTTTCATGATCGCCGTTACTGGCGTGGATCAGGCCAATGTTGTAGAGAATGTAGCTGCGATCGTTGGGGTCTTCCTCTAGTTCTAGGGCTGCTTGGTAGTTCTCCAGTGCCTCAGCATATTCCCCGTCCGCTTGGGCAGACATGCCATCGCGATAATAGGCAAAGGCGGTTTTTGATTGCGAACTAGTGGGCAAGACCTTGAGAATCAGGTCAGCCATGACCGTAAAGGTTTTGTCAATAAAATTGTCGTTCCGTTGTGATCGCGGCATAGGGCTTCCTTGAACGGTCTCTTGCTTAGTGTATCAAAAGCACTCCCAAGGGCGCCCCCTAGCCAATGCCTAAGATTTGTAGCATTCCACCAAGAAGCCCCTACCCCAGACCTAAGATCGTCATACAGCCCTTTTCTTGAGATGTGGCGTGTACGAATGAGGAGAGCATCCTATCCTCCAGCAGTTTTGACTGTTTTCAGCGTGTGCCATCCTTGGGAAAAGGGCTGTAGTGGCCATCCGTGCCCTGATGCTCACCAGATGTTGGGAGTTTAAGATTTATGATTGAAAATATTCTATTGGCAGACTCAGGAACTGGACAATCCGAACAAATGCTCAAGTCGCTGATGGAGTTGCCAGCGATTCAACGGGCTGCCGTCACTGTTTTGCACGTGATTCCACCGAAAATTACTGCCGAGGAGATGGCCGAACAACGTCAAGCGGGTGCCAAACTCCTAGCGGAAGCCGTTGCTCGACTGCATCTTGACCCAGTGATTAGTGTCAATACCATGCTGCGGGAGGGGGATCCCAAAGATACCGTGTTGCACGTGGCCGATGAAATCAATGCCGACTTAATCATCATGGGATCGCGGGGACTCAAGCGCCTGCAATCCATTCTCGAAAACTCCGTCAGCCAGTATGTGTTTCAACTGTCTTCCCGACCGATGTTGCTGGTGCGCGATGACCTCTTTGTGAAGAAAATCAACCGCATCATGGTAGCGCTCAATAATTCCGCCGCAGCCAAGGCCTCCTTGGACTTAGCCGTACGCCTGATGGAGGGGGTCAAGGGCGGTAAATTGATTCTTGCCCACGTCAATCCCGACCTCAAGGGTCATGCTGATACCCCCAGCACGGCTGCTGAAAAAGATCCGATTCTCTCGGAAGCCGCAACGGTGGCCAAGCAGCGGGGTGTGGAATACCAGTGTGTCCTGACCACCGGCAAGCCCAGTGAAGAAATCTGCCGCATTGCTGCTGATACCAATGCCGATCTCCTCGTTCTGGGTTCCCCGGATCGGCGTCCGTCCATCGCCCGCAGTTTGCCCGATTTAGATCGCCTCTTGGGCACCTCCCTTTCAGACTATGTGCGGGTCTATGCTGAGTGCCCCGTGCTCTTTGTGCGACAATTGGAGGCGTAGTCTGGGCTAGCGGCGGTGAGCCTTTTTGATGATCTGCGCTGGCAGGGCGATCGCCAGGGGCGACAATTGGCTGAAGCCCTTGAGTACAGCTTTCGCCAACTCTTTCGCCAGCAAACGGAGCCATTTTGGGAGGATTCCCCCTCCTTAGAGGCATGGCTACGCTGGTTCTTTCAAGGGGTCTTGCTCGTTGGCCTTGGACTCGCCCTCTATTTCCTAGGGCGCAGCCTGTGGCGATGGTGGCAGCGGCGATCGCGATCCTCCTCAGCAACACTGGTTTCTACCCTTGAGGAGCGACCGCGGCCTGTGCGCGAGTGGCTGGAACTTGCTCAAGACCTGCAATTGGCGGGGGATTATGGGGGTGCTTGTCGTGCCCTCTACATGGCCTTGCTCTATCGGTTGCAGGAAGCGGGCTGGCTACGGCTACAGCCCCACTGGACCAATGGCGACTATCTACGGGAATTGGAGCGACTCTTTCAACTGGGGGAGCGATCGCCAGCCGTGCGGCGGAGTATTCAGCACCTCTTTCAAGTTCACAGTCGCAGTTACTATGGCGCCGAGGCGGTGGATGCCCAAACCCTAGCCACCTGTCAAGCCGCCTATTTTGAGGTGGACCCCTTCCTGCGGGAGCGCCAGCAATGATCGCGATCAACCGTCGCCAGTGGTTTTTCCTCGGCTTCGCTGTCCTTGTGCTGCTGGTGGTCGGCCTCCTGATTCTGGCGGCGGCGCCGAGTAGCCGCGCTGGCTCCTCCTTTGATGCCTCCCCTTGGGGCACGCAGCAGTTTTATACCTACCTAGAGCAGCAGGGGTTTCGGGTGGAGCGCTGGCAGCGGAACTATAACAACCTCAGGGGCACAGGGCACATTCTTATTCAGATTAGTGGTCGTCCCATTGGTTGGTCACCGTCCCTTGTGGAGTGGCTGGCTCAGGGCAATACGCTGGTGCGCTTCTACTGGCATGGTGAACCCACCGCAGCCCCCTTTGCGGCACGGCTCTCGACGCCCCAGGGCAAGGTCTTGATTGAAACCCGCCGCCGCGTTCCTTTCCAGCAGGGCGATCGCTCTCTCCTCAAGGATGATCACGGTTTGATTGTCTATCTCAGACGCTCTAATAGTCCCCATAACCATGAACAGCGTATCCTTGGCGTCTATCCTTGGTTGGTGGCCAATGTCTATGGCGGCGAAACGGCCCTTGCCAACTTTGCGGTTGTGGCTCAGCTCTTGCAGGAGGTGGCCGAACCAGGGGCAACGATATACTTTGATGAATGGCTCCACGGCTACCGCCAACGCACTCCAGAGGATGTGGTCAGGGAGACGGTGCCTGAAACCCTCTTCGACTACTTCAGTCGTACCCCTTGGCTGGCTGTGGGGGTGCAATTCAGCCTCTTGCTCCTCTTTTTGCTATGGCAGCAAAGTCAACGTTTTGGCCCACCCCTATTGGAAAAAGAACCTGTGGCCAGTAATAGTGCCGCCTACATTGCAGCCCTCGCAGGCGTTCTTGAGCGGGCACAGCAGCGGCACTTTGTCCTAGAACAGCTGCAAGATCGCTTTCGCTATGATTTAGCCAACCAACTCGGCCTTGCCGCCAATCCTCACCATCTGCCTAGGGATTCAGAACTCATTCAGGCATGGCAGACCACAACGGGGCGATCGCCGCAACACCTGCAAGACCTCCTCAGTATTCCCCACAGCATTGATGATTCTCAGTTACTCAAGTGGCTAGAGCAGGCCGGCAGTGCCCTACAGGCTCTGAAAAGGGCTGTCTAATAATCTAGCCCTTCGGCTTTGTCTTCACACACACGGGTCCATAGACAAGAGTTTGGCAAGCCAAGCGATAATTCTCTGGCTTACGGCGGAGCTTGCGTTCTTCCACTGGTGTGCGGGGGGAAAGGTTTTCCATACCCTCGACGATCTCAACAATACAGGTGCCACACTGGCCGTAGCCCCCACAATTCAAGAACTTGCCCTTGAGGGTGTAGAGGTCAACCCCCGCTTCCATTGCTTTTAAGCGCAGATTCGCGCCGTTGGCAGCAATAATTTCTTTGTTTTCGTTAACAAACTTAATATTTGTGGCCACAAATTCAGCTTTGCTTGCCATAGGAACCTACGCTAGTTACCATTCTTAATACATTCTCATTTTGGCAGAAAAACTGCCCAACCGTAGCTGAAGTTACGGGTAAATTGGCCGTTAAACTCTTAGTAGGGAAGCGGTTATGACCGTGATCCGGCTGCTTAATAAAATTTGTTCATGCAAACGCTAAATTTTTGTATAGGAGGAGCGTAGTCAATGGGACTACCTTGGTACCGAGTCCACACTGTCCTGATCAATGATCCAGGGCGGTTGATTGCGGCCCACCTGATGCACACGGCATTGGTCGCCGGTTGGGCAGGGTCGATGGCTCTTTATGAGCTAGCTATTTTTGATCCCAGTGATCCCGTTCTCAACCCAATGTGGCGGCAGGGAATGTTTGTGTTGCCCTTCATGGCACGGTTGGGGGTCACGGGGTCTTGGAGCGGTTGGAGTATTACTGGCGAAACAGGGATTGACCCCGGTTTTTGGAGCTTTGAGGGGGTTGCCCTCGCTCACATCGTCCTGTCAGGTCTGTTGTTCTTGGCGGCCTGCTGGCACTGGGTCTATTGGGATTTGGAACTCTTCCGCGATCCTCGCACCGGTGAGCCTGCCCTCGACTTGCCGAAAATGTTTGGCATTCACCTGTTCCTTGCCGGTTTACTCTGCTTTAGCTTTGGTGCTTTTCACCTGACCGGTCTCTTTGGTCCTGGGATGTGGGTCTCTGACCCCTATGGCTTGACGGGCAGTGTCCAGCCTGTGGCACCCGAATGGGGACCCGATGGCTTTAATCCCTACAACCCCGGTGGTGTGGTTGCTCACCATATCGCCGCAGGCATTGTCGGTATTATTGCTGGTTTATTCCACCTGCTGGTACGTCCACCCCAACGACTTTACAAAGCTCTGCGCATGGGGAATATTGAAACGGTACTCTCCAGCAGTATTGCTGCCGTCTTCTTTGCTGCCTTTGTCGTTGCCGGCACGATGTGGTATGGCAGTGCCACCACGCCCATTGAACTCTTTGGGCCGACTCGCTATCAGTGGGACAGTGGCTACTTCCAACAGGAAATTAACCGCCGCGTGCAGGCCTCCCTCGCCAGTGGCGCCACCCTTGAAGAGGCTTGGTCAGCCATTCCAGAGAAACTGGCCTTCTACGATTACATTGGCAACAACCCCGCCAAAGGAGGTCTCTTCCGTACGGGCCCGATGAACAAAGGGGATGGGATTGCCCAAGCTTGGAAAGGCCATGCCGTCTTCCGCAACAAAGAGGGTGAAGAACTCTTTGTCCGTCGCATGCCTGCCTTCTTTGAAAGCTTCCCCGTCATCCTCACCGATAAGAATGGCGTTGTCAAAGCCGACATTCCCTTCCGTCGTGCCGAGTCGAAGTATAGCTTTGAGCAACAAGGCGTGACCGTCAGCTTCTACGGTGGTGAATTGAACGGCCAAACCTTCACCGATCCACCCACCGTTAAGAGCTATGCCCGTAAAGCTATCTTCGGTGAGATCTTTGAATTCGATAAGGAAACCCTCAACTCCGACGGGATTTTCCGCACCAGTCCCCGTGGCTGGTTTACCTTCGGCCATGCGGTGTTTGCCTTGCTCTTCTTCTTTGGTCACATTTGGCATGGTGCCCGCACGCTGTTCCGCGATGTCTTCTCTGGGATTGATCCCGAACTGTCGCCGGAGCAAGTGGAATGGGGCTTCTACCAAAAAGTGGGCGATGTCACCACTCGTCGCAAAGAAGCTGTCTAGTCATTCCTAGGGGACTACTATGGAAACCATCACCTACGTTTTCATCTTTGCCTGCATTATCGCGCTGTTCTTCTTTGCCATCTTCTTCCGTGAGCCTCCTCGGATCACCAAGAAGTAGCCTCTGATCCATCAGCGAATAGGTCTTTAATACTTGCCGATCGCCCCTGCGGTCGGTTTTTTGATTTTTATGTGATGCTCAAGAGATGATGCCTGCCGATTCCTGAATCTTTCGCTCTTGAAGCCACGGTTTCTGGTACAGTCTTTATGGCACGGTGGGACGGCCAAGCTTGTTGTCTGTCAATCGCTAAGGAGAAACCTCTGAGTACCCGAGTCATTATTGTCCGCCACGGTGAAAGCACGTTTAATGTCCAAGAGCGGGTGCAAGGTCACAGTGATGCCTCTTCGCTCACGGAACGCGGTCATTGGATGGCAGCCCAAGTGGGTCTCGCTCTACGGGGCATTCCCATCCGCAAGATTTACACCAGTCCCCTGAAACGGGCAACGGAAACCGCAGAGGGCATCCATGCTCAGCTCCAAGACCCGCAACTCAAGCCACCCCATTCCCTTGATTTACTCAAAGAGATTGCGCTGCCCGCTTGGGAAGATCTGCCCTTTGCCGAAGTGAAGGCACGGTTTCCCGAGGACTATCGCCGCTGGCAGGAAGCCCCAGAAACCTTGATGATGAAAATCACCACGGAGAGTGGCCAAACCAAGGAGTTTTTTCCGCTATTGGATCTCTACGATCGCGCGGGCATGGTTTTGGAAGCGCTGCTGACGGCTCACGAAAATGAAACCATTGTCATTGTCGGCCACAGCGGTATGAATCGTGCCCTGATTTGCACGGGTCTCGGCTTGGGGGTCAAGGGCTATTTGCGGCTGCAGCAGGCCAATGGCGGCATTAGTGTCCTCAATTTCAGCAACGGCTTGCGACAACCCGCACAACTAGAAGCCCTCAATCTCACGAGCCATCTTAATGATCCCTTTCCGCAACCCCGTTTCAAGGAGCAAACGCTGCGCATCTTTTTGGTGCGCCATGGTGAAACCGACTGGAATCGCGAGGGACGCTTCCAAGGGCAAATTGATGTGCCCCTGAATGAAAATGGCCGTGCCCAAGCGGCGGCGGTGGCCGAGTTCCTCAAGGCGGTGCCCTTTCACCATGCCTTGAGTAGTCCCCTACGGCGGCCCAAGGATACGGCCTTGGCGATTTTGCAGTACCACCCTGATGTCGAGCTAGCGCTAGAACCAGCCCTTGCCGAGATTAGCCACGGGGATTGGGAGGGCAAGTTTGAACCGGAGGTGGCGGCGGCCTATCCGGGGGAACTGGAACGCTGGCGCACAACCCCGGCCCTGGTGCAAATGCCCAATGGGGAAAACCTCGAACAGGTGCGCGATCGCGTGGTTAAGGCATGGGAAGAGTGGCTGAAGCGCTGGAAAACCAATGCTCCCACCCCCCACAATGTTTTGGTTGTGGCTCATGATGCCACTAATAAGGTCTTGCTCTGCCACATTGTTGGCCTAGGCATTGAAAACTTCTGGCTCTTTAAGCAGGGCAATGGCAGCGTCACGGTAATTGACTATCCCCTCAAGGGCGGTCTGCCGCGATTGCAGGCAGTGAATATCACCACCCATTTGGGGGGCGTGCTGGATCGGACGGCGGCGGGAGCCTTGTAAGCCATGGTGTGGCGACTGTTGCAACAGGTGCGGCTGCTGGATCCGGTCAACCGCCAAGATCAACGCGCCGATGTGCTGCTGGCGGCGGATCAATTGGTGGCGATCGCCCCCCAAGAGGTGCCTGCTGACGCCGAAATCATTGATGCCTCAGAATGGGTGTTGGCTCCCCCCTTAGTGGATCTCTACAGCCACAGTGGTCAACCCGGTTATGAGGCGCGAGAAACCCTTGAGACACTCTTGGCCGCCGCTGCTGCTGGGGGGGTGCAGCATTTAACCCTCTTACCAACCACAAACCCCGTGATTGACCATCCTGCTGTTTGGCAAGCGCTGCAACAGGAGATACCAACCACCGCTTGGTCACAGGTACGGGTTTGGGGCGCACTCACCCAAGGATGCCAAGGGACGGCTTTAACCGATTTAGCGGAACTAGCCGCCAGTGGGGTAGTTGGCTTTTGTGATGATCGGGGGTTGACCCATTGGCCTTTGGTGCAGCGGGCACTCACCTATCTCCAGCCCCTAGGCAAACCCGTTGCCCTTTGGCCCTTTGACCCGGCCTTGGCCGCCAATGGGGTGGCGCGGCAAAGTGGGGTAGCCACTCGTCTCGGATTGGTGGAGCAACTGGTCTGCTGTGAAACCATTCCCCTATTGGCGATTTTGGAATTGGCACGCACCGTCTCAACCTCCATTCACCTCATGCGCCTGTCAACCGCTCGCAGTGTCGAGATTCTCGCTAAGGACAAACCTGAACAGGTCAGTGCCAGTGTGTCGTGGTTACATTTGCTCTTTACGGTTGAGGATCTAGCCAGTTACGATCCGCATCTGCGCCTTGACCCGCCCCTAGGAACGGCCAGCGATCGCCAAGCCTTGATCGAAGGACTCAAAACGGGGGTTATTGAGGCGATTGCCATTGACCACACCCCCTTGCTCTATGAAGAAAAAATGGTTTCCTTTGCCGAGGCACTCCCCGGTGCCATTGGTCTCGAATTAGCCCTACCCGCCCTCTGGCAGGAACTGGTTGCCAAGGAATACTTGAGTGCCCTTGACCTGTGGCATGCCCTCAGTACGGCACCGGCGCGGATTTTGAGCATTGAGCCACCCCGCCTCGAACTGAACAGTCGCCACTTTGTGCTTTTTGATCCGACGGTGACTTGGACAGTGACACACCAAAGCCTGCGATCGCGCGCTCACAATACGCCCTTTTGGCAGCACTCCCTGCGGGGTCAATTAGTGTCCTTTTCACCCAGCATCAACTCTGGCCGCACCCACTGATCAAATTCCTCAGCCGTAAGATACCCCAATTCCACCGCCGCTTCCTTCAGGGTTTTACCTTCGCTGTAGGCCTTTTTTGCGACGGCTGCTGCCTTGTCGTAGCCAATGTGGGGGTTCAAGGCCGTTACCAACATGAGCGATCGCTGCAAATGGCGCTGAATTTGCTCCCGATTGGGTTCAATGCCCGCTAGACAAAACTGGGTAAAGGCTTCCCCGGCATCACTCAGCAGTTCAATGGAGCGCAGCACATTGTGAATGATCAGGGGCTTATAAACATTGAGTTCAAAATTCCCTTGACTGCCGGCGATGCCCACTGCGGCGTCGTTGCCCATCACCTGCACACAGACCATTGTTAGGGCTTCACATTGGGTGGGATTCACCTTGCCGGGCATAATCGACGACCCTGGCTCATTAGCAGGTAAGATCAGTTCTCCTAGACCACAACGGGGGCCTGAAGCCAACCAACGAATATCATTGGCCATTTTCATCATCGCTGCGGCCAATGTTTTCAGGGCACCACTGAGCATCACCAAGGGATCATGGGCGGCCAAAGCGGCAAAGGGGTTCTCGGCTTTGCAGAAGGGATACCCCGTCATCTCTGCCAGTTCCGCTGCCACGCGATCGCCAAAACCGGCGGGGGTATTCAAACCCGTCCCCACGGCCGTACCGCCAATGGCAAGGGGATACAGATGCTGGAGTGCGTATTCAATATGGCCTTGACAGGCAGCAATTTGACTGGCATAGCCCGAGAATTCTTGGCCTAGGGTGAGAGGCACGGCATCCATCAAGTGGGTGCGCCCAATTTTAATAATGTCGGCAAAGGCCGTCACTTTTTCCTGCAATACCGCCAGTAAGTGCCACAGCATCGGCAACAGGCGCTGGTGGAGGGCAATGACCGTGGCAATATGCATCGCCGCCGGAAAGGTGTCATTAGAAGACTGGCTACAGTTCACATGGTCATTGGGATGAATTGGCGTTTTGCTCCCCTTAACGCCCCCCGCCAGTTCAATGGCACGGTTGGCAATCACCTCATTCACATTCATATTGGTTTGGGTACCGCTGCCGGTCTGCCAGATGGAAAGGGGAAACTGATCATCCCAGCGCCCTTCAATGACCTCATCGGCTGCTTGCATAATCCATGCTGCTTTATCGGTAGCTAAAACCCCTAAATCGCGGTTGGCGATCGCGGCTGCCTTCTTTAGCCGTGCCATGGCATGAATAACCTCGAGGGGCATGCGCTCGTGACTGATGGGAAAATACTTTAGGGAGCGCGCCGTCTGGGCACCCCAGTAGCAGTCCGCTGGTACCTCAATGGCGCCGAGGGAGTCGTATTCTAGGCGAGTTGCAATTGTCATGATTCGTCATACCGAGGGGGAGAACCCATCTCTCATCATTGCAGAAGAAGAGCCAATGCTTACCTTAGACCTATCAGAGATAGAGTGGCAACAACTGAAATAGTCTAAGTCAATATTCCGAGTCAGAGAACTTAGCGTCGGGAAATTTGGCTGGGAATGATTTAAGTTATATTGTAAAGCCGATTTTATTGCCTGATCTCTCATCAAATCAAATGAATTTACCAGTGCTCATCTAAACATAATCTCCGGGTCGTCGGAGGGCAATCAAAGGATTAGCATGTTCAATCTGATAGTTAGGGTATCGTGTTCTAGCATCTGCCACAGCTTCTATCCATTCAGGATGCCGATCGTTCCACAAGGGATGGCGGATAATTCGAATCACACTGTTGTTTCTCTGATTTTTCACAAAACCAGTTAGATTAGCAAACTGAGTAGGACTGCCATAACCAAGGTGTTGAAAAGTTGTAGAAATTGCACCAGTTACTAAACTTTGCCAAGGATTAGGGAAATTCCCCCAATTAGAGGCTAAGTCTATAGTAACGGATGAGTCTCTGACCAATCGAGCCATATCCAAAGCCAATCGCCAGTCTAGGAGACCATGATAGGCAAGATTTCGATAATCCCGCAAACAGTCATTACAAGAAGTATCACAGTTTCTGCCGTGACCTTGAGAATTCAGCCAACGGTAGGCTATTGACAGAGAATTATTAGGGTCTGATTGAGCCATGACTTTCTCAAATTGATGAGGATTGGCTAAAAAATTGCAGTAGCCTGCACCATTCTCCAAACTGTCACAGAGAAACGCTTGGCCTACAACTTTGCCATCTTGAGCTAATGTACGAAATCCTGCTTGCAATTCCAGCGGATCGACATCTAAATAAGCAGAGGCGGCAATCCTGAGCCAAAAAGCGAAGGAATACCATGCCGCTCTCCCTTCTACCGTCATTGGATCAGCAAATACCCCCTCACTCCACCGGGCAATGTTTACCAAGAGAATGTCAGTTCTGCGCCGTGAAAGAAGTGCAATTTTATATTTCTGCCCTGAACCAGTAACACGATCGCTCCCTTCAATGGCATCGGCAACTACATAAGCTCCTGATTTGGGGTTACCGAATACTGAGGCATTTTGAAAATCGAATCCTCCCCTCCCGCCATTATCATTGATTGAAATAATGCGATCGCTTACAGAAGAAACATTAGCGTTCAAAACTAAGATTGGATTACCAGCAGGAGAATTGATACTAACAGTGGGACGTGTAGAACGAGGTTGCCACTCAAACTGCCCATCATAATCCTCTGGTTTCAAATTCGTAAAAAAACCTTTTGGTTCTCTAGCATCCAATGATCGCAAACTTTGTTGATGGCACACAGGGCATTCAGATAGTTGATTTATGTTACTGCCAGTAATAGGTTGATCAGGTTGATAGGGATAAACTACAGCTTGACAATTACTGCATAACCCCAGTGCTTGGTTAGGCTCAGATAAAGGGGGCGAAAAACCGGGCTTAACATCAATATAGCTACCATTATTTTGAGGTACTAACTCCACAACTCCACAGGCGGTATGCACTGCCTTATCTCTTACAGTCTGAGAACCAGGCGCAAACTGACCGATCGCTATATCCAAATCACGATCGATGGCTTCTTTATTTGACCATTTGGTGTAGAGAAGCCTTACCCTAGTGGGAAAGCCAAACATAGGCAAGTATCCCGCATTTGCTAATCGCTCGCTCAAATTATTTTGAGTGTAGGTAGCATCTGCCACAATACGATCAATTTCAGGAATAAGGTCATTACGAAGATAAGTCAGAAATTGAGAGTCTTCTGTGCTTAAATCAACTTGGATTTTTAATGCCTTTAAAATAGATAGAATTTTTGACTCATTAGAATTATCCTGCAACCAAGCAATAATTTGAGGTTTGTATTTATGCCAGTCTTCAACTTTGCCAAACTCACCATGCACGCTATCAGTTAGCTCCAAAGAGCTACTAATCTCTTTTTCTTTAAATGACTGTCGTAAAACTTCCTTGATCAACACTCGCCTAAAAATCTCCTCACTACGCATATCCACATAGGGTGGGGGAGGTGGATCACCCGTAATGCTCTCTGGACGCTGGAAATAAAAATCGTCATGACTTCTACCCCTACAGAAAGTAACCGCTAGAGAAACTCCTGCACTACGCCGTCCTGCCCGTCCTACCCGTTGCTGATAGTTGAATCTGCGGGGGGGCATATTAGACATCATCACCGCCAATAACGCTCCAATATCAACACCAGCCTCCATTGTGGTCGTTACGCTTAAAAGATCAATGCCTTGAACCTTGGGAATTTCTTGACTGATGAATACATCTTGAAACCAGCGCTGGCGTTTTGGTCGCTCATCCTTATCCGTTTGTCCTGTGAGTTCTGCCGCATTCATCCGAAAAGGATTCCCCGACTGCTCCGAAAGATAAGTGTAGTAATCAAAATCCGATCTGCTTTGGCTAGGTTCAAGCCTTACTATTGGCGCATTTTTATTTTTGGAAGTATTGCATTCAGGACAAATTCCACCCGCAGGATGAAGATAAAAAGCATTGCATTGGGGACAGCGATAACCGGGGCGAGTGCCATCACTATTCAATTGTGTAGGAGGAGGAGGTACAAGATAAAGTCTGTCTGGATTGAGAGCAAGACTCTGGCTACTAGCTATGCCTGCATTAGAGCCAGCAAGCTGTTTTAGAACATCAGCGGAAGAAACATTAGCGATACGGTTGCAATATCTTTCAGAATAGCCGGGTAAGTTTTGATTAGTCCCTGGATGGAAATAACTGGAGTATCTATGAAGTCGGCGGATACCTAATTGGCGAATGACAGCATCCACGACTTGAACCAAAACATCAGAGGCATTCCCGACAGGTGAATAGCTAACCCACTCTTGTCCAATATTCTCAAGTACCCTAGCTACATGAATGAATATAGCGTACATCATCTCATCAGCTAACTTCCCTTCTAAACGATCAAGATGATTAGTTTGTTCAGGAGTAATAGGAGATATTGGAACAACTGCGGTGTCCCAGTTGTAGCACTCAAACCAATAATGCCACTCTCTTCCACTGTTTTGACCTACTGAGTAGTTTAGGGCGCTGAAGTCAGTTCCACCTGGACAAATTCCATACTGCAGTAAAGAATCTCGTAGTCTGCGCCTTAAATCCAAGAGGGGGACACGATTTGGATAATCTCGGAGCATTCTTAGCCATTCACTTCTTGCTGATTCGTTGGCAGAAGGATGATTCATACTCCAAAAAAGTGCCTCTGTTGTGAGAGTAGGATAGGCATTAGCAAAGCGTTTGTACCGCTCCATGTCATCTGACGAATTAGGTAGATTCAGATCATTTCTCAGCCTAGGATTCAAATCTTCTATTCTGTCAAGAATATCTTGGTTCGTGCAGGTTTGTTTCACAAATGATAATAAATCTCCCCAATAATCCTTAAAGGATTGAATTAGTAGTAATCGCACCATATCTCGATAGTGATCTCGCTCCATCCCCGCCGCCAGTTTTGCCGCATCTTGACGACTATCAGAAAAAATCACCAATTTACGAGGAGAACGAATACTTTGAGGGGCAGGTGCAGGCATTTCTCTCAACAAGCCGCCTGCAATCACCTGACAAGCCTTCTGAAAACCTGTGCGATGGGTATGCAGTGGAGTTGGAAATATTTTTCTTCTGCTGTAGTCTGCATCACATCGGGGACACTTACTCGGAAAAGCGGAAGCTTCATCTGAGCCACTACCCATCACTTGATAAAGCCAACCTGGTACCTGATTTTTCCTTGGCGGTGTATTCGACTGATCAAGCATTCCAGTTACATGATCTAGTTTTGCTTTAGTCCATTTACGCATAATTCCATTGTGAGTCCATTGCTCATCTTGAGGTTGAGTTTCCCAAGGATTGCGATCATTAGGTAGGGGCCAAAAAATGCGATAGTTGCCATACTTTTGACTTAATATAACCGCATCTGGAATTCCTTCCAAGTCAGGTTGATCAGGAGTGAGAATTTCCACAGTAGTATTTCCTACCTTTCTTGTAGCTTTGTATCCGCCCACTAGGACTTCGCCACAGACTTCACAAACAATTAAATCTAAGACACGAGAACCGCAGGAGCAAGATAAACTATGGTTGGCATGAATTGCTCCTATAGTTGGTCTACTTGGTTTTGGCTGACTATTTCGTAACTCTTGATCAACGGCTGGATCGGTACAATTGGGATTAGTACAAGCCCAAAGATTTTGCAAGTTATGAAAAAATAAATGACCTCTCACTGGTTGGGGCGATCGGCCGTTAGCCAAGGTACTCATTCCCAATGCCATTAAAAATCCTCGCATAGCATCAGAAGTAAGCTGTCCTAGTTCTCTAGCATTGGGAAAAAGCTGATCATCTAAATCTCTTACATCAGTAGCACGAACACTACCATTGACGGCTCTACAAGCATCTCTGATAGCATCTGCCGCTTCTATATTTTCTAGAGCTTCACCCAGTTGTCTGCGTGGGTCAGAGTCACTACTGAAAGTTCCTAAATTTTCTGCCAAAGTAGTTATGTATGGCAGTGATGATTCAATATCAGGTGGTTGCATGGGACGAAATGGATCGGGCTGAACTGAGCGAGCAAACTGAGCAAAAACATCGCTATATTGATTGATATTTAACCGTGCTCCTTCTCTAGGTGGAGTTTGCTCCCCAGTAATCAAACTAAAGTCCCCCCGACCAAAAAACTGCCGCAGAAAGTCGTTTCCCTCTTGTCCTGCTTCTAAACTAGCTGTGGTCGTTAAGATTCTCAGTTGGGGTGAATCAGCAGTTAAACCGAGGCGATAGTATAACAGGCGAAGGATGTAGGCAACTTCTGTACCCGGTGTACCCCGATAGGCATGCAGCTCATCAATAATTAAGTAGAATTTATTTTCTGAATTACTTTCTAACCATCTCTTTGTAGCATCAAATATATTGTTTTCGATACTTCGCATCATCATGATATTCAGCATTGAATAGTTGGTGATCAAAATATCAGGGGGATGGTCTTGCATATCCCAGCGCGATCGCATTTCACCGCCATCTAATCTTGGAAAGTAGAAGGGTAAGTCGGGCATGTCATTAAGCACTGATGGATCACTTGCAATACCATTTTGAAGATTTTGATATTCCTGTTCCATAGTTCGCATGATAGTTCTTAATTCATTCAACTTGACTGAATTGGTTACCTGCTCATTTCTACGGTTTAGCCTAGTTTTTGTTCCAGGTACAGGGGTAAGCCCTGTGTAGCGTCCAAAGGTAATGCGGTTTCCTGCTCTAGTACGATCGAGCCATTCATGCACAGTAGGACTATCTAAAACTTTGCGTAATCGGCGTAATTGGTCTTCTACCAAAGCATTCAAGGGATAGAGAATCAAGGCGCGTACAGCCGCAGGACGAGTTTCATGGCTCCTTTGAGCAACCCAATCACCACGAGGATTATCAGTTTCATCCCACCAACGTTGATTTGCAGGTTTAGCATTAGGTGCTGTCCAGCTTTGAGATTCTTTGGCTAACTCAGCTAAAAGTGGCAAGAGAAAGCACTCTGTTTTACCCGATCCTGTCCCCGTTGTAACCACAATATCTCTTTGATTAACAATCGCCTCTTGTAAACTTTGCCATTGATGCTGATAAAGCTGAATTCCATCATCAAAGAGAGTTTGTCCAAGTTGGTCTAACTCTTGATATTCTCTTGGTAAATTTCTTGCGGCATCAGACAAGCTCATGCCTGATGAGGGATAAATTGGTACTGGCTCAACTAATGGTGGAATAGTCAGGACAGGATTATGGGGATCACGAAGAAATTGCAAGCGGCGATCGCGTTCTTTGCCTAGGGCAGGATACCGCAAGGGAAATGCACTCTTGATGTAAAGTTGATAAATGCGATCAAGTCTTTGATATGTGCCAAGTAAGTCATGCATAACTACTGCTCAGTTAGTGTAATCTTGAGAGCTTTTGAAATTTCTCTAGCCAGCCGTGAACTAATTCTATTATAAATCAAGAAGCCATCTCGGTAGGTAGGTAACATGCCAGATGCCATAACTAAATGAGATTCATAAATCTCTGGCAACCTTTGAGATATAGGAATTGCCAAAGTTTTTTCTTGGCGATCGTAGTAAAACTCAACATTCTGCCCAAGCGATAAAATTGCCAAAAATCTTAATCCATAATAATCACCTTGTAACCATGATTGTGTATTTTGATTGTAGAAAAAACTATATCTAAGCTGTCTAGAGTCTTTTGTCCAAAACTGATAAAATCCCGTTTCATTTTGGAAAATACAATTAATAAAGTTTGCTCCATCAAATCTCTTTAGATCAAAATTAAAAGGGAGAACACCATCAATTCTATTCAAACTATTCTGCCAATCATTAAGACTGAGAATACTTGGGGATTCAGCTAAATTAATAGAATACCCAGTTTTTTGAGCTAGAATTTCAATGGTAATTTGACTAGGTAAAATTACCTCAATTCTGCGAGGTGCTTCCCCTCTTGGCTGATGTCTTTCCTCTAGTGATCCAAATTCTCTAAGCCTCTGTAAAAAGCGATGGCTACGCTGACCATGAAGTAAAAAAGTCTGATCGCTAGGTTCAGAATCAGTACCCACATGTACTAAAGAGGGCGGATTAACTTGCCATTTAGAGCCATTATCAGAGGTAATTAAATGATTCAGTAGTTTTAGCCGCCTTAAAATGCGCTTTGGCTCAGGGAGATCAAGAATTTCACAGGTTTTCTTAAAGGATTCCCATGTGCCGCTTCCTGAAGCAGATAGCCAATAAAGCAGATGTTCATGCTTAGTTGAGAATTGTCTAATTTGCTCATCGCTGAGGTTTTGAGTGTTTGTACTATCAACCAAGTCTAAAGGACTCTCACGAATAATTTTTTGTTGCGATCGGTATGGAATAGGATTTGTGTAATCTTGGACATCATGTGCTGCCCCAACCATTGGTTTAATATCGTCAATAGTAAATTGGTTGCGTTTCTTGTCAACAGGAAAATTAAAAAAAATTTCCTTTAAGTCTTTAATAAAACTATCTACTTCAGATGGAATATCCCCCATTTTTATGCTCTCAATGGCAACAAAAAAGTAATATTCCCCTTTTGGTTTTTTTTCGATTCTTAATAATGGTATGTACTGTACAAGATTTCTAGACTGAACTGACCTAGATATAACTTCGATTAGCTGTTCGGGTTTTAATTTATTTGTCCTTTGCTTAAATCCCATATACCATCTCACTAATCTTTGTCTACTTATTCTCTCTTGTCTGGATTGGGTCATGACTAACTCCTTGCTGATTAAGCACTAAAACTTGTAAAATCAATTTCATCCCATGTTACAACTTTTATTAGTCCCTGAGCAGATTGCCCTGAACAGGTGGCACTAACTATAAAACTACCTTGAGTCAAATTGGGAATTGAATGCCGTTGATTAGTTGAAAAAGACTGATCAGAGTAAACCGTTTCGTTGGTAGTAATGTTGGTAATCTCTACCGCAACGGTTGGATGAAATGCAAATACTGTTACCTGTGGGAGATGATCACTGATCCATGTATTATTCTTCTTGGGTACTCTTAACCCTCCTGAAAAACTAATAGATAGCGATGTTTTCGGTTGTAGTTCATTTTTCAATTCTGCTGATTGAATAAATACTGCATCCCATGCTTTAGAAAGGACTTGACACTGATAAACCTCATACCAATCTGAGTTATCACCAAAAACTAGATATTTTGTATCACGATCGCCTTCCCATTGAATTAGGTTTTCATCTCTCAATCTTTGTAAATCTGTAAATAATGATTCCCTAAAAAGGATAATAAACTGCTCTCCCAATTTTGGACTACTCCAGCTTGCATATACCCCTGATTCAGGGTTATCTGGATCGGGTACTAATATCCAAAAGTCTCGCTTGGGTAAAATTAGCTTCTCAACTTGGGTATTGGGATTTATCTGATATGTTTTGCCTTGGGATATTTCTTGTCTCGACAAAGGTTGTCCGATCGGTAAATACCAGCCCGCTCTATCTTCTCGTAAATCCCATCGTTCTCCATTGACTTCTACTGTTAATGAACCAAGCGATCGCCCTTTTTGTTGCTTTGGATACAGGTAGTACTCAATATTTCCCAGAAAATCTTCAGTGCGATATATCCCCGTGTACAACTGGTGACTCCATTCTCTATGCTTTGTTCCACCAGTTAAGGTGCTTGGTGATCCTTTCGCCAGCCAATCTTCATAAGTTTCATGAATTGCCTGAGCTACTGATTCATAGCGACTACGATCATCTATTAACTTTTTGAGATGTTGAGTAAATGTTGAGTATTCACTAGCCACTTTCGCAAATAATGTTTGCTCATCCCATCTTGTTTGCCATTGCTTTTTAGTAAAGAGTCTTATTAATCGATCCTTGTCTGTATTGCGAAGTAATGATTGAGATATTGGATAGTTGATGTATTTTCTTTGCTTGCCAGAACCTTCTTTAGCAGTTGGAATGAAGCCCTGCTCAAGCAACCACCTATTCCATGTTTCCCATAACACTTTCTCGGGAGCATCTTCATTTTGTTTTATGTGTAATCCCTTTGGCCTGCTGGGTTGCCCATCTTTAGGTAAATTTAATATCTGCCGAAACCTAGAGAAGTAATTAGTCTCGTCTAACTTACTGTCTTCATCTTCTGCCATTTGGTTTGCCGCCAAGACCATAATTCCTAAAAAAGCAACCCCTTTCGGATAGCCCCAATCGTCTAAGCCTGATACAGTCTCTAAGTCTATTCCTTCACCCTTTACTACGACGTCCCTCACAGCTTGGCAGAAATTTGTGACCCATGATTCATGATTGCAGTCGCGATTGAAACTGTTGCCAATTTTCCCTAAGGTATCATCATCAAGGCTCAGGTAGATTTTTGTACCATATGGCACATTCTGGGTGAAGTAGCTGATGATAGACGCATTCCAGTCAGAATAATTGCTCATCCTCGCCGTCACTGAATTTTGATGATATGAGAAGTTTAGCATACGATCAGGATCAGAAGTGTTGAATCTTGCAAGAAAAATTAACATCCTAAGTGACCAGTAGCTCTGGCTGCCAATCAAAGCTCCAATGCACTATCGAGCAGCGACGACTGAGTTCCAGTTGCAAATGGAGAGTAGACTGAAGAATGGTATAGTTTGATGTTCTTTTGAAGATTCCATGCGGGTTTTCCTTCGCTGGCTACTATCATTAAAACTGACCTAAATTTACCGGTCACGCTCCTCCTTTAAGATGTGTAAATAAACAGTTTACCCCTACCATTTTTCAGCTAGATCCAGTTCCTCAGACTCCTTTAAGGGCAGCAGGGCAATGACCTCGAACTCGAAAATCTTTAGAATAGGGTTACAGGTTTCAGAGTAGCTAATTTTAATGGAGCGAGAGGAAATTATTGCGCTCATTCAGCGTGAGCTACCGCAGCTTGTGGCTCAAGATCCCAGCTTGAGAGATTTGATCCTGCGCATGGTCTTGGACGTTTCTCTGCCTCGCCGTGAGGCAGATATCAAGTTTGACCGTATCCTCAGCGAACTACAGCGCGATCGCGAGGAACAGTCACGCCGTTGGCAGGAACAAGACCGCAAGTGGCAAGAACAGGTCCGGCGTTGGGAAGAACAGGATCGCAGGTGGCAAGAGCAGGCCAAGCGCTGGGAAGAACAGGATCGCAGGTGGCAAGAGCAGGCCAAGCGCTGGGAAGAACAGGACCGCCGCTGGCAAGAACAGGCCAAGCGTTGGGAAGAACAGGACCGCCGCTGGCAAGAACAGGCCAAGCGTTGGGAAGAACAGGACCGCCGCTGGCAAGAACAGGCCAAGCGTTGGGAAGAACAGGATCGCAGGTGGCATGAGCAACTTGCAGAGATTCGGCGTCTTGACAAGCGCTTTGACAGTACAATTGGAGCCCTTGGTGCTCGCTGGGGAATTGCTTCAGAAACCAGCTTTCGCAACGCCCTCGCGGGCATTTTGACGGAATCCTTTGGGGTTGAGGTTTTGAACTTAACCCTCTACGACCATGAGGGTGAAGTCTTTGGTCGCCCTGATCAGGTGGAGCTAGACTTGATTATCAAAAATGGCTTAACCATTGCCTGTGAAATCAAATCTTCTATTGATAAGGCAGGGATGTATATCTTTGACCGTAAGGTGAATTTCTATGCGCGGCATCACCAGCGCCAAATTGACCGCAAAATTGTGATTTCGCCAATGGTTGATCCACGCGCACGACCGGTGGCTGAGGCGCTAGGGATTGAACTCTATAGTTATGCCGACTCAGTGGAGGGCTTGTAAGGAGACTTTTGTCGCTATACGAAACTCCCTTTGATTCTCGTCAAAAAATTGAACCACGCGATATCTCTCATGATTGAGCTTCATTCTCATGTTATTCTTGATACGTACAACAAATGGGCACTTCCTCTCACTCAGTCGCTCTAAAAATTGCCAGCTCGCAAACCCTCTATCCATGATTACAACAGCATTCTCAGGGATCATTTCTAGAATCTCCTCTTGAAAGCTCAGGTCATGTCTCTCCCCAAAAGAAATTACCGCTTTACCCGTGATGTTCTCTGTTAAATCAAATCCCGTAAGTAACTTCACTTGATGATATTTATAGAACCAAAAGAGTTTACCGGTCAGGGTAATGATGGTTGAATCGATAGGAAACAGCGTCATGCTTGAAGTACGATGTCTCTTTTGAGCTTGAGACATCAGTTGAGTGTAAATCCCCTCAAATAAGCTGGTTGTCCGAGTTTTGTTGGCTTTGGAAAACGTGGACATATCCACTGTAATCCCTGCATGATTCAAGCGATAAAATAAGGCTCTCATACTGGTTAACCCTTGGTCGAGAACGTAGGTCAACCAGATTTTGAAGAACAATTGAGAGTTCAGCACGGGGTAGTCACAGGGGCTGAGCCGATTGAGAATGGACTTGACAAGAGTTGTAAAAGATGCCATACTATAGTATAGTAAGTTGATTGTTTTTTCTTCTTTTAGGGGAAGAATATGACATTTCTTCCCTTTTTTCTAGCCTCTCAAACTACCTTTCAACACTTCTGCATTATAGTCTACCTCTGCATAGCCCCAAAAGTTGACCAGTATAGAGCTTGGTGTTACTGAGTCATACAGTCTTAACACTTGAAAAAAGATGTTCTAGAAAAATTCTATGGTCAAATGATCTGATTTGAGGCAGAAATATTGAATCTTGCAACAAAAATTAACGTATCAAGTGACAATCAGACCTACTTGTCAATCAAAGTGCCAATGTTATTGTTGTATTATCGAATACCGGTTAGTACCCTAAGTAGCTGTAGCTGCTAGTTAAAGCCACTTTGCGTCAAAAATTGTGACAGTTTAATTTAAAAGAATAACTCTGACCGTTGTACGGCAAGTCACATCTTCATTGACTAGCTAAACAATTGTGCTATTCGAGGTCTAGCAACCCTATAGCTACTTCAGTCATGATATTTAGATACGTTTGGGAATAGCCCATGTCCGATTGTGGTTGCCACATCGAAGCAAGAAATGCGGCGGAGCGCAAAACCCTGCGAATTGTGCTGCTGATCAACGTGCTCATGTTTTTTGTGGAGGTGATTACTGGCGTCCTTGCCCAGTCCACTGCCTTGATTGCTGATTCTCTTGATATGCTGGCCGATGCTCTCGTCTATGGCCTCTCCCTCTATGCCGTGGGGCGATCGCTCAAGCAGAAAACCCGTGCAGCAAGTCTAAGTGGCCTGTTTCAAATAACCCTAGCCGCCCTAATTTTGCTGGATGTGATCCGTCGCTTTGTCAGCGGTAGTGCCCCAGAGGCCGATTGGATGATGGCGATCGCTCTCCTTGGACTGGTGGCCAATGGCTACTGCCTTTACTTGATTGCCAAACATCGGCAAGGGGAGGTGCACATGCGCGCCAGTTGGATTTTTACCCAAAATGACGTGATTGCCAATGTCAGCGTAATTATCGCCGGCGGGCTGGTCGCCCTCTTTCGATCCCCTTATCCTGATTTGATTGTGGGTTTTGGCATCGCCAGCCTTGTGCTCTGGGGAGGAATTCGTATTGTGCGGGATGCAAGGCAGGCGGTGATGAACACCCCTGTAGAATAAGTAGGGTTACTTTTGGGGAAGTCTCCTGTGAGCGGACCAGCGATCGCCATCATTGACTACGATATGGGCAATCTGCATTCCGTGAGTAAAGCCCTTGATGTCGTGGGGGCAACGCCCTTAGTGAGCGATCGCGCCAGTGACATTTGTGCTGCGGATGCCGTGGTTCTCCCCGGTGTCGGTGCCTTTGACCCCGCCATGACCCATCTCCACGAGCGGGAACTGGTGCCTGTCATTCAGCGGGTGATTCAGCAGGGGATGCCCTTTTTGGGGATTTGTCTGGGTCTGCAAGTCTTGTTTGAGTGCAGCGAAGAAGGCAGAGAACCCGGCCTTGGTATTTTTGCGGGGAAAGTCAAACGCTTTCAGTCTGAACCCGGCCTCACAATCCCCCACATCGGCTGGAACCAACTCACCCTAACGCAACCCGCCTGTCCCCTCTGGCAGAATTTACCGCCAACCCCTTGGGTGTATTTTGTCCACTCCTACTTTGTCGCCCCTGATGATCCAGAGCTTGTGGCCGCCACCGTCCGTCATGGTCAGCAAACTGTCACAGCCGCGATCGCCCGCAACAATATCTTTGCCTGTCAATTTCACCCCGAAAAGTCGGGCAAGATCGGCCTGCAACTACTGCGCAACTTTGTCACTCTCGTCAAACACCAGTATAGCCATTTTAATCAAGAATGAGATATTATCCAGTACAATAATTGTGAATCACCTCATCAGCACCTCCTCGCGACTTAGTGTGGTGAACTTGTACAGGACAGTTGTTATGATTAACTCTATTATGGCTTGCTGCTTCAGGTCTGTTTCTGGCTGACTCCGCTGCGCAAGTAATCGATTGGGATAAATGACCACGGCTTGCCCATCAGAGAAGGTCTGGCGATACAGACGCAAATAGAGAAAGATTTCAGCAAAGAAGCGTTCGTAGAAGGTATTATCTCTTTGAAACTGGACTTCACAAAAATAGACCACTCCTGAGGGATCAGGGGGGACAAAGAAACCGTCAATGCGGAAGGCGGTTGGCTTGAGTTCAACGAAGTCAAAGCGGTAGCCTCTAGGATAGTCAATTCCGAGCAGCTCAAAGAGCGTCTGAGGCAGTTGAGCAAACAGTTGGTAAAAGAGGGAGTCGCGGCGCATGGGCTAGGGAATATATCACGGGAGCATGGATTAAAGCAGGCCGCGATAGCGAATAAATGTCAGCACTGCCGCCCACGACCCCAAGGCCACTTTTAGGGCAATGAGGATATTCAGCCAAGGAATCCAGCCACCACTGAGGAGGGTGCCAAACTGACCCGCCGGCAAGGCCACCCCCATCAACAGGCTGGCACCGCAGAGAATGAAAACAATCACGGAGATTTTTTCCCATGTGGCGGCATGGAAGCGACGATAGATGCTCTCTAGCCATTCTGGAGCTGAGGTAATGGCCACAAGCCCGATCGCCGTCCCGCCAGCAACGCCAGCCGCAAATCCACCCCCCGCACTCAGGTGCCCCCGCAAGGCCAACTCAATACACACAAGGGAGCAAATGGTGGCGCCAAATCTTGCCAAAACAATCGAGGGCTGATCATTAAAGCGGCTAACGTGGCCAAGGGGTTTTTCATTGCTGAGTAGATACTGTGCCCCCATGATGGCAAGAGTGAATACCACCACTTCAAAAATGGTGTCGTACAGGCGATTGCGCAAAATCACAGCCGTAACGGCATTGGGAATGCCACTCTGGTTAACAAGGGTTTCGACAATGGGAAGCGTTGGTACCGCAGGTAGGGTGGGGATCATCAGCATTTTCACCAGCAGCAGCACTGCCGCAATGCCATAGAGCCAAATCATGTCGCTGACTCCTCTTCACTGGGCAAGGGGTAATACACGAGTTCTGTGAGACTGGTGAGGTGGGGCTTGAGGATGGTGTAAAGGCGTGCTACACGGGTCATCGTTAATAATTGAGTGGTTTCTTCAGCACATAGGGCATGAATCTCGCGATCGCGGAGCGCTATTTTAAGTTGCTCAAAGGTGGGATAAATAATTAATTCAACACGCAAATGATAGGGAGCAACGGCTTCACGAATGGCTGCCAGTAAATGATCCAAGCTATCGGTGGAGAGTGCCGAAGCTAAGATGCCCAATCGCAGCACCAAGGAAGAGCGTACTGCAACGGCGTAGAGCATAATTGAGAGCATTGTTCCCACAAGGGCTTCGGTCAGTGCCACATCAGCAGCGCCGAGAATGGCATAGAGGAGAGCCGCCACCGCACCAATAATGCCGCGAATGACAAGGGCGTGGTAGGGATTCTCCTGAAACACCAGCATCAGAGCTGTTAGAGGCAAGAGTGCAGTGACAGCAATGAACCAGCTATCCATCAGTGTCCTCCCCTTGGGAGCAGTAGGCCAAAACATAGCCCAGAATGGTGTTCCAGAGGGCGAGGGAGATCAACGCCAAGACCAGAAGTGGCCATTCGCGGGGAATGCGCAGCAAGACGCCGATCATGATTGCCATCGAACCTAAGGTATCGGAGACTGACAAAAAATGCAGTTTATAGAGGGGCGATCGCCGACCCACCAGCGGCCATGTTCCCCACAGCCAAAGAAAGAGACCAAAACTAATACAGGCATAACTAATCCACTGTAAAATCACTGACCCCCTCCCTAAAGATTGGCGACATCCCGTAGTCGCCGCAGAATCTGCGCCAAGAGCATCAGGGCACCATTGCCCACACTAAGGATGATCACCCCCACAATGCCAATCATCCAATCATCCCGCTGCACCGACACCAGCAAGATCATAATGGCTGCCTTTGTGGCAATACTGGCAAAGGCCAACATCTTCGACCAGATGTGCTCCCCCTTCCAAGCAGCATAGAGGGGAATGCCCAGAATCAGCAGCATGATGACTAAAAAGGCCGTCATTTTTCGGGTCTGCGCTCCACTAGTTGATGCACTTCAAACCAGCCCTCCTCGTCGTAGTGCAGCACGATCGTCTTGGGGGTGAAGGTAATCGTAAAAATATCTAGAAAAATCAGACCGGGGGCACGGGTAGGATCAACGGGTTCACGGACGATCGCTTCATGGCGATGGGGACGCACCATCATTTCAATGGCTTCAATATAGGCACGGGGAACAGCCATCGCCACTTTTCCTAGGGTACTCAGCCACTGCCGCAGTGTTGCCATCCCCCCTCGCCCTTGGGGCAGCAGGAGCGAAACCAAAATCCCAATCGCCAGATTGACCAAGCCAAAGTCCGCCGTCAGCAGCAGCCAAATCGTTAGGCGCAGGGCAAAGTTCAAATAATTCATAGCGCTAACCCCACCAAGCCAAGTAAGAGTAACAGCATCACCCCTAGAAGATGTTCTAGACGTTCCCAAGCCCCTCGCCATGGCGATTCCCAGCGGGAGACCCCCAAAGCCACTAGGCCACACCCCACCAAGGGCGGCAAAAAGGCGCGTAACAAACTCATGCCACTACTGTAGGCTTCCATGTAGCCGGCATTGGCCAGAAATAGCCCACCCAAGAGCACCATTGTGGCGGCACTATAGCCCATAGGGGTCTTGCTAGGATAGCGAGGCAAAAAGAGGAATTTGCTGTAAATTGTGGCGGTTAAAAAGCCAGCACCATAGAGCAGTCCCTGCTGCCACGGGTCAAGGTAACTTAGGGTCAAAGCCTTAGCGGGAAATCCAGCAAGGAGGGGCACACCGACAATGCCATAACCGGCAATAATCAGGGCGATCGCCGCTGGGCGCGGCAGACCCTCTTGGCGCAATTCACTAAGACGATAGTGGCGCAGTTCCCCCACACTCAAAAAAAGGCTGGCCTTGGCTAAGCCGTGCATCAGGGCATACAAACCCGCTGCCGGTGGGGCAATGATCACCCATCCCAATTGGCCAAGGGTACTAAAGCTGAGCATCCGTCGTACATCATCGGCCACCAAGGCAAATATTAAGCCAAAAAAGATTGAGGCGAGGGCAAACAGACGCACAATATCGGCAATGGTGCTATAGAGCAGACTGACGCGAGCAAGGCTAAACACCCCAGCATTTTCGACAATGCCGGCTAGGAGAGCAGCAACAATGGGAGCAGCAACGACGTTAGTTTGGGGCAACCAAAGCCCACTAATGAAAATGGCGCCCTTGGCCAACAATGCCATCAAAATCAGCGCCACAGCCTCTGGCGGTGCCTGCATCAGGGCACTAAAGGCAAAGGTATGGTTTGTCTGATAGACGAGCGCCACCCCCATTAGATAAAAGAGCATGGCCACGTTGCTCACCATCAGGTAGCGTAGGCCAATCCAGAGGGGGCGATCGCTACGGGGATAGGCAATTAACAAAAAGACAACAATCCCCAGCACCTCAATATTGACGTAGAGACTGAGGAAATCCGCTGAAATAAAGACGGTGTTGGCACAGCCGTGGAGCAGACACAGCAGCACATAGAAGAACGCTTTATAACCCTCCTGCCACGTATGTAACAGTGCTGCCAAAATGACGAGGGCATTGGTGACAATAAAGTAGCCACTGAGGGGGTCAATGCTCAGGGAAATGCCAAAGCTATCGAGTAGGACAAACGCAGTGTTGACTTGGTTAATGGTGATGCCTAAGCCGACACAGAGGGAAACAAGGGCGATCGCTAGGGTCAGACCCCGCGCTAAGGGGGGCAGCAGATAAAGGGTTAAGCCGGCCACAAAAGGCAACAAAATCCAAGCGATCGCCAGCGCCGTCATTGCCACTTCCTACAGATACTTTTGATCAATTTCTGGGGTTTCTAAAGTCGGGTTATCCCGCGCTAGCTTCATTGCCGCCACCAGCATCAGGGTTTGAATCGAAAGGCCAATCACGATTGCGGTTAAAATCACGGCTTGGGGTACGGGGTCGGCATAGGCAGCATCAAAGGCTCCGCCACGGGCAATGGGCGTGACCAGACCACTGTGGGTGGCAATGACCACAAACAAAGCCACTACGCCGGTGCTCATGACATCCATCGTCACAATCTTCATTAGCAGGTTTTTCTTGACGATCGTTGCTAGAAACCCGACGAGGATAGTGACAAAAACACTGGCTTCTAAGAAAATCATGAGACCCCACCCCCAGACACCTTGGTATTTAGAACAAAGGTATTTAGAACAAACTGTAACATTCTGCTTTGCCGTTACACCTTGCCTGTTGCTATAGAACTGCACCGCCGCAACCAACGGTGAGGACCCTTAAGCCCGTCAACCCCCATCTTAACTTTATTCAGATCAATATCAATTCTCTATAGAATAGATTTTTGTCAATATCAGTGTCACAAACTTTATAATTTAGAAAAATGCTTAACAATTTGCAACATTTGGCAAATAGGTATATATTCTTATTCAGACACTTGAACGAATTACTGGACTCGTCCCTTGGGGGGTTGTCTGATGAATGTCCAATTTCCTTGGCTGACTGTACTAACACTGCTGCCTTTAGGGGCAGCCTTTTTCATTCCCGTGTTGCCCGACCGTGAGGGGAAGACAGTCCGCTGGTATGCCCTAGCGATCGCACTCCTCGAACTTGGCCTCTCGGCAATGGTTTTCTGGCAGCACTACGATGCCCAATCCGCCCAGATCCAAATGGTGGAAACCGTGCCTTGGCTGCCGCAAATCGGCCTGAACTGGTCCCTAGCGGTTGATGGCCTTGCCGTCCCCCTGATTTTGCTGACGGGTCTGGTCAACACAGTGGCAATCTTTGCGGCTTGGCAAGTAAAGCAGAAGCCGCGTTTATTTTATTTCTTGATGCTGGCGCTCTACAGTGCCCAAATTGGCGTCTTTGCCGCCCAAGACCTCATCCTCTTCTTCCTGATTTGGGAATTGGAACTGGTGCCCGTCTATCTACTCATTTCCATCTGGGGGGGAGCCAAACGCCAATACGCCGCTACAAAATTCATCCTCTACACTGCCGTTGGTTCCCTCTTTATCCTCATTGCTGGCCTAGGGATGGCCTTCTATGGGGGTGACTTTACGCTCAGCATGGCGGCCTTGGGTCTCAAGGACTATCCCTTGGCGCTGGAACTGCTGGCCTATGGTGGTTTCCTGATTGCCTTTGGTGTCAAGCTGCCGATTTTCCCGCTACACACTTGGTTACCCGATGCCCATGGTGAAGCCTCGGCGCCCGTGTCAATGGTGCTGGCAGGCGTGCTCTTGAAAATGGGGGGCTATGGCCTGATTCGCTTCAACCTGCAAATGTTGCCGGATGCCCACATCTACTTTGCGCCGGTGCTGATTGCCCTTGGGGTCGTGAATATTGTCTATGGTGCCCTGACTGCTTTTGGCCAAGAAAACCTGAAGCGGCGGCTGGCCTACTCCTCGATTTCCCACATGGGCTTTGTGCTGCTGGGCATTGGTGCCCTCAATGGCATTGGTCTCAATGGGGCGATGCTGCAAATGCTTTCCCACGGTTTGATTGCGGCTGTTCTCTTCTTCTTGGCCGGGGTGACCTACGATCGCACCCACACATTGGCCATGGAAAAAATGAGCGGTATTGCCCAATCCATGCCGAAAACCTTTGCCCTGTTTACCGCTGCCTCTATGGCCTCGCTGGCGCTGCCCGGTATGAGTGGTTTTGTCAGTGAACTCACTGTCTTTTTGGGCTTGACCAATAGTGATGCCTACTCCACGAGTTTCAAAGTGGGAGTGATTTTCCTTGCCGCTGTTGGGGTGATTATTACGCCCGTCTATCTGCTCTCGATGGTGCGCCGTGTCTTTACGGGCAAACAAGCGGGCGATATGTTTGACAAACTGCTGTTGGACATCAATCCCCGTGAAACCTTCATTGCCCTGTCCCTGTTGGTGCCGATTATTGCTGTGGGGATGTATCCCAAGCTAGCCACCCAAACCTACGATGTGACCACGACAGCGATCGCTAGCCATGTCCATGCGGCTCTGCCGGCGGTAGCGCAGCACCATCTGCCCCTCTATGCCCAACTGACCCAATCCGCCCCCAGCCTAGTCAGTGAAGCAACTGTTGCCGACAGCACCCTCTAGGGGTGAGGGGTGGGGATGCACCGTCTCCAACTGGCAGTTCAGGGCATTCATTGCTAGAGTGGAGTAACGGCATTCCTGCCCTTGGGCAGATTGCATAAACTGAATACGGTGATTCAATAAAGGCTCTATGAGTAATCTCGAGAAACAAATTGAACAAGCCCGCGAGGAAGCCCACAAAATCTGTGATACCGAAGGGGCAACCTCTGGACAGTGTGCCGCCGCTTGGGATGCCCTTGAGGAACTGCAAGCGGAAGCTGCCCACCAACGCGCTGAGCAGCAAGATCACAAAACCTCCTTTCAGCAGTACTGTGATGACAACCCTGATGCTGCTGAGTGCCGCATTTACGACGACTAAGGGTTGAGGGTGTGGGTCGCTGGCAACAGTTGTGGGATCAATTTGCCGCAGCGACGGGTCAGCGGCTCCATGAGGGTAAAGCCCTTGCGGTAGGGGGCGGCAGTATCAACACCACCTATGTGTGGCAACATCCTGAGCAAACCCTCTTTGTTAAATTCAATCGCCCTGAACGGCAGGCCATGTTTGCTGCCGAAGCCAATGCCCTGCGGGCGATCGCCAAGGTTCAAGCGATTCGCGTTCCCCTTCCCCTGCTATGGGGAGTGGTTGAGGACGCGAGTTTTTTAGTGTTGGAATACTTGCCCCTCACCAGTGCCGGAGATTGGTGGCAAATGGGGGTAGAGCTGGCACAGTTGCACCTCAAGGGCACTGGCGATCGCTACGGCTGGTGCGAAAACAACACCATTGGTGCCACTCCTCAAATCAACCCTTGGTCAGACAACTGGGGGGAGTTTTTCCGCGATGCTCGCCTGCGCTATCAGCTGGAGTTGGCTCGCCGTCGGGGTGGACACTTTCCCAAGGCGGAGAAGCTCCTAGCAGCCATTCCAGAACTCCTGAACCATGAGCCAACCCCTACCCTAGTGCACGGCGATCTCTGGTCGGGAAATGCTGCCTTTTGTCGTACGGGGGAACCCGTCATTTTCGACCCCGCCAGTTACTATGGCGATCGCGAGGTGGACTTGGCCATGAGTGAACTCTTTGGTGGCTTTCCTGCAGCCTTTTATGAGGGCTACAACGCCACCTATCCCTTAGCAGTTGGCTATAGGCAACGGAAAACTATCTACAACCTGTACCACATCCTCAATCACTTCAATCTCTTTGGCGGCAGTTATGGGACTCAAGCAGAGCAAATGATGGCTGCGATTCTTGACCAATAGACGCTTACCAAGCAATTCTTAGTCGGTAAGCCTATGCTCCACAACTTTAGGTAAGCATCGGAAGGATGTCATGAAAGGGAACACTTAATTATCTTTTGCTTTGTTTCTCAAAAAGCTAACAATTCCATTAAGGAAGGAATAACTCAATTCGGCGCCAGCCCTATTATCACTTTCCCTATTGGACAAGCCTAGGTCAATCTGCTTAGGAAAGGTAGTTGCTGGCGGAGGAGAAATGCTAATGATTTCTTCTACTAAGCCCATCACTATAAAACAAAAACAGATTTTTTGAATCTCTAAGATGTGCAAGCCTAGCGTGTTAGCAATCTCTTGAATTGTTGTTGTGCCATCAATTTGCTCCCATACCTGCCACTCCTTTGCGCTTAACTGCACAGAGGGTGGCTCATGAACTAAAGCGACAATCGTCGAGCTCTCCGAGGGCAATTTATCCATCAAGGATGTCCAGTCGCGTAATAAACGCAGACCTGCTAGGGTAATCGCTTGGGGTGAAGCACTCAGACCGGTCATTTCAGAAAACGGCAGGGGATGACGGCCATCAAACTCGAAATAGCCTTCTTCAAGGCTAAACAGGTAAGGAACAGGCGTCAGCACTTGATGCTTGAATAGTAAACTAAGTTGCTGTGTGTCCAAGATTCCTTGGGATTTTAGGAAAATCCCCAAGGGTACATTTTGAGAATATCGGTCCATCACTCGTTGAATGGTCAAAGGGTGTAATAATTTCCGCTGCTCAATCAATTGCCACAAACCTTGTTGGTTGAGTGTAGTGGTTGCTGCTACCACGTTTCCATAACGAAAAAAGAGGTAGTACTCTTGCGATTGCGGTAGCACGGTTAAAATGTTTGGCATATTGATCAACTTTATGGAGAGGCATCCTGTACGCTGCCCTTGTTCCAACAACCGAAAAACCTCTCCTAGCGAAAATTCTGAAAAGTAACCGCTAATTTTCATGGGAATCTCCTCTTGAATTCAATCACTCAAGTTGTTGTCTTTTGACTGTAGCGGTGGCATCCGGAGAAGTGATTGGTCTAGCTTGGAATCGGACATATTCTTGAATAACTGTTGTCAACGCTGTGGCAACCGAAAAACGATCCAAGCTATTCACAGATATCATTGGTGGTCGTCTTTGGGGATCTAAATAGCCAAGGGCAACCCCAATTTCTTCCACCGGCCAAGCGTCAGGATGATCAGCATGACTGCAGCCGATGACCATGGGTATCTGAGTGCGGTGGCGCATGAAAGCAGCGATGCGCCGAGCCATCCGAAAGTCTTGGGGACGATGGGAACTCACTAGCAAAATGAAAGCGTGGGCTTTGCGAATAAGAATGTCCCACATGAAATCAAAGCGCTCTTGGCCAGGAGTACCGTAGAGATGAAGTGCCTTATCAGCACTAAACTGTAAGCGCCCAAAATCCATCGCTACTGTTGTTGTTGGCTTCAGATCAGCAACATGATCACTAGCTTTGCGATCTGTGTCTACAGCCTCAATTTCGCTAATTTTGCGAATAAATGTAGATTTGCCAGCGCCTACTGCACCGGTCACTACGATTCGCATAATTTCCATTGGGTAGTGACCTCAGGCTAGAGACTAACAGTTGGACTCACACTAACGAGTTGTTGTTGCAAATCGGCAATAACGTTCTTAATCTCAAGATTGATAATCCCCAGCTTGGCTGAAGCATCGGCAAGAACCAGTAAAACTGCATCTTCGGTGCAGCTAGTCAGGATGCCATAGCCACTGTTGCCTTCCACCAAAATTCGCTCAATTTGTCCTCGACTCAGTTCCCGACCAATCCGCTCACCTAAGGAGAGCATGGCTGCTGACATGGCGGCAACACGCTCTTCATCCATGCCGCTAGGCAAGACAGCGGCAAGCGTCAGGCCATCCGGAGAAACCAGAGCTGCCCCTTGAACATTGCTGGCAGTGGCTACAAAATTTTGCAGAATTGCTTCAATTTTGACGGCGTTAATGGCCATTTTACCCCCTAGCCCAAAATAAATCGAATAAATGATGGCAAGAGCAAATAGATACCAATGAAGATAAAGAAGAGAATTGCTACATCGCGGTTGCCCCTTGAGCAATTAAACGTTGAAAGAGCGCTTGTGTCCATCCGGTCTCTTGAAGAACTGCTTGGGAAGAGACTTCAAAGTAGGCCTGCTCAATAAAGGCAAGGTCAATCATGCAAATTTTGCTTAAGGCATCCCCAAGAGCCTCCGATTGATTATCTTGGCGCAGTTTTTGCCGTAGAGCGTTGACTACAACTGCCATGGCTGGTACAACATGCTGGGGTCCAATCCCAACCTTGACATGGATAAGTCCAATTCTCCAACGGCGTTCAGCGTAGCTTTTTCCCCACTGATCCATGCCAGTAAACATCTCGTAAAACCATTCCACAAACGTTTGTTTGAGGCGATGAACTCGCCCTTCGGTAGCGTTGAGAATGGCATTCATCTCTTCATCTTTGCCAAGGTAATCATAAAAGACATCTGCCATGGCGGGGGCAACTTCCTTACCCCAAGGTGCTGCTTGGGCAAGCACCGATTTGTCTTCTTCCGTCAACTGCACACGGCGAGTCATAGTTGCCATGAAGGCGGTTGGATCGATAGCCATTGGACTTTTGATTTCAATACTAAGATGACGTGAAATTTCCGACAAAAGGCTAGCACCTTTCTTGAGGCCTGTAAATACCCTGTCGCTTCTAACTGGATTCTCAAAATTGTTGGATTCTGGCCATCGGGGCGCTGTTACCTTGGTGATGGGGTATGGTGGAGTACAGGGTTGATTTACTGTTTGCGGAGTTCCTTTCTATGGCCGATGGCAAACTGCCACCCACAAATGCTTCTACCCCTGAATCCATGAGAGCCAAGGCCGAAAAGACGACAGAACCTTGGTGGCTGGAGATGGCCAAAACCTTGGGGCTGGCTGCTCTCTTGGCCTTTGGTATTCGTACCTTTGTAGCAGAAGCGCGCTATATCCCCACCGGCTCGATGGAAGAAACTCTGCTGATTAACGATCGCCTGATTATTGAAAAGATCAGCTACCATTTCCATGCCCCCCATCGCGGCGACATTATTGTTTTCAATCCAACTCCGGCCTTGCAGCAGGCAGGCTTTCGTGATGCCTTTATCAAGCGGGTGGTGGGCTTGCCTGGGGATCGCGTGGAACTCCGCCAAGGGCGCGTCTATATCAACAATCAACCCCTACCCGAACCCTATCTAGCTCCCTCGACATTTACCTCCGTCGATACCTGTGCCGGTATTCAGCCCTATCTGGCTCAACCCCAAGTGATTCCTGCCAACAGCTACTTGGTCTTGGGGGATAACCGCAATAACAGCTTTGATGGCCGCTGCTGGGGCGTGGTACCGCGCAATTACATTATTGGTCGTGCGGCGATTCGCTTTTGGCCCCCCGATCGTTGGGGGTTGATTACCGATCCCAAGGAACCGCAACAGTGAGGCAAACCCTGCGCACCGAGGTACTCGTTGTGGGTGGTGGCACAGGGGGGGTAGCTGCTGCCTTAACGGCGGCTCGCATGGGAGCACAAACGGTGCTGGTCAGTGAAACCCCTTGGCTAGGGGGCATGCTCACGAGTGCTGGGGTGGCTGCGCCCGATGGCAATGAACTCATGGCGTGGCAAACCGGGCTGTGGGGCGAGTTTCTGCGGGCGATCGCCCAGCGACAGCCGGGGGGGTTAGATCATGCTTGGGTGAGTTTCTTTACCTTTGAGCCAAAGGTCGCCGCTGATCTTTTTGCCGAGTGGGTCAAGGCAACCCCCAACCTGACGTGGCTTGTTGGTGAAGTTCCCCAAGCGGTTTTGCGCCAAGGCAATCGCATCCTCGGGGTGGAATTGACCACCCTCACCCTCCATGCCCAAATCACCATTGACGCCACAGAACTCGGCGATCTCCTTGCCTTGGGGGAAATTCCTCATCGCTGGGGCTGGGAGTGGCAGGCAGACACCGAAGAACCCTCCGCACCGTCAGCCCCCACAGCCTTGACTCAAACCTATCCCGTTCAAGCCCCCACATGGATTGTGGTTCTACAGGACTACGGTGAGGGTGCCACTGCCCCAGAGATTCCCCCTTCCCCCCTTTGGGATGAGCACAAGTTTAACGGTGCTTGGGCAGGCTATGACCCGCTGCACTTTCTCAACTATGGCCGCCTGCCTGGAAACCGCTTTATGCTCAACTGGCCGCAGCAGGGGAATGACTATGGGGTGGGTCTGGAACGGCTGATTAGCTCTGCCCAAGAGCGACAGGCCTTTTGCCAAGAGGCACGCTGGCACGCCCAAGATTTTGCCCGTTATGTGCAGCAACAGTTGGGTCGCCGCTATGGTTTAGCGGAGGATACCTTTCCCCAATTCCCCAGACAGCTAGGGGGGGGAGCCTATGCCCTCCATCCCTATTACCGCGAAAGTCGTCGCCTGATGGGTGTCACCACAATTCACGAGCAGGATATTCTCCCCAGTGCGCCACCGCCCGTTGATGCCCAAGGTCACTACACTGGCATTGCCATCGGCAACTATCCGAACGATCACCACTATCCGGGGATGGAACTCCCCCTGATGCCTAAGTCCATCCGTTGGGGCGGTCGTTGGACGGGAACGCCCTTCGTGATTGCCTATACGTCGTTGATTCCCCAGACGGTAGAGGGCTTTCTAGTGGCAGAGAAAAATATCTCGGTGACCCATATTGCCAATGGTGCCACCCGCTTGCAACCGCTGGTGATGGGCATTGGGCAGGGGGCAGGGTGGTTAGCCGCCACAGCCATTCGCCAAGGGAAATCGCTGCATCAACTGGTGGGCACCCTTGATCTGAAGCCCCTGATTCAGGAGTGCCGACAGGCAATCTTTCCCTTCTTTAACCTGCCGCCGCAACATCCCGAATGGGAAGCTTGGCAACTCCAGACATTAAACACCTTTGATCCCACAGTCCCCCTACCCCCAGAAGTGGCGATCGCCCAGCCCACGCCGATGACCATGAGCCCAAGAATGCAAACTGTCACGGGCGAGTTTGCCAAACTGGGGGAGCAAGCCTATCAACTGCGCACTGAGCAACAGTCTTGGCCTTTGGTGACACTGCACCCCACTGTGAACGATCGCCTGCAAACCTATAGAAATGGGCAACGGATCACAGTGACGGGCTTTATCAACCCCTATGCTCCTTGGATGCGGGTGGAACACGTGGCCTAAGTGTCGCAGCTTAGCTCCCCAAGGCGTTGGTTAAAGCGCAGATTCTCTCTGTAGTCCACAGGGACATCAATGATGGTGGGGACATCCTGTGCCAAGGCGGTTTTTAAGGTTGGGATAAAGTCAGCGGTGGTTTCAATGCGATACCCCTTGAGTCCCATGCTTGCGGCCAATTTAACAAAGTCGGGGTTGCCAAAGCGGACATAGGCGGATTCGCCAAAGTAACGCTGCTGCTTCCACTCAATCAGGCCATAGCCGCCATCATTAAAGATGATGGTTGTAAAGTTGGTTCCTATGCGCAGGGCGGTTTCCAGTTCTTGGCAATTCATCATGAAGCCGCCATCGCCGGTGACTGCCACCACATGCCGCTGCGGATAGACCAATTTCGCCGCTATTGCTCCCGGTACCGCAATCCCCATTGCGGCAAAGCCATTGGAAATCAAGCAGGTATTGGGGCGATCGCAATGGTAGTGACGGGCAATCCACATCTTGTGAGCACCCACATCAGAAATAACAATGTCCTCTGGTCCCATCACTTGGCGCAGGTCATAGATAAGCTTTTGCGGTTTGACAGGAAAACCCTCATCTTGGGCATATTGGCAATAGTCCGCCACAATGTCTTGGCGCAGTTGGACGGCATAGGGGGTGGGCTTATCTTGGCGATCGGCTCGCTTGAGAATTTCATAGAGGGAGTCAGAAATATCCCCCACGACCTCAACAACAGGGATGTAGCTGCTGTCAATTTCTGCATGGGTGGCCGCAATATGGATAATGGGCAAGCGGCCATCGGGGTTCCAGCTTTTCGGGGAATACTCAATCAAGTCATAGCCAACGGCAATCACTAAGTCAGCATGATCAAAGCCGCAGCTAATGTAATCCCGCTGCTGGAGTCCCACCGTCCACAGGGCAAGGGAGTGCTGATAGGGAATGACCCCTTTACCCATAAAGGTATTGGCCACGGGGATATTCAGCTTTTCGGCAAAATGGGTGAGGGCAGCGGCAGCGTGGGCACGAATAGCGCCATTCCCCACTAAGATCAGGGGGTTCTCAGCAGCATTGATCAGTTCAGCGGCCTTGAGAATGCTCTGGAACGAGGCATAGGTTTTTTCGGGCGGGCTAGGCTTGAGGGGATAGCCCTCAGCTTCCATGGCGGCAATGTTTTCGGGCACATCAATGTGAACCGCCCCTGGCTTTTCATTCTGGGCAATCTTAAAGGCCTTGCGGACAATTTCTGGCGTAATGCTGGGGCGGACAATCTGGGCATTCCATTTGGTTACCGGGCTAAACATGGCCACCAAGTCCAGATATTGGTGGGACTCGATGTGCATGCGATCGGTGCCTACCTGCCCTGTAATGGCCACAAGAGGAGCGCCATCGAGGTTGGCATCGGCAACCCCCGTCATTAAGTTCGTGGCACCGGGGCCAAGGGTAGAGAGACACACCCCCGCTTTACCGGTGAGACGACCATAGACATCGGCCATAAAGGCCGCCCCTTGTTCATGGCGGGTGGTGATAAATTGAATGGGGGAGCGACGCAGCGCTTGCAGGACATCAAGATTTTCTTCCCCCGGCAGACCAAAAATGTATTCTACGCCTTCATTTTCAAGGCATTTCACGAGTAATTCGGCGGTATTCATAGGATAGGCGATCGCGGGCACTACTTCCTATCGTAGTTCTGTCTTTTTCGCCCAATCCTTAAATGTTGGCAAATGCTGACGAAATTTATGCCGCGGCCAGATCGGAGATCACCTTGGCCAGATCAATGTCCTTTTGGGTAATGCCGCCGGCATCATGGGTGGTGAGGCAGACCGTGACCCGATTCCAAGAGATGGATAAATCAGGGTGATGTCCGGCCGCCTCAGCGGGATCCACCAGACGATTGACAAAGGCAATGGAGCCAAGAAAATCCTTGAAAACAAACGTTTGCTCAAGGCGATCGCCCGCCAATTTCCAGCCCGCTAGGTTTGCTAGTTGTGCCTCAATATCGGCTGCGGAGAGTCGCTCTGCCATGGTTGTGCCTCAACCCTATTAGCTCTAGGGTAGCAGAGGTAATTTACCAACTGGACTTGACGACCCCCGGCAGTAGCCCTTGGTGGGCCATTTCCCGCAGGGCATTGCGGCAGAGGCCAAAATCGCGATAGTAACCACGAGGACGACCCGTCAACCAGCAGCGATTCCGCAGCCGCGAAGGGGCACTATTGCGGGGCAACCGTTGCAGTTGACGATGGATGCTCATGATCTCTTCTTGGGTTTCGGCGCTGGCCAGTTGAGCCTTGAGTTCTTGGCGTTTGCTGGCGTATTTAGCAACAAGCCGTTGCCGCTTTTTTTCCCGTTCGATCATGCTTTTTTTGGCCATGGGGGTGTGTTTGTCCTCGATAATGATCAATTTGGTATCCTATATCCTATCAAAGAGCGATTTGTTGCTGCAACTGTTGATCCTTGCGGGGTGTTTCTGTGCCCTTACATCTGTACAACACACTGTCTCGCCGCCTTGAACCCTTCTCGCCCCTGCACCCAGAGCGGGTGACGATTTATGCCTGCGGGGTTACGGTGTATGACTACTGCCACTTGGGGCATGCCCGTTCCTACGTGGCTTGGGATGTGCTGCGCCGCTATCTGATGTTTTTGGGCTACCACGTCCACTATGTGCAAAATTTTACCGATATTGATGACAAGATTTTGCGCCGTGCCCATGAGAACGGCGAGACAATGGCCACAGTGAGCGATCGCTACATTGCCGCCTACCACGAGGACATGGCGGCCTTGAATATCCTACCTGCCACTGCTTATCCCCGCGCGACAGAGGTGATTCCAGAAATTATTCACCTCATTCAAGGGCTACTGGATCGCGGCTATGCCTATGTGGCCGGCGGGGATGTTTACTATGCCGTGGCACAATTTCCCAGCTATGGCAAGCTCTCTGGGCGACAGCTTGAGCAACTCATGGCCGGTGCCAGTGGCCGCATTGAGGAAGAGGAGGAGCAGCGCAAACGCCATCCCCTTGATTTTGCCCTCTGGAAAGCCGCAAAGCGGGAGGAAATGGCTGTTTATGAGCCATGGGAAGCCCCCTGGGGAAAAGGGCGCCCCGGCTGGCATATTGAATGCTCGGCGATGGTGCGGCAGGCCTTTGGCGCAACGGTGGATATCCACTGCGGCGGTATGGATTTGATTTTTCCCCACCATGAGAACGAAATTGCCCAATCGGAGGCAGTGACCCAGCAGCCCTTAGCGCGATTTTGGCTCCACAACGGCTTTGTAACCGTAAACGCCGCAAAAATGTCCAAGTCCTTGGGCAACTTCACGACGATTCGTGACCTCTTGGCTCAGGGAGTACATCCTATGGCTCTACGCCTGTTGGTTCTACAAGCCCAGTACCGCAAACCCTTGGACTTCACGCCAGAGGCACTGACCGCCGCTGCCAAGGGCTGGCAAACCCTGCAGGAGGCGCTACAGCTCAATCGGCAGCTCTCCCTGCCCGTCATTGATCCAGAGGCGGTAAAAGCTCACCCCAGTACCCAAGCCTTCTGTCAGGCCATGGATGAGGACTTGAACACCGCAGCAGCTCTAGCGGTCATCTTTGAACTGGCCAAAATCCTGAATCGTGAGCAGCATCGCTATCTCCACGGGGGAGACTGGGGGCGATCGCCCGCTGAGGTGAGTCGCGATTGGCACACCTTGGTTGCCCTTGCTCAGGTCTTGGGTCTAGAGGCCAAAGAGGCGCCAAAACCTTCGCCAACGATGGGACTCACCGATGAGGAGATTCAAAACCTGATTGCCGCTCGCACCGCTGCCCGCCAAGCCAAGAACTATGCGGAGAGCGATCGCCTGCGGGATCTCCTTTTGGCTCAAGGGGTCAAACTCGTGGATCAAAAGGACGGCACCACCCATTGGTTTCGCGTGCCCGCTGGCTCAACCCCCTAACTGTGGAGAACCCTATGCACGATTCCCTTGCTGACCTGCGTCAGGAACTCTTGGCGCTTCTGTGCCGCGATGCCTACCGTGCCGGCGAGTTTATCCTTTCCTCTGGCCAAAAAAGCCACTACTACATCAACTGCAAACCCGTGACCCTCTCAGCGCGGGGCGCTTACCTTGTGGGGCGGCTCTTCTTGGCGCAGTTAGCCCCTGAAGCGGTGGCGGTGGCGGGTCTCACCCTTGGGGCAGATCCCTTGGTGGTGGCAGTGAGCGTGCTCTCCAATGTGCAGGGGCAGGATCGGGCAGCGCTGATTGTGCGCAAGGAAGCCAAAGGCCACGGCACGATGAGCTTTATTGAAGGTCCCCCCTTGCCCCAAGGGGCGGTGGTCACGGTGCTTGAGGATGTGATCACGACGGGGGGGTCTGCCCTCAAGGCGGTGCTGCGGCTCCAAGAGGCAGGCTATGTGGTCAATGAGGTTCTGGCCATTGTCGATCGCCAAGCGGGCGGGGAAGCTGCCTTTGCCGCTCAAGGAATACCCCTGCGATCGCTCTTTCGGATTAGCGACCTCGAAGCCTACCTCAATGCGGTCTAAATTCCCAACCGCTGGTAAATTTCCTCGAGGTGCTTGAGGTGATGTTCAGGGTTAAAGCAGGCCTCGAGTTCTTCTGGTGTCAGGTAGCGCTGAATCTCTGGATCCCCTTTGAGGTTGGCTGCAAAATCGCCATTGGGTTGATTCCAAGCAGCATGGGCGTGTTTTTGCACCAAGGCATAGGCGGCTTCGCGACTCAGCCCCTTCTCCACCAGCGCCAAAAGCACCCGCTGACTAAAGATGACACCGCCGTAGCAGTTCATATTGCGGCGCATATTTTCGGGGTAGATCTGTAGCGTCTGCACCAAGTCAGTCATTTCCACCAGCATAAAGTGGCTGAGAATTGAGCTATCGGGCAAAATCACCCGTTCCACTGCACTGTGGGAAATATCCCGCTCATGCCAGAGGGCAACATTTTCAAGGGCAGCCAAGGCATTCCCCCGCAGCACCCGCGCTAGACCGGTCAGTCGTTCGGAACGAATGGGATTGCGTTTATGGGGCATAGCAGAGGAGCCTTTTTGTCCCTTTGAGAAGAATTCCTCGACTTCAAGGACATCGGTGCGCTGCAGATTGCGAATCTCAACAGCAAAGCGCTCGAGGCTGGCTCCCAAGAGGGCAAGGGTTTGGGCATAGTCGGCATGGCGATCGCGGGAAATCACCTGTGTTGAAGCGGTATCAGGTTGGAGACCGAGTTTTTGGCAGGCGATCGCCTCTACACGCGGATCCACATTGGCATAGGTGCCCACTGCCCCCGAAATTTTGCCTACGGCCACGGTGCGCTGCAATTGGCACAGGCGATCGCGATGGCGCAGCAATTCCGCCAGCCAACCCGCGAGTTTGAACCCAAAGGTAATGGGTTCGGCATGAATCCCATGACTGCGTCCCACCATTACCGTATAGCGATGTTCTTGGGCACGGTGGCGCACTGCCTGAATGAGCTGCTCCAACTGCTCTTGAATCAGCGTCAGACTGGCCACCAATTGCAGGGCTAAACCGGTGTCGAGGACATCGGAACTGGTCAAGCCAAGGTGAATATAGCGTCCGGCATCGCCAACATTTTCGTTGACATTGGTGAGGAAGGCAATGACATCGTGCTTTACCTCTGCCTCAATTGCCAGCACCCGTTGGGGGTCAAACTTGGCCTTGGCTTTGATTTCAGCGACGGCGTCAGCAGGAATATGTCCCAGTTCGGCTTGGGCTTCGCAGACCGCAATCTCAACATCGAGCCATGTTTTGAATTTGTAGGCATCCGTCCAGAGGTTCCCCATTGGGGCAAGGGTATAGCGTTCGATCATGGGCGTGTGCTTATCTAGAGTGATCAAAAACTGCAAGCTAATCGAATGGCGATCGCCTATTTGCGTTCGGGATGGTACACAGTTTCCGCCGTGGCAAAGCCATTGAGGCGATAGATGAGTTGGTAAAGACGGCTGTAGTCCCGCTGGTTAAAGTGCAGGATCAATCGCGGCAGGTGGAGCGTGTGGGTCAAGGCAGGGCGGTTAATGGGTTGCTCGTCTTCCACTTCCCGAGGCAACGGTTCAGTGCGTTCAATCTGCCCCGACACGAGGATGTCTTGAAAATCGCGATTGAGTTCTGCCAAGGCGGCATCACTAATGTCTTGGTTCAACCGCAGCACCAAGCGATCGCCCACATAGCGGCTAGAGTGATAGACACGATAAAAGCCACTCAGATAGGCTAAACCTTCCTCAACACTGGTGCAGATGCGGTAGAGTTCCTGATCTTCACCGTTAATCAGTCCCTTGGCTGCCAGTTCTTCACGAATAAACCGATCCCAATGTTGCCAGTAGGTACCACCGGCAATGTCCATCAAGACCAAGGGCTTAGGGGGGGCTTTGCCCGTTTGGCAGAGGGTCAAGCATTCAAAGGCTTCATCTTGGGTGCCAAAGCCACCGGGGAAGACGGCAATGGCATCGGTTTCCTTGAGCAAAAAGAGCTTGCGCGTAAAGAAGTACTTAAAGTGAATCAGACGCGGATCCCCTTCAATGTAGGGATTGGCACCCTGCTCAAAGGGGAGTTCAATGTTCAGGCCAAAGGACTTATTGGGGCCTGCCCCTTTGTTGCCAGCCTCCATGATGCCACCCCCGGCACCGGTGATAATCATAAACCCCGTGGCACTCGCCGCTTGAGCAAAGCGCACCGCCATTTCATAGACTGGCGCGGTGGAGGGGGTGCGGGCGGAGCCAAAGATCGAAATTTTGCGGGTATGGCGATAGGGGGCAAAGACCCGCAGGGCTTGGTGCATATCCCGCAGGCAGGAACGCAGAATCTTCCAATCTAGTCGTTCCAGTTCCTCATCGGCAATATCCAGAAAAAGTTGCAGGGCTTGGTAAATCACGTCGCCGTGGGGCACACTATCCAAGCGACGAATTAACTGTTCAAGGTCTTGCTGTAGGCTACTTAAAGCGACTCGCGAAAGGGTCATGGCACCCTAAGAACGTTAGCACCCTATTTTATCAGGCAGCGGGATCACCTGATGCAGTGGGTAGGCTGAGGGTAAAGGTGGTAATGCCCGCTTCACTGTCGGCGCTAATTTCACCCTGCAATTGCTCCACGAGTTTTTGGGTGAGGGCAAGGCCTAAACCTGTTCCCCCCTGTTGCCACGGATCGGCATTGGGAATGCGATAAAACTTTTCAAAGATGCGCGGTAGCTCCTCACTAGGAATCTCTGAGGGATTACTCACTTGAATTTGCAGGCGATCGCCCCCGATTGGACCAAAACGGACAACAATCTGTGCGCCAGCAGGGCTGTACTTACAGGCATTGTTGAGTAACTCTGCCAAGATGCGGGCTAAGGCATGGCGGTTGGAGAGGAGGGGCGGCAACGTGGCGGGGCGCAAAATCTCAAGGGATTGCTGCCGCTGTTGCATGCGGTTGCGGAAGGGTTCGAGCACCGAGGGCAGCCAACTGTCGAGATCAATCACCTCCTGTTGAATCTGGCTGCGCCCTGCCTCTAGGCGTTGCAGATCCAGCAAATCATTGATCAATTCCGTTTCGCGGTTGCACTCATTGGCGAGAATGTCGAGGTAGCGTTTCTGGCGATCGTCGGTGGCAAATTGCTTCAGCATATAGATGGCCATTTTCATATTGGCCATGGGGGTACGTAACTCGTGGGAAACGGTGCTCAAGAAATCATCCTTAATGGCATTGAGCCGCTCTAGCTCCTGCATTTTCTGTTCCAGTTCGGCAGTACGGGCGCGCACTTGTCGCTCCAAATCCGCATTGAGTTCTTGCACCTGTTGGTAAAGCTGCGCTTGGTGAATGGCGAGGGCACACTGATCGGCAATGGTTTTGACGAGGCTTAAATCTTCTGGTGTCCAAGACTTGGGCAGAGTTTGTTGCCAAAGCTGGCGATCGCTCGCCAAAACGGACGTTGCCTCACTGGGTTCCCACTCCCAATCGAGGAGCGTAATTTGGCCGAGGAGTTGGCCGAGGTAAATCAGCGGGGTGATTACCAAAGCGTTGACGTTGAAGGTTCTGAAATCCGTTTGCAGCGGCTGCGGTAAATCCGTACAACTCGCCGCCAAGACCACCTGCTCACCGTTGCTGAGGGCAGGCTCAAAGAGGGCGATCGCCTGCTGGTTCAGCGCAATCAAGTGGTTGGGTAAGCTGACAAATTGAGGACGGCTGGCATAGGTAGGGCTATTGGGCGCATGGGTTTGCGTAATCAGGCAGAGGGTCGATCCCAAGGCTTCTAGGAGTAAATCAGCGGTAATTTGCAGGACTTCCGCTGCCACCATGGTGGTGCGCATGGCTTGAATGATGCGGTTAATGATGGCCTCACGGCGGGCTTGGTTGCGCAGTTGTTCCTCGGCTCGCTTGCGATCGGTGACATCCATGACATAGCTGCGGATCAGCTCACTTTCATAGATGTAGTGAATCGATTGCTCGTAGATGCGCCCTTGGTACTCCACCTCCCGCATATGCACTTTTTCTTGGGTTTGCTTCATGTAGCGTGCGAGTTCCGGCAATCCCAGCAATAGAGGATGAGTCAACTTCTGTTGCTGTAGATCCCGAAACTGCATCACTGCCGCTGGATTGAGATACGTCACCCTCCCCTCTAAATCCACTTCCAAAATTGGGTTGGGCGTCAGCTCCGGATAGGAGGCCAAGCGCACTAAGGCCGCTTCACTAAAATTCTCGATATTGCCGTCACTGAGGGGGACAAGTGTTGCAAAGGGATTGGTGCTTTTGGAAAGAAATCCTAAGACATCAGTACTGCGGCAAAAATCCTGAAACTCCGTATCCGTCATGTTGGTCAAGGTCAAGTAGCGGGCACGCACATCGCCGCCAAACACAATCATGTCGCCGCCACGCAAATCATGGGCAACAATCCGCTGGCCATTAACCAAAGTGCCATTCGTACTGCGCTTACCCTGCAAATCACCATCAATGAGGCGAAAAAGATGGCTATTGGTTTCAGGACTGGTCACCCGTAACAAAATCGCGTGCTGCCGTGACACCATCTTGGAGTGAAGCACAATCGAATTCGTTGGATCACGGCCAATGGAATAGGTTGCCGCCTCTAGCAAAATGGGTCGCCGCCCCTCACTGTCTTCGAGGACTAACAGGTGGCGAACCGCCTGCCGCTCGTGGCTCACCGTTGCCTCCTTGCCTAGGACGGCTGGGCACCCTGACGAAAGGATACTGGTGTCGCTGTCGCCTTCCAAGTGGGTTCTTTGACAGGGAGGGTAGTATATTGGCGCACCAAGGCACGGAACTCATCACCGTCAATGGTTTCCTTCTCAAGGAGCAGCTCCACCAGCTTATCAATGGCCACCCGATGCTCGCGGATCAGTTTGCGGGCAATCTCGTAGCAGTGCATAACAATCTCGCGCACTTGGTGGTCAATTTGCACGGCCACAGCTTCAGAATATTCAGCGCGCGGCATGAGATCTCGACCCAGAAAGACCTCGTTGCCCGGCGTTTCAAGGGCTAAGTGTCCCAAATCCGACATGCCGTAACGGGTTACCATTTCCCGCGCCAGATTGGCCACTGCTCGCAAGTCGCTACTGGCACCCACGGTGACTTCAGCATCGCCAAAGATTTCCACTTCGGCAGCGCGCCCCCCCAATAGAATGGTGATCTCATCGAGGAGCCATGCACGGGTATAGAGGCCACTATCCACCCGCTCTTCATCAAAGATCTGCTGGGCAAAGCCGCCAACGCCCCCAGACCGGGGAATAATGGTCACTTTGTTGAGGGGATCCGCATGTTTCAAAAGCGTCATCAGTAGAGCATGACCCACTTCGTGGTAGGCAATCAGCCACTTTTTCTTGCTGTCGAGGAGGGGAGTGAGCGTCATGCCAATCGTTACGCGATCAATGGCATCGTCAATTTCGGCATTGGTAATGGCCGGTTTGCGACGCCGAGCAGTGAGAATTGCGGCTTCATTGAGGAGGTTGGCCAGTTCGGCACCCGAAAAGCCGGGGGTACGGCGGGCGATCGCCTCTAGGGACACCTCGGGAGCAATTTTCTTGTCCCGCGCATGGACTTGGAGAATTTGCAGGCGTCCCTTGTAGCTGGGCAAATCCACGGTAATTTGGCGGTCAAAGCGACCCGGACGCAGTAGGGCAGCATCCAAAACATCGGGGCGGTTCGTTGCCGCAATGACAATAATGCCCGTATTCCCCTCAAAGCCATCCATTTCCGTCAGGAGTTGATTGAGGGTTTGCTCGCGCTCATCATTGCCACCGCCAATGCCGGCACCCCGTTGGCGACCGACGGCATCAATTTCATCAATAAACACCAGACAAGGGGCGTTTTCTTTGGCCTTTCTGAAGAGATCCCGCACACGGGAGGCACCGACGCCCACAAACATTTCCACAAATTCAGAACCAGAAATGGAAAAGAAGGGAACCCCGGCTTCACCGGCGATCGCCTTGGCAAGGAGCGTTTTTCCGGTTCCTGGTGGCCCAACTAGCAGCACCCCCTTGGGAATACGGGCACCAATGGAGGTAAATTTCTCTGAATTCTTGAGAAAGGTCACAACCTCCTGCAGCTCTTCTTTGGCCTCTTCAATCCCAGCCACATCGCCAAAGGTCACCCCCGTTTGTGCCTCCATTTGAAAGCGGGCGCGGGATTTGCCAAAGTTGAGAATCTGCCCAGGGCCGCCGGGGGCATTACTTGCCCGCCGCAAAATCATCAGGAATAAAATCAGCAGAAAGAAGCCCAGCATCAAGTTAGAAATGACGCCAACCACTGCCCCATCACTGCTAGAGGGCACCACCCGCACCGTCGTGTCATAGCGGGTACTCACTTGGCGCAGCAGTTCTACAAGTTCAGGATTGCGATCAAAGAGCCGTACCTCTTGGGGGGGAGATTGTTCGGGTTGATCTTTACGGCGAAACTTGGCTAGCCTCTGTTCCTGATAGAGTTCGACGGAGCTGACTTCACCCGCCTTGAGGGCATTGAGGAATTGACTGTAGGAAACGGTGTTGTTATTGCTCGATTGCCCTAAACCAATGTGAGTGGGAGCTAACGAGAGACCCACGACCAAAGCCAGTTGACTCAGCCGTTGGGAAAGGCGTTGAGCGTATTTCATCGGCACCCGTTTCCGAAATTCAGTTCTAATTTCCAGTTTAACAGCGATTTTTTAGTTCCCTAGCGCCTTGGGTCAGCCACAGCCAAGAATCACCGCCCTAAATATAAAATAGGACAGCATTCTCTTTAGAACGCCCATGGGACTGATTGTACAAAAGTATGGCGGCACGTCCGTCGGTAGTGTCGAGCGCATTCAAGCGGTAGCCCGCAGGGTCAAGGCAACTGTGGCAGCGGGACATCAGGTAGTGGTGGTGGTCTCGGCCATGGGCAAAACTACGGATAGCTTGGTGCAACTGGCCTATGCCATTAGCGATCGCCCCAGTCAGCGGGAAATGGATATGCTGCTTTCCACGGGGGAGCAGGTCTCGATCGCCCTATTGACGATGGCGCTCCATGCCTTGGGGGAACCCGCCATCTCCCTCACCGGTGCCCAAGTGGGCATTGTCACCGAACCGGCCCACACCCGTGCCCGCATTCTCCACATTGAGACCCAGCGCCTCGAACGGCATCTCAAAGAAGGACAAGTGGTGGTTGTGGCGGGTTTTCAGGGGATTACTGCTGCTGCGGATTTTGAAGTCACCACCCTTGGGCGGGGTGGCTCGGATACCTCGGCTGTGGCCTTGGCGGCGGCGCTGCGGGCAGATTGCTGCGAAATTTACACCGATGTCCCCGGCATTTTGACCACCGATCCGCGACTGGTGCCCAATGCCCAACTCATGAGCGAGATTACCTGCGATGAAATGCTGGAGTTGGCGAGCCTAGGGGCAAAGGTCTTGCACCCCCGCGCCGTGGAGATTGCCCGCAACTATGGCGTGGATTTGGTGGTGCGCTCCAGTTGGACGGATGATCCCGGTACCCGTGTCATTGCACCATCGCGGCCGCCGCGTCCCGCGGAAAATCTTGAACTGGGCAAACCTGTGGATGGTGTGGCGCTGGATACGGATCAGGCGAAGGTGGCACTACTGCGGGTGGCCGATCGCCCCGGCGTTGCGGCACAGCTTTTTGGCGAACTGGCACGGCAAAACCTTGATGTGGATTTGATTATCCAATCCATTCACGAAGGGCAAACGAACGATATTGCCTTCACCGTGCAAAAGCGCGTTCTTAAACAAGCCGAGGCTGTTGCTGTGGCCTTTTATCCCCGCTTGAATCCACGGGTTGAAGAGACGGATGTGCTCGTGGATGCCGACATTGCCAAGGTGAGTATCACCGGTGCAGGGATGATTGGCCGACCGGGAGTAGCCGCTCAGATGTTTTCGGCCTTGGCGGCAGCGGGCATTAACCTACAAATGATTTCCACCTCTGAAGTGAATGTCAGTTGTACAGTGGCCGCAGCGGATGCAGGTCGAGCGATCGCTGTTCTCTCCCAAACCTTTGATGTGGAAGCCGCCACCACTGTCCCCCAAGAGACCCCCGATGCCCCAGCGGTGCGGGGCGTTGCCCTTGATCCCAAGCAGGCGCGGATTGCGATTCGCGATGTGCCCGATCGCCCCGGTATGGCGGCGGCAATTTTCCAGACCCTTGCGGATGCCGCCATTAGCGTGGATATGATTATCCAATCCCAGCGATCGCGCTCCCTAGGGGGGGTGATCACCCGCGATATTGCCTTTACGGTGGCCTCTGCCGATGCCGAGCGAGCCACGGAACTGCTCAGGGGGGTTCAGAGCCAATTGGGCTACGGCGACATCCTCATAGATACAGCGATCGCCAAAGTCAGTATTGTCGGTGTGGGGATGATCCACCGGCCGGGGATTGCTGCCCAAATGTTTGCTGCCCTCGCCCGTGAGAACATCAACATTCAAATGATTGCCACCTCGGAAATTCGCGTGAGTTGTGTGGTGGCAGAATCCGAGGGGGTGCGGGCGCTGCGGGCGGTGCATACGGCCTTTGGTTTAGATGGTGAGGCTCCCGTCGTCATTCCCGATGTCGGTAAATAGACCGCCCCATTGGCAAATTGCCCTTGTCCTCGGCGTGGGCGTGTTGGCGGTTTCTACAGCTGCTGTGCTGGTGCGCTGGGGGGTTGCTGGTTTAGCCACCGATTCCCTAGGCATGACCGTGGGGTTGAGTATTTTCTTGGCCAGTGGTCGCCTGAGTTTGGCTGCTCTCTTTTTGATCCCGCAATTTTACACGTGGCCGTGGCTAGACCTGACTCGCCAAAATCTGCGTTGGGCACTGGCGGCTGGGGTTGCCCTTGCGGCGCACTTTAGTCTCTGGTTTACGTCACTGAACTACACCTCGGTGGCAGCCTCAACAACGCTGGTGACCACAACGCCCATCTGGTCGGCGCTCGTCGGGTACCTTTGGCAGCGACAAACCCTTCAACCCCGTGCTTGGGTGGGCATGGCGATCGCCCTTGGTGGCAGTGCCCTGATTGGAACGGCAGAACCGACCAGTGCTGTGGCAAGGAACCCCTTACTCGGAAATGCGCTGGCGATCGCGGCGGCGTGGGCGGTCAGTGCCTACTTTATTTGTGGTCAAGCGGCTCAAAAGGCGGGTCTGGCGATTCGCCACTATGCCCTTGTTGCCTATGCCACTGCTGCTGTGGTGCTCCTCCCCTTGCCGCCCCTCCTTGGCTTTGCCTACACGGGTTGGCCGCTGAAGCTCTATGGTGCGATTCTCCTGCTGGCTTTGATCCCCCAGTTGGTGGGGCACACCAGTCTCAATTGGGGGGTGCGTTGGCTCTCCCCCACATGGGTAACCCTTCTGGTGTTGGTAGAACCGATTGCTGCGAGTCTCTTTGCCCTGCTGCTGTTTGGTGAGGTGCCGACAACGGCAGTGATGACGGGGGGCAGTCTGGTGCTGGTGGGCTTAAGCGTAGCACTGTGGCCTCGTCCCTAGGGGGGTTTCGGCGATCGCCGCCGCTGTTTGAGGGTATCCAAAGCATCCCCCAAGGCGGTAATGAGTCCCTCACGGGTACGGGCATGATTTTGCCGTTCCTCCTCTAGGGCACGCCGTAGCCGTTCATTGTCCAAGAGGGCTTCAATCAGTTGTGCCTGAAGTTCGGCAACAGAGGTTTCACTGCGCACGCGGGCCTCAATCCGTGCCCGCTCATCCGCCCATTCCGGGGCTTCGGGATCTACAGGCGGTTGGGGCGGTTCAGGAACCAGTGACGGCAGTTCATTTGCTCGCGCCTGCGCCCGTTGCAGTTGCTCTTGCAGACGTTGAAGCTGTTCCTGAAAATCTGCCACAGTGGATAAGGCACAGTTAGAAATTCTAGGGCTATTTTGATACGAGTATCCTCAGAAAACAAGGGTCAAGATATATTCGTGAGTAGCGAGGCACTCCAAGCATGGTGGCACTGGGCACAGGCGATCATTCCAGCCCCTGAGCGCGAGAGTGGCCTACGGGAGTTAAAACAATTTCTCAGTGCCTTCACACAGTTGAGTCCCCTTGACATCACCCTGCGCCGATTTCCGCCCGAGATTCCTCTAAAACTGCCCCTTGCAGAACTCCAAGAGCGTTGGCAACGCCGCTGGCAGGAGCGGGTTCCCCTGCAATATCTCATTGGTACGGTTCACTGGCACGATCTGGAATTAGTTGTCACCCCCAGTGTGTTGATTCCTCGGCCAGAAACAGAGGAACTCCTAGAAGTGGTGGCAGTAACGGTACCCCCTTGGCAACAACAGGGGCATTGGCTGGATTTGGGTACGGGGAGTGGGGCGATCGCTATTGGGTTGGCGCGGTTATTTGCGGCGGCGCTGGTGCATGCTGTAGATTGTAGCCCTGAGGCCCTAGAGGTTGCGCAAGTCAATATTCAAAAGTACGCTTTGGGCGATCGCGTGCGCTGCTATGTTGGCAGTTGGTTTGCCCCCCTTACCCATCTGCAAGGGCAGGTGCAGGGCATCGTCAGTAATCCTCCCTATATTCCCACCCGCCTAGTGGCCACTCTCCAACCTGAGGTGCAGTACCATGAACCCCCCCTTGCCCTCGATGGTGGTGCGGATGGCTTGCAGGCGATTCGTCAGATTGTTGAGACGGCGCCAGAGTATCTTCAGCCCCAAGGCTGGCTCTTTATCGAATTGATGGCAACCCAAGGGGAAGCTGTGGCGGCGCTAGCAATGGCCACCCAAGCCTATGAACGAGTGGAAATTCTTCGGGATCTCAGTGGCCACGATCGCTTTTTGCTCGCTCAAGCAGTTTAGCCGCGATCCCAGCGCCAGAGGGCAACCATCAGGGCAACCACTCCGATTTGTAATGCCAGATTCCACGCCAAATCGTTACCAGCAGTGCCCGCCAATCCCTTGAGGCCAAGGATAAAGGCACCCATGAGGCCGGAAGCGGCAAAAACGGCATAGAAAACGCGCCGTAGTCCCCGATAGGGAGCCACTGCCTCGGCTCGCAGGCGATCGCGCAGGGTTGATTGAGTCACTTCAGCCGATTGCTGGGGTTTGTGAGTAGCCATTTTGATTTTCCCATCACCTGAAAATATCCTACGTCCCTACAATGGGGAACGGTGTGCATCAATAACGGTCTAAGGCCGTAGGCCAAAAGAGATGTGAGGAGTTTGATATGCATTGGCAGCGAATCAGTGTAGCACTGGCGATCGCCTTGGGTAGCACGGTTGCAATTCCCCAACTCAGTCAACCCTCCCAAAATACTGGTGCAGGGACACTCCGCTGGAGCGATGCTTCCTTTCCTGTGGAAAATTTCCAAGGCTATACCTCTCCCTTTGGCTACCGGCGATCGCCCACAGGGGAACCCACGACCGAATTTCACAATGGCCTTGATTTTGCCGCTCCTCAAGGGAGCTATATCCGTAATTGGTGGGTCGGGCAGGTGATTGAAGTTTCCGATCACACCGCCTGTGGCACACTGGTACGAATTCAATCGGGGGCTTGGGAACACGTTTACTGCCACATGATGGGGCGGGTTGAGCAGACCCCCCAAGGCCGAGCCATGGTCGATCGCGCCGGTGGCCTTTTCATCCTAGAGGGGCAGCGGGTACCCACGGGGGCACGTATTGGTCGCGTGGGCATGACAGGCCGCACCACCGGACCTCACCTTCACTGGACGCTCCGCCACCGAGGGCAATTGGTCAACCCTGCCGTGGTTCTACAGGCCATGTATGGTAGCCAAGCCCAGCGATAACTTTCTGATTAAAAACTAACGGGACTGACGGGGCTCGAACCCGCAACTTCCGCCGTGACAGGGCGGTGCTCTAACCGATTGAACTACAGTCCCAATTTTTGAGCGATTTTTAGACTATCAGGAAAATCATAGCCTTGTCAACTGGTTAAATTTGCCTTGCAGGGCGATCGCCTGCGGGGCATCAATCAACTGCGTAGCCTTGACCCCAACGATGCCTTTCGGCTCATTCAACCCCTCAGCCAAGATGAAAATTCCCGTGTCCGCTACGCTGCGGTGAGTCAAATTGCCAGCCTTAGGCACGTCAACCTTGATCAAGCCCATGACCTGTTGCGCGATCGCCTGCTCCATGACAGCGAAACGGATCACCACCTTGCGGATGCTCGCCAGGAAATTCTCACCGCCTTTTGTGCCCTTGCAGGCTTAGACCCAGAGATTCTGCATCAGGTGTGGCAAGCACCAGCGGTTGAGGCTGCCCTCAAATTTTTAGCAACAATGGCTCCCCAAGCCTTACCTGAGATTCTCAGCCACATTGCCAACCGCATTGATGAGCGCGCCATTACCTATATCCATGCCCATTGTGCTGCTCCCATCAGACGGTCATTACAGGTGGGATGTGCCTTGTTTGGGCGCGATCGCCAAATTGTCGCCATCAGCGAGGCAGGAAACCTAATTTTGACAAGGATTAGGCTATACTAAGTGAAAGACTCAATAAAATCTGTACCAGCACTTATGAATACAAACTGCCATGTTCTTGATCGCGAAGAGGTCATTCGTTTTATCCCGAATGAAGATGATAACTCAAGGATTATTTACAAACAGCGTAATACTGATATTACTTATCCAGAAGAATTTCTAAATCTTATTTTTAATGATGCTAGATTGATTCCACCATTAGTTAGAGGTTGCTCAGCAAGAGTTATGATGCTCGATAAGACGGGTTGGCATAAGGGTAGAGTACGATTAGAAATTGTATTCTATCCCGATGAGGAAAACCCCAATATCAATGTTAGTGATGAACTGAACATTAACGAATATCTATCTCAGAGTTAGGGTTGACTCATAGAAGCTAAGGAAAGTGGTCTACTAAGGATTGGAGTTTCTAAAAACGGTAAAAGATTGATAGCCAGTATCAATTAAGATATGCTCAAATAGTTCCTCTGCAATCAATTCATCAATGACCTGCTTAACGGGTGAGTTATTATTCCCTGCGGCATCATACCAGCCATAGTAGTCGTGTAAAATAAAGTATCCCCCCGGTCGTAAATACCACGGTACATAATTGAAGACATCCGCTTTGCACCCTTCATAACTGTGATCACCATCAATGAAAATGAGATCAACTAAACCGTCAATCGTGACTTCATCTGAGCGGGTATTAATAAATTCAACATAGTTTTCAAGATTTGCTTCAAGAATTAATTCCTCAGCTTCCTTGGTTGGAAATGGATCAATTGAAAGCAGTTGTCGTTTTTTCGGCGCTTCAAATTCGTTGTAATTGATGTCAGGTCGCTGCTTATGTTGTTGTGGTTCTTGCCAGCCAATATCAATGAATCGTAGGGCACTTGCTAGACAGAGAGTTGAAAATCCCTTAAAGCGGCCAATTTCAATGATGCGAGTAGCACGAATACTCACCGCCAGAGAAAAAAGTGTCATCCCCAACCCCAGTTCTGAGCCACCAGCAACAAGTGCCTTCCGCATCAAGCCAAAAAAATCACCAAAATAGCCGTCCATTCTTTTCTGGTTATGGGCTAAGGCTTCTGTTGTCATTAGGTACTCTGGACTAAAACTCATGGGAGTATTTCCGGCAGCGACTTCTTGTGGCTCTACCTTATCCTAGCTGAGGTTACAATATAGGATGCTGGGAGAGATGGCAGAGTGGTCGAATGCGCTCGACTTGAAATCGAGTGTGGCAGTGATGTCACCGAGGGTTCGAATCCCTCTCTCTCCGTTCAATCAACAAAAAGGCAGCCAGAACCTCTCCAGCCGCCTGACCCAATGATGACTTTTTAGAGTCACCTATAAGCCGAGATCCGCCAAAAGGTCGGTGGCGTGGGTATCGGTTTTGACGCTGGTATAGACATGGGTAATGATGCCATTGCCGTCAATGACATAGGTAACTCGCTTGGCGTAGCCGCCGCCGTCCACATCGTAGGCTTTAATAATGGATTTATCCACATCTGCCAAGAGGGGGAAGGGGAGATTGAATTTCTCGGTAAACTTTTGGTGCGAGGTTTCGTCATCGGTACTCACCCCCAAAACGACAATCTCTTTGCCCTGATAGGCGGCATAGTTGTCACGGAAGCTACAGGCCTCTTTGGTGCAGCCGGGGGTGTCATCCTTAGGGTAGAAGTAGAGCACCACAGTTTTGCCCGCAAAGTCGCTGAGGGACACCGTATTGCCGTGGGTGTCCTTGGCAGTAAAGGCGGGGGCGGGTGTACCAACGGCTAAAGCCATGGGGGATAACCTCCTAATGTTAAGTTTTATTACTTGCTTGTTCTTTATTTTATCGGCAGGTGCCAAAAAATTAGTAGTGGATGCGGGGGTCAATCCAAGCATTGAGCAAGTCAACGAGAATACTGGCGGCGACCACAATCACGGCAAAGAAAACCACAATGCCCTGTACGGTTGGATAGTCCCGCAGCGCGATCGCCTCGTAGAGTCGCTGACCCAACCCCGGCCAAGAAAACGTCACCTCTGTCAACACGGCTCCCCCCAAGAGGCTCGCAAGGGTCAGCCCCAAAACCGTGATCACCGGAATCAGGGCATTCTTGAGGGCATGGTGAATGAGAATCCGATGCTCAGGGATACCACGGGCACGGGCGGCTTCCACATAATCGGCCACTAGGGTTTGCTTGAGATTCACCCGCACAATGCGCTCAAAGATACCACTGAGGACGATCGCCAGCGTCACCGCAGGCAGGAGCAAGTAACTAAAAGCAGTTCCCAGTTGGTGGAGATTGCCATTCAGGAGCGCATCCAGCAGATACAGCCCTGTGGGACCTTGGGGGGGTGTTTCCGTGATTGGGTAGCGGGTACCCAAGGGAAGCCAACGCAGATTCACCGCAAAGAGCAGTTGCAAGAGCATCCCCAGCCAAAAGAGGGGCAAAGCATAGGTGATGATGCCAAAGAGACGCCCTCCGATATCCCAAGCAGTGCCAGATTTGACCGCAGCCAGACTGCCAATGAGCACCCCTAAACCAAAGGCGATCGCTAGACTGACGAGGCCTAATTCTGCCGTTGCAGGAAAATGCTGAGCAATGATACTCGTGACGGCTTCCCCTTGACTGGTGAGGGAGGTTCCCAGATCAAATCGCAGGAGTTGCCCTAAGTAAGTCAAGTATTGCTGCCACAGGGGTTGAGCCAAGCCCAATTGTTCTCGCAAGGCCTCTTTGACAGCCGCCGGAGCACGGGGACCTAAAATCGCATCCACGGGATCCCCCGGCGTGGCTCGCAGCAGCAAAAAGACGACGGTGACAATCGTCCACAGCATCAGCGGCGCCAGTAAAAGCCGCAGGAGCAGGTACCCCTGCAATGCCCGCAGACGAGACATGATCACAGCATCTGGAAATAGCTATTCTTGAGGTGAGTTCGCCGCTCGCTGGCGATCGCGCTCAATCGCGGCCAAAAGACGTTTGGGATAGCTATCCGCTGCAATTTGCAGAATTTGATCGAGGGGCGTATCATTCATAAACTTGGTGGCGGCAGCAATGTACTCACGGTTGGGACAGCGATCGCCAAGGACACAGCCATTGACACAGGCCTCTGCACAATTAATCGTTTCTGGCGTTAGTTCGCTCATGGCAGCTCTCCGAGGAATCCTTCAAATTTTAGCAAGGGGAAGCCACGCAAAAATTGGCAATGATTGCCCTACCCCCTAGGCTAGAATCGTACTGGCAAGGCAAACGTTGGGCAGGAGGCAGAATGCGCAAGAAATGGATCACTCTTTTAGTGTTGGTGTTGGGGATGATTCCCTTCATCGCCATTTCGGTGATGCCCCTGCTCAGCAGTGCCTTTAGCCCAGCGCAACCCACGCCAAGCCCCGTGACCAGTCCTGCCGCCACTGACAAAGTTGCTGAACTGCAAGCCCAAGAAAAAGGCTACCAACTGGTGCTGGAGCGTGAACCCAACAATGCCACAGCTTTAGAAGGCTTGCTGCTGGCTCGGCTGCAACTAATTCAACTGGGCAAAGGGGAAATGGCCAGTGTTATTGACCCCCTGCGGCGCTTGGCGGCGCAGCGACCGGAACAAACCGATTATGCGATTCTGCTGGGACAGGCACAGCAGCAAACGGGCGATCGCGAGGGGGCTGCCCAAACCTTTCAGGGGGTTCTTGCTAAATCTCCGGGGAACCTCAATGCCCTGCGGGGGCTTGTGGATCTCTACCTCAAGGAAAATCGTCCCCAAGCGGCTATTGGTTTGATTGAAGAGACCCTCAAAGGGGCAGAGCAAGCCAACAAAGTCCAACCAGGGAGCGTCGATGTCACGGCGGTACAACTTCTCCTTGGCGATGTCTATATGGCGCAAAAACGCTACGATGAGGCGCTGACCCTCTTCCAAAATCTGGGCAAAGAAAACCCCAACGATTTTCGCCCGGTGCTTGCCCAAGCGATGGCACTGACGGAACAGGGGAAAAAGACAGAAGCTGCGCCTCTGTATGCCAAAGCCGTGGAACTTGCACCCGCCAAATATAAAGATGCCATTCAGCAGGCAGCGCAGCAGGTGCAAAATGAATCTCCAGCAACCCCTGAACCCCCGCCACAGCAATAGAGGCCTAAACTTGCTGTTGCAGTTCCTCTAGGCGAGCCAGTACTTCCTGACTGTGGATCGCGGGATTCACTTTGACAAACCGCTCGCGCAATATCCCCTCAGGATCGATGATGAAACTGTGGCGCAGCGAGACAAACCCCAACCAAGAGCCATAGGCCTTGCTGACGCGGCCATCGGGGTCAGAGAGGAGGGGAAAGGTCAAGCCTTCACTGTCACAGAAATCTTCGTGGGAGTCCACGGAGTCGGCACTGACGCCAATGACTTCAGCATTGTGGGCATGAAATTGCTCAATATCCCGCTGAAAGCGTTGGGCTTCGAGGGTACAGCCAGCAGTAAAGTCCTTGGGGTAGAAGTACAGCACCACCCACTTGCCGCGATAGTCCTTCAGGGAAATCGGCTGACCATCGACACTGCTGGGAAGGGAAAAGTTGGGTGCTGGGGCATTGAGGGGCGGCAATTCACCCCCGAGGGCCCAAGTGGGGGCTGATGAACCCAGAAACAGAATCAAACTCAAAAGGGCAACAAGTAGTGAGCGCAAGAACATGGCTAAATCGCTAAACTGGCCTTAGGAAAGCATCTAGCTGCACTGTACCGTAGTTTTAACGATTTTTCGAGGTTGATGCCGTCGCTCTCCGCTATACAGTTTATGCCCCGTTGGTTGCGCTGGCTCTCTGGCCTCGTGCTGGCGATCGCCCTTGGGGTGGGGCTGTGCCGCTTGATTGCCGAAAGTCTCTGGTTTGATCAACTGGGCTATTTGGCGGTGGTCTGGCAGCGCTGGAGTGTCCAAGCTTTACTGTTTCTGGCGGTTGCGGGGGTATCGGCACTGTTCTATGGCTGGCAGCAACGCTGGCTCCTGCGGCAACGCACCGTAACCCTCGATCCCACCCTGACCGCCCAGAGTACCTATCGGGGGCTGGGGCTGTGGCGGCTTTTGTTGTGTGCTAGCGGTTTGACTTGGCTGCTAATTGTTGCTACTTATCACATTGGGGCGATCGCGCTGCAACTGTGGCAACAGCGTTCAGAAATCACCTTTAACAGCCCTCTGCTGCCGCAATTGAGTGTCTGGCGGGTGGCAGAGCTATCACTGCAAGTGGTGCAGAATCCTTGGCTATTAGTGCCGAGTTTGGCAGCATTGCTACTGGGGCTGTGGTTGCCTGTGCGCCTCTTTCAAGGATTGGGCATGCTCTTAAGCCTCGCGATGGGGGCGATCGCCAGCCTCAGCTGGTCAGTGGTGCTCAAGGGACTGTTTGCCGCCAGTGATCCCCATACGGAACCGCTATTTCGCCATTCCATTAGCTTTTACCTGTTTGAAATCCCCCTGTGGGAACTGTTGCGCCTATGGCTGGTGAACCTCAGTGTTGTCGGCTTAGGGGGAACGGCCTTGGGTTATCTCCTTGCCAATGAAAGTCTCAGTCATGGCAAATTCCTCGGCTTCGTGCGATCGCAACGGCGGCATTTACAGGGCTTAAGTGCCTTTGTCTTTGCCACAGTGGCCTTTAGCTTCTGGCTAGAACGCTACAAACTTCTTTATTCGACCAATGGGGCTGCCTTTGGCGCCGGCTATACCGACGTCACTGTACGCTTACCCCTCTATGGTTGGCTTTCAGCCTCGGCTTTTGGCGTCGCCTGTTTACTGGCTTGGTCAGCGATTCGACGGGGCGGCGAAGGGCAGCGGCGGCTAGGACCGATCGCCCCCGGCCTCTTTGGCTTTACATTGGGCTATTTGGTGGTCATCCTGATTGCCGATTGGCTCCTGCCCACAGCCATTGAAGCGGCCATTGTTCAACCCAATCAACTGCAACGGGAACTCCCCTACATTCAACGCACCATTACCCACACCCGCGAAGGCTTTAACCTTGAAAAAATGCGGGTCGAACCCTTTCAGCCGGAAAATAACCTCAACGCCGAGATCATTGCTGCCAACGCCGCCACCACCCGCAATATCCGCCTTTGGGATACCCGCCCCCTTTTAGAAACGAACCGGCAACTGCAACAACTGCGCTCCTACTATCGGTTTCCAGCGGCCTTTTTGGATCGCTACTATCTCAAACTATCCCCTGAGCAAGACCAATCAGAAATTCGCCAAGTCCTCATTGCCGCTCGCGAAGTGGACTACAGTGCGGTTCAGCGCTTTGCCCGTACTTGGATTAACGAGCACTTGGTCTTTACCCACGGCTATGGCTTCACCATGAGTCCCGTGAATACCGCCGAAGCCAATGGTCTGCCCAAATACTTTGTCCGCGATATTGGCGATACGGGTGAGCTACTGGTCGATCCGCCGCAAATCCGTGAAAGCATTCCCTTTTTCTACCCCCGGATCTACTACGGTGAACTCACCCATACCTATGTCTTTGCCCCTTCGGCGGTTCCAGAGCTGGATTTTCCCCGTGGCGCCGAAAATGTCTATAACCACTACGACGGTACGGGGGGGGTTCCCATTGCCAGTTGGTGGCGGCGCTTGGTCTACGGTGTCTATTTTGGTGACTGGCAACTGCTGTTGACCCCCAATTTACGACCGGACTCACGGGTGCTTTTTCGCCGCTTAATTCAAGAGCGGGTGCGGGCGATCGCCCCCTTTTTACGTTTTGACAGTGAACCCTACCTTGTGGTCGCCGATCCACGCTCTGAACAGGACATTGCCGCCAGTCCTAGCGCCACAGGGGTGAGCTATCTCTACTGGATTATTGATGCCTATACCGTCAGTCGCTACTATCCCTATGGCGATCCCGGCGAGCACTCCTTTAACTACATTCGCAACTCTGTCAAAGTGGTGGTGGATGCCTATAACGGCGATGTCACGTTTTATGTGGTGGAACCCGACGATGTCATAATTCGCACGTGGCAGCGGGTTTTTCCAACCCTCTTTCATCCCCTGAGTGCCATGCCCCACCGCCTCTACCGCCACATTCGCTATCCCATTGATTTGATGCAGGTGCAGTCGGAACAACTCCTGAAATACCACATGACGGATCCCGTGGTCTTTTACAACCGCGAAGACCTCTGGCAAATTCCCAAGGAGATTTACCGCGAAAAACCCCAAGCCGTTGCCCCTTACTATCTCATTACCAAGCTGCCCATTGGCTACACCGAGGAGTTTATTCTGCTTGTCCCCTTTACGCCCGTGAATCGCCCCAACCTCATTGGTTGGCTAGCGGCTCGCTCCGATGGTCAAAACTATGGCAAGCTCCTGCTGTACGTCTTTCCCAAGCAAGAACTGGTCTTTGGCCCTGAACAAATGGAGGCGCGGATCAATCAAGACCCAATGATTTCACAGCAAATTTCCCTCTGGAATCGCCAAGGGTCAAGATCGGTGCAGGGAAATCTTCTGATTATCCCCATCGAGCGATCGCTCCTCTACGTCGAACCCATTTACCTCGAAGCCGATCAAAATCAACTGCCCACCTTGGCACGGGTCATTGTTATGGATAACCAGCGGATTGTGATGGCACCTACCCTAGAGGAGGCTTTGCAAAAACTGTTTCCTGATTAACTTTCATCGCAGAAACGTTGAAAGATAGTTTAATTGGTATTACTTCCGTAATGGGAGCACCTGATTTCTCATCAGCAGTGACAGATTCCATGGTTTCGGAGTGGGCTTTTCCCCTTGGTTGACTAAATGGCGAGAGGAGGGGTCTGTAATAACCAATCGACTGCTGGGCTTCAGCCTGTTATTTCACCGTCTGTCTCTTGGAAGCTAGTGCAGGCTGCCAGAATCCGACTCATACTTGTTGCAGAAATGCAGGTAAAAGCGCACTCACTTTCGATACTCAGGCCATTGTTCTGTTTGGGTATTTTGCTTAGATAGCAGGTTAAGTATGGGGTCTCTATGCTGTTTATCGTTACAAATTAAGTCCTTGCATACGTATCTACTATTGCAGTTTAATTACTGTTTAGCTTTCAAAACCACCAATCTGCAGACAGGACTTGATGGCCCGAAAAAAGAAGACCGAGACCAAGCGTCCGATCGCACCCTACGAGTATCGGGACAAAGCGCGCGTCAACAACCCGCCCGTTGGGCTGGTCACGCCCGAAACCGACCCCGACACCGGACAGCAGAAAAAGCGCTACGCCTACGACCCGCACCTCGACCCGCAACTGGTCTGGGCGGGCAAAGCCGAGCATACCTCCTTCGAAGTGCCCACGGTGTCGCTGCACGTGCACGAGCGCATTGACCCGCGCACAATTATCGAGGCGGTGCGCAAGAAAAATGGGCAACAGGAACCGGTGCAACTGGGGTTGTTCGAGGTCGAGCGCCAAGAACCCTTGCACAAGGTCGTCGAGTTCTACCAACACAAGCACGACTGGAGCAACCGCCTGATCGCCGGCGATTCGCTGCTGGTGATGAACTCGCTGCTGGAAAAGGAGGGCATGGCCGGCAAGGTGCAGATGATCTACATTGACCCGCCCTACGGCATCAAGTACGGCTCCAACTTCCAGCCCTTCGTCAACAAGCGCGACGTGAAGGACGGCAAGGACGAGGACTTAACTAGCGAGCCGGAGCAGATCCGCGCCTTCCGCGATACTTGGGAGCTGGGCATCCACTCCTACCTCACGTATCTTCGCGACCGGCTGCTTCTGGCGCGGGAACTGCTCACCGAGAGCGGCAGCATCTTCGTGCAGATCAGTGACGAGAACGTGCACCACGTGCGGGAGTTGATGGATGAGGTGTTCGGGGCGGGGAATTTTTGTAAGACAAATATCTTTCCGCAAAACATCGCCTCTTGGGTTTGGAGAATTACCGAGAGTTCACGATATCATTAATTTGGTATGCGAAAAACAGGGAGGGCGTGAAATATAGGCAGCTTTACACGGAGAAGAGTCTTGATGAATCCTGGTTTGGATTCGTAGAGTTGCCGAGTGGAGAGGTAAAACCAATTCGTGCATTGTCAACCGAGCTTGACCAAATTGAAGGATCAAAGAGGCTGGCTTTGGGTGACCTCAAGTCTTCTGGTTACACCGAGTCTTGCACCTATGACTTTGAGTTCTCAGGAAGGATCATATCGGCACAGAGGAAAAGCTGGCGCACACATAGGGAGGGAATGCAACGCCTTATTACCGCTTGCAGACTATACGACACCGGCAACATTCCAAGATACAAGCAATGCTTTGATGATTTTCCTCTCCAGCAGATTGACAACCTTTGGAATGATACTGCCGCTGACCACCGACCTTGGCGACCTGGTGTTCGACCCGACCTGTGTGCGGAAGGGGACGAGGGTGTGGGTTTGCGGCTCCTCCCCGGCCCTCCCTACACGTGGGGAGGGAGAAGCCCTATCCCCCCGCGTGCGGGGGGATGACAGGGGGGCTACCCTCATCGCCATCGAAGACATCCACCCCGGCGACTACCTGCTGGCGCATGACGGCTTGCCCCATCGCGTCGTGCGCACGATACGGCGAATGTATCGCGGCGTGATGATCGGCATCCGGCACGACCTTAGCGGGCAAACCCTATGGCTTACGCCCGATCACAGGGTGTTGGCCCACAGACGACCGCACAGCCTGGGTGGACATTCCGACTGGTCAGGTATTCCCAAAGCGCTGCGCGGCAGAAGCAAAATACTCCGCAAGGAAATGACTCCGCCTGAACGGAAACTTTGGAAAGTCTTGCGAGGCAATGGGTTGGGCTTTACCTTCAGACGTCAGCACCCTATTGGCCCCTATATCGCCGATTTCTATTGCCGTGAAGCTGCCTTAGTGGTAGAAGTGGACGGCGCCATGGCTCATGGCACTCCGGCCGCCATGGAACATGACCGTGTTCGCGATGAGTTCATGCACGCGCTGAATCTAAAAGTGCTGCGTGTTCCCGCCGCAGAAGTAGAGCATAATCTCGAAGGGGTTTGCACTGCTATTGAACAGGCGTGTAAAGAGCAACTTTCGCCAGAGTATGCCCAGTGGATGGAGGCAGAGCAGATACAAGAGGGAGACATCCTGTTCCACGGTCCCGACCGCGTTCCCGTGCGCGTTGTGGAGGTGGTTAGAGACTTGTCCGAGGAAGAGGTTTACGATTTAGAAGTAGAGGACGCTCACTCGTTTATAACGGAAGTCTGCGCCGTACACAACTGCGGCAGCGGCACGACGGCCTATGTGGCCGAGCAGTGGGGCCGGCGCTGGATCACCTGCGACACCTCGCGCGTGGCGCTCACCCTCGCCCGCCAGCGCCTGATGACCGCGGTCTTCGACTACTACGAGCTGGCGCATCCCGAAGAGGGGGTGGGCAGCGGCTTCAAGTACAAGACCGTGCCGCATGTGACACTCAAGTCCATCGCCAACAACCCAGAGATCGACGGCATCTACGCCCGCATGCACCCAGCCATCGAACAGGCGCTGGCGGACCTCAACGCCGCGCTGCGTCTCCCCTCTCCCGCTGGGAGACCCCCTGACGGGGGCAGGTGGGCCGGGGGTGAGGGCTATCCCCGTTTCAAGGTCACGCAAGGCATCCGGGCCGGGCAATTCGTGGACTTTGCCGCGCCGGACAGCGCCACCTTCACCATGCCCGCCGGCCAGGTGGTCAAGGTCAATGAGCTGGTGGAGTGGGAGGTGCCCTTTGTGTTCCCTGCCGACTGGCCGGAAGCGGCCCGCAAGCCCTTTGACGAATTTCACGCCGCCCGCCGCGCCATGCAAAAAGCCATGGATGAAGCCATCGCCCGCCACGTGCCGCAGGAAACCCTTTACGACCAGCCCTTCGTGGACCGCAAGAAGGTGCGCGTCACTGGCCCGTTCACGGTGGAGGCCGTGCCCGCGCCGGCGGTCAAGTCGCCGGAGGAGATTCTCGAAGCCAGATCCCAACCAGCCGACACATCCATCGCCCGCTCGGGCGAGACGCTGCGCCAAGCCGAATGGCGCGACGAACTGCTGCGCGCCGGCATCCGCGGCAAGGCGGGGCAGTACATCCGCTTCGCGCGCCTAGAGCCGCTGCCCGGCTGCCGCTTTTTGCACGCCGACGGCGAGACGCGCCCCAGCGACGAAGGTGCCGATTCGGTGCGCGAGCCCGGCCCGGCCGACAGCCCGATGCGCGTGGTGGTCTCCTTTGGTTCCGAGCACGCACCGCTGGAGCAGCGGCAGGTGGCCCAGGCCATCGAAGAAGCGCATACGCTGGTGCCCAGGCCGAAGCTCATCGTCTTCGCCGCCTTCCAGTTCGACCCGGAAGCCGCCAAGGATATTGACGAGATGAAGCCGAAACTCGCGGGTATGCAGTTTCTGAAGGTGCAGATGAACGCCGATCTGCTCACCGACGACCTCAAGAAAAAGCGCGCCAGCAACGAATCGTTCTGGCTCATCGGCCAGCCGATCGAGAGTTTGAAGATTATGGAGATTGACACATGAAGATCAAATCCGTCCGCATTCGAAACTTCCGCTCGATAAAGGAACAGACTATCGAACTTGATGACTACACGTGCTTCGTCGGAGCCAACGGCTCAGGGAAGTCAAGTGTCCTGCATGCCCTCAACGTCTTCTTTGGTGAATCAGGGATACCCGGTCTCAACACGCGTTCGCTCAGTGAGGAGGATTTCCATGCCAAAAACACAACGGATCCTATCGAGATAACGATCACTTTTACAGACTTCTCAGAGGAAGCTAAGAATGAACTCCAGCATTATGTGCGCCATGATCAATTGGTTGTCTCAGTTGAGGCACAATTTGATCCTGTTGCAAACACAGCCGAAGTAAAGCAGTACGGTCGCCGGATGGTTATCAAGGATTTCGCGCTGTTTTTTGAAGCCGAAAAAGCTGGGAAAAAGGTTGCTGAGCTGAAGGATATATACACCAGGGTGCGAGAGAAGTACCCTGATCTTCCGCATCCTGGCACAAAGGATGCAATGGTCCAAGCACTTCGTGAGTATGAAGAAAAGCACCCGGAATTGTGCGAAGAACTCCCTAGTGCGGACGAGTTCTATGGTGTATCAAAGGGTAAAAACCTTCTCGAGAAATACATCCAGTGGGTGTACGTGCCCGCAGTGAAGGAAGCGGCTAGCGAGCAGAAAGAGTCTAAGGACACAGCCCTAGGGAAGCTTTTGAGCCGCACGGTTCGGTCCAAAGTCAACCTCAACGAGTCATTTGATCCCATCCGCAAGGAAATGCAGGAGAAGTACAGACAACTCCTTGCCGATAGTCAGGCACAGCTAACCGAAATATCTACAGCTCTGCGAAATCGGCTTGTGCAGTGGGCGCATCAAGACGCAACGCTTCGAGTGCAATGGTACCAGGACCCCGAAAAGGCGGTACGTGTTGATGAGCCTTTTGCTCAGGCCATTCTCGGTGAGGCAGGGTTTGAAGGGGAGCTTACACGTTTCGGGCACGGGCTTCAACGTTCGTTTATTCTCGCACTGCTCCAAGAACTCTCTGACAGAGACGACGCAGATCCACGGCTGATTCTCGCCTGTGAGGAGCCGGAGCTCTATCAGCATCCCCCACAAGCAAGGCATCTTTATAACGTGCTCGTGAAGCTGAGCGAACAGAACTCTCAAATCTTGGTTACAACCCACAGTCCATACTTCATATCAGGTGAGAGATTCGAGAGTGTCCGGATGGTCCGCAAGGTCAATGGTGCTTCGTCTATTACTAGGACCACCCATCAAGAGGTGGCAAATCAAATTGCGGCTGTGAAAGGCCAGCAACCTGTCGAACCGAGCGAGCAGTTGGCAAAGATCCATCAAGCACTCCAGCCTCAGCTCAGCGAAATATTCTTCGCGTCTAGGATCGTATTCGTCGAGGGGCTAGAGGATACTGCATATTTGACCACCTACCTTCACTTGCTCAACCGGTGGGATGAGTTCAGACGACTCGGCTGTCACATTGTCCCCACCGGTGGAAAAAGTCGGATGCTTCAACCTCTCGCGGTAGCCAGGTGCCTGCAGATCCCGACTCTCGCGGTACTGGATTCGGACGGCGACAAGCCGGACAAAAACGGAAGCAGGGAGCAACGCCGCAGAAACAACAGCGCAATCCTCAAGTTATGCGGTGTATCTGATCCTGAGCCGTTCCCGACCAGTACGTTCTGGGGAGCCGCTGTAGTCATGTGGTCCTCAGACATCGGGCAGGTGGTTGAGCAAGAGATTGGAAAAGAGAACTGGGATGAGTTTCGATCTGAGGCAGATGCTAAATACGGGTTTGCCGGGAATCTACAGAAGAACGCGTTGCACATTGCATCGAGACTCCAGATAGCTTGGGATGCTGGCAAGAAATCGGATTCTCTCGAGAAGCTTTGCAATAAGATCATGGAGTTTGCTAATAAGAATGAAAATAGAGAGGAAAATTGATGCCCAGCACCACCATTGACCGCCTGATCATCAACTCGCCCTACGAGGAGCCGCAGCGGCACTGGCGTTACGACCGCGAGACGCGCACTTTCGAATTGGTGGAAGGCCGTCGTCCGGCGGGGTACGTGGTGGCGACGCCCGACTCAAAAGCCTTCGATGACCCGGGCATCTTCGTCGAGATTCCGCTGGTCAACCAGATCCGCCCGCGCGTCAAGGCCTAGCGCGAGGCGGGCTATCCGGGCGTCACCAGCATCACCAGGCGGCTGCTGGAACATTGGACCGACCCCGAAAACTTTGACCGGCGGCGCTTCTTCTTCTGCCAGCTGGAGGCGGTGGAGACGCTCATCTGGCTGACCGAGGCCGCCCCCGCTGAGCGGATCGGTATCGAAATCCTCGGCGATGGCGGCGAGTACATCCGCCAATGCTGCAAGATGGCCACCGGTTCGGGCAAGACCATCGTCATGGCCTTGGTCATCGCCTGGCAGGTCCTGAACAAGGTGGCCAACCCGCAGGATGCCCGTTTCTCCAAAAACGTGCTGGTCATCGCCCCGGGGCTGACGGTCAAAAAGCGTCTGGAAGTGCTTTACCCCGCCGCGGACGGCAATTACTACGAAGCCCTCGTCCTTGCTCGAGAAATTGCGCCAAGGCAAAGTGCTGGTGCGCAACTGGCACGCCCTCGCCTGGGAGAGCGAAGAACAGATCAAGAAACGCAAGTCTGTGGACAAACGCGGGGTCAAAAGCGACGAGGCCTATACCCGCGAGGTGCTGGGCGAGATGGCCAATGCGCGCAACCTTCTGGTCATCAACGACGAGGCTCACCACGCCTAGCGTGTGAACTGGGAGGCGGAAGGAAAGTATTTGCGGCAGCGGGATCTCAAGGATAGCGCCGCGGAGGCCACGGTGTGGATCGGTGGGCTGGATCGCCTGCACCGCTCGCGGGGCATCCTCAGGTGCTATGATTTTTCCGCTACTCCCTTCACGCCTTCGGGCAAAAAGAGCAGCGAAGAGGCGCTCTTCGACTGGATCGTTAGCGACTTCGGCTTGAATGACGCCATCGAGTCTGGCCTAGTCAAGACCCCGCGCGTGGTGGTGCGCGACGATGCTGTCCCCGACGCTAAAACCTACAAGTCGCACCTTTACCACATCTACAACTACCCGGACGTGAAGAACGACTTAAACTGCAAGGCGCAGCCGGAGGAGCCGCTGCCCGACCTAGTGCTGAACGCCTACTACCTTTTAGGCTACGATTGGTGCGAGACGTGGAAGGCATGGAAGACAGCCGGAGTGCCCGTTCCGCCGGTGATGATCACCGTCTGCAACCGCACCGAGACCGCGGCGCGCGTGAAGCACGCCTTCGATTCGCGGCGCATCCACATCGATGAACTGTGCGACCCAGAGCGCATCCTGCATATCGACTCGAAGGTGCTCGATGAGGCGGAGAAGCAAGAAGAAGCCCTCGCCCCGGCCCTCTCTCAGGGGGAGAGGGAGACCGAGGAAGACGAGACGGATTCGGATAACGCCCCCATTGAGCGCAGGCTGAGCAAGGCAGAGCAGGCCGAGCGCTTGCGCCAGATGGTGGACACGGTGGGCAAGGTGGGACAGCCGGGCGAGAGAATCCAAAACGTCATCTCCGTCGGCATGCTCTCCGAAGGCTGGGACGCCAAGACGGTGACGCACATCATGGGACTGCGGGCGTTCACGTCGCAGCTGCTGTGCGAGCAGGTAGTCGGTCGCGGCTTGCGGCGCACTTCGTACGAAGTCGACCCGGAAACGGGGCTGTTCGAGCCGGAATACGTCAACATCTTCGGCGTGCCCTTCACCTTCTTGCCCCACGAAGGCGGCGAGAACGACCCGCCACCGCCGCCCACGCCCAAGACCGCCGTTGAGCCAGACCCGACCAAGGCACAGCTCGAGATCCGCTGGCCGAATGTGGTGCGCATCGAGCGCGTCTTTCAACCGACGCTGACCTTGGACTGGTCGAAGGTGCGACCATTGGAACTGGACGCGGCGCAGACAGCGAAGGTCGCCGAGCTGGCGCCGATCCTCGAAGGCAAGCCAGACGTCACCCGGATCAACCGCATCAAGTTGGAGCGGCTGGCGGGGAAATTCCGCACCCAACGCATCATTTTCGAGACCGCGCGGGACGTGTTCGACCAGATGAAGCGCACTTGGCGGGGCAGCCGCGAGGTGTTGTTGGCTCAGCTCGTGCGTATCGTCGAGCAGTTCATCCGCTCCGACCGGATTGTGATCTCGCCGCTTGTTTTCGAGCAGGACGAATTGCGCCGACGGCTGATCATCACGCTGAACCTGTCGCGGGTGGTGCAGCATATATGGGAGGCGGTGCGGCAGGAAACCACCGGGCGGCTGGAGCCGGTCTTCGACCGCGATCATCCTATCCGCTCCACAGGCGAGATGCGCACTTGGTACACGGGCAAGCCCTGCGAGCGCACGGAGAAATCCCATATCAACGTCTGCGTCTACGACAGCACATGGGAAGCGTCCGACGCCTTCGCGCTCGACAGCAGTGACGCGGTGGCTGCCTGGGTCAAGAATGACCACCTAGGCTTCGAAGTGCTCTACGTTTATCATGGTGTGGTGCGCAAGTATCGGCCTGATTTCCTGGTGCGGCTGAAGAACGGTGATCATCTGATTCTAGAAACAAAGGGTCAGGATACGGAGCAGGACGAGGCGAAGCGTCAGTATCTTGCAGAGTGGTGCGAAGCTGTGAACGCGCACGGAGGCTTCGGGCGATGGCGCGCGGAAGTAGCGAAGACGCCCGGTGAGATTCAGGATATAGCTATTCCAATAAAGAATGAGACATTATCCAGCACAATACTTGCGAATCACCTCATCAATCGAACTGTTTGACCCTGCATACATCCGCGCTCGCTTCAACGCACTGAAGTCGTGCTCAATCACATTCAAATCAGGAGAGTATTTCGGTAAAAATAACACCGCGTGACCCGCCGCTTTCACCACTGCCTGAATCGCCCCTTTTGGATGAATCGGTGCATTATCCATCATCAACAACGACGGTCTCTTTAACGCCGGCAAACAGTACTGACTCAGCCAGCTCACAAACCCTACCGCATTCAAGTATCCGCAAAACAGCATTGGGGCGATGAAGTCTTTCTGGTATCTATACCGTCCTGCGACTCAACTCTCTCTTTTCTGACGCTTCCCCGCTCGCTCTCCATCAATTCGTTGGCCTCGCGCTGACCACCCATACTCAGACTCCACTCGATCGCTGGGCACGGTCGATTAAACGGTCATCGGGATGGGTAGCAACATCCGCTGCTAAGGCCGCCCAATCCAGTTTCCAAGGATGACGGGGGACAACCGTGGGCGCTAAGTCCTCTCGCTTCAGCCAGCGATGGATGGTGGCGCGACTGACCTGAAAGATTTGAGTCGCTTCACTGATTTTGCCACCTTGCTTGATGTAGGAGACAATCCGCTCTCGTCAGTCCAAGCTATAGCTCATGTTCTTGAGTAACATTCATGACGCTTTGAGTATAGCCTATCCCTCTTGAAAATATCTCACTCCCTTTCGAAATAGCTATATCTACCTGAACAGCCGTTTCCTATTCGGGTCAATATCTTGATAGGACGTAACTTTACGCCATAGCCAGACTACTGTTTCTCGTCATCCTTGTGAAAACGGCTGTTATTCCTGACTGATTGAGCCGATAAAACAAGGCTCTCATACTGTTTAAGCTGGCGTCCAAAATGTACGTCAGCCAGATTTTGAAGAGCAGTTGTGAGTTCAGGACGGGATAGTCGCAAGGGCTGAGGCGCCTGAGAATAGACTTGACAATAGCTCCAAAAGATGCCATAGTAAATTGACTGTTTTTTAATCTTTTAAGGGAAGAATACAATATTTCTTCTCTTTTTCCTACCTCTTCAAACTGTTGTTCAATACTTCTGCAAAGGAATAAGCCAATCATTTTACCTTTGGAGAGAACGTTGCCTATTGACTGATAAACTTGATAGTCTCCTGAAGATTGATTTCAAAATATGGCTTATCTTTTTGGAGTGCATCTGTGAAGGTCGTTGTCGTTGGCAGTGGTGGTCGAGAGCACGCGATCGCTTGGAAATTACTCGATTCTCCTCGCGTGACACAGGTCTATTGTCTGCCGGGGAATGGGGGCACAGCCTGCCTGGAGCGGTGTGAGAATGTGGCCATTGCAGCCACCGACCTCACGGGTATTGGTGAATTTGCCAAAGAGAATAACGTTGATTTAGTGGTTGTCGGGCCAGAGGTTCCCTTGGCAGTGGGTTTGGCCGATCGCCTACAGGCGCTAAAGATTCCTGTCTTTGGTCCTAGCCAAGCAGGGGCACAAATTGAAGCCAGTAAAGCTTGGGCAAAGGCGCTCATGGAGGCGGCTCAGATTCCTACGGCCAAAGCAGCAGTGTTTGACACTTATGAGGCGGCCTCTCGTTATGTTCAAGCCCAAGGGGCACCCATTGTCATTAAGGCCGATGGTTTAGCGGCAGGTAAAGGAGTGACGGTAGCGGCCACCGAAGGGGAGGCGATCGCTGCCCTCGAGCGGATTTTTGGGGGTGAATTTGGCGCCGCTGGTCAACAGGTGGTCATTGAATCAGTACTAGAGGGGCAAGAGGTCTCCGTACTCGCCGTTACCGATGGCAAAACCATTCTGCCGCTGCTGCCCGCCCAAGATCATAAGCGCATTGGCGAAGGGGACACAGGTCCAAATACTGGAGGAATGGGGGTCTATGCCCCTGTCCCTTGGGTGACACCAGAGTTAATGCAACGAATTCAACAGACGATTCTTGAACCTGCCCTTGGGGCGTTGCAGGATCGGGGAATCCACTATTGTGGGGTGCTCTATGCCGGTCTGATGGTGACGTCCGCAGGGGATCCCTACGTGGTAGAATTTAACTGTCGCTTTGGTGATCCTGAAACCCAAGTCGTCCTCCCCCTCTTGGAAACCCCTCTGATTGAGGTGCTCTTGGCCTGTGTCGAGGGACGCTTAGCCAGTTTGGGAGCGTTGCAATGGCGCAATGAGGTGGCTCTATCCGTCGTGATGGCGGCGGGGGGCTATCCGGGGAGTTACCGCAAGGGGGATGTGATTCAGGGTATTCCCGCAGCGATCGCGCAGGGGGTTCTCGTTTTCCATGCTGGAACGCGCTGGCAGGAAGGGCAATGGTACACCAATGGCGGTCGGGTATTGAACATTACCGCTTTGGCTCCTGATTTTGCCACGGCTCAAGCCAAGGCCTATGCTGGCGTCAGCGCTATTGAATTTGCTGACTGCTACTATCGTCGTGACATTGGCTACCGTATTCTGGAATCATCGGCTCACAAAGGTGAATACCGTCCATGACCCTTCTCCCCCCAAAAACTAACCCATTACGCTGTTTAAGCGGTGCGCTCATTGCCGGCACCTTGGGGATTCTCCTTTATCGGCTAACAGGGGCGATCGCCTACGTCTTTGCCACTCACGCAGTGAGCTACCACAATCAACTGGTTTATAGCTTGGCCGTGGCCGTGCGCACCCTTGTGGTGGGCTTGTGTACCCTCGCAACGGGGGTCTTTAGCATTATTGCCGTGGGTCTCGTGGCGCTGACGCTGCAACTCCTTTGGGAACGCTGGGGACAACGGGAACAGGCTTAACCGTCGCTGATTTTGCCATCTTCGATTTTGGTGAGGCGATCGGCAATGGCTGTAATCCGTGGATCATGGGTAACAATCAACACTGTGCAGCCTTTTTGCTTTGCTAGCTTGTAGAGAATTTTGATCACCTGTTGGCCATTTTGGGAATCTAGGGAAGCCGTCGGTTCATCGGCAAAAATAATCTGCGGCTCACCCGCTAGGGCACGGGCAATGGCCACCCGCTGTTTCTGACCCCCAGAAAGATTTGCGGGCACAAAGTTAAGGCGATCGCCCAAGCCAACGGCCTTGAGAAGCGCTGCTGCCTGTTCCTTCGCTTTTTTACCTTTAATGCCCTTAAGATTGAGGGCAATTTCAACATTTTCCAGTGCGGTCAAGGCGGGGAAAAGATTAAAACTCTGAAAGACAAAGCCAATATTTTGCAGCCGAAATTTTGCCAGTGCAGCCTTGGACAGTTGCGTAATCTCTTGGCCTAAGACAACCACTTGGCCACTGGTGGGGGCAAGAATGCCGGCCAAAATCGAGAGCAGGGTGGTTTTCCCCGAACCCGAAGGTCCCATTAGCAGATGGATATGACCGCGCTGGACTTGCAGGTTAATGCCCTGAAGAACAGGGGTCTCGTGATGGCCAGAACGATAAACTTTAGTCAGATTGGTGGTGGCGATCGCCAGCCCAGTTGTTGTCACAGTGGCAAGTCTCATCAATCATTGATTAGCCGCATTAGCCACTGGTGGCACTAGCAAAGCGGATTTTCAGGTAGTCCGCCTCCATTTTCGCGCCCACCGGTTGCAGTGCTGCTAATCCTTGGGGGAGCACCATATTACGACGATGGTTACCAATGCGGATATTCAACTCATCTGCCGTCTTGTTCAGTTCAATTTTTTCCTTGGGTACCCCCGGTAGATAGAGTTCAAGGCTGTACTGGCCATCACTGGGCACCACCCGAATCGTTTGCTCTTGGTAATAGACCTGAGCTGGATCTTCATCAGCGTAGAGGGTCTCCTTCAGGCGGTGCAGTGCCGCCAAACCACAGAGTTCCTCAGCAAACAGGGGCACTTCCTTCACCGGTAGCGGGCGGAAATTGTCGTGAATTTCTTGACGGTATTGCTGCTGCATTTCTTTCCAGCGGGCAAAGAAGGGATCCTGTACCGTGTTCGGCAGAATACGGTTTGCAATGACTAAGTCGGTGGCCACGTTATAGAGGCTGAGATAGGCATGGGCGCGCAGCGACTCCTTAATGACCATCTTTTCTGGATTGGTGACCAAGCGCACTGAGGTTTGGGTGTTGTCGGTGAGGACTTTTTCAAGGGCTTCAATCTGCTCATAGAATTCATAGGGCGCATCCATCACCTCTTGATCGGGCAAAGAGAACCCCACCAAGGGCTTGAAAATTGGCTCCACAATCGGTCGCAAGGCCACAGACATCCGCTGCAAAGGCTTATAGAAACGACGCATATACCAGCCGCTCACCTCGGGTAGGCTCAACAGCCGCAGTGCTGTGCCTGTGGGGGCAGAGTCAATAATTAAGACATCGTATTGGCCTTCGTCATAGTGGCGTTTCATGCGCACAAGGGCAAAAATTTCATCCATCCCCGGCAAAATTGCCAGTTCCTCGGCTTGAACGCCCTCTAGCCCGCGTGCTTGCAAGACTTGGGTAATGTAGCGTTTGACAGCGCCCCAATTGTCCTCTAGTTCCATGAGGGCGTCCAGTTCGGCTCCCCAGAGATTTTTGGCCACAGGCACAGGCACATGCCCCAATTCGAGGTCAAAACTATCGGCAAGGGAGTGGGCAGGATCGGTGCTCAGCACCAGCGTTTTGTACCCCAACTCAGCACAGCGTAACCCCGTTGCTGCCGCCACTGAGGTTTTACCAACACCACCTTTGCCAGTCATTAAAATTACGCGCATGGGAAGGCTCTGCCCTAAACACGGTTGCTTAAAACATCTTAACCCTTGAGCTTGTCCTCAGGGGGGGCGATCGCTCGCAATCAATGGAAATAAAATCATTAAGAAAAATAAATAAATACAACTACTTATTTAGCTTTACTAACAATAATTTAGGCCTCTCCCCGATCCCTTGGGGCAAATATTAAGTTAATGCTTAAGCCCTTGCAGTTTATAACTGTTTTCAAGGGTTTGTAACGGGAAATATATTTGGACTTATCACGACTATGACCACAACTCTCCAACGTCGCGAAAGCGCGAATTTGTGGGAGCGGTTTTGTAACTGGGTGACCAGCACCGATAACCGCCTCTATGTGGGCTGGTTCGGTGTGATTATGATCCCCACCCTGCTGGCCGCAACCATTTGCTTTGTGATTGCTTTCATCGCTGCTCCCCCTGTGGACATCGATGGCATTCGTGAGCCTGTTTCTGGCTCCTTGCTCTATGGCAACAACATCATCACCGGTGCAGTGGTGCCCACCAGCAACGCCATTGGCTTGCACTTCTACCCCATTTGGGAAGCTGCTTCCCTTGATGAGTGGCTCTACAATGGTGGCCCCTACCAGTTGATTGTCTTCCACTTCCTATTGGGTGCCTCCTGCTACATGGGTCGCCAGTGGGAACTCAGCTACCGTCTTGGCATGCGGCCTTGGATCTGCGTGGCCTACTCTGCCCCCTTGGCCTCTGCCTTTGCGGTCTTCTTGATCTACCCCATTGGTCAAGGCAGCTTCTCTGACGGGATGCCCCTGGGTATCTCCGGTACCTTCAACTTCATGATTGTGTTCCAAGCTGAGCACAACATCCTCATGCACCCCTTCCACCAATTGGGTGTGGCCGGTGTCTTTGGTGGCGCACTGTTTTCCGCCATGCACGGTTCGCTGGTGACCTCCAGCCTGATCCGTGAAACCACCGAAACGGAATCCACCAACTACGGCTACAAGTTTGGTCAAGAGGAAGAAACCTACAACATCGTGGCTGCCCACGGTTACTTTGGTCGCTTGATCTTCCAATACGCCAGCTTCAACAACAGCCGTGCGCTGCACTTCTTCCTCGCCGCTTGGCCTGTGGTCGGGGTTTGGTTCACCGCTCTGGGTATCAGCACGATGGCCTTCAACCTCAACGGGTTTAACTTCAACCACTCGGTCATTGATGCCAAGGGCAACGTGATCAACACTTGGGCTGACATCATCAACCGTGCCAACTTGGGTATGGAAGTGATGCACGAGCGCAATGCTCACAACTTCCCCCTCGACTTGGCCAGCGCTGAGTCTGCTCCTGTGGCCATGATTGCTCCCAGCATCAACGGCTAAGTAACGCTCATCTGCTGAACTTTGACACAGCCGCTCCTGCACTAGGGGCGGTTTTTTATTGCGTTATAGCCCACAGGCATTAACACGCTCAACACGGTAAAAAACCAAGTCTCAGAGACGCTGCTACCCGCCCAACGTCAATCTAAAAGATTGATAAAAGTCAATGGATAGATAAAGGTTTTTTGATTCTGTAAAAGTTGACCTCAAACCTCTTGCTGTTCAGAAATATAACCATATAATCAATAAATAAGAGCTTGCAGCGTTCATTGCTGCTGCTTAAGTTCTGTTGTTATTCATAGATTCATAACGACTATGACTACAGTTCTGCAACGTCGTCAGACAGCGAATCTGTGGGAGCGTTTTTGTGATTGGATTACCAGCACCGAAAACCGCCTTTATATTGGCTGGTTTGGGGTAATCATGATCCCGACGCTCCTTGCCGCAACGATTTGCTTTGTCATTGCCTTTATTGCGGCGCCCCCCGTGGATATTGATGGCATCCGTGAGCCTGTCTCTGGCTCCTTGCTCTATGGCAACAACCTCATTACAGCCTCAGTGGTACCCTCCTCTAATGCCATTGGCTTGCACCTCTACCCCATTTGGGATGCTGCTTCTCTGGATGAGTGGCTCTACAATGGCGGCCCTTACCAACTGATTATTTTCCACTTCCTTATCGGTATCTTTGCCTACATGGGTCGCCAATGGGAACTCAGCTACCGTCTTGGCATGCGCCCTTGGATTCCGGTCGCTTACTCTGCGCCCGTTTCCGCCGCCACTGCCGTGCTGTTGATCTACCCCATTGGTCAAGGTAGCTTTTCTGATGGCTTGATGCTGGGGGTTTCTGGTACGTTCAATTTTATGATTGTGTTCCAAGCGGAGCACAATATCCTGATGCATCCCTTCCACATGCTGGGTGTGGCTGGCGTCTTTGGCGGTGCCCTCTTCTCTGCCATGCACGGTTCGCTGGTAACCTCCAGCCTGATCCGTGAAACTACAGAAACCGAGTCCACCAACTACGGCTACAAGTTCGGTCAAGAGGAAGAAACCTACAACATCGTGGCGGCTCACGGTTACTTTGGGCGCCTGATCTTCCAATACGCCAGTTTCAACAACAGCCGCTCGCTGCACTTCTTCCTCGCCGCTTGGCCAGTGGTGGGTATCTGGTTTGCTGCCCTTGGCATTAGCACGATGGCCTTTAACCTCAATGGCTTCAACTTCAACCACTCCGTTGTGGATGCGCAAGGGAATGTCATCAATACTTGGGCCGACATCATCAACCGCGCCAACATTGGTATTGAGGTGATGCACGAACGCAATGCCCACAACTTCCCCCTCGACTTGGCAAGCGGTGAATCGGCTCCTGTGGCGATGATTGCCCCAAGCATTGAAGCCTAAACAGGTCGCTCCTAAACCTCTCTAGTGATAAGTCCAAATATCGCTCCCCACAGGGGGGCTTTTTTGTCGCGATTATTGAGCAGGGAGTTGATACTGATCAACAATTTTTTTGGCAAAGGGGGGCACGTGAGCAGCCAGTTTTTGGGGATAGTTGCGCCGCACATAGAGATAGTTGCGGGTGAAGTGGGAGTCAATGGAAAAGCGGGCATATTCAAGCCCTTTGGGACCAATGCGCTCAATTACTAGGCCGACTAGTTTCGCCGCCCACATGGGGAGCGTGACGCCTTTATCGTAGGCAGGAATGCTTTGTTGCACGGCAGCGTGGCGATCGCCGGCACTCGTAACGGGCTGCGTTTCCAATTGATCGCGCACGAGGTCAAGCATTTCTTGGCCAAGCTCATTGCGCACCACCAGCCACTGCCAACCAAAGGGGGCGCCCATGTAGCCCACGACCAGATCGGCAAGGCCATTCACGTAGTCAAAGCAACTCATACACGAGGGGGCAAAGACATCCTTGAGTTGATTCGTTTTGAGGCCAAAGAAGGGCACCGTCTCTGTGGAGCCGTCGCTGTGCTTGAAATGCACCCGAAAGTCCTGCATGAATTCGTAGTAAATCACGGTTTCGGGCGATCGGCTGGTGGTTTTAAGGAATTTTTGCAGACCCGCACGGGTGACATTGTCCACGCAGGGAGTGCCCAGGACGTAGAGCTTTTCAAGACCCAGTTTGTCCTGTACCGCTCGCAGCGCCTGAATTTGACAGCCAACCCCAATCACCAACAGGCGTTTGAGGCCGCATTGCTCCACCTGCTCGAGAACCGATAGATTGGGAGACAGGGTCGGTTTATTGACGCGAGCGGCCAGAATCTCTTCACGAGTGCGGGCAATCACGGGCTTGGGGGTAAAGCGATCGCTTTCGCTATTTTGAACGCAGACAACGCCCTCGACCCGTCCCGACTCCAACATGGCAATGGCAATACTGCTGACGATGCCCGTCCACTGCGCCCCCGCAATGGGTTCGGTTTTGCGAGCCGCTATCATCTGCTGGTGAACGCCAAAGTAGCACTCGTCCCAATTGTCAAGATCACGGGCACGGCCATGACTTTGCTGCTCGAGAGTCTCAAACTGCTGATTGAGGAAGGCGCAGGCCTCCTTGACGTAGTGGATATAGTAGGTGTCGCAGAGACCACACTCACTGCACAGCGCCTTGGCGGGGCGGGGGCTACCGGGCTTGAGGGCACGGGCTTTTTGATGGGCGGCAGTCATGGGCACTTACTTCAGGAGTGAACGGGCGCGATCGCAAATCGCTTCGGGGGTGAGGCCATTGTAGGCCATGAGTTCGGCGGGGCTAGCCGTCGTTTCTCCCCGTTGCCAAGCCAACACATCGCGGGGACAGGTGGCACGCAAAAGAATTGGCTCCAACAGTGCCGCAGGGCCGCCCGTGACTCCCAAAAGGGCATCACCACCAAAAAGTCGTTGGAAGGTGGCCTCATCGGCAAAACCACCATCGGGTTCAGCACAGGTTTGCCAAGCAACATCCGTGGGGCGGTACAGTCGCCGGGGATTGATCACCGAGACAATCCGCACCCGATAGCCAAGCTGCTCCAACTGGGGCAGGGCATTATACACGGGTTGCAAAATCATGTCCCCCAGCACCGCCAGTACCAATGTGGCACGACCAGCGGCAGACTCGTAGAGGGTTACTGCACCGTCATCAAGGGCCTGTTCGGTTTGGGCAAAGGTGGTGCGCACCGGTAGGGGTGTTTTACTGGCAAAGATGGCAATTCCCTTGTTTTGTGCTGTGAGTGCCCAGCGATAGCACACTTGAATGCTGTTGGCATCCGGCGGAAAGAGGACAAAGACATTGCCATTGCGCAATAGGGCAGCGTAGTAGGCTTCAATTTCCGGGCGTTGGTGCGTCCAGCCATTGCGCCCCTGCTCAAGGGCACCCGCAGTATAAAGGGTCACTGTGGCGGGTGTGGGACGACGGAGTTCAGCCATGGCTTGGGTAACCGTTTGCCAAATGGGAAGGCCGTTAATGGCAAAGGATTCGTAGGAGCACCAAAGGCTGCGGCTCCCCATCAAGCACAGCCCTGCCGCCAGACCCGCACAGGCATCTTCGCTCAGGGGTTCATAGACTTGGCCATTGGGCACTTGGTTGTAGAGGGGATCCGTGGTCGGGTGAATGATCTTCAGGGCTTGGTTGATGTTGCCAATGCCAGAGGCCTCATTGCCATCGGCATTCGTGACCAGATAGCGGCGATCGCGCTGTCCCACTTCTGCCACCATGCGCCCCATCGCCGTTGTGGCTACTTTGTTTTCCCCCAAGGCATAGGCCTCAAGGGCAATCTCCCCAAGGGGCGGTAAATCTAAGACCTGCTCAGTAACCACCACCTCCGCCGCTGGCCCACCGGCCGCAGCAACACAGTTTTGGCGCACCAGTTCCCAAGCAGCGGGGGAAAGGGCACGGGCTTTGAGAGCATTGACAATATCAGGGTTGTCGAGGGTGTGCTGGGCGTAGAGATTGTGGGATTTTGCCCCCTTGGCATGCACGCCAGCGCCCTTCAGTTGTTTGAGGATAAAAACCGTTAACTTGCCGGAGAGGGCCGATCGCGCCGCCTCCTGTACCCCCTTGAGCACCGCCTGCATGAAGGCCAATCGCTGACCAAAGGAAAAGAGCGTGCTATCAACGTAATCCCCTTCTTGGTCGCTGTCGTCAAAGTCCTTGGCATCCACCAGCACCACCTCTTGGAAGCCATTGCCGTGCCAGTAGGCCATCATTTCGGGATTGGTTTTGCGGGAGACCATACTGTGGTGCTCTTGGCTAAAGCCGTTCCACACGAGGATGGGCAGGAAGTTGGTCACCTCAGGAAAAGCGGTGTGGAAGTGGGCCATACTGCTCATCACATAGGGTTCCCCTAGGCCACCATCCCCCAAGGTGCAGGGAAAGAGGGTTTGGCGGTGCAACCAAGCGGCGGCCATGGCAAAGTGCTGCCCCTGTCCGAGGGGACCAGCGGGGGCCAGAACCCCCGGAATATAGCCAGAGAGGTGGCCAAGGAGGCCATGTTTTTCGCGGAAGCGATCGCGCAGGTCTTGAACCGTATAAATACCCATTTTTTCTAGGGAGCGATCCAAGAACAGGGCGGCATAAAAGCCGGGGGCGTGGTGCCCTACTTCGGTGATGATGTTCTTGTGCCCCAGCATTACTAGGGCGGCATAAGCTTCCGCTTGGCTGGCAAACCCGCCGGGGTGACCTGAGGCTTTACTGCCGGTCATCTGTAAAATTAGATAGCGCAGGGCGTCGGCATAGAGGAGCGTTTGATAGGCAGCCGCAGGGGTGTCTAAGTCTGTGAGGGTGCTCTGTTGGTCATTGAGGAGGGGGCTTTGACCATACCGTTGCCAATCTGGCCAATCGTCGCCGAAATACTGGATTCCTTCACAGAAACTGGGCACCGAAGTTACCGCTGTCATAGACCCTGACCCAACTGTTGACTGCACGCTTAGTCTCCTATCTTACAGGGGTGGGGGGCGCTCTCACGGCGGCTGGGGCAGGGAATCTCCCTGAAATGCAGGCATTGCGATGGATTGTGGCCATAGATTGATTTTTCTTGGGGAACGGGATTAACGATGGCATTGGTGATAGCGGGCGATCGCAGTGGTGTCGGCAAAACAACGGTTGCTTTGGCCTTGAATGCAGCCTTAACGGCACGGGGGCAGCGCGTCCAAACATTTAAGGTGGGGCCTGACTACATTGATCCCCTGTTTCACAGTGCTATCAGTGGCCGGCCTTGCCGTAACCTTGACGTGGTCTTGACCAGTGCTGACTATGTCCGCGCCTGTGTGGGCTATTACAGTCAGGGGATGGATGCAGTGCTCATTGAGGGGGTGATGGGGCTGTTTGATGGCCGAGGGGGCAGCCATGAGGGCAGTACGGCACACATTGCCCAACTCTTGCAGGCTCCCATCCTACTGGTTTTGGATGTGCAAAAACAGGCAGCTTCCGTGGCGGCCTTGGTCTATGGCTTTTGCCACTATGATCCCTCCCTCCAGATTGCTGGCGTGGTCTTAAATCGCGTGGCCAGCGATCGCCATCGGCAAATGTTAGAAGCTGCCCTTGCCCCCCTTGGGGTGCCCATTCTCGGCATCATCTATCGCGATCAGGCCTTGGCACTCCCCAGTCGCCACCTCGGCTTAGTGCCGCCCCACGAATCAGGGGAATTTCAGCACCTCGGCGATCGCCTTGCCCATTTAGGAAACACCTATTTTGACTGGGAGCGCCTCACGCCACTCCTTGCCCCAGCCCCCACCCCCGCAGCCCCCCCTTTTAGCGTTTCCCCCCTGACTCCAGTCACCCTTGGCATTGCCCAAGATGCCGCCTTTCAGTTTTACTACGCTGACACCCTTGATCTGCTCCACGCTTTAGGGGCAACGTTAATTCCGGTCTCACCCCTGCGGGATGCCCACTTGCCCACCGGTCTACAGGGGTTGATCCTAGGGGGTGGCTTTCCAGAGGTGTTTGCCCCAGAGCTAGCGGCGAATCACTCGTTCCTTGAATCACTGCGGCAGGCCATTGAAGGGGGCTTAGCCCTCTATGCCGAGTGTGGTGGCCTCATGTACCTCAGCCAAGGCATCCAAACCTGTGAGGGACACTACTATCCTTTGGTGGGATACTTGCCGACGGTTGCCCACATGGGTAGAAAACTCACCCTCGGCTATCGCCAAGCCACGGCTTTGCAAACAACGGTGTGTCTGCGGGCAGGAGAGAGGGTTCAAGGCCATGAATTTCACTATTCCTGTTTGAGTGTGCCGCCGCCAACGCCGCTGTGGCAATTGGACGGTCAAGCCGAGGGCTGGGGCAGTTCTCGACTCCACGCCAGTTATCTCCATCTCCATTGGGGCGGCAATCCGCAGTGGGCGATTCGCTTTCTGCAGCAGGCAGCAAAGGTTGGATAATGCGACTCACGGCAGCGTAATTTTTGAAGGTATTTTTGTAGGGTGGTGTTGGGGAAGGTCAATGCCAAAGCAATACCGCGACGGGCTATACCTTTGCCTTGGGCTGCTAGTGATGCTAGGCGTGACTTTGGCGGCTTGGGCAACGGCGCCCTCCCAAAACTTGGCGTATTGGCAGCGGGTGATCCAACAACATCAGCAGCACCAGCAGGCGGTGGGTCAGCAGCGTCAACAACTCGAACGCCTTGAGGCAGCGGCGAGCGATCGCCTTGAGAGTTTGGAAACCAATGTGGATACGACAACGCAGCAATTAATGGCGGCCAGCGATCGCCTGCAAGCAGCGGAAAAACTGCTCAAAGACCTCAAGGAACAGCAACAAACCCTCAGCCAGCGCTACGAAGCCAGTGTGGCCGTGATTAGCGATCGCCTGCGGCGGCTCCAACGCTACCGTGAGATTCCCCAGTGGGCAATGATCTTTGAAGCGGAAACGCTCAATGACTGGTTTGAGCAGCAGGGGCGTCTGCGTCAAGTCTATGAGCGCGATCGCCAGCACTTGGCCGCCTTGGTTCGCGATCGCGAGCGACTTCAGCAGCAGGAGCGACAAATTCAAGTGCAACAGCGCTTCATTCAAGCCCTACGCCAACAACTGCAACAGCAACAGGCCATCTATGAGCGCGAAGCTGCAAACCAACGGCAACTCATTGCTCGCCTACGGAGCGATCGCCAAGCCCTTGCCTCCATTGAAGCCCAACTCGCCCGTGATAGTGCCGCCATTCAGCAGCTCATTAACCAACGCCTCGGTTATGTCCCTAGGGGCGCCCCACCCCTTCCCCGCAGTGGTCGTCTTGCCTACCCCATTCAAGCACCGCTGACCAGTCCCTTTGGGTGGCGGATTCACCCAATTTTAGGCACACGGCGATTTCATGCTGGTGTGGACTTTGGTGCAGATTTTGGCACCCTCATCTTTGCTGCTGAAGCGGGCACCGTGATCTTTGCCGGTTGGTCAGGGGGCTACGGCCAAACTGTGATTCTGGATCATGGCGGCGGCATGACAACCCTCTATGCCCATGCCCAGCGATTGCTCGTACGGGAAGGTGAATTTGTGCAGCAGGGACAGCCCATTGCTGAGGTTGGCTCGACGGGACTCTCAACAGGCCCCCACCTCCACTTTGAAGTGCGCCTGAACGGTGAACCCAGCGATCCCTTGGCCTATCTCTAGGGGGTTGGCTGCCAAAAGACACCAATGGCGTTGTTCACCCGCGTCGTTGTCACCGAATGGCGATCCACCAAGACCCCACCAATGTAGAGAGCCGTGGAACTGCCACCATCCAGATTGACGGCATTGATCAAGCCCAACTGGCGGACAATTTGTGCCCATTCGGCGAGGGTTGGCCCCATACCCCCAACACGGTTGTGGGTGGCGACCCAGACAATGCTGCCATCATTGCGATTGCCCATGGCACTGCGGGGGGCTGCCTGCGCATCTAAACCCGCTCCAAATTGCTCCAGTGCCGCATTCAAGACCACTCGCCCCTGATCCACCAGTAGGGGACCTGCACCAACAATATTGGGAATGCTATTAAAAACAGCGGGCACAGCCGTGGTTTCCAGTTGCACGGAAGCTCCCGGTGGGAAGTTTGCCAAGGCGGAATTAAAGTTACGCGCCACCAGTAGAAAGCCATCTGCGGGAATAGGAATCGCTTGATTGTTATTGATCGGTTGCTGCCCCACCACCTGCTGATTGCGCACCGTAATCACCACTTCGCTGCCCGTTTTCCCTTGGTAGCTCGCGCCCCAACTGGGGGTATAAAGGGCAAGACCGGCTTGGACATAGCCAGAATTGAACGTGACAATGGGCACCGTACCGGCCGGCGTCCTCACCCGCTGCTGCAAACTAAGGCGACCGACAACCACCTGGCCGCGATCGTCCCAGCCAATGGCACCGCGATTGAGAATCGGACCTGAGAGCCAGTTGCCCTCACTGCGAATGGCCCCCAAGGGAGCTTGGCGATCGCGATTAAAGAATCCAGCATTAATGGCGGCTGCGGCTTGCCAGCGTTGAGCCAGTTCGGGCACCGTTGCTAAGCCCACCAAGGTTGTGGGGGTCATGCCGAGGGGACGCAGACGCAGCCCCGGCTGCTGAGGGTTAATGATCAGCAGATCCACAGGAAACTGACGACTGCCGAGGGTAACGGTTTGCTGTTGCCAACGTAGCCCCGGTGCCCATTGAATCGTACGCGGGGGGGGCGCATCCCTGCGAAAATCAATCACCAGACGCGGTGGATTGAGCAGCATTGAGGCCACTGGGCGAGTTGTGCTAGGAATTTGTGTTTCCAAGACTGTGCGATTGGGGGTAGCTGTAATTTTGACATTGGGAATCGTGGCCAACTGTCCCGTCGCCTCAATCGTCAGGCTAAGATCGCGGGGAGCGAGACCAGTACGACTAAAGGTGAGCCGATTCACTTGCCAAGGGGTAGGGCGATCCAATTCAAAGACCCAGCGATCGCCCCAAGGTTGTCGTCCCTGCCGCCAACTGAGAATCCGTGCCGGGGGGGTACTGATCTGGAGCGTATTGCCTTGGGGTTGCACCTGCCACTGATATTGCTCAATCCACGGTGTAATGTCCAAGTAGCGATACATGCCGTTGGGGCTAAAGCGCACCGCCAAGGGGCTAAATTGCGGCTGAAACCAAGCCACTGGTTGCTGAAACGGGTCTGTAGTATCCCCAAGGAGCACCCCGAAGCGATTGGCAAGGCCACCATCGCTAATCCCTATGCGCAGTTGATTTTGGTCATCGCGCCACTGCTGCCAAGCCACTGCATAGTCGCGGCCATTTAAGTTCAGGCGATCGCCGGCGATAACCTGCGCCATTGCCATTGTTGAGGGAGCGATCGCGACAGCAATTGCACTCCCAAAAACTAAACAAACAGACCTTGAAACCACACTTAACCCTGCACATCCATACTGAAACTACGTCAGTATAGTTGACCCCGCAGCGTTAAAGATTGCTCCAAGCCAAAGACGGTGATCTGAGAAAACGAAGCTAGGCCTGATCTGAGGACGAGGATGCCGGTGCCACTTGGGGCTGGAACTGGAAGAGAGAATACACGACATTGCGGCGAATCATCACCATCATGTCCAAGAACAATTCGTAGCCCTCCCGTTTGTACTCCACCAAGGGATCCTCTTGGCCATAGCCCCGTAGGCCGACCGACTCGCGCAGGGCATCCATTTGTTGTAGGTGCTCCCGCCACAGCAGGTCAATCTGTTGTAGGATAAAGAACCGCTCCGCTTGTCGCATCAGACCCGTTTGAATGCGCTCAATTTCTGCTTCTTTTTGCTCGTAGGCGGTGCGCACTTGCTCATGCAAAAAGGCCTGCATCTCCGGTACGCTGAGATGAGCCAGATGCTCAGGGCGTAGATCCGACAGCAAATAGACAAATTCCTGTACTTTGGCCACCAAGCCCTCTAAATCCCATTCCTCTGGCGGCAGATCGGGATTGACATAGGCGGCAATGATGTCGTCCATGGTTTTTTCGGCGTACTCCAGCACCCGATCCTTGAGGTCTTCCCCTTCCAGCACTCGCCGCCGCTCAGCATAGATGGCACGCCGCTGGTTATTCATCACCTCGTCGTATTCAAAGACCTGCTTACGGATGTCATAGTAGTAGGTTTCCACCTTGCGCTGGGCATTTTCCAAGCTGCGGGTAAGGAGTCCCGACTCAATGGGCATATCCTCGTCAACGCGCAGGGCATTCATAATACTGGCGACGCGATCGCCCCCGAAGATGCGCAGCAGGTTATCCTCCAAGCTCAGGAAAAAGCGCGTGGATCCGGGGTCGCCTTGGCGTCCTGCCCGTCCCCGCAACTGGTTATCAATCCGCCGCGATTCATGGCGTTCTGTGCCAATCACGTGCAAACCACCGAGAGCCACCACTTCTTCATGTTCTTTCTTGGTGACCACCTCATATTCTTCGCGGATACGGTTAAAGGCATCCCGCAGGGCTTGAATCACAGGATCTTGGGTCGGTGCTTTCTCCGAGGCGATCGCCAGCATATCCTCCGCCTGCAACTCCGGCAGACTGCGCTCCCCATAGGTCTTGACCGCCACATCCACCGCATGGCGCAGCAGCTTTTCCGCATCCTGACTAATTTCGCAGGGGAAGAGTCCCGGTGAGGCTTTCCAGTTTTTCTGCGCCGCCTGACTAAAGCCTTGGCCACCGCCGCGATCCATTTTCAGCCCCAATAGCATCATCGGGTCGTCACTGGGGGGCATGACAATGCGAGGCATAAAGTATTCCCGCACCTTGAGGCGTGCCATATAGTCGGCATTCCCCCCTAGGATAATGTCGGTGCCTCGGCCTGCCATGTTGGTTGAGATCGTCACTGCGCCCTTGCGGCCGGCTTGGGCAATGATCTCCGACTCTCGCTCCACATTTTCAGGTTTGGCATTCAGCAGGTTATGGGGAATTTCCAACTCCCGCAGCAGTTGCGACAGTAGCTCCGACTTTTCAACACTGGTGGTACCCACGAGCACGGGGCGACCCGTAGCGTGAATCTCGGCACATTCAGAGGCCACGGCCAGCCATTTACCCCGCTCGGTTTTATAGACCACATCGGGAAAGTCCCGCCGCTGACTGGGGCGATTGGTGGGCACCACCGTCACTTCTAGCTTGTAGATTTTCTCGAATTCTGCCTCTTCGGTCTTGGCTGTCCCCGTCATCCCCGCCAACTTGGGATAGAGCAAAAAGAGATTTTGGTAGGTAATTGTGGCGAGGGTTTGGGACTCATTTTGAATGTCGAGGCCTTCTTTGGCTTCGATCGCCTGATGCAGGCCATCACTCCAGCGGCGACCCACCATGACTCGTCCCGTGAATTCATCTACAATCACCACTTCACCATTGCGGACGATGTAGTTCACATCCCGCTGAAAGAGTTCCTTGGCCTTGATGGCATTAAAGATATAGTGTGCCCAAGGGTCTTGGGGGTCATAGAGATCGCTTACCCCCAATAGTTTTTCAGCTTCGATAAACCCCTCATCGGTCATGAGGACATTACGAGCCTTTTCATCCACCTCGTAGTGCTCGTCCTTTTTCAGGAGGCGGGCAACTTCAGCCGCCTTGAGGTACTTCTCGGTGGGACGCTCCACTTGACCTGAAATAATCAGGGGCGTGCGGGCTTCGTCAATCAGTACCGAATCCACCTCGTCAATGATGCAGTAGTTGAAGGGACGCTGCACCACCTCAGCCATGGACGTAGCCATATTGTCCCGCAGGTAGTCAAAGCCAATTTCGCTGTTGGTGGCATAGGTGATATCGCAGGCATAGCTTTTCTGCCGCTCTTGGGGAGCCATGTGCTGCTGAATCAGCCCGACCGTCAGACCCAAAAAGCGATGCACCTGTCCCATCCATTCCGCATCCCGCCGTGCCAGATAGTCGTTGACCGTAACAATGTGCACCCCTTTCCCCGTCAGGGCATTCAGGTAGGCCGGCAGCGTGGCCACGAGGGTTTTTCCTTCCCCCGTTTTCATTTCGGCAATCTGGCCATCGTGGAGAATCATGCCACCGATGAGCTGGACATCAAAGTGGCGCATCCCCAGTACCCGTCGTGAAGCTTCGCGCACCACGGCAAAAGCCTCGGGCAGTAAATCATCGAGGGTCTCGCCATTGTCGAGTCGCTGCCGAAACTCAGCCGTTTTCGCCTGTAGCTCACTATCGCTTAGGGGCTGAATTTGCTCCTCCAGCAGGTTGATCTCGACCACAAGGGGTTGATACTTTTTAACCTTGCGCTGATTGGGATCGCCAAATAGGGCTTTCAGCATGCGACGGGCACCATGGATACAGAGCTATACATTTTAATCGTATAGCAACTGCAAGTTCCTCGCTGCCTAGACGTATTGGCTGATGTCCTCTTGGCAGACATCGCTGAGGTAGGTGAGGGCACGAAACCGCAGCATCACGACTTCTTCATAAAAGGGATTGAGTTTACACAGAGGGGGAATGCTGATGACTGGCCGACCAAAGAGGGAGAGGGTGCGGGCAAAGGGACATTGGGCTGGAATAAGGCGGCAAATGCGGTGGGCGATCGCTGGCGTTGTGATCGGATAAGTCATTAGCCACTGACGGATTTTGGTCGTTAAAGAAGTAGGCGTGCGTTGGGCAAGGCGTTGATTCATGGGGCTATCCTCACAATTGCGCATACCCTCACGGTAAAAGATAATCTAGGCAAATAGTAATACGCTTTTAATATAAAAAATCTTTATCAATAATAAGCATTGCTAAACTTGCAGCCGCTTCAGGGATAGATCTCCATTCCTCAGCTCAGCAGAGTGCTAAACTGTTCAGCAACTCAAACTCTGATGAAGTTTTGTCTAGAAATTTTTCAATTGCTTGCATAAACTCATTGACTGCTTTATTCATCTTGGCCTTGCTTGAATTCGTTAAGGAAGAGACTCCATGCGTCCACTGGTTGCTAACTACTACCTGACCTACCGCTGTAACGCCCGCTGCCACTTTTGCGACATTTGGGCACTGGAACCGGGCAAAGAAGCTGATTTTAGCGCCATCCAAACCAATCTGCGCGATTTGAAACGTTTGGGGGTCAAATATGTGGACTTTACGGGGGGTGAACCGCTGCTGCGTGCCGATGCCCCAGCCATCTACCGGGAAGCCAAGCGTCTCGGCTTCATGACTAGCATGACGACAAATACGATTCTCTATCCCCGCCGTGCTAGGGAAATTCAGGGCTTGGTGGATTTCTTGAACTTCTCCCTCGATGGGCCTGATGCGGCCACCCATGATCAGTCGCGGGGCGTGAAAATTTTTGACACGTTGGTGGAGTCCGTCAAAATTGCCCTTGAGCTTGGTGAATATCCAGTGCTGAATCACACCGTCACTGCCCAAAATTATGAACGGATTGGTGAGGTGGCCGAATTTGCCCAAAGTCTAGGGGTACGGGTTTGGTTGAATCCCGCTTTTACCGCCCATGAAAACTACAACGACAAGAAGAACCCCACCCCTGAAATTGCCGACCACATTGAACAAAATGCGAAGAAGTATAACAATGTTGGTTACAATAAGGCAGCATTAGCCCTCATCCGTGCGGGGGGAAACAATACCCAAAATCCCCGTTGCAAGGCGGTGGATGCAGTCATTGCCATTTCCCCCAATGATGAGTTGCTGCTACCGTGCTACCACTTTGCGCAGAAGGGAGTCCCCATCAATGGTCGCCTGTACGAGCTGTACAAGTCCTCCGAGGTGGTAGAGGAGTATCGCCGCTCCCAAGGCCGACTCTCCGTCTGCGAAGGCTGCACAGTGTGGTGTTATCTCATTCCCAGCTTCTTTAAGGGAGTGGATAAGTACTGGTTTCTCAATCAGGTGACCTATGCCGGAGAATTCCTGGCCCGAAAACAGTTTCTACAACGAAGCCGATCCCCTCGACGAACTCCTGTCGGAGTGGGTTGATGCCCCAGAGAGTCCTCCATTACAACCGCGTTCTGAGGGTCGCCGTCGCAAGGCTTTCCTAGCGCTCTCTCTGATTTGGGGGAGCACGATCGCCCTGCATCTGATTGTGGGTGGCATTTGGCTGATCTATGCCCTAACGCTGCTCATGAGCTGGCAAACACTGCGCTACTGGCGAGCCAAGCCGCAAACGCTACCTGCATTAGAGGCCACAGAAAGTGTGCAGCCAATGGTGTCTTTGGTGGTAGCGGCGAAAAATGAAGAGGCGGTGATTGGTCGCCTCGTCAAAAACCTTTGCCGCTTGGATTATCCCCACTACGAGGTGTGGATTATTGATGACAACAGTAGCGATCGCACCCCCGATATTTTGAGTGAACTACAAAAGCAATATCCTCACCTCAAAGTGCTGCGGCGGCTGCCGGGGGCGGGCGGGGGTAAGTCCGGTGCCCTCAATCAAGTCCTGCCCTTGACACGGGGAGAAATTATTGGCGTCTTTGATGCCGATGCCACCGTACCCCAAGATCTACTGCAACAGGTGGTCAACCGCTTTCAGGTGGCCAGTGTTGGCGCGGTGCAAGTGCGCAAAGCAATTAGTAATGCCGACATCAATTTGCTGACCCAAGGCCAAGCGGCAGAAATGATCCTTGATGCCTACTATCAACAGCAGCGGGTGGCCTGTGGCGGTATGGGCGAACTGCGGGGCAATGGCCAATTTGTGCGGCGGCAAGCTCTAGAGCGCTGTGGTGGCTGGAATGAAGAAACCATTACTGACGATCTGGATCTCAGTCTGAAGCTACATCTCCACGGTTGGCAGATTGACGTGCTGATGAATCCAGCGGTACAGGAAGAAGGCGTGACCACACTCGTGGCACTGTGGCACCAACGCAATCGCTGGGGCGAGGGCGGCTACCAAAGCTATCTCGACTACTGGCAACCCTTGCTGCGCAATCGCCTTGGCTGGCAAAAAAGCTGGGATGTGCTCTGCTGGTTTTTGATCAAATACGCCATTCCCACGGCCACAATTCCCGACCTGCTGATGGCTCTACTGCGTCACCGCAGCCCGATGCTAGTACCCCTGACGACACTGAGCTTTACGCTTTCAATGGTGGGGATGCTGCGAGGGATTCCTCAAACGCAGTCGCTGGGGATTTGGCAACTATTTTGGCAGAGTTTGCGGGGAACCCTCTACATGCTCCATTGGTTGCCTGTGGTGAGTACAACAACACTGCGAATGGCTGTACGCGCCAAGCGTCTCAAGTGGGTAAAAACCGTGCACCACGGCGTCTAAACCTAAACATTGGCTAAAAAAAGATCCGTGCGGGGACAACCTTGAGCTAGGCTAGGGGCAGAGTTTTGACTGGTTCTGCCATGTCTCGCAATAGCAACCTGCTGCCTTTGCTGGTGTCTCTTGTCCTTACCTGTGGTCTATTGGGGGTGGGGGCGGTGCTCGTGATTCGGTTACTGGGCAATCAAAATCCCCTTGAACAGGTGACTGAAAACTTGGGGGTACCCCAGAGTACGCCAGAGATGGCGGCTGCGAATTTCAGCGATGTCAGCAATGTTCCCAGTGGTACGTTTCAATACGGGGGCAGTACGACGTGGGCACCGATTCGCCGCGATGTCGATCCCCTGATTCAGTTAGCTTGGCCCAATTTTCGCCTGCGCTACACCAATCCCCCCACCGGCACCCCCGGATCGGGCAGTGGCATTCGCATGTTAATGAATAATCAACTGGCCTTTGCCCAGTCTTCCCGCCCCCTCAATGAGCAGGAGCGGCAGCAGGCGCAGAGCCAAGGGATAAAATTGCTGGAACTACCGGTGGCGATCGATGGCATCGCGATCGCTGTCAATCCCAACCTCCAGATTCCTGGTCTCACTGTGCAACAAGTGGTTGATATTTACACGGGCAAACTGACGAACTGGAGCCAAGTGGGCGGTCCGAATCTAGCCATTACTCCCTTTTCACGGCGGCTGGAAGATGGCGGAACGGTAGAGTTTTTCGTCCAAGATGTCTTGGGGAACCAGCCATTCAGTCCCAAGGTGGTGATGGTGCGGGATACCACAGATGCCCTACGGCGGGTGGGGGCAACCTCCGGCGGCATTTACTATGCCTCGGCACCGGAAATTGTTGGTCAGTGCAGTGTGCGACCCTTGCCTTTGGGGCGGCAGCCCAATCAGTACGTTCCTCCCTATCAGGAACCCTATGTGGATTCTGCCCAATGTCCACAGCGGCGGAATACATTGAACTATCGTGCCTTTCAGGAGGGCAGTTACCCCATTACCCGTCGCCTGTTTGTCATTGCCAAGGATGACAATAGCCCGGATGCCCAAGCCGGTCGTGCCTATGCAGCCCTGTTATTAACGGATCAGGGTCAAGCCACAATTGAAAAAGCCGGCTATGTCCGCTTGCGCTAGGGGAGCCAGATGTTTGATAAACCATTGAATCGAACCTATGAGCGGATCATGGTGGCCATTGCCAGCGCCAATTTTCTGTTGGTGCTCTTTGATCTCACCTATATTCCCCTACGGGACTTCTGGCTTTTGGGAAAAGTCCGCATTCCCCTGATTCAGCGGGTGATTTATCTGCCCCAGTCCTTGCCGATTACCCCTCTCTATGACCCCATCAAAGGCATCGAACCCCACCGGGCAACCCAGCAGTACATCAACACGGTCAACCAACTCCGGCGAACCATTGCCGCTGAAGGGGTCGATGCGCCAGCTACTCAAGCACTCTTGGCTGAGTTGCGCAAGCAGAGCAAAACCATGGTGGATACTAACCCCTTTGCCCTTGCCAATAAGACTGGCACCCTTGAGCGGATCAAGAACCTGATGCGGCTGCGGGTCTTTGGCGATCGCAATGCCTCCTCTAAACAGTCCTTTGAGCGTTTTTGGAGTGACGAGTACATCAATGAGCGGGACTGGCAGACCAACCTTGCTTGGTTTGAGGCGCAGATCATTCCCCTGATGGCTACCAATTATTGGCGCCGCTACGGTGAAGATGGGGATTTTATTGACCACTTTGATGCCATTGATATTCCCTTTAATCTCCTCTTCTTTGTGGAATTCTTGGGACGCACGTTTTGGCTGAGTCGCCAATATCGCGGTGCCCGCTGGCGGGATGCTATGTTCTGGCGCTGGTACGATGTGCTGCTCTTTTTCCCCTTTTGGTGGCTGGCACCCACTTGGGCGTGGCTACGGATTATCCCGGTCACGATTCGCCTTGATCAAGCGGATATTATTTGCCTTGATAGTCTTGAACGGCAGGCCTCTCAGGGCTTAGTGGCAGCGATCGCCACCGATATTTCGGAAGTGGTTGTCCTGCAAGTCCTCACCCAACTGCAAAAAGCAATCCGTCGCGGCCAATTGAGTCGCTGGCTACTGCGTGTCTCTGGCGGCCAAGGGAGCAAGACGCTCAATGACATTGATGAACTGGGGGAACTGGCAGCCTTGGTTGGGCAGGTGGTGATTTACCGCGTGATCCCCCAACTGCGACCAGAAGTGGAAGGCTTAGTGGCCTACAGTGTCGATCAAGTGCTGCGGCAAGCGCCCCCCTATCGGCGGTTATTGGAAATTCCATCCCTTGAGGCCTTACCCCGCCACTGGCACCAATCCCTTGCCAAGGAGATTAGCGATCGCCTCTTTCTGCTATTGGAGCAAGCGAGCAAAAACCAAGGCAATCCACCCCGCGAAGGGGCATTACTGGTGAGTCAACTGGCGCAAAAATTTGGCCAAACCCTCAGCGCCGAACTCCAAGAGGAACAGGTGGGCAAGGTGATTCAAGATCTGCTGGTGGTGTGGCTAGAGGAAATCAAAATTAATTTTGTGCGGCAGACCCACCTTGAAGGCATTGAAACGGTTTTGGATGAAACCCGTGCCCTGCAGGAAAGCTTAGAACAGGGACGGCTCAAACCTTAGGCTATTCAAGGGGTTGGAGCAGCCAGAGAGCCGTGTAGGTGGTGTCATTGGGAGTCGGTTGGATGAGGAGAAAGTGCAGACCCTGAGTGGCGCGCAGGCGATCGCGAAAGAGTTCTCCCGCTTGGGAAATCTCAGCATTGTCAAACGTCAAAAAGACCCAGCGATCGCGCAAGCCGCTGTGCAACACCACCCCACAGGGTCGCCCCGGCACAAACTCTAAGCGATAGGGCAGTTGCTCTTGGAACCACCGCGCCAGCTTCAGGGACTTGCGACCGCCATAGAGAATAATTCCCGGAATCAACGTATCGGGAGCCAAGCCCAAAGCCTCTGGCAACATTGCCATTTCAAAGGCCAGAATCCGCAGCGGATATTGCATCAGTTGTGCCAAGTCGGGGGGAGTAATTGCTGCAAACTGCCAAGAATCTCCCCAAATATCCTCGGGCAGGGGCAATGGCGGCGGCTGCTCAATGGCCAATGGATCGTAGGCTTCACCGGTGTAGGTTTTTAGACTGGGATACGCCTGAGCACGTTGGCACAGGTAGTGCTTTAGAGCCGGGGTGCGGCGGGTGGCTTCGAGGGGAAGGTTGAGTTCTTGGCAAACCACTTCCACGAGGCCTAAACTCTGGGGACGAAAAACCTGTACCCGCTGCGGTAGGGGCTGCCCGCAACTTTTGAACTCTGTGGCCAGCCATGAACTGCTCACGAGGGGTTCTGGGCAAAAAGCCGTGTAGTAAAAATTTTCCTCAGGGTCACAAATCACGAGTTCCCACAGATCAAGGCCACTGGGGGTACGCAAAGGCCGACGGTAAAGGTCAACTTGCCAACAGGACATGGACGGAAATGAGCAGCAAAGGAAGTTAACAGCCTTTTCACAACCATTGAAAGCCGCTCAGCTTGCCGCTAATTCTGTTGATGCGTCCTCAAGCGAGAGAAAAAGGCTATCTGTTGCTATTGTGCCTTGTTTTGCCTCCTCGGCTAGGGTGTTTTAGGCCTGAATTCCTTCTATACCTAGGCCACAACTTTGCCACGAAAGACGAGGTAATTATAGAGGTTATAAGCCAGCATAATCGGGATTAAGAAAGCGACGAAAATCAGCATAAAGACTTGGGCACTGGGAGAGGCTGAAGCTTCGTAAATGGTGACGCTGGGGGGAATGATGTTCGGAAAAATCACAAAGCCCAAGCCAATAAATGACAGGAGAAACAGTAAAAACGTCCACACCAAGGGCATGACTTCTTCACGCTTTTGTAAACTACGCAGCAATAGAAAAATCAGCAACACCCCCAAAATGGGAATCGCGGCAAAAATGTAGAATAACGGTGGCTGAAACAGTTGGGCACGCAGGTGCTCATGGAAAATGGGGGCGCTAATGGTAATCAACACAGCACCGATAAACGTTGTCCAAGCTGCAATCGTGGCCGTGCGGTAGTGGGTTTGCTGCAACTCACCTGTGGTTTTGTAAATCAGATAGGTTGACCCAATCAGCACATAGCCCTGAATCAGCGTCAGTGCCACCAACACCGAGTGCCACGTCAGCCAATCCCACATGCCGCCCGCAAAGTGACCCGCAGCATCTACTTTGATGCCCTCAAAAACAGTGCCCACCGCAAAGCCCTGCCCCAAGGCGGCCAAAAAACTGCCAATGCCAAAGGCAAGGTTCCACACCCGTTTATTATTGGCATTCTCGCGAAACTCAAAGGACACTGCCCGCAAAATTAGCCCCACCACCATAATCACTGCGGGTAGGTAAAGGGCATTGAGGATGGTGGCATAGACCAAGGGAAAAGCACCAAAGAGCGACCCACCCATCAGCACCAACCACGTCTCATTGGCATCCCAAACATTGCCAAGGCTGGTCATGAGGATATTGCGGCGCCGTTCATCGCTACTGGTGAGGGAGAGAATGCCAATGCCTAGGTCAAAGCCATCTAGGAGAATGTAGAGAAAGAGGAACAACCCTAGGATAAAAAACCATACCTGCGGCAAAAAGTGCTCCAAGGGTGCAAGGGGATTCGGTTCCATGGTGTACTCCCTTATTGTTGAGTTTCTAGGGGACGGCGATCCGGTTGGTGCTCTGCTAGTTTGATGCGGATTTCCAGTTGTTCAGCATTGTGCAGCCCCGGCACCGGCAAGGCAACATTGGGGCCTTTTTGGATGATGCGACTGCCAAAGAAAAGAGCCGCAAAGAAGAAAATGGTGTACAGGGCAACCAAGCCACTAAGGGAAAAAAGCACCACTTGGGGCGGTAAATTGGAGGCCGCTTCTGCTGTCCGCAACTGGCCATAGACAATCCACGGTTGACGCCCGACACAGCGGACAATCCAACCGGCTTCGACGGCAAGGTATCCCAAGGGTCCTGCAAAGATCCAGCCCCACCAGAGCCACTGGTAATTGCGCAGGCGATCGCCCTCGAGGCCAGTGCGCCACCAGACAAAAACAGTGAGGATCACGAGAGCCGCGAGGTACAGACCAATGGCCACCATCAGGCGAAAGGAATAGTAAATCAGGCCAATCAAATGGGGGCGATCGCTAGCGTTCCACTCCTTCAAGCCCAAGATCGGTGTGTCTAACTGCGGTTTCAACTCCAGTAGGTAGCTCAGCAGGCCGGGAATTTTCACTTCCAAGCTATTTGCTTGGGCGGCCTCATTGGGTAAAGCAATCACACTCCAGTCCGCAGGTGTACCCGCTGGTACCGTTTCCCACAGGGCTTCCATGGCGGCTAATTTGGCGGGTTGGTAGTGATAGACCTGCTCAGCACTGAGGTGACCGACAAACACCTGTAGGGGGGCAATCACCAAGGCCATCACCAACACCACCTTCAGGGATTTCGTGAAGAAATTGGGCAGGCGATTTTGCAGTAGATACCAAGCACTAATGCCGCCAATAACAAACAGCGAGGTTTCTAGGGTGGCAAAGAACATGTGGAAAAAACTCTTGACCATGAAGGGGTTGGCGATCGCTTGGAAGTAGTCTTGAACGCGGAACTTACCCTCGACAAAGACGCCCCCCGCTGGTGTCTGGAGCCATGAGTTGGCCGAGAGAATCCAGAAGGTGGAGAGATTGGCACCAAAGGCGACACAGATGGTCGAAATCCAATGCATCACTGGCGGTACCCGTTGCCAGCCAAAAATCATAATGCCCAAGAAGCTGGCTTCCAGCATGAAGGCCATGGTGCCCTCAAACCCTAGGACGGTACCGAAGAAATCCCCCACTGCTTCTGAGAAGGGTGCCCAGTTGAGGCCAAATTGAAAGGCCATGGGTAACCCGGAAGCCACGCCAATCCCGAAGTTGAGGATATACAGCTTTGACCAAAAGCGAGCATGGTGATAGTAGGTCAGGTTTTTGGTTTTTAGCCACAGTCCCTCAATGACCACGAGATAAATGCTCATCCCCGTGGTGAGGACGGGCCAGAGCATATGGAAAATGGCTGTGAGGGCAAATTGCCAACGGGAGAGAACAACGGTATCGAGACTAGCCAAGGTCATAACACCACCCTAGGGGTTGATCTGCCTTACTTTTAGCAACCCCCTTTGAGCGGTGACAAGGAGAATGGCGAACCGCTGCAAAAATTTCAGCTTTGCTTAAGAGTCTGGCGGGGTCATGGGCATTGAGCAGCTACACACGAGGTGGCGATCGCCATAGGCATTGTCAATGCGGGCTACCGCTGGCCAGAATTTGTACTCCCGCAGCCAAGGGGCGGGGTAGGCGGCCACTTGCCGTGAATAGGGGTAAGGCCATGGCTCTGTGGCCAGCATCAGGGCGGGATGGGGGGCATTTTTCAGGGGATTTTGCTGGCGATCGCTGACGCCGGCCTCAATTTCAGCAATTTCGGCGCGAATGGCAATCATCGCCTCACAAAAGCGATCCAATTCCGCCTTGGTTTCACTTTCAGTGGGTTCAATCATTAGCGTGCCCGGCACCGGCCAAGAAATGGTGGGGGCATGGAAGCCATAGTCCATCAGCCGCTTGGCAATATCTTCCACCTCAATTCCCGCGGATTTTTTCAGCGGACGCAGATCAAGAATGCACTCGTGGGCCACCAAACCGTGGGCACCTTTGTAGAGAACCGGGTAGTAGGGTTCAAGGCGTTTGGCAATGTAGTTAGCATTGAGGATGGCAATTGCGGTGGCGCGTGTCAACCCCACCCCCCCCATCAGGGTAATGTACATCCACGAAATCGGCAAAATACTGGCACTGCCCCAAGGGGCGGCAGTCACCGGGCCAATTTCCGATCCTTGGGGAATCAGCTGTGTGGTTGGCAAGAAGGGGGCTAAATGCGCCTTGACCCCGATGGGTCCCACCCCCGGCCCACCGCCGCCGTGGGGAATACAAAAGGTTTTGTGGAGGTTGAGATGGCAGACATCGGCACCAAAGTCCGCCGGACGGCACAGCCCCACTTGGGCATTCATATTGGCACCATCCATATAGACTTGACCGCCGTAGCGATGGATGATCTCACAAATTTGGCGAATTCCCGTTTCAAAGACGCCGTGGGTCGAGGGATAGGTGATCATCAAGGCCCCTAGGCGATCGCTATAGGTTTCCGCCTTGGCCGCCAGATCCGCCACATCAATATTGCCCTGGGCATCGCAATTGACTGCCACCACCTGCATGCCAGCCATCACGGCACTAGCGGGGTTTGTCCCATGGGCGGAGGTGGGAATGAGACAGACATTGCGCTGGCTTTCGCCGCGGCTGTGGTGGTATTGGCGAATCACCAAGAGTCCGGCATATTCCCCTTGGGAACCGGCATTGGGTTGTAGGGAAATGGCATCAAAGCCGGTAATTTCTGCCAGCATTGCCTCTAGCTCACGGAACAGCTGCTGATAGCCTTGGGCTTGCTCAGCCGGGGCAAAGGGATGCAGTTGATTGAATTCTGGCCAACTGATGGGCAGCATTTCCGCAGTGGCATTGAGCTTCATGGTGCAGGAGCCAAGGGGAATCATCGAGGTGGTGAGGGAGAGATCCTTGGCCTGAAGGCGGTGAATGTAGCGCAGCAGGGCGTGTTCGCTGTGGTAGTCCTGAAAGACGGGGTGCTGCAGGTAAGCAGATTGGCGTTTCAGGGTTGGCGGCAGGCGATCGCCCGCGGCAACTGCCACAGGACTTGTGCCAAAGAGCGCCAGTAAATCCGCCCCATCTTTTTCGGTGGTGGTCTCATCCAAACTGATGCCGACACTGCCATCCTCAAAGTAACGCAGGTTGATTTGCGCCGCTGCTGCCCGCTCCTTGAGCACCTGTACTGGCAGGTTCCCCAAGCCAATGCGTAGGGTGTCAAAAAACTCAGAATGGTAGAGTGGATAGCCCGCTGCTGCTAAGCCTGCTGCTAGGGTCACTGCCCGTTGATGGATGCGCTCAGCGATTTGCCGCAGCCCCGCGGCTCCATGATAGACGGCGTACATACTGGCAACAACTGCGAGGAGAACTTGGGCAGTGCAGATGTTACTGGTGGCCTTTTCGCGGCGGATATGCTGCTCACGGGTTTGCAGGGCAAGGCGCAATGCTTTTTGACCCAAGGCATCGTGGGAAACCCCCACTAGTCGTCCGGGTAATTGCCGCTTAAATTCTTCACGGGTGGCAAAGAAGGCGGCATGGGGCCCCCCATAGCCCAAGGGCACACCAAAACGCTGGGAGCTGCCGACGGCAATATCCGCCCCCAATTCTCCCGGCGGTGTCAGCAATGTCAAGGCCAGCAAATCAGTGGCCACTGTCACCAAGAGTCCCCGTTTATGGGCAGCGGCAATCAGGGCTTCGGGCGATCGCACCGCACCATCGCTGGCGGGATATTGCAAGAGCAGACCAAAGGCGTTGTTCCAAGGCAATTCACTGGCGATCGGGTCAATGGGCACAATCTCAATGCCAAGGGGCAGGGCACGGGTGCGCAGAACTGCTAGGGTTTGGGGATGGCAATCCTGCGCCACCAAGAAGCGGTTGGCTCCCTTTTGACGGCAGGCATTCAAGCTCAGCGTCATGGCTTCGGCGGCAGCCGTCGCCTCATCAAGGAGAGAGGCATTGGCAATGGGCAAGCCCGTTAGATCGCTGACAAGGGTTTGAAAGTTGAGGAGGGCTTCGAGGCGTCCTTGGGCAATTTCCGCTTGGTAAGGGGTGTACTGGGTGTACCAGCCGGGGTTTTCCAGAATGTTGCGCTGAATCACCGCCGGCGTAATGCAGTTGTAATAGCCCATGCCGATGTAGCTGCGCCAAACTTGGTTTTGCTGGGCAAGGGTGCGTAATTTTTGCAGGGCTGCTGTTTCACTGAGACCTTCACCCAGAGCGAGAGGGCGTTGCAAGCGAATTTCCGGGGGAATGACGGCAGTGATCAGCTCCTTGAGGCTGCCATACCCCAACAGGCTCAACATTTTGGGAAGATCGTTGGGCGTGATACCAATGTGCCGCGCGACAAATTCGGCATCGGTCTCTAAGTTGATCTCCAGTTGGGGCAGTGAACTAACCATCGCTATCGCACTCGTGTTGTAAATCGTTCATATATCTTAATTCTTTGAGCAGGGTTTGCGGGCATGGAGAACCTGCAAGCTGCGCCTGAGGTGGTAGGTCTGCTTCAAACGTATGTCACAGCCTTTTTCCCATGAATTAAACACATTAAAATGGATAAGATCGCTGTACGATAGATTTTCACGGTTTTTATTGTATCTCAAAGTATTTTATGATTAAAATCTATTCTGAACTGTAGGATTTTATAAAGTAGCCTCTAATTGTCGCACCTAAGCGTGTGATATTTAACATAAAATTAGCGGTTCGTTTGGTCATCTTCAGAATCCAACTACTTTCCGTGTGGTGTCTAATAGTTTCATTATCAAACTTTAGAGGTGTTGCTTCCTTTCTTGGAAATAGTCTATCAAAGTCAATTCCTGTTGTTTTTATTTTTTTAGGAAAAAGAGAATGTTCAGACATTAGCTTTTTAAGAGTCTTTGGCGTGTAGTAACATAAGTGTTCTGGATAATGAATTACTGAATAGTTCTCCTGAAGAAAATACCTTGCCAACGAATTAAAGTTAGGAGTGGTGCAGTAGAAAAGACCCCCTAGGCGTAAAAAACTAGCAATCTGACGAGCAAACTCTCTAGGCTTATTGATATGCTCAATTACCTCTATAGCAATGATGATATCAAAATAATCGCGAGGAAACAGTCTTTCATTCAAATCAGTGTATTGAGCTTTGATTCCTTTGCGAATGCACCATTCTACTCCCTTTTCTGAAAGTTCAGTGCCTTCTACTTCCCAACCATTTTTCTTTGCTTCTATCAAGAAATCACCCTTGCCACATCCCACCTCAAGAATTCGATTACTCTGACGATAAATTTCAAATTCTTTGAGAAGCTCTTGATATCGTTTAAGCGTAATTGGTGAAATTGGCCTGTCTTCTGCGTAGCTATATGTAGAATAGTATTCTTTCAGTTCATTCTCTGATGGAACCCTCTCCATAAAAATAAAACCACATTCTTGGCACTTTATAAGTCTGTGTGTAGTGTAGTATCTTCTCATTTTTTGAATGTTAGAAGATTGACAAAGTAAACAATAAGAATGGGTTTTCATAGATATTTATAGACCTTCCTAAAATAGTGTTGATTATATTATACAGAGCCTTTGACCTTTCTGAGAAAGTTCAATTCTCCTGAAAAGGGTTATACTAGCATTATCTTCAGATAAATTGATACCACCATCGCTATCGCACTCGTGTTGTAAATCGTTCATATATCTTAATTCTTTGGGCAGGGTTTGCGGGCATGGAGAACCTGCAAGCTGCGCCCGAGGTGGTAGGTCTGCCGCTCGACAGTGAAGCCCTGTAACCGTAGCTGCTCAGCTAAGTCCGTTTGCAGCAGTTGCCAAGCGGTTTCCGTTTCAAAGAGCCAGAAAAAGAGAGCCATCCCCGGCCAAAAGAGAGGCACTTGGGGACGATGAAAATCAATCAGGGCAAACCAGCCACCGGGCTTGAGAACCCGCCACACTTCCGCCACAATGGCACGCAGTTGTTCCGCAGTCATTTCATGCAGCGCCATGCTGGTGTGTACCAGATCAAAGGTGGCATCGGCAAAGGGCATCTTCTCCGCAAAGGCTTCCACATAGGTGGCTTGGGGCACGCGCTGCCGAGCACGGGCGATCGCCTTCGGGGAAGCATCTAAACCAGTGACCTGATCAAAGGCTTGAGTTAAGGCTTGAGTGACAACGCCATGGGCACAGCAGAGATCTAAAACCACGACACTGCGGGGTAAGTCCAAATCTTGCCAAGCCAACCGATGCAGGCGATCGCTCCCCCCGACCGTTATTGCTGCGAGGGCACTAATGGTGTCGTAGAGCCACGGATATTGATAGCTCCAAGTGCGTAAAATGGTTGCCACAGCGCTGGATCAAGCCTTGAATTTTGCAGAATTGGAACCAGTTGAGTGTCAGTGTACCGCCTTTTGGGTAACGATTCCTTGAGAAAGGACTGTTATAGTCTTATGTGGTAGCGAGAATCCGTAGTTGTAACGGTGTCGGGAGTGAGCATGGGTCAACCATCCATCTGCCAACAAAGCAGTCTGCTGCTGGGGAGCCTTGTGGGGGTCTTGATCACCATGAGCGGGGGGGCGATCGCCCAACCCAACCCTACGGCCACCGATCTCCTGCCCTTCAATCCCAATCCCGATCCCCTCCATCTCCCCAGTCGTCCCGATCAAGTAAAAATTGATTTGGATCGCCCCATTACCCTCAACGAAGCGATTGAACTGGCGCGGCGGAATAACCGCCAACTGCAAATCCTTGAGGCACAACTGCAACAAAGTCGGGCCGTTCTGCGCCAAGCGGCGGCGGCTCTCTATCCCAGCATCTCCTTGCAATTGGGGATTAGTCGCACAGATTCAGCAGCGATTCGGCTGCAAAATGCCCAACTACCACCCCCCTTGCGAACCAACCCCACCAGCAATACTTGGACCAGCACGGTGCAACTGGGCTACAACATTTTCACCTCTGGCCAACGGGATGGCAGTATCAAAGCAGCACAGGAACAGGTGCGCAATGCCGAACTGGATCTGCAGCGAGAATTTGAACAACTGCGGCAGGATGTCACCAATGCCTACTACAACATTCAACAGGCGGAGGCGCTGGTGCGCATTGGCGAAGCAGCGGTACAAAACTCCCAAATCAGCTTACGGGATGCGATCGCCCGCGAACGGGCTGGCTTAGGCACGCAATTTGATGTCCTCACAGCACAGGTGCAACTGGCCAATAACCAACAGCAACTCGTGCAAGCCCAAAGCCAACTGCAAACCGCTCAACGCCAACTGGCACAGCTGCTCAGTCTCAATGACAAGGTGAATGTGCGCGCCGCTGACCCCATTCGGGTAGTTGGGGAATGGAAACTCTCCCTTGAGGAGAGCATTGCCCTCGCCTTTCGCAATCGCGTGGAACTGGAACAACAACTGACCCAACGGAATGCAGCACTGCAGCAACGCCGGGTGGCCTTGGGGAATCTAGGACCGCAGTTGGTGGCCGGCGGAAGTTTTAACACCCTTGATAGCCTCACAGATGGGAGGGCACCCCGTTGGGGATATACCGTTGGGGGTCAAATGAACCTGACCCTCTTTGATGGCGGGGTTTCCCGTGCCAGTGCCGCCCAGCAGGAAAGCGCTGCCGCGATCGCTGAAGCTCAGTATGCGGCCTTTCGGAATTTGATTCGTTTCCAAGTGGAGCAGGCCTACTACACGCTCAAATCCAGCCAAGAAAATATCCGCACCAATGAAGTGGCGGTGCGCCAAGCCACGGAGGGACTCCGCCTTGCCCGTCTGCGCTTCCAAGCAGGGATTGGCACCCAAGCGGAGGTGAGCAATGCAGAAACGGCTCTGATTCAAGCCCAGAGCAATCTGTTGAGTTCTACCATTGACTACAACCGAGCGATCGCTGCCCTGCAACGCTTTGTGAGTGGCTTACCCTTGACGGCAACGCCTTGATGTTTGGTTTTTTGAATCTGAATAAACCTGCTGGCTGCACTTCCCACGACTGCATTAACGAACTGCGAAAGCGGCTGCGGCTCAAACGCATCGGTCATGGGGGCACCTTGGATCCGATGGCTACAGGGGTACTGCCGATCGCCCTTGGTGCAGCGACGCGACTCCTCCCCTATTTAAGCGATCGCAAGGCCTATATTGGCACGGTGCGCTTTGGCATCACCACAACCACGGATGACATTACGGGTGACATTTGCCAAGAACAAGCTGCCAGTTACCTCACCCTTGAGGCCATTGAGGAACAGCTTCCCCAATTCATTGGCGAGATTGAGCAATATCCCCCCGCCTACAGTGCAATTCAAGTGGATGGTCAGCGGCTCTATGCCCGTGCCCGTGCGGGTGAAGCCGTGAGCGTGCCGCCGCGGATCGTTGAGGTGTACAGCATTGATGTCTTAGATTGGCAAGCAGGATACTACCCAGAATTGACCCTGCGCATTACCTGTGGCGGTGGCACCTATATTCGCGCCCTTGCCCGTGATTTGGGAACAGCCTTGGGTGTCGGCGGAACGCTGGCAGCCCTGCAACGGATTGAAAGTGGTGGCCTGAGGATTGAGGAGAGCCATTCCCTAGAAAGCATTTCGCCAGAGCATTTACCACTGCGCCCGCCCCAAGCGGTTCTCTCACATCTACCGTGGCTTGAACTCAATGCAGTACAACTCAACGACTGGTATCATGGCCGCGCCGTGATTGGTGAGGGGCTGCCGCCGGCGGAGAGTTTCGTGGGCGTCACCTTTGCCGCTACCTGTGTGGGAATCGGGGTGAGTGGGGGCGATCGCCTGCATCCTAAGGTGGTTCTCAAGGCATAACGGTGTCTTCCGAAACATTTTTCTAGTGCTAGCTTAGGAAAAAGAAGCAATCAGCAGGTGAAGGAATGGGGGTTCGTTGGCTGCAACGTCTCATTTGTTGTTTAGTGGTCTTGGTGGGAGTCTGGGGCATTTTCCCCACTGACTCGGCGATCGCCCTAACGGAGGAACAAAAACTCTTTAATGAGGCATGGCGCATTGTCAACCAAGCCTACGTGGATCCCTCTTTTAATGGCCAAAACTGGTGGCTGGTGCGCGAAAAGGCGCTGAAACGTCCCCTACCCAATCGCGAGGCGACCTATGAGGCCATTCAAGCCATGTTGGCGAGTTTAGAGGATCCCTTTACACGGCTGCTGCGCCCCGCCCAATTTCGTAGCCTGCAAACCACCACAGCTGGGGAACTCACTGGTGTCGGCTTGCAAATTAGCACTGACCCTGAAACCGGTATCCTCGAAGTCATTGCCCCGATTGATGGCTCCCCTGCTGCTGAAGCGGGGATTCAACCCCGCGATCGCATTCTTGCCATTGATGGCGTCTCCACCACCCAGCTCAGCCTTGATGAAGCCGCCGAAAGAATGCGGGGAGCCGCCGGTTCTGCTGTGCATTTGTTGTTACAACGGGGCAGTGAAGCTCCTCAAGAAATCACCCTGAAACGGGGACACATTGAGATTAATCCGGTCATGGCTGAGGTTCGCCAAGTGCAGGGGCACACCGTTGGCTATATTCGCCTTGGTCAATTTAGCGCTATGGCGGTCACAGAGATGCGCAAAGCCATTCAAATGCTAGAGCAGCAGGGAGTGGAGGAGTACATTCTTGATCTGCGCAATAATCCGGGGGGACTGTTGCAGGCGGGGGTGGAAATTGCTCAACTGTGGTTGGATTCGGGGGTCATTGTCTATACCGTCGATCGCCAAGGGATCATTGATAGCCTCAATGCCAATGGCGGTGCCCTCACCCATGACCCGCTCGTCGTCCTCGTGAATGGCGGAACCGCCAGTGCCAGTGAGATTTTAGCCGCTGCCCTGCAAGATCATGGCCGTGCTCGACTGGTGGGCGATCGCACCTTTGGCAAAGGCTCGATTCAGTCCCTCTTTAACCTCAGTGATGGCGCTGGTCTTGCGGTTACCATTGCCCACTACGAAACCCCTAATCACCACAACATCAACAAAGTGGGGATTGAGCCAGATTGGCGGGTTCTCGATGCTCCCGAGAGTCTGGTGGCCATGGGTACAGCAGCAGATCCCCAATATCTGGCGGCCCTAGAGCTGCTCCACAGTCCGGTTCAAGTCGCTGCTAACGCAGGGTGACAAACTCCTCCGCCGTCGAGGGATGAATGGCCATCGTGGCATCAAAGTCCTTCTTGGTGGCGCCCATTTTGAGGGCGATCGCGATCCCTTGAATAATCTCAGCAGCATTGTCCCCCACCATGTGGGCACCGAGCACCCACTCCGTATTTTTCTCCACCACCAATTTGACGATCACCTTTTCATCTCGACCCGTGAGACTGTGGTACATCGGGCGAAAGGCCGCACGGTAGATTTTCACATTCTCTTCCCCCAATTTCGCCTTGGCCTGCGCCTCAGACAGCCCCACCGAAGCCGCCTCCGGCTGGGAAAACACCGCCGAGGGAATATTCTCATAGCTCAAGGTGCGCGGTAGATTACCAAATTGCGTATCAGCAAAGGCGCGTCCTTCGGCAATGGCTATGGGAGTGAGGTTGACGCGGTTAGTGCAGTCCCCCACAGCAAAAATGTGTTCTTGATTGGTGCGGTAGTATTCATCCACAGCAATGGCGACAATCCCTTGACTATTGGCCGTAAGATGCACCCCCGCCTGATCAAGACCCAGCCCCTGCAAGTTGGGCGCACGCCCCACGGCACACAGCACCGTATCAACTTTAGTTTCACAGGCTTGCCCCTGCTGTTCGTAGCGAATGCGGATATTGCCCTTCTTGGTAAGCTTCAAGCCTGTAATGTGGCACTGGGGACGGACATCAATGCCGTGGCGAAGCATCCCCTCATAGACACCATCTTGAATGTCTTGATCAAAGCCGCGCAGGGGGCGATCGCCCCGCAGAAAGTGAATGACTTCCGTGCCGAGTCCCTGCATAATGCCGGCAAACTCAACACTGATGTAGCCGCCCCCAAGGATAGCCATGCGCTTTGGCTGCTTGGGCAACAAAAACATCTCCCGCGAGGTAATGCTGTGTTCAATGCCCGGCACATTGGGCTTAATCGCTTCCCCCCCGACGGCAATCAAGATTTTCGCCGCTGTCACTCGCTGCTGTACCTGTCCTTGGCGATCCACGAGTTCTAGGGTGTGGGGGTCAGCAAAGCGGGCAAAAAAGGGCAGCAGTTCGACCCCGGCTTTGGCAAGGTAGCTAATGTGCAGTTGGCTGAGACGATTTACCTCTTGGTTCACTGCTTGAATCAGTCGCTCCCAGTTCAACTTGGCTTCAACGGGGCGCCAGCCATAGCCGACAGCGTCTTCAAAGAGGTGGCTAAACTTGGAGCCATAGACCATGAGCTTTTTAGGGACACACCCCCGAATCACACAGGTACCGCCAACTTTATCCCCTTCGGCAATGGCCACCCTAGCGCCGTAGGAAGCTGCCCGCTTTGAGGCCGCCAAGCCACCGGAGCCGGCACCAATCACAAATAGGTCATAGTCGTAGCTCATCCTTGCTCCCCAAAACCTAGCCTCAGTCTAGCGAAATCTGGATCGGGTTACATGAAGGCTTGGCGATGAATCGCTTGTAGGGCTTGGTATTCAGCAGTTTTGCCAAGACGGCGCAGCGATCGCAACCGCTGTTCAATGAGCATGCGCGCATCAGTTCGACTAATCGATTCAAACGCCATCCCCGTCGGCCGCTGGTTGACGATAAAGAAAAGCCGCTGGGCATACAACGTTGTAAAGAGTTGCCGATGCTCATCAATAGGGCACACCCCATAAAGCAAGCCAAAGGTGGGGTGATTGAGATACTGCTCAGCGGTCATCGAGGGTTTCATTAGTAGAGAGAATCTACCTCGCAAAAGGATCGTGACAGGTCAACACGGCAAGGGTGGCTTGTGAGGGGCAAAAACAGGAGAAAACCGCAGGGGGAGGCTAAAATAAGTAAAACATTTGACTGAAAACTTTTCAGATTATACTAAACCCTTTCCTCCTCTATGACGCGCTCCCTTCCCCCCTTTTGGCCCAGTGTGTTTCACCGCTGTGGTGTGATCTTTTTTGGCACGCTGACGTTTTTTTTCACGTTGGGGGTGGTGGGCTTCAGTGCCACGATCTTCTTTGCCCTCCTCGGAGTCTTGTTGGCACCTGCTAGTGAAACCAGTCCCTACGAGCACGTCAGCGGCAAGGAGAGCAGTCGCGATCGCATTCTCAGAATTGACATTACTGGGCCAATTCTCGGTAGCCCGCAAAACGAAGAAGATAGCTTCTTTGCGCCCCTTGTCGGTGTCACCTACGGCTATGAAGTGCAGCAGCAGTTGGCAGAGGCCGCTAAGGACGAAACGATTAAGGCCGTCTTTGTTAATATCAGCACTCCCGGCGGCACGATCTTTGGCTCCCAGGCGATCGCCGAAGGTATTAGGAGCTACCGCGCAGCCACCCAAAAACCGGTCTATGCCTTTATTGAGGGCATTTCTGCCTCCGGTGGCGTTTGGGCTATGGTGACAGCGGATCGGATCTACGCCGATCACGGCAGCATGATTGGCAGTATTGGCATTCTCGGCCCTAGTGTTTTCTACTACGATCGCCCCACCAGTCTCGATAATGGCCTATTGATGGGAGGCGTTACTGCCAACAGTATTGAAGAACGGACACTGAGCGCCGGTCGTAGCAAAGATATTGGCAATCCCTTCCGTCGCCTCACCCCCCAAGAAATTGAGGTCTTCCAAGCCGGCCTTGAACAGGAGTACAGCAAGTTTATTAATCATGTGGCGCAGGCACGGGGCATTGATCCCAGCGTTATTCGCAACGAAATGGGTGCGATGATTTTCAGTAACGAGCAGGCGCAGCGCTATCGCCTCATTGATGGCACCCGCAGCCGTCCAGACACCCTCAGTGCCCTTGCTAGTGCTGCCAAGCTCAAGGAAGGAGAGTATGCGGTCGTAGGTTTTCGGCGCGATCGCTCCCCTTTGATCAATCAACTCTTTGGCATTCAGTCACCTCCCCCAGCACCAGAAACCCAGCAGGTGTGGAAACAAGAGCAACTGTGTGCCCTCAGCCAATTGCGCGCCCTTGCCTACTATGGTTCCCTGTCGTGCCGTCCCCAGTGATGCGTTTCGATATTATTACCCTCTTTCCAGAGTTCTTTGCCTCCCCCCTCAGCAGTGGCTTAATGGCCAAAGCCTTGGCACGGGGGATTGCCGAGGTCGTCCTGACCAATCCGCGTGACTTTAGTACTGATAAGCACCAGCGGGTGGATGATGAACCCTACGGGGGGGGTGTGGGCATGGTGATGAAGCCTGAACCCCTCTTTGCGGCGGTGGAATCGCTGCCCTCCTTGCCCCGCCGTGAAGTGATCTATGTCACCCCCCAAGGGCAACCCCTGACCCAACAGCACCTCTGGCATTGGTCGCAGGAGCGAGATCAACTAGTGATTCTCTGTGGTCACTATGAGGGCGTGGATGAGCGGGTCGTCGAGCATTTGGTGACCCAAGAAATCTCCATTGGCGATTTTGTCCTGACCTGTGGGGAAATTCCAGCTCTGGTGATTCTCAATGGTGTGCTGCGACTGCTGCCCGGCACGGTGGGCAAAGCGGCTTCCCTGCATCAAGACAGTTTTGAGGACGGTCTATTGGACTATCCCCACTACACTCGACCCGCAGAGTTTCGGGGGTGGACGGTACCGCCGGTCTTACTTTCTGGTCACCATGGGGAAATTGCGGCTTGGCGGCGGGCACAGCAAATTGAACGCACTCACCAACGCCGCCCAGATCTGTATGCGCGCTGGCTGGCTCAGCAGGAAGCCACACTCAAAACCAAGGAAGGAGAATAGGAAATTACTTTATACTTCTTAAGAAAATCAGTTATAAATCAGTTATATGTCAAAAAAAAAAAAAAATAATAGCAAGTATCATCGTAATTATAATGTCTAATCCGAAAGCTGCTGCGGTTAGCTTTAGTCAGGAGCCCCAGTAACTTCCTACGATTAATCCTATGGATAGTTTGTTCCCCACTTTCCTAAGGCCTGCCACCCCCAATGCCAGTGGCGGTGCAGATTCAGTGATCGACCGGTCAGATGGAATGGGGAAAAGTGATGGGGGGCACTACCTAACAGCAATCCTAGGGGCGTTACCAATTGCTGTGGCTCTTGCTGATCCTGCGGGGGAAATTTGCTACATTAACCCCTTTGGCCGAAGGCTCTTGGCGGTGACGGATCCCCAAGTGGCGGCAGCCGACATTTGGGCAAATCTGCAGGTTTATTACTGCGGTAGCGATCGCCCCTATCCCAAGGAAGAGTTGCCCAATAGGCAAGTCCGCCAGCGTTTAGAACCCTGTTCTGTGGGCGTAGATCTGCTGTTGAGCGATCGGCGATTAACCCTAGCAATCCAAGCCCGCCCCATCTTTGATCCCAGCAGCAATCTGCAGTGTATTGTGCTCACGTTTCAGGACATTACTGGGCGCCAACCTCAGGAAACACAGCCCCAAGGGCTTGCCTGTTCTCGTCAGCAGCAGCCCGATTCTGGGCAGTGTGACTCCGGCATCTTCCAAGACCAAGGTGATTTTCTTTTATTCCTGCACCCAGATACCACCATCCTATTTGCCAATGAGGCCTTCTGCCGCTTCTTTAACTGTTCTGCTGCTGAAGTCATTGGTCGCCCCTTAGGGGAGTTGGTCTGCTGTGAAGATGCCGTCTGTTTCCAAGCACAGGTGATGCAGCTTACGCCCACTGCGCCCCTATTTACCTGCGAAAGTTGCCTACCTCATCCCCAAAAAGGGAGTCGCTGGATCCAGTGGCTGAATTCAGGGGTTTTTACGGCTGATGGTTCCCTCAGTGGGATTCAATCCGTCGGCCGAGATGTTACTGCGCTCAAAAATCAATTACTGCGTGAGCAGGCTCTCAATCGGGTCATCCAAGCCCTGCGCAATTCCCTTGACCTTGAAACCATCTTTGGCACCGCTGTGCGGGAAATTGTGGAAATAGGGCTGGGATGGGATGCCTGTGTGGTTCGCTACCTTCCGCAAAGGCAGGTGTGGCAGCCGGTTGCTGAATATCACAGCGATCCCAATACCCCCCAGTTTCTGGGCTTTGAAATCCCAGATCAGGACAATCCCTTGGCCACACGGCTGAAGGCAGGAGAAGTGGTTGCCATCGCCGACACCTGCCAACTGACCGATGCAGTGAATCGAGCCCTTGCGGAACAATTGCCGGGGGCATGGTTACTGGTGCCTTTGATTGTTAAAGAGCGCCCTTGGGGCAGCCTGAGTTTGTTTATGCCGCACCAAACCCATACGTGGTCAGAAGTGGAAATCAATTTTATGCGTACCATTGCCACCCAACTGGAGGTGGCGGTTTACCAGGCCAATCTATACGCCCAAGCCCGCAAAGAACTGGCTAAACGTTCCCGTCTGGCTGCGGCATTGCGCAAGAGTGAAGAACGGTTTCGCTTGACGGCTCTTCACCTCCCTGGTGCCCTGTTTCGCTATGAACAGTACCCCGATGGTCGCAATCGGGTATTTTATCTGAATCCAATGTGCGAACGTCTTTGGGGCATCCCCGCGGCGGTGGCCGCTGAGGATGGTGAAAGTTTGTGGCAGCTGGTGCATCCAGAGGATCGGGAAGCCACATGGCAATCGGTTCTCTGTTCTGCGGCAAATTTGACGCCATGGTTTTGGCAATGGCGCATTATTCATCCCACCAGCGGTGAAGTGCGCTGGCTAGAGGGCGCCGGACAGCCCACAGCGGCGGCTAATGGGGCCGTGGTCTGGTACACCGTGATCTTGGATGTCACTGAGCGCCATTTGGCCGAAGAGCGCCTCAAGGAGCAGCAGGCCCAGTTAGAGGTGGCTATCCGTGCTTCCAAGATTGGCTTTTATTTTCATGACCTCTCTACGGGAACCATGCTTGTTTCGCCGACCCACAGAGCCCAGCTGGGCGATCTACCTACGGCTGAAGCGTTCAGTTGTGCAGATTGGCAGGAGCGACTGCACCCCGAGGATCGCGATCGCGCCCTTGCGGCCTACGAGCAATTTCTGCGCGGTGAAGCGGACTATGACATTGATTTTCGCCTGCGCCACCGGGATGGTAGCTACCGCTGGTTCCACAGCAATGCCGTGTTAATTCGGGATGCCCAGGGTCGCCCCTCTAAGGTGGTGGGTACCCATATTGATATTACCGAACGCAAAGCTGCTGAACTGGCGCTGCGCGAAAGCGAAGAACGCTATCGACTGCTGGCGGAAAACATGACCGATATTGTGTGCCTTTTAGATCGCGAGGGTCGGTGTTTGTATGTTAGTCCCTCCTATGAAACCCTCTTGGGTTGGTCTTCTGGGAGGCTCATTAGTCAGCATTTTACGCAATTGTGCCATCCCCAAGAGCGATCGCGGGTCAAGCAGGAACTGCAACAGATGATTCAGCAGCAGCGGTTTTGGCCCATCACCCATCGAGCTTGGACAGCGAATCGGGAGTTGCTCTGGCTAGAAACCCTCTTCAAGCCCCGCTACGACAGTCAGGGACAATTGCAACAGTTGCAGACCAGTTCCCGCGATGTCACCAGTCGGGTACAGGTGCAATTTCAGCTAGAGCATGAGGCCTATCACGATCCCCTGACAGGGTTGCCCAACCGCCTCTACTTCATGGAGCAGTTGGCAGCCACAATTGCCGCAGCTCAAAGCAATCCTGAGCTTCACTATGCGGTGCTGTTTTTGGATGTGGATCGCTTTAAGGTGATCAATGACAGCCTCGGCCATGCAGTGGGCGATCGCCTGCTCATTGCCTTTGCCACTTTGCTGCGGCGTCTCATCGAAAATAGGCATATTGTGGCTCGCCTCGGCGGAGATGAGTTTGTGATTTTGGCAACCGCTTTACCTCACTTGGAGAGTGCCATTGCCCTTTGCGAGCAAATTACCCGTTGCCTCCAGGAACCCTTGGTCGTAGAGGAGCGGCAAATTTTCCTCAGCAGTAGTATTGGTGTGGTCTTTGCCCAAAACGACTATGAAACGGCTTTTGCTGTCCTCAGGGATGCCGATATTGCCCTGTATCAAGCCAAGGCTCATCCCACAAGACGCTACGCCATCTTTAATGCCCAGATGTACGAACAGGTGCTAGAGCGCCTCCACCTTGAACACGATCTGCGCCATGCCCTCAGCCATGGAGAACTGCAGCTGTTTTATCAGCCCTTTTTTAATTTGGCGGATCAACAACTGGTGGGCATGGAAGCCTTGGTGCGTTGGCAACATCCTGAACGGGGACTGATTCTGCCGGGTGCTTTCATTTCAATTGCTGAGGATACGGGGCTGATTGTTGACCTTGACAAGTGGGTTCTGGAGCAGGCTTGTCGACAGTTGTGGTTGTGGCAACAGCAGTCCCAAGGGGCAGCCAACTTGATCCTGAGTGTGAATGTCTCGGCCAAGACACTGAAGCACCCCAGTTTCCGCCACCACCTTAGCCGCATTCAGCAACAGTATCCCTTGGGCAGAGGACAGTTGGTTCTAGAACTCACCGAAAGCATCGCCCTTGAATTGGGCAGTGAAATGCTGAGTCTCCTAGAGTCACTGCGGGAGCGCCACATTGAAATTAGTATTGACGATTTTGGAACGGGCTATTCCTGTCTGAGTTATCTCCACAGCCTACCGATTCACCATCTAAAGGTGGATCGCGCCTTTGTCCAGCAATTGGAAAACAACCAACGCAACCTCAAAATTACCAAGATGATTTTAGTCCTTGCTCAGGAGTTGGGCTACCGCGTCATTGCCGAAGGGATTGAAACCCACGAGCAACTGCACATCCTGCAGCGACTGGGGTGTGATTATGGTCAAGGGTATCTCTTTGCCCGACCCATGCCTGCTGAAGCCCTCGCATCCCTCCTGAAAGCCCACTAAAATATTGGCATGGCTGTTTTCCGTGGGACGTGGCTGGCAACGCCGACGCCGCGCTTTTTTGTATGGGCAGAAGAATGGCGATCGCTCACTCAGGCAATCACGCCTTGGGTTCCGACTGCTGTGCCTGTTTATCCCTATGCCACCCAACTGAAGACCCCTCCGCTTGTCAATGCCGATCCGAGTGTTGCCTATGCTGCTTTGCCCGCACAGATTCAGGAGCATCACCTGTTACCGCCTCCCCTAGCGGAAGTCAACGGCGAACCGCTGTTTCTCTGGCAGGTGCCGGGTTGGGCGATTCCTGCCTCAGGGGTTTTAGAGCAACTACATCAACTGGGTCTTCAGGGTCGCGAAAGCGCTGCTATTGGCGATGATCTGCGCTATTGGCTGCACGTTAGTCGCTGGTTACTGGATTTAATTGTGCGCGGCCAATACTTGCCTACGGCTGAAGGGTGGCGGATTCTGCTCACCCACGGGGGCGATCGCGATCGCTTTCGCCAATTTAGCCAACGGATGCCGCATCTGTGTCGTTGTTACCAAGGGGATGCCACGGCGCTGCGGTTTCCGCCCCATGCCACCGATCTATTGGCGGATTTTTTACACCACACGTTGCAGGGCTATCTCCACGCTGTCCTCGCCTCCCTAGAGCTGCCCAAAGTGGGCTTAGCCAAAGCCCACAGCCACTGGCTGACTTTCCTCAAAACAGGGCAAGCAACGGAACTGCCGCCTTCTTTTGTGGAACGGCTCCAGCGTTGGCAAGAACCCTACCGCGAGCAGTTGGATCTGCGCCCCCAATGGCGCTTGGCACTGCAACTGGTGCCCCCAGATACTGCCGAGGGTGATTGGCGCTTGGCCTTTGGCCTACAAACGGAGGGCGAAACGGAAACGATGCTGGCGGCGGCAGAGATTTGGCAATGTACGCAAGAGTCCCTCCTCTATCACGGACAAGTGCTCTGGCAGCCCCAAGAAACCCTGCTGCGGGGACTGGGTTTGGCCTCACGCATTTATCGTCCCCTCGATCGCAGTCTCCAAGAACCCTCCCCTGTGGGTCTGACGCTGCAAACCACGGAAGTTTATGCCTTCTTGCAAAGTGCCATTCCGCTCCTTGAGCAGCAGGGGGTTGCAATTATTGTGCCGCCGAGTTTGCGCCGCAATAGCGCCCAGCATCGCTTGGGTCTGAGGATGATTGCTTCATTGCCGCCCACCGCCACCAGCGGCTTGAGTATTGAGAGCTTGATGCAGTTTCAGTGGCAATTACAGTTGGGGCAGCATCCCCTCTCGGAAGCAGATTTTGAGCAACTGCGCCGCCAAGAGAGTCCCCTTGTTTATCTCAATGGTGAGTGGGTGCTGCTGCGTCCCCACGAGGTGAAGGCCGCTCAAGAGTTTCTCCAGTCTCCCCAAAAGACCCAGCTCTCCCTTGCCGATACGCTGCGCATTGCCACCGGGGATACGGTGACGGTGGCCAAGTTACCCATTCTCGGCCTAGACGCCAATGCTGCTCTTCAGGCACTACTCGATGGCCTCACGGGTAAACAAACCCTTGATCCAGTGCCGACACCGCAGGAATTTTGTGGGGAACTGCGTCCCTACCAAGCGCGAGGGGTGGCGTGGTTGAGTTTCTTGGAACGCTGGCGGTTGGGGGCTTGCTTGGCCGATGATATGGGCTTAGGGAAAACGATTCAACTGTTGGCCTTTTTGCTCCACCTCAAGGAAGCAGGACGTGCCTACCGACCGACACTGTTGATCTGTCCCACCTCAGTACTGGGCAACTGGCTACGGGAGTGCCAAAAATTTGCACCGACATTGCGTGCCTACGTCCACCACGGCAGCGATCGCCCCAAGGGCAAGGCATTTCTGAAAAAAGTCGAAACTCACGATCTGATTCTCACCAGTTATGCCCTTCTCCAGCGCGATCGCACCACCTTGCAACAGGTGTCATGGCAGCATCTGGTCCTCGATGAAGCCCAAAACATCAAGAATGCCAACACCCAGCAGTCCCAAGCGGCACGGGAACTCTCCGCCCAGTTTCGCATTGCCCTGACGGGAACCCCCCTAGAGAATCGTCTCCTTGAACTCTGGTCGATTATGGACTTTCTGCATCCGGGGTACTTGGGCAATCGCACCTACTTTCAGCACCGCTATGTGCGACCCATTGAACGCTATGGCGACACCACCTCCCTCAACGCCCTGCGCACCTATGTTCAGCCCTTCATTCTACGGCGCCTGAAAACTGACCGCAGCATTATCCAAGACCTGCCCGAAAAACAGGAGATGCTGGTCTATTGCGGTCTCACCCTAGAACAGATGCAGCTTTACACTGCGGTGGTGGCAGACTCCCTTGCTGCCATTGAAAATAGTGAAGGTATCCAGCGGCGCGGCCATATCTTGGCTACGCTGACCAAACTCAAGCAAATCTGTAACCACCCGGCGCAGTATCTCAAGCAGGAAGACTATGCCCCCGATCGCTCGGGTAAATTGCAACGCCTCATAGAAATGCTGCAAGAGCTTCAGGAAGTGGGCGATCGCGCCCTTGTCTTTACCCAATTTGCCGAATTTGGCACCCACCTGAAAACCTATCTCGAAAAGGCGCTACAGATGGAGGTCTTTTTCCTGTCGGGACGCACCCCCAAAGCCCAGCGAGAACTCATGGTGGAACGCTTTCAGCACGATCCTGAGGCACCCACGGTCTTTATTCTTTCCTTAAAAGCGGGGGGCGTGGGCTTAAATCTCACCCGTGCCAATCATGTCTTTCACTACGATCGCTGGTGGAACCCTGCCGTTGAAAATCAGGCCAGCGATCGCGCCTTCCGCATTGGCCAAGCCCGCACTGTCCAAATCCACAAATTTGTCTGCACGGGTACCCTTGAAGAAAAGATCCACGAGCAAATTGAGCAGAAAAAAGCGCTTGCGGACATGATTGTGGGCAGTGGCGAACAGTGGTTAACCGAACTCAATCTCGATCAACTGCGGCAACTGCTCACCCTGGACAAAGAGCGGGTGATCACACTCTAGGCCATTGCCCACTGGGATGCCTGCTCACCGCGTAGGAGGCGAATTTGGGCGATCGCGAAAATGGTGGGAATAATGCGCGCATAGTTGGTGGAAATGGCACGCCAACCCAAGTCGGCAATAAACCACACCCACAAAGCTGTACTGGCAAAGGCTAAGACGCTGCGACCGAGGGCAAATTTAGCGGCTCCCACGGCAGCGCCCCGAGACACCAAGGGAGTGATGGAGAGCTTGTACCCAGCAAAGTGAATGGCAAATTGACGAGCCACCTGCTGCACCACCATGGAGCGGACAACAGAACTGATGGCGATCGCCGCGCCTCCCTCTAGGATCAGGCGTACAGTTTCCATGGAAATCGGGTGGCCGTTGCGCAGTTCGGGCAAGCTATCTTGGATTTGGGCAGCCAAGACCTTGCGATCCTCATCCCCCAGCTTTTTCCACATCCGCTGCAACACATTCAAGAAGATTTCCATTTCCAGTTCGGGGACTGTCCAACTGGGGGAAAACTTAATTTTCAGATAGCGACAGACCCGCATCAACGTTTGCCGATAGCTGATTTGCTGTGCTTTGCCCTTGAGTACTGTCAGACCATCTGCCGCCAAAAAGCGAAACCGCTCCTCAATATCATCCAGCCATGCTTGGCGATCCTGAGCTTGGACGGCAATGGGATCCGGCGTTGTGAGATAGTCCAAGGGATTGAGCCGACGACGAAACAGAATTTCGGTTAGGTCTTGCAACTCCTCCTCCGTCGCCAATTCCAGCGCAGCCCGTAGCTCGTTCATGGGGTTCTCGCTCCAGCAGCAGCACAATAGAACATGATGATTCTTCACCCCTGATTATAGGGATTCAGGCTGAAATTGTGGTACAGCCCTTTTCACAAGAATGGGAGATGCGCCACTATCCCAGAAAAGCACGGTTCGGACAGTACAATACAAAAGAGTAGCAGGCTGGCAAAATAAAAAGCTATGGATTTATTAACCCTAGAAGGTTGGCTCGATAACAGTGCCTTTGCGGTGCTTTTGATCACGATGTTGCTCTACTGGTGTGGGGCAGCGTTTCCCCAATGGCCTGTTCTCACGGCTGCGGGTCGCACGGGGATGGCGATCGCCAATCTCTGTATTACGGGCCTGCTGGCGGCGCGTTGGATTGAGGGGGGCTACTTTCCCATCAGCAATCTCTATGAATCCCTCTTTTTCCTGTGCTGGGGTTTGACAGCCATGCACTTTGTCGCCGAGTCCATCAGTGGCCAGCGCCTTGTGGGGGTTGTTACTGCACCCGTTGCCATGGGAATTACGGCTTTTGCGGCTCTCTCGCTCCCCCCGGAAATGCAACAGTCAGCGCCTCTGGTGCCTGCCCTGAAGTCCAACTGGTTAATGATGCACGTCAGTGTGATGATGCTCAGCTATGCCACCTTGATGGTGGGGTCACTGCTGGCGATCGCCTTCCTAGTGGTCACATGGGGCAAACCCGTCAGCCTTAAGGGCAGCTCCGTGGGCACAGGCAGCTTCCGCAGTCGCACGCCAGAACCTTCCTTAGAACCCTCGACTGGGGGCGGCGGCACCACGGTACTCACCCAACCCACCCTGCAATTGAGTTTGCAACGCCTCACCTTAGCTGAAACCCTCGATAACTTGAGCTACCGCATGATTGGTCTTGGCTTCCCACTGCTGACCATCGGCATTATCTCCGGTGCGGTCTGGGCAAATGAGGCTTGGGGTGCCCCTTGGAGTTGGGATCCCAAAGAAACTTGGGCACTGATTGTCTGGCTGGTGTATGCAGCTTATCTCCATGCCCGCATGACCCGCGATTGGCAGGGACGCAAGCCCGCGATTCTCGCTACCGTTGGTTTTGGGGTGGTCTGGGTCTGCTACTTAGGGGTGAACCTACTGGGGAAAGGCCTACACTCCTACGGTTGGTTCTTCTAGTCGGTTATTGCAAGTGTGGGGCATCTACCACGCCCGCCTGCATACCACCTTAAAAACCCAACAATGGCTCCCTGTGGGGTCACGCATCCTCATTGCTCTGTCGGGGGGTCAAGACTCCGTTTGTTTAACGCGCCTGCTACTGGATCTACAGCTCCACTGGCAGTGGTTTTTGGTGGCTGTCCACTGTGATCACCGCTGGCGGGCAGATAGCGCTGCCAATGCAAATTTCGTCCAAGCGCTAGCGCAGCAATGGCACCTGCCCTGTGAGGTGGTGAGTGCGCCGCCGCTGCCGAAAACTGAGGCCGCAGCCCGTTCATGGCGTTACCAAGTCTTTGAGACCGTGGCCAAGGCTCTGAATTGTACCCATGTGGTGACCGCCCACACCCAGAGCGATCGCGCCGAAAGTCTCCTACTACATCTACTGCGCGGCACCAGCCCCGATGGCCTAGCCACCCTCTTACCTAGCCGTGCTTTGGGTGCGATTCAGTTAGTACGTCCACTCCTAGGGATGACGCGAGCGGAAACGGCTGCCTTTTGCCAAACCTACGGGTTACCCGTCTGGCAGGATGCAACGAACCACCATCTCAACTATCGCCGCAATCGGCTGCGTTTGGAGTTAATTCCCTATCTGCAAGCGCACTTTAATCCGAATGTGGAAGAGGTGCTTGCCCAAACCGCTGAACTGCTGGCTAGCGATCGCGCCTATTTCGAGGCTGAGGTGGAGCGTCTTGCCCCCACCGTGATCCGCGAGCATCCCCCTGCCTTGGAGCGGCTGCGCCTACGGGAATTGCCCCTTGCGCTGCAACGCCGCTTGATCCAGCGATTTTTGCGTCAGCACCTGAAACGGGGCATTGATTTCAGCCTAATTGAAGCGGTGCGTCCTCTGATCACGGCAGGTAATGGCAGCCAAACCTCAACGCTGCCGGGGGGGTACCACCTGCGGGTCTGTGGTCAGTGGCTTGAACTGATCAGGCCAACGGCACCACCGCCTGAATCTGTTCCTGCGGATCAAGGGGAGCGATCGCCACCCCCACCGCCTCTTTATTGAGGATGGGGATCTCTTCGCCGTTGGTGATCCAGGCTCGCTCTTGGTTCGTCACCAGTGCCAGGGGGCTACCGCCACGGCCAATGCCCGCCAAGCGATCCGCTTTTTGCCGCAGGGGCATCGCCAACTGGCCTAAATGACCAAGGGGCACAACTTCCATTAGGGGCAGCGGCACTTGTTTACCAAGGCCTGAAGCAGTAATGAGGATCACATTCTCCGGTTCCGACAGGGCGATCGCCCCCACCAAGGTTTCTTGCCCACTGAGGCGCACCGCCGCTTGACCTAGATTCAGCCGCCCCAAAGCGGGAATGTCGGGGATGAAAAAGTGAAAGACCCGCCCCCGCGAGGTGGCCAACACTAAGTGATCCGTATCTGCAGGCAGTACCCAACCGAGGGCATCCCCCGCCTTGAGTTTCATCAGTTGCAGACCGCGCCCGCTCAGGTCTTGCAGATCTGAGATTGGAATGACCTTAATGCGGCCTTGGCGCGTCAGCAAAATCAGCTTCTCTGCTGGGGCTTGACTGGGCAAGACCGTCAGGAGGGTTTCCCCTTGCGCCGACTCCGGCAAGAGAGTCAGTAGGGGTTGACCGCGATCGCTCTCACGGCGGCTGCTAACGGGTAATCGCTCTAAGGGCAGCGGATAGACCTTGCCACTTTCCGTAAACACCCACAGGCGATCCTTGGCCTGTACCGAGAAGGCCAAAGGCAATGGCTCTGACCACGGTAGCCACGTTTGCAATTGGAGACTCCCCCGACTGCGCTGGGACAGACAGCGCCCGTAACCGCGATGGTTCACTTCGACCCAGAGGGGCGTATCGTCACGATCATTGGTCTCCACGGGGGTGGGGAGCAGCGGCGCTGCCGTGAGGATTTGAGTGCGGCGGGGATCGGCAAAGGCTTTCTTTAACTGCCGCAATTCTTTCTTCAGTGCCTTGAGGCGCTCAGGACGCTGGCTAATCAGGGTTTCCAACTGGGCAATCCGCGCTTGTAGCTCCGCCTGTTCCCGTTCCAGGTCTTGGCGCTCCTGTTGAGTGAGGCGGCGTAGGGGCATGGCAATCAGGGCACTGGCTTGGCGATCGCTCAAACCCAAGCGGGTCATCAATTCCCGCTGGGCAGTACTGCCATCCGCTGCCGATCGCAAAATCTCAATCACCTGATCCACGGCATTGAGGCCAATTAAGAGTCCCGTCACCACATGCTGGCGGGCTTGAGCCGTTTCGAGATCATGGCGATATTGCCGTAGCAGGGTCTGCTCGCGAAATTGAAGAAACTCACTGAGAATCTCCTTAAGGGAGAGTTGGCGGGGTTGATTGCCCACCAGTGCCATCAAGTTGATGCCATAGGTCACTTGTAGTGCGGTTAGGCGGTAGAGTTGCTCCAAGAGTTGTGCCGCTGAGGCATCCCGCTTCAGTTCAATGACCACCCGCAGCCCCTCGCGATCGCTTTCGTCCCGCAGATCGGCAATGCCCTCAAGGCGACCTTGATTCACCAAATCCGCCACCTTCTCAATCCATGCCGCCTTATTCACCTGATAGGGTAGCTCTGTCACCACAATTGCTTGGCGACGGTGGCGGCCGCGTCCGGGCTGAATATCCTCAAGGGTGGCCACCCCCCGCAGGGTGATCGTCCCTCGACCCGTGGCGTAGGCGCGCAGCAATTCTGCCCCATCCACAATCACACCCCCCGTGGGAAAGTCCGGTCCCGGCAGGTGGGTGAGCAGTTCTTCTAGGCAGAGATGGGGACGGTCAATAAGCGCAATCAGAGCATCCACCACTTCCCCCAGATTGTGGGGTGGAATGTTTGTGGCCATGCCCACAGCAATTCCCGTTGCGCCATTCAACAGCAAAATTGGCAGTTGCGCCGGCAGCACCAAGGGCTCCTCTTGGGAACTGTCAAAGTTGGGGACAAAATCCACAATGGCGTCGCTGATATTCTCCAGTAGCGTGCGGTGGGCGATCGCTGCCAAGCGCGTTTCCGTGTAGCGCATTGCCGCCGCAGGATCATCATCAATGGAGCCAAAATTGCCATGCCCTGCCAAGAGGGGGTAGCGACTGCTAAAGGGCTGCACCAAGCGCACCAGTGCCTCATAGACCGCTTGATCCCCGTGGGGGTGATATTTCCCCAGCACATCCCCCACCACCCGTGCACACTTGCGAAAGGGGCGATCGGGCGTCAACCCCAACTCATACATGGCATAGAGAATCCGCCGATGCACTGGTTTTAGCCCATCCCGCACATCTGGTAGTGCCCGCCCCACAATCACACTCATGGCGTACTCCAGATAGGAGCGTTGCATTTCACTGTGCAGTGGTGTTGGGATCACCTGTCCAGAGGTCAGCAAATCCAGTTGTTTGGGCATGATCACGAACGAGCCAAAGGATCATTCCCCACGATACAAGAGTTTTGCGAATTGTAAAGTAAGTTAAGACTCCGTTGGGGTTGCTTCCTCAAGCTTCTCCTTGGTCAGCCGCGCCACTAGTTCCTTAATGAGGATGTAAATGATCGGCACCACAAAGAAACTGAGAAATGTGGCTGCAAGCATGCCACCTGTGACACTTGTTCCCAAGGAGTGACGGGATTTTGCCCCAGCACCCGTAGCAATGACCAGCGGGAAAATGCCCAGAATAAAGGAGATGGCCGTCATCAAAATGGGGCGCAGCCGTTCCTCGGCGGCATTGATCACCGACTTGACAATGGACGTGCCCTTGCTTTCGCGAATTTGGTTGGCAAACTCCACAATCAGAATCGCATTCTTACTGGCGAGGCCAATCAGCATCACCAAACCAATTTGGCAAAATACATCATTACTCAGCCCCCGCAACCACTGTGCCAACAAAGCGCCCATGATCGCCAAAGGCACCGAAAGGATAATGATCAAGGGGTCAATATAGCTTTCGTACTGCGCCGAGAGCACGAGGAACACAAACACGAGACCAAGGCCAAAAATCAACGGTGCTTGGCCTGCGGAGCGGGTGGACTCTAGGGATAACCCCGTCCAGCTATAGCCGATGCCATTGGGGAGAACCTCCTGAGCCAAGGATGCCATTGTCATCATCGCTTGACTATCACTGAGGGGTGGCACATTTTGACCAGTCACCTCCGCCGAACGGAACAAGTTATGGTGATAAATAATCGGCGGTGCCGAGACCTGTTCAATCGTGACGAGATTACTGAGGGGAATGAGCGCATTTTGCTCCGAGCGTACATAGATGCGGTTGATGTCATCGGGATTCGAGCGAAACTGCTTATCCGCCTGCACAATCACTTGGTAACTGCGGGCAAAAATCGTGAATTGGTTAACGTATAACGACCCCAAGTAAATCTGCATGGCATTAAAAATGTCCTTGAGGGGAATCCCCAAGGCAAGGGCGCGGGTGCGATCGACCGTTACATTTAACTGGGGGGCATTAATGGCAAAGGGGGTATTCACTGACACAAGGCCAGGGGTTGCATTGGCTTTGAGGATTAGCTCGTTCACTGAACTCGCAAGGGCTTCAAGGCCGAGACCCTGCTGATCCATCACCTGCATATCAAAGCCGCCAAGGCCGCTGCCACCAAGGTTAATGGTCGGCACATTGGATGCAAACACCACTGCTCCGAGTTCACCCACGACGGCCTTCTGAAACTGGGGCAGCAACTGATCAAGGGTTGGCCGCTGTGACCAAGGCTTGAGACTCGTAAAGATAATCCCCTTGTCTGAACCTGTGCCGAAGAAGCTAAAACCGCCAATGGCAAAGGTATGTTCGACCGCTGGATTTTGGGCGATCGCGTCCGCTGCTTTGAAGACAATATTGCTCGTGTATTCGAGGGACACCCCCTGAGGCGATTGCACAAGGGTAACAAAATAACCTTGATCCTCTTGGGGGACAAAGCCACCGGGAACAATCTGAAACAGCCCGTAGGTCACCCCCAGCAGTGCCACAAAGCCTGCCAGCACCCAGTATTTTAGGCGCACGACCACAGTCAGGTTGCGTTCATAGCCCCGTCGCATTGTATCGAGAAAGCGGTTAATCCAGCGAAACAAAATAAAGTTCGCCATCGGGGGGCGTTCCCGCCGCAGGAGCAGGGCGCACAAAGGGGGAGAGAGGGTTAAAGCATTAAACGTAGAAAGGGCGATCGCAAAAACAATCGTCAAAGCAAACTGCTGATAGAGCCGCCCAGTGACCCCCGGAAAAAAGGCCACAGGGATAAAGACCGCCATCATCACCAACGAGGTGGCAATCAATGCCCCTGTCACTTCCTCCATCGAGCGACTGGCGGCTTCTTGGGGGGTCATGCCCTCGTCTTCCATGAGACGGGTGACATTTTCCACGACCACAATGGCATCATCCACCACCAGCCCCGTGGCCAGCACCAGACCAAACATGGTCAAGCTATTGATTGAGAAGTCAAAAGCCTTCATAAAGGCAAAGGTGCCCACCAAGGAGACAGGGATCGTTACCGACGGAATAATCGTGGCACGCCAATCCTGCAGGAATAAAAAGATCACGGCAATCACAAGGATGATGGCCACAATCAGCGTAATGACCACCTCTTTGATCGACTCCTGCACTGCGTCGGTGGTGCTAAAGCCCACACTCCATTTCAGACCGGGGGGAAATTTCTCAGCTAAAACAGCCATCTCCGCTGCGACAGCGCGGGCAATGTCGAGAGCATTGGCACCACTGAGTTGATAGATACCAATCCCAACGGCGTCACGGCCATCAAACTGAAAGTTGGTGTTGTAGTTTTGTGCCCCTAGCTCGGTGCGACCGACATCGCGAATGCGAATCACGGAACCATCGTCGCCGCGCTGAATAATAATGTCGGCAAACTCTTCTTCTGAGGCCAAGCGACTTTGGGCTTGAATGGAAATTTGAAACTCCTGTCCCTCTGGTGCTGGGGGGGCACCAATAATCCCGGCTCCCACCTGGACATTTTGATCGGAGAGGGCACGCACCACATCCTGAGCCGTCAGACCGCGACTGGCTAAGCGATTGGGATCAAGCCAAATCCGCATGGCATAGGTGCGTTGACCAAAGACCTGAACCTGCCCTACCCCCTTCAGACGTTGCAGGGGTTGCACCACGTAGAGGGTCGCGTAGTTACTAATGAATGTGGCGTCGTAGTTGTATCCCTCCTCTGGGTATAGGGCTAAGGCCAAAACAATCTGATTTGTGGATTTGCTGACATTTACCCCAGTGTTGATGACCTCTGGTGGCAGTTGGGAGGTGACTGATGCCACTAAGTTATTGACATCAACAGCAGCAATATTTTCGTCATAGCCCTCAGTGAAGGTGATCGTGATATTGCTGTTGCCAAAGCTGTTACTGCTGGAGTCAATGTAATCCATCCCCTTCACGCCATTAATTTGCGTTTCTAAGATCGTGGTGACATTCGTTTCAACGGTTTCAGCGTTGGCACCTGCATAGTTAGCAGACACCTGAATTGTTGGCGGTGTAACGTTAGGGTAATACTCAATGGGCAGCGTTGGCAGCGCGATCGTCCCCACCAGAATAATCAGCAGAGAACAAACCGTGGCAAAAACCGGGCGCTTAATAAAAAAATCGCTAATCATGCTCTTTTAAGACTCAGGAGTAATAGGCACACCATCGCGCAGGCGCTGAATTCCCGAGACAACAATTTGCTCTCCCGGTTTGAGGCCTTCAAAAACTTGATATCTATTTCCTTGGATTGCCCCCACTTGAATGGGCTTTTGTTTAGCAATCATTTTGCCCTCGGCGTCTTTTTCGGCAACAAAGACAAAGTTTTGGCCGGCAAGATTGGAGACAGCCGTGGTCGGCACCAAAATCCCCGGTTGCTGATCGAGAATAATGCGGGCTTGAATTTGTTGATCGGCACGGAGATTATTCCGCGTATTGTCGTAGAGCGCTTTCACTAAAATGGTTTGGGTATTGTTTGTGGTATTGGGGGCAATGAAAAAGACGGAACTCGTACCGACGACATTGCCATTCATGTCTATTAATTCCACTGGCGTCCCCATCCGAATGCGGGGGATTTGCTCAATGGGCACTTGGATATAGACTTCTAGGGGTTGATTTGAGGTCAGGGTGAGGAGGTCGGTTTGGGGCGTTACAAAATCGCCCACTTTGGGGGGAATATTGCCGACAACACCACTAAAGGGAGCACGCACCTGAAACCAATTCAGGACAACGGCCTGCTGCTGGGCATTGGCTTGGGCAGCCAAGAGGACTTTTTCTAACTGGGCAATGGTAGCCTGTTGGGCACGAATATCCGCCTCGGTTTGTTGGAGTGCTGCTTGGGCAGTGCGAAAGCTGGTGATGAAGGATTGCGCTTGTTCTTTGGAAACAGCCCCTTCTTCAAAGAGTGCTGTATAGCGTTCCGCTTGAATCCGATTGAACTCTACGGTGGCCAGATTGGAGCGGCGCTGGGCTTCAAGGGCGCGGAGGATCGAGCGGGCATTCTCTACATTGGCTTGGGCGGATTGAATCGCAGCTAAGTTGCTGGCCACAACGGCTTGCTGTTCTGAGGGGTCAATGAGAAGGAGGGGCTGACCTTGAGTGACAAACTGGCCGTTTTGAACATTGATTTGCGCAATTCGACCGGAAACTTGGGGTTGTAGCGTGATCGACTCACGGGATTGCAAAGAGGCATTGTAAACAGCGGTTTGCGAAAGGGTTTCCGTTTGAACCGCCGCAAGTTTCACCCGTGCCGCTGGTGGGGGAGCCGTTGCCTTTGGTTGGCCACAGGCGGTAGCGAGGAAGCAAAGACTGCCTAGGAGAGCTGACGTGAACAGTTGCCGTTGCACCATACCTCAGACCTTAAATGTCACCCAGAGTGGGCAATAAATATCCTCAGTCTAGCCTAGGGGCGCCTATGGCGAGTGCTGCTTTGATAATTAGTTTCTGTGTATCTAGGCGAAATAGAGAATAGCTCCTATTGGCACTCCTCCGCTAAGATGTAGAGCAAGGGGCAGGGGGTCATTGCTGGCTCACCTTAGAGGCTAGGACAGTCCTTGCGCCAACCTTTATCAACGACAGTACAGGTACCAGTGGCTCTTACCAAGAAAACACAGCAAGAACAACCCATGATTAATGAGCGCATCCGTTTTCCTCGGGTGCGGGTGGTGGATAGTGATGGTTCCCAATTGGGGATTATGTCGTCCCAAGAGGCGATCGCGATCGCCCGTGAAAAGGAACTTGATCTTGTTCTCGTCAGTGACAAGGCAGATCCACCCGTTTGCAAAATTATTGACTACGGCAAGTTTCGCTTTGAGCAGGAAAAGAAGGCGCGGGAAGCCCGCAAAAAGCAGCACACCTCCGATGTCAAAGAGGTGAAGATGCGCTACAAAATCGAAGAACACGATTACAACGTTTGCATCAACCGCGCCGAGCGTTTCCTTAAGGCTGGAGACAAGGTGAAGGCCACTGTGACCTTCCGAGGGCGGGAAATTCAACACTCCCATTTGGCAGAAGAACTCCTCAACCGCATGGCCAATGACCTGCAAGCGGTGGCCGAAGTGCAGCAGGCACCAAAGCAAGAGGGGCGCAATATGATCATGTTTTTGGCACCGAAGCGGTAATCAATGCTGGGGGGCGTATGTTTGGCTTTCGTCCAGACTCCAAATCTACCCCGCTGGATATTTCAGACCATGAGAAACCCCGTTCGGCACTGCTGCTAGCGATCGCCGCCCTTGTCACGATTCTTCTTTGGCAGATTCCCTTGGGGAACTATCTGCTGTATCCCTTTACAATCTTGGCCACATGGTTCCACGAGATGGGGCATGGCCTGACGGCGATTCTGTTGGGGGGCTACTTTCGCGAATTAGTCATCTATCCCAGTGGTTCAGGATTTGCGCGCTATGGGGGCGAGGTGCTGCTGGGCAATTTGGGACATGGCTTAGTCGCCATTGGCGGACCTCTAGGACCGGCGATCGCTGGCAGTGTCTTTATTTTGTCGAGCCGCTCTCATCGCGCCACAGATATTTGCCTCAAAGCCCTAGGAATAATGATTCTCGCCTCAGTGCTGCTGTGGGTGCGATCGCTCTTTGGCATTGTCTTCATGACGTTGGTGGGGATTGCCATTCTGCTGGTGGCCTATCGCGGCAATCGCTGGCTCAAGGGCATTTCGATTCAATTCCTTGGGGTGCAGGCCTGTATTAGCACATTTCAGCAGGTGGACTACCTCTTTACCTATGCCATGCCGGGGGGGCAGCTTTCCGATACAGGGCTTCTCCAACAGTACCTCTGGCTCCCCTATTGGCTGTGGGGGGCGCTGATTTCTGTGATGACCTTGGGGTTGCTGCTGTGGAGTCTCAAGGTGGCCTATACCCGGTCTAAGTAATGCCCCAGCGGTGTCGCCAACGACTGGTGGATTCACGGTTAGCGGTTTGTTGCTCCGCTTGGCGGCGCGATCGAATCATCTCCGCACTATCCCGCAGGTGCGGATCGCGGTAGGGAATACCCGCGCGGGTTTGCAAATGTTCCTGCTCCATCAGCGACAGGGGAATAAGCTGATCGGCTTGCCAGCGAGCCACGGTTCCCTGTGCCCATTCATGGCTGTGCTGGGGGGCAACAATCGGCAGCGTCCCAAGGTGTAAACCCGCCGCCTGCAAAGCGGCACGAACGGCAGCAGCACGACAATAGGTGGCCAAATGCCCCGCAGGCGCCAAACACTGAGCCACTAGACGCAAAAATTCTACCGTCCAGAGTTGCGGACAGCGCTGCGGTGAAAAGGGATCAAGAAAAATCGCATCTGCTTGGAATCCTTGGCGAACAAGGTCTTGAATGGTTTGGCGGGCATCACCAATTAAAAGCCGTGCCTCACAGGAGGGGGTGGTCACCTGCTGTTGCTGAGCGAGTCCCTCAAGAATCCCTTGAACCGATGCTGGCCAAGGGGGCATGACCGCTAAAGCTGCTTGGGGAACGCCCAGATCCAGTTCTAGACCGATGACGGTGACCTGACAGGTGGGATTGTGCTGCCAAATAACCTCTAACGCAGCGGCTGTGTTGTAGCCCAAACCATAGCAGATGTCCAAAAGGCGCAGATGAGAAGCTTGGGCTTTGCGGGGCAGATCGGTGGCGATCGCGAACTTTTCAAAGGCTTCCTGACGCGCTCCCCCAAGACTATGGAACGTTTCGCCAAACTCTGGAGAATAAAACGTAAAAGAGCCGTCTGCTGTGGGTTGGGGTTGCCACATTGAGTGCAAGGCAGCAGCTAAGTTTTGGGAATAGGCCATCACTGGGTTTGCGTGGGGGGCTCTGGTTGGGGGGCAGGTGGTCGGTTCATGGTCACAACGCCAATTCCCGTGATCAAAAGGACAATGACGATGCCGCCAACAATCAGTAACCAAGGGGGAGAGGATTTAGGGGCGGGTGCTGACGCTGGGGTAGCATTGGCTGGCAGCGATGGGGGCGTGGCATTAAATTCCGTTTCTTCTTCTGCACCTTCCTCAGCTTGGGTAATCGTTGAGGTCATGGGCACGGCCTTAATGCTGTGATAGTTGACGCTCTTCAAATACTTAATAAACTCCGCCTCGCCCATGGACACAGTGGCATAGTGCGCCTTAACGGATCCGCCAAAGTTAATTTCATCTCCATCTTTTAGCTCATGGCTTTGCACCCGCTGGCCATTCACTAGGATACCGTTGGCACTGGGCTTACCATCGGCATTCCCATCCACGACGCGATAGCGATAGCCATTTGGTGAGGGAATCCGCAGCAGCAGGGCGTGTTGCCGTGAAACCGTATGACCATGAATCACGATCGCATTGGTGACATCGCGGCCAATGGAGTAGGTTGCCGCATCTAAAGGGATCGTGCGCTTACCCGTTTCATCCTCAATGTTGAGTAGATGGTGCTCACGGTTACCACTCATGGGAACAACTTAGATTAATTGACGATTGCTAATCAATATCTTAGCCTGAGGACTAGAATTCCCAAAGATACTACAAAAGCTAAGGGCAACGATCATCCCCTATCAATAAGAGGCTCAGAAACTAGAACCTACGGTGTGGCATTAACGCCGCTGTGCCAATGGTTGTGCCTTCAAGATAGAGGGGCTGACGGCGCATAGTGTCCTAACCAACATAACAAACGCATGAGACCTCCCCCATGGCATCGGTTGGGGTGAAACGGTGAGGCCGATTTTCACCTACGCGGTTTCCTGAGCCACCAAAGGAAAGAGGCGCACAGGGGCTAGGGCTTGCAGTTGTTGACCGAGGCGAAAGGCTTGGGGTTCGTAAAGTGCGAGGGTCAATGTCGCAGGCAGTTGCTGGATAAAGGTGCGCGATCGCAGCAGGGGCAGACCCGTAATCTTGGTGATCAGATTGCCAATTTCTAGGGCAGCTTCCGCGTTGCGCGGTTGACCCACCCAAAGCCGCCAGAGACGGCGGGGCGCCATTTTGCCCTGTTCAATGCGCCGTAGGCCATCAATGGTTGCTAAAACAATCAGGCGATCGCCCGCCGTGAGTTGCAGCGTATCACTGGGCAAAAACTGATGACTGATCTCACCGCCGAGGAACTGCTCATGGCGATTGTAGAAAATGGGGATGACTGCATAACCATAGGCCACCTCGCCAATCAACTTGCCCTCAAGGGTGTCGCCGGCAGTAACGGTGTAATCGGCAATCAGTACCGTCTGCTGATCAATTTGAAACAGACCCAACATTGTTTCGCCAAAGGCGGCACCGGCAAAGGCCTCAGCAGCAAGGGCATAGGCACAGAGGGGGCGGGCACGGGGTAGGAGATCCCGCAGATCATTAGTAAGGCTGGGATCATAGATGCCAATGACCAACCCAATGGGGGATTCCCGCTGCTCCGTGGCTTGGCGGGCAATTAGGGCTGCCTCTAGATTCAACATTTCATCAGCAGTGGTGAGAACCACACTTTTGGCGGTCTCCAAATGGGCTTGGGGGAGCTTTTCTGGAATGTTGCCAAGGAGCATGGGCAGGTCTTCAAAAAGCTGAGTTTGCTCTGGGTTGTCCACCAGTAGCACGAGGGGTTGACGGAAGGCACGTAGGATTTGCACCACCTGTTGACCAATGCGATCTAAGCCAACAACAATCACGTGATCCGCCGTGGGCAGGGGGGGACGTTTCTTGAGAAAGTCAAACCGCGCTTGCAGCAGCTTTTCCGCCAAAAGTCCCAAGACACCGACAATAAAGAGGAGACTAACGATCGCCACCAAAATACAGACCACCAGCAGCCAAGGGGGAATCGGATCGTTTTCTAGCCCGCCAAAGACATCGCCAAAGCCCCCCAAAAGGAGAATAAAGCCGGCAGCAAAGGCCTTTTGCCATGTGAGTTCGGGGACGTTGTAGCGCAGCAGGATCGCGGTCACAAGCCACAGACCACTGCCCATCCAAAGGCCATTGAAGATCAACTCACGAGAGCGATCGCCATGGATCCACTGCCAGAATTGTTCTACCTGCTCAGGCAGTTGGCGCACCTGCTGAATGAGGCGCTGGATGGGATTGGGGTCAGGGATGGGCAAGGATTTCACCACTTCTACCCGTTCAATCCAAATCGGGCGATCGCCCACCTCAAAGAGTAAATCCGGTGGCCAATGGTTAAAAAGGCGGTGGGGACGAGTCGGCTGGAAGATTGAGGATTGGGAATGGCAGGCGCGAATACTAATCAGGCGTTGGTGACGGCGCTGCCAGCGGTGGGCAGGCGTACCCACGAGGGGACTCTCAGCGGTAATCGTTTGTTGCAACACCCGAAACTGCTGACCCTCAATCGTAAACGCAGCAAGGATATTTTCCTCAAGGGCTGCAAGGGCGAAGGCAGGAGCTGGTAGTTCCGTGGGATTGAGCGCCACAAAGCTCCCCAGTTTTTTCTCTAGAAGGGCGTTGAGATTATCGCGACTAGAGCGCACCACAAGATGGACATCGGGATTTAAGCGCCGAGCCACAATCGCCGTGGCAATATTGGTGGCCTCATCACTCGTAACTGCTAATAAGGTACGACAGCGATCAATCCCAGCCGCTTTCAGAACCGCCTCTTGCCGGCAATCACCGATGATCACAGGTTCACTGAGCAACTCCGTCAACTGCGGAATTTCCCACTCAATGTTGGCGTGGCGTTCAATGGCACGAATCTCTAGGGTCAAATGCTCACCTGCAAAGCGGCGCAGACTTTGGATACAAAATTGCCCCAAACTGCCAAGGCCGCAGATAATAAAGCGATCGCCCGCAGTCGTTTCGCCTATTTGAGTGGCCTGCGGTGTGGCTGAGGCAACAGACCAGGATGTCCACCAGTAGGGAAACGGTTGACGAGGCTCAGCAGCAAAAATAAGAACACTACCCCGTTGCCACTGCTGCCAAAGGGTCTTGCCCCACCTAGATAGGCGATCTAAATCTGTTGGCTCTAAAGTTGTCGATTCAACCCAGATGCTGAGGTGGCGATCGCCGATATCAATGAACCAAGTGGCCTTGCTGCCCAATAGTTGGCGCAGTTGGCGGTCAATGACATCCTCAAGGCTGGCCATAGCCTCCTAGCCAAAATGGGACAGCAACTCCTGTGGATCCAACTGACGACCAATCACCACCACACGAGTTTGGCGTGACTCTGCCGCTTGCCACGGGCGATCGTAAAACAAGTCTAACCGTTGACCCACCCCTTGCACCACCAGACGCATCGGCTTGCCCTCAATGGCCGCAAAGCCCTTAACGCGGTAAATGTCAGGTACTTGCAGCAATCGCTCGAGGGATTGACGTAGGCGTTGCAGATCCCAAGCCCCCAGCTCTAAACAAACCGCTTGAATCTCCGCGTCGTGGTCATGCTCCTCCTCAAAGTCATGATGGCTGGGTCGCTGCCCCAAATTCTCCTCCACCGCTGCATTAAATCCCAGCAGCAGATCCGCCGGCACCTGTCCTTGGTGAGCCGCCAGCAGCTTAATCCGTGGGGGCAATTGAGTGCGCAGTTCAGCGATGAGCAGCTCTGCCTGATCGGGAGTCAGTTGATCCGCCTTGCTGAGGATGACCAAGTCGGCACAGGCCAGTTGATCATTAAAGAGTTCCTCAAGGGGGGTGTCCTCATGCTCCAAGCTAGGATCAGCGGCCTTTTGGGCAAAGAGCGCCTCCAGATCAGCACTCACTTGACCAGCTGCTAAGGCAACGCCATCCACCACTGTCACCACCCCATCAACGGTTGCCGCATGGCGCACCTCCGGCCAACGAAAAGCCATCACGAGCGGCTTGGGTAAGGCGAGTCCAGAGGTTTCAATCACAATGTGATCAATCTCCTGCCGCCGTGCCAAGAGGGTCTGCATCGTTGGCAAAAATTCCTCCTGCACTGTGCAACACAGACAGCCGTTGGTGAGTTCCCAAATGCCCGCTGTGCGATCGCAACAGGACTGCAACAACTCGCCATCAATACCGACATCGCCAAACTCATTCACAATCACAGCAATGCGCCTGCCCGCTGCCTTCTGAAGCAACTGCCGAATCAGGGTCGTCTTACCACTACCAAGAAAGCCGGTAATAATCGTGACTGGGATTTTTGCACTCATTAAAATGCCTCAATGTTGGGAAAGTCTTTGAGTTGATGAGCCGCTTCCCCACAGGTTCGCGGTGTCGGAAACACTTTTTCAGGGTTGGCCAGACGTTTGGGATCAAAGGCGCAGCGCACCTGCTGCATCGTTTCTAAATCTGCTGGGCTAAACATCTCACCCATGAAACAGGCCTTATCACTACCAATGCCATGTTCCCCAGAAATACTGCCCCCCAAGCGCACACAGAGCTTGAGAATTTCCCCCCCCAAGGCCTCCACCTCCGCAAGCGCGCCCGGTACTGCCTGATCGTAGAGAATCAAGGGATGCAGATTGCCATCCCCAGCATGGAAGACATTGGCAATGCGATAGCCACTGCGCTGACTCAGTTGTTCAATTTCCCTGAGGACGGTGGCCAGTTGACTGCGGGGAATCACCCCATCTTGGACAAAATAATTGGGACTGAGACGACCAGCAGCCGCAAAAGCCGCTTTGCGCCCTTTCCAAAGGCGGAGGCGATCTTCAGCTTCTGTAGCAACGGTTACATGGCGTGCCCCCTGTTCATAGCAAATACGTGTGACTCGCTCCTGCAAAATCGGTACTTCTGACTCCAAGCCATCGACTTCCACCAGCAAGACCGCGCCGGCATCGCGGGGGTAGCAATTGGTGGCCACCACGTCCTCAACGGCATTGATACTCAGGTTGTCCATAATTTCCATGCCAGCGGGAATGATACCGGCACGGATAATGGCGGAAACTGTTTCCCCGGCCGCTTCAATGGTGGTGAAGTCCGCCAATAGCACAGCGATTGCCTCCGCCTGTTTGAGAATGCGCAGCCGAATTTCCGTGGCAATCCCGAGAGTGCCCTCAGACCCGACAAAAACCCCCATAAGATCATAGCCGGGCATTTCTGGCGCCGCACCCCCCAGTTCAACAATCTCACCATTGGGCAACACCACCGTCAGTCCCAGCACATGATTCGTGGTCACGCCATACTTCAGGCAATGGACACCGCCGGAGTTCTCGGCGACATTGCCGCCAATGGAGCAAATAATTTGACTCGAGGGATCGGGGGCATAGTAAAACCCCTGATCGGCTACCGCTTGAGTGACCCACGCATTAATCACCCCCGGCTGCACCACCACCTGCTGATTGGCCAGATCAATGTCTAAAATCTGGTTCATGCGAGAAGTGACGATGAGAATCCCCTCGGTGTGGGGTAAGGCTCCCCCCGATAGCCCCGTCCCTGAGCCACGGGCAACAAAGGGAATCCGATAGCGATCGCACACCTTGAGGATGGCAGAGACTTGGGCAGTGGTTTGCGGTAGCACGACCAGTTTGGGTCGTTGCCGATACATGGATAGCCCATCGCACTCATACACAAGGGCTTCTGCTGCATCACTGATGACGCTCCCCTTGCCGACAATGGCTGTTAGCTCCTCTGTGACCCGCTGCCAAGGGGTAATTTGCTGTAGTGTGGACATCCCCAGTGCTCTGAAACTGCCTTACTTTTATCCTAAATTGGCTCTCCTTTGGAAAAATGGGGGCAGGGGGGATTTGACATTTCTTTACTGAATAGTTATAAAATTATATTTAGGATCACTAAGCTGAAGTAGTAACCGTTTTAAGTCTAGCTTTCAGGCTGAATGAGTCCCCTCACGCTTTACCCCATAAAGGAGTCCGCTATGCTATTTCGCCAACTCTTTGACTACGACACTTGGACCTATTCTTACCTGATTGCCGATGAAGCCACGGGTGAGGCCGCCTTGGTGGATAGCGTCCTTGAACAGGTGGATCGGGATGTGCAGTTAATTGAGCAATTGGGGTTGAAACTGCGCTACTGCCTCGAAACCCATGTCCACGCCGACCACATTACCGGGGCGGGCAAAGTCCGCGAACGCACAGGCTGCAAAACCCTTGTGCCCGAAAATGCCCATGTGGACTGCGCCGATGGCTATATTAAAGACGGTGAAGTGATTCACGTCGGTAGCATTCCGATTCAGGCGATCGCCACCTTGGGGCACACCGATAGCCACATGGCCTTCCTCGTGAATGGCACCCACCTATTGACGGGGGATTCCCTCTTTATCCGTGGCTGTGGCCGCACTGATTTCCAAAGTGGCGATGCAGGCGCAATGTACGATGCGGTAACACAGCGGCTCTTTACGCTCCCAGACACCACATTGGTCTATCCCGGCCATGACTATCGCGGTCACACCGTTTCCACCATTGGTGAAGAAAAACGCTTTAATCCCCGCTTTGTCGGTCGCGATCGCCAGCAGTTCATTGAGTTCATGGCCAACCTGAACCTGCCGGATCCTAAGAAAATTATGGAAGCGGTGCCCGCTAACCAACAGTGTGGCATGGTTGCCGCTGCCGTCTAGTCCTTTGACCCCTGATCGCCCCTGTCTAGCCAACCCTGAGTAACCACTGGAGAACCAACGACGATGACCACAACAACGACTGAGTCTCCCCTCATTTCTGCGGCTGAACTGCACGATGCCCTGCAACGCCAGCAGGTACTGCTCATTGATGTGCGGGAGCCAAGCGAATACAACAATGCCCACATTCCGGGAGCGCTGCTCTGTCCTTTGGCCAATGTGAAGGAACTTGAACCCCCCTGTAATTCTGACACCCCGGTGGTGCTCTATTGTGAATCTGGCCGGCGATCGCGCATGGCCTGCGAAACCCTTGCCAGTCGGGGCTTCAAAAACCTGAAAAACCTCGAAGGGGGCATTCAACGCTGGAAACAGGGGGGCTATCCGATCACGGGTGCAGTTGGTGCCCCCATCAGCCTGATGCGGCAGGTGCAAATTGTGGCTGGTAGTCTGATTCTCAGCGGGGTGATTCTCGGCTTTGCCGTTCATCCGGGGTTCTTCTTCCTAGCAGGTTTTGTCGGTGCTGGCTTGGTCTTTGCCGGTGTCACAGGAGTCTGTACCCTAGCGCGGCTGTTGGCGCTGCTGCCCTTCAATCGCCCACAGGTGAAATAACAGCCCTTTTCTGAAGCATGAAAAACAGAGAGATGAGATCCTCTCCTACGCTAGCTTGCAAAGTGGTGAGCGTGATAAATCTTAGTGAAAAGGGCTGTAACCCATGCTGAGCTACTGGATAGGGCATGGTCTGGCGATCGCCATCGGCTTGAGTCTGGGTCTATTGGGGGGCGGCGGTTCTGTCCTTGCCCTGCCAGTGCTGGTCTATGTCATGGGCATTGAAACCAAGGTCGCGATCCCGATGACGCTTGTGATTGTCGGCAGCGTCAGCTTACTGGCAGTGATTCCCCAGTGGCGGCGCGGCTACGTTAATTTGCGTCTAGCACTGATTTTTGGTTCGGCAACCATGATGGGTGCCTATCTCGGGGCGCGACTGGCAGCCTTGCCTTGGATTACCGATACGGTGCAACTCTTACTCTTTGCCGTTGCCATGATGGTGGCGGCTATTTTAATGATTCGGCGGCAACAGCGTCCCCCTGCCCCTGAACTCACCCCGCCGGAAAGTTCTCTTGAAAGCCAGCTTTATGCCCCCCCAGTCTGTAAGTACTGTTGGCTGTGGCTACCCACCGAAGGCATTGGTGTGGGTATTCTGACGGGGTTGGTGGGAGTGGGTGGGGGATTTGCCATTGTGCCTGCCCTTGTTTTATTGGGCAAAATTCCAATGCGGCAGGCGATCGGCACCTCCCTGTTGATTATTGCCGCCAATTCCGTGGCTGCGGTTTGGGGCTATCTGGGCACAGTGAGTTTGGATCCACGCTTGACCCTGACCCTCACCTTAGCCTCTGCGGGTGGTTCTGTTATCGGTAGCTATCTCAGTCACCGCATTTCTGCCAAGCGACTTCAGCAGGGCTTTGGTTACTTCTTAATTGGCATTGCGGCCTTTGTGATCCTGAAAACCCTACTGGCACCTCCCCAGCGCAGCAAAAGTTCCTCCCTACCGCCGAGGCACTACCTTACTGCATCGGTTCCCGCAAGACCAAGCCGCACCTAAGACTCTGTTTCAGGAGTCTCTGCAGCACTCTGCTGTTGCCCAATTTGATTGAGTAGCGAAAGAACGCGACTGCCCCGTTCCAGCGATCGATCCTCAATAAAGACGACCTCCGGTGTCCGCCGCAGGCGAATGCGTTGCCCCAATTCCCGTCGCACAAAGCCTGAAGCCGCCTTCAATCCAGCCATCGTTGAGCGGCGTACCTCGTCGGTGCTGTAGATACTGACGAAGATCTTGGCGTGCTGCAAATCACCGGAAACTTCCACATCGGTGACACTGACCATGCCCGCCCCCACGCGCTCATCGCGGATTTCATACATTAACAACTGGCTTACTTCCCGTTTGATTAATTCTGCTACCCGTGCCACCCGTCGTTCGGTCGCCATGGCGGGCCTCCTTTTCTCGGTTGTTGGCAAAGACTATCCTGCAACTCTCCTATCTTATCAAGACAGCTATCCCTCTGTTTCTGGTTGGCGGGCGATCGCTCAAGACTTTTATGGCAGCAACCGCTGGCAGTAGTGTTACAAAAGTTAACATTTCTTGCTGACGTTCTCTGCAAGTTGAGGACTGAATTTCCTGCTCTCTTGCTAGATTGCGACCCCTGCTCAAAAATGAGAAAGCTGAGAAACTAGGCAACAATCACCTTGATATTTCGTAAGAATTCCGCTATCACGTTAATATAGTTCTCCCGCAGCAAATGCTGATGGGAAGCTTAACCTACCCTTGGTGAACGCCAACAGCAACTAGGTAAAACCACCTACTAGCTCAAGCGTTAGCGAGGGATGGGTTTCTTATTTATGAAGCCAAATTAACAGGATGCTGGAGCGATCGCTCCTAAGTTTTAGAGAGCCGATCACGCCCTACCAGCAACTGTAAGGTTCTAAATCTGGCATCTATATCTGCAAGAGGATTTAATTCCATGACGATCGCGATTGGACGAGCGCCAGCAGAACGGGGATGGTTTGACATCCTCGACGACTGGCTCAAACGTGACAGATTTGTCTTTGTCGGCTGGTCAGGCATCCTGCTGTTTCCCTGCGCCTACCTTGCCCTCGGGGGCTGGCTGACCGGTACCACCTTTGTGACCTCTTGGTACACCCACGGCCTCGCCTCCAGCTACCTCGAAGGCTGCAACTTCCTCACCGTTGCCGTTTCCACCCCCGCCAACAGCATGGGGCACTCCCTTCTTCTCCTTTGGGGTCCCGAAGCCCAAGGGGACTTCACCCGCTGGTGCCAACTCGGTGGTCTGTGGACCTTTATCGCCCTCCACGGCGCCTTTGGCCTCATTGGCTTCATGCTGCGGCAATTTGAAATTGCTCGCTTGGTGGGCATCCGTCCCTACAACGCCATTGCCTTCAGTGCCCCCATTGCCGTCTTTGTCAGCGTCTTTTTGATCTATCCCCTGGGGCAATCCAGTTGGTTCTTTGCCCCCAGCTTTGGGGTGGCTGCCATCTTCCGCTTCCTGCTGTTCTTCCAAGGGTTCCACAACTGGACTTTGAACCCCTTCCACATGATGGGGGTGGCCGGTGTGCTCGGCGGTGCCCTGTTGTGTGCCATCCACGGTGCCACAGTGGAGAACACCCTCTTCCAAGATGGCGAAGGCGCCAGCACTTTCCGTGCCTTTAGCCCCACCCAATCGGAAGAGACCTACTCGATGGTGACGGCGAACCGTTTCTGGAGCCAAATTTTTGGGATTGCCTTCTCGAACAAGCGCTGGTTGCACTTTTTCATGTTGTTTGTGCCCGTAACGGGGCTGTGGATGAGTGCGATTGGCGTGGTGGGTCTGGCGTTGAACCTGCGGTCTTACGACTTTATTTCGCAGGAGATTCGGGCCGCGGAAGACCCTGAGTTTGAGACGTTCTACACGAAGAACCTGCTCTTGAACGAGGGCATTCGCGCTTGGATGGCGCCCCAAGACCAACCCCATGAAAACTTTGTCTTCCCAGAAGAGGTACTCCCCCGTGGTAACGCTCTCTAGTAACTCGATTTTTGCCACCAATCGCGACCAAGAATCCTCCGGTTTCGCGTGGTGGGCCGGTAATGCTCGTCTGATTAATCTCTCCGGCAAACTCTTGGGTGCTCACGTCGCCCACGCTGGCCTGATCGTTTTCTGGGCCGGTGCCATGACCCTGTTCGAGTTGGCTCACTTCATTCCTGAGAAGCCAATGTACGAGCAAGGGCTGATCCTCATTCCCCACATTGCCACCCTTGGTTGGGGCGTTGGCCCTGGGGGTGAAGTCGTGGACACCTTCCCCTTCTTTGTGGTCGGGGTGGTGCACCTGATTTCCTCTGCTGTTCTCGGCTTTGGTGGGGTTTACCATGCCATTCGTGGCCCTGAAACCCTTGAGGAATACTCCTCCTTCTTTGGCTACGACTGGAAAGATAAAAACAAAATGACGACGATCCTCGGTTTCCACCTGATCGTCCTCGGTATTGGTGCCCTGCTGTTGGTGGCCAAAGCCATGTTCTTTGGTGGCCTCTATGACACTTGGGCACCCGGCGGTGGCGATGTCCGTGTCATTACCAACCCCACCCTTGACCCCACGGTGATCTTTGGCTACCTGCTGAAGTCTCCCTTTGGCGGTGAGGGCTGGATCGTCAGCGTCAACAATCTTGAGGACGTTGTCGGTGGTCACATTTGGATCGGTTTGATCTGCATTGCTGGTGGTATCTGGCACATTCTGACGACGCCCTTTGGTTGGGCACGCCGTGCCTTTATCTGGTCTGGGGAAGCCTATCTGTCCTATAGCTTGGGCGCCCTGTCCATGATGGGCTTCATTGCCACCTGCTTTGTCTGGTTCAACAACACGGTCTATCCCAGTGAATTCTATGGTCCTACGGGTCCAGAGGCCTCTCAGGCTCAGGCAATGACCTTCTTGATCCGTGACCAAAAATTGGGTGCGAACGTCGGTTCGGCTCAAGGCCCCACCGGTCTTGGTAAATACCTGATGCGCTCTCCCACGGGTGAAATCATCTTCGGTGGTGAAACAATGCGCTTCTGGGATTTCCGTGGTCCTTGGTTGGAGCCGTTGCGCGGTCCCAATGGTCTTGACCTCAACAAGATCAAAAATGACATTCAGCCTTGGCAAGAGCGTCGTGCCGCTGAGTACATGACCCATGCACCTCTGGGTTCTTTGAACTCCGTGGGTGGTGTGGCCACCGAAATCAACTCGGTGAACTTCGTGTCACCCCGCTCTTGGCTGGCTACGTCCCACTTTGTCTTGGCCTTCTTCTTCCTAGTGGGTCACCTGTGGCATGCGGGTCGTGCCCGTGCCGCGGCGGCTGGTTTCGAGAAGGGGATTGACCGTGAGTCTGAACCCGTACTCTCGATGCCGAGCCTTGATTAGAGTCACTGACTTCATCTAACTAAACTCAATCCTCCTTGGCTCCCATCTACGGATGGGGGTCTTTTTTTTAGCAGGACTCAATTGCCGAGTATTTTTAACAGTTGCTCAGCAATGCGATCGCTCGCTCCGGGGTCGCCCATGCGTTCTTTGCCATTGGCGGCAATTCGCGCAAGTAAAGTCGCATCTTCCCAAATCTGCCAAAGGGTCGGGATGGCTCCTTGAGGATCATCGAGTAGGAAAATCGAGTCTCCGAGAAGGCGTTTTTGGCGACTAGCAAACTCACGGGTAAACTGGGGGCCTGCACCCGCAAAGGTGATCACGGGTTTCCCTAAGCCCACACACTGCTCTGTGGCTGTGCCGGCGAGGGCAATGCCCCCTTCGGCCCAATGCAGAAATTCACGAAAGTGATGTGAACTTAAAATCAGTTGTTGCTGACCCAACTGCCATGCGCTGGTCTGGGGTAATGCACTGGCGATGGGTTGCCAACCCTCAAGGCTTTGCTCAAGCATCCGTAAATCAAGGCTGGGACTGACAGCGGCAAGACAGGTCAGCGGCTGATCGGCATAGGGCGCCAGTACCCGTAGGATCTGCTGCCAATTGCGGTAGGCCTCAGGGGCACGAGACCCCGGCAGTAGCACAATGGTTCTAGTCGTAAAAGGCGATCGCTCAGGGGGTGGCATCACTAAGTCCATCATGGGATTGCCACAGTAGTGAACCGTGTAACCGAATTGCCGCAACCCTTTAGCGGTTAACTCATCACGGACAAAAATGCCTCGACAGCGGGGCGATCGCCACAACCATCGTTCCCAAGGCAGGTAGTCACTCCCCGCCCAGCCCATGCCCCAACGATAGGGACGCCCCGTCGGGTCATATAGGTAATAGTCAGACTTAGCAGTGCCGATAAAACTATAGGTTCCCCCTGTGCCATAGGCCAGCAGTAGAGGCACAATATCCCCCACCGCTAAGAGATGCCCTGCAGAGAATCGCTGCCAACGCTGAATAGCACGAACCTGCGCCCCCAACAGTCCCAGCAGCCCTGCTCTAAGATCCCGCCATAGCTGTCGCAGATCCATGTAGATAAAGCCCCCAGAGGGGAGTATTTTTCCGGGCTGCAATACAGGAATTCCCAGCCGCGTATAGGCAGACCCTAAGCCCACCAAGGGCAACGCCATTAGGTCTAAGTGTGGGCACCGCTGCCGCAAGGCCTGCAAAATCGAGCTGGCGATCGCGTCCTCACCGTGGCCATTACTCAGGCAAAGGAGTCGCTTCATGCCTGCATCAACTCAAGGGCTGTAGTAAATCGTGACCAATCATCCGCCTGATCAATGGCCTGCCAAATGTGTTCAATCTGCGGACGAGTCAGGATAACAAGGGGATTGGCAGCCGCTAGGGTTTGGGGAAGTGCGGCTTGTTGTAACGGCGTGGCTTGCTGAAGTAGCTCAAAATAGGTTCTTTTCCAAGCCTCTAGCAATTTCTGATCTGCTGGCGTGAGGGTTGAGCTGTTACGAAAGATATGACTGGGATCTACAGCCCACTCAGGGGAGAATTCTTGCCGTAGGCTGACAAAGAATTGGGGATAACTGATGGTGCTGCGGCTGAGAAAAGCTTGGGTCTCTGCCACTAAGGGACGGCCAATTTCTAGAGGAAGATCTGCCCAACCGAGGCGCTTGAGCATGAGTTTCAAGTAGGTGGTTTGGCAGCGATCGCCAAAGGTCTTTAGGGCAGCTTGCATTTCCTCAAGGGGCATTACTGAAGACAGAGGGATTTGCAGCTTCTCCAAATTCCAAGCACAAATTGCTGGTTGATTGCCGTAGGCGTAGCGGCCATAGTAGTCAAAGTAGGCGGCTGTAAACCCCAAATCATAGTGCTCCAAAAAGACATAGGGACCATAGTCGAAGCTCTCGCCCGTAATGGCCATATTATCGGTGTTCAAAACACCGTGGCAAAACCCCGCCACCAACCACTGCGCCGCCAGATCCGCTGTGCGTGCCACTAGCTCACGATAAAAGGCACAATCCCGTTCCTTGGGGTTTGGGATCTCTAGCAAGTGGGGGTAGTAGTAGTCAATGACGTGGTCGAGCAACCGTCGAATCAAGTCCGGTCGCCGCAGATAGTGGAGCCGCTCAAAGGTACCAAAGCGAATATGGGAACGGCCAAGGCGCACTAAGACACTCGATCGCGTCGGCGATGGCTCATCCCCTCGCCAGAGGGATTCTCCCGTTTCCACCAAGCTGAGACTGCGAAAGGTGCTCACCCCCAAGCGATGCAGCAGTTCACTGGCCAAAACCTCACGGACACCGCCTTTGAGTGTCAGGCGACCATCTCCCCCCCGCGAATAGGGTGTGGTGCCAGATCCTTTCGTGCCAAGGTCATACAGTTGACCATCCACACCGCGAAACTGACCATAGAGAAACCCTCGGCCATCCCCCAAGCGAGCATTGTATTCCCCAAATTGGTAGCCGTGGTAACGCATTGCTAAAAAAGGTTCACGCCCCTGAAACTGGCCAAAGGCCGCAATAAAGTCAGCATCAGTTACCTTGGCGGGATTCAGACCCATCAGGGGTAAGAGGGCATCATTGCGAAAACGCAGAATATGCTGCGGAAAGGTTGCCGCCTGTACCTCGTCCCAGTACTCTTCCCCTAGGGAGAGAAATGCGGGTTCGTACTCAAGGTTTTGAAAGCAATGTCGAGACATTCAGAACATTCAAAGCGGACTCAGCTATTGCGGCGTCTTGGCAGTTTCCCGTTTGGACTTTTTGGGATTGGGGGGATCCACAAGGGTACGCAAGCGCGCTTGAATTTGTTGATGGCGTTCGACCCCCTCAAAGGCAAAGGGGGTGTACCCGCGATCGCGCATCAAACCACGGATATAGCGAATGCGCTCATTGGTCGGTGGGTGGGTAGAAAACCATGGTAACGGTGGCTCCTGATGACGGTATTCCTTCTTGAGGGTGTGCATGAGGTTCAGTAGGCCATCAGCGGCATAGCCTGCCCTCGCCAGAATCCGTGTGCCCAAAATATCCGCCTCTCGCTCCATTTCTCGACTATAGCTAGTCACGAGAATCCCTGTCACATAGCCACCAGCAGGTAATAACCGCGTCAAGTTGGCAGTGGCCGTGCCTTGGGTGACCAAGCGAAAACCGTGGGAGAGCACCGCGTGGGCAATTTCGTGAGCCAGTAAGCCAGCAAGTTCTGCCTCGGTATTGGCTTTGAGAATTGCACCGGAATTGATAAAAATCTTGCCTCCTGGCAGGGCAAAGGCATTGAGATCATTATCTTTTATCACAAAAAACTCATACTCAAACTCATTGCGACCGGCCACTTTGGCGAGGCGTTGCCCCACTTCATTGACATAGGCTTGAACCTCAGGATCCTCAAGGAGCTTGACTTGGCGGCTAATTTGCTGTGCTGCTGAACGGCCTAGGGCAGATTCTCCCTGCATCATCAAGGCCATCATTTGAATTGAGTCCAAGGATAGTAAGGGATTGCCCGTGAGTGCCACACCCACCAGTCCAGTGAGGGCGCCGACAATCATGCCTTCGCGCAGTTGTCCCTGAAGGCGACGACGGAACCGTTGCATTCGCTCTGCGGCTAGTTGCTGAAATTCGGGTGTGGCGGGGTGGTCAGGATTCAGTAGGGCAAAACGTTGGGCGGCAAGGGCGGCTTCTAGCCACTGTTGCTGGCGATCGTAGAGGGTGACGAGGCTACGTTGAATATCGGGTTGATCAGGATAGAGGCTGGCGGCTTTTTCGAGATGGGCATAGGCCTCTTTGAGGGAACCCTGCTGCGCTAGAAACTCAGCGAAGCGCACTTGGCCGGGGATAAACTCTGGGAATTGCTCCACCAACAGCCGCAGGGGCACGGCTTGGGCACTGTAGAGTTGGGAACCCCCTTGAACTTCTCGCCAATAGACTTGGGCAGCGGGGGGCAGTTGACTAATTTCCAGTACGGCGGGGGGGGTGACACGGGGCGGTGGCAAATCTAGGTCAGCCTTGGCCTTTTGGTAATAGGTTTGGGCTGTGACGGTATCTCCCAATTGCCAGTGGCGATCGCCCTCCCGTAGAAGTGCTAAACGCGCCTCCTGTGCGGCTTGCTCTGCTGTCAGTTCCACTGTTGTTGAAGCCTCTGGCGAATTGTCAGTTGTTCTTAGTGCAGGTTCCACAGAGGGGGCTGCTGAATCACCCTTGATCTCAGTGCTCGTGGGTAGGGGGGCAGGGGATTCTACAGGCGGAACGACTTCTGCGGAGGGCTGGGGTGGCAGCGGCAATAGATCGACAGCAGCGCCTTCAGATTGCGGCAGGCGAGCTTGGGCAAAGGGGTCTTCTTTTATGAGAGCAATCAACTCCTCCTCTGCTACACCCGTTTGGGGTAGGGACATCTCTGCTGCTCTAACCGGTTCAAGACCCACCCCTAAAAGAAGGACAATACCCAGCGACCAGTAGCGTAACCCATCTTGCACCATGAAACTGTCCTCAAGCCACCTGATGCTTTATAGTCTAATCACTAGGCATGGGTGAATTGGGTCGTCGTTAGAATTATATCTATTCCAATAAAGAATGAGACGCTATTCGGCACAATAATTGCGAATCACTTCATCAATAGAATTGTTTGACCCTGCATACATCCGCGCTCGCTTCAACGCACTGAAGTCGTGCTCAATCACATTCAAAGGAGTGACCTCCTGCAATTCTTGAAGACAAGAGGCCTCAAACCTTGAAAGCCCCTAGGGCGAGATGATCGCCTGTTTGAGAAAAGGGCTGTATTACAAAAAAAATTAGCAGTGCGACAAGTCTCATGACTACGATCAATGATATTTTGGCGGAGTTTCGAGCAGCAGCAGAGTCAAAACGGCACTTGGGCGATCGCTTTGAGCGGTTGATGCAGGCTTACTTTCGCACTGACCCTTACTATCAGGATTTATTTAGCGATGTGTGGCTGTGGTGGGAGTATCCGCAGCGGGGCAATAGTGGCGACATTGGCATTGACTTGGTGGCCAAAGAACGGATCAGTGGCGAGCTTTGGGCGATTCAGTGCAAGTTTTACCATCCTGAGCATACTCTCAGCAAAAGTGATGTGGATTCCTTTTTGGCAGCCTCGGGCAAGGCGGAATTTAGTCATCGGCTCTTGGTCTCTACCATCGATCGCTGGTCAGAGAATCTGAACAAAACTCTTGACAATCAAAAAGTCCCCGTCCATCGCCTCACGGTACACGACCTCGCCAATAGCCCCATTGATTGGGAGCAGTTTTCTAGCGACACCATACCCACAGGTAGCCAGCGGCTCCAAGATGCCAAGGGAAGCTATTCTCTCAAACGCCTTCCCCGCAAGGAATTGCGTCCCCACCAGCAAATAGCCGTTGACAATGTGATCGCAGGATTGCAAACCGCCGATCGCGGCAAGCTGATCATGGCCTGTGGCACGGGCAAAACCTTTACGGCTTTGAAAATTGCTGAGCGGATGGTGGGCAAAGGGGGACGGGTGCTTTTTCTGGTGCCCTCGATTTCGTTGCTGTCTCAGAGTTTGCGGGAGTGGACTGCCGAAGCAGAAATTCCCCTACATCCCATTGCCGTCTGCTCCGATGTGAAGGTGGGGCGGCGCACAGACAGCGAAGACCTCAAAGCCAGTGATCTACCCTTTCCTGCAACCACCGATAGCGAGAAGATTCGCAAGGGGGCAGCAGCAGCAACCAACAAGATGACGGTGATTTTCTCCACCTATCAATCGATTGAGAGCATTACTGCCGCCCAAAAGGCTGGCCTACCCCCCTTTGATTTGATCATCTGCGATGAGGCTCACCGCACCACGGGCGTGATTCTCTCTAGCCAAGAGGAATCGCAATTTACCCGCGTCCACCGTCAAGAGCACGTCCAAGGCAAGAAACGCCTCTATATGACGGCAACACCGCGCCTGTATGGCGATCGCGCCAAGAGCAAGGCATTAGAAGAAAACATCACCCTTTGCTCGATGGATGAGGAAGCCATCTATGGCAAGGAACTGCACCGCTTGGGCTTTGGTGAGGCCGTACGGGCGCACGACGATCGCTTTAATGCCATTGTCAACAAGCTGGCACTCAATCAGCAGCGACCCCCGCAAATTGATGTGATTGGGATTGGGGGTGGCCGTGAAGACAGTGAAGAAATTGACAACGACCTCACACCCGTGCAGTTAGCGTTTCACTGGCCAGAACTGGAGGAGTGGAAAGAAGCCCTCTACGCCAAGGTGGTGCATAAAGTGTGGCGATCGCCAGTATTGGGAGGACTGGGCCAAGGATGTGGCCATCATTGCCGATCACCATCGCACGCGCATGGAGGGCATCATCGCCAAAAATCCCAGCGTTAGGGCCCAATTTGATGCCTTTGTCGCCAGTTTGCAGGAGATCATCAACCCCAGCATTACCGCAGCCGCCACCATAGAGATGCTGTCGCAGCACCTCATTACCAAACCCGTTTTTGATGCCCTCTTTGCCGACTATGCCTTTAGCCAGTACAACCCCGTTTCGGCAGCGATGGAGACGATGATTGCGGTGCTAGAGGGGCAGGCTCTCGACAAGGAAACCGCCAAGTTAGAGGACTTTTATACCAGCGTCAAGTTGCGTGCCAGCGGCATTGACAACCTACAGGGCAAGCAAAAAATTGTCATTGAGTTGTATGAGGGATTCTTTAAGCTGGCCTTTCCGAAAATGGCAGAGCGGTTGGGCATTGTCTATACCCCTGTGGAAATTGTGGACTTCATCATCCGCAGTGCCGATGCAGCGCTCCAGCAGGAATTTGGCCTCAGTCTAGCCTCAGAGAATGTGCATATCCTCGATCCTTTTACGGGGACGGGAACCTTTATTGTGCGGTTGCTCCAGAGTGGCTTGATTCCCCGCGAAGCTGTGCCCACCAAGTACAGCCGCGAACTCCACGCCAACGAAATTCTGCTACTGCCCTACTACATTGCGGCCATCAACATTGAGACCGCCTACGCTAGCCTTACAGGACACTACGCCCCCTTTAACGGCCTTTAACGGCATTGTCCTCACCGATACGTTTCAAATGTATGAACACGAGGGCACCCTCAATGAAGCCTTCTTCCCTGAAAACAATCGCCGCGTTTTAGCGCAGAAACAAGAAAAGATCACCGTGATCATTGGCAATCCGCCCTATTCCGCAGGGCAAAAGAGCGAAAATGATAGTAACAAAAATCTAAAATACCAGAGACTTGATAAAAAGATTGCTGAGACTTATGCAAAATTTTCTAACGCGACTTTAAAAAGAAGTCCTTATGACTCATATATTCGTGCTATTCGCTGGGCAACGGATCGTCTAGGGGAAAAAGGCGTGATTGCCTTTGTGACAAACGGCTCCTTTATTGACAGCAATGCAATGGATGGCTTGCGCAAATGTCTTGCTGATGAGTTTACCAGTGTCTATGTCTTTAATCTGCGGGGACTAAGAGGACAGAAAACTTCTGGTGAGCGAGCTAAGAAAGAGGGGGGACAAATTTTTGGTCAAGGTTGTACAAATACAGTTGCCATTACCCTGTTGATCAAGAATCCTGCCAAAACCAATCATGAAATTTACTATCACGATATTGGCTATTATCTGAGTCGGGAAGAGAAACTAAGCAAGATTGCCACCTTTGGTGACTACACAACCCTACCTTGGCAAGAGGTTACACCCAATGAGCAGTAAGATTGGATCAATGCTCGCAATCCAGAGTTTGAAAACTTTGTTTCTTTAGGTGATAAAAATCCTAAATTAGGATACTGTATTTTTAATATTTATTCAATGGGTATTGTAACGAGTAGAGATACATGGTGTTATAACTTTTCACAGGTCTCTCTACATCAAAATATGTACCGAATGATTGACTTCTACAATTCAGAGGTTGAGCGATTCAAAGCATTTCTTGAAAATAAATCACTCACACAACAAGAACGCCATCAAGCCATTGATTCCTTTGTCAATACAGACCCTAAAAGCATCAGTACCCGACTTAGAGTTAATTTCCAATAGCCAATGTTTTCCCCTCTATACCTATGAAAAAGTTGAAGCCACGCCACAGGGATCGTTATTTGAGAGCAACACATCAACGGGCTATCGCCAGAAAGAGAATATCAATGATGCCATCCTCAAAGTCTTTCGCGACACCTACGGGGATACCCAAATCGGTAAAGAGGATATTTTCTACTACGTTTATGGCATTTTGCACAGTCCTGACTATCGCCAACGCTACGCCAATGACCTGAAAAAGATGCTGCCGCGCATTCCCTACGTTGAAGATTTTTGGGGCTTTAGCAAGGCAGGCCGAGAGTTGGCTCACTGGCATCTCCACTATGAAACCATTGACCCCTACCCCCTCACTGAGTTGGCAGCCCCCCTGACCACTGATGCCAAAACCTTCTATCGCGTTGAAAAGATGCGCTTTGCCAAAAAAGGGCAGCAGGTGGATAAGACCACGATTATTTACAACCGTTATGTCACCCTAACGGGGATTCCTCTTCAAGCCTATGACTATGTGGTGAATGGCAAGCCTGCCATCGAGTGGGTGATGGATCACTATCAAGTCACTGTGGATAAAGACAGCCAAATTCGCAATGACCCCAACGACTGGTCAGCAGATCCCCGCTACATTATTGACTTACTGAAGCGCGTGGTGCGAGTGAGCGTCGAAACGCTCCAGATTGTCCAACAGCTTCCAAAGTTCAAGCTCCTCAGCAAAAAGGCAACTGCCCCCTGATTAGCGCCTAGGCAAAGACTGCCGTGCGATTGCCATACACCAGAATCCGATTTTGCAAATGCAGCCGTACTGCCCGTGCCAAGACCACCCGTTCTAAATCCTTGCCCTTGCGAATCAGATCTGCCACCGTATCGCGATGGCTAATGTGCACAACTGCCTGCTCAATAATCGGTCCTTCATCTAAATCCGCTGTGGCATAGTGGGCCGTGGCACCAATGATTTTTACCCCCCGCTCATAGGCACGGTGGTAGGGATTCGCCCCCGCAAAGGCAGGCAAAAATGAATGGTGAATGTTGATCACTTGGGGAAAGGCCTCAATAAATTCTGGACTGAGCACCTGCATATACTTGGCCAGCACCACCAGATCAATGTTGTAGTCCTTGAGCAGTTGCAGCTGCTTGGCTTCGGCAAGGGGCTTGGTCTCTGGCGTTACAGGGATATAGTGAAAGTCAATGCCAAACTGTTCGGCAATGGGACGTAAATGCTCATGGTTACTGATAATCAGGGGAATTTCCGCAAAGAGATCCCCCGCTCGCTGCCGCAGCAGCAAATCCCACAGGCAATGATCTTGGCGGCTCACCCAAATGGCCAAGCGATAGGGAATATCCGACGCCCGCAACTGCCAGCGCACCCCTTGCCAACTGGCAAAGACTTTTTCCCGCTGTGCATAGTTGATAAATGTGGCAGCAATCTGATCGCGGGGGATTTCAAAGCCCTCTAGTTCCCACTCGAGGCGGGAGAGAAAAATGCCCGCGACAGCATCCGTGTGGTGATCAGCATGAACAATGTTACCGTTGTAGCGATAGACAAACTGCGCCAACTTGGCCACTAACCCCCGCTGATCAGGACAGGAAATGCAGAGGGTCATGGTGGGCATGGACATAGGAATAAAGGGAATAAAGCAAGGCAGAGCAACCTGTATTCTACTACTGCTGAGGACTGGCGGCGCGATTTAACACCTTGGCGAGGTACTGCCCTGTGTAGGATTGGGGCACCAGTGCCACCGCTTCAGGGGTGCCGACGGCAACCACCTCTCCGCCGCGATCGCCCCCCTCTGGTCCAAGGTCAATAATCCAATCGGCACAGCGAATCACATCCAGATTGTGCTCAATCACCAAAATCGAGTTACCCTTATCCACGAGACGCTGCAACACCTCGAGGAGTTTATGCACATCGTAAAAAGATAGCCCCGTGGTGGGTTCATCAATCAAGTAGAGCGTTTTGCCCGTGGCGCGGCGCGACAGTTCAGCCGCCAATTTCAAGCGTTGGGCTTCGCCCCCAGAGAGGGTGGGTGCCGTTTGCCCTAGTTTGAGATAGCCCAAGCCCACATCCACGAGGGTTTGCAGCTTGCTCACTGCCTTGGGGATATTTTCAAAAAAGGCCAGTGCCGTCTCGGCGGTCATATCCAAAACGTCGGCGATCGAGCAGCCTTTGTACTTCACTAGCAGGGTATCGCGATTGTAGCGTGCCCCCTTGCACACCTCACACTGCACATAGACATCGGGCAAAAAGTTCATCTCAATCACATTGACCCCTTGGCCAGCGCAGGCTTCACAGCGTCCGCCCTTGATATTGAAGGAAAATTGCCCTGGTTTATAGCCCCGTGCCTTGGCCTCCACGGTTTGGCTAAAGACCTCACGGATAACATCAAACACCCCAATGTAGGTGGCAGGGTTCGAGCGGGGGGTACGACCAATGGGAGACTGGTCAATGACAATCACCTTGTCAATGGCATTTAAGCCTTCAATCTCGCCAAGTCCCTTGGGGAGCGGCACACTGTGACCAAGATGGTGCTGCAGGGCAGGATAGAGGACTTCGTGCATGAGGGTGGATTTTCCCGACCCCGATACCCCCGTCAGACACACCAGCTTACCGAGGGGAATTTCTACGGTGATGTTCTTGAGATTATTGCGAGATACCTGTTTGAGAATCAGGGATTGACCATTCCCCGGCCGGCGATCGCTGGGGGTTTCAATGCGCTTGCGCCCCGACAGATAAGCCCCCGTCAGGGAGTCGGGATGATTGAGAATCGCCTCTAGGCTGCCTTGAGCCACAATCTGGCCGCCGTGGATCCCCGCCCCTGGGCCAATATCAACAATGTGATCGGCAGCGCGGATCGTGTCCTCATCGTGTTCGACAACAATGAGTGTATTCCCCAAATCCCGCAGGCGAAACAGCGTTTGCAGCAGGCGATCGTTATCCCGCTGATGCAAGCCAATGCTGGGTTCATCAAGGACATAGAGCACCCCCGTCAGGCCAGAGCCAATTTGAGTGGCCAAGCGAATGCGTTGGGCTTCACCACCAGAGAGGGTGGCCGCACTGCGATCCAGCGTCAGGTAATCTAGTCCCACATCCACGAGAAACTGTAATCGCGCGGTCACTTCCCGCAGGGCCAGCTCCGCAATCTGCTGTTGGCGGGCGCTCAGTTGGAGCGATCGCAGCCGTGCCAAACACTCGCGAATCGAGACACTGGTGAGATCCGTGAGGCGATATTGCCCCAAGCGCACTGCTAGGGCGGCGGGTTTTAGGCGTTGACCACCACAGGCGGGGCAGGTTTGATTGACTTGGTACTCTTCCAGCTTTTGGCGGTAGGCCTCAGAGGTGGCTTCGCGGTAATGCCGCTCCAAAATTGGGATCACCCCTTGAAATTGGCGGTAGTAGTCCCGTTTGCGATAGCGGGAATCGGCGGGGATGAGAATTGGGGTATCGGTGCCGTAGAGGATAATTTCCCGTTGCAACTCCGTGAGGCGGTACCACGGTGTATGGATGTCAAAGCCAAAGGCTTCAGCAATGCCCCAGAGGAGAGCAAGGTAGTAGTCGTGTTCTTTCTCGGCCCAGGGGGCGATCGCCAGATAGACCGGTAGTTCAGGATTGGGGACAATCAACTCCGGGCTAAATTTGCGCAAATAGCCCAAGCCATGGCACTCTGGACAGGCACCGTAGGGGGAGTTAAAGGAAAAGAGCCGCGGCGATAGCTCATCCATCACGGCCCCATGCTCCGGACAGGCAAAATTTTCGGAAAATAGGAGCGTTTGACCCTCAGCCTCACCCTCGCGGGGTACCACACTGACCATTGCCGTACCATTGGCATGGTGCAACGCCGTTCGCAGCGAGTCCGCTAAGCGTTCCTCAATCCCCGGCTTCAGCACAAGGCGATCGACAACAATTTCAATCGTGTGGGCATGGTTTTTATCCAGTTCAATGGCATCACTGAGGTCGCGCACCTCACCATCAATCCGAACCCGCACAAAACCTTCACTGGCTAGACTCGCTAGCAGCTTCTTGTGGGTGCCCTTCTTGCCCTTGACAATGGGTGCTAAGACTTGAAAGCGGGTCTGAGGGGGCAACTGCATCACCTGATCCACCATTTCATCAACGGCTTGGGGGCGAATCGAGCGATCGCAATGGGGGCAATGGGGTTCACCCGCACGGCCATAGAGCAGCCGCAGGTAGTCATAGATTTCCGTGACTGTGCCCACCGTCGAGCGAGGATTGTGGGAAGTGGACTTTTGATCAATGGAAATCGCTGGACTCAGCCCCTCAATGGCATCCACATCAGGCTTATCCAACTGACCGAGAAATTGCCGTGCATAGGCACTGAGGGACTCCACATAGCGGCGTTGCCCTTCAGCAAAAATCGTGTCAAAGGCCAGAGAGGACTTACCGGAACCAGAAACCCCTGTCATCACAATCAGGCGATCGCGGGGCAGATCGAGGTCAATGTTTTTCAGATTATGCTGCCGTGCACCCCGAACCCGAATTTCACCCGTAGGCACTGGATCGCCCATGCTGCAAACTGCGAATGTTAAAAAACGTTACTTGAGGGTTATTATAGCAACGCTGCCAGACCCGTTTGGCACCATCCAATAAAAAAAGCGGGGTGTGGTTTCCCCGCTGTGAGTGTGACTTAGGTTACTTGCGGTGAACCCAGTGAGTCTGAGGGATTCACCGCTGGATTGGGCTTAGTAGTCGAAGTCACCGCCCATGCCGGCACTGGCACCCGCAGGATTGTTGTCCTTGGGTTCGGGTTTGTCAACGATGATGCACTCGGTGGTCAGCACCATACCGGCAATAGAGGCCGCATTTTGCAGAGCCGAGCGGGTGACTTTGGCAGGGTCAACGATACCAGCATCGAACATGTTGACATATTCATCTTTGGCGGCATCATAACCCACATCAAAGGGTTTTTCTTTGACCCGTTCGACAATGATGGCACCGTTTTGACCCGCGTTTTCAGCGATGCGACGCAGGGGAGCGCTAAGGGCACGCTCAACAATGTTGGCACCAATCAGTTCTTCACCCGTCAGGTGCTCAGCCGCCCAGTTGCTCAACTCAGGCGCCAAGTGAGCCAAGGTGGTACCACCGCCGGGGACAATCCCCTCTTCGACCGCGGCTTTGGTGGCGTTAATCGCATCTTCCAGACGGAGTTTGCGATCTTTCATTTCAGTTTCAGTGGCAGCACCGACTTTAATCACCGCCACACCACCAGCGAGTTTGGCTAACCGCTCTTGCAGTTTTTCTTTGTCGTAGCTGGAGTCGGTTTCTTCGATTTGGCGACGGATTTGCTCGCAGCGAGCTTTGACGGCTTTTTCATTGCCTTCGGCCACAATCGTGGTGTGATCTTTGGTGATGGTGATGCGGCGAGCTTTACCGAGCATATCCAGCTTGGTATTTTCCAGCTTCAGACCGGCATCTTCGGTGATCACTTGACCCGCTGTGAGGACGGCAATATCTTCGAGCATTGCTTTACGGCGATCGCCAAAGCCGGGAGCTTTCACCGCAGCCACATTCAAGACACCGCGCAGACGGTTGACCACGAGGGTCGCCAAGGCTTCTTTCTCGATGTCTTCAGCAATGATCACCAGCGGCTTACCGGCGCGAGCCACTTGTTCGAGGATCGGCACCAGATCTTGCACTAAGGTAATTTTCTTGTCGGTGATCAGCACGAAGGGTTCATCAAGCACCGCTTCCATGCGCTCGGTGTCGGTGGCAAAGTAGGGGGAGATGTAGCCCTTGTCAAAGCGCATCCCCTCAGTGACCTCGAGTTCGGTGGTCATGGATTTGCCTTCTTCGAGGGAGATCACGCCTTCTTTGCCCACTTTGTCCATGGCATCGGCAATCATCCGACCCACTTCTTCATCGTTACCGGCAGAGATCGCTGCCACTTGGGCAATGGCTTTGGAATCTTCCACCGGACGGGCATGTTCAGCAATTTTTTCGACAAGGAAGTGGGTGGCTTTGTCAATCCCGCGTTTCAGGGCAATGGGGTTAGCACCGGCAGCCACGTTGCGCAGCCCCTCTTTCACCATGGCATGGGCAAGAACCGTTGCCGTAGTTGTACCGTCACCGGCAGCATCATTGGTTTTCGAGGCGGCTTGGCGGATCAGCGCCACACCGGTGTTTTCAATGTGATCTTCCAGTTCAATTTCCTTGGCGATCGTCACCCCGTCGTTGACAATTTGGGGAGCGCCAAATTTTTTCTCCAGAACCACGTTCCGCCCTTTGGGACCAAGGGTCACGGCCACGGATTCAGCCAAGATGTCCATCCCTTTTTCGAGGGCACGACGAGCATTTTCGTTGTAGATAATGCGCTTCGCCATAGGTGTTTCCTACCTCAATCGTTCAACAGTGATGAAAAATCGCACAGAAATGAAGGAGTGTCAGCGACTTAGCCAACAATGGCCAAGATGTCTTTTTCCGAGAGGAGAACGTAGTCTTCGCCCGCTAGTTTCACTTCAGTACCGGCATATTTGGAGTACAGCACTTTGTCCCCCACTTTCACATCCATGGGCTGACGCTTGCCGTCTTCAGTGAGTTTGCCAGGACCGACGGCGGTCACTTCGCCCACTTGGGGTTTTTCACGGGCGTTGTCGGGCAGGAGGATGCCCCCTGCGGTACGTTCTTCACTTTCGCTGACTTTGACAAAAATGCGATCGCCCAAAGGCTTCACAGTTGAAACGCTTAGAGATACGGCTGCCATAGCGTACTGTTCTCCCAATTCTAAGAGTATGGATTGATAGCACTCACTGCACGGCTCATCGCGCAGTTTCTGGGGGGCAAGAGCATCACTTGCAATTGTTTAGCACTCTCACCCTTCGAGTGCTAATGTAGCGAGAGACGGTTGGCGATCGCAACTCCTGTTGCAGTACGGTTTTCCGAACGGAACTTTAGCTCTTTAGTCCCGTTGTGGCAATGCCGCGAATCAGTTGCCGCTGACCCAAGATAAACAAAATCATCACCGGCACAGTGGCAATCACCGCCGCCGCCATCATCAACGGCCAATCATTGGTGAACTGCTCCTGAAAATTGGCCAAGGAAAGCTGCACCGTGATCAGCTCTGGCTTGGTGGTAAAGACCAAGGGCTTAAAGAGATCATTCCACTCCCCAATGAAGGTGAAGATAAAGAGTGTGACCAAGGCCGGTCGGCTCAGGGGCAAGAGAATATGCCAGAGCACTTGCCAGCGATTGGCTCCATCCAAGAGGGCGGCCTCCTCAAGGGCAACGGGCAATGTGAGAAAAAACTGCCGCATCAAAAAGACGCCAAAGCCATTGGCCGCCGTCGGCAAGATCAAGGCGCCATAGGTATTGATCAGATGACCCGCCTTGAGGATGAGGAAAATTGGGATTACCAAAAGTTGAAATGGGATCACTAGGGTTGCCAGCATCAGCAGCAACATCGTCTGTTGCCCCGGAAACGAAAGTCGCGCAAGGGCGTAACCCGCTAGGGCTGAGGTCACCAACTGGAGCGCCGTTACCGCCAAAGCCACAAACGTTGAGTTGGCAAAGGCCAAGATAAAGTGTCCCTGCTGCCATGCTGCCTGATAGCTCTGCCATGTCCAGCCTTGGGGTGGCAACAATTGGGTAGGTAGGGTTCCCGGTGGCCAGCCCGACGTACAGAGCACCACCAGTAGGGGGCTGAGAACCAGCAACGCCCCCAGTGTCAATACTAGGGTCAACCCCAAGGAGTGACCCCTGCCCAAGAGCCGTTTCAGCCCATCCACAACCTTCCGCTCCCCAAACAAAACCCTGCGCCCTTCGGAAAGCCAGCCTCTTGGCGAGGGCTGCATGTCCAATTCTCCCTCATCCCTGCTTTAACTGCCAGTGAGGTACATTCTCCTTCCCCCTTTCATAGAGATTTATCTGCCCCACTCAGGGGGTTGGGAGGGCGCTTGAGGACATCCTTGCAATCAAGATTTTGCTCAAGACGCTATCAAGGGAGCACTATACCACCCTTTGCGTCTCGCAAGAGAGTGTTTGACCACCCTCCTGAGGACTTGCTTATTCAAAGTGCTGCAGGCACAGAGACCGATTCCAAGACAAAGCTTTGAGTTTCCTCCCCAAGTTTGCATAGGAGACAAGCTGTGCCAGTTAGAGAAGTTGCAATTGTCCACCCTTGTGGAGTGTCCAGTAATGACTCATCTGTACAACCCAAATCCTGCTGTTATTTACCGCTGGGTGATGAGTTCTTGCCTTGTTGGTTTAGGATGTGCAACCCTGCACTTAGCTCCTGTAACTGCCCAAATTGCCGTCTATGAAGGGCGGCGTGTCACCGGGGATGTTACCATGACACTTCCCGACGGCAGCACCTACAAAGGGGAATTGCTCAATGGTCGTTTTAATGGCCAAGGTATCCTCACAATGGCCAATGGCAACCGCTATGAAGGGGAATTTCGCAATGGACGCTACCACGGTCAGGGGGTGCTCACCTATGCCGATGGGGGACGCTACGAAGGGGGTTTTGTGGATGGCATCTTCAATGGCAAGGGCACTCTCCAACTGGCCAATGGTCAACGCTACGAGGGCACGTTTCTCAATGGTCAATACCATGGGGAGGGGGTGCTCACCTTTCCCGACGGTACCCGCTATGAGGGGCAGTTTCTAGCGGGCAAGTATCATGGAACTGGAACGCTCTCCTTCGGAGATGGCACAAGCTATGCCGGACAGTTTCGCAATGGCTTATTTGAAGGACAGGGGGTCTTTACGCTACCGGATGGCTCCCGCATTGTGGCCACATGGCGCAATGGTCGCCGCGAACCCCGCTAATCTGCTTCAATCAGGCTGTGAGTGATCCGCTGACGGCGGCGCTAAGTCCCTACGCCCGCTTTGGGGTGCGCCTTGGCCTTGAACCCATCCAAGCGCTGCTGAGTGCTTTGGGGTCTCCCCAGTTACAGGTGCCCTTGATCCACGTTGCGGGGACAAATGGCAAAGGGTCGGTGTGTGCCTATTTGGATAGTGTTTTGCGGGCGGCGGGCTATCGCACGGGGCGTTATACTTCACCCCATCTGTTGAGTTGGTGTGAGCGGATTTGTGTCGATGGTGAACCCATTGCCCCTGAGGTCTTTTTGACCTTGATTCAACAAATTGAAGCGGTACTGCCACAGGTGGCTTATCCCCCCAGTCAGTTTGAAGTGATCACGGCGGCGGCATGGTTGTATTTTGCCCAGCAGCGGGTGGATGTGGCGGTGATAGAGGTGGGCTTGGGGGGGCGCTTGGACGCGACCAATGTATGTCAGCCCCCTTTGGTGAGTGTGATTACCTCCATCGGTTGGGATCATTGGCAGCGGTTGGGCAATACCTTGGGGGCGATCGCTGGCGAAAAAGCAGGTATTCTCAAGCCGGGCGTGCCAGCCGTCATTGGCCCTGTTCCCCCCGAGGCAGAGGCGGTGATTGCGCAGCGTTTGGAAGCTTTGGGGTGCCCAGCGATCTGGCCAGAACCAGCGCAGTGGTGTGCAAAGCGGCCGGGATGGGCGATTTGGAGGGGGATGGAGTACCCCTTGCCCTTGGCTGGAGAAATGCAGTTGGTCAATTCAGCGATCGCGATCGCCACGCTACAACAGTTACAATCTCAAGGCTGGCAGATTTCCCGAGAAGCGATTCAACAGGGAATGGCGCAAACCCGCTGGCCGGGACGACTGCAATGGTTACAGTGGCAAGGGCGCAAACTGCTCATTGATGGTGCCCACAATGCTCCTGCCGCCGCCTACCTACGGCAATACGTGGATCAACTGGGCTGGACAGAGGTGACATGGGTGGTGGGGATGCTCGCCAATAAGGATCATGAGGGGATTCTCAAACATCTCCTGCGAGGGGGCGATCGCCTGTGGTTGGTACCCGTACCGGATCACGCTAGCGCTGACTTAGAGGACTTGAAGGCACTTGCCTACACCTGTTGCCCTGAGTTAGGGGAATGCCGTCTTTTTAAGGAGGTGACTGAGGCACTCGATAGGGCAGGCGATCGCTGTGTGGTCTGTGGCTCCCTTTACTTAATTGCTGGCGTTTTGGGGGCGATCGCAAGCAAAGGTTCTCAAGCAACTAGACTTTGACGCTCATCCCGCTAACGCTAGGCGTATAGCAGGAGATTCCCCGTTCACAGAGTCTTGACTAGATGACCCGAAAGTCATCCCCGCCAGAACCTCTCTAGGGGCACTCATGCCAACGGATTGATAAGGAGACACTTATTTCTACGGCACAGAGCCAAACGATTTCCTCAAAGCCCATGCCCATGACTTTGTGCCCCAAGGGCAAATTCTCTCCCTCGCCGAAGGGGAAGGGCGTAATGCCGTCTATCTTGCTCAAGAACGGGGAGTTTCCATTACTACCTATCACTGCGATCTGCGGGATGTTGACCTTGGTGAAAATGCGTGGGATGGGATTATTGTTATTTTTTGCCATCTGCCACCGGAGCGGAACGGTAAAATCAAGGTAACGTTGTCCTATTGCTATGCCGCCGCGACGCACCCGTAGCCAAGTCATTATTCTCGATGCCCTTAGAGCCAGTGGCCGAGCGCTCTCGGCACAGGAACTATTTTTGGAACTACGGCAGCGGCAAACTCCCCTAGGACTGGCAACGGTTTATCGCACCCTCGATAGTCTGCGCATCAATGGTGAGGTGCAAGCACGGGCGTTGCCCAGTGGCGAATTGGTCTATAGCCTCGTGCAGCAGGATCAACACTACCTCACCTGTTTGCACTGTGGGGCATCGATTCAGATTAACTGCTGCCCAGTCCAGCACTTAGAAGCTGAGCTACAACAGTCCTACCATTTTGAGATTTTCTACCATACCCTTGAGTTTTTCGGTCTTTGTGCCAAGTGCCAAGTGATGGCGCAGCGCTGAAGCGGTATTCTGGATCAGGCGCGTCTTCGGAAAGTGGTGTGATTGAATTTGCCAACTGTACCTGGACACGGGCGATCGCCCAAGGCTGGGAAAATCCCTACCGCGTTCGCTATGCCAGCAATTTAGACGATGGCCCTTGGCATGGCATGCCGCTGGGGGGGTTTGGCGCAGGTTGCATTGGCCGTTCTTCTGCTGGGGATTTTAATTTCTGGCATATTGACGGCGGAGAGCACATTTTTGGCACCCTAGCGGCCTGTCAATTTAGTCTTTTTGAGCAGGGAGAGCAGACACAGGCCTATGCCCTAGGGACTCCCCCTAGCGATGGCCGCCTCAGCACTTGGCAATGGTATCCGGCTGGCAAAGGTATCTACGCTGCCCGCTATCCCCGCAGTTGGTTTGTCTATGAGGGGGTCTTTAAGGCTGAGATCACCTGCGAACAGTTTTCACCGATTCTGCCCCACAACTACCAAGAAACCAGTTACCCCGTGGCAGTGTTTCTGTGGACGTTTAGCAATCCCACGGATCAGCCCCTCACCCTCAGCTTGATGTTTTCATGGCAAAATACCGTCGGTTGGTTTCGCAATACCACCCCTTCCTCTGCCATTGAAATCCGCGATGATGGCAGCCCCGTCTATACCTACACGCCCCCTTGGGGTCAAAGTGACGGCAATTTTAATGAACTGATTCAAACAGAGTTCTACCAAGGTTGGCGACTGCGCCGTACGCCCCACCCGAACCCACCCCAAGAAGGCGATGGTGAATGGGCAGCATTGGTTCCCACAGGCCTTGGTGAGTTTTTTGGCTGTAGTCGCTGGCAGCCAGAGGGGGATGGGGCACAACTGTGGCAATCATTTTTGGGGGATGGTTCCCTACCAATTGTCAATGATCCAACCCCAGCGGCAGCGGGAGAACAGGTGGCCGCCGCCTTTGCGGTGCGCTTTGCCTTGGCACCTAGGGAAACAAAACAAATTCCCGTGGTCTTGGCGTGGGACTTTCCTGTGACTGAGTTTGGCAAGGGCGTGATCTATTACCGTCGCTACACGGATTTTTGCGATCGCAGTGGCACCAATGCTATCACCCTTGCCGCCCGTGGCCTAGAGCATTACAAGGAATGGCAACAGCAGATTCGCACTTGGCAAGCGCCAATTCTCACCCACCCCGATTGGCCCGACTGGTTCAAGATGGCTCTGTGCAATGAGCTATACGTCCTCAGTAGTGGTGGAACTCTTTGGAGTACCGCCAGCGATCGCGACCCCGTGGGGCAGTTCGCCGTTCTAGAATGCCTTGACTACCGCTGGTATGAAAGTCTGGATGTGCGGCTCTATGGCTCCTTTGCCCTGCTGCAACTGTGGCCAGAACTGGAAAAATCCGTAATGCGTGCCTTTGCGCGGGCGATTCCCACCGCTGATCCCACCCGGAGAATCATTGGCTACTTCTATCGCGGTGACCCCGAAACCGCCTACAAAGCCCCTCGCAAACTGGCCAATGCCGTGCCCCACGATCTCGGTGCGCCCAATGAGCATCCTTGGGAAAGGACGAACTACACTGCTTATCAGGACTGCAATCTTTGGAAGGATTTAGCTTCTGACTTTGTCCTTTTGGTCTATCGCGACTTTTTGTTTACTGGGCAGACGGATCTCGAGTTTGCGCGCGAGTGCTGGCCGGCAGTGGTGGCGGCCTTGGCCTATTTGAAACAATTTGATCGCGATGGCGATGGCCTGCCAGAAAATGGCGGTGCCCCGGATCAAACCTACGATGACTGGAAGCTACAGGGGGTCAGTGCCTACTGTGGTGGCTTGTGGTTGGCAGCCCTCGAGGCAGCGATCGCCCTCGGCACGATTCTCCAACAACCGCAGGTGGAGACCTACCGCCAGTGGCTCAAGCAAGCTCGCCCCCGCTACCATCAACTGCTGTGGAATGGCGAGTACTACCGTCTTGATACCGGCAGTGGTTCCGATGTGATCATGGCGGATCAGCTCTGTGGTCAGTTCTATGCCCAACTCTTGGGTTTGGCGGATATTGTGCCCCCAGACTGTTGCGATCGCGCCCTGCGAAAAATCTACGACACCTGTTTTCTCGAATTTCACAATGGCCAGTTGGGTGCCGCCAATGGTTTATTGCCCAATGGTCAACCCGAAAACCCCCACGCTACCCATCCCCTTGAAGTCTGGACAGGGATTAACTTTGGCTTGGCCGCTTTTTTGTGGCTGCGGGGTATGACCCGCGAAGCATGGCATTTAGCCGAAGTAGTTGTCCGCCAAGTCTACGACAATGGTTTGCAATTTCGTACACCGGAGGCGATTACGGCCAATGGGACGTTCCGTGCCTGTATGTATCTGCGACCCATGGCCATCTGGGCACTGGCTCTCGTCAGCCGGGGATCACGAGCCACCTAAAAGTTTTGTAATCTATTTTACATTGTTTCAATTTGTGAAGCCGCGACAATGGTGACCAATGGGCTGCCCGTCTATGATAGTGGGTAGCGCGTCAACAGCCACTTCTTTAGATAACCTATGGATAACCTCAGCCAACGTTACCTACGTCTGTGCCAAGCCTATAGCCAACTGGCAGAACGCTATACCAAACTCGATATTGACCACATGACGCTGCGGGAAAAGCTCGTCCCCTTTTTGATGGCCTTCAAATATTACAAGCAGATGAGTGAGCAACTCGTTGCTGAAAAAGAAGCCCTGCAGCGGGAACTCAACGACCTGCGCGATCGCTACCAGTTGCTGGTGAGTCAAAACGGCAATGCCCCCATCAATGAAGAACTGCTCAGTGCCCTTGCTGAAGCAGAGGAGCAGATGGGACTCATTGAAGAAACCCTCAAAGAACAGGAGGCTGACCCGGATCCCAACCTGCTTCCCATTGAAAAGCAATTGCTGGAAGAATATACAAAGGGGAGTGGTGATTTTCAAGCGCTGCTTCCACAATCGTCGAGTCACTCCGGGGTTACTGCCTAGATGCTCTGGCCAGCCAGTGAAGAATTTGCTGCCCTCTGTCGTACCCAATTAGAACTCGTTGTTAACAGCTTGGGTGCCTCTTCACTGGCGGTCTATCTGAGTGAAACCCTTAACGACTCCCCCTCATGGTCTCCCGTTGCTGTCTATCCAGAGGCGGCACCCCCCCTGAGCTTACCGTTTCCCCCAACCCTACCACCGCCAACGCAAGCAGCAGAGACCCCGTTAAGCCATCGCCCTCAACAGGTCGTCTCGTCCTTGGCCAATCAACTGATCCTGCCCCTGATGTACCAAAATTGGGTCTTGGGGGTACTGGTGGCGCAGCGGCAACACCGTCCTTGGCTGGCGGCAGAGCAGGCACAATTGCAACAGGTGGCGCAAACACTGGCGATCGCCTGCGTCTTGGATCAACGGCAACAATGGCTCAGCCACTCCCCTGCTAGCACACTGGATCAGCAGCAACAGCGCTTTGATGACCTGCTCCATCAACTGCGCAATCCCGTGGCCGCCATTCGCACCTTTGTCAAGCTCCTGCTCAAACGGTTGGAACCCGATCACCAGGGGCGCCCCCTCGCCGAAGGCATTGCCAAGGAAACAGAGCGGCTCATGGCATTGTTGGAGGACTATCGCCAACAGGGCAACGATATTCCCGTCCTCACGGGCAGCCAGCCCCTACCCCTTGCGGGTAAACCCCTCGATCTAGTTGAAACCCTCTCGCCGCTGATCACCGCCGCCCAAGCCCGTGCGGAAATGGAAGGCAAAACCTTTGTGGTCGAAATGCCACCCCAACTCCCCCCGATCTGGCTAGAGGAACGGGTGCTTCCGGAGGTGGTGGGGAATCTGCTAGACAATGCCTTTAAGTACACCCCCAAAGGCGGCACGATTGGTCTGCACTTGACCCCCACAGCTGCAGGTTTAGAGTTAACGGTTTGGGATACCGGCTGTGGAATTCCTCTGGAGGTGCAGCCGCGCCTCTTTGAACGGGGCTACCGCGGGATTCAAGCCGACAGTGGGATTGAGGGCAGTGGCCTTGGCTTAGCAATTGCTCAAGATCTGCTGCGTCCCTATGGTCTCAGTCTGCGGGTCACCAGTCCCTACGAGGGCGATCGCGGTACGGCCTTTACGTTGACAATTCCCTTGCCAATGAAGGTGGAACGATGAGTGCTCTGAAACAGCGCCTCGCCAAAATCAGCAGTCAGGGGCATCAATTCCTTGTGGCGATCTTTGCCCTACCCCTATTGATCTCCGCCACAACGGGAATCGCCCATCGTCTTGGACGCAGTTGGTTTGGGCTATCTAAAGACTTTGGGCGGGCGATGATGACCCTTCATGAAGGCCGCTATCTGGGGGAATGGGGCGTGCCGCTCTATGTATTGGTCATTGGTTTAGGCTTGCTGGGAATCATTGCCACGGGTTTGGGTCTCCTGTGGGGGCGATCGCTGCCTGCGCAGTGGTCAGCACGGCGGCTGCATCATCTTTTGGCTGCCATTGCAGCATTGCCCTTGCTCGTGAGTGCCACGACGGGAATAGCCTATCGCCTTGGCCGCAACTGGTTTGGCCTCTCCAAAGAACAGGCGGCGATTTTCCTGAGCCTGCATCAGGGAACCTATTGGGGCGAGGTGGGGCGTCCCTTCTATGTTCTTTTGGTGGGTCTGAGTTTGCTGACACTTCTGGCCACGGGACTCTCGATGCTGACTCTCCTGCGACGGCTGCCCCACTGGCGTCCTAGGGTGACCCCGGAGACCTAGCTGCGAAATGTTACAAACTATGAGCAGGCGTTGCCAAAGGTAAGCGCCTATGGAGTAATAAATACAGCACTTGATCGCGACTGTTATTCCACAAAGGAGTTGTTCATGGCGCTGACCGATACCCAAGTTTACGTTGCCCTTGTGATTGCGCTGCTGCCTGCGGTGTTGGCATTTCGGCTGTCCACTGAGTTGTACAAGTAGTTGCACCTGTTATCGCTAACTGGCTGCATAACGTCATTTCTCCAAACTAAAATTTATCAGGCGGTTCCCGATGTTGTTGCTAAGACAGGGGGGCTGCTTTTTTCTTTTTATACTGATAGACAACTCGCCGTTCATGGTTTAGTCATGGTTCACTCTCCTCGAAAAATTCCTGCGATCGCTTGGGAAGCGGGTGCCAAAATTGCAGTGAATCTGATCCTGCTCGCCTTTGCCCTAGGGGCGATCGCCAAGCTGGTGCCCTATCAACTCAGTCAACTGCAAAAGCTCCATGCCCTCGAAGCAGAAGTGGCGCAGCTGGAGGCACGAGTTAAGGAATTGCAACTGGAACAGGAGCGCGATCGCCAACCCCAAGCACGGCAGCGCATTGCCCAAGAGGAGGCCAATTTAATTGCTGCCAATCAGCGGCGGATCATCTGGGTACAACCTAAAAACCCCAAGCAAGAACCGGACTAAGCCCAGCCTAAAACAAGGCCAAGACTAAACCACAGACACCACAGAGGGCAGCACTGAGGGACGCATAGGTCATTTTCCGTTTTTGCCGCTTGTACTGCTGGCTAAGTTGATCCTCAACACTCAAGGAAATGATGAATTTTTGTCCCCGCTTTTGTGGCTTTTGCAGGCGGAGTATCCCCCCCTGATCCGAGGCCATGCCCACCACTGAAACAGGTTGCCCCAAGGGCAGCACCCACTCCTGATAGCGATAACCCAGCGTCGTCGTGCTACCAAACCGCCAATTCAATGACAAGAACCCCAAGGAGAAGGCAAAGGAATGGGGTTTATCCGCAGGCCGCAGTTCGTCTAAGACCTGCAGTGCTTCAATCTCAGCGCCGAGGGGGTTTACCTCAATTTCCCCCTGATGATCTCGCAGAAAAAATAGGGTTGACTGCTCATGGCGGCCAATAATTTCCGACTGGCGTTCTCGACGATTGTGGCGATCGCTCCCCTCTTTTTCATACTCACGGCTGATGATTGTTTTGTAATAAACACAGGGAATACGCTTCACTTCCGAGAGCAAGGGTTGAGACGTGGTGACTTGGCCAACCACCTGCACGTACTCGCGCCAACTGCCGCTACCGATTTCCTGAGCCACCTGTTGCTGGCATTGCTGTAACTCACGAATAGAGCTAGGGTTGGCCACCTTCATTGCCTTTAACTTCAGCCGATAATAGCCCTCAAGGGCAAAGAGAAAGGCCGACCCCGTTAAGCAAAGGTGAGCAATAACCCCCATGACTGGCGCTCAATTCCTCTCTGATGGTTTTAGAGAGAACTGTCTTAACTCAAGGATAATAAACCAATGGTGAGGCCAAAGAGACCATCAACAACGAGTGTACTTAAGACAGCGCCCATAAATCCCCACACGGGCAAGACAGCGGGATAGCCACGGCGAATCTGAGATTCAAAGAGGGGCAATAGACCAATGAGGAGTAAACTCAGGCTCAAGAGAACCCCCCACACCTGGCCACTAAAGGTTTGGGCTTGGGCGATCGCCTGCCCCAGCATCTCCTGAACGGAGATCAAATCTCCTTCGAGGTACATAATCGCACGCCAATGGGGAATCACATCAATGAGGTAAAAGTAGGCATCGGTGATGGCCGTGCCCAGAAAAGACCCCAAAAAAAAGAACACCCCCACCAGTTGCTGCCGCTGCCGTAGGTGCCAGAGCATGAGCGGAATGGGGAGCGCCTCAATGGGCAAATGCCACAGGGGTTCCCAGCGCAACCACCCCCAGTAGAGCGACCCTGCCCCCCAGCACCAGCTAAATCCATAGAGCATCTCCCCCCAATAGCGGCAGTGGGATTGACGCTGGAGATAGAAACTGAGGCCTAGAAGCAGCGGCGTCAGAGCCAAACTCAGCCAAGGCTGTGTCCGCACGAGGGGCGCTTCAATAAACACGGGAACCGACACCAAGAAGGCAGCAAAGCCAAAAAGGAACCAAGCCAGACGTGAGCCAAGGCGCAGCGCAGGAAAAACCGAGGGGGACGTAAGAGCAGTCAAGGGAATATCAGGAATTGTTAACTTTTATTTCTTTCCTTTAAGGTATCACAGGCTGGAACGTCGTGGTCGGGGCGATCGCCGAGGGGCTTTTGAACGCGCTTTGCGCCGCAGTGTTTCTGATAGATCAATAAAGGCATCCCGCTGCAAAATGGGGTAGGTGCCAATCCAGAGGCGATGGCGGGGCAGGAAAACTTCAGAAATCAGTTCAATCTCTGCCAGATCAGGACGACGGGAGAGAACCAGCATTTCCGCTGCATCGCCGGGGCGAATCCCTCGATGTTGACGCAGTAACTTGGCCTGCACTCTGGTTTCAAAGCCGGTTTTATCACCAATCTCCAGATTCAAGCAGCGTTCACGGTTCTCGATAATCACCAATTGCCCCTTGTCGTCAACGGTTTCCTCTTTACCGATTAGCTCTTCGGTGACATAGACATCCAAGACGCGCCCGCGCCAAAAACCCCCATAGGGAAACCGCCGATGGCGACGATTGCGAAATGAGGCCAACACTGCCGGTGCCCAGAGCCAATAGAGACCTGCAATCAGACCCAAAACCAGTTGGGTGCTATCCCCTAAAAAATTCAACCCAAAAGCAACAATGGCCACCGCTACCACAGAGAAGGTTAAGCGTCGTAGAAAGTCCTGAAGTTTGCCCCAAACATAGCGATACTGGGAACCCGTGGCCACCAGTGGCACCAATTGACGGACTTTTTCTTGGGTGAGGGGAATGAGCACAACCAGTTAGGGCGTAGGCGTTGTCTCCAGTGTATTCGTGGCGGGACGAGGCGGCTGGCGATCGCGCCACCAAGCAAGGAGGGTACTGGCAATAAAAATACTGGAGTAGGCTCCCGTCGTGAAACCAATGATCAGCGCTAGGGCAAAGTAGCGCAGCGTGTCGCCGCCAAAGATGAAGATGGTAATCAATGGCAGCAGGGTCGTTAGGGTGGTATTAATCGAGCGGCCAAGGGTTTGCACCACTGCCTGATCCACCACCTCTTTAATGCCGAGATCAGGGTAGAGCTTCAGGGTTTCTCGCACGCGATCGTAGATCACCACCGTATCGTTCACAGAAAAGCCAATGATGGTGAGCAGCGCCACAATGAAGAGACTGTCAATTTCCACCCCTGCCACGAGTCCCAAAATGGCAAACACCCCCGTGGTCACCAACACATCGTGGACAAGGGCGACAAGGGCAAAACAGGCATAGTCAAACTGAAAACGCAGCGTGAGATAGATCGTAATGCCAATAAACGACACTAAAAGCGCCAGCAACCCCGATCGCAGGATTTCTTCGCCAAGGGTAGGGCCAACGGTCTCAATCTGCGTTTTCTGGGGGTCAAAGTCACCAATTTTCTGCGTGAGGGCAGCACTGAGGCGAGTGCGCTGATCCACATCGAGGGGTACCGTCCGAATACTCACCCCGTACTGATCAATAATTTGCAGACTGCTGTTGCCTAGGCCTTGCTGATTAAGCACTTGACGCACCACATCAATATCAATCGGCTGAGAACAGGTCTGCATAGCGCTACAGGCCAGTTCAAATTGCAGCCGTGTGCCACCGATAAAATCCAAGCCCAAGCGCAGGGGACTTCCTAGGGACACCCAAGAGATGGCCATTGCCACAAGGCCACTGAGAATGACTACTAGGGATAAACCCCACCAGAGCGATCGCTGGCGATTGACACTAAAGCTCATCGAAAGCTCTCCAGTTTTGGACAGAACCAATTGGGCTTACGTAGACTGGGAATGCTAATGGCGTAAAACAAGAACGTGCGACTACAGGTGAGAGCCGTAAACATACTAATGCCAATGCCGATGGCAAGGGTCACAGCAAAACCGCGCACAAACCCTGTCCCCAAGGCAAAGAGGGCAGCACAGGCAATCAAGGTGGTGACATTGCTATCGAGAATACTGGCAAAGGCGCGATCGAACCCCGATTCAACGGCACGGTAGAGGGTTTTGCCTGCCCGTAACTCCTCGCGGGTGCGCTCAAAAATCAGCACATTGGCATCCACCGCCATACCAATACTGAGAATAAAGCCCGCAATCCCCGGCAGTGTCAGCGTCACCCCAAACAGCAGAAACGCTGCATAGGTAAAGATGGCGTAGAGAATCAGGGCAATGTCGGCAATCAATCCCGGCAGGCGGTAGTAGGCCACCATAAAGATCAGCACCAGCACCAAGCCCGCCAAACCGGCATAGAGGCTATCGCGAATGCTATCTTGACCCAGCGAAGCCCCCACCGTGCGGTTTTCCACCACCTCGAGGGGAACGGGCAGCGCCCCCCCTTGTAACTGAATGGCTAAATCATTGGCAGTTTGGGCAGTGAAGCCACCGGAAATCTCTGCACTGCCGCCAACAATCCCTGTTTCTGCATATTCCACCGCCACCGTTGGCGCACTAATCAGGCGATCGTCAAGAAAAATCCCCAGACTGCGCCCCGTGCCAGCAATCTCCTTGGTCAGTTGGGCAAAAAGTTCAGCCCCTTGGCTGTCAAAACGGACAATCACACTCCAGTTCGGGGATCCCGGAGCGACGGGACTGGCAAAGGCTTCCCTGAGCATTGCGCCTGTCAAATCCGAGGGCGTGAAGAGGCGGGCGATCGCCTGCTGGCTTTTTTCAAGGGATTCACGGTTTTTGGCCAGCTTTGCCTCAATCTCCTTCAGGGCATCAGGATGATTGGCATTTTGAGCCTGCTCCGCTAAGAGTTGCGCCTGTTCCAAGAGCAGTTGCGACTGAAGTTGCCGCTCAATTTGCAATTGAGCCTCTGTGCCCGGCTTCTGGGCGGCAAAGAGCAGTTGTGCCGTCCCCTTGAGAATCCGTTCCGCCTGCTGAGGATCGGTGACCCCCGGCAATTGCACCAAGAGCTTGTCATCCCCAGCAGTTTGCACCACAGCTTCGGCAACACCCAAGCCATCAATCCGCCGTTGCACCACCCCTTGCACTGCCGCCAGCACTTGGGGCGTAATTTGGGGCACCTTATCCGTTGTTTGCACCTGCAACGTCAGTTGGGCACCCCCCCGCAGATCTAAGCCCAGTCGAGCCGGTGTGCGCACAATGACCCACGTGGCGGCCATCAGCAACACCAAAATGGCAATCAGCCAGCCGCGATATTTTCCCATGGTTAAACCTGTCCCTGCACCAGCTTCTGCACGGCCGCTACAATTTGGGGCGGTTGCACAATTGTGAGATTCTCTAGGGTACCGTTGTAGGGGGTGGGAATATCTTGGGAGGAAAGGCGGATCACAGGGGCATCCAGTTCGTCAAAGTAGCGTTCCATGATCGAGGCTGAGAGTTCAGCACCAATGCCCCCCGTCTTCATACACTCTTCGACAATCACCACGCGATGGGTTTTGCGAATCGAGGCACCAATTGTCTCAAAGTCCAAAGGCTTTAGGGAAATCAGGTCAATCACTTCGGGGTCGTAGCCCTCTTTTTCAAGGGTTTTCACCGCTTGCAGCACATGGTGGCGCATCCGCGAGTAGGTCAAAATGGTAACATCTTCGCCACTGCGGACTATCTCAGCTTTATTGAGGGGCAGCAGGTATTCCTCTTCGGGGAGGTCTTCCTTGAGGTTGTACAGGAGCACATGCTCAAAGAACAGCACTGGGTTGGGATCGCGAATCGCCGATTTGAGCAAGCCCTTGGCGTTGTAGGGGGTTGAGCAGGCAACAATTTTTAATCCGGGGACTGCTTGAAAGTAGGCTTCAAGACGTTGCGAGTGCTCTGCCCCCAATTGCCGGCCAACACCGCCGGGACCGCGAATCACAATCGGGATTTTGAAGTTGCCGCCAGAGGTGTAGCGCAGCATGCCAGCATTGTTGGCGATTTGATTGAAGGCCAAGAGCAAAAAGCCCATGTTCATGCCCTCGACAATGGGACGCAAGCCGGTCATTGCTGCCCCGATCGCCATGCCGGTAAAGCTATTTTCAGCAATGGGGGTATCCAATAGACGCAGTTCACCATACTTTTTGTAGAGGTCTTTGGTGACTTTGTAGGAGCCGCCATAATGTCCCACATCTTCCCCCAGCACAAACACTGTGGGGTCACGCTCCATTTCTTCATCAATGGCAGCACGAAGGGCATTAAACATGAAGGTCTCGGCCATGGTTGCGCGGCATACACTCATTAAGGACTATTTCCTAGGGTAGTTGAAACTGCACCGCTTGCGATCATGCTTATCAGACTCATCATTAAACGCAATCTATTCTCAACTCCCCCTAAAACCTATTGAGCATAGACTAGAGATCAAGGGCACATTTACCGCCTAATGATTTTCGGAGTACCAAACATGACCACCTTGGCGCGATCGCTCCCCGCTGATACTCGCAGCTTTCAAACCATTCAAACCCACTTGCAGCAGGATCATGTCATTATTCTGCCCATGGCCACGGTCTATAGCTTTGTCGTCAACGGCACGAGTCCAAGGGCGATCGCAAAGCTGCGTCGTCTCAAGCACTTTAGTACGGAACAGCCCTTAGCCATTCTCACCCGGGGCGATCGCGCGGCTGAAGTGGCAGACCTCTCCCAAGAGGCAAAAACCCTGCTGGCTCACTTTCCCTACCCCGTTACTATGATTGTCAAGGGCAAGCCCCACCTAGACCCACAAATTATGCAGGGTTTTGATTGTGTCTATCTCGCTTGTCCCGATCGCTTTATCTACGATCTCGTGGGTGCCTTGCCCTTCTTTTTGGTGGCAGCAACGGTGAAAGTGGGGACGGAACTCATTGTCAGCTTTGAGGACGCCCAAAAATACTATGGCGAGCAAGTGCCGCTGATTGTGGATGGGGGGCGCTGTGCCTATGGACGGCGGGGAACCCTCGTGGACTTCACCCTTGAATACCCAACCATTATGAACTTTGGCCCTGTGTCTGTGGATGACTTGCGACCAATATTGCCCAACATTATTTTGCCGTCACATTTAATGAAATAGATATAATGATTGAGCATTTTCGCGTTAGGGGGGCGTCACTATTTCTCAGCATTGCCAGTCCCTACTGATTACGGGTGTGGATACCGCTGTGGGCAAAACGATGATCACGCGGGCACTGTGGTCTTACGCCCATCGCTATCGTCCTCAAGAACGCTGGGGCATTCTCAAACCAATGCAGAGCGGTACTGCGGTCGAAATCGGAGACGGTGACTACTACTGCCAAACTCTGCCCCTACAACAAACCGCCAGTGAAGTGTGTCCCCTCAGTTTTGCAGCACCCCTTGCGCCTCCCATTGCCGCCGAGTTGGAACAGCGCACGATTGATTTAGCCTCTGTGTGGCACACCTACCAGCAGCTTCAGCAGCGATTTGATTACCTTTTAGTGGAAGGGATTGGCGGTCTAGGGTCGCCCATGACTTGGGAGTGGACGGTGGCGGACTTGGCAGCCGCTTGGAAGTTGCCCATTGTCTTGGTGGCAACGGTGCGCTTGGGGGCGATCGCCCAAATTGTTGCCAATATTGCCCTTGCGCGGCAGTACAAGCTGGACATTCGCGGTCTGATTCTCAACTGTGTCACCCCCTGTAGCGACACGGATATTGCGCAGTGGACACCACCAGAATTTCTCAGCCGTTTTACCCAAGTGCCCGTGCTGGGGGTGCTGCCCTGTGGTCAACACTCCAATGAGGAGTTGGCGGAAATGGTCGCCGAATGGCCGCTGCATCTGCTTTGGCGTTGAGGACTGTGAGGCAAGAAATCATTTTGCGGCCGATCAAAGCGCATAATAAAAGTGACTTAGATTAATTGACACAACAGATCGCTGAACTGACCTATGCTAAAGCTCTATGGTGGTGCTAAATCCCGCGCCAGTATTGTTCGCTGGTATTTAGAAGAATTGGGAATTCCCTATGAATTTGTGCTGATGGATCTACAAGCCGGGGAGCAACATCAGCCCGACTTTCTCAAACTCAACCCCATGGGTAAAGTGCCTGTGATTGTTGATGGCGATGTCGTGCTCTGGGAATCGGGGGCGATTTTGCTTTATCTTGCCCAAGTTCACGGTGAATTACCCAAGGATGCGGCTGCCGCTGCCCAAGTTTATCAGTGGGTGCTGTTTGCCAATTCCACCTTGACACAGGCAATGTTTCCGCCTGAAACGCGCGATCGCCAGCTGCCGCGACTACTCAAAGGCATTGAGACCGCCCTCATGGGGCAATCCTACATTCTCGGCAATGACTTTTCCGTTGCCGATGTCGCCCTCGGGTCAGTGCTGGCCTATCTACAGATGCTCTTTCAGGTGGATTTGAGTCCCTATCCTGCAGTGGCGGACTACGTGGCTCGCTTGCAACAACGGCCTGCATTCCAGAAAGGCTTACTGGGGGCTGGGGTATGAATGTGATCTTTCGTGAGGTCGATCCCTTTGATTTATGGATTTGGGTGGAATTTGCCGCACCGCCTTCATCCGTTGAGCAGCAGTACCTTGAGGAAGTCTTTAACTCGTGGTTTTTCCTCGGGAAGCTGGGGGGATTCAATGCTGAGAATCTGCAAGTCCAGGAAACGGGGTTAGACCTCAGTCACCTAGAGTACGATCGCGCCCAGGCTGACAGTTCGATGATGGCCGTGATGCACAATATGGGCGAGTTTGAATACAACGATCGCTGGGCACGCTGCTGGTTTGACTTGGGCACCAGTGACGCTTTAGCCTTGGATGTTCTGATTAATGCCCTCAGCCAATTTAGTGAGGACTATGTACCCTTAAAAACGCTTGTCATTGGCGGTGACAACCCCGAATGGCCGATCGCCACCAGTGAACAGCGGGAAATGATTGAACAATCGGCGTGGAACTAAATGCGCGGCGTCTTGCCCTCGATGCCCTAGAACGGGTGGCCAAGGGAGCCTATGCCGATGTGGCACTTCATCAGGTGTTGCAGCAGCGGTCTCTCAAGGAAGGCGATCGCGCCCTGATCACTGAACTGGTCTATGGGACTATCCGCCAACAGCGCACCCTAGATACCCTTGTTCAGGGGTTTTGTCAGCAACTGCCGCCCTTGAAGGTACAGTTAGTGTTGCGCCTTGGCCTCTACCAACTGCGCTATCTGGATCGCGTTCCCCCCCATGCTGCCGTGGACACCAGCGTTGAACTGGTCAAAGAGATGGGTTTAGGCGGCTTTGCCAAGCTGGTGAATGGCGTTTTGCGCCGTTACACCCGTTCAACCTGCGATCCCCTTGAGGCTCTCATTGCTCCCCTGCCCTTGGTCTCCCAACTGGGGTGTCGCTATAGCTTTCCCGATGAGCTGATTGCATCTTGGTTGGAGCGTTTAGGACAAGAGGAATGCATTGCCCTCTGTCAGTGGTTTAATCAACCCCCTCGCCTCGATCTACGCCTCAATCCATTGCGGACAACGACTAACCAACTGATTGCTGACTTTGAGGCAGCAGGTTATAGCCTGAAACCGATTCCCGACTTGCCCCAAGGACTCGTCCTGCCCCACTGTGGCCAAGCTATGCCGGCACTCCCCGGCTATGTTGAAGGTCACTGGTCGGTTCAGGATCGGGCGGCGCAATGGGTGAGTCATCTGCTGGATCCGCAGCCCGGTGAGGTTGTCATTGATGCCTGTGCAGCACCGGGGGGCAAAACCACGCATATTGCTGAGTTGATGGCCGATCAAGGCCGCGTCATTGCCTGCGATCGCACCCCCAGTCGCCTGCGGAAGTTGGCGCAAAATCGCGATCGCCTCGGCCTGAAGAGCATTGAAATTCACACCCTTGATAGTGCGACGGCAGGGGATTTTGCAGCGATGGGCGATCGCGTTCTTTTAGATGTGCCCTGCTCCGGTACAGGTACCCTCCACCGCCATGCCGATAGCCGCTGGCAACCCCTGAGAACACGCTTGGCTGAACTAGTGCCCCTGCAAGCTCAACTCTTAGCCAATGTTTGCCACTGGGTGAAACCCCAAGGTCTGCTTGTCTATGCCACCTGTAGTCTAGAGCCAGCCGAAAATGAAGCCCAGATTCAGCACTTTCTGGCTCACCATCCCCAGTGGTACATTGAACCACCCCCCGCAGACTTTCCCCTAAAAGCAGCTCCCGCAGGCTGGATCACCGTCTGGCCGCAACGGGATGATATGGATGGCTTTTTTATGGTGCGGTTGCGACGCGGTAGCTAAGCCCCAAAGCCACCAGAATTAAAATACCTACCCCCATCAGGCCAGCGATTGGGTTGCCATTGATGCCGGTTAGCCACTCTGGCGCTACCCCCGTATAGCTCACCAATTTGCCCACGTTGACACCAAAATAAGCCCAGACCAAGCCACCGTGGAGTCCCATGGGAAAGCCCAATCGTCCGCTAAAGATCCATTTACTCAAACCAAGAATCCAGCCCAACAGTGCCAAGCCGAAAAACTGCGGCCATGTGGCCAAAATGACCTCCAAGGGATGCAGATAGTGCAACGCGGCAAAGATCAGGCCATTGAGCACCAAGGCAAACCATGGTTGGTACTCTAGCTCTAGCTCCTGCAACAGCCAGCCACGAAACAACAATTCCTCAGCAAAGCCCACAGCAACACCGGTGAGGACGCCATCCAACAGCAGCAGCCCAAAGCGATCCGGTAGCCCCTGCCAGCTTACCCAGCCCAAAAGTCCTTCGATGAGAAATAGCAGGGCAACCAAAAACACCCCCGCCAGCCAGCCCAGCAGGGCATCCCGCCCAAAGTTCCACCCCCCCTTAAGGCCATAAAACACTAGGGGCGATCGCTGTTGGTATACCCGCCGTCCCCAGACTCGCAGCAAGAGAATAAAGATGAGGTACAACAGCCCCATATTGACAAAGCTGGCAGCACCGCCCTTACCCCAAAGAAAATAGATACTCAGGCCGATGGGCAGCCACAGCAGCACCAGCGTTAGGGCAAAACTAAAGATGCGAATCCAGAAGGGGCGGCGGATCATTTGCCGCCAAAACTGAGCGAAAAGTGGCTTATTCAGTCGGTTCAATGGTACTCGTCAGCCCTGCCATTTTCAGGCCTTCACAATAAAATTCAGCATGCTCAAGGGCACAGGTGATCACCAAGGCCACCCCCGTCATGTGCGCCTCCATCATGATATCCACGGCTTGGGGTTGGGTGAGGCTCGGCACAGTCTTCAGCAATACCTCCACCACATACTCCATGGAATTGACATTGTCATTGTGAAGGAGCACACGATAGCGGGGCGCCAACTTGCGAACGGTTGCTGGTTTTTCAATGGTTTGCACTGACATTGTTGGCCATGCCTCCATTCAGTGGACATTCAGTATCAGGAATTCAGCAAATATGCTTAAGATTTTAGCAAACGGATCAAACTTGACCACTTGCCGATTCCGGACGCAACAGCGGGAAAGCAATCACATCACGAATACTGGGCGAATCCGTCAGCAACATCACCAAGCGGTCAATACCAATCCCTAGGCCTCCTGTGGGTGGCATTCCATGCTCTAGAGCTGTGAGGAAATCTTCATCAACACTGTGGGCTTCCAAATCCCCAGCCGCTTTGCGCCGTGCCTGTTCCTCCAAGCGTTGCCGTTGATCCAATGGATCCGTTAACTCCGAAAAACTATTGGCGTGTTCGCGACCAACGATAAATAATTCAAATCGCTCCACCAGTTCCGGTTGGCTGCGGTGGGGCTTGGCCAAGGGGGAAATCTCCACAGGATAGTCAAGAACAAAGGTGGGTTGAATCAATGTCGGTTCAACAGTCTGCTCAAACACTTCGTTAAGCACTCGGCCAATCGTGTCACAGGCGTCTAAGTCTTTTACCCCTGCTTTTTGGGCTGCTTTCTTCGCCGCTGCTAGATCGCACAATTGGCGAAAATCAATCCCAGTGGCTTGCAACACTGCATCGTGCATGGTCACCCGTCGCCATGGGGGCGTCAGATCAATCGTTTCCCCTTGATAAGTCATCTTGAGCGTACCCAACACCTCCATCGCTGCTGTGGTGATGATTGCCTCCGTCAGCGTCATCATATCGTTGTAGTCGGCGTAGGCCTGATAGACCTCAATGGACGTAAATTCAGGGTTGTGCTTGGTTGAGATGCCCTCATTGCGAAAGATGCGCCCCAGTTCATAGACCTTCTCAAAGCCACCGACAATCAGGCGCTTCAGGTGCAGTTCTGTGGCAATGCGCAAATAAAGCTGCATCTCCAGCGTGTTGTGATAGGTAATGAAAGGACGCGCCTCGGCTCCCCCGGCTTCCGTCTGTAGCACCGGCGTTTCAATTTCAATAAAGCCCTGCTCATTGAGGTAGCGACGAATGGCGGCAGTAATCAGCGCCCGCTTGCGGAAGGTATCGCGGACGTGGGGGTTGACAATGAGATCCACATAGCGCTGGCGATAGCGTTTTTCGACATCGGTGAGGCCGTGCCACTTGTCCGGCAGAGGCAGCAATGACTTCGTGAGCATGGTGTAGGATTCCACCACAACCGAGAGTTCACCCTTTTCTGTGCGCTTGAGGGTGCCCACAGCGCCAAGGATATCGCCGACATCCGTCAGGTGTTTCAAATCGGCAAAGGCGGCTTCCCCCATGCCTTGGCTAATGGTTTGCTTATCGAGGTAAAGCTGAATTGTGCCGCTGTCGTCCTGAAGTGTAAAAAAGGCCAGCTTGCCAAAGACGCGCCGCGCCATAATCCGACCGGCGACACTGACGCGATCGCCCACCGCTTCGCCAGCGGCCAAGTGAGCATATTTTTCTTGCAGAACTGCTGCAGTATGGGTGCGCTCCCAACGATAGGCATAGGGGTTCATGCCCTGTGCTTGCAGTGTTTTGGCTTTCTCAATCCGTGTTGCCCGAATTTCGGCTCCCGTTGCCCCCACGTCGGCCATATTGGTAGAAACTCTCCACGATTAGCAAACCTTAACCTTCTCATTGTACGCTCTGGAATCGGTACCAACGCTGCTAAAGGGGAATCGAGTACAGTGGAAGTTAGTGTGACCAATGAACAAGAACAAACGGCCATGCCCCCCGCGAAGTCCCCTCGCCGTAAAACTCCCGAACCCATTGATCTGCATGATCCGCAGTACTACTTCAACCGCTCCCTCAGTTGGCTGGAATTTAATAAGCGGGTACTCCACGAGGCCTATGACCCCCGCACACCGCTCCTAGAGCGGCTGAAATTTATGGCCATTTTCAGTTCCAACTTAGATGAATTTTTCATGGTGCGGGTGGCGGGCTTGAAGCAGCAAGTGGAAAGTGGCATTGTTCAAGGGGGAGCCGATGGCATGCCCCCAGCGGAGCAATTACAAGCAGTGCGGCAATATCTGCTACCAATCGTTACGGAGCAACACCGCTATTTCGACCAAGAATTGCGTGCTCTCTTGGCCAAGGAAGCGATTTTTCTCACCCGCTTTAATGAGTTGACCCCTGAGCAGCAGGCCTACCTCAACGACTACTTCCAAGCGCAAGTTTTTCCGGTGCTCACCCCCTTAGCAGTCGATCCGGCGCACCCCTTTCCCTACATTTCTAGCCTCAGCCTCAACCTTGCGGTTCTGATCCGTGATCCCGAATCTGGCCAAGAGCGACTGGCACGGGTAAAGGTACCGAATCGGTTTCCGCGCTTTGTTGCCCTGCCCCAACATTTGCACTCGCCCCAAGGTGCCCATTGGCTAGGCGTTCCCCTCGAAGAAATTATTGCCCACAACCTCAGTGCCCTCTTTCCGGGGATGGAGATTCAGGCCTACTTTGCCTTTCGCATTACCCGTAGTGCTGACCTCGAACTAGAAACGGACAAGGCGGATGATTTACTGATTGCCATTGAACAGGAAATTCGCAAGCGTCGCTTTGGCTCGGTGGTGCGCCTAGAGGTGCAGCGCGGTATTCCGCCCCTGCTGAGGCAAACCCTGATGGAAGAGATGGATCTCGAGGAGATTGATGTCTATGAACTCGATGGTCTGTTGTGCTTGAATGATTTGTTTGCCTTTATGGGATTGCCCTTGCCCCAGTTCAAGGATCCGGAGTGGCAACCCCAAGTTCCCTCCAGTTTCCAGCGGGTAGAGGAACGGGAATCGATGTTTGACACCAGCAGCGAAATTACCACCCTCGGCACTGACTATTGGGAAGCCGTGGCCAATGAACTCTTCAGTCTCATTCGCGAGGGGGACATTATCGTTCACCATCCCTACCATTCCTTTGCAGCAACAGTACAGCGCTTTATTACCTTGGCGGCCCATGATCCACAGGTACTGGCGATTAAGATGACCCTCTATCGCACATCGGGTGACTCGCCGATTGTCAGTGCGCTAATTAAGGCGGCAGAGAATGGCAAACAGGTGGCGGTTTTGGTGGAACTGAAGGCGCGCTTTGACGAGGAGAACAATATCCTCTGGGCACGGAAGCTGGAAAAAGTGGGCGTCCACGTGGTCTATGGCGTACCGGGTCTAAAGACCCACACAAAAACGGTTTTGGTTGTGCGCCAAGAGGCGGGGCAAATTCGTCGCTATGTCCACATTGGCACAGGCAATTACAATCCCAAAACTGCTGGCCTCTATGAGGACTTGGGGCTGTTTTCCTGCCGTGACGAGTTAGGAGCGGATCTCTCGGAACTCTTTAATGTGCTCACGGGCTATTCCCGCCAACGGGATTATCGCCAGCTTCTCGTTGCCCCGGTCACAATGCGCGATCGCACGCTGCAATTGATTTACCGTGAGATTGAACACGCCCGCAATGGTCAACCGGGGCGGATTATTGCCAAGATGAATGCGATCACAGATACGCAGGTGATTCGTGCCCTCTATGAGGCGTCCCAAGCAGGGGTAGAAATTGATCTGATCATTCGTGGCATGTGCTGTCTGCGGCCGGGGGTACCGGGGGTGAGCGATCGCATTCGGGTGATTAGTATCATTGGCCGCTTTTTGGAGCACTCACGGATTTTTTACTTTGGCAACAATGGCGAGCCAGAGTACTACATTGGCAGTGCCGACTGGCGATCGCGCAACTTAGACCGCCGCGTAGAAGCCATTACCCCCATTCAAGATCCAACCATTCAACTGGAACTCAAAGAGCTGCTTGAAATTATGTTGGCAGACAATCGCCAAGCGTGGGAGCTGCAACCCGATGGCACCTACCAGCAACGACAGCCAGCCTCCGGCGAACCCGAACGCGGTACCCACAGTGTTTTAATGGCACGTACCCTCAAGGAAGTAGAAGCGAGCCGCTAGCTAGCGCCTGCATACCCTTGCGCCATGGCTCGAAAGTCTGGACTGTTTTGCAGGAGTTCTTGGTAGCTCCCGACAGCCGCCACTTGGCCATTGGCCATTAGGTACAGGCGATCGCACGCCATGACAGTGCTGAGGCGGTGGGCAATCATAATAATGGTTTTTGCACCACTGAGGGCTTGAATCGCATCCATCACTCCCGCTTCCGTTTGATTGTCAAGAGCCGCTGTTGCTTCATCCATAATGAGCACTGAGGGGTTGTGGTAAAGGGCGCGGGCAATGCCAATTCGCTGGCGCTGTCCTCCCGAAAGGCGCACCCCCCGTTCACCGACAACAGTGTCTAGGCCTTTTGGCAGGGTATGGACAAAGGTGGCTAACTGAGCTGCCTCTACCGCAGCCCACAGGGCGGTTTCATCAATGGCCTCTGCCGGTAAGCCAAAGGCAATGTTGTGGCGCAGCGTGTCATCGGAAAGATAAATGGTTTGGGGAATATAGCCAATCTGCCGTTGCCATTGGGCAAGGTTGCGGTAAATGCTCTCACCATCCACCCGAATATCCCCTTGGGAAGGTTCTAGGAGTCCCAAAATCAAATCGACAATTGTGGTTTTCCCTGCCCCTGAAGCTCCGACAAAGCCAACCATTTCCCCCTGTTTAATTGTGAGAGAAACCCCACAGAGGGCTGGCTGAGGGGCATTGGGATAGGTGTAGTGCAGATCAATCAGTTCTAAGCGATCCTGAAAAATTGGTGCTGCTGCTGCAGCAGAGGTAGAGGGAGCCTGCAACATTCTGGCTTCTAAAAGATCGTCATACAACAAATCGACAGAAGCAGAATAGTAAATAACGTAGTTAAGGTTGTTGGTTAAGCGAGTTGCCGATGGCAACAGACGAAACGCTGCAGCTGCAAATAGAGAAATTAGCGGCAGAACTTGTGCCACGTTGCCCCGCTGAAGCAAGTTGAGGATAACAATAAGAATAATTGTGAGAACGGCTAATGTTTCAAAATAAGCACGGGGCAACTGCTGAACAAACTGCAAAATTAAGTTTGCTTTGCGGTCTTCAATCATGTTTTCAGCATAGGTCTTCAGGAATTGCTGCTCGCGACCTAGGACTTTCGCTTCTTTGATGCCGCCCAAACTCTCACTAATACTTTGGATCGATTTTTGAGCATAATCAATGCGACGTTGACCCACTTCCTTGAGCTTATGGCGAAAGGCTTGAAAGAAAAGCAAGGATAGGGTTGAGATTAGAGCAATAACCAAGATTGAGATGAGAGGGTTACTCCAAATAATGACTGAAAATATGGCAAAAACAATTAGAGATTCAGAAAAAATAACCAATAAAGGCAGGAGATACAAATTAAAAACATTATTTATTTCAGTATTTACATTCTGGATTAGTTTAGCAGTATTGTTTTGCAGGTGAAATGTGTAGGGTTTGTAGAGATAGGATTGCAATAATAAACTTGAGAACTTGCGGTACTTACTGTTCAGAAACTCCAACTGAAGATAGGTGCTCAAGGCAATAAACAGGTTCTTGCCCACATATAAAAGCCCTAGGGCAGCACTGAGGATCAATAGCCACTGGGATTGCTCTGCAGTGGTTAGAGGAACCGCTCGCCAAAATAGGAGGGCATTTAAGCGTTCCGGTTTTTCGACGACAGCAATAAAGGGCAGCACCAAACCCACCCCCAAGGCTTCCCAAAGGCTGCTAATTAGCATCAATAGGCCAAGGCCTATCAGTTGCCAGCGATCGCCCCGATCCAGTAGTCGCCAAATTTTGCCAAGGGAGCGCAGTGCAGGGTGCTTTAACATTCCGTTTTAGAGGTAACAACGCCTTGATCTTAGGCTACTTATGCCCAAGTCGTGCTTCCCAAATCTGGCGGAATATCTTGCCAGCGACCTTGACCGACCGCCCGAACCGCTTCCCGCAAATCCACTGCTTTGGTATAAAGTGCCTTACCGACGATCGCCCCCGATAACCCTTGGGGACTGAGGGCAAAGAGACTGAGAATATCCGTGAGGGAACCCACGCCACCCGATGCAATGACCGGGCGATCAGTTGCCGCCAATAACTGCCGCAGGGCTGGAATATTCGGCCCTTGGAGGGTGCCATCCCGCTGAATGTCGGTATAAACAAACCCTGCTACCCCCATTGCTGCCATTTTTTGGGCAAGATCGGTGGCCAAGATCGTTGAGGTGTCTAGCCAGCCCCGCGTTGCCACATAGCCATCGCGAGCATCCAGCCCTACCCAAATGCGTCCGGGGTATTCTGTGGCCAAACTGGCCACTAGCTCTGGATCCTCAAGAGCCACGGTACCCAAAATGGCACGATTGACGCCTTGGAGAAAGAGATCAGCCACTGCTTGGCGCGATCGCAAGCCACCCCCCACCTGCACAGGAATTTCAAGGGAGGCGACGATCTTGGCAATCAGATCATAATTTCGCGGTTCGCCCGTTTTGGCTGCATCTAGGTCAACGACATGCAAGCGGGGAGCACCCAACCGCTGCCAGTAGAGGGCAACTTTTAGAGGATCATCATGAAAAACCTTGACCTTACCATAGTCCCCTTGCACTAGGCGCACACATTTGCCGTCAAGTAAATCAATGGCGGGGATAACATCCATTGGCGTCAGAAATCCTTATTGAAAAATTGAAAATTTGAGCGTAACTCCCATCCTAGCAGTCACAAGGGGTGAAGCGCATCGGAGGATTGCTAACATAGTCCCCTCCGTTCCTGAATTGACAAGAGCCACCCATCGAAGGCCGCGCCCTGTCTAAATTCCTGTGGCGATCGCGTGATTATGCAACAGATTTAATAGGATTCCGTTTGAACATGTCCCCCATATCCTCGCGCAGCAGGTGGGGAAACTTTCATAGGCGGACAGAAAATTCAGGCTGCATTTCCTCGAGCCTTGGGAATTTGAGTGCTGCTCACCAGTCAAGGTAAGCTAACAAACAAAGGATTTGCTTGGGGTACAAGGACATGGCTGTTGCTGCCGCCATTATTCTTTTGTTGTTGAGTGGCTGGGTGAATGACCATCCGTGGGGATGGCTGCTGATTCTTGGTCTAGGGTTGGGCTATTGGTACTGGCGGCGATCGCCCGCTGCGCCAAACGTGGCTCCCCCTCAACCTTCCCTGCATCCTCAATTACTGGAAAAGCAACTGGCAGACACGCGGAGCCTTTTGCAGGAACTTCCGATAGAGCGCCAAGCCTCCCTACAATCAGCCCACAGCCAACTCCAACAGCGGTTAGATAGCCCAACGGTTGAGGTCTGTGTTCTCGGGCAATCGGCCTATGCTCTCAATCGGGTGTACGATGCCGTCGCTACCCTACCCCTCGATAGCTGTACGTTTCAGCAGCAAACATTGGCAACGGTGCCCCAAGCAGACTTAGTGCTTTTGACCGTAACGGGTGCCCTTACCGCCAGTGAGTTTGAGATGCTGCGGGTATTGCAAGCAAGCCATTATCACGTTCTTGTGGTCTGGTATCCAGAAATGGTGCAGGAGCGCGATCGCCCGAAGGGCGCGCTTTGCAATCGCGTGGCAGTGCATTTACAGCAGCAACTGCAACAACTCCAGATTGGACAAGATCAACTCATTCCCTTTACACCCCACAATCCCCAAGAACTCACCTCCGCAGTGCTGCACTGTCTCACCCAAGAGCGAGCGAATCTGGTCTTAGCCGGCACCTATCGCCGTGCCCAACAACTCCATCAACAGGCGCAATCCGCCCTCAACCAGTATCGCCAAGAACGAGCCACCCCGATCATTGAACGCTACCAATGGCTGGCAGCAGCGGCAACGGCAGTGAATCCTCTTCCGCTTCTGGATCTCGTCATGGCCGGGGGGCTATTGGTGCGCCTCACGTGGGATCTCGGTCAAATCTACCAACGCTCCTTTCGCTTGGCGGATGCTGAACCCCTTGCCAAGGAGCTATTGCGGCTAATGGTGCAGTTGGGGGCTGTGGAACTGGGTACGCAATCCCTAGGACAGTGGCTCAAGGGCAATTCCCTCACCTATTTGGCAGGGAGCTGTTTACAGGGGGCAACGGCAGCCTATGTGTTGCGCTTGAGCGGCTTGAGTTTGATCCATTACTTTGAGACCGCTCCCCAAGCAAAATCTCTGCCCTTGGTGACTCGATTGCAGCAAAGCCTGCGGTGGGCACAGCAACAGGTGGGACGCTCTCCCCTGCAAACCCTAGGACAGTCTCTTGGCTTGCCGTCGGCCTAGCCAGTGACGCAGGAGTTGAGCGGCAAAAAGCACAACAAATGCGGGGTTGTTTATCAGATAGCGTTGCCAGAGGCGGCGGGGTTCTTGCAGGAGTCGAAAGAGCCACTCCAGACCGATCGCCATCATCCAGCGAGGCGCTTGCGCTACAACGCCACTGTGAAAATTAAAGGCTGCTCCCACACCCACCAAGACAATGGGCAGAAAAGGGCTTTGGCGAGCCATCCACTCCTCTTGCTTGGGACAGCCAAGGCTGACAAAAACCAGATCAGCACCGCTATCAAGAATGCGCTGGCGATCGCTGGCCTCCTCCTCAGGGGTCAAGGGACGAAAGGGAGGCGCGTAGGCACCCACTAACTGCATCTTGGGAAAGCGCTCTCGCAGATTTCGTTGCAGCCGCTCTAACACGAGGGGTTCACTGCCATAGAGGAAAATACGCCAGCCTTCCTCTTGGGCGCGATCGCACAACGCCAGCATCAAATCAGGACCATAGACCCGCTCTGCTTGCGGAAAGCCCAACAGCTGTAAGCCCCACACCAAGGGCATGCCGTCAGAGGTCACCAGTTGGGCACCATTCACCACCCGTTGAAAGGGCGATCGCCACACCCCTGTCATGACCACATGGACATTGGTCGCCACCACATAGCCCCCCTTACCTTGATTAATCCATTCAGCTATAAGATCACAGGCTTGGCTGTAGGTGGTGACATCAATCCGTGTCCCTAAAATGTGCGCCGACTCCACGCTGGGGCTACTCCGCATGTTTCACTTGATTCCAGCGTAGGACATTGGTTGCAGAACCGAAGTGAACATCCGACAATGCAAAGCAGACGTCATGTTGTGCCCTGCAGAATGAATTTAGAAGAGTGCTATCGCATTCTGGAGTTGCCACAAGGGGCGTCCTTAGCTCAAGTGAAATCCGCCTACCGACGGCTAGCACGACGCTATCATCCCGATGTCAACCCTGGCGATCGCACTGCCCATGAGAAGTTTATTCTCCTCCAACAGGCCTATGAAAAATTAGTACGAGGACTGCCCACCTTTCGGCCTACCCCTGTTAAATCAGAACCCCAATCTCGCCCACCGCAGCCACCGCCGCCTCTCTCTGCCTTTGAGATTGAACTGAAGCACGCTAGCTATCGCCAACTTCAGGAATTTCTCAAATATCGCTGCTATCAACGTGCCATATCCCTTGTGGAAGGGTTGGCCAGTCGGCTGCCTCAAGATGCCGAAGTACGCCAGTGGCAAGCCGTCACCTATCAGTGCTGGGCGAGGCAACTCATTCGCGATCGCCAGCCCCAAGCGGCACGGGAATACCTGCATCGCGCGCTGAAAGCCGATCCGGATAACCGACTCCTTTGGCAAGAAGCGGAAAAGGACTTTCGTACCCTTGAGCGCCTCTACGGCAAAGACATCTAAGTCCAGTCCTCCCGCTTATCGCTGCCCAGCTTGTAAACGCCGCCGCGAGCGTGAATGGCACGGGTACGCTCAAACAGTTCTTCCTCCGTGAGTTGCCATTTTTCTAGCAGCTCTGCCATTAACTTCTTATTGGTTTCGGCACCGGGGAAGCCATCATAGCGAATCAGCAATCGCCCCAATTCCGCCAAGTTGTAATCACTGATGCCCTCTTGTCGCAGGCGCTCGAGGACTAACCGATCTTGGGCTTCGCGGGGATGTTGTAGGTTCTGGGAGTTTGGCATTTTACCCTCCAAGATTTATTGATGAAACTTTAACGGCTAGTTTTGCGATAGCGATTCCCCGGCTGCTGCTCGACCCAACCCGTTAGCTCCAAGTGCATCAGTTCTGCCATCACCACCCCTGTTTCCAAGGGTACGCGCTGCACAATGTCATCAAAGGCAACACTATTGCTGCCTTGGCTCAGTTGTTGAATCGCCTCGAGAATTTGTTGCTGGGGGGGCGATAGCGTTGGGGGTGGGGCTGAGAAGGGGGTTGGATCGAGGGGGGGTGTATGCCCCAATTGTTCGAGGAGAGCTTCTTCTCCCAAGATAATCTGTGCCCCTTGATTCACCAGACTCAGGGCACCCTTGGCACGGTGGTTATCGAGATGCCCCGGCAGCACATAGACATCACGACCATACTCGGCAGCATAGCGAGCAGTGATCAGGGCACCGGATTTGTAGGGAGCCTCTGCAATAATCACCGCACGGCACAGACCAGCAATGATGCGGTTGCGACGCGGAAATTGGGGGCGATCGGCACCCACACCCCTAGGATACTCGCTCAAGAATCCCCCCCGTTCACGAATCTGGTAATAAAGCGAACGATTTTCCGGTGGGTAGATCATATCCACACCCGTAGCTAAAACGGCCAGTGTGGCACCTCCAGCTTCTAAAGAGCCGCGATGCGCCGCGCCATCAATGCCTGCGGCCATGCCGGAAACAACAATAAACCCAGCTTGGGCAAGGGCATACCCCAGCTTGTGCGCCCAACGCTGGGCATATTCTGAAGGATCACGGGTGCCGACAATGGCAACAGTTGGTGTGGGTTGACTGAGAATTTCTAAAATGCGAGTCCCGCCATAGTAGAGCAAGGGCGGCGGATCGGGAATTTCGCGCAGCAGTGGTGGATAGCGAGGGTCACTCAGCACCCAATGGTGGGGATTTTGCTGGCAGTGGTGCTCGTAGAGAGCTAGGGGTTGGCACTGCTGACGATAGTGGGCGATCGCCCCTTGGAGTTTGGCACCAATCCCCTCTACTTTTCCTAAGGTTTCTACGGACGCTTCCCAAGCAGTTTTCAAATCCCCAAAGTGCTGCCAGAGGCGTTTGAGTAACACCGGGCCAAGGCCGGGTACCTGTGACCAACTGTACCAATAGGCAGCATCAGCGGGAATCAAGGGAGCTTAGTAGGCTTCCTGCAACTCGTAGAAGTCAGGGGTGATGTAGTCTTTGCGCAGCGGCCAGCCCAGCCAATCCTCGGGCATAAGGATGCGCTTCAAATTGGGGTGCCCCTCATAGACAATGCCAAACATATCGTAGGATTCCCGCTCTTGCCAGTCGGCGGTTTTCCAAATCCAATACACCGAGGGGACACGGGGATCCTCACGGGGGACAAACACTTTAATCCGCACCTCTGGGGGGCGATCGGCATTATCACTGAGCTTGATCAGGTGGTACGTGCTCACCAAGTCTTGGCCGGGACCCGAATCATAGGCGGCTTGGCACTGCAAATAGTTAAAGCCATCGGCATAGAGGGCTTGGCACACCGCCAGCAGGCGATCGCGATCCACTTTGATGATTTCTACACCAGAGGCATCGGTACCGAGGGATTCCACACTCAGGCTTTTAGACTGGAGAAGGCGGCATACAGGGCCAGCTTCAACAATGGGGGCTTCGGGGGTGTCACTCATGTTCGCTACTCCAACCTAAAGGCAATCAACTCACTCAAGACCATTCGAGGGCACGTTTGCGCCACGCATAAACTAGAGCCACGACCAGAATGGCAATGAAAATCAAGGCTTCAATAAAGGCCAGTAAGCCCAACTGATGGAAAGCCACCGCCCAAGGATATAAAAAGACCGTCTCCACATCAAAAATGACAAAGACGAGGGCAAACATGTAGTAGCGCACATTGAACTGAATCCACGCGCCACCAATGGGTTCCATCCCCGATTCGTAGGTCGTCAAGCGGATCATCCGCCCGGATTTGGGACGCAATAGCGCAGAGGCAGCTAAAGCCAGTACGGGTACCAGACCACAGATAATCAAAAAGCCAAGAAAATACTCGTAACCACTGAGAACAAACACGGTTGCAGTGTCCCTCGATCTTGGAATTGCTACCATTTTGACACACTCCCCTAGCGATCGCTAGGCTAGGGATCAATAGAAAAAACTAAATTGCCCTATAGCGAATCATTAGCGATGTCCCAACCCACTGTCCTCTGTGCTGGCGAAGTCCTCTTTGACTGTTTAGAAGTGCCCCCTGATCCCCCGCAGTGTTTTCTGGGGGGTGCCCCGGCCAATGTGGCCTGTGGTTTGGTGAAGTTGGGGGTGAGTGCGGCCTTTTTGGGGGCTGTGGGCGACGATGCCTTAGGGGAGCAAGCCTGTGCCGAATTAGCCGCTTTGGGCGTCAATATCGAAGCGGTCGAGCGGGTCGCTGGGGTGCCGACGCGGCAAGTGCGCGTTCAATTGGTGGGGGGCGATCGCCAGTTTGTGGGATTTGCGCCAGGGGGAACTTCTGTCTTTGCCGATATGCAGTTCTATGGCCAGCAAGTCTCGCCATCGTTCCTAGCTGGGGCACGATTTTTCGTCACCGGCACCCTCGGACTCGCCAGTGAACCCACCGCCACCACCCTTGAACATCTAGTCCAGCAACTGCGGTACAACGGTGCCTTTATTCTCATTGATGCCAACTGGCGACCAATCTTCTGGCGGGATGCGAGTGCTGCTCCTGAACGCCTTCGTCCTTTTTTAGCACAGGCGCATTTCCTGAAACTGGCCAAGGAAGAGGCGGAATTATTTTTCTCTGACAGTGATCCCCAAATTGTCTATCGTGCCCTTTGGGGGACGGCACCTGACCATGCTGTGGTCATTACTGACGGGGATCAAACTATTCACTACTGGTGGCACGGAAATCAAGGGGAATTACACCCCCCTACCATGCCCGTTGTGGATACCACTGGTGCCGGCGATGGCTTTGTTGCGGGTTGGATTGCCCAATTATTACAGGGCAGCCCGGAAACCTACCGTGACCCCCAATGGCAGGCTGCTTGTTTAGAATTTGCCACGGTGGTGGGGGCGCTCGTGACGACAAAACGGGGGGCGATCGCTGGTCAACCCACCCTTGCTGAGGTCACTCAATGGCTTCGGGATCATCCTCAAAGAAAAATACGGACGCACTCACCGCCCTAGCAGTGGTTGATGGGCTTGTCGCGATCGCTGGCTGATGTTCACGGCTAGGGATGGCTGCCGCCAAGGGACAGGCCCGCCAAAACCCCCGCACCGGCACATTCAGTTTTTCACAGGTACCACCACGCCGCCCTTCGGAATAATAGAAGCGGCAAAAGCGGCAAGTTGTGGGAGTGAGAATTGGGCTGTCCATCGCGGGGATCAACTCCGAAGTAAAATCTTTAGGCTCTCTACCTTCCATCCTATGAAATTGCCCTCAGCGACTTTTGCAGCGATCACAGGGTCAAAGAGGCTTAGGAAGCAGGTTTTAGCGATCCCCAGTGGTCAAAAGTGCTTTTAGATTCTTTTCATACTCCCGCAACACTCCGTAATAATACGGACATCAATTGTAGGAAAAGTGAAAAAAAGGTTACGTCCGCAGACGCAACCCATGGAGATCAGTATATTTTTAAGCCACAGAGGAAATTAACGCACCGCCGCCGTCGTGGGTGCCTTGGCCGGGATCAAGAACAACTTGATCATTTGCCACACATTCGAGAGATAGAGGGGAAGTTTCTTCAGAAAACCGCCATTTTGCTTGCTAATTTCTGTCAGCTTGGCATTGTTTTCGACACACCGCTCTAACCGCTGATAAAATTCTGGATGATCGACATCGAGAATCACCGGAAAAACACGGCCTGCGGTTTCATTGGTTTTGGCAATCACCTCACGATCATACTCGCGGGCATCTAGGCCAATCGCAGCATAGAACTTCGCCCGTTGCAAATCGTTGAGGTACATTGTGGCAAAGACCGAGAGCAGGAAGAAGCGGCACCACAGTTTTGGTGGCAGCCAGCAGACCATGAAGTAGCGTGCCCATTTCTTACCAGAGAGGGACAGGGGAATTTCCTTAATCTTTTGCCAGAAGGTGCGCGGCCGATCCAGCATTTGCGGTTGAGCCCGCATCACGGCGTCAAAGAAGTCACCGTGGCGGTTTTCATCTTGGCACCAGTTCTCAAAGAAGCGGAAGATGGGGTAGATGCGATGTTCGGGGTGCTTCTCCAGATGGCGATAGATCGTAATGTAGCGCCAGTAACCAATTTTCTCGGAGAGGTAGGTGGCGTAGAAGATGAATTCTGGTTCAAAGTAGGTGTAGCTGCGGTGCTGCGTCAAAAAGCCGAGATCCAGCGATAGGTTAAAGTCGGCCATCGCTTTATTCAAGAAGCCAGCGTGGCGGGCTTCATCGCGAGACATGAGGGCAAAGCATTCCGCCAATAGGGGGTTGCGATCCTTGAGCTTGCGGCTGAGTTCTTTGTAGAGGAGAAAGCCAGAAAATTCCGCTGTGCAGGAGCGCTCCAAAAATTCAATAAATAACTGGCGGGTTTCGCCATCAATGTGATCCCAAGACTGTTCAAATTCTGCATCCCGCACAAAGTGGTGGCGGTTGTAGTCGCAGCGGAATTCCTCAAGGATGGCCTGAAGTTCTGCTTTGTTTTCAGTAATGTCCATATTGGCCATCGCTTCAAAGTCAGTGGTGTAGAAGCGGGGCGTGAGGATGGTTTCCTTGGCGGGGGCTTTGATGCCCGGCCGCAGTTCTTCAAACTCTGGTTTGGCGACGGTATTAACCATAAAAAGCTGCGTCTCGCTCTTGCTAACGGCACTCATAAAGCATGGTAGCGAAAATCACCGATGCGTTACAGGTCGTTACAGAACCGTTACATTCTCCACCAGCGGCTGAGTTGATTGCGCCAGCGATCGCCCCACGAGGCCCCCCATGTGGGTTGGCTATAACGTTGAATCAACTGTTGCCCCAAGGGAGTGAGGCGATAGCGATCGGTGAGGCCTTGGCCATCCACTTCGCGGCGCAGTAAACCGACGCGGATCAACCAGTCCAACTCTGCTTCTGCTAGGAGCACAGGCAAGGGCGATCGCGTGAATCCCGATTGAAGACCCGCTTCGCCCGCAATTTCTAGGAGTGCCACACTCCGCTGCTGCATTGTCTGAAACAAGAGGGGCAAAAAGGGACTACAGCGCAGGGCGCGATCGCCCCGTTCCAAAACCTTCGGAGAATACGCGATCGCCACTGCCACCAAACCTACAGAGAATTTAAGTGGCTGGTATCAATGAAGGTTGCCCGGTCATTCACTGACGTACCAGGGGCGGGGGGTGTGCGGGGCGATTGAGCTGCGGCAGAGGTTGATGGCGAAGAGGGAGTTTCTGCCTCCTGACGACGGCGATCGGGTAAGACCACGCGCTCCATAATGAACTCAATGGTGCCCTTGCGCAGCCATCCCCGTGCTACCAAAATATCGCCGAGTCTTGCCCCTGTGGCTCGCTGATCGGCTAAGGCAACCTCAATTTGTGCGGGTGTCACCAATTCTGCTTCAACCAGATAGTTCCCCAAGCGTTTCGTGTAGCTGTCATCATGGGGACGCTGGATAAAGGGGGGCTTTTTCGCGGGTGCCTCAGTCTCTGCTGCCACGCCTGGCAGGCTGTCAAAGTCACGCTGATCCCCCGCTAGGGCAACCAAGCATTCTTTGATTTTCATCAGAATTTCCGCTGCTCGCCGGGGTTGATTTTGCTGGGCTGCCTGCTCCAAGAGCCGCGCTTCTGCCTCAATCAGCGTTTGCCGGGATGCCACTGCTGCAACTTGTAAAATGCGTGCCTGCTGCTGAAGGACAGCCATATCTCGTTCAAGAAGGGCTTTTTTGCACTGCTTGAGAACAAGGGATCCCTGCTTCAGCAGGACTTTGTGGGTAGGAGTAGTCATAGACAGCAACAGCGGGGATAAAGAAGATGACTTAAAAGAATATTAAAGCTTGGCAACTGCCTTTGGCATTGTTTAGGCGATGGGGAACACGCAATCTACTTTTACTATAGCCCTTTGTATTGAACCCATTCCGCTGCAGCTGCGTCAAAGTAAAGGTTCTGTAAAGATAGGATTACTGTTGCTGCCGTAGGACGGTGTTGAAGAGTTCTTTGACTTGTTCCCACGCATCCCGTGCTGCTGCTGCATCGTAGCTATCCCGTTGATCGCAGAAGAAGCCATGATCCGCTGGATAGATGAAGATGTGGTGGCGAATGCCGTGGTGGCGCAGCGCCGTTTCAATTTGCTTCACCTGTTCCATGGGAATACTTTGGTCGCGATCGCCAAAGAAGGCATAGAGCGTGCCGCGAATTTTCGGTGTGATTTCAATGGTGGGTAGGCCACCGCCGGGGGTCATGGTTGTCATCCCGGCGCCATAGAATGAGGCCGTGGCTTTAATGTCCGGTAACTGAGCCACCAGATAGGCCACATGACCGCCAAAGCAAAAGCCAATCGTACCAATGGCATCCCCATCCACATTTTCAAGGCCGCGCAGATAGGCAATGGTGGCTTGGGTGTCACTAAGGAGTTCCGCGGCTTTGGTTTGGTTTTTGTACTGCCGCCCCAAATCAATATCAGCGGCGGTGTAGCCCGTTTCAAAGCCGGGGGCAAAGCGTTGGTAAATGGCGGGGGCGATCGCCACATAGCCTTCGCGGGCAATACGTTCGGTCACATCGCGGATATGGGCATTGACGCCAAAAATTTCCTGAAAGACAATCACTGCCGGATAGCGGCCGGGGGCAACAGGCTCGGCTAAGTAGGCATCAATCAGCAGATCGCCATTGACCACCTTGACCCAACGACTGGTAATCTCCACCATCGTGAACCTCCTAGGCAGGAATGTCGAGGTCTGGAAACGTGCGCTTGAAGTCGCTAATCAATTCATCGAGTTCGGCGAGGGCGGATTCAATGTCAATGGTAAGGGTGCCATGACCGGGGAGTTCCAAGAGCTTTTTAAGGCTCTCCCGTTTCGCCAAAACAACTGCTAGACGTTCCTGTAGGGTGGGTAACTCCATCTTGTACCTCGCTATCTTGTACCTCGTTGCAAAGCTCACTATTACTCTACCGTTTCGTTGGCCAGCTTCTTCCCTTTGACAGGTGTCGGGGGCACCAGTTCCACATTGATTTCATTCACAGGGCGCGGCCGCAGTTCCAGAGATTGCGATCGCGGCAGCAAATCAAACACTTCCCGAAACGTGTCATCGAGGGTTTCAAAGGGCACCACACCGATAAATTCCTGCCGCAATTGGCCTTGGCGATCGAAAATCAGGGTTTGCGGCACCCGGCCTTTGTAGTAGTAGCCCGCTTCATTGGCGGAGAACTGCGCCCCAAAGGGTAGGGCATCGACATCAATGGCGATGAAATCGGTGACGCGACCATAGTACCCCTGCAATTGGGAGATGGTTGAGGCAAACTGCTTGCAGTCGCGGCTATCGTTCACATAAAACAGCAGCAATGTGGCGCGATCGCTCTGACGCGATTTCTCTAGGGTGACTTTCGGCGGTACCAAAGAGCCATTGCCGGCGTAGAGGGCAAAGATATTCCCATCGTAGCGATCGTCTTGTAACCCCGCCCAACTCGGCGCTGTCCACAGTCCCCACAGCAGGAGGACAAGTCCTAACCAGCCCCAAACCCGTTTCATTTTTCGCTCCATCACGCTCTGTAAAGACACTATACCGCTAGGCCATCCCCCTCCTGTGGATTGTAGAACCGATGCTACACCTTCTAAGGTAGGAAAAGTCTCTTTGTTGCTTTTGCCACTGGCTACAGGGGTGCTCTTTCTGGGGCTTTTTTCGACGTGATCAAAGGAATGAATCTGTACCAACGTTTAGGGATAGTCACGATTTTAAGTACAGCGCTACTGGCGAGTTGTGCGCCCGCCTCGCAAAAGGGCACTCTCCTACTCTATGCCAATGGTGAAGAGCGCTTGCAAACGGGATGGACAAGCAAAGATGGCTGGAAGCTCGAGTTTGACCATGTCTATTTGACGTTGGGCACGGTGACTGCCTACCAAACCCATCCTCCCTTCGATCCTGAGGCGGGCGATCGCCCCGCAAGTGAAGTGACGGTTGTGTTTAGCGATCCTATGACGGTGGATTTGGTGAGTGATCAGCGTCCCCTTGTAGGCAGTGCTGCGGCGGCGGTGGGTCACTTCAATGCCCTGCAGTGGCAGACCCTCGCACCCAGTTTACAACTGGTGGGCACGGCGCAGCGGCGCGATCTCAAGGTGCCCTTTGACATTACGTTGGATCAGCCCTTGGCCTTTGTTTGTGGTGACTACATTGGCGATGAACGCAAGGGAATAGTCACAGCGAACAGTTCCGCTGAGCTAGAGATTACGCTCCACTTTGATCATCTTTTCGGTGATGGGGCTGAACCGGCAACCGCCGAGATCAATCGAGACGCGTTGGGCTTTGACCCCTTTGCCGCGATCGCTACCCCTGAGAGAGTCACGGTTGACTGGACAGGATTACAGCAAAAACTCAGCCCCCAAGAATTTCAAACACTGCTGACAGCTTTGCGGAGTTTGGGTCATGTCGGCGAAGGTCACTGTCGGGAGGTTTCCTCATGAAAACTGTTTTAGCGAGTGTGGCTACCTTAGGACTGATAGTTCCCCAAGCCCTTGCCCATGGGGTTGAGTTGCGCTACCAGCCACAGCAGGTCATTCGTGTTACGGCGCAATACGAGAGTGGTCAACCAATGGCTGGGGCCACAGTACAAGTCTTTGCCCCCGATCGCCCCCAACAGGCCGTCATCAGTGGTACCACCAATGCCCAAGGGGAATTTCAGTTTGTCCCCGATCGCCGCGGTCAGTGGCAGGTGCAGGTACGCCAAGGGGGACATGGCGGCCTACTCACGATTCCGGTAGCGACCCATGCCCAAGCAACGGCTGAAGTTGCTCTTACCGCCGTTCCCGAACCGCCAAGAACGGTTTCCCTGAGTCAATACACTCCCGCACAAATCACGGTCATGATCTTGGCAGTGCTCTGGGGTGCCATTGGCACGGCTTGTTTTGCTTGGTCGCGGCGGCGGCTGCCAGTGGAGTCGTAGTCATGCACATCCCCGATGGTTTAGTGCCGCCCCTGTGGTGTGGACTGGGTTATGCCGGTAGCGGTGGTCTCCTGTGGTGGTCTTGCCGCCGTTTGCAGCGGGCAACGGTAGATCCGCTAGCGATCGTCCCTCGTTTGGCTCTATTATCCGCTGCCTTTTTTACCGCCTCTGCGGTTTATATCCCGCTGCCCCCCGCCAGTGTCCATCTCATGTTCCTTGGCAGTCTGGGGATTCTTTTGGGGGAAGGGGCAATGATAGCCGTGGTGGTGGGATTATTTCTACAGGCGGTGATGTTTGGTCATGGCGGGCTGACGACCTTGGGTCTCAATGCGCTGATCATGGGAATTCCAGCGCTCCTTGCCGCTGCTGTTTTTCGGGGGCTGTGGCATCGCTGTCCGTCAAAGGGGCGATCGCTCCTCGGGTTTATCCTTGGGGCGGGGGCTGTGCTGTTGGCTGTTCTCTTATTTGGCGCAGTGATTCTCCTGAGCCTGCCAGCACCCTTGGATCAACAGCGGGAATGGCTAGCGATCGCTGCGATTGGGATTGCCCATTTGCCCCTTGCTATGTTGGAGGGAGTGGTCACGGCTTCACTGCTGGTCTTTTTGGCCAAAGTCAAGCCAGAATTCCTGTCCCAAGGCGTATGCTTTTCCCGTGAAAATTCTCCTTACCCTACTGCCGACCCTCGCTGAACTCTACGGATTAATCTTTCTGTGCATGGGCATTGGCTATGGCAGTAGCCGTTTTTTGCCACCAACGACGGGGGCTTGGCTGGCGCAAGGGTTGTTCTGGGTGGGGACGCCCCTAACGGCATTTAGTTTTATTGTCACCACCCCGATTACGGGTCACAGTACGTTGGCTCCGCTATTGGCGTGGCTAGGAATGGGGATCGGCGTCAGCTTGGCGTGGCTGTGGTTGCAGCAATATCCCGCTCACACGCGGCAGGAGCAGGGCAGCTTTCTCTTGGCGACCATGGTGGGCAACACGGGTTTTATTGGCTTTCCCATTACTTGGCGACTGCTGGGGCAAGAGCACTTCAGTTGGGCGTTGTTTTTTGATCTGATGGGGACGCTCCTCATTTCCTATAGTGCTGGCATTGGCGTGGCGGCGAGTTTTGGCGATCGCGCCATTTCCATCGCAAAACTGCTGTGGCACATTGGCCGCAATCCAACCCTCTGGTGTGTGGGCTTGGGGCTGCTGTTGCGACAGTACCCTCTACCGACGATCGCTCAACAGGGACTCTTAACCTTGGCATGGTTAATGGTGATTGTTGGATTGATCTACATGGGTATTTGCCTCGGTGAGGCTCCCCTCAAACTCCGCTGGGAACGCATCATTCCCTGTCTGGCGATTAAGATGCTACTGGTGCCGCTGCTGCTGGGGGTAGGGTTAACTCTGATTGGGGTCACCGGGCTGCCGCGCCTCGGAATGGTGCTGCAAGCAGGCATGCCCCCCGCTTTTATGACGCTGATCTTGGCGGATGTTTATCACTTAGACCGCGCCTTTGCCGCCAGCTTAATTTTGACTAGTCTTTTTGCCTTAATTCTTTTCTTGCCCCTGTGGCTGGTGCTCTTTGCCGGCTAGGGGCATTGGGTTGCTTAATCGTCTGGGGTCAAACGCAACAGCAGGTACCCTGCGCCTAACCCAACTAGAACCAGCGTAAACGTAATTACCGCAGTATTGAAAATCTCTTCTGCCATAGGGCGGCCTCAGCTAACAAGAACTCATTTTAACCAATTTGGCTCCTTTGCTTACCACGGCTCCAAAACAGGTTCCCGCAGCAGCTCATGGGTACCACGATTCACGGTCAAGAACATCCCGCGGGGTGTTTTGGTCAATAGATACGTGTACTCACCATTGACGGCTTCAAAATAGTACCCTTGAGGACTCCAATCCCGCAGGGGCAGCCGAATTGATAGGCGCGGATCCTGCTTGTGTCGTGCCATATAGTAGGCGGGGCGATCGCCCCCACAGATATTCACCCAATAGCTACGGGTCTCCGTGGCCACAAAGGTACTTTCATAGGAGCGACAGGAGAGGGGGCGTGCCAGTGCCGACAGAGGTGTCAGGATTAACAAGGTTACAGCAGCAACTGTCTGCCCAAAGTATTTCATTAAGAGAGTTCTCCATGGGTTTCTAACTCCAGTCTAGCCAAGGAGGCGGGAAAGGGTTTCCACCCTCGGTAAGATAGATGATGACGACTGCTGTTTACCTTCAACAGGGATGCAATGACGCTCGCGATCGCCCCCTTTCCCATCACCGCCATCATTGGTCAAGAGGCTATTAAATTGGCGCTGCTGTTGGCCGCCGTTGATCCCGGTTTGGGGGGGGTGATCATTGCGGGGCGGCGGGGGACTGCCAAATCCGTCCTTGCGCGGGGTATTCATGCCCTATTGCCCCCCATTGAAGTCATTGATCAAGGGGAGATCCCAGTACCGATCATTGCCAACCCCGATCCCGAACGTCCTCAAGACTGGGATAGCCGCTTGCAGGCTTGGCGCCAAAGTCATCCCGATGTCGCTTTGACCACCAAAGTGATTCCAGCCCCCTTTGTGCAAATTCCCCTAGGGGTCACCGAAGATCGCCTCTTGGGAGCCGTGGATGTGAGTCAATCGGTGCAGCGGGGCGAAGCGGTCTTTCAGCCCGGCCTATTGGCGGCAGCCCACCGCGGCGTGCTCTATGTGGATGAAATCAATCTCTTGGATGAGCAGCTAGCCAATGTCCTGATGGCCGTGCTGAGTGCTGGGCGCAACCAAATTGAACGGGAGGGGATTAGTCTGGATCACCCCTGTCGTCCCCTGTTGATTGCCACCTTTAATCCCGATGAGGGAGAAGTACCACCCCATCTGCTGGATCGGTTTGCGATCGCCCTATCGGCGGATACGGTTCTGGGCTTAGATGAGCGGGTTGCAGCGGTGGATCATGCCACCCAATTTGCTGATTCGCCCCAAGCCTTTTTGCAGCAGTACGATGCTGAGCTAGAGGATCTGCGCACCCAAATTATTCTGGCGCGGGAATGGCTCAAGGAAGTGAAAATTCAACGGCAGCAAATTGCCTATCTGGTCACCGAAGCCCTACGGGGCGGTGTTCAAGGCCATCGAGCAGAACTCTTTGCGGTGCGGGTGGCCAAAGCCCATGCTGCCCTGAATGGCCGTAGTGAAGTGAATGCCGAAGATCTACGCCGCGCTGTTGAACTGGTGATTGTGTCGCGAGCCACGCAACTGGAACCGCCGCCGGATCAACCGCCCCCACCACCACCGCCGCCCCCGCCGGAGAATGAGCAGTCTGACCCCGAAGAAGAACCCGATGAACCAGAGACACCACCGGAAGAGCAGCAGGAAACGCCACCCATTCCTGAGGAATTTGTCTTTGAGGCCGATGGCACAGTCTTGGATGAGTCGGTGCTCTACTTTGCCCAACTGACCCAGCGCCAAGGGAAATCGGGGAGCCGTAGCCTCATTTATTCCCAAGATCGCGGTCGCTATATCCGCCCCATTTTGCCCCGTGGCCGAGGGGGTCGAATTGCTGTGGATGCCACCCTGCGCAGCGCCGCTCCCTACCAAAAATCCCGTCGCCTACGCCAACCCCAACGCCGCGTCATTGTTGAAAACAGTGATCTGCGAATTAAACGTTTGGTACGCAAAGCGGGTGCCTTGATTATTTTTGTCGTGGATGCCTCTGGCTCAATGGCACTGAACCGCATGAATTCTGCCAAGGGCGCTGTTTTACGCCTATTGACCCAAGCCTATCAAAACCGCGATATGGTGGCGCTGATTCCCTTTCGTGGCGAGCAAGCAGAGGTGCTCCTACCCCCCACCCGATCCATTGAAGCGGCACGGCGACGCCTTGAAACCCTGCCCTGTGGGGGTGGCTCTCCCCTTGCCCACGGTCTGACCCAAGCGGTGCGAGTGGGTTTGAATGCCAAACAAAGCGGTGAAATTGGTCAAGTGATGATTGTGGCCATTACCGATGGTCGAGGCAATATCCCCCTGAGCCGTTCCCTTGGCGAAACCATTCCGCCGGAGACCAAGCCCGATGTCAAAGCGGAAGTACTGGAAATTGCCGCTAAAATTCAAGCCTTGGGTCTGAAGCTCTTGGTGATTGACACCGAGAATAAGTTTGTTTCCACGGGTATGGGCAAAGAATTGGCACGGCAAGCGGGGGGTAAGTACTACCATTTGCCCAAGGCCACCGATCAGGCGATCGCCCAAGTGACACAGAATGCCCTGCAATTTTAGCCACCAATAAAAAACTCTCCCCCCAGTTAGAGAGGAGAGAACCTAGCAAACTATTGGGGCAGTAAGCCTACATCATGCCGCCCATGCCCCCCATACCGCCATCCGCAGGAGCTGCCGGTTTCGGTTCCGGTTTTTCGACCACAAGGGCTTCTGTCGTCAGTACCATGCCGGCGATCGAACCAGCATTTTGCAGGGCAGAGCGTACGACTTTGGCAGGGTCAATAATGCCCGCACTCACGAGATCTTCATAGGTGCCCGTTGCAGCATTAAAGCCATAGTTAAAGTCACCGGCACGGACATTCTCGACGACTACGGCTCCTTCGACACCAGCATTGTCAGCAATTTGAGCCACTGGCGCTGCCAAGGCACTGGCAACAATGCGTGCCCCTGTTTGTTCCTCGGGACTGAGGCTAGGCAGCAGGGCATCAATGCGACTGGCCAAGTGAAGCAAGGTCACACCACCGCCGGGCACAATCCCTTCAGCCACTGCCGCTTTGGTGGCATTGAGGGCATCTTCGAGGCGGAGTTTGCGATCCTTCAATTCCGTTTCGGTGGCAGCTCCTACTTTGATCACCGCTACGCCGCCCACGAGCTTGGCAATGCGCTCTTGCAGCTTTTCTTTGTCGTATTCGGAGTCGGTTTCGGCCAACTGCTTCTTGAGCTGCTCGACCCGCTTTTCAATATCGGCTTTATTGCCCTTCTCCGACACCAGGGTGGTCGTGTCTTTGGTCACAGTGACGGAGGCGGCTTCTCCCAGCATGGTGATTTCCACATCATCTAGGGTCAGTCCCACTTCCTCAGAAATGACTTGACCGCCCGTGAGAATGGCAATGTCTTGGAGCATCGCTTTGCGCCGTTCGCCAAAGGCTGGGGCTTTCACGGCAACCACATTGAGGACGCCCCGCAGTTTATTCACCACCAATGTGGCGAGGGCTTCGCCTTCTACATCTTCAGCAATGATCACGAGGGGACGACCACTGCGAGCCACTCTTTCTAGGGTGGGAATCAGGTCTTGGATGCTGGTAATTTTTTTGTCCGTCAACAGCAGATAGGCATTGTTGAGTTGAACAATCATCCGCTCTGGATCGGTGACAAAGTAGGGCGAAATGTAGCCGCGATCAAACTGCATCCCCTCAACAATTTCCATTTCTGTATTCAGGGATTTCGATTCTTCAATGGTGATCACGCCATCTTTGCCGACTTTGGCCATGGCTTCACCAATCATGGCTCCCACTTCGGGGTCATTACCGGCAGAGACGGTGGCCACTTGGGCAATCATGTCCCCTTCAACAGGTTTGGCCACTTCGGCAATGCCCTCGACAATGGTTTTGATCGCTTTTTCCATACCGCGCTTGAGGGCAATGGGGTTAGCACCGGCAGCCACGTTTTTCAGGCCTTCACGGATCAGGGCTTGGGCAAGGAGGGTCGCTGTTGTTGTGCCATCGCCGACGACATCATTGGTTTTGGCGGCCACTTCCCGAATCAGTTGGGCACCAGTATTTTCGTAGGCATCTTCCAGTTCGATTTCCTTGGCGATCGTCACGCCATCGTTAACAATTTGCGGTGCGCCATACTTTTTCTCAAGCACCACGTTGCGCCCTTTGGGGCCAAGGGTAATTTTCACGGCATCGGCAAGGGCATTAATTCCGCGTTCGAGCGATCGCCGGGACTCTTCATGAAATGCGACTAATTTTGCCATGGGTGGCTATCCTTTAGTAACTTGGAGGTCATGATTGAGGGACTGCAAACTTAGCAGGCTTCAAGCCATTGTTTACAGTACTGTGGAAAACCAGCTGAGGGCAATGGCAGAAAATGTAGGGGATTCCGCACTTGCTCGCGTACACTGGCAATAGACTGACAATAGATTAACAAGCTTCGCAGCCATGGCTGGCCGCCACCTCAATCAACAACGCCTACAGGTCTTCTTGTACGTCACCTTAATGCTCGGCATTGCCCTTGCAGCGGCCAAGGAGTATTTTTACTTGAACAATGGCCAAGGGGGGCAAGATTGGCAAATTGGTGCTCCACAGGTGGATGTCATTGCTGCTCAGCCAAAACGCTCCCTTGCGGAAATACGAGCCTTTGCCCTGCAATTGGTGAATCGCGATCGCCAGCTCAATGGACTGCCGCCCCTTGTTGCCGATGAATTACTCACAGAGGCAGCACAACGCCACGCCGAAGATATGCTCAAACGCCAATACTTTAGCCATACCAATCCCGATGGGCAATCCCCAATGGATCGCTTTATCGCCTTGGGGGGACGCGGTGGCGTCGGTGAAAATATCATGGAGCAGAAGGGCACCCCCGGCTTGGTGCTCAACTATAAGCTGATTGAGCGCTTCCAAAAAGGCTGGATGTATAGTGAGGGGCACCGCCAAAATATCCTGCGGCCTGAATTTACCCGCTTTGGCTTTGGCATTGCTTTGAATACAGCACGCGGAGAAGTCTATGCTGTACAGATGTTTGCACTGCCAGCCCAGTAAAGGCCGAGCGTTGCTGCGCGGATAATTTCCAATGTAATCAATGTCAACTTAACCGCATTCGCTATGTTCACTGAAGAAATGTACGTTGTCCTCGAATCCAGTGCCAGCAATGAAGTCTTTCTCACGCCGATGGAGCTACAGGCCAAGCTGGTGGAGTATCTAACAGGAACCGAGGTTGCCCTAACGCCGGATCTGCTTGCTTTGCCCGATGTGGAAAGTCGTGCCCACTACCTCCTGACAACGGGTTGTGAACTGCAATTACCCAATGGTGGCTACCTTCAGTGGTATGCCGTGCGTTTAGAAAAATAATCGTTACACAGAGTTACGAAACTCCTGCTCGGAAAATTCCGTTCTAATATAGATAAGGCTCTTGGATCAATCAAGGGTTCAGACGATTATTTATTCTTTCGTGGTGTCCAAATCGTCAGGAATAGCAGGGTAACGAGACTGTGGCCGATCGCCGTCGTCAACAAAAGAAAAAACAGCAAATGACCTACAGCTGGCCGTTGGCAGGCACCTATCAAGCCCTTAGCTCTGCATCGGTGGATTTGATCTGGCGCAAAGTGGTGAATTTGGCCGATGTGTCGTGGCATCCCTTGATTTTGCGCACGAATGTGCCCTACGGACTCGTACCCAAGCCGGGGTTTATTTTCCAAGCCATGACCCGTTGGATTCCGTGGCCGATTCAGATTTTTGTCGAACGGGTATCACCGGGAAAACTGTTGAGTATTCGCATTTTGGTCTTGCCGGGGGTAGAGGAACGGGTAACCTATCGTTTAGAATCAACGGTCTGTGGGAGTCAGATTTCTTGCTCAGTGATGTTGCGGGGGTGGCTGGCGCCATTGATTTGGTCGCTGATTCGCGATTCTGCGGCAGGGTTGGCTGCCCGCTTAGCAGTTGCTGCTGAGAAAGATCCCCCCTCTGCTCAGCCCCCCATTGATCCCTGCTTAGGTTTTTAGACGGACAAAAGAAAACTCTATGCTCAGCGATAGCGATCGCGTTCGTGTTCTCAGTGAAGCCCTGCCCTATCTCCAAGCCTTTGCCGGGCGCACCTTTGTGGTCAAATACGGCGGTGCCGCCATGAAGGAAGAACAGCTCAAGGATTCCGTGATTCGCGATATTGTCTTTCTCTCCTATGTGGGGATTCGCCCTGTGGTGGTTCATGGCGGTGGCCCAGAAATCAATACTTGGCTTGGCAAACTCAACATTGAACCCCAATTCAAAAATGGGCTGCGCGTCACCGATGCCGCAACGATGGATGTGGTGGAGATGGTCTTGGTGGGTCGGGTCAACAAGGAAATTGTCACCCTGATCAATCAGGCGGGTGGTAAAGCAGTGGGGCTGTGCGGCAAAGATGGCAACCTGATTCGTGCCCGCGCCCAAGGGGAAGATAGCATCGGCTTTGTCGGTGAAGTACAGGGGGTGGATACCCGCGTGATTACGGCACTAGTGGAGAAGGGGTATATTCCCGTCATCTCCAGTGTGGCTGCCGATGATACTGGGCAAGCCTACAACATCAATGCTGATACTGTTGCTGGCGAGATTGCGGCGGCTTTGGGGGCTGAGAAGCTGATTTTACTGACGGATACCGCAGGTATTTTACGGGATTATCGCGACCCTAGTACTCTCATTTATCGCCTTGATATTGCCGAAGCGCGGCAACTCATTAAAGAGGGGGTTGTCTCTGGGGGGATGATTCCGAAAGTCACCTGTTGCGTGCGATCGCTCGCTCAAGGGGTGAAAGCAGCGCACATTATTGATGGCCGGGTGCCCCACGCCCTATTACTGGAAATTTTTACCGATTCGGGGATTGGCTCAATGCTCGTGGGTTCCAATGCAGCCTACGATCGCGCCTTTATTGATTGAAACTTTTTGCATGAAAAAGGGCGTCCTAGGGTATGACGAGGATGTTTTAGTGTAAGCGCCTATTACTTATGAAATTATTCTCTTTAATCCTAATTAGTAGCAGCTTAGCCACTAGCCTGACGCTGCCAGCAGGGGCCATTTCCCAACCCTACCCCCCAGTGGCGGTGAATAGTTTTATGGATACCTGCATCGAGCGTGGCCGCCGATCGGCTCCCCTTGTGCCCCGTTCAATGATGGGTAACATTTGTCAGTGCTCCATCAACTACATTCAACAGCGATTGAGCTACACTGATTTTCAAACCCTTGATCCCAACGGCGGTCAACCGCAATCTCCTCGCCAACAGCGGGCACAGCGGGTTCTCGATGAAAGTGTGAACTACTGCATTCGCCAGCAACTGGGGGTCTAGGCACTTTTGGAGCCTGCTGAGCGTCGGAAAATTTAGCCTGCGATCGCCAACGGCCAAGGCAAGTCTTTGTGCTAGATTGGGCGTAGGCTAAAGGATCGACAATTTAGGACGAATCATATGGGCATCACACACCGCACGCTCGTTGTCAGTACGACAGTGGTTATGACGGCATTAGTTGCTGTCACGGGTGCGGGTCTGCACTGGTCCCGTAGCCTAGCAGGTTTTCGCCAAAGTCCTAAGGAACTGGTGGATGAAGTGTGGCAGGTCATTGACCGCGAATACGTTGATGCCACCTTCAATGGCAATGACTGGCGTGCCGTGCGGCGGGAATTTCTCTCTCGAAACTACACCAAACCCGAGGATGCTTACAAGGCAGCACGGGAAATGCTCGAGAAGCTCAATGATCCCTACACCCGCTTTATGGATCCGGAGCAGTTTCGCTCTATGCAAATTGAAACCTCTGGTGAACTCACAGGGGTAGGTATCACCATTACCCAGGACGAAAAGACCAAAGAAATCACCGTGGTTTCCCCCATTGAAGGGAGTCCCGCCGCTGAGATGGGTTTAATGGCCAAGGATGTGATCCTGAAAATTGATGGCAAATCCACCAAGGGCATGGATCTCAACCAAGCTGTCAGCATGATCCGTGGCCCTGTGAATACAAAAGTGCGCCTGACGATCCAGCGGGGCGATCAAATCTTGAATTATGAGATCACCCGTGCCCGCATTGAAATTCATCCTGTTCGCTTCAGCCTACGCCAAACTCCCCAAGGCCCTGTCGGCTATATTCGCCTTGTCACCTTTAGCTCCAATGCAGCAGCAGAAATGCGCGCCGCCATTCGGGAGTTAGAGAAGCAAGGCGTTGAAGGCTATGTTTTGGATTTACGCTCCAATCCGGGTGGCCTACTCTTTGCCAGTGCTGAAATTGCCCGCATGTTTCTACCGCAGGGCGATATTGTCTCTACGGTCAATCGCCAAGGGGAAGCAGAACGCTTACGCGCCGGTCGCGGCTTCTTGACCAATAAGCCCCTTGTGGTTCTCATTGATGGCGGCTCGGCCAGCGCCAGCGAAATCCTCGCAGGTGCCCTACAGGATAATGGCCGTGCCGTGTTGGTGGGAACACGCACCTTTGGGAAAGGCTTGGTGCAGTCCGTCCAGCCCGTGGGGGAAGGGGCAGGGATTGCGGTAACGATCGCCAAATACTTTACCCCCAGTGGTCGCGATATTAACAAGAAGGGCATTGAACCCGATATTGAAGTCACCCTCACGGAGCAGCAGCGGGAACAACTGACGCGCGATGACATTGCCACCGATCGTGATCCTCAATTTACACGGGCGCTAGCGGTTCTCAATGAACGCATCCTAGTGGAGCGACGCAACACCCAATCAGCGCGTCCTCCCCAGACAGCCAATCCTTAAGTTCACTCAGTTAGGTGAGCACCGTGGCCGACCACCGCCGACAAGCCCAGCGGGTATTGTTCTTGGCGCTAGGGGTCAATGTTGCCCTGACGGCCATTAAAGCCATTGTTGGTGTTCTCAGTCACTCATTGAGTTTACAAGCCGATGCCCTGCATAGTTTGACCGATGCCGGGAGTAGCATACTGGGCTTAGTGGCCATGCAGTGGGCTAACCCCCATCCCGATCGCGACCATCCCTACGGTCACCAAAAGTTTGAAGCCCTCGGTGCATTGGGGATTGCCGCCTTTCTGGGCATGGTGTGCTTTGAGATTTTACAAAGTGCGGTTGAGCGCCTGCTGCATAAAAGCAGTGCCGTGACGATCACAGGGGCAGAACTGTGGATTGTGGTCCTTGTCCTTGGCATGAATATCGGCCTTACTCTCTATGAACACCACATGGGGCGCAAGCTGAATAATTCCGTGCTCATTGCTGATGCCAAGCATACCCTGAGCGATGTCTGGACAACGATTATTGTTCTTTTGGGGCTGATTGGGGTGTGGACCTTCAACTGGGCCTGGTTGGATGTGGTGTTGGCATTTCCCGTCGCGGCCCTTGTGTTTTGGAGTGCGTGGGAAGTCCTCAAAAGCAACATTCCTTGGCTGGTGGATGAGATGGCGATCGCCCCCGAAGCCATCCATGAGCTAGTGATGACCGTGCCCGGTGTGGTTAATTGCCATGACATTAGCTCGCGGGGAATGGTGGGACGGCAAGTGTTTATTGAGATGCACTTAATTGTCGAGGCGGAAGATATTCCCACGGCCCATGACATTACCGAGCAAATTGAAGCTCTGCTCCAAGACCGCTATGGACCGGCTCGCATTGTCATCCACGTCGAACCCCCCGACTACGAATCCAGTCAGATCAGCTTCTCTTAGGTGATTTTTGTTATTTTTTGAGCATCTGTGCAAAGCAACTGAGGAGTGACCCTGTGGTGTACGACTGCATTGTTGTTGGTTCAGGCCCTGCGGGCGGTGCAGCTGCCTATCACTTGGCTAGGCGAGGCCGGCGGGTGTTGGTTCTGGAAAAGGAAGCTCTGCCCCGCTACAAGCCCTGTGGGGGAGGTGTGTCGCCCCAAGTGCAAGCTTGGTTTGACTTTGACTTTACTCCTGCTATCTCGCTGAAGCTGACGCAAATGGTCTGTACGTGGCAGGGTGGGGAAGCGCAAGTGCTAGAACTGCCCCCAGAGCAAGCGGTGTGGATGGTGCGCCGCGATGTCTTTGATAATTTTCTGATTCAACAGGCCCAGCAACAGGGGGCGCAGGTAGCGGCTCAAACTCCCGTTATAGGTCTAACGTGGGGGGGCGATCGCTGGCAGGTGCATACGCCCAAGGGGGATTTCACAGCGCAGTATTTAATTGGCTGTGATGGTGCCAAAGGTTCAATGGCCAAGTGGTTGGGCTTCCAACATCGTCAGCAGCGTATAGGAGCAGCCATTGAGGTTGAAGCAGCCATGCCCAATCATGCCCTGAGGGCAGCCCACTTTGACTTTGGTCGCGTTCACAATGGCTACATTTGGAACTTTCCTAAACGGGAGGGCTACTCGATTGGTGTGGGCACGTTTTCCCTAAAACGCAAGCAAAATCTGAGGGCGATCGGGGCAGCATATGCTGAAACCTTTGGCGTTGATTTCAGTCAAGTCAAGGTCTATGGCCACCCCCTCTACTGTTGGCAGCGGCACCAGCGCCTGCACACCCAAAATGCCCTCCTTGCCGGGGAAGCCGCCTGTATCGTTGATCCGTTTACTGCCGAAGGCATTCGTCCCTCGCTGTTGACCGGCATGTTGGCTGCCCAAGCCATCGATCGCGCCCTCAATGGTGTTCCAGAGGCTCTCGCAGACTATTCCCGTCAAGTCCAACAGGCGTGGGGAGCAGATATGGTCTGGGCAAAACGTCTAGCGACTCTTTTTTATCAGATGCCCCACATGGCCTATGAAGTGGCCATCAAACGTCCCAGCGCCCTGCAACGGATGGGGCAAATTCTCTGCGGTCAGTTGCGTTACCGCGATGCAGCAGCCAATGGCCTGAAATTGTTGGCAGCGGGGTTGAGAGTGCCGACGGTTTTCCGTTAATGCCGATAGGGATGCTCCCTGAGCTGCCTTCTATAATGTTGGTGCAGCCTAACTTTAGGAACACGAGTGGTGAGCAGTCCCATTGAGCAGCGCAAGGCGGAGCACCTCGAGCTTTGTATTCAAGGTGATGTCAGTCATCAAGAAATCACCACCGGTTTCGAGAAGTATCGCTTTCGCCATTGTGCCCTGCCCGAACTGGACTTTGCCGAGATTGATCTGAGCGTCGAGTTTTTGGGCTGGCGACTCGCTGCCCCCCTGCTGATTTCCTCCATGACCGGTGGCACCCCCCAAGCGGGAGACATCAATCGCCGCTTAGCCCGGGTGGCGCAACAAAAGGGAATTGCCATGGGTGTCGGTTCCCAGCGAGTGCTGCTGGAGCATCCAGAGGTGGCGATCACGTTTGCCATTCGTCAAGAGGCACCCACTATCCCCCTCTTAGCCAATCTTGGCGCGGTGCAGTTGAACTATGGCTGTGGCGTCAATGAATGCCAAAAGATTATTGATCTCCTAGAGGCGAATGCCTTGATTTTGCACCTCAATCCCCTACAAGAGGCCGTCCAAACGGGGGGCGATCGCAACTTCAAGGGACTGTTGACGAAAATTGGTGTTCTCTGCCGTGCCCTACCGGTGCCTGTAATTGTGAAGGAAGTGGGCAATGGTATCAGTGCCGACGTGGCCAAGCAACTCGTGGAGGTGGGTGTAGCCGCTATTGACGTGGCGGGGGCAGGGGGAACCTCTTGGGCCAAGGTGGAAGCGGCGCGTGCTCAGGATGGGCGTCAGCAGTACCTCGGAGCAGCCTTTGCCGAATGGGGCATGCCTACGGCGCAGTGCTTGGAGCAAATTCATCCTGCCCTACCAGATACGCCCCTAATTGCCTCTGGCGGACTTCAAAATGGCATTGATGTGGCCAAGGCCCTTGCCCTCGGTGCTAGTCTTGCCGGTTTAGCGCGCCCCTTTTTGCAGGCCGCCCATCAATCAGAGGAGACACTTGCGCAACGCATTGATTTTATCCTTGAGGAATTGAAAACCGTGCTGTTTTGTACCGGCAGTGCCACCCCCCAAGCCCTCTATCAGCGCCGCTGTCTCGAAAGGATCTAGCGGGGGTCTTCAAGGATCGTGCGCAGCCACGGGGGCGGATCTGGAATCGGATTGCCCAATCGCTCCAACAGTGTCCATGCCAAAATATGCACCACTAAGGCATACACCGTGGACTGGAAAAAGACAAGTAGCAGTGCCACAACTTGGATCAGGGTCACCGTTGGCTCCAGCAGCAAATTCAGATTGACCAGTACCCAATCAATGAAATTCGTGACCTGCTGATTGAAGTAAATCCAGAGGTTTTCCCCGAGCAGAATGGACACAAGGCTAATCTGAAAGAAAAATCCTGCGGTGCCAATCACTGCGCCACTGAGGATGGAACGTCCCCAGCCTTCTTTTTTGGCCCAACAGCCGCCAAAAATGACCCCCATCATGCCGTGGGGCAAGAGAAATTGCAGACTGCGGGGTGGCCCCATCAACACAGAAAGGAGCAATGCACTGACAATGGCCGCCATCCAAGCGGCGCGGCGATTCCAGCGTAAATAAACGAGGGCGATGGGAATCGGAAAAAACAGGCGCAAGACTGGACCAATGGGCAAATAAAAGTTAATCACCCACAGCAGGGCAGCGGTACTGGCAAGGAAGGCCGTTTCCGTAATGACAAGGGTGCGCTGAATTTGCGATCGCCCCAAGGCTTGGGACTGCTCAGGGGGCACAATGGCTTCGACGTCAGGAAAATCATCCTCTAGGGAATCCGTTGGGTTCATTGATTGCAGATAACCTTTTTTCTCTACACTCTAGCAAGCTTTACTGCCAGCTCTCAAACTGGATATAGCGCCCTGAAAAATCCTTTGCTGAAAGTTAGAATCGGGGGTAAGGTATTCCTATCAAACTTACATGTTAATTTATGTGCCGTCTTTATGCCTATATGGGGCGCAAAACGTCCCTTGCCCATGCCTTGGTGGATGCTCCCCATTCCCTGTTGGTGCAAAGTTATCAACCCCGCGAAATGACGGCGGGACTCTTAAATGCCGATGGCTTTGGGGTGGGCTGGTATGCTGCCCGCCAAGATGTGCCCCCCTTTCTTTATCGGCAAACGATGCCCATGTGGCATGATATTAACTTTACTGAGCATTTAAGCCGCTACATTGAATCTGCCTGTTTTTTGGCCAATGTCCGCAGTGCCACACCGGGTCAACCCGTGCAAATGACGAATACGCAGCCCTTTCGCTGGGGACGCTGGCTGGGGGTGCACAATGGCTTTATCGAGAACTTTCGCCAAACCCTCTACCGCCCCATGCGCGATCGCCTGTCGGATATTTGTTACAACATTGTTGAAGGCTCTACAGACTCTGAGCACCTGTTTGCCCTCTTCTGCAATGAATTGGTCTTAAATCCGCAACTGTCACCGTTGATGGTACTGCGGCAAACACTGCAAATTGTTTTTTCCCTAGCGCAGGCAGCGCGTACCAGTGTTAGTGCCGCCATGATTCTGACTGATGGCGTCTATATTCTCGCCACCCGCTGTGCGCGGGGCACACCACCCCCCACCCTGTACTGGAGTCAGGATGCCGAGAAAATTCAGCTCACCTCAGAGCCGGTAGATCAGCAAACGGAGTGGTATCTTTTACCGGAAAATAAATTGCTGTTGATGAGTTTGCAGAGTGAACCAGAAATTTACGCCTTCTGAGATATCAGTGCCTTTTAATCCCTTGGATCGGGGAACTTTTTGGCAAGCCTTTCAGAACCAGCGGCAATTTACACTCCAACTTGTGGCTGAGTTGAGCGAGGCCGTCCTTTGTGCGCAGCCCCATCCCCTCTATAGCCCTGTGGGATGGCATTTGGGACACATTGGCTACACAGAAGCCTTTTGGCTGTTGCCAGAATCCTCAGGGGTGAGCGATCGCGATCGCTATTGGTATGCCGCCGATGGCCGCCCCAAGGCCGAACGACAGCATCTACCGCCGCGTGGCCAGCTACTTGACTACTTAGCAGAGATTCGCCAAAAGACGGGCGATCGCCTCTACAGCCTTGGCGACGAGCAGTGGCAACGAGAACTCCGCCTCTGGTGGTGGATTTTGCAGCATGAAGCCCAACACAGTGAAACGATGCAAATGGTGCTGGCGATGCAGGGGATTGTGACCACATTACCCCCTAACCTATCGCTGCCACAGGATCACCAACGGATTCCCGCTGGGGGGTATGTCATTGGCAGTGAAGACCTCTTAGCCCTTGATAACGAGCAGCCAGTCCAGAGTGTCGAACTACTTCCTTTTACGATTGATGCGGCACCGCTGACCTGGCGGGAATTTCTCACCTTTGTGGAAGCGGGTGGTTATCAGCGGCGGGAATGGTGGTCCAGCAGTGGTTGGGAATGGCGAGAGGCAGAGGAAATTGCCTCACCGTTTTACCCGATTCCTGAGAACCTAGACTTACCCATGTGGGGACTTAGTTTCTACGAAGCCGAAGCCTATGGCCATTTCCAAGGCAAACGTCTCCCCAGTGAACGGGAATGGGAAATTGCTGCTCAGCAGGGACTCTTGAATCAGGGCTACGTCTGGGAGTGGACGCAAAGTCCCTTTGCCCCCTATCCGGGGTTCCAGAGCTATCCCTACCGGGGGTATTCTGCGCCCTACTTTGATGGCGAGCATTTTGTCCTCAAGGGCGGCAGTCACTGGACGCGCCCCGTTCTCAAGCGACCCTCATTTCGCAATTGGTATAGCCGCACCACCCGTGAGGTGTTTGCTGGAGCGCGCTACGTTCACCAAGAAACAATCTCTACACCAAGGGACACTGATGCCCAAATTTGAACATGTTTAGCCTGCACTCTCCCCTCCGCGCGTCAGCAGGTGGTGTGAGCTTCATGTTTTGTGCTGCGGTTCTCATCCATCCTGTGATCGCCTTCACTGGGATTCTTCCTAGGCTCCGCCAAGATTGAATCATCACCCCTTCTCTGGAGCGTGAGCCACATCATGAAACGCTTATCTCTTTCCACCTTGCTACTGCTCACTGGGACACTCACTCAAACTAGCGGAGCTTTGGCTCTACCCACGGCAACGCTGCAAGGCCGCATTTTTTTTGGCGATCAAATGGGCAATGTTGCACCGGCTGCCTGCTCAGCGATTCGAGTTGTTGCTAAACCGCAAAATTTACCGCCCATCAAGGTATTTGCTACTGGTCCTGCCGCTGGTGCTCAGGATGGTCAATGTACCTTTAAGATGACTAATGTGCCAGCAGGTATTCCCATTGAATTAAGCGCCGTTTACAGCGATTTGCTCTCCTATCCCGAAAAAACGTACCCCAGTCCTGCCGGCAAGTGGCAAAATCCCTTTGTTCTGCGCCCCGCTCAGGTGCATGTCAGGTACATTGAACTTGATGGCAAACCTTAGTTTGTTGGCTATTGAAGCTGAGCAAACGAAGTACCGTTCCTCAGTAAAGAAAGTTTGAACAAGATGACCCCCAAGCGATGAGTGCGACTCAAACTCCCTAAACTAGGGACAAGGGCATAGGGGCGTTTTGATGTCAATTGCTGAGGAATTCCGCCAACTGCAAACGCGACTCTTGGAGTGCTGGGACGGGACAGAAACGTTTATTCCTGAACTGCCCAAGGGTCCCGGCGGTATTGAGCGCGATATTGTGGTGGTGCCTTCCCTGAGCTTTCCCCAACCGGAGCTGGCCAAGATCACCGGCTACACCCACTACGAGGAGCGGCAACTCTATACGCTGATCCAGTTGCGGAATCCGCGTACCCGCATGATCTACGTGACGTCCCAGCCGCTGCACCCCAGCATTATTGACTATTATCTGGATTTACTCCCCGGCGTACCCAGTTCCCATGCCCGCGATCGCCTGCTGCTGCTGGCCACCTACGATCGCTCCGATAAACCCTTGACTGCGAAAATTTTAGAGCGGCCTCGCCTTTTGGAGCGTATTCGTCAAGCCCTGCGTCCCAACCAAGCCTACATGGTGTGTTTTAACTCCACCCCTTTGGAGCGGGAACTGGCGGTACGCTTAGGCATTCCCCTCTACTCGACGGATCCCGACCTCCTCTACTGGGGAACCAAGGCGGGCAGTCGGGAACTTTTTGCGGCTGCAGGCATTCCCCATCCGATGGGCAGCGGTTTTTTGCAGAGGGTACCGGAACTGGTGCGCGCGATCGCTCACCTCCAAGAGAAATCTCCTGAACTGCAACGGGTAGTGGTGAAACTCAATGAGGCTTTTTCCGGAGAAGGCAATGCTCTTCTTGATCTGCGCCCACTGCGCCCCCTTGGCAGCCCACACACCCCCGATCATCTACAACGGATTGAAAATAGCCTAGAGGAGATGGTCTTTCAGGCGCCTAATGAAACTTGGCTCTCCTATCGGCAGCGGTTTATGGATCTGGGGGGGATTGTCGAAGCCTTTGTGGAAGGTGCTGTCAAGCGATCGCCCAGTGTCCAAGGCTGCATTACCCCCAAAGGCAGTGTTGAAATTGTCTCCACCCATGAGCAGTTACTCAATGCCCCCACAGGTCAAATTTTCATTGGCTGTGAATTTCCTGCCCATGCCGATTATCGCCAACAACTCCAAGAATTGGGGCAAAAGGTAGGGACGTACTTGGCACAGCAGGGGGTGATCGGCTGTTTTGGTGTGGACGTTGTTGCCACCCAGACAACAGCAGGGTGGGAGCTTTACGCCATTGAAATTAACCTGCGCAAGGGTGGTACCACGCACCCCTTCATGACCCTAAAGTTTCTCACCGATGGCCACTATGAGCTAGCCTCTGGACTGTTTTACAGCAAGCACCGCCGTCCCAAGTATTACATTGCCTCCGATAACCTCTGCCAACCCCACTATCGCGGCCTCCTGCCCAATGATCTCTTAGATATGATTGCCCGCTACCATCTCCACTTTGATTCCAGCACCGAAACGGGCACTGTCTTTCACCTCATGGGGGCACTCTCGGAATTTGGTAAGCTGGGACTCGTCAGCATTGGCAACACCCCCGAAGAAGCTCAAGCCATCTACAACCAGACCATTGGCGTTCTCGATGCTGCGGCGCTATAAGTCCCTAATGTGCCCACCCCCCGCATAGACAGGGGTCTGAGAATCTCGTTACAATTGGCAACGTTCACTGTGAAGAGCAGCCTGTAGGGAAAATCCAGTGCAAGTCTGGTGCTGTGCCGCAGCTGTGATGGGGAACCCCCCTCAGCCAGAATGCCTACTTGCTGTGGTTCACTCTGTTTGCCTGCGTCGCACGGGCATGGAGTTTCAACGTGGTTGTTACGCTCAACGATTCCATTCTCAATCCCCTCGGTTTTAGCCTCGATTTACCCCCTCTCCCCCAATCTCGACCGCTTTTACTCGTCGGTCATGGGACGCGCGATCCGGAAGGTCGCCAAGCATTTTTGGACTTTGCCCAAGCCTATTATCAACTGGATCCCTGCCGGCCTGTTTTTCCCTGTTTTCTGGAGTTAACGGAACCCTCGATTTTTGATGTGCTCAGCCGGTGTGTTGCTGCAGGTCATACAGACTTGTCAGTGCTGCCAGTTTTACTCTTTGCTGCTCGCCACAATAAGTTTGATGTCACCAATGAGTTGGATTGGGCACGGCGGGCGTTTCCGCAATTGCGCTATCACTATGGCCGCCACTATGGCATTGCCCCCGAAATTTTAACCCTGTGGCGATCGCGCCTTGAACGCTTGGACTCACCAGAATTTAATCCCCAAGGCATTGGCCGCGAAGAAACCGTTCTCCTAGTGGTGGGACGCGGCTCCAGTGATCCCGATGCCAATGGCGATGTCTTTAAGCTAGCCCGCATGCTCTGGGAAGGCAGTGGCTACAAAACCGTTGAGGTCTGCTTTATTGGCATTACCCATCCCCGCCTACCCGAAGGATTTGGGCGGGCGAATCTTTACCAGCCCCGCCGCGTCATTGTCCTGCCCCACTTCATGTTTACAGGGGCATTAGTCAAGAAAATCTATACCCTTACCGCAGAAGCCCAAGCTGCCTATCCCAGTGTTGAATACGTGAACCTACCGGAAATTGGCCTGCATCCGCAACTATTTTATCTCACGCGGCAGCGGGAAATTGAAACCCATACGGGGCAGGTGGCCATGAACTGTGAAGCCTGCAAATTCCGCTTGGTGGCAGGCCATAGCCATCATCACCACCATCATCAGGATCATGAGCACCCCTCCCACAGCCATGATCACGGGGGGCATCACCATCACCATGGATCAACCGTGGACTTGGATCACTTGCCCAGTTATCACCAACGCATTTGGCAAGTTCCCTAGACATTGCTTCCCAGCGAAAATGTTAGAGTAGAAATAATTGCTACTCTTTCTCAAGCTTGAATGGGGCTTGTCTATGCGCATTAAATATCCTCCCCAGACCGTTGATCGGGTGTTGATTTTTGATACCACCCTGCGGGACGGTGAACAGTCTCCGGGTGCCTCGCTGAATGTGGATGAAAAACTCACGATCGCCCGTCAACTGGCCCGACTGGGGGTGGATATTATTGAAGCAGGCTTTCCCTTTGCCAGTCCCGGCGACTTTGAAGCCGTACAGCGGATTGCTGAAACCGTGGGCACCGAAACGGGGCCTGTGATCTGTGGCTTGGCTCGTGCCACCCGCCAAGATATTGAAGCCGCCGCAAAAGCCCTCAAACCCGCCTACTATCCCCGCATTCACACTTTCATTGCCACCTCGGACATTCACCTAGAGTACAAACTGAAGAAAACCCGCGCTGAGGTACTGGAAATTGCCCCCGAAATGGTGGCCTATGCCAAGTCCTTTGTGGATGATGTTGAGTTTTCCCCTGAGGATGCCGGGCGTTCGGATCCTGAGTTTCTCTATCAAGTTTTGGAGCGGGTGATTGACGCCGGTGCCACAACAATTAACATTCCCGACACCGTGGGGTACACCACCCCCGCCGAATTTGGTGCCCTGATCAAAGGCATCAAGGAAAACGTGCCGAATATTGATCGTGCCGTCATTTCAGTCCATGGTCACAACGACCTAGGCTTGGCCGTTGCCAACTTCCTTGAGGCTGTGAAAAATGGGGCACGGCAACTGGAGTGTACGGTTAACGGCATTGGGGAGCGCGCCGGCAATGCTGCCCTTGAGGAATTGGTGATGGCTCTCTATGTGCGGCGGCAGTATTTTAACCCCTTCCTTGGCCGTCCCCCTGAATCAGAAGCACCCCTGACCAATATCAACACCCGCGAAATTTACAAAACCTCCCGCTTGGTTTCAAATCTAACGGGCATGCTGATTCAGCCCAATAAGGCGATCGTCGGTGCCAACGCCTTTGCTCACCAATCAGGCATTCACCAAGATGGCGTCCTCAAGCACAAGCAAACCTATGAAATCATGGACGCCCAGCTCATTGGCCTAGCCGACAATCAAATTGTTTTGGGCAAACTCTCTGGTCGCAATGCCTTTGCCACCCGCCTGCGCGAGCTGGGCTTTGAACTCAGTGAAACGGAACTCAACAAGGCGTTTTTGCGCTTCAAGGATCTGGCCGATAAGAAAAAAGAAATCACCGACTGGGATTTGGAAGCTATTGTTAAAGATGAAACCCAAGCCATTGATGTTCAAGGCTACCAGCTGGAATTTGTGCAGGTCTCCTGTGGCGATCGCGCCCGCCCCACCGCCACCGTAACCATCCGTCTGCCCAGTGGTGAGGAGCTGACAGATGCCGCCATTGGCACAGGCCCTGTGGATGCCGTCTATCGTGCCATTAACCGCGTGGTGCAAATTCCCAATCGCCTCATTGAGTATTCCGTGCAGTCAGTGACTGCGGGAATTGATGCCATCGGCGAGGTGACCATTCGCCTGCAACACGGGGATCGCATTTACTCGGGCCATGCCGCCAATACGGATATTATTGTTGCTTCGGCTCATGCCTATATGAATGCCCTCAATCGTCTCTATCGCGGGCTCCAGCAACAACGCCTCCACCCCCAGACCGCTGAGGTTCATGGTGGAACCACTCCCTAAGCCCCTTGAGCGCCATGGCATCTACCCCTGCCCTATTTGCCGCCATGGCCAAATTGTCCCCATGGTGCTCATGGAAACCCATGCCTGTAACTTTTGCCGCCACATTTTTACCCTTGATCCTGAGCGCCAAACGGCTCGCCTTGAAGATGGGGCGATCGCTTTTCGCTGGCAGTGGACAGGTACAGGCTGGCGATCGCTCCACCGCCCCTCTTCTCAGGTCACCGTTGTTGCCCTTGTGTTAGCTATTTTGCTCATCATTTTACCGCCGACACTCATCGGGCTAGCCTATGCCCTGTTTCCGCCCCTAGAAGCAGGAGTTTGGCGCTGGTTTCCCCTGCTTTGGACAGGCCTCACCTTAGCTGCCCATGCCCTACTCTTTGGGCCTGTTTTAATGGCTATTTTGTCCCCCGAAAGGGAGATGTGAAACCTTAGATAGAGAGGGGTGCCACCGCTGACTCAGCAGCACTGTTCTGATAACCTCTGAAATCTCGGTGGTTGACAGCTACACCATTGACGACAATCCCAAGCAGCTTTTGCTGTAAGCTCAGATCGCAAGCCTGCAGGGCCTGAGCAAAGGCTTCGCGTCGCGTTTTCTTTAAGCGCACAACCAAGAGGGCCCGCTCCACCGCTGCCAGAACCCGATGCGCCTCCGCAGCAGCCAAAATCGGCGGCACATCCAGAATCACGCAGTCAAAGGTATCCTTAGCGCCCTCCAAGAAATCAAACCACCGCGCAGAACTCAGCAGTATCATCGGCTCTTGCTGAACCTGACCCGCCGTCAGTACCCAGAGTCTTTCCGCACGATTTGCTAAAAGACTGAACCAGTGGGGAAAAGGCATTTCCCCTTGCAACAACTCCCCTAGGCCTGCGACATTGGGAATGCCAAGTCCTTGATGCATGCTGGGCTGACGCAAATTGGCATCCACCAGTAAGACCCGTTTTCCCATCGCCGCTGCTGCAACCGCAAGGTAAATCGCAAGGGTCGTTTGTCCTTCTTTGCCCACTGTACCCGTTATTGCCAAAGAGCGGGGCAATCCCAACGACTCTAGCTGCGTCAACAGGAAGTAAAAACTTTCCCTAAAAGCAGGTGTGGCACTCGGCAAACGGTGCTGCAATCCCCAGAGCGTCAACGGTGTTTCTAGGCGACTAAAGGCCAATTGATCAAATGTCTTCGTCAGAGGAATCTCGCCAAGAATCGGTAAGGGGGTTTGTTGGCGAATTTGCTCCACTTCCAGAAAGCGATCATCCAACCAATCGAGGATTAGGGCCAAAAGCAGCCCAGACACTCCCCCCAGCATTAAGGCTATCACCAGTGCCCGTAATAAACGCGGGGTTACCTGATATTCTTCCTTGTTGTCAATATCTGAGAGGACTCGCCATGTGAAGTCCCGTTGCGCAATCTGCAGCTGGAGGGACTGTCGAGTTTGCAGTAATAACCTCAGAGCTTCCTGTGCTGCTGCAAAACGTTGTTCCATCTTGCGGTAAGGATTGGCAAGGCGTATTACTCGCGATATCTCTGCCTCAGTGGTCTGAATTTGGTTGCTTAATTCAGCATCCGCCCTCCGCAGCGCTTCAAGCTCAATTCTGGTCTCTATGTACTTCGCGATTAGAGACTCAGAAACGGCACTTTGATAACCAATCAGCGTTTCGGGTTGACGAACTTGATCCTGATTTCTAATCGTAATCTGTCGAGCTTGCTGTCTGGCCTGCTCTAGCAGTAGTCGCTTTTCTTCCTGTAGCGCTTGCACCGTCGGTGAGTTTTCATTCAGCTTGGCCTGCTCCCCAGCCAGCCTAGTTTCTGCTTCTGTTAATTTTGTTAGCAACTCCTGATAGTTTTGAGAAGCAGCTAGATTGGCGGCAGCAAGTGCCTCAGCAGGAGACAACCTTAACTGTGCTTCGAGGGAGTTAAACGTTGCCTGAGCCGACTCCAGTTTTACTCTATTTTCATTTCTTGCAGAGATCAAATTATCCAAAAGGCTAAGATACGTTTCAAGATTGCTGCTTCCAGAGTTCACAGAGTTCAACTGGGAAGCAACTAAGTCAGGTCGTACTACCTGATTCTGAAAGCGAAATTGGTTAAGTTGATCCTCTAGATCGTCAATTTGACTCAGGGTCTTCTGAATTTCTTGGTTAACATAGCGCAGATTATCCGCTATTTGGTTCTCCTTTTCTTCTTCACTAAATCTTTTTAATTCTTCAACAAGAATTCCTAGGAGTGATTCTATCTTTTCTTTTTCTTTTGCAGAAAATTGGATTTCTATAATCTTTTGACCTGACTGATCTAGTAGGCTCTTACCTGAGGTTGCTTTCGCTGGCTGGATTTTTAAGGATCTAATAAAAGATTGATACGAATATTGTTTTGGATCTAGATCAGGATTTGCTACTAAAAATTTCTCATAAATTGGACGCAAAACGATATCGCTATTGAGTACCTGAACCAAAGTTGCCACATCACCTTTTGTTTCACCTGACAAAAGGGGCAGGGATATTGGAGAAAGCTGACGGAGTGACTCTAAAGATGTTCCTGGCCGGGCGCTTGGGGATTGGATAGGTTCAACCTGCACCAACACAGAGTGTCGATAGCTTCTCAAAAAGAGGTAAGAGTATCCCAAAAAGCCAATTGAGACTAGTGCACCTGCCAAGATGCCAACTGCTGAGCGCCGCTTCAGCCCGCGAAGTACTTGATCAATGGTCACCTTATCAATTGGCTGCGGTTGCCACAAACTTGGCCGAGCGGCTTCAGAGGGCAAAGACAGATGGTTATTTTCACTCGACATAGGGCAAACTCAACTCGTTAGGTACCATAGTACTCACGATACCAGTGGACAAATCGCTGTACACCTATCTCAACAGGAGTTGTGGGTTCGTAGCCTGTGTCTGCCCTAAGTTCGAGCACATCCGCGTAGGTATCGGGGACATCGCCCGGTTGCAGAGGCAGAAGATTTAACTGCGCTTTCTTCCCAAGATAGGTTTCTAAAAGTTCAATATACCGTAGGAGTTCGACGGGGCGGTGGGCACCAATGTTGTAAACACGCCAAGGTGCGAGACTAGTGGCCGGATCAGGATTTTCGCCACTCCATGAAGGGTTGGGTGTGGCAGGTCGATCCAGCACCCGTAGAATCCCCTCGACAATGTCATCAATGTAAGTAAAGTCGCGGCGATGCTTACCATAATTAAAGACAGGCAACGGTTCATTATTCAAAATGGCTTTCGTAAACTTAAAGAGTGCCATGTCGGGGCGCCCCCATGGGCCATAGACGGTAAAAAAGCGCAGTCCAGTAGTGGGCAGGTCATAGAGGTGGCTGTAGGTATGTGCCATCAGTTCATTGGCTTTCTTGGTGGCCGCATAGAGACTCAAGGGGTGATCAACATTATCGTGAACAGAAAAGGGTAGTTTTTTATTGGCACCATAGACGCTTGAGGTGCTGGCATAGACGAGATGCTCTACCTGATGGTAGCGACAGGCTTCCAAAATGTGGATAAAACCTACAATATTACTGTCAATATAGGCCAAGGGATTCTCAATCGAGTAGCGTACACCCGCTTGCGCTGCTAAGTGGATGACCCGTTGCGGGGCAAAGTCTGTAAAGAGTTGGTTCAACTCTGCGCGATCTACAAGGTCGATTTTTCTAAATACAAATTGCTCACTTGCCGTGAAGGGGTTGAGGCGTTCAAGGCGAGCTTTCTTGAGGTTGACATCGTAGTAGTTGTTGAGATTATCGAGACCAATCACGCGATCGCCCCGCTTAAGTAGTTCCAGTGCTACTGCATTGCCAATAAACCCAGCAACACCCGTCACCAAAATATCCATCTTGATTCCTCAAATGACAAAAAGTAGCTAAAGGCGGCCGTCCACATCTTCCTTCGATAATACCCACTTCACATCATAAAGAACTCCCGGTGTTTTCAAGAGAGCACGAATGCCAGTACTACCCATTTCATGAAACTGCTGGTGGGCAACAGCAATAATGATTCCGTCCCACTGATGAGATAACTCTTCAATAAGGGAAATTCCATATTCTCTCTTGGCCTGTTGGGGATCTACCCAAGGATCGTAAATATCAACCTCTAGGCCATAACTTTGCAGTTCTTTGATAATGTCAACGACACGTGTGTTGCGTAAATCGGGGCAATTTTCCTTAAAGGTTAGTCCCATAACAAGTACACGAGCATTAGGTAAGTCAATTCCCTTTTTGACGAGTAACTTCAGAAATTGCGCTGCTACATAAAAGCCCATGTTATCGTTGATACGGCGACCAGCCAGAATCAGTTCAGGGTGATAATTGCAAGCTGCTGCTTTGTAAGTTAGATAGTAGGGATCAACGCCAATACAGTGGCCACCGACCAATCCCGGACGAAAGGGCAAGAAATTCCATTTTGTGCTTGCAGCAGCTAACACTTCTTCTGTATCAATGCCCAATAGGTGAAAAATAATAGATAGCTCATTCACAAAAGCAATATTAATATCTCGTTGAATATTTTCAATTACTTTTGCCGCTTCGGCCACTCTAATCGAGCTTGCCTTGTGTGTTCCCGCTGGAATAATTGATGCATATAGGCGATCAACTAAATCAGCAACTTCAGGTGTTGAACCAGAGGTAACTTTTTTAATTGTGGTTAAACGATGGTTATGATCCCCCGGATTTATTCGTTCAGGGCTATAACCAACAAAAAAATCTTGATTAAATTTTAGTTTGGATTCCTGCTCAAGGATGGGAACACAAACTTCTTCTGTTACACCCGGATAAACAGTAGATTCATAGATAACTATAGACTGAGGTGATAAAATCTGACCAACACTCTTGGAAGCTTTTCTTAAAGGTTCAAGATCTGGAACTTTGTAATAATCTATTGGAGTGGGGACAGAAATAATAAAAATATTACATTTTCTTAAATCTTCGAGATCGGTTGTGTACATTAGCAAGGAACACGCTTGCAAATCAGTGTCACTGACTTCTCCTGTTCTGTCATATCCCTGCTTAAGTTCAGCGATACGTTGGCTATTAACATCATAACCAATAGTATAGTACTTCTTGCCAAATTCAACGGCCAAAGGAAGACCAACATAACCTAAGCCAATCACAGCAATCTTAAAAGTATCAGAAAAATTAAGCATCATGCACTCACCTTCGCTAATTTCGGCATCTTTCACTTTTTTGAAAAGAGTTGCAATATCCTAATAAAACTAACATGAACTGAGCAATTTGAGGTATTGAGCATTAATCTTTTTGACATCAAATAAGTCCAAAGCCATTTGATAGCTATGATACCCCATTGAAGGAATCAAACTAGGTTGTTCAATAAATTTCCGCATTGCAGTTATCAAAGCATTCACATCCCGAGGCGGAATAAGGTAACCATTATAGCCGTCAATAACCGTTTCACGGCAGCCTAGCACGTCCGTAGTAATCACTGGTCGACCCATAGCCATTGCTTCTTGCGTACTGCGGGGAACACCCTCACGGTAGTAGGAAGGTAAGACAAACACACTAGTACTGGGTAGATACTCTTTGACATTAGCAAAGCCAAACCACTCAACTATACCAAGCTCTGTAAATTCCTTAATTTGTGCTTCAGATAAGCTCCCCGGATTGCTATCTAGTCCACCAATTAACCAAAATCGAACTTGAGGATACAGAGCTTTTAAGTATTTAGATGCCTCTAAAAACTCTAATACTCCTTTTTCAATGAGTAATCTTGCAACTAAAGTAAATGTTAATGGACGAGAAAAAGGCTCGCAATACGACCATTCTTGAAGATTAACGCCTGTCCCTTTAATGATTAAAGTTTTACAAGGATTTAGGCCACATGCTTGAGTAATTTCATGACAATCATCTTTGTTTTGAAAGATAATTTTATCCGCAATAGGTAAGCATATCCTGTATAAAAAAACGAGAATACTCTTCAATTTTCTTGATTTTAATTGATGGTCAAGAGTAAATGCATAACCTAAGCCCGTGAATAATGCAAAGCGGAGTTTTATACCAACAAATCTCGAGGCTAGTAATCCCCAAATAATTGGCTTCGAGCTAATAGCCAAGAGACTATCAGCATTAATTTTTTTTATTGTTTTAATAATAGAGAAGAGAGATTTAATTTCTTGCCAAGGATTTGTGCCATTACGAACAAGGTAAAAATGATGACATCTGGCACCTATTTCATTTAGTTTTGAAATTTCTGCTTCTGTATAATCTGGAGCTAAACAATGAACCTCAGCACCTCTATGAATTAATTCTAAAATCAAATCTCTTCTGAAATTAATTAACATCTGAGCATTGTTGCAAAGCAATATCAATGACAACCCATCTAGCTTGGGTATTCTATAGTGATCTTTGATTGCCATCTTAAATAAAAGGATACATGCGATAGGGTAACCACGCGAAAGCATGATCAGCAAATTGCAGCCATACCCATAATACTAAAAAACTGTAACCAAGTACTAGAAGCATCCATCGATAAAATATTTCTCGGCTTTGAGTCAGAAAGAGGTAGGGCAGATTTCCTAGAACATAGATCTGAATAGGTATTAGGTACAGCGCAAGGCGATCGGCAGCAGTTGAAGAACCTGTCAGCAAGAGTGCAAAAGAAAAAATAACTAGCCAAGATAAAGCAAGATAAACTTTTGAAGAAGTTCTAAAGAAATTATGCCCTGTATAGTATTCGATTAAAAAAATAGTTGCAGGTAAGAGATTCATGGATAGTCGAATTAAAGCACCTGAAGATGACATCCCTGCTCCGATATAGTGAACTAAAAATCTATCGCTGATGTTAGTAATTGCAATTGCACCAGATAGAGCTATCAATAATAATGCTAACACAAGTAGAATATTAATTATAGCTATTCCAATCAAGAATGAGATATTATCCAGCACAATACTTGCGAATCACCTCATCAATCGAACTGTTTGACCCTGCATACATCCGCGCTCGCTTCAGCGCACTGAAGTCGTGCTCAATTACATTCAAATCAGGAGAGTATTTCGGTAAAAATAACACCTCGTGACCCGCCGCTTTGACCGCTTCCTGAATCGCCCCTTTCGGATGAATCGGTGCATTATCCATAATCAACAACGAAGGTCTCTTTAATGCCGGCAAACAGTACTGACTCAGCCAGCTCACAAACCCTACCGCATTCAAGTATCCGCAAAACAGCATTGGGGCGATGAAGTCTTTCTGGTGTCTATACCGTCCTGCGACTAAACTCTCTCTTTTCTGACGCTTCCCCGCTCGCTCTCCATCAATTCGTTGGCCTCGCGCTGACCACCCATACTCACACTCTACTCGAGAGTCAAACCCCGTCTCATCGATATAGACTACCGTTTCCTCCCCATGGCTCTCTACCCATGTGTCGAGCTGCTGTTGATACGCTTGCCGCTCTTCTTCACACCGTTCTTGGTAACGCATCTGTTTTTTTTTCGGGTGATGCCCATCTGGGCGAGGGCATAACTAATGGTGGAAACTTGAACGCCAAATCGCTGGGCACGGTCGATTAAACGGTCATCGGGATGGGCAGCAACATCGGCTGCTAAGGCCGCCCAATCCAGCTTCCAAGGACGACGGGGGACAACTGTGGGGGCTAAGTCGTCTCGCTTCAGCCAGCGATGGATAGTGGCGCGGCTCACCTGAAAAATTTGAGTCGCTTCACTGATTTTGCCACCTTGCTTGATATAGGAGACAACCCGCTCTCGTAAGTCCAAGCTATAGCTCATATTCTTGAGTAACATTCATGACTCTTTGAGTATAGCTTATCCCTCTTGAAAATATCTCATCTCCTTTCGAAATGGCTATATTTTTCCTGTTTTTAGTACGTCAAATAAAAACATTAATATCGGCACTAATATCAGAAATATTGCTGTCTTATGAAACAGTAATGCCAAAATAAAAAACAGAATTGAATTTATTTTTTTATTGGATTCTAATGCCATTAACGCTAGTAGCTCTAAAGCGATCGCTCCTGCTTGGCGAGTATAGCCCATTGCTACAACAGTCGTTAAGTATGGGAAAGCAACTGTTAAACCCAAGTAAGGATTTTTCAGTTTTTGACAAAAAGCAAATAAACAGCTTGTGTAAATCACTGCAACACATAAGTTTACAAAATAAATTTCCTGATTAAGAGCAGCAGCAATCTTATTAATCCAGTGATAGGCAGGGTCACCAAGTAGAGCTTCAAAGCCTACCCATGGCTGATATCTAGAAGCTTCTAGTACATCTATATACTGAAACCAGTCTCCACCAACTTCAAATCTCAGACCAATAAAAGCGACATAAATACTAAAAAGAAATACCCAATACCACTTCGGCATTTCTATAACCGATGGTGTTAGCGTGAGTAAGAAAACAAAGAAATAGGGAAACATATGCTAGGGCTAGATATTCAGAAACAGCGCTCTAACCATGACTGAAACATTAATACTTCCCATAGTTGTCCTGCCCAGTTGCGTTTTCCTGTTTGATGCTCCTGCCAGTATTGCCAAACAAGGTCAGGGTGTAGGTAGCCCTCCTGCTGAAGACGGTTTGGGTTCAACAAAGTTGCTCCCCAGTCTCGCAGTTCAGAACGCAACCACTGAGCTAGGGGAATACCAAACCCCATTTTAGGGCGTTCAATCAAAGGCGGCGGGACATAGCGATACAAAAGTTTACGGAGTACCTGCTTGCCCTGCCGCTGTCTGATTTTCATCTCAAGGGGGAGTGTCCAAGCAAACTCAACAATTCGATGATCTAGAAAAGGAATACGGGTCTCAAGACTCACTCCCATGGCGGCGCGATCGACCTTGACAAGAATGTCATCGGGGAGATAGGTCAGCAAATCAAGTGCCATCATATAGGATTCAAAAGGCAGTTGATGGCTCAGTTGGTCAAGCTTTTCTTGGATTAATAATGGTTCTTGACTATTAAGGACGAACTGAGAAGGTAAATCAATCAGTGATAGAAAAGAAAGATAGACTTCTTTGTCAGAGGTCATTTCACAGAGCTTAGCCAGCTTAGCGATTTTATCCCCTATGGTTGTATATCTTAAATTCTGAGGCAGAAAGATACTGAGTCCCCCAAAAAGCTGATCCCATTGTCTAGGGGATAGTTTTTTCAGCAAAGATGCAAGGGTGCGGCGCACTGGTTTCGGCAAGCGTTCTATTTTTCCCCAAATTGCAGGGGTCAAAAGGTACCGTACGTATCCGCCAAATAGTTCATCCCCTCCATCACCGGACAAAGCAACTGTCACCTCTTGGCGCGCAATCATTGACACAAGATGGGTAGGGATTTGAGAGGAATCAGCAAAGGGTTCGTCGTAAAGGTGGGTAAGTTTGGGAATGACATCCCGCGCCTCTTGACCTGTAAGGTAATATTCAGTGTGATCGGTACCCAAGTGTTGGGCAACTGCTTTAGCATATTGGGCTTCGTTATAGGCATCTTCATAGAAGCCAATGCTAAATGTTTTAACGGGCTGGGAAGAAAGGCTTTGCATTAAGGCTACAACGGTTGAAGAATCTACTCCCCCCGATAGAAAAGCCCCTAGGGGAACATCTGCCAACAGTTGCCCTTGCAAACTCTGCCGCAGGAGATACTCTAATTCAGTAGCGGCATCTGCTTCTGTCCCCTGAAAGGTGTGAGTCAGCCCTTTTTCAATAACGGTTTGCAGTGACCAGTAAGCTTGAGGTGTCCCTTGAATGTTGGGTCTGAGAGATTCAGCAGACCACTGGAGATAGGTACCTGCTGGTAACTTCCAGATATGTTCATAGATGCTGTAGGGAGCCGGAATCCAGCTATAGCGGAAATACAGCGCTAAGGCATCGCGATTAATCAAGTTAGCAAAGGCTGGGTAAGCCCGAATCGCTTTGAGTTCTGAGGCAAAAACCAAGGCTCCATTGACCCAACCGTAGTAGAGGGGCTTTTCACCTATGCGATCCCTAGCTAGGGTTAATGTACGAGTCTTGCGATCCCAAAGGGCAAGGGCAAACATGCCAACTAGCTTTTCTAGGGCTGTGGTCACGCCCCAATGGCTAAAAGCCGCCAGTAGCGTCTCGGTATCGGAATGTCCGCGCCAAGGGGGGGCTGCACCAAGGGCTGTTAACTCCTGACGCAGTTCAAGGTGGTTGTAAATTTCACCATTAAAGACGAGGACATAACGGCCACAAGCAGAAACCATCGGCTGATGTCCTGCGGGGGAAAGATCAAGAATTGCTAGACGACGGTGGCCTAGGGCGATACCTGCCGCCTCATCTATCCAGACTCCCTCATCATCAGGGCCGCGATGGGAAAGGGTGCCATTCATCTTGCGGATAGTTGCTGCCCAGTCACCTAAAAAGGCAGCGTTGAGAAAACCAACTAGGCCACACATAAGCCTTAGAGGACTCCTTGAGCTTTGGCTACTACAGACTCTAGCAGATGCGCCAATTTGGGTGCTGTCACTTGAAGAGCGTAGTGCTGCTCAACTCGGCGACGGCCTGCAAGACCCATCCTAGTGCGCAAGTCAGCATTTTGAATTAAGGTTTCAAGGGCAGTTGCCCATTCTTCATTTGTAGAAGCTAAAAAGCCATGGACACCATGCTGAACAATATCAAGATTGGCTCCGACAGGAGAAGCAACAACAGGTAACCCGCAAGCCATATACTGAATCAATTTGAGGCCACACTTACCGCGCTCCCAAGGCTCATCGGGAAGGGGCATAATGCCAATATCGCACTGGGCAATGTCTTGAGCTTCTGTTTCTTCTGACCATGGAACAGAGATAACTTCAGTTTTTGGCAAGTGAAGATTATGGGTACCGATCGCGATTAACTGAATTTTATAAATTTGAGATAAACGAGTCAGTACTGAAGCAATATGAAGTAAATACTTTTGGGTTTTGGGTGTACCAATCCAGACAATTTTGAGGCGAGACAGCTCTGCGTTAATTTTATTTTGAACAAAGGTATATTTAGAAAGATCAACAACAGTAGGTAAGACCTCAACCCATCTCGCACCTGTATTGCGGGCATACTCAGCAATATAGTTATTGCCAGCGGTCACTAAAGTCGCTGAATTCATGATGGAGGCAATCTTACTAGAGAGTAAGGATTTGATAATTTTGTTTTTGTGCTGGTCATATTGATGGAAAATAGCATCATCATAATCAACAACAATCGGGACGTTCGGAATGAAATAATTCTCGATAAAGAAAGGCATATAAGGAAATATTTCCTTTTCAAGAATAACTAAGTTGTAGTGATTAAGTCTCAATAGCTTAATTAAGCGGTTAAATATACCTTTTAGGGCGTGAATATATTTTCTATAATCTCCAGTATAAAGGTGGTGAAGATATTGCTGATTCAGTAAGGGCAGTATTTCACAATTAAACCCTCTTTCTTTTAAGTAATTAATGTATTGAAAGAAACGATAGCGGCTACTAGCACCATCGCGATCGTATCTAGTCAAAAACAAAACATTCATTATTTTATTCATTTACTAGTTGTTGATAAATATTTTGATAGTCCTTTACGCCTTCTTCAAGAGAGAAATACTTAATGGCTGCTGCACGACATCGTTGGCTCAAGTGTTCGTCTTGTAGTAATTCTAAAATCTCTTCGGCGGCTTTACGCATAGCGGATTCATCAAAACTTCTTAAGATAACCCCAACTTTTTCTTGCTCAATGATCTGAGTCATATCCCCAACTCCATCATTAGTTACACATGGGATGCCACAGGCAAGAAATTCACCCAATCTGGTAGGGGCGCAAGCAAGATTAGAGTAAGCTGGCTTCCTAAAAAAAATTCCTAAGTTCATTTGCCTGATTATATCTGAAATACCCTGATAGTCAGAGCTAGTAATTTCAATAGATAACAAATTTACTTTACTTTGATTAATAATTTCACGAACTATTTGATGATCAGTTCGTGTCACAATGATAAATTTAGAGACCAAGTCTTTATCAATAGAGTATAGAAAATAGATAAATTTAAGTACGTCAGAGAATAAATACCAATTACTTATAGAGCCAATATAGCCAATTACTAGATTATTCGTTTGCTTATGATTATTTACTGATTCATTTTCAGGTGAGAAAATATCTAAATCTGTGCAGGTTCTAATGCAGGAAAAATTTAGCTTTTTGTTTTGCAAATATTCAAACTTGCTGATTTCAGAAATGGCTGCTTCTGTGAGTGATACAGTATGATCTGCATTGAGCAAAAATTGCTTTTCAAACCATTTTGCCAAGTGATAAAGTTGACTATTTACAGGCCAAATACCCCCATCAACTCGCTCATCTGCCCAAAAGCCACGCATGTCAAAAATAAATTTAGTGCGTAGTAACTTTTTGAGGACTAAGGCAATTACAGAAGGAACATAGCTGCGAGCATGGACAATTTTAATCCTTCTTGTAACAGCAATAAATAAAGCTACTGTAATTCCTTGAAACAAGTCATAGGTTGTCGCCAGAACAGAGGGAGATTTATGGTACTTTAAGGGAATCCAATGAATTTGATGGGAGTGAACTTTCTTCTGAATTCTCTGGCGCTCAAGAACATTCTGCCAATCTTTAGCTTTCTCAAAACTAATGAGGTAGATAGTGTAACTATCGCTTAGCTTTTCAAGGTAGCGCAATACTTGGGATTGGCCAAGTGGCTCTAGCAAACCATCATAGGTAATATAGAGTACATTACTGCTCATGGGGAAACATTACATTAAGATACTGCTGGGCAATCTTTTCAACCGAGAAGTCAGCCGCTCGTTGCTTTAGGAATTCAGGCTCTGGTGAACTCATTAGGGCTTCAGTCATGGCTTTGGCTAAGGCATTGACATCGCCGACAGGAACCAGCGTACCATATTTGCCATCAGCTAGAATCTCACGGGAACCAGAACTACTAAGACAATCTGCAGAAATAATCGACTCAATCTTATATAAATTCGTGCAAGATTGAACGTAGTTCTTCCTTATTCTTAACCTGATCAAATCCCCATAAGAAATTACACATTTGATATTGCTCATCCGTTATTGTCTGTGAGTGTTTTTCAAAAAGCCGAGCAAGTTGCTGATATTCGATTGATGAGTAATAGTCACTTACAGCTTTAGATTCCCTAATGTAGAGACTTTGTGGTATATCATAGTCTATTTGTTGCTTGAATAGCCAGTGCGGTTTTCCCATATAGATACAGTAACCCACATGGGTACCAATAGCATTGGATGCTGTAACGTCTGCAAGATAAATAATTGACTTAAGACGATTCATAAAATTCCAGTCAAGACTATGGCCTACTGTTGTGCAGTAAAAACCAGCTTTTAAGTAAAGAGAAACTATTTCTGGCTTACAATCTAACCAGAAGAAACAGACCACAATAGATTTAAATTCATTTTTTAATCGTTTGAGATAGTTTAATGCTGATAAGTGGTCAAACTTTGCTCTTACAACTTCTTTTTTGTGACCCGATGAATGCGCCAAGAAAAATAAAAGAGTATTTCCTAGATTTTGCTTGATTTCTAATAAAGTTTGACTGTTAATCAAATCAGCATAATGTATGTAGGGGCCAATAGGTACTATTTTTTTGCTTGTGTACTTCAAAAGTATTTCTTTCCTGTACTGGCTAAATGTAATGATTCCACGTGTATCTGGACACAGATCATCAATAAAAAAATCATTACTCAAGTAAAGACCATGTTCAATCGTAGCAATCAATCTTTGCTTTACAGGAATATTTGCATACTGCTTTATGACTTTAGATACACCATAGAATGAATTTTGACTAAACTTCTCATTAGACAACGAGTAAGCAAGTACTGCTGGTAGAATAGTAGGCTTTGTATCTATGCCTAGGAAGTGGATAGTATCTTTTTCAGATTCAATTTTAGGAAGATATAGAAATTTGATGAAATTGCCGTATAACCTCTGATATAGATATCTGGCTACAGGAACTCTTTTAATTGCATTTTTTACCTTAGTTATGTTCATTGCATTTACATCCTTCAGGAAGTCAAGCCTTTCCAATTTAGAGTTATATCAAAATTATACACTTAGTCTAGTGTCAAGTAGGTACATGGCTGGCTTCTCAAAATCGGAGCGGCGGGATTTGAACCCACGACCCCCACTACCCCAAAGTGGTGCGCTACCAAGCTGCGCTACGCCCCGTTAAGCTTTACCAGTATAACACGAGTTCAGAGAACATCCTAGTCAGTGATGGAAATTTTGCCCAACCATTTCAGAATGTGGGCATTCACCTGCTCAGGTGCTTCATCTTGAGGGCAATGGCCCACCTCTGGTAAGGCGACAAACTCCTGCACACAGGGAAATTGAGCTAGCTTCTGCCCTTCATCAATGGGTTCCCAAGGGTCGGCGGCACCCCACAGGAAATAGGTGGGGCAGGGAATCTGGGGTAGCAGGTCTTCGGGTAAGGGACCTTGGGAATAGCGGACAAAGGCTAAGAAGACCTCGGCAGCACCCCTATCTTGGGCAGGGGTGAGTAATATCTCTACCAGTTCATCGGTGACGGCGGCAGTGTTGGCATAGGCTTGGTGCAGAATACGGCGCACAGTACGGCGTTGGGCAATTTGGCGGAAAAAGTAGGTGCCAAGGGTGCGATTGCCTAAAAGTTGCTGGAGTAGGCTGGTTCCCCAACGGCGGTACAAAGGGAGTTGCGATCGCTTGCGATCGTGGAGCTGACGCAAAGAGCAGTTCAGCAGGATCAGTTGACTGACCCATGCAGGCTGGAAAACAGCGGCCTGTAAAGCAACGACGCAGCCAATGGAGTTGCCGATTAAAACCGTGGGCTGACCAATGACCTCGCGGCAAAAGTCTAGAACCAAGGTTGCCCACGTCTCAAATGTATAGGGGATGACCGAGGGAGCGGGTTTGGCGGAGCCACCAAAGCCCAGTAAATCAATGGCATAGACTTGATGGTGAGCCGCAAGGGCAGGGATGTTTTTGCGCCAATGCAAGCTAGAGGCACCAAAGCCGTGAATCAGGAGTAGGGGGATGCCCTGAGTCCCTTGATGCCGATAGAGAATCGGGTAACCGTGCCAATGCCACGTTTGAGCTGGGAGAGAGAAAGTCATTTAGTCGGCTTGCAGAAATTGACGGTAGCGATCGCTCAACTCCTGAACAGCCCGCTCATAGAATTGCTGTCCATGCTCAGGGGTAGCCAAGCTGGAATCTGCCCCCATACGACCATCGGGATAGCGGCGGCGAAAATCTGCGGCACCGTAGATGGCATGACTGGTGTTGACTTCGGGATTGAGGGGAACGCGTTTAATGGCCTCTGGATAGAGAAATTGGGTCACCGCCACTTCACTGGGGGTGGCATGGGAACCCTCGCGATCGCCATACAATTCCCGTGCTAGTTGCATCACTGAACTACACATAAACCAGTTGGCCAACTCACAGCGCACCTGATCCGCCTCTGGGATGGGCAGATCTGCCAAAACGGCATAGGTTTCCGCAAAGGCCGCCTTCACTGTCGCGATATTGCCGCCATGACCATTAATGAAAAAGAAGCGTTGAAAGCCTGCGCGTACCAAGCTCACTAAATAGTCGCGAATGACAAGAATCAACGTGCTAGGGCGCAAACTAATGGTGCCGGGGAAAGCCGTATGGTGTAAGGCCATGCCCACGGAAACTGTCGGGGCAACAAGGGCATGAGTTGCTTCCCCTACCCCTTTGGCGATCGCCTCGGCACAGAGGGCATCAGTACCAATGAGACCCATAGGGCCGTGCTGCTCCGTGGAGCCAATGGGAATAATCATCCCCTTGGAAGTGTTGAGATAGGCTTCGACCTCTGGCCAAGTACTCAAGTGTAGTAGGGGCATTCCTGTCTCCTAAATCGCATCCTCAAGAACGGCTCGTGTATTCCGCCATGCCCAAATGCCCGCGATCGCCACCACGCCCCCCATCCCCACCATGACCACTGTGAGGCCAAGGAAGTCCGAAAGAATCCCGGCGATCGCCAAGGGCACACTGAGGGCAATATTGACAATGTTATTTTGGAAGCCAAAGACCTTACCCCGCATCGTCGCCGGCGTCCGAACTTGAATGAGGGTCTGCATGGGAATACCAATTAAAGATGCCCCCATTCCCAGCAAAATACTTAAGCCCAGACCCACCCACAGATGATGCACAAAGGCAAAGACCAGCAGGACGGCTGCCATCACCAAAAAGCCAATCAAAGGCAGGGGTCGATGATGCAATTTTTCCCCCCATTGGCCCAAAACCCCCGCCCCTAAAATTAACCCCAGCCCTGCGGCGGCCAAGAGAAAGCCAAACTGATTAGGACGCAGGCCAATTTCTTGGGCTAAACTGACGGCCAACACCGTCAAGGCGGCAAAGACACAATAGAGGATCGTTAACTGGAGCATGGCATTCCCCAAGAGGCGATTTTTGCGCACGTAGTGAAACCCCTCCTGCAAGTCCTGCCATACATTGAGGTGGCGATCGCGCTCATGAACTGCTTCTCGGTAGCGAATCGAGGCTAAAACCAATCCCGCCATAACGTACAGCGCACCGACAACGACTTCACGGGCATAGACACCCCCTATGGCCACAGCACCACTCAGCAATGGCTCACCGATGGCAAACCCCACTACAAGTGACCCCATCATTGTTGTGATAAAGAGGGCATTCGCCGAGAGCAGATTTTCCTCCTTCACTAGCAGGGGAATCGCCGCCTGTTCTGCCGGGGCAAAGAATTGCGTAAGAATGGACTCAGAAAAGGCAATCAGGAGCAGCAGCGTAAACCGCTTCGGAATAAAGATCAGAGCAAAAACCAGTAGCCCGCGCAGAATATTGGTAATGCTCATTAGCTCCCGCTTCGGGTAGCGATCCACAAAGGTGCCCGCCGTTGAACCAAAGAAGACCGCTGGTAGCGTATTGGCAATCATTACGGCTGAGGCCTTAGAGCCGGGCAGTTCATAGCTGGCGTCATAGGAAACCGCCAGTGTAATTAGGAGGACGAGAAAAATTTTGTCCGCCAGTTGGGAGATGATTTGACCGCCCCATAACTTGAGGAAATTCTTGTTCCGCATCAGAGCAGCAAACCCTTCTGGACGGGGCTTGGGACCAGAACTTACCATTGCTGTTGCTCACTGACCATGAACACAAGTTTCCTCACCGTTACCAAAGATTGGGGCTGGCAGTCTGAATCCAATATACCGTCAGACCCTTGCCGGCGTTTGCCCTGTCTCTGTATCCTTTGAGGTTCGTTTTGGGCATTCTGAGGAGTACAGGTCGCAAAAATCACCAGATAGGAGGAAGTAAAAATACGAAAAATCACCCTTGCCTGTGTAGCATATAACACCCTACCATCTGAGAGTTAATAACCATTTAATTTTCTGCCAATAAGAAATTATCGTTTTAGAAGCAGAACTAAATCATCGTCGCAATCTGGCTTGGCTGGAGGAGCAATTGGGAAATACCAAGGAGGCGATCGCCAGCCTGACGATGGTACTGAAGCACGTCAGTTTATTGCAGACACATTACCCCAGACTTGGCTATAACTCGGCTTCCCAGCCAACCACCAAAATTATTCGGCATTTATGGAGACGTTAAAAACGGAAATTGCTGGGTCACTCTAGAATAAACTTAAGTCCCCTTGAACTCCACCCATGAGTGAACCCGTCACCCAATCGCAACTGACAGAAGTCCTCGAGACCATGAAAGCCATGCAGTCGCAACTGGCGGAACTTACCCTTGAGGTGAAAGTCGGTCACGCGGAAATCCGTGAGAAATTTAACACGATTGATCAAAAATTCCAGACTCTGGAGGCCAAGTTTGAAGAGAAACTGAACACGCTGGAAGCCAAGTTTGAAGAGAAGCTGAACACGCTAGAAGCAAAATTTGACGAGAAGTTTAACACGATTGACGAGAAATTCAACACCATAGAAGCCAAAATCGAGGCGGTTCGCTTGGAAGTGCAAACCAATCGCGAGCAGTTAGTGGACTTAGGGAAGCGTCAAGGTTCAACGGAAAATCGCCTTTGGGCACTGCTAGTGGCACTCTTTTTGATGGTGGCGGGACTATTGGCCAAGATTACCCTGTTTGACCAAGTCTAAGGATGAGCAGCATGAGTGAACCCGTCACCCAGTCTCAATTCGCAGAAGTCCTCGAGACCATGAAGGCTATGCAGTCCCAACTGGCGGAACTTACCCTTGAGGTGAAAGTCGGTCACGCGGAAATCCGTGAGAAATTCAATACGATTGATCAAAAGTTCCAGATAGTAGATGAGAAATTGAATGCTATAGAAGTCAGATTTGAAGAAAAGTTCAACACACTAGAAGCCAAGTTTGAAGAGAAGCTGAACACGCTGGAAGCAAAATTTGACGAAAAGTTTAACACGATTGACGAGAAATTCAACACTATAGAAGCCAAAATTGAGGCAGTGCGCTTGGAGGTGCAAACCAATCGTGAGCAGTTAGTGGACTTAGGGAAGCGTCAAGGCTCGACGGAAAACCGCCTCTGGGCACTGCTAGTGGCTCTCTTTTTGATGGTGGCAGGACTGTTGGCCAAGATTACCCTGTTTGACCGAGGCTACTAAAACGCTTGGTCAAAAAAAGAGGGCTGAGGGGAAAGCCCCAACCCAACCCTCTTGAATCAGTTTCAGTTGCACCTAAACGGTTACCAGTTCCGCTTGACGCTGGAAGCTGAGGCGTTCGTTCTCGCCCACATCCACCAGAATCGTATCGCCATCGAAGAAGTCGCCCCGTAGGATAGCTTTGGCAATGGGGGTTTCCAGTTGTTTCTGGATGGCGCGTTTCAGCGGGCGGGCACCATAGACAGGGTCATAACCCACTTCGGCCAAGAAGTCGATCGCCTTCTCTGTGAGGGACAAGTTAATGTGGCGATCGCTCAAGCGTTGCTGCAACCGCTGCACCTGCAATTGAACAATTTGCCGCAATTGATCCTTACGCAGGCTGTGGAAGATGATAAATTCATCCACACGGTTGAGGAACTCGGGGCGGAAGTGGGCACGCATTGCCTCCATGACGCGGTTGTACATTTCCGTGTAGCGGCTGTCATCGCCGGCAACATCGAGAATGTACTGGGAACCAATGTTGCTGGTCATAATGATGATGGTGTTCTTGAAGTCCACCGTCCGCCCTTGGGAGTCGGTGACACGGCCATCATCAAGAATTTGCAGGAACACGTTGAAGACATCAGGATGGGCTTTCTCGATCTCATCGAAGAGAACCACGGCATAGGGACGGCGGCGAATGGCTTCCGTGAGTTGACCGCCTTCGTCATAGCCCACATAACCGGGGGGCGCCCCAATCAACCGCGATACGGCGTGTTTCTCCATGTACTCGGACATATCAATCCGCACCATCGCCTCTTCGGTGTCGAACATGAAGGCCGCCAAGGCTTTGGCCAATTCCGTTTTACCGACACCCGTTGGCCCAAGGAAGATGAAGCTGGCAATGGGACGGTTGGGATCCGCTAGCCCGGCACGGGAGCGCTGAATGGCTTCCGCCACTGCGGTGACCGCCTCATCTTGACCCACAACCCGTTTGTGCAACTCTTCTTCAAGGTGGAGCAGTTTTTGGGCTTCCGACTCCACCAGTTTGCTCACGGGGATGCCTGTCCACTTGGAGATGATTTCGGCAATGTCGGCCTCGGTCACTTCATCCCGCAGGAGCGATCGCCCGCCCACTTGAATCTCCCGCAGTTTGGCTTCGGCTGCCGCCAGTTGTTTGTGCAGTTCTGTGAGCTTGCCGTACTTCAGTTCAGCAGCACGGTTAAGGTCGTAGTTGCGCTCCGCTTGCTGGATCTCGATATTGACTTTTTCGATGTCCTCTTTGATGGCTTGGAGACGGTCAATGACCTCTTTTTCTGCTTGCCACTGGGCATTGAGGCGGCTTTGCTCCTCCTTGAGATCCGCTAGCTCTTTTTCCAGTTTCTCAAGGCGATCGCGCGAAGCAGCGGAGGTTTCTTTTTGCAAGGAGAGCCGCTCCATTTCCAGCTGCAGGATTTTGCGGTCAATCTCATCCAGTTCCTCAGGTTTCGAGGTAATCTCCATTTTTAATTTGGCTGCCGCTTCGTCCACGAGGTCAATCGCTTTGTCGGGCAAGAAGCGATCGCTAATGTAGCGGGTTGAGAGCGTAGCTGCTGCCACCAAGGCAGTATCGGAAATTTTCACGCCATGGTGGATCTCATAGCGTTCCTTGAGACCCCGCAAGATGGAGATCGTGTCCTCAACGCTGGGCTGATCCACATAGACCTGCTGGAAGCGCCGCTCTAAGGCTGCATCCTTTTCAATGTACTTGCGGTACTCATCAAGGGTGGTGGCACCAATACAGCGCAGTTCCCCCCGTGCCAGCATCGGTTTGAGCAGGTTGCCGGCATCCATCGCCCCTTGGGTTGCCCCGGCACCAACGACAGTGTGGATTTCATCAATAAAGAGGATGATTTGGCCGTTGGAGTCGGTGACCTCCTTGAGAACTGCTTTGAGGCGCTCTTCAAATTCACCGCGATACTTGGCACCGGCAATCAAGGCACCCATGTCGAGAGCAATCAACTGGCGATCGCGCAGGGAATCCGGCACATCCCCGGCCACAATCCGCTGTGCCAAGCCTTCGGCAATGGCGGTTTTACCAACGCCGGGTTCACCAATGAGCACTGGGTTATTTTTGGTACGGCGGGAAAGAATCTGAATCACACGGCGAATTTCATCATCACGGCCAATGACGGGATCCAGTTTCCCTTGACGAGCCAAGAGCGTCAGATCACGGCCATATTTTTCCAGCGCCGCATATTTGCCCTCTGGATTTTGATCCGTCACTCTTTGGGAGCCGCGAATTTGCTGAATCGCTTCCCGTAGGGCTTTTTCGCTCAGGCCGACCTCCTGAAGGAGTTTTTTGCCAAAGCGATCGTCTTGGGCAAAGGCCAATACCAAGTGCTCAATCGAGATAAACTCATCCCCAAACTGTTTGCGTGCCTCTTCGGCGCGATCAAGCAGCTTATCGAGGCTCTGCCCTAGATAGACGCCACTGGGATTACTGATTTTCGGCTGACGGTTAATGAATTCATCGGTGAGATCGCGAATGCGCTGCACCGAACAGCCAGCTTTTTGGAAAATTTGTGTCGCTAGACCCTCTTGCTCGAGCAGCGATTTCATCAGGTGTTCACTTTCGAGATTCTGGTGCTGTGCCTGCTTGGCTAGATCTGGTGTGCGGGCGATCGCGGCCCATGCTTTTTCGGTAAATTGATTTGGATTGGATGGTTGCATAGCTAACCCTTTGACCCCTTTTTACATTTTTTAACTATTTATATTGTATGGATTGCAAGAAAAACGCTGTTTCGGACTTCCCTACTCTACAGGTAGAATTAGCCACCCAAGAGTAGTTCTAGCCTAGCTTTTATGCAGAGGATTGTGGGGCAGAGAAATTCTTCCCTTAGGAATACCCCCAATTTCTCTTAATATGTAAAGTGCTTTAACTTTGGCAACGCAAGCTATGACGAACTCCCCTGTAACTGAGCCATCCCCGCGTCAAGAGTCGATTCTACGCTATAGGGTGCTGGGTTCCCGTCGCCCTAGTAACTACTTTTGGGCAACAGCGGTCTCCATTGGTGGCTTGGGCTTCTTTTTGGCTGGTCTTTCTAGCTATTTGCACCGCAACCTACTGCCGATTGGGAAACCAATTGATTTGGTCTTTATTCCCCAAGGCATTGCCATTGGCTTTTATGGGGTGGCGGCGCTGCTGTTGGCAACGTATCTGTGGCTGGCGATCGCCTGGGATATTGGCGGTGGCTTTAACGAGTTCAACAAAGAAACGGGCTTTGTGCGCATTTTCCGTTGGGGCTTCCCCGGTAAGAACCGCCGCATTGAGGTCAGCTGCCCGATCAGCGATGTTCAAGCTGTGAAAATTGTCATTAAAGAGGGACTCAACCCCAAGCGTGCCCTCTACCTCAAGATTAAAGGCCGGGGTGAAGTTCCCCTAACGCGCGTAGGTGCGCCCTTGCCCTTGGCGGAATTGGAGACGCAGGGAGCGACAATCGCCAGCTTTTTGGGAGTTCCCGTCGAGGGATTGTGATTTTAGTCCTCGTGATCGTCGAAAGGATCCGCTAGCTCCTTCGAGGGGGGGCCAAAGGAAAGATAGATGGAGTAGCCAGTGACACCAATGCAGACGGCAGCGAGAGCAATGCTAAGAACTGTTGCAGGTTCCATAGAAGCGTACTAAATGGGAGCAAGATGTGCTTCTATAATATTACGAAACATTAAAACGCTGTTCATTTCGTTCAAAAAAGGGATTTATGGCACGACGGACTTGGCTCGGGGATCTTCTGCGCCCCTTGAACTCTGAATACGGTAAAGTCGCCCCCGGCTGGGGTACCACTCCCTTGATGGCGGTCTTTATGGGGCTATTTTTGGTCTTTTTGCTGATCATTCTGCAAATCTACAACTCGACACTGATCCTCGATGGTGTTAACGTGAGTTGGAAAGCACTGGGATAATCCATGAACGTTTTTGGGATCGGTCTGCCGGAACTCATCGTCATTTTGGTGGTGGCGCTGCTCATCTTTGGGCCGAAAAAGCTGCCGGAAATTGGCCGCAGCCTTGGCAAAACAAAGCGTGCTTTTGAGGAAGCCTCCCGCGAATTCCAAGATGAAATGAAGCGGCAGACCGCTGCCCTCGAGCAGGAACAGCAGGCCAAGGCAGAATCTGAATCGCCTCGGGAACCCTCCGCTTAGGTGGCATGGCACTCCAGCCCTGTGTGATTGTCGGCCTTGGGAATCCGGGGATAGAGTATGCTACAACGCGCCACAATATTGGCTTTCGTGTCCTTGACGCCCTTGCCGAGCGGTATAGGGTGCAATTGACCCCGCAGCGGCGCTTCTTGGGAGAGGTAGGAGAGGTTCTGATTCATGGTCAAAAGGTACGCCTCCTCAAACCCACTACCTATATGAATAGTTCGGGGCAGTCTCTCCATGCCCTGCTGAATTTTTATAAGCTGCCCCTTGAGCGAACCCTTGTCGTCTATGATGATGCCGATTTGCCCCTAGGGCGGGTGCGCTTGCGCCTGAGTGGCTCAACGGGGGGACACAACGGCATTAAGTCAATTATTCAACACTGTCATTCGCAACAGTTTCCCCGCCTCAAGGTGGGCATTGCCTTTGGCGATCGCCTGCAGCAACAAACGGGACCGCGCAATGCCGTGCCCTTTGTGTTGGGACATTTTTCAGCCGCCGAACTAGCGATTTTACCCGCCGTGCTCGACCTTGCCGTGGAGGCCATTGAGTTAAGTATTCAGTCTGGGGTTGAGGCGGCCATGAATCTCTACAATGGCAAAAGTATTCCCCTGCCGCAATCCTGAACCTGAGGGGAAAGAAGATCCCAAGTTAGATTAAAAATTAGGTGTTTTCGGCACTGAATCATGGACATTGCTGAAAGTGTACGCATGGCGATCGCTACCCTCAAGGCCAATCGGCTCCGCAGTGGCCTGACAATGCTCGGGATTATAATTGGCAACGCAGCGGTGATTGCCATGGTCGGTGTGGGTCAGGGGGCACAGCGCTATGCCGCCAGTCAGTTTGAATCCCTTGGTCCGAATACGCTTTTTATTGTGCCGGGGACGCCCCAAGCCCGCAACCGCACGTTTAATGTGCCGCAAACCCTTGTCCTTGAGGATGCCAAGGCGATCGCCACCCAAGTGCCCACCGTTAAGGAAGTGGCACCCCAAATCCAAGTGCAACAACGGGTCACCTATCGAGGGCGCAATACCAATGTCCTGATTGTGGGGACAACCCCGACATTTCCCTCTGTGCGCAGTTTTACAGTGGCGCAGGGGCGCTTTATCTCTGATGAGGATGTGGAACGGCATCGCCGCGTCGTCATTTTAGGCTCGGATTTGGCGAGGAAGCTCTTCATCAATGAAAATCCTGTGGGCCAGCAGGTGCGGATCAAGAATCTTTCCTTTGAAGTGATTGGCGTCATGGCCGAAAAGGGTGCTTTCCTTGGCAACAATCAGGATGAGGCCGCCTATATTCCCATTACGACGATGTCTTCCCGGATTGTGGGGCAGCGCTCCCCCTATGGGATTTCCCTAACCTTTATCTCCGTGTCTGCCCGCGATGAGCAAAGCATTGATGCGGCCAAGTTTCAGATTACCAACCTCCTGCGGCTGCGCCATCAAATTGTTGATGAGGACGATTTTACGATTCAAACCCAAAAGGAAGCTCTGCAAATCATTGGCAATATCAGCAATGCCTTGACCTTGATGTTGGCGGCGATCGCCGGCATTTCCCTGCTGGTGGGGGGGATTGGCATTATGAACATTATGCTGGTCTCGGTAACCGAACGCACCCAAGAAATTGGCCTGCGCAAGGCCATTGGTGCCACACAGCGGGATATACTGGCACAGTTTATGATTGAGGCGATGATCCTCTCGGCTCTCGGTGGCCTCATTGGCACGGGAGTGGGCGTAGGTGGTGTGATGCTAGTGGCGATGCTGACCCCCTTGGAGGCTGGGGTTGCTCCCGTTGCTGTGGCTCTTGCTGTGGGCGTTTCGGGCAGTATTGGCCTCTTCTTTGGGGTGGTTCCCGCTCAACGGGCGGCGCGGCTGGATCCGATTGTTGCCTTGCGCAGTGTCTAAAAGTACCCTTGGGAAATTACCGATGGAAACGACAACCCTAGACTGGATGGCTGGCGGCCTTGCGATCGCCATTGTCATTGGCGGCCTGTTGATGATGTTTACCAATCTTTGGACACGGCGATGACCCTGCGGCGAGGCTTGACCTACCTGCTGTTGGTGGCGATCGCGATCGTCATGCTGCTCCCTTTGGTGTGGCTCACCAGTACCGCCTTCAAGTCTGCCAATGAAGATATTTTTGCCTTTCCGCCCCGCTGGCTGCCCGCCGAACCAACCTGGGCGAATTTTGTCACGGTTTGGCAAACGACTCCCTTTGGCCAGTACCTGTTCAACAGTACCCTAGTGGCAGTCTTAACGGTGGCCTGCAATCTCCTGACCTCTGCTTTGGCTGCCTATCCCTTGGCACGGCTGTCCTTTCGCGGACGTGAGGTGATCTTTACGGCCATTTTGGCCACGATCATGATTCCCTTTCAAATCACCATGATTCCCCTGTTTATTTTGGCGGTGCAGTTGGGGCTGCGGAATACCTATCTGGGAATGGTTCTGCCGAGTTTGGCCTCTGCCTTTGGTATTTTTCTGTTGCGACAGGCCTTTATGGCGGTGCCCAAGGAACTAGAGGAAGCAGCTCGCCTCGATGGCTGCTCAGAATTGGGGCTGTGGTGGTTTGTGATGCTGCCGGCCATTCGCCCTGCCCTTGTTACCCTTGGCATTTTTGTGTTTATTGGTGCTTGGAGTGATTTTCTCTGGCCCCTGTTGGTCTTGGATCAGCCAGAACTTTATACCCTGCCCATTGGCCTGGTCACCCTAGCGGGGACGTTTTCTTTGGATTGGCGACTCATTGCCGCTGGCTCGGTGATTTCAATTGTGCCCGTGTTCATTGTGTTTATTTTCTTGCAACGATATATTATTCCCTCCCAAACCACTGCCGGCCTGAAGGGCTAGCTTCCTAGGCCGCGATAGCGAATTGGCTGGCGGTGGGCATATTGGCGAAAGAAGGTTTTAATTTCCGCTGCTCGGCCAAGGGCAATCAGGGTATCCCCCGGCCCTAGGGGCAAGGTTAAGGGGGGGTGGGTCACCAAGGCACCGTTCTGATGGCGGACAGCAACAATAATAAAGCGGCCTCGGCCTTTCGCTTCCACATCGGCGATCGCTAGCCCCACCAGCGAGGACTCCAAGGGCAGCGTAAACTCCTCAATCTGAAGATCGAGCTGGCTGAGTAGCTCAATCAAGTGACTGCGCTCATCCTTTTCCTCAAGAAAATCCAAGACTGTCGGGCGAGTAATGAGCTGCACCATGCGTTGGGCACTGATACTCGAGGGCAAGACCACATGATCGGCACCGGCAAAGCGCAATTTTGACTCCGTGGCTGGCAACTCACCATAGGCCAAGATCTGGAGGTTGGGATTCAGACGACGGGCAATCAGGGTGATAAAGACATTGCTGGCATCATCGGGCAAAACAGCCACCAAGGTGCGAGCGCGATCTACCCCCACCGCCAACAGCTCATTTTCATCCATGAGATCATCGCCGCGATAAAACAGATGGCCGGACTGCTGGGCAAGCCGTAGTCGCTGCCGCTGATTGTCAATCACCACAAAAGGGATTGCAGCGGCGGCCAAGTTCATGGCTAAACTGCGACCCAAAGAGCCATAGCCGCAGATGATGACATGATCCTTAAGGCCAGCGAGATGTGAGGGGGTTGTCATTGGGAGTGGCGAGGGCGGGCAGTATATTTGCGAATGAGCTTGGGGGTATCTTGAGCATGCCCCAATAGAATCAATGTATCGCCCACTTCCACAAGGGGATTGGCACGGATGGAAAACAACTGGCCATCACTTTTGCGCAGGCCAACAATAATAAACGCCCCCTGACCGCGCACCTCTAGGCCACTCAAGCGCGTGCCAACGTAAGGGTAATCGGCAGTAATCTCCAGTTCCTCTAGGCAAGCGTCAATGTGGCTCAACAGTTCATTCAGGGTCTCGCGATCGCCCGTTTGCTCAAGAAAGTCAATGCGTGGCCGCCGAATCAGGTTAGTCATTTGACTGGCACCAATTTTTGTCGGCAAGACGATGTGATCCGCTCCTGCCATACGTAGCTTTGCTTCTGTGCTTGCCAAATTCGCCCGCGCCACAATCAGCAGGCTCGGATTTAGGGAGCGCGCTGTCAGGGTAATAAAGACATTGATCGTGTCATTGGGCAGCACTGTCGCTAGGGCGATCGCCCGCTCGATCCCCACCACGCGCAGCGTTTCTTCCTCCGCCGCACTCCCCAAATAGGCCAAATAGCCCAACTGTATCGCTAGATCAATGCGCTGTTCATTGACATCCAAAATCACAAAGGGGGTTTTTAATGCCGATAATTCCTGAGCCATCACCTGACCAATGCGGCCAAAGCCACAGACAATGACATGGCGGTTGAGTTTGTTGATGTCGCGGCTTGCCCGCTGAAGATCCAGTAGGCGTTTGATCTCCCCTTCGGTAAACAGTTGCACCACCGCACCGATGGTATAAACCGTTGCTGCACTGCCGGCCACAATGATCAGCATGTTAAAGAAGCGTTGCGCCGGCGTAATCAGGGGTCGCACTTCACTGTAGCCAATGCCAAAGACGGTGATCACGTACATGTAGAGGGCATCGAGCCAGTTCCAGCCAAAGCGGGTGTAGCCCACCACCGCCACCAACATGATCAGAACAAAGAGGGTGATGCCAATAATAAAACGGTTGAGGGCAGGGGTCGCAGGTAACCGTCGCATGGCTTTAATACTTGCGCTCTTGGGGGGGAAACATGGTGATGGTGACGGGCAGATAGTCAATCCTCATGCCGTCGCTGTGGTAGGTGGCTAGGGTGTGGCGTAGGAAGTTGACATCATCCCGCTGCGGATAGTCTTCACGGAAGTGGGCACCACGACTCTCTTGGCGAGCAAGGGCGCTGCTCAAAATCACTTCCGCAACCACGAGGATATTTGCTAACTCAAACGCCTCTAACAGCTCTGTGTTCCAATAGCGCTGGCGATCGTCGAGACGAATCCGCGAATAGGCTGCTTTCAGTCGCTGCAATTCTTCCAAACCCCTCTGCATCAGAGCCGCGGTGCGAAATACGCCACAGTATTGGGTCATACAATCTTGAACCTGCTGCCGTAGTTGGGCAATGCGTAAATCCCCCGCTTGACTAAAGAGGTGCTGAATCTGTTGCTCCGCTGCCTGTAGATAGGGCTGGGGGTCAAATTGGGGTTGGGGCAAGCTCGGTAAATCTTTGGCGATCGCCCCACCGGTGCGGCGGCCATAGACCACACATTCTAGGAGGGAATTACTCCCCAAGCGATTGGCACCATGCACCGAGACACAGGCACATTCACCAGCGGCATAAAACCCGGTCACCAGTTCCGTGGCATTGGCACGCACCTGACCATTGACATTGACCGGAATCCCCCCCATTGAATAGTGCACCGTCGGACGTACAGGAATCGGCTCCACCACCGCATCCACCCCCGCCAAGCGATGGGCTTCCTCCCAACAGAAGGGAATGCGACTCATGATTATTTCGCGACCCAAGTGGCGGACATCGAGATAGACAAAAGGCCCCCCTGCAGAACCGTCACTGTGGATGCCCCGCCCTTCGCGAATTTCGATGGCGATCGCCCGCGAGGTAATATCACGGGGAGCCAGTTCCATGCGACTGGGGGCATAGCGTGCCATAAAGCGTTCCCCCTCGGCATTGACCAAATAAGCCCCTTCACCGCGCACCGCCTCAGAAATCAAAACCCCCGCTGGATACAACCCCGTGGGGTGAAATTGGACAAACTCCATATCCTCAAGGGGCAAGCCTGCCCGTGCCGTCATCGCTAAGCCATCCCCCGTGGAGGCAAAATCATTAGAGGTGGTATTAAAGACGCGACCATAGCCCCCTGTGGCAAAAAGAATGGCAGGTGCCCGCAGAATGTCCAGTTGACCCGTTTCAATGTGGTAGGCAACGACCCCCTTGGCCTGCTGATCCTCGACAATCAGCCGCAGCACATACCACTCACTAAAAAAGGTGACGTTGTATTTCAGGAGATTGCAGTAGAGTTCGTGGAGAATGGCATGACCGGTTTTGTCGGCTGCATAGCAAGTGCGCTGGTGCGTGTGACCACCAAAGGGACGTTGGGCAATACGGCCATCGGACAGACGAGAGAAGAGCACCCCCAAGTGCTCAAGGTCAATCACCACATCGGGTGCTTCTTGGGCAAGAATGGCGACGGCATCCTGATCCGCAAGAAAGTCTGACCCCTTGACGGTATCAAAGGCGTGGCTTTCCCAAGAGTCTTCGCTGTCCACATTTTTCAGCGTAGCGGCAATGCCCCCTTGGGCAGCAACGGAATGGGAACGAATGGGATGGGTTTTGGACACAAGGGCAATCGGGGTCTCTGGGGCAAGGCGGCAAATTTCCAAAGCAGCACGACAGCCTGCTAAGCCACCACCGACAATCACAACGCCAAAGTCTTGCATCGTCCGTTTGTCCAGCATCTTTTCCTATACTAAGTTGGCGATTAAGAGAGCGGCGGCGGCAGCAAAGATGAAACAAAGATAAAAACAGTAGCAAAATGATCTTGCGAGCCTCACGCTGAATCGTTAGAGTGGCAGTACAGTTCTTTTGGGGGCACAGCGGTTTCGATGCTTTTGTGCGTGTTCTCTCTCTGTGAAAAGGACTGTAATTTTATGGGAGGCAGCTGTCCTTGAGTGCATTTTTTCTTCACTATGGGGATTGTGGGGTGCGCCATTGGTGCGATCGCGATCGCGCAGCGGTCATGCACCTCATTGCTAATGTCCTCAGTGAGTTTGGCCTTTCTTGGCAACCCGAAGGCGCCGATGCCGATGTGGTTCACGTTGAAGATTACTACCACTGCCGGGGCGGACAATTTTGGGTAGTGGAGCAGGCCTCGGAAGTTGTGGGCACGATCGCCTTCTATCCCATTCAGCGGGGCGAAGCGGCTGTCGAAATTCGCAAAATGTATCTCCATCCCCGCGTACGCGGCCAAGGCCTAGGGACATTTCTCCTGCACCATCTGGAGGCAGCCATTGCAGCGGCCGGCTACCGCAAAATCTGGATTGAAACGGCCTCAATCATGACTACAGCTGTCCATTTGTACGAAAAGGCGGGCTATCAGCCGGCGACGGGTGTGGAAACGCAGCGTTGCGATCGCGTCTATGTCAAGGACGTAGTGCTTCATGGCATGGCTTCGATGGCTTCTGCCCCCTGCTAGTCTGATTGTCCTGCTGGTTTCACCTGCCGCCTTCGGTCTCTGCCGCCAAGATTTGGCTCGTGCCCTGCAACAGGAAATTCAAAATCCCCAATGGCAACGGGGTCAGTGGGGCATGGTCGTGCGGGATTTAACCACGGGGGATCTTCTCTACGACTACCAAGGGAAAAAGCTCTTTCTGGTGGCCTCGAATGTCAAGCTAACGACAGTGGCTGCCGCCTTAGACTATTGGGGAGCTAATCATTTCTTTGAGACCACCCTCAGCACGCGATCGCCCGACCAAAAAACGGTGCGTCTTCAGGGCAGTTTTGACCCCAGTTTCAGCAGCCAAGACCTGCAACAAATGGCCAGCCGTCTTGCTCAGCAGGGGATTCGCCAGATTCCAATCTTGGAAATCGGCGGTGTCACACCCGTAACGATCGAACCCACATGGGCGATCGAAGACCTGACGATGGGCTATGCCGCCGTAGTGACGCGCTTTAGTCTCAATCAAAATGCCCTGAACCTAGAGGTCATACCCCAACAGTTGGGGCAACCCTTGGTACTACGGCAGCCGCAGACTCATTTTCAGGTGGTGAATGAGACCCGCACCGTGGCTCCCTCTGAGCCGGAATTTCTAGAAAGTGAGGTGCGCGGCCAGCAGATCATTGTGCGGGGTCAACTCCACGTCGGCAGTGAGCCAGCAGAAATGCGCATTCCCCTCCCTCAGCCTGCCCCCTATCTTCAACAACAGGTGCAGCGGGCCTTTGCCCAAGCGGGCATTCACATCCGGCAGATTCGCTTAGTGGAGACAGCAGACCCCCTACCGGATGTGTTGGTGCGCCATGCCTCACCCCCCCTAGAAGCCTTAATTTTGCCGGTTCTCCAAGAGAGTGACAATTTCTATGCAGAAATGCTCCTTGCCGCTCTGGAGGCAGCACAACCCGGCTATCGCCAACGCTATCTAGAGCGCATCGGTGTCCAAGGGGCGGTTTTAGTGGATGGTTCGGGACTCTCGCGGCAAAATTGGCTGACCCCCAATGGTTTAGTCACGCTGCTGCAACATATAACGCAAACAAAGGATGCCTCGCTGTGGCGGCGATCGCTCCCCCTTGCTGGGCGATCGGGGACGTTACGCCAGCGCTTTCGTAATACAGCAGCTCAAGATCGCGTCTGGGCGAAAACCGGCACACTGCGGGGCGTCGTTGCCCTAGCGGGCTATGTAGAACCCGTGCAGGATCGCCCCCTCGTCTTTAGTCTTGTGGTCAATCAAGGGGGGGAGGCCACGGCTCAACTCCGTGCTGGTTTGGATCGCATAGTTGTTTTGCTGGCGCAATCGCAGAACTGTCCTCACCGCTGAAAAAAAACGCATCCATTCAGTAACTCGAACTACAGCCCGACACAGGCTCAAAACTGCCAGGGCGGGAGAGGATTGCATACCCGTCACGTGCCCCATATTCTAAAAAAGGGTTGTATTTATTGATGCTGCTTATAAAGCAAATATAAAAACAAAGATCAAAAACCATAACATTGAATCTCTTAATTTGATAGGATTGGAAATTATTCAAGTTTTTAAGCGTTAACCATTTTTTGAATCCCCATGACTTAACAACCTTGCGATTTGAAATAATGATTTTGCTATTTGAAAAATAATCAAATAAAACATCAATGATCAAGAATAAAAGTTTTTACTGGTAATTCCCTAGGCGATTAAACTACGTTATAGTGGCAGTGCTATTTCGATATTTTCGATAGCAGTACCGCAGATAGGTCTTCAGGAGGTGTCCAATGCTCACGGAAACTCGTCCCCGTGATGTTCAAGTCGCAGAAATTGCGCCTGGGGTTTTGGTCTTGCGATCGCGCACTTGGGATCGGCTGAAGTTTGAAGTGGAGTATGGCCGTCAGCAGGGAACCACCTCCAATTCCTACCTGATCCGAGCACCCCAACCCGCCCTGCTGGATCCGCCAGGGGAATCCTTTACCCAAATTTATTTGCAGGAACTCCAGCAGCACATTGATCTGAGTCAACTGCGGTACCTGATTCTCAGTCATGTCAACTCCAACCGTCTGGCGACCGTCAAGGTTTTGCTGGAAAAAGCGCCCCAGATCATTATCGTCTGCTCTAAAGCAGGGGCAGTAACCTTGCGCTCCACCCTTGGCGAGCAATTGAATCTCTGGATTCCCCGTGCGGAAACACCCCTAGAGTTAGGGGGCGATCGCCAACTGGCGTTTATTGCTGCTGCTACGCCCCGCTGGCCCGATGGCTTGATCACCGTTGATCCTCAGAATCAAATTGTGTTTACCGATAAGCTCTTTGGTGCCCATGTCTGTGGCGATAGCCTCTACGATGAGCAGTGGAAAAAACTCGATGCGGATCGTGCCTACTACTTTGAATGTCTGCATGCGGCGCAAACCCGCCAAGTGGAAAGTATTTTGGATCGCTTGGTAGAACTGACACCGCCACCGCGCCTCTATGCCCCCGCCCACGGCCCGATGGTCAAGTTTAGCCGTAGCCGCCTCTTTCAGGACTATCGCGACTGGTGCCAAGCCCAAACGGAACAGGACACCAAGGTGGCACTTTTCTATGCCTCTGCCTATGGCAATACAGCAATTCTAGCCAACGCGATCGCCCAAGGCTTAACCGCCGCCGGCGTTCAAGTGGAAGCCATTAACTGTGAAACCACACCCCCAGCAGAAATGCAAGCTCTGATCCACAGTAGCGACGGCTTTATCATTGGCTCGCCCACCCTAGGGGGACACATGCCGACACAGGTGCAAACCGCTTTGGGGTTTATCTTGGCGGAGGGCAGCCAAACCAAGCTGGCGGGGGTCTTTGGCTCCTATGGTTGGAGTGGCGAGGCCATTGATGACATTGAGCAAAAGTTGCTTGATGCGGGCTATACCCTTGGCTTTGAAACGCTGCGGGTGAAGTTTACCCCCACGGCGAGCGATCTTGAAAAATGCCAAATTGCTGCCAACGAGTTTGCCCAAGCCCTGAAGAAACTGCGCAAGAGTCGCACCGTCCGCCCCCCCAGTCTCGTGGAGGCACAGGTGGATCGCACCGAACAAGCCATGAACCGGGTCGTGGGTTCCCTGTGTGTTCTGACCACCCTACCGGAAGGGTGTTTTCACCTTACCCAAGCGGCAGCGATTTTGGTGTCGTCGGTCTCCCAAGCCTCGTTTAATCCCCCCGGTATCACAGTGTCCTTGCCGCAGGAATGGGCAGAAAGCCTCTGCTTGGTGGGCGATCGCTTTGTCTTGAATATTCTCAAGGAAGGCAGTCCCCTCGTTCGCCAATTTCAGCAGGCGCAACGCCTTGGTGAGCAACAGTTAGCCACCCTTGGCCTCAAAAGCGCTGAGAGTGGTGCCCCGATTTTGCTCGATGCCCTTGCCTATTTGGAATGTACGGTAGAATCCCGCATGAACTGTGGCAACCACTGGCTCATCTACGCCGTGGTCGAGAGTGGTGAGTTGCTGCAAAGCAGTGGCTTAACGGCAATCCAACATCGCAAAACCAGCAGTTAGCACAGGGAGCTAAAACGCATTTTCAGCCGTTAATTCAGCCGCTTGTTGCTGTGCTAGCTCCTCGGGATGGGTGAGCAGGTAGAGCATTGGCAGATCTTCTTCGCGAATATGGCGCACCACGAGGGCACCAATCGCCTCAATCGTCTCTGGCGTCAGCTTTTCAGGATGACCCTGCACCTCCTCAAGCACCCCACTCAAATCCCGTAGCAGATTTTGGTGAGCCGCACGGTGGGAGAGATAGAGGGGATGGTTGGCGGCAGCCATCAGAGTTTCTTCGTGCTGGAAGTGGCGTTCCGTTTCGCTAGCGCACTCTGGTAATTGCAGCTTCACTTGCGAAAAGGTTGCTCCCTCAGCGATCGCCGAGCGTAACTGCTGCAACATCTCCAGCAGTGCCTGATGTTCCTGATCGATTTCCGCCAAGCCAGAGACAAACTCCGCTTGCCATGCCAGCCCATCCATCAATTAACCCTCCAGACTGCCACAGGGAAAAGACATTTTGACGTACTGTGTTCAGCCTAGCAGTCCCGCATTGCAGGAGGTGGGCACCGTTACAAAGTGTAGCGGACTGGTACTTTTGGCTAAGAAGCCTTAAGGGCCACCCAATACTTACTCATAAAGTGGTGCTGCACCTCTTTGACCACTAGGCCCGCCTTTTCTAAGCGGATGTTGAGATCATCTTCGATGTAGTTGCGGTAAAAGGGTTCGTGGAAAAGGTTGGCAAAGTTTTCCATCATCGGGCGCTGCTCTGGGGAATCCAAGGCTTGAATCGAGTCACAGATGACAAAGACACCCCCCGGCTGGAGAACGCGGGCGCATTCATTAATCACGTTTTGGCGCACTGGGGCGGGCAGTTCATGGAAGAGAAAGACACAGGTGATAGCACTAAAGTAGTTGTCCACGTAGGGTAGGGTCTCGGCATTCCCCTGAATGAGTTGTGGCAAATCCCCGGTCTGGGTAGCAAGAAGCGAGTTGGCCTTGCGCAAATAGGTGGGCGACAGATCAATGCCAAAGAGTGCCGCTTTTGGAAAGCCATAGCGCAGTTGTTTCAGGGTGCGACCGGTGCCACAGGCAACATCGAGAATGCGTACAGGTGGCGTAGGAGGATGAGTGGCAAAATGTTGGGCAATGGGAGCAATCACGCGCCGCCGCATCGCATCTGCCGTGCCGCCAAAGAGCAGTTCCACTTGAACATCGTAGAGGTTGGCGGAGGTTTCACTGAGGTAGCCGTCGGTTTGGTAGTGGAAGTTTTGGCGATAATACTGCGGATAGTCTTCAAGGCGCACGTTTTTGGCAAACTCCTGAAATTGGCGCGATCGCGCCCGCTGCCACATCTGCGGCAAATCTAGCCACAGCACTGGATAAAAGCGCAAAAACTCTTCCCAAGGGGCATCAAAGAGAAGTGTGGGGGGATACAAGCCAGCCGCCGCATCCTGCCAATCCTGCTGGAGTAGGGCTTCATAACGTTCCTTGAGCCATGCTTGCAATTCAGGGCTAAGGGGTTGCGTCCGCTCTTCGGTGGGAAAGAAGGTATTCAAAAGACGCGCACTCAGGGTTTTGTGGGCGATCGCAAAAATGTTTTTGCCCCATTGCAAGGCTTGATAACCACTGTGCAGCGTCTCTTCCACAAAGGGTAACTGAGAGGCAAAGGGCGCGACCAACATAGCTCTTAACTAAACTTCATAATTTCCATTCCTCACTATATCGCAAACCCTAAGGGCAGTACCCCCGTTCGCGGTACCAAGTCACGGCGTCTCGGAGCGCCTCCTCAATCGGCGTCTGGGGCAAGCCCAATTCGGCCACGGCTTTGCGGGCATCGTAAAACATTTTTTGCTGTGCCATTCGCACCCCATCCACAGGAATCGCGGGTGGTTTGCCCAAAGACCCCAGCACCACTTCATCAAACCAAGCCACTACAAGGGGAATCACCACGGGAATTTCACCCAAGGGGCGCGGCAGCCCAGTGATCGCAGCTAACCGTTCTAGAATGTCCGCCAGCGTTAGGTTTTGGTGACCGAGGATGTAGCGTTCACCGGTTTTGCCTTTTTCCAAGGCCAAGAGATGACCGATCGCCACATCCCGCACATGGATCAGGTTCAACCCCGTGTTGACATAAAAGGGCATCTGTCGCCGCAAAAAACGCAGGATCATCTCACCAGTGGGGGTGGGCTTCGCATCCCAAGCGCCAATGGGGGTACTGGGATTGACAATGACAATATCTTGCCCTTGGCGGATCGCCGCGTGAGCCACCTGCTCTGCCCAGTACTTGGAGCGCTTGTACTCGCTAATCAGCTTTTCGGGGGGGCTTTGGTAGGCTTCGGTGGTGGGTTGGCCACTGGGATCCACCCCAATGGCGGCCACGGAACTGGTGTAAACGGTGCGCTCAATGCCAGCCTCACGGGCAGCAGCTAAGATGCGACGGGTGCCCTCCACATTGACGGCATAGAGGAGGGGGCGATCGCGCCGCCACAGACTGTAATGGGCGGCAACATGGAAGAGCACTTGGCACCCCTGCATGGGGGCAACGAGGTCACTGGTGCGGAGATCCCCTTGCACCAACTCCACACCCCACGCCTTGAGATGGGCAGCCTGCTGCGGTTGGCGCACAAGGGCACGGACACGATACCCCCTCTCGGCAAGGACTTGTGCCACATGGGTACCGACAAAGCCACTGGCACCCGTGAGAAAGGCGGTGGTGCTCAATCTTCCGCGGCCTCCATGCTACCGGGGGGCAAGACGGCTGCCGTGACAATCACATCATCCTCATCTAGGCGTTGCAGACGGACGCCCGTGGCCGATCGCGACTGCGAGGAAATATCCATTACCTTTTGGCGAATAATGATGCCGCGACTGGTGACAATCATCAATTCATCCTCGGCATTGACAATCCGCAGAGCCGCCAGTTGATCCTCGTTACTTTTGGCTTTGAATTTGGTGGCGGTAATGCCCATGCCGGCGCGGTTTTGCAGCCGAAACTGTTGCACGGGTACCCGCTTGCCGTAGCCATTGGTGGTGATGACCAGTACCCAAGGGCCTTCACTGTGCGCCACCGTCTCCTCAGCGTCTTCCATCTCGGCACTGTCATCCTCCGGGGGGGTAGCAAAACGGTTGGCGATCGCCGCCGGCAGAATATCCATCCCCACTAGTTCATCCCCCGGCCGCAGGCTCATGGATTTGACCCCCCGCGTGGCACGGCCAAGGGGGCGCAGTTGATCGTGACTGGCGCGAAAATGAATGGCCATGCCCTGCCGCGAGCCGATGATAATGGTGTCCTCTTCGCGGGTACGCCGCACCCACCGCAGTTGATCCCCCTCTTCAAGGGAAATGGCAATCAGGCCATTGGTGCGGATATTACTAAAGGCCGCTAGTGCCGTTTTCTTAATGAAGCCCTTGCGGGTGAGCATCACCAGATACTCGTCTTCACTAAACTCTTGGACGGCAATGACGGAGGTAATTTTTTCCTCGCGGGGAATGGGCAGCAGTTGGACAATGGGAGTGCCGCGGGCTTGGCGCGAGCCACTGGGAATTTGGTAGGCGGGCAAGGCATAGACTAAACCGCGATCGCTAAAGAAAAGAATGCGATCGTGATCATTACAGCTAAAGAAGTGCTCAACGGCATCATCCTCTTTAATCTCTGCCCCTTTGCGTCCCCGCCCATCGCGACTTTGGGCTTCAAAGGTATCCACGGGCATGCGCTTGATGTAGCCCTGCTGGGTAACGAGAATGACAGATTTATCGTTGGCAATTAAATCGGTGTCGCTAATCTCCCCATCCGCTTGCACAATGAGCGATCGGCGGGGCGTGGCAAACTTGGCCTTGAGTTCGGTGACTTCTTTTTCAATAATCTCCAGTATCCGCTGGCGATTGGCCAAAATATCGCGATAATCGGCTATTTGCCGCTGAAGGTCTGCGTGCTCCTGCTCAATTTTTTCCGCCTCTAAGGCCGTGAGGCGCCGCAGTTGCATCTGCAAAATGGCATCGGCTTGGGCTTCACTGAGGGCATAGGTTTGCATCAATTGCTGACGAGCAAGGGCCGTGTCACTGGCACTGCGAATGAGTTGAATCACGGCATCGAGATTGGCCAGCGCCACCAGCAACCCTTGGAGCAGGTGATCCCGTTCTTCAGCCTTGCGCAGGGCATAGCGGGTACGGCGGGCGATCGCCTCTTCACGGAAACTAAGGAACACCTCTAAACTGCGTTTGAGGGTCAGCAATTGCGGCTCGCCATTGACGATCGCCAGCATATTGGCGCCAAAATTCACCTGTAGGGGGGTTTGCTTGTAGAGATTGTTGAGCACCACCCGTGGGTAAGCCTCCCGCTTTAGCTCAATCACCACCCGAATGCCGTCGCGATCGCTTTCGTCCCGCAGATCGGCAATGCCCTCAATTTTTTTCTCGTTGACCAACTCGGCAATTTTTTCCATCAGCGCTGCCTTGTTGGTTTGGTAGGGCAACTCCGTCACGATAATCGCCTCACGGGGTTGGCGACCCGGTGCTTCAAGGGTTTCAATCGTGGCCACTGCCCGCAGCGTCATCGAGCCGCGACCGGTGGTGTAGGCCTCTTCAATGCCCCCTTGGCCGAGGATATGCCCCCCGGTGGGAAAATCAGGCCCCGGAATGTAGCGCATTAGCTCGCGATCGCTAATCTGGGGGTTATGAATTAAGGCCACCAGCCCATCCACCAGTTCTCCCAAATTATGGGGCGGGATATTCGTCGCCATCCCCACGGCAATGCCGGCGGTGCCATTGAGCAGCAACTGGGGAATCCGCGCCGGTAAAACTAGGGGTTCCTGCTGCGAGCCGTCAAAGTTATCAACAAAGTCAACGGTTTCCTGCTCGATGTCCTGCAAGAGGGCTGCTGTGGCTAGGGCTTGCAGCCGACACTCGGTGTAGCGCATCGCGGCCGGCGGATCATTGTCAATGGAGCCAAAGTTGCCGTGGCCTTCAATGAGGGGGTGACGCATCGAAAAGTCCTGCGCCATCCGCACGAGGGCATCATAGACCGCTGAATCGCCGTGGGGGTGATATTTCCCTAGCACTTCCCCCACCACACGAGCACATTTGCGGAAGGGGCGATCGCTGGTCAGCCCCAACTCATGCATGGCATAAAGGATGCGGCGGTGTACGGGTTTGAGACCATCGCGGGCATCGGGAAGGGCACGCCCAACAATGACGCTCATGGCATATTCAAGGTATGAGCGCGAAATTTCGTCCCGCAACTCAGTGGGAATGATCCGAGAAGAATCAGCAGCAAAGCTCATGGGCGTGTTTTACCAAGCAATTAATCGGGAAGCCTTGTTGTTCAGTTGGAAAATTTAATGATATCACGCCAGCCTGAACGCCAACCTTAACCCCTCTCTGCTGCGGCGTTCTAGCCCTCAAGTCAGCCTCAGCGATCGCTGGTTTGCCGGCTCCTATGGCCAAACCTTAACAATCTCTTGCTTTGGCGTTTCTGGATCCAAGAGAAACCCCTATAATAGCGAGAGACCCTATACGTTGCCCCATCACCAGCACTCCCTAATCTCTATACTGTCGCCTTGGCTCCCCCGTTCGAGTCGTGGCGTTTTTCAGTCCCTAGAGCCGGTTGCTGTTGCCAAGACAACGTTTTCATCCCTCAGTCGATTGAACGCTTTCAGACCCATGCAACAATCCACCTTTTCTTCTCCCGTGCATCAAGTTGGTTACCATGGACAGCCTTGGCTTGTGGCCGAGCGAGATGCCTGTGGTGTGGGTTTTGTTGCCCATCGCAAGGGGGTAGCTAGTCATCGCATCTTGACCCAAGCCCTTGAGGGATTGACCTGCCTTGAACACCGGGGGGGCTGTAGTGCTGATCGCGACTCTGGGGATGGGGCTGGCATCATGACGGCGATTCCGTGGGAGTTGTTGCCGGAGTTTGGCATTCCCCGCCAGCGGATTGGGGTGGCGATGATCTTTTTGCCTCAGGGGGCGGCAACAGCAGCGGCCAAATCCATTGTGGAAAAAGTTCTCAGTGAAAATGAACTGCGCCTATTGGGCTGGCGACCGGTGCCCGTAAACCCCAGTGTGTTGGGGGTGCAGGCCAAACAAAATCAGCCCCAGATTGAGCAGCTTTTTGTGGCTTCGAGCAAAGCCAGTGGCGATAAACTGGAGCGGCAGCTCTATTTGACCCGCAAGCGCATTGAGCGGGCGATCGCCCAAACGAAAGCGGACTGGCGACAGGATTTTTATATTTGTTCCTTCTCGACCCGCACGATTGTCTATAAGGGCATGGTGCGATCGGTGGTGCTGGCTCAGTTTTATGACGATCTGCGCAACCCCAACTACATCACCCCCTTTGCCCTCTATCACCGCCGCTTTAGCACCAACACCATGCCTAAGTGGCCCTTGGCGCAACCGATGCGGATGCTGGGACACAACGGCGAAATCAATACCCTCTTGGGAAATATCAACTGGATGCGGGCACGAGCCGCCCAACTGAGCCATCCCTATTGGGGCGAAGCCTTTGCGGATCTCATGCCCATTGTCAATGCCGAAAATAGCGACTCCGCCAACCTCGACAATGTGCTGGAATTGCTGGTGCAATCGGGACGGCAGCCCCTGCAGGCAATGATGATGCTGATTCCCGAGGCCTATCAAAACCAGCCCGATTTGGCGGATCACCCCGAGGTGGTGGACTTTTACGAATACTACAGTGGCCTTCAAGAGGCTTGGGATGGTCCTGCATTGGTCGCCTTTGCCGATGGCAAAATTGTTGGCGCCACTCTCGATCGCAATGGCCTACGCCCCGCCCGCTACACCCTCACCAATGATGATCTTGTGATTGTCTCTTCTGAGGCGGGTAGCATTCAAATTGATGAAGCAACGGTGATTGAAAAGGGCCGCCTTGGCCCCGGGCAGATGATTGCCGTTGACTTGGAACACCAAGAACTCCTCACCAACTGGGAAATCAAACAGCGGGTGGCACAGCAGCAACCCTACGGCGAATGGCTGAAAACCTATCGCCAAGAACTTGCCCCTCAACCCTATGGCGAAACCCCCACCCTCGAAAGCCAAACCTGCCTACAACAGCAAATGGCCTTTGGCTTCAGCGCCGAAGATGTGGAAATGATCATTGAGGCCATGGCCAAGGATGGCAAGGAACCCACCTTCTGCATGGGGGATGACATTCCCTTGGCGGTGCTGTCGCAACAACCCCACCTACTCTACGACTACTTCAAGCAGCGCTTTGCTCAAGTCACCAATCCCGCCATTGATCCCCTGCGGGAAAAACTGGTCATGTCGCTGGTGACTCGCCTTGGCAAGCGGGGGAACTTGCTCAGCGAAAGCCCAGCAGATGCCCGCCTGCTGCAACTCAGTTCCCCCCTCATCAACGAAGCGGAACTAGAGGAGATTCTCAGAGCACCCTTTGGTACGACTCGCCTTTCAACGCAGTTTGCGATCGCCCAAGGGCCTGCGGGGCTTGAGGCCGCTGTGAATCGGCTCTGTGAACAGGCTGCTGCCGCCGTCAAAGGAGGCGCCGAAATTCTTGTGCTCAGCGATCGCCACAACCTTGCTGGCGAACCCCATCTTTTGGATGCCGACACGTCCTATATCCCACCCCTATTGGCGGTGGGGGCAGTGCACCACCATTTGATTGCCCAAGGCATTCGCCGTCGCGTCTCCCTTGTCGTGGAAACAGCCCAATGCTGGAGTACCCATCACTTTGCCTGCCTGATTGGCTATGGCGCGGGGGCAGTGTGTCCCTACCTGACTTGGGAAACGATTCGCCAGTGGTGGCATAGCGATCGCACCCAAAGCCTGATGGCCAAGGGCAAGCTGCCCCAACTGACGCTGCAACAGGTGCAGGCCAACTACCGCAAAGCCGTAGAAGAGGGGCTCCTGAAAATCCTCTCCAAAATGGGGATTTCTCTGATTGCTAGCTATCGCGGTGCCCAAATTTTTGAGGCCATTGGCATTGGCGATGACCTGCTCAACAAGGCCTTTATTGGTACTACTTCCCGCGTGGGCGGCCTGACGCTACGGGATCTGGCTCAAGAAACCATTGCTTTTCACCAGAAGGCCTTCCCCGAACTCACAACCAAAAAACTGGAAAACTTTGGCTTTATCCAGTTCCGTCCGGGGGGCGAGTACCATATGAATAATCCGGAGATGGCCAAGGCCCTCCACAGGGCGGTGAGCCGCAACAGTTATGACCACTACGAGGTCTATCGCCGCCAATTGCGGCAGCGGGTCCCCACAGCCTTGCGGGATCTGCTGGACTTCCAGAGCGATCGTCCCAGTATTCCCCTCGAAGAGGTTGAACCCGCCAGTGAAATTGTCAAGCGCTTCTGCACTGGTGGCATGTCCTTGGGTGCCCTCTCGCGGGAAGCCCATGAGGTGCTGGCGATCGCCATGAACCGCCTTGGTGCCAAATCCAACTCTGGCGAGGGGGGCGAAGATCCGATTCGCTTCCAAGTACTGACGGATGTGGATGCTGAGGGGCACTCGCCCCAATTTCCCCATCTGCGGGGCTTGCGCAACGGCGACACCGCCAGCTCAGCGATTAAACAGGTGGCCTCCGGCCGCTTTGGTGTTACTCCTGAGTACTTAATCAATGCCCAGCAAATTGAAATCAAGATTGCCCAGGGCGCGAAACCGGGGGAAGGCGGTCAACTGCCAGGCACGAAAGTCAGCCCCTACATTGCTATGCTGCGGCGATCGAAGCCGGGCGTGTCCTTAATTTCGCCGCCGCCCCACCACGACATTTACTCCATTGAGGATTTGGCGCAACTGATTTTTGACCTGCACCAGATCAATCCTCAAGCGCAAGTCTCCGTGAAACTAGTGGCCGAAATTGGTATTGGTACGATTGCTGCTGGGGTGGCAAAAGCCAACGCCGACGTGATTCAAATTTCCGGTCACGATGGTGGCACCGGTGCTTCGCCCCTGAGTTCGATTAAGCATGCCGGCAGTCCGTGGGAATTGGGGCTGACGGAGGTGCACCGCGTTCTTTTGGAAAATCAACTGCGCGATCGCGTGATTCTGCGGGTGGATGGTGGCCTCAAGTGTGGCTGGGATGTGGTTATGGGGGCCCTGATGGGTGCCGAGGAATTTGGCTTTGGCTCGGTGGCAATGATTGCCGAGGGCTGTATCATGGCGCGGATTTGCCACACCAATAACTGTCCCGTGGGCGTGGCCACCCAAAAAGAGGAACTGCGTAAGCGTTTCCCCGGCATCCCTGAGCATGTGGTGAACTTCTTCCTCTTTATTGCCGAAGAGGTGCGCTCCATTCTGGCTAAACTGGGCTACCGCACCCTCAATGAGATCATTGGTCGCGCTGATCTGCTGGTGCCTCGTCAAGATGTCACCCTGACGAAAACTGCACCCCTGAATCTAGACTGTTTGACGAAGCTGCCCGACACCCGTAGCGATCGCCAGTGGTTGCAGCACGAAACAGTGCACAGTAACGGTGCCGTTCTCGATGATGAAATTTTGGCACGCCCAGAGGTGCAAGCCGCCATTGAGAAGCAGCAAACCGTTGAATTAGAGCTGCCCATTGTCAACACCGATCGCACTGTCGGGGCACGCATTGCCGGTGCCATTGCCAAAAAGTATGGCAACACAGGTTTTGAAGGTCAGATTACCCTCCACTTCCGCGGCAGTGCGGGTCAGAGCTTTGGCGCCTTCAACCTGCCGGGGATGATCCTCAATCTGACAGGCGAAGCCAATGACTATGTCGGCAAAGGCATGCACGGCGGTGAAATCATTATCAAGCCCCCGGCCAATGCCCCCTACGCGGCTGCGGACAACGTGATTATTGGCAATACCTGTCTCTATGGCGCCACGGGTGGATTCCTCTTTGCCAATGGCCGTGCCGGTGAGCGATTTGCTGTTCGCAACTCCAAAGCCTCTGCCGTTGTCGAGGGCACAGGGGATCACTGCTGCGAATACATGACCGGTGGGGTGGTCGTGGTCTTGGGAACTACGGGTCGCAATGTGGGTGCCGGTATGACCGGTGGCTTGGCCTACATCTTGGATGAAGCCGGCAACTTCCCCGCCAAGGTCAACCCCGAAATTGTCAAACTCCAGCGGGTCACCTCTGCCATTGGTGCCGCCCAACTCAAACAACTGATTACTGCCCACCACGAGCGCACGGGGAGTGCCAAGGCCGCAATGATTCTGGAGCAGTGGGAGCACTATTTACCCCTCTTCTGGCAGGTGGTGCCGCCTTCGGAAGCCAATACCCCGGAAGTGGTGGGTGAAGTGGCCACTGACAGCGACAGCAAAGTGCTCAGTCCCCTTTCCTAGAGGATTGGTCTTTTTAGGCAGCCTAAAATTGAGGGGAAGGCCTACGGAGGGCGATCGCCATGCTCAGCAAGCTATCCTTTCGCCATAAGCTCTTGCTGGGGACGCTCCTGCCGATTGTTGTCATCTACACCGGCCTTTTCCTCTACATTCGGGCGCGCCTGATTGGCCGCAGTACTGCCGATTATGAAAAGTGGCAGGGAACGCTGGTGTCCCTCTACGCCGATCAATTTAACGACTCACTGGCGCAGGTGGCGCAACTGGCAACCACCACTGCCTATGCCCTAGAAACCTTCCCCAAGGTCGATGAACAGCAGCTGTATGCATTTTTGCGCCGCAATGTCACTGTCAATCCCTTGGTCTATGGATCGGCGATTGCCTTTACTCCCTATAGCTTTTCTCCCCGCAAGCGCCTCTTTTGCCCCTATATTTATCGGCAGGAGGGCACATGGCGGCAAAAGGATACGGGAACAATTTACGACTACACCCAACCCCAATGGAACTGGTACACAGAGCCAATTCAAAGCGGTCAGCCCCGCTGGAGTGATCCCTATTTTGATCGGGGGGCGGGGGATAGTTGGATGGTGACCTATTCGGTGCCCTTTCGCCGCCAAGGTCAAATTCAGGGCGTCGCCACGGTGGATGTCGCTCTAGAAAGCCTGCAGCAGACCATGAACATTCAAGCCCTCCAAGAAGGCCAGTTCTTTGTCTTGGATCGCAAGGGACGGATTATCTTTCATAACGATGTCCAGTTCATTGGTCAATCTATTTTTTACATTGCCAAGGAAAACAACCACGGCGATCTTGCCGCCCTAGGCAGAGCAATGGTGGCGGGTCAAAGGGGACAGCAATGGGTCACTGATTGGCTTTCCCAAGAGCGCCAGTGGGTCTTTTATGCGCCGATTCCCGAGGCACGCTGGAGTCTGGCCATTCGTATCAATGAAGACACACTGCTTGACTTTATTCATGAAGAAACGTGGGCGGGTCTGTGGATTTTGGGGATGTCCTTTGGCTTGATTAGTTTGCTGACTTGGGGAGTGACAGGCTACATCGTCCGCCCCCTGAAGCGGCTGAATGCTGCAGCCCACAAAATTGCAGTGGGTGATCTAGACATTGCCGCTGAGGTGGACACCGCAACTCAGGATGAGTTGGGCAACCTCGGTCGCACCTTTGTGGATATGGCAGGGCAGTTACAGGAAAGTTTTAGTGAACTCCACCGCTTTAATCAACGCCTCGAAGAAGAAGTGACTCACCGGACGGCTGCCCTTGAGGCGGCCAATCAACAACTGACCGAAAAAGAACGGGTACTTCATGACCACAATGTGGCTCTGGTGCAGCTGAGCCAATCTCCCCATGTACAACAGGGACACTTCCGTATGGCGTTGCAGGAGATTATCCAAGTAACCGCGACAACACTGCGCGTCCAGCGGGCTTCAGCGTGGGAACTCCAGGGCGATCGCCTAAAATGTGTTGTCCAGTACGACCCTGCTGCCAACAACCCTACTCAATCCACCTACCTCACCCAGCCCCCCTATCCAGAGTACTTGAAGCTGCTGCGCACCGGTGAACCCCTTGTGGTCAATGATTTACTCACGGATCCGCGCACCCATGAACTGCGGGAGTATGCCAAGATGCAAAGGGTGTATTCTCGGATTGATGCGCCGATCATCTTCAATGGTCAATTATTGGGGGTGATCTGTGTTGAGAGTATTGGCGAGCATCGGGTTTGGCTGGTGGAGGAACGCAGTTTTGTCTCCAATGTGGCGGATATTGTCACAATCGCCCTTGCAGCCCATCAACGTCATCAAGCGGAGCGAGAGTTGCTCAAGGCCAAGGAAGCTGCAGAAGCTGCTAACAAAGCCAAGAGTATTTTCCTTGCCAATATGAGCCATGAACTGCGCACCCCCCTCAATGCCATTTTGGGCTTTAGTCAAATTTTGCTCAGCGATCGCACCCTTGCACCGCAGCATCGGCAAACCCTTGAAAAGATCAACCGCAGTGGTGAACACCTTTTGGGTTTGATTAACGATGTGCTGGATATGGCCAAAATTGAAGCTGGGCGTATCACGCTTCAGGAAACCACCTTTGATCTGCGGCGGATGCTGCAAACCCTCGAAGAAATGCTCAAGGTGCGAGCTGAAGCTAAAGGGTTGCGTCTGGTCTTTGATTTGCCCGCCAATCTGCCGGTGGCGGTAACCACTGATGAAATGAAGCTGCGCCAAGTGCTGGTCAACCTCTTGGGCAATGGCATTAAATTCACCAAAGAGGGGGGCGTCTCCCTCAAGGTCAGCTATAAAGCCCAAGAACCCCCGCGACTCGCCTTTGAAGTTAGTGATACAGGCATTGGCATGACCCCGGCAGAGTTGAAAATGCTCTTCCAGCCCTTTGTCCAAACCGATAGCAGTAAAAAAGTCAGTGAAGGCACTGGGCTGGGGTTGGCCATTAGTCGCCAGTTTGTGCAATTGATGGGGGGTGATATTCAGGTGCGCAGCACCAAGGGGCAGGGAAGTCACTTTTACTTTGAGATCAACATTGGCCTTGGCGATCCCCAAGCACTAGAGGAGGAAAGGGCACAAACCGTTGTTGGCCTGCGATCGCCCACCTCAGCAGTGCGCATTCTGGTGGTGGATGATCTGCCCGAAAATCGGCAATTATTGACCCAGCTCCTAGAACCTGTCGGCTTTCAGTGTCGAGAAGCTGGCAATGGTCAAGAGGCGGTGGAGATCTGGCGAGAATGGCAGCCCCATGCCATTCTCATGGATATTCGCATGCCCGTGATGGATGGTAAAACGGCAACGCGACAGATCAAGAAAGAAGTGGGCGATCGCCTGCGGCGCGGCGAAGCCGTCTGCGCCCCGAAAATTCTTGCGGTGACCGCCAGTAGCTTTGAGCAGGACAAACAGGAACTGCTGACTCTCGGTTGTGATGACTACATTGCCAAGCCCTTCCGTCCGCAAACGATTTTTGAACGACTCGCCGCCCAGTTAAATCTAGAGTATGCCTACGAGGATGCTCTGCCCCCCGCAAGCGCTCCCCGTCCTCAGGTGCTGGATCCAGCCGCCCTAATGGTGATGCCCCGCCCTTGGATTGCTGAACTCCAAGAAGCGGCCAAAAAGCTCAATGCCAAGCGCATTCGCGAACTGATTGCTGAAATCCCACCCGAAGAAGCCGCCTTGATTGCAGGCCTTCAACAACTGGTGAAAACATTCCGCTTTGATAAAATTGTCGAGTTGACGCTGGTTTGATGTTCACGCTGACGCAACTTTGCCCTACAACATTGGAAAATGCCCGTCAGTTGCACCTCTTATTGACCGCAGAGGAACGCTGTCGCAGTCGTCTCCATTGCCACAGTGATGAGGGGGAATCTCTCTATCTGAAGTTGCCGCGCGGGATTACGTTACAGCCGGGCGATCGCCTTCAGGACGAGGACGGCACAGTAGTCGTCACGGTTCACGCCAAACCCGAACCCACGCTAAAGGTGATGGCTACCACTCCCCTTGACCTTCTACAGGCCGCCTACCACCTTGGGAATCGCCACGTCCCCTTGGAAATTCACACCGATTATCTCCGCTTGAGGGCAGATTCCGTGTTGCAAACCATGCTGGAACAGCGGGGCTTAATAGTAACGTTTGAAGTCGCGCCCTTTTGTCCCGAACGCGGTGCGTACCATGCTCACTGAGTCAGCGCTGTTAACCTTGTTGCAGCGGGTGAGTCCCGCTTTGCCCATTGGCGGCTTTAACTACTCCGAGGGCTTGGAGACCCTGATTGCCCAAGACAAGATCACCTCAGCAGCCGCCGTACAGGACTGGCTCACCTTTGAACTGACTTTTGGCAGTGCTCACTTGGCAACAGCAGTGATGGGGCGGGTCTATGGGGCGATCGCCAAGGGTGATTTTGACGCCGTTCACCAGTGGAATGCGTGGCTCTCGGCTGCCCGCGAAAGCGCCGAACTGCGTGCCCAAAATTGGCAAATGGGAACAGCATTGATCAACCTCGTCGCTGCCCTCGATCGCCTACCGCCAGAACTTCAGACTGGTCAGCCCTACCCTTGGAATGTCAGTGTTGCCTTTTGCATTGCCGCTGCCCTTGCCGACATTCCCCTAGAAACCGCACTTCTAGCCTATTTCCATAGTTGGGTCACTACTCTGATCAATGCAGCGGTGAAACTGATTCCCCTTGGTCAGACGGCGGGTCAAGTGCTTCTGCGCCAACTTCAACCCCAGATTCAGCAAACCGTGCAGCAGAGCTTAAATGTGACTGACAATGATTTAGAAAGCTGTACCTTGGGCTTAGCCCTCGCCAGTATGCAGCACAAAACGCTCTACTGCCGTCTATTTCGCAGTTAATCCTGTCTAGAAAATGATTTCCGTCGAAACAGCCGTTGACCTGATTCAGCAGCATTTGCCCGATTGGGGCACAGAGACCATCTCTTTGACTGAGCCTCAGTACAGCCGACTAGCGGGAGCCATTACTAGCGATCGCCCCTACCCACCCATTGACCGCATCATGATGGATGGTATTGCCCTGCGGTGGGCCGCCTATGGATCTGGTCAGCGTGCCTTCCCGATTCTGGGGGTTGTCCCTGCTGGTGAGGTACCCCCCACGTTGACGGATCCACAGGCCTGCTTGGAAGTGATGACTGGTGCCGCGTTGCCCCAGGGCTGCGATCTGGTCATTCCCTACGAGGCTCTGGAAATTCGTGACGGCATTGCCCATATCCGCCACGCCCAACTGTGGTCGCCCTATCAATTTGTCCACCGCTGTGGCAGTGATGCGCCGGCGGGTCAACAGGTGCTGGCGGCAGGTACCCCTCTACACAGTCCGGCTTGGGGCATTCTTGCCGCTGTGGGGCAGAGCGAAGTTTGTGTCCAGCGCACCCCCCGCACTCAAATTGTTGCCACCGGCAATGAACTGATTCCGCCAGACCACGTACCTCAACCCCATCAACTGCGCCTCTCCAATGCCTACGCCCTAATGGCTGCCCTCAAGCGCCAATGGTACAACCACGTCAGTATCACCCATTTACCCGATGATCCGCTGCAACTGGCAACCCACTATTGCCAAGCGAGCCAAGCGTACGATCTCCTGATTTATTGCGGCGGCGTTTCCAAGGGCAAGTTTGACTATTTACCGCAACTGTGGCGCGATCATGGCGTGCAGCAATATATCCACGGTGTCGCTCAGCGCCCTGGAAAACCCCTCTGGTTTGGGGTGGATCACATGCAGCAAACGGCAGTCTTTGGCTTGCCGGGGAACCCCGTCTCCAGTTTGGTGTGTTTACACCGCTATATTTTGGACATGCCACGCCTCTATGCCCGCTTGGCCACTCCCTTCTCTTTTGAGCAGCCCTTAACCTACTTTTTACCCGTTAAACTAGAAACCACAAAAACTGCTGAACTGATTGCCCACCCCCGTCCGATGCAAAACTCTGGTGATTTTTTGGCCTTGGCTGACAGTGATGGCTTCTTGGAGCTACCTGCCTCGCAAGGGATATTTGCTGCTGGGGAGTGCTATCGCTATTTTCCGTGGAGTTAGGGCGGATGGTTGTCACCACAGCTATCCCTAGCCAACGTTTGCTGGATAACCAAGGGCGACACATTCGCAAGTTGCGCCTGTCGGTTACCGATCGCTGTAATTTGCGCTGTACTTACTGTATGCCCGTGGATGCCGCCTTTATGCCCCCCCAGACCTATTTAAGCCCCACAGAGTATGCCACGATTGTGGCTGAACTGGTGGCACTGGGGATTGAGTCGGTGCGCCTAACGGGGGGTGAACCGCTCCTGCGAGCCGAGTTTGCTGAGATTGTCGCAGCCTTGGTGGCAGTGGGGGTACCAGAGCTAAGCTTAACCACGAATGGGATTCGCTTGGTGCCCTTTTTGCCCCTCTTGGAACAATATGGGGTACGGCGTTTGAATATCAGTCTGGATAGCCTAGACCCCGAAACCTTTGCCGCCATTAGTCATGGCCACCACTTGGAAACGGTGAAGGCGGCGGTGGCCACTGCGGTTCACCAAGGGTTTCAGGTGAAGCTGAACATGGTGGTTATGGCGGGTGTCAATGATCACGAACTGGTGCCAATGGTGGAGTACGCCAAGGGGTTGGGGATTGAGGTGCGCTTTTTGGAGCTGATGCGCATTGGCTATGCTTGCCACTTGGGGGGCGATCGCTTTGTTAGTGCTGCCACGATGATTGAGCGCTTGCGTCAGCATTATGATCTGCGACCTGTGCCACGTCCTTTGGATTCCACTTCGTTTAACTTTGAGACGGCCTGTGGCGGGCAGATTGGTTTTATCGCTTCAGAATCCCAACCCTTTTGTGGCCACTGCTCCCGTTGGCGCTTGTCTGCGGATGGTGTCCTGCGAGCGTGCCTGTTTAAGGAGGCGGGGGTGTCCCTACGGGGCTTAAGTCAAAGGGAACGGTATGCCGCCTATGAGCAAGTGTTGGGCATGAAACCCAGCTTGCGCGGAGCAGAAGTTCACCATGCGATGCACCAGATTGGAGGCTAGGAGGATGCTCTCCCACATCAATGAGAACCAACAACCCCAGATGGTGGATATTAGCGAGAAGGCCGTGAGCGATCGCCGAGCGGTGGCAGAAGCCCTGATTGAATTGCCACCGGTCTTTCAGGCCTATGTGCAAGGGGGAGATCTCTTTCTCACGAAAGGGCCTGTGGTGCAAACGGCGATTATTGCTGGCACAATGGCGGTAAAACGCACCGCTGAAGTCATTCCCTTTTGCCATTCGCTGCCGATTACCAGTTGTCGCTTTGAGACGGATATCGAGTCACTTGAGAGTGGCCTTAGAATTCGCCTGCGCTGTGAGGTCAAAACCCGCGATCGCACCGGCGTGGAAATGGAAAGCCTGCATGGGGTGGCGATCGCAGCCCTCACAATCTACGACATGGCCAAAGCCCTCAGCCCCCATATTGTGATTCGCGAGGTGCGCCTGCTGGCGAAAAGTGGTGGCAAGAAAACCCTCGGCCAATATCCCCTCTACGGCCTTGTGCTCACTGGCGGCCAGAGTCAGCGCATGGGTCAGGCCAAAGCCCTGCTAGACTACTACGGCGAACCCCATGCCCAGTACCTCTACAATTTGTTGGCTCAATCCTGCGAACAAGTCTTTCTCTCAGCGCAACCCAATCAATGGCAGGGGACTCCCCTTGCCGATTTGCCAACACTTGCCGATACCCTGCCTCAGATTGGCCCCATTGCCGGCATCCTAACAGCTTTACGTGCCTATCCCCACGTGAACTGGTTAGTGGTGGCCTGTGACTTGCCCTATTTGACCACAGAAACCCTTGCGCCCCTGTTGCACCATTACCGCGAAGATGTGGTGGCCACCTGCTATCACCATCCCCAAGAGGGTTTCCCAGAGCCATTGTGTGCCATTTATACCCCCCAAGCTCTGCCGGTATTTGAGGCCGCCTATGCAGAAGGGATCTACTGCCCTGTGAAAATTCTCCAGCGATCGCCCTGCCAGCGGATTGCCCCACCCCAGCCAACCATTACTGCCAATATCAACACCCCTGAAGACTATCTTGAAGCCCTCCACCATGTCCGACGCCCCTAAAACAATTTACCTACGCTACTTTGCCCAGTTGCGGGAGCAAAGCCAACGGGAACAGGAGGAGCGAGTGACCACCGCCCAAACCTATGGCGACCTATACCAAGAGCTAAAGACCCAGTACGGGTTTACCCTTGATCTCACCCATGTTAAGGTGGCGGCTAATGATACGTTTGTAACACTGGATCAACCCCTACGAGCAGGAGATAAGGTCGTCTTTATTCCCCCTGTTGCCGGGGGTTAACTAAGCGATGGTGATCAAGCAATTTTCCCTAACCAATACTCCCCTAGAGCCAGCTCAGTTGTGGCAGCCCCTTGCCAACTTGCGGGCCGGTGCCTTTGTTAGCTTTGAGGGTTGGGTGCGCAATCACAACCACGGCAAGATCGTCACTGCCCTAGAATACGAGGTCTATCCCGCCTTGGCTCTTAAAGAAGGAGAACAGATCCTAGCAGAAGCCATTGGGAAATTTGACTTGCTGGGGGCGATCGCCAGCCATCGCTATGGAACGCTAACTCTTGGCGAGATTGCTGTGTGGGTAGGGGTGACGGCGCCTCATCGCCAACAAGCCTTTGCTGGTGCGGCCTACATCATTGATGAAATTAAACACCGCCTACCCATTTGGAAAAAGGAATACTATCTAGATGAACCAGCCAGTTGGGTGTACTGTCGTGAGCATCACCATAACAGTCCGTTTTAGGACGTAAGATGATGTCTATGGTGGCGATCGCCAACCCTTGAGTGTGGGCACGGATTTTTCAATGAGTATGGCGATCGGAACAGCAATTGATGGAAAATGATGCGATCGCTAATGCTGAAATTTTGTTTGAAGTGACTAGTCCGCTCGGCTTTTTCGTTCGCACAACGGCTGAGTATTGGCAGTTTATTGTCACAATCAAACATCCAGTCATGGGCGACCGTCTAGCCGATGTCCAAAACACCTTAAGCGACCCAAATGAAATTCGTCTGAGCAAAGCTGATGCTCAGGTTTACTTGTTTTATCGTGATGATGGTGCGAAGCGTTGGGTCTGTACTGTAGCGAAGCGCTTAAATGGAGAAGGGTTTCTAATCACAGCCTATCGAACTAGTGTAATTAAAGAAGGAGAACTACTATGGCAGAAGTAAAAGTATTTTATGACCGCACAGGTAACACCTTGGTCGTTTGGTTTGGTAACCCTCAAGATGAGGTGATTTTGATGAAGGATCAGCAGGGGCAAGTGATTGGGTTTGAAACACTTAACTTTTTACCGCCTTCCAGTGGTCCTGTCCGCATCACCTTCGAAACCATAGCCCCCTAAGTTCATAGTTTTTGCTTTAGTAAGTCTATAGATAACAATTAAAATTATCAATAGTAACCTTTTTGCGTTTGCTGTTTACCTTGATTATGCCTCAGCAATCTACCTACGGATCCCACAACTCCCACCTCTCAAAGGCGCACAGAAGAAACAGAATGGGTATGGGAGGGCAAGTATGACCAATCAGTTTACCTAATTCAGCGCTGGAACCAAGAGGGTATGCTGTAGGACATTTTCAAGAAACTGTATCAATCAACACCCTTTACTATCCGAAAGTTGCATAAGATTAAGAGCCACAAGAGCCACAATTGCATCAATAGAAATAGACGCAGAGGGAGAACACAGCAAGTATTATGCGACTTGATCAGTTGCAATCTTTTTTAGCAGTTGCTGAAACGGGGAGTTTTCAAGCGGCAGCGCGGCGGTGTGGGGTGACGCAACCCACAATTAGTCGGCAAATTCAAGCTCTAGAAGAAAGTTTGGGAATGCAACTTGTGCACCGCTCGAATCGCGCCAAGTTAACTGTGGCGGGGGACTTGTTTTTGCGCCGTGCCCATCGCATCTGGCAAGAGTGGCAGGCCGCCAATGCGGAACTCAAAGCCATGCAAAATGGCCAGCAGCAGGAACTCTGCATTGCCGCTATTCACTCCATTTGCCGCTACTTTTTGCCCATGCTGTTACCGACGTTTTGCCAAGCATTTCCCCAAATGCAGTTGCGGGTGACTGCCCTAGGGAGCGATCGCGCCCTCAAAGTCTTGCAGGATAGCTTAGTAGATCTAGCGATTGTCATGGGCGATCGCCACCTCTTAAAACAGTCGGAATGGGTGATTGAACCGCTGTACAGTGAGCCTGTGCAAGTGCTAATGGCGGCTGAACATCCCCTCGCTGTTAATGAGACCTTGACATGGCAAGAACTAGCTCGCTTTCCCCATGTGGTATTTAAGGATGGCTATAGCATGCGCCGCTTGGTGGCTGAAGAATTTAGCCGTCGGGGTTTACCTTGGCAACCCGCTCTTGAACTCAACACCCCTGATGCGTTTATTGCTGTGATCCGCGAAAGTGAGATGGTTGCCTTGCTGCCGCGCTCTGCCCTCAAGGAAGCGCTCCACGATCCTGCCCTAGTGATTCGTGATTTATCCACGCCACTGCCCCTGCGTCAGGTGTTGGCCATTACCACCCACGATCGCCTGACCTTACCCCCCGTTGCCCAATTGCTCACATTGATCCGCCAGCAGGCTGCCCATGAGTCTTCTCTTTCGTGATCTGCTCAAAAAAGTCGGCAGTGGTGCCCACACCCATAAAGACCTGAGCCGCGCCGAGGCAGCCTTGGCGTTGCAACTCATGCTGGAGCAGGTGGCAACCCCTGCCCAAATTGGGGCGTTTTTGATTGCTCATCGGATTAAGCGACCCACCTCGGAAGAGATGGCGGGTATGCTCGATACCTACAACGAGCTAGGGCCGAAAATTCCAGCGGTTGAGACCAGTTGCCCCGTGATGATCCTCAGTCAGCCCTACGATGGTCGCGATCGCACGTTTCCCCTGAGTCCTTTAACAGCATTGGTTTTGGCGGCTGCTGGGATTCCAGTACTTCAACACGGGGGCGATCGCATACCCACCAAAGAAGGCATTCCCCTCATTGAGCTGTGGCGATGTTTGGGGGTGGACTGGTCAACCCTAACCCTAGAGCAAATTGCCCACTGCCTAGAGCAAACGGGTTTAGGTTTTGTCTATCTCCCGCGTCATTTTCCAGCAGCCCAAGGGCTAGTCCCCTACCGGCAGCAAATTGGTAAACGTCCCCCCATTGCCACATTGGAATTAATCTGGAATCCTTACCAAGGGCGCAGTCACCTCGTAGCAGGGTTTGTTCATCCGCCGACGGAAGGGATCATGCGCGATGCCCTCTATCTCCACGGTGTTCATGAATTTACTACCGTCAAAGGTCTTGAAGGCAGTTGTGATTTGCCCCGCGATCGCACCGCCATTATCGGCCTTGCCCGTGATCAAGACCCTCCTTGGCAACGCCTGCGTCTCCATCCCCAAGAGTATGGTATGGCCAGCAGTAATGTGCCTTGGTCAGAGGAGACAACGACCGCTACAAAAATGATGGCTGCTGTTTTAGCCGCAGAGGAGCAACCCCTCACCACCTCTGTGATCTGGAATAGTGGATTTTACCTGTGGCAGGGGGGCAAAGCCGATAGTCTCAATTCCGGACTCGCACTCAGCAGCGAACTCCTCCGTAGTGGTCGGGTGGCTCAACACCTACAGAAATTGCAAAACATGTTGGAGAAGATATAGGTGTTGCGGGAGCGACTGCGCTTTAATTGGCAAGAACTCAGTGGCAGTTTTGGTGATTTGGGTACGGACTTGCCCCTGTTGGTGGGCATGATCACTGCTGCCCAGTTGGATAGTGCTAACGTCTTCACTTTGTTTGGCGTAGCGCAAATTCTCACGGGGGTATTCTATGGCCTTCCCATGCCGATGCAGCCCCTAAAGGCAATGGCTGTAATTGTGATCACGGAAAAACTCACTGGATCTATCCTTTGGGCCGGGGGACTGATGGTAGGAGCAATGATGTTGGTGTTAACCTCCACCGGAATCCTGACCCGACTGGCTCGCTGGATTCCCCAGCCCGTGGTGCGGGGCTGTCAATTGGGACTGGGACTGTCTCTAGCCGCCGTTGCCCTCAAGACCTACTTGCCCGCGGGTGACCTCTTTGGTTATCTGTTGGGTGTTATGGGCTTTTTGATCTTGCTCCTTTTACCCAAGGAACGGGGAGTTCCCGCAGGGTTACTGGTGGTATTGCTGGGGGTGGGTGTAGCGATTAGCCGTGTTCTGGCTGAGCCCGAATTGCAGTTAACCATTGCTTGGCAGCTTCCCTACCTGCGGCCTTTAGATCCTCAGGCCTTGATTCCCGGACTCGTGCTATTGGCACTGCCGCAGTTACCCCTATCGATCGCCAATGCAGTGATTGCAACCCAGCAAACTGCCCACGATCTCTTTCCCGATCGCCCCCTCTCGATTCGCCAAATTGGCCTCACGTATAGCCTCACCAACTTGATCCTGCCCTTCTTTGGTGGCGTCCCCCTCTGCCATGGCTGTAGCGGTTTGGCAGGACACTATGCCCTTGGTGCCCGCACAGGTGGGGCGGTGGTGATCTATGGCAGTCTCTACCTTCTCTTGGGTCTCTTTTTTGGCTCCAGTGTGGATAAGCTGCTGGAAATTTTTCCCCTCTCGATTTTGGGGGTCATTCTTTTGTTTGAAGCGTGGGTACTCATGGGCTTTATTAAAGATCAAGCCGCCATGCCCGCAAATTGGATGATTACCCTCTTAGTGGGGGCGATCGCCCTCAGTGTGCCCCAAGGCTTCTTAGTGGGCACCCTCGTTGGTACAACTCTGTACTACCTCAGCAGAAAAATGCCACTACAACTCTCCTAGCCCTCTAGGCCAGACCAAATTCCTGCAATGCTGGCCAAAAATTGCGATTCTCGTGGCCGGGCTGGCTGAGCTTCACAAGGGCAAAGCGTTGGAGGGGGGTCAGGGCTGACCATTTTTCCACCGTCAAGCTGTGGTGAGGTACCTTGGTCAGTTGTTGCTGCACTGTCTCTGGCAGTTCAGTGGTGATGTCCCAAGGGTAGGGTTGGGGAATCTCTATATCACTCGGTGGGGTTCCATGGGTGTGGGTCACCCAATCCCGCAGTTGCTGACGATAGTCTGCCTGAGCTTCGGGGGTGTCGCAGGGAGTCACCACGAGCCATTGTCGCTGTTCTTGGGAAAGTTGATGCCAGTGGAGCAGCTTCAGCTTGACCCCACATAAATCTAGTTTATAGCGAACAATCATTGGAATACAGCGTAACGAAGCCGTGAATTCGGCCTCAAACTCAAAGAAGTGGGACATCAATAGCCATAACCCTCCACAGGGAATCAGATTCTATCATTGCTTGAGGGCAGTGCCGCTTTCCTGCATGGTGGGGGTATGGGGCGTCTGCCGCAACTTCAGGGGCAGCACCTGCACCGCACAGGCTTTGAGTTCTGGCTGCTTTGAGACCGGACAGGCAATGGGATGGGTCAGTTGGTTTGCCTCACCGCTATCAGCAAAGAGAAAGCCCCAGTGCATGGGTACAAAGAGAGTGCCCGGACGAATGGCCTTGGTGAGGATGACCGGCAGGCACACTTGACCGCGGCGCGATCGCACCTCCACCCAATCTCCGTCTTTGAGATGTAAGTTTGCGGCATCGTCGGGGTGCATTTCCACAAAGGGATCGGGGTGCATTTTTTGAATTTTGGCAATGCGACCGGTACGGGTTTGCGTGTGCCAGTGGCCGTAGAGACGACCCGTTGTCAGGGTAAAGCTATAGATGTGATCGGTGGGTTCAGCCACCCCTTGACTATGAGCAAGGCAAAAATATGCCCGTTGATTGGGGGTGTGAAATCGCCAGTCAGTATAGAGGCGTTTGGGTTTGCGGGCTTCTTCATCATCCATACCGGCAGGACAGGGCCACTGCAAGGCGCCTAAATGGGCAAGGCGTTCGTGGCTCAGACCCGATTGATCGCAGGGGCGACCGGCAGTGAGTTGGACAAATTCAGCATAGACGGCAGCGGCATCGACAAATGGGAAGAGATGCCCATATCCCAAGCGGCGCCCCACCTCAGCAAAAATTTCCCAATCAGGGCGAGCCAGACCGGGGGGCGATCGAAAGGCGGGGGCAAGGGTGACGCGGCGTTCAGAGTTGGTCATCACACCTGTTTTCTCACTCCATTGCGCCGCCGGCAAAATCAGATGGGCATAGGCTGCTGTTTCAGTGGGAAAGTAGGCATCTTGGTAGACCGTAAAGGGGGATTGCAGAAAGGCGGCTTTAGCACGTTCTAAATGGGGAAAGCTAACCGCAGGATTGGTGGCCGCAATCCACAGCAGACCCACTTCTCCCTGTTCTAGACCTTCGACAATTTGCCATGCCGTGCGACCGGGGCGATCGCTTATTTGCCCTCGCGGCAGTCCCCAAAAGTCCTCTACCTCTTGGCGATGCTGTGGATTCGTCACTTGGCGATAGCCGGGCAACAGATGGCTCAAGCCGCCGGCTTCGCGCCCCCCCATGGCGTTGGGTTGCCCCGTCAGCGAAAAAGGACCACTCCCTGGGCGGCCAATTTGCCCCGTCAACAGGTGGAGATTGATGAGACAACGAGCTTTGGCCGTCCCTTCAGCAGACTGGTTAATGCCCATTGACCAGAGGGAGAGTACCGCTTGGGCATGCCCCCAATAGCGAGCCGCCTGTTCTAGATCACTTTGAGCAATGCCACAGCGTTTCGCTACCCAGTCTGGGGTGTAGGCCGCCAGCAGCTTTACATACTCGGCAAAGCCTTGGGTACACTCCTCTATAAACTCAGCATCGATCTGTCCCCATTGCAGTAGCAAATGGCCAATGCCGTGGAGCAGATCAATATCCGTGCCGGGGCGGATGGCAAGGTGCAGATCCGCCACTTCCGCTGTCGGGGTGCGCCGCGGATCGACCACAATCAGCTTGACGCGGCGATCGCGCTTGTGGTGGTTGCGCAGACGATTAAAGACAATGGGATGGCATTCGGCAGTATTAGTACCCATGAGGAACGCACAATCGGTGGCCTCCAAATCGTCGTAGCAGCAGGGGGGGCCATCAGCACCGAAGCTGGCCATGTAGGCCGACACTGCCGAGGACATACATAGCCGCGAGTTGGCATCAAAGTTGTTCGTACCCAAACAGCCCTTGATCAGCTTTTGCGCCACATAGTAGTCCTCGGTTTGAAATTGACCGGAACCGTACATACAAATGGCATCGGCGCCCCGCTCACGGCGCACCCATTGGATGCGTTCCACAAGGCGGGTCATGGCCTCGTCCCACGAAATGACCGTAAAGGGCTGATCCAAACACTCCCGCCACAGGGGGTAGACCAAGCGATCGCGATCAAGGGCTTCTAGAATAGTTGCCCCCTTGACACAGACCATACCTTGGGAGGAGGGATGCTGGCGATCGCCCCGAATTTTATAGGCTCCCTTGCCTTGAGGGACTGCTTCTAAGCCACAGCCCACCCCACAGTAGGGACACAGCGAGGACACTGGCTCACTTGGTTCAGGCACAGCACGCCCTTTTTCCTCAACCCGCAGGAATTCACAGGAACAGCACCTGACCCCTTGCTCCGAGCAAATGATCAGATCCGCTGTAGCATCGCCATAGAAAAAAAGCTCTTGCCTCGGAAACACCACCTGTTGCCAAGTGGGCTGATTTGACAAATAAATCTGCTGAACGCTCTCGCTGGTATTGCGGTAGTAGCAGAGGTAACGACTGGACTGAACGGCTAACGAGCCAACCCGTGGGGTACTCATACGCTACTTAGTGCCCAAACCGCGTGTACAGAAAGTCAACCACTTGGTTGCGGAGATCGTAGTACTGCGGATCCTCAAGGAGTTGCGATCGCTGCCGTGGCCGCGGAAAAGGAATCTTCACAATATCGCCAATGCGGGCGGCAGGGCCATTGGTCATCATCACCACCCGATCCGCGAGGTACAGCGCCTCATCAATGTCGTGGGTAATCATCAGTACCGTCAGTCGGTGCCTGCGCCAAATCTTTAAGAGTTCATCCTGTAACTCCTCCTTCGTGATGGCATCGAGGGCACCAAAGGGTTCATCTAAAATCAACACTTCAGGGCGAATGGCGAGGGCGCGGGCGATCGCCACCCGTTGTTTCATTCCCCCCGACAGTTGAGCAGGGCGTTTGTGGGCAGCCGCTGTTAGCCCCACCAGTTCCAAGTGCTCCTCGACAATTTGGCGCCGGCGTTGGCGAGTTTTCTGGGGATAGACGGACTTCACTGCTAGCTCAATATTTTGATAGGCCGTCAACCAAGGCAGCAGCGCGTAGTTTTGAAACACCATCATGCGATCCGGCCCCGGACGGCGCACGGGCACGCCATTGAGAGTAATTTCCCCTCGTGTTGGTGCTGTAAAACCCGCAACCATATTCAAGAGTGTGGTTTTGCCGCAGCCGGAATGGCCAATGAAACAGACAAATTCGCCGCTGCTCACCTCAAGGTGAATATCCTCAAGTACCACATGGTCGCCATTAGCCGTAGGGTAGGCTTTGCTCACCCCATCAATGCGTAGATGCTGGGTGGCCGTTAAATGGGGATCAAGACGATAGAGGGTTTCCATAGACTTCTCTCAAAAATACCTAGACAGCAACAACCTCTTGGGGATCAACAGTGCGAATATCAAGGCCACGGCGAATCGCAGCCGCCTCAATGTAGCCAAGGGGATTATCGGGGTCAAAGGGCAGTCCATCGAAAAGAGCAAAGGCAGAACGATCTGGCTCATTATCTACAACCTTCAGTTCCCGCGCTGCCGCCCCAAAGAGATCGACTCGCCGCACCTGCTCAACAATTTCTAGCCAGTTTCTCGGGAAGGGCGTAAGTTGCCAGCGAGCCAATTGGGTCATGATCCACAGCCCTTCCAACCGCCCAGGACAGGGAGAGCGATCCACATAGAACTGGTGAAACCGGGGTTGAAAAGCAGCAACAATGCCATCCCCCCGATCAAGGGGTTCCACAAAGCCGGCATAGGCATCCTCAGGAGTACACCCCACATACTCTGGCCGACAAAGCAGTTGGGCAATTTCGGGGCGATGTTTGATCGTATCGCAGTACTCACAGGCTTCGATCAATGCCTTGACCAACGCTTGGTGTAGCTGCGGGTTGGCCTGCACCCAATCGGAACGCATGCCCACAACTTTTTCCGGGTGCCCCGACCAAATCTCCAAATCCGTAGCGACAATCACCCCAATACCCTCGCGCACTGCATGGGAGTTCCACGGTTGACCGACACAAAAGCTACTGATATGGCCGGCCTTGAGGTGATAGATCATTTGGGAGGGGGGAATCACCAACAACTCGACATCGTAATCGGGGTCAATGCCAGCGGCGGCCAGCCAGTACCGCAACAGGAGGTTGTGCATTGATGCGGCATGAACCACTCCCAGCCGGGGGCGATCGCCCGTGCGCTGAATATAGGCGCGCAGATCTTCAGCAGTCTTCACCCCCTGCTGCCACAACTGGCGACTAAAGGTGATGGCATTGCCATTGCGACTCAGTACCAACGAGGTCATCAGCGGTTGTGAAGGCTGACCGTTTAACCCCAAGGTCATGGCTAAGGGCATGGCCGCCAACAGTTGAGCGCCCGTCAAGCGACCCGCGATCACCCCCATCACCAAGTCCTGCCAGCTTTCTTCGCGATGCAGCGTGACTGACTCCAAACCATACTTAGCAAAGAAGCCCATTTCCTTGGCGACAATGAGGGGGGCACTGTCCATGAGGGGCATAAAGCCAAGGGTCAGTTCCACGGGGGTAGTTGGCGCAATGGCCGGTACCGTCAAGGAGGGACGGCGGCGTTTCTGCTGATTGAGAAAGGCAATCATCTCATTGCGCAGGCCATAGTAGCTGGGATGGTTGAGCACGTCATGGCGATTGCGGGGACGGGCAAAGGGAATTTTGAGAATTTGGCCAATGTGGGCTTCAGGGCCGTTGGTGAGCAGCACCACGCGATCCGAAAGCAGTAGTGCCTCATCCACATCATGGGTGACCATAATGCAGGTGGTTTGACTGCCCTGACACACTTGCATCAACTCATCCTGCAAAGAGCCTCGCGTCAAAGCATCAAGGGCACCAAAGGGTTCATCCAGCAGGAGTACCTCCGGTTGAATCGCCAAGGCACGGGCGATCGCCACCCGTTGCTTCATTCCTCCCGACAGTTGGGCAGGGAACTTCTCGCGGGCTTTACTGAGGTGCACCTGTTCCAGCGCCGCCTCTACCCGCTGTCGTTGCTCTGCCTTGCTCAAATGCCCCAGCACCGCCGCCACCGCCAAGGCCACATTCTGGTACACCGTTTTCCAAGGCAACAGCGAATAGTTTTGGAACACCACCATGCGATCGGGACCCGGTTCCGTCACCTGCCGTCCTGCCATCACCACGCCACCACTGCTAGGCCGCTGAAAGCCAGCAATGATATTCAAGAGCGTGGACTTGCCGCAGCCAGAGTGACCGACAAGGGAAATAAACTCCCCTTTTTGGATTTCGAGGTGGATATTCTTGAGAGCAATGTAGCGATCGCCCCCGGGCAGATCAAAAACCTGATCCACATGGTCAATTTCAATAAACGGTAAAGACTTGGCCATAGGGTTAAACAACCTAATGTTCGACAGTAAGGGGAAGAGAGGGGAGGATGGGTTACGTGAGGGAGCTAGGAATGCACCTCTTCACCGTGGCTGAGCAGGCAACCCACAAAGGCCACCGAGCGATCCAAGACCAAGCCAACAATGCCGACATAGATCACGGCAACAATAATTTCACTAATCAGAGAACTGTTCCAGGCATCCCAAATAAAGAAGCCAATGCCGACACCGCCAATGAGCATCTCCGCTGCCACAATCGCCAACCAGGACAGCCCAATGCCAATGCGCAGCCCCGTAAACACATAGGGCACCGTTGCTGGTACGAGAATATTCAGGAAATAATCCTTGCGGGAGAGCTGCAACACCCGTGCCACATTCTTGTAGTCCTTGGGAATTTGCTGCACACCGACAATCGTGTTGATGATAATTGGCCAAATGGCGGTAATGAAGATCACAAAAATCGCTGCCGGTTCATTGTCCCGCAGAGCCGCCAAGGAAATGGGCAACCACGCAAGGGGGGGCACCGGACGCAACACCTGCAAAATGGGATCCACTGCATCGTAGAGCACTCGACTAGAGCCAATCAGCATCCCCAGCCCCACCCCAATGACTGCTGCCAAGGAAAAGCCAACGGCCACCCGCCGCAGACTGGAGAGAATTTGCCACCCCAACCCCACATCCGTGCCACTCCCTTGATAAAAGGGATCAACTATCAACCCCCAAGTTTCAGTAATAACAGTGAGGGGCGTTGGCAGGCGAAGTAGCCCCGCCATGCAGACAAACTGCCAAATGACCAAGAAACACAGCACCCCCAAACTACCCAGTACCACTTTGCGGAACATCGCTGACTTCTTGAGATGCTTTAACCAGCGCCGCCGTCGAGATTGAGTGAAACCCATAGAAGAACTTGCCATTGCTCTTTACCTCTAAACTTTTTTCAAATCCAAACCACTCAAGTAGGCCTGAGGATTTTGGGGATCAAAGGCCACACCATCAAAAAAGGTCTCCACGCCCCGAGAGGTGGTGGTGGGAATTTCCGCTGCCGGCACCCCCATCGCTTGAGCGGCTTCGCGCCACAGATCCTCACGGTTTACTTTTTGGATGAGAGCTTTAGTGTCCATATCCGGCGGCAAATACCCCCAGCGAATGTCCTCCGTCAGGAACCACAGATCATGACTTTGGTAGGGATAAGAGGCATTGTCTCGCCAGAACTTCATCGCTAGATCGGGGTTGTCAAAGGTACGGCCATTGCCAAAGTCAAACTTACCGAGGGAGCGATCCAAAATATTCTTCTCGGGTACCTTCAACCATTGCCGCTGGGCAATTATCTTGACCATTTCTGGTTTATTTTCAGGTTGGTCACACCACTGTTGTGCTTCCATCACAGCCATCAATAGAGCTTTAGTGGCCTTCGGATGCTGATCAACCCAATCCGCCCGCAAAGTCAGCGATTTCTCAGGATGATCCTGCCAAAATTCACCCGTGGTAATAGCATCAACCCCCACCTTTTGATTCACCGCTTGTTGTGGCCATGGCTCACCCACACAGAAAGCTTCCATGGTTCCAGTTTTCACATTGGCCACCATTTGCGGAGGAGGCACAACGATCACAGAAACGTCCTTCTCAGGATCAATGCCGCCGGCAGCCAGCCAGTAGCGCATCCACAGATCATGGGTGCCCCCTGGAAATGTCACTGCCACTTTGATCTGCTCTTGCTGATTCTGGGCACGCCGTTCAGCACGGGTTTTAGCAAAGGCCTCCTTCAGGGGGCTACTGTCAGTCCTGATATTGAGATCCTTGTAAGCATTGGCCAAGACAATTCCCTGACCATTCGTGTTTAACCGCGCCAAGATATACATGGGTACAGGTTTGCCACCGGTAATGGTTCCCACGGTCATCAGGTAGGGCATTGGTGTAAGAATGTGGGCACCATCAATGCCACCCCCGGCAGAACCCAAGACCAAGTTGTCGCGGGTCACGCCCCAGGAAGCCTGCTTAATCACCTCCACATCGGGCATCCCATACTTGGCAAACAAGCCCTTTTCCTTGGCAATAATCAGGGGAGCCGCGTCCGTCAGAGCAATAAAGCCCAGTTTCGCTCCCATCACTTCTGGAGTTTCCGCTAGGGTGGTGGGTTGGGCAACATCACTAGTTTGCTGGCTATTACCACAACCGTGGGAGATCAATGTCATGGCCGTTGTAACCGCAGCGGTCACGAGAAAGTGACGCCGGGAGAAAGTCACCATTGGTTTACAAATCCTTTAATTCCTAAACAATCGACAAGGCTAATTCAGCGTGTATCGGAACCTGCAGCGTATGTGAACTGATGGGCTGAGCACCAAAGTGATCAATCAACAGTTGGCGCAGTACCTCCGGCAGTTCATCACAGGGAATCGCTTTTTTCACACAGGTGCCCAGCTTGGCATCCTTACCGACCTTGCCACCCATGTACAAATCCACGGCATCCACGGTTTCGCCGTTACGACGGGTTTTTGTACCCATCAGGCCAATATCGGCCACTTGGGGTTGACCACAGGAGTTAGGACACCCGGTCCAGTGAATGCGCACCGGTTGAGGGAGCACCAGTTGTTGATTCAGCCAGCGGACGAGGGCAAGGGCACGATTTTTGGTTTCAATGAGGGCAAAGTTGCAAAACTGAGCACCCGTGCAGGAAACGAGGGCACGTTCTAAAGGCGGTGGTTCCGGCCGAAACTTAGTGAGGAGGGGTTCGCGCAGCAGGCTTGGTAAAACAGCGCTAGGCACATGGGGAATGATCAGATTTTGCTCCACTGTCAGCCGCACTTCCGATTGGCCATAGACTTGAGCTAGCCGTGCCAATTCATAAAAATCGGTGGCATAGAGGCGCCCTACGGGCACATGCAGTCCCACATAGTTCAACCCCCGCTGTTTTTGGCAATGCACCCCCAGATGATCTCGCTTGTCCCAGTCAATTTCATCCTTGGGAGCGGCACTGAGGAGTTCAAAGGGGAGTTTAGCGGCCACTGCTGCCCGGAATTTTTCGATACCCCATTCATCAATCAGCCACATGAGCCGCGCTTTTTGCCGATTGCCCCGTAGGCCATGGTCACGGAAAATTTCAAGGATGGCACGTGAGAGGTGCACCACAGCATCATCGGGAGGCACCCAAGCATTGAGGGGGATAGCGGCAGCGCAACGCCGAGCAGAGAAGAAACCACCGACCAAAACATTGAAGCCCAAACGCCCTTGCCGATAGGCAGGCACAAAGGCAACATCGTTAATTTCGGCATGGACAGAGTTATCCCGCCCCCCCTCGATCGCAATGTTGAATTTGCGGGGTAGATTGCTAAATTCCGGATTCCCCTGACCGTTGTTGGTAATCATCGCCTGCAATTTCATAATCAGGGGGCGAGTATCAACGAGTTCGGCCGCATCAATGCCCGCCACTGGCGATCCAGTGAGGTTGCGCACATTGTCCATGCCGGATTGCACAGAGGTCAGGCCACAGGCTTGCAGCCGCTCTATGATTTCGGGAATATCCTCAATGGGCAGACCGCGAATCTGAATGTTTTGACGGGTGGTGATGTCACCATTGCCGTTCTCACCATAGCGGTCCACAATTTCGCCAAGGGTTCGCAGTTGTTGACTGGTGAGAATCCCATGGGGTACCCGCAGCCGCATCATGAACCTGCCGGGGGTAACGGGGCGAAAGAAAATCCCAAGCCACTTGAGGCGAACATCGCGGTCAGCTTCAGGAATGCTTTCCCAGCCCATGGCTGCGAATTTCTCTAGCTCTTGTTTAACCGCTAAGACATCTTTCTCTTTTTTAATGGCTTCAATTTTGTTGCTCACGGTTGTTGCCCTTGTCTTCAACGGGTTACTTGAACACCCAATTTAGGCAGGTCAATCATGAACATTTGTAAATTTTGCTACATTTTCTTTGTCGCTATACAGTTTTCGTATTAAAAATATGCCAAAACTGTATCTAACCTTAACTTCAGGGCGGGGGACTTAATCTACCCAAACAACTAAAACAGCCCAAATTGCTCTATAAAAAGATGACATCCGGTTGCGGTAGCCGCTATTTTAGAAAAAGGCTATTGATGACAATAAATTAAAAAATAAATAAAAAGCTGCACCCTGAGATTAGCCCTAGCTAGGACGCAGCACGCAACGTTCTAATGATTTTGCAGGTGGATGGGGGGTCTAAGTGCCAGAAGTCCAAGAGTTCATGTACTCCACCTGTTCCGCAGTGAGGGTATCAATGGCAATGCCCATGGCTTGGAGTTTCAAACGGGCAATTTCTTGATCCACTGCTGCGGGAATGGGATGGATGCCGGCCGCCAATTGACCTTTATTTTTGACAAGATACTCACAGCCAAGGGCTTGGTTGGCAAAGCTCATATCCATCACACTGGCGGGGTGGCCTTCAGCAGCCGCAAGGTTAATCAGTCGCCCTTCCCCCAAAACAATGATGGACTTGCCACTGGGGAGAATGTATTCCTCGGTGAAGTTGCGCACGACGCGGACTTCCTTGGCGAGGGTTTTCAGGGTGGCAAGGTCAATTTCAATGTCAAAGTGACCGGAGTTGGCTACCATTGCCCCATCTTTCATGACGGCAAAGTGCTCGGCGCGAATCACATGCTTATTCCCAGTTACAGTAATGAAAATATCCCCAAGGGGCGCGGCTTCGATCATGGGCATCACCCGGAAGCCATCCATGACTGCCTCAATGGCCCGCACGGGATCAATTTCCGTCACAATCACATTGGCACCCATGCCCCGTGCCCGCAGCGCTGTCCCTTTACCGCACCAGCCATAGCCAGCCACGACAACGGTTTTACCGGCAAGCAGAATGTTCGTTGCCCGAATGATGCCATCTAGGGTGGATTGACCGGTGCCGTAGCGGTTGTCAAAGAAGTGTTTGGTGTCGGCATCGTTGACATTAATGGCGGGGAAGGTGAGGACGCCATCGCGGAACATGGCCTTGAGGCGGACAATGCCAGTGGTGGTTTCTTCAGTGGTGCCAATAATGTCACTGAGTTGGTGCTGGCGCTCTTTGACGAGGGTGGCAACCACATCACAGCCGTCATCAATGATGATGTTGGGACGGTGATCAAGGGCAATATTGACGTGGCGCATATAGGTGGCGGTGTCTTCCCCTTTTTGGGCAAAGACCGGGATGCCGTAGTTCACCACTAGGCTAGCGGCGACATCGTCTTGGGTGGAGAGGGGATTACTGGCAATAAGAACCGCGTCAGCACCGCCGGCTTTGAGGGCGATCGCTAGATTGGCGGTTTCTGTGGTCACATGGCAGCAGGCGGCCAAGCGAATACCGGCAAGGGGCTTTTCTTTTGCAAAGCGATCGCGAATCTGGCGCAGCACTGGCATCTCCCGACTGGCCCATTCAATGCGTTGCTGCCCTAAGGGCGCAAGGCTCAAATCTTTGACATCGTGACGAACAGAGGCTTCAGGTTTAATCGGAGAAGACACCATACTGCGGTTCCTGACAAAAGGTTACGGCTCCCCATTATAATCGCCTAAGGGGAATTCTTCCGCAGTACCCAACTGGTCACCGTGCCGCCGGGGAAAATGAGCAAATTCACGGTGCCAATTTCCAACAGATGCCCCTTGCGATTGCGAAACTGAAAGGTGCAGATATCCACCCCCACCATGAGTTGACAACCCATCAGTTCGCTATAGCCTTGACTGAGGAGATAGGCCACAATCGGGGTTGTCGTTGTCGGATTCACCATTGCCGAATTAACTACGGGTTGCCAACCGCGATCAAGGAGGCGTTGGCGGGCATCGGCATAGCTCATCCCTTGGCGTAAACGCGGAACTCGCTGCGCAAGGGCAGCCGGTGCAAACCCTACCCCTGCTGCCAGTAAACCAAGGGCAATGAAACGTTTCAGCAATACCATAGCAATTGCTTGTTAAATGCCAATCGCTATACGCTGCAAGGGTCAGGTTCATGCAGGTTCCAGAGGTGAAACTTAAGCCCCCACGGCTTCTTTGGCAGCATAGAGCACTTCTACGGTGATCTCGCTAATCCCCTGTTCGCGGGCAAATTTTTCGGTGTTGCGCTTCACCTTGCCGCGCACAAAGCCGGGAATCTTGTTTAATTCCGCTAGCCCATCCGCGGTCCATGTCAAATCCGAGTCGGCGGAAAGCCCGTTGTGAATCACTTCCTTGGTGTCGTGGCCACCAAAAATTTCCAGCAGGTGGTCTTCCATGCCCAAGGTGAAGGAGTTGTAAATTAAATCCACTAGTTGGTTGGTACCTTCGTAGCCAAGGAAGGGTCGATAGCCGACGGGAAAGTCTTGGATGTGGATGGGCGCGGCAATAACACCACAGGGAATGTTGAGGCGTTTGCCCACATGGCGCTCCATTTGGGTGCCAAAGATGGCCGCGGGTTCAACGCGGGCGATCGCGTCCCCCACCACCGTGTGGTCATCGGTAATCAGTACCTCGTCACAAAAGCCCGCCACCTCTGCGCGGAACCAATCGGCATCGTATTTGCAGTACGTCCCCGCCCAAACAACGTGGATGCCCATTTCCCGACTGAGAATTTTGGTCATTGCCGCTGCATGGGTATTGTCCCCAAAGACCACTGCTTTTTTACCGGTGAGGTTTTGGCAGTCAATGGAGCGGGAAAACCAAGCGGCTTGGGACACCTCCCGTGTTTGCTGTTCAATAAAGGCTTCGTAGTCCACATTGGCTCCTTGGGCATTGAGCACCGCTTGAATGGCACGGATACAGCGGGCGGTTTCCACCACACCCATCGGCGTCATCTTCACGCTTGGCTGGCCAAATTCCGTTTCTAGGTACTGGGCGGTGAGGCCGCCAATTTCCCGATAGGGGACAAGGTTAAACCATGCTTGGGGCAGTCGGGCAAGGTCGTGGACGCTGGCCGCCGCAGGAATCACCAGATTCACCTGAATGCCAAGGTTGGCCATGAGTTGTTTCAGCTCGCGGCAGTCATGCTGATTGTGGAAGCCGAGGGTGGTGATGCCAATAATGTTGACGCTAGGGGTGGGGGTTTTGCTGGTCACTAAGGTGCCTTGGCGGCGGGCTTTGTCAATATAAAACTGCACGATTTGCTCAAGGGTGCGATCGGCGGCTTGCAATTCATTGACGCGATAGTGATTGACATCCGCCAAGAGGACATCGGCAGTGGTGCTGAGGCTGGCGCGTTGGACAAAGTTTTGTAAGTCTTCCTGAAGAATGCTAGAGGTGCAGGTGGGGGTGAGCACAATTAAATCAGGGTGCTCTTCAGTGTCTTTGCGGGTGATATTGTCCACCACTTTTTCTTGGGAGCCGCGTGCCAAGACATGGCGATCGACAATACTGGCCGTAACAGGCGTAAAGTCGCGCTCTCGCTCGAGCATCGATCGCATGACGTTGAAGTAATCATCCCCAAGGGGCGCGTGCATAATGCCATGAACATTTTTGAAGGAACTGGCAATGCGCAGAGTACCAATGTGGGCAGGCCCTGCATACATCCAGTAGGCAAGTTTCATCGCGTCAACTCCTTGGGCAAAGGCATTTTGATGTCCGATCGCGATCGTAGCGAGGCTCTTTCCCTCGCCCGCCAAAACGTTACAAAACTTGAATGAAGTGGGAATGTCCCTTAACAAACCTCACGGAATTCCCTATCCGCCTATGCAGTGGGGTCGTTCACCATACCAACATCTTTCCCCTCTCCCCTAAAATTGATCAATACTGCAATTCCAATTCAGTTTGCCCCTTTTAAGGACACCCACGCATGGTTGCTTGCGAATTTAGCCCCGGTCTTGACGGTATTCCCGTTGCTCAGTCGGCCATTAGCTATGTGGATGGCCAAGCAGGCGTTCTTGAGTATCGCGGTGTCCCGATTGAGGAACTAGCGGAGAAAAGCACATTTTTGGAAACTGCCTTCCTCTTGATTTGGGGTTACTGGCCGAGCAAGGAGGAGTTGGCAGCCTTTGAGCACGATATTACCTACCATCGCCGCGTGAAATATCGCATTCGCGACATGATGAAATGCTTTCCCGACAGTGGCCATCCCATGGATGCCCTACAGGCCTCGGCGGGAGCCTTGGGATTGTTCTATTCGCGGCGGGCCCTCGACGATCCGGAGTACATTCGGGCAGCAGTCATCCGCCTCTTGGCCAAAATTCCAACAATGGTGGCGGCGTTTCAACTGATTCGCAAGGGGAATGATCCGGTCATGCCCTGTGATGAGCTGGACTATGCGGCCAACTTTCTCTACATGCTCAATGAGCGGCGTCCCGATCCCTTTGCGGCACGGGTATTTGATATTTGCTTGATTCTCCATGCCGAGCACACGATGAATGCCTCTACCTTCTCGGCGCGGGTGACGGCCTCGACATTGACAGACCCTTACGCTGTGGTTGCTTCAGCGGTGGGTACACTGGCAGGGCCACTCCACGGGGGCGCCAATGAAGATGTGATCAATATGCTCGAAGAAATCGGCAGCGTGGAGAATGTCCGTCCCTATGTGGAAAAGTGCGTCCAGAATAAGATCAAAATTGCCGGCTTTGGCCACCGCGTGTATAAGGTCAAGGATCCCCGCGCCACGATTTTACAGAAGTTGGCGGAACAGTTGTTTGATAAGTTTGGCGGCGATCGCTACTACGACATTGCCCTGAAACTGGAAGAAGTGGTGGGTGAATACCTCAGTTACAAGGGGATTTATCCCAATGTGGACTTTTACTCGGGGCTTGTCTATCGGCGGTTGGGCATTCCTAGTGATCTGTTTACGCCTGTGTTTGCGATTGCCCGCGTGGCCGGTTGGCTAGCCCACTGGAAAGAACAACTGGAGGCCAATCGCATCTATCGCCCCACCCAAGTCTATACGGGTGCCCACAATCAGCCCTATGTGCCCATGGAGGAGCGCAATCATCGCCCCTAGCTCTTGATCCTCAATTCCCCCCCTGAAGACAGTCCTTTTCTGAAAATGGATATAGACCTAGGGCAATCAAATACTCTCCTGTACTTGCTTTCACAGCCTTAGCGTGTTCCATCCTTGGGAAAAGGGCTGTAAGCTGCTTTATAGTGGCGGTACCCTTGTGGAGTTTCTGATGGCAAAGGCAAAATCAAGCAAACAGCAAGCATCGAAAACCTCAAAAACATCAAAAACGGCGAAATCCACCCCATCAACCTCGACGCAGCAGGCAGCAACCATTGCGCCTGAACCCACCCCTGTGGATCCCGCCAGTCTCACCTACGAGGCGGTGATTGGCCTAGAGATTCACTGCCAACTGAGTACCCAAACCAAAATTTTCTCGTCTAGCTCGACCCAGTTTGGGGCACCCCCGAATACCAACATTGACCCAGTGTGTTTGGGTTTGCCGGGGACACTCCCTGTGTTGAATGAAAAGGTGCTCGAGTATGCGGTGAAGGCGGGTTTAGCCCTCAATTGTCAGATTGCCCCCTACAGCAAATTCGATCGCAAGCAGTATTTTTATCCCGACTTGCCGAAAAACTATCAAATCTCGCAGTACGACCTGCCCATTGCCCAGCATGGCTACCTTGAGATTGAACTGGTGGATGACAACGGCACCGCCCACCGTAAAAAAATTGGCATTACTCGCCTGCACATGGAGGAAGATGCCGGCAAACTGGTTCACGCGGGGAGCGATCGCCTGTCTGGCTCCACCTACTCCCTAGTGGACTTGAATCGGGCAGGGGTGCCCCTTGTGGAAATTGTCTCTGAGCCAGATCTGCGCACGGGTCAAGAAGCTGCCGAATATGCCCAAGAACTGCGGCGCATTCTCCGTTACTTGGGGGTTTGCGACGGCAATATGCAGGAGGGGTCGCTGCGCTGCGATGTCAATATCTCCGTGCGCCCCGTGGGCAGCGCCACCTTTGGCACCAAGGTCGAGATTAAGAATATGAACTCCTTTAGTGCCATCCAACGCGCCATTGACTATGAAATTGAGCGGCAAGTCGCTGCCGTCAAAGCGGGCGAAGCCATCGTTCAAGAAACCCGCCTCTGGGATGAGGCCACGCAGCAAACGCGCACCATGCGGGTCAAGGAAGGCTCCAGTGACTACCGCTACTTTCCTGAACCCGATCTCGGACCCATTGAAGTCAGTGCTGAGCAACTGGCCACTTGGCGTGCGGCTCTACCTGAACTGCCAGCGCAAAAGCGGCACCGCTACGAGACCGAGTGGGGCCTGCCCCCCCAAGATGCCCGCGTCCTCACCGATGAGCGAGCCGTTGCCGAGTACTTTGAGGCCACCGTTGCCGCCGGGGCACCCCCGAAATTAGCGGCCAACTGGATCATGGGGGATATTACCGCCTATCTCAAGGAACAAAAACTGGCGATCGAGGCACTGCCTCTGAAACCTGCTGAATTGGCGGAACTGATCCAACTGATTGAGGCGGGCACTATCAGTAGCAAAATGGCCAAGGATCTGCTGCCGGAGTTACTGGCTCAAGGCGGCTCCCCCAAAGCCCTTGTCGAGAAAAAAGGCCTCAGTCAAATCTCTGATGTCGCTACCCTAGAGGCAATGATTGATGAAGTGCTAGCAGCGCACCCCAATGAACTGGAACAATACCGCGCGGGCAAGACAAAACTTCAGGGCTTCTTTGTTGGCCAAATCATGAAGAAAACAGCAGGGCGAGCCGACCCGAAGCTGACCAATCAACTCTTGGCCAAAAAGCTAAACCCCAGCAGTTAGAGCAGCGTGCAGCGTCGGTAACAGGTGGGCAATCAGTTGTTCAGGATAGACCCCTAGGGCAGTGGCCTCTCGTTCTGCCTGAAGGCCTGCTTGAGCGTGCCACCAAACCCCACCATAGGTTGCGCTGAGGGCTTCCTGCTGCGCCAAAAGACCGCCAATAAGCCCTGTGAGGACATCGCCACTGCCCCCTCGGGCAAGGGCAGGGGTACTGTGGGGGTTGATCCAGAGGTCACCCTTCGGAGAGGCAATGGCTGTCCGTGCGCCCTTGAGAAGAACAATGGCATTACTGCGGCTCGCAGCGGCGGTCACTTGATCAAGGCGATCGCCGGTGACAAGGTCTGGAAACAGGCGCCGAAACTCGCCATAGTGGGGGGTCAAAATGGTCGGACTTGGCAGCGGCCATGGCGAGAGCGTCGCTAGGATATTCAGAGCATCGGCATCCAAGACAAGGGGTTGCCCGGCACCGAGAACGGTTTCCACAACGGGCACCGCCTCAGGGGTTAGCCCCGGCCCACAGGCAATGGCTGAGAACTTGCTCAAGTCTAGTGGTTCCGGCAAGCCAGCGATCGCCCCCCTCGCTGTTTCTGGACAGCCAACAACAATGGCATCGGGGACTCGTGAGAGCACAAGGGACTTCAGGGACTGGGGCACTGCCACCACTAGCATTCCCACACCCGTACAGCGGGCGGCGAGGGCACTGAGGAGAATACTGCCGCCAAACTGGGCAGAGCCGCCAATGAGTAACAGTTGTCCCTGCTGATACTTGTGGGTAATGGGCGATCGCGACAGGGGCAATTCTTGCCAACAGGAAGCATCTAAGCAATATCGCCGGGGCGCAGTCGCCAACACCGCTTCAATCACCACCGCAGGAATATCAAAGGGGATTAACACCCCCTGCCCCACCCAAGGCTGTGCTTCCTCTACCAGTAGCCCCCGCTTCCACAGTCCTAAACAGAGGGTGCGATCAGCCTGAATTGCCGTACCCAAAACTGCCCCGGTATCACTGTGGAGTCCCGAGGGGACATCAATACTCACCCGTGGTTGCCGCCACGTGTTGATTTGGTCAATGGCAGCGGCAAGTTCACCCGTCAGTTCCCGCTCTAGGCCAAAGCCAAAAAGACCATCCACGATCAGGTCAACCTCTTGCAAGCTGTCCACCGTCTCGACAAAGGGCAGACCGAGAAAGCGGGCATAGCGGGCATGATCCGCCGTCAGGGGTTTCAAACGTTCAAAGGGCTGCCAGACCTGCACCCCATAGCCGCGGTGCCATAGTTCCCGCGCCACCACCAGAGCATCGCCGCCATTGTGCCCCGGACCGGCCAAAACCCCAACACGGGAATACCGTGGAAACTGATGCTGGAGAAAGTCGCTGAGGCGTTGTCCCACCTTTTCCATCAGGGCAGGCACTGGAAAGCCGGCATTGAACATCGCCCCCTCGATTGCCTGCATTTCAGCCGTGGTGACAATGGCTGGAAAGGTTGTTTTCATGACTGTCCAATCCAACACTGACCCAAGGGAACCGCTTGGCGCGCACCTGTGACTTGGGGTAAATTCCCCGGCAAGCCCAACTCATGCCAGTAGGCGAGAATAGCGAAGGCGATCGCCTCTTTGGCATCCACCGGTACGCCCGCCGTCGCAGTGGTTTCCACGGGAATGTCTCCTAAATGCATCTGAAGGCGCTCCCTGAGAAAACGATTGTGGGCACCGCCGCCACAGAGGAAGATCCGCTGCGGTTTTTGGGGCAAAAATTGGCGATAGCTCTCAACCATACTGCGAGCCGTAAATTCCGTCAGTGTGGCCAGAAGATCCGCAGGCGCCAGACCAGCAGCCTCAGTGCGGCATCGCTGCCAAAAGGGCAGACCAAAGTATTCTCGCCCTGTGGACTTTGGCGGCGGCTGCTGAAAGAAGGGGTCTTGCAGCCAGTGCTCTACCAGTGGATCGATAATTTTGCCCTGCCGCGCCCATGCCCCATCGGCATCGTAGGTGAATTCACCCCCCGATAACTCCGTTACGGCCAGATCAAGCAGCACATTGCCGGGACCTGTATCCCAACCCATGACCCCTTTGCCCTCAGGATCCTCTCGTTGAGGCGGCAAGTAGGTAACATTGCCGATGCCACCGATGTTTTGCACACAGCGGACTTCCGTGGGATGACTGAGAAGACACCAATCGATCCGAGGCACGAGGGGCGCTCCTTGACCCCCCGAGGCAATATCCTGAGCACGAAAGTTAGCAATGGTGGTAATCCCCGTGCGCCAAGCAATCCAATCTCCCCGTCCCAGTTGTAGGCTGTAGCCGAGGCGATCGCCCGTGGGGGGGCGATGAAAGACCGTTTGACCGTGGGAGCCAATGAGATCTGCGCGGGGATATCCCTGTTGAACCGTTTGTGCTGCAAGGGCAAAGGCCTCGGCGATCGCCTCATCCAACTCCGCCAACGCTGCAAGGGTCAAGGGTTTTGCGCCACAAATGTCGAGAATCTGCTGCCGTAGGGCTGTGGGATAGGGCACCGTACAAAAATTCAGCACCTGTACCTCAAGGTCGCGATCGCCCCCCGCCAATGCAACTAAGGCCGCATCAATCCCATCCACCGAGGTTCCGCTCATCAGGCCAATGACACGCATAGTCTGCGCCTACAACAGTTGATATTTCGTTTCCGCCAAGCGGTAGAGGGGGCGCCAAACCAAGCGGTTGGTCAAAACCACCAATAGTGACATGACTGCCGTGGCGGCCATCAGTAGGGGAAAATCCCCCCGAACGCTAGCCTCAGAAATCGTGGCCCCCAAGCCAAGGGTTTGCTCCGTTTGATTCTGAAATTCCACATATTCACTGACAATGCTGGAGTTCCAAGCGCCGCCTACCGCCGTAATGATGCCCGTAATCAAATAGGGAAAAATGCCGGGCAGGATCAGGGTGCGCCACCGCTGCCACCAAGAGAGTTGATAGACCACCGCTGCTTCAAATAATTCCGTGGGAATCGCCTGGGCACCGGCAATGACATTAAAGAGGATGTACCACATAGTTCCCAGCATCATGAGAGCCACAGAGCCAATCTCCAAACCCCCACCCACATTGGCCAGCGCCAACAGCAGCACTGGAAACAGCGCCGTAGCCGGTACCGATGCCGCAATTTGGACAATGGGTTGCAACACTTGAGCAGCACGGGGATTGCGACCGATCGCCACCCCCACTGGAACTGTCCACAGTAGGGAGAGAACCAGTGCCACCACTACCCGCACCGTGGTCAGAACCGCCCCTAGACCAATTTGCTGCCAATCTTGCCAACTGACACCAAACATTTGCCGCAAAAAGGCGATCGCTCCCCAACCCACGAAGGTGGCAAAAATCAGCAAAATGATGGGGGTTATCGGCCAGTTGCCTTGGTCATTCTGGGGGGCAACAGATTGACGTGGGTGTTTGGGGCGCAACTGCTCATCCAGTCGTTCCCAGACGGGGGCAAAGATATTTTGGTGGAAGGCTCGCAACGTGGGCGATCGCCGCAGGAAATCAAGAACGAAGGATTTAGGAACATTCTCCGCCTCGACCATTTCCATCTTGAATTTTTCGCCCCAAGCAATGAGAGGGCGCCACACCAGAATATCAATCACGATAATGATGCCAATTAATACCGCCAGACCGTAGGCCAATGCTGCATAGTCCTGTTGGTTGGCTGCTTCCGCCAGATAGGAACCTAACCCCGGCAACGTAAAGGTTTTCTCGCCAATGGTAAAGGACTCGATCGCCATCAGGAAAAACCAGCCCCCCGCCACTGACATCACACTATTCCAGATCAGGCCAATGGCACCCGCCGGCAAATCCAGCGTCCACACCTGCTGCCACCACCCCAGCCGATAAATTTTTGCCACCTCCCGCAGCTCCCGAGGCACGCTAATCAAAGACTGATAAAAGCTAAACGTCATGTTCCAAGCCATCCCCGTGTAGATGAGGATAATGGCCGCCAATTCCACGCCAATACGGCTCCCCGGAAAGAGGGCAATCAGTGCCAGCACCACCCCCGGCAAAAACGACAGCACGGGAATCGATTGCAGAATATCCAGCAGCGGCAGCAGGATTTTTTCAGCAGTGCGATTGTAGTAGGCAATATAGGAATAGAGGATGCTAAACACCAAGGAGATGATATAGGCAATGAGCATCCGCAGCAGCGTTTGAGCGGTGTAACTTGGCAAGACCGCTGGACTCAGCTCAATGGTGATCGTGGGATCATACTGTCCTGTAAACTGCGCAGCCGTGTTGACAATCCAAAAGATCAGGGCAATCAAGGCCAAAATAATCAGGCCATCTTGCCAAGTCCAAGCACGATTCAGCGTTTGATTATCGGGGGTAAGGGGGCGTGCCATCGCGGCCTCCAGCGGTAGTCTCCACGAGGCAAATTATAGCCACATCCCTGTAGCCACAAAAGTTAATGTCCAATGCAAGCCAGAACACCACCGGATTCCCTGACCTATGCCTAAGATTTAGGAGAGCATGAAGTTATCCCCCTCTCCTATGCTGTTTCGTCGCACCAAAATTGTCGCCACCATTGGCCCTGCCAGTCGATCGCGGGAAGTGATTCAGCAGATGCTCGCCGCCGGCATGAATGTGGCACGGTTAAATTTCTCCCATGGTGACTATAAAGATCATGCCGAAACCATTGCCCTGCTGCGACAAGTGGCCAATGAAGCAGCAACGCCCCTGACACTCCTGCAAGATTTGCAAGGCCCGAAGATTCGCGTTGGTCAGCTTCCTGAAGGGAGCATTGAATTAGTGGAAGGGGAGCAAGTCCACCTCGTGCCGCTCACTGAGGAAGAGACACAAGGCATTGGCATTGATTATCCCTATCTTGCCGAAGAGGCGCAGCCGGGGATGCAGGTGCTCTTGGATGATGGCCTCTTGGAATTGGTGGTCGAGGCCATTGCGGGAGATCGGGTCACCTGCCGGGTGGTGCAGGGGGGCACGCTCAAAAGTCGTAAGGGGGTAAACTTGCCGGATCTCAATCTGCGGCTGCCTTCCCTCACAGACAAAGACAAGCAGGATATTCAATTTGGCATTGAGCAGGGGGTTGATATTATCTCCCTGAGTTTTGTGCGCCGAGCTGAGGATCTCTGGGAGTTGCGGGAGTACTTAGCGGCCCACGGTGCCAGTGATATGCCCGTACTGGCAAAAATTGAGAAACCCCAAGCAGTGGAAAATCTCTCAGCGATTTTAGGGGTGGCCGATGCAATCATGGTTGCGCGGGGCGATCTCGGTGTGGAGATGCGGGTAGAGAAGGTGCCGCTGCTGCAAAAGCAAATTATTCGCGAGTGCAACTACCGCAGTATTCCTGTGATTACGGCAACCCAAATGCTAGAGAGTATGATCCACAATCCCCGACCGACGCGGGCAGAGGCCAGTGATGTCGCCAACGCCATTCTTGATGGTACAGATGCGGTGATGTTGTCGGGCGAATCTGCTGTGGGGGCTTTTCCTGTGCAGGCGGTGAAGATGTTGGCGCGGATTGCAGCGGATGTGGAGCCGCACCTTGAGTTTGACAATATGCCCGCCTACCGCAATGATGAGACCCATGCCCTAGGTGAAGCCTTAACCACCATTACTCAAATCCTCGATCTGCGGGCGATCGCCTGCTTTACGGAAACGGGCTATACCGCAACCATTGCCTCTGGGGAACGGGTGAAACCCATGATTGTCGCCTTTACCGATCGCCCCCGCGTTTATCACTGGATGAATTTGCTCTGGGGTGTGAAGCCGATTCTTTTGGAAACGCTGCCTATGACGTTTGAAGGGATGATTGCCGTGGCTGAAAACCAACTCAAGGAGCGCCAGATGGTCACTGAGGGCGATAAAATTTTGATTCTGGGCGGCATTCCTGCCCAAACTCCCCAAGGAACGAATTTTATTAAAATTCATACGATTAGCGCCTAAAGGGGAACAGAATCCCAGTGGGAGGCGGTCTGGAGAGAAACAAGGTTCATGAGTTTTTTGCTGAGCTGTGGTGAATACCGCTGTGAAACATCCGTTAACGCCTTTTTATACCCTCAGTCTTGCCGCGCTTCTTGTTGGGGGATCTGTGGTGGTTGCTGAGCGACCCGCCGTGAGCCAAGAAGCCCAACGTACCCTGACGGTTACAGGTCGAGGCACAGAAGCCATTTCAGCAACCCTTGCCCAAGTCAGCCTAGGGGTCGAGGTGCAAGGTCGCACGGCTCAAGAGGTACAGCAAGAGGTGGCGCGGCGAGCCAATGCCGTTTTGGCGGTTCTGCGGGCACGGGAAGTCAGTCAACTGCAAACCACGGGGCTGAGCCTCAGTCCCAATTATCAATACACCAACAATCAGCGGATACTGGTGGGCTATATCGGGCGCAATACGGTGAGTTTTCGCATTGCTAGCGATCGCGTGGGGCCCCTTCTTGATGCTGCTGTCCAAGCTGGCGCAACCACGATTGACAATATTAGCTTCACCGCACCAGAGGCGACGATTGCCGCTGCCCAACGCACTGCCCTGCAGCGCGCGACCCAAGATGCCCAAAGTCAAGCCCAAGCGGTACTCAGTGCCCTCAATCTCCAACCGCGCCAAGTGGTGAGCATTCAAATTAATCAGGCGGCACCCCCGCCAAGACCCCTTGCCGTTCGCGCAGCAAACATGGCCGATAGCACCCCTGTGGTGTCCGGGGAATTACAGGTAGAGGCGAGTGTAACGCTGCAAATGAGCTACTAGGTCTCGGTAATGTCTGTTCATTTCCGTTGGTTTTTGGGGAGCGGTGCGGCCTTGGTTGTCATTTCCCCAGTGCTAGCTCAGGCGCCGGCAACAATTGAAAAACCGCAAAAAGTGCTCCCTTTACCGGGTGCCCTTGATCAGGTGCCTGTGTTGAATAGCAATAGCCCAGAGGTGGTGCAGCGATCAGGGATTCTCCTGTCCACATTTCCGCCAGAGGGCAAAGCAACTCCTAGTGCCCACTTGAACTTTGCTTTTCGCGATCGCTTTGATATTTTTGCCCACCATATTGCGAAGCCCCGCGACCCGCAGGATCTCACGACCCTCTACCTAGGGATTCTCGCCTACAACCCCAGTTCTGAACCGGTAACGGTGAATTTGATCCATGCCGCCAGTTACTTGAGTCAGCCGGATGCGCCCTTTCGTCCTCTGCCCAATCAGCAGGCCAATGATCTCGGCCAAGTTTTTGCTGGTCCGGGCGATCGCGTCATGCTGGATATTTTGCGACAACGGCGGCAATCGGGATGGCCCGCACAAATCATGATTCCCCCACGCAGTTATGCCCTGATCGCCAATTTACCGATTCCGGTCAAGGGACTCGACCCCCCCCTCAATGGCCGTTCGCTGCTGATTCGTGCCCGCAGTAGTGGCAACCTCTACCTCGCCAGTTTAGCCCGCTTTGGCAATGAACCGCCGACCCTAGAGCAATGGCAGCAGACACTGACGGCAGGGGAATTGGTCACCCCCCGCGATCGCGCCCCCACCCCCCCCGATCAAGGGGGCAGCATTATCTATGGCCGAGTGGCGGGTGTCGCCCTTGGCTCCCGCTGGCACAATCCCCAACAACAACCGATTCCGATTCCCGCCGCGGGTACCGCCTTCTCCTATCCCATTAGTTCGTTAGTGGCAGGGCGCTTGGGCACAGGACAAGTGCAAACGGCTCCCCTCGTGGTGCGCTATCCCGATACGGCCTATGCTGCCCATGGCAACTATGGCATTGAATATGATCTGGTGCTACCGCTACAAAACACCAGCGATCGCCCCCAGACCGTGCGCCTTGCCCTCCAAACCCCCATCAAATTCGACGCCCCCGCCAGGGGCTTACGGTTCTTTGCTGAACCACCCACCCGCATCTTTTTCCGAGGCAGTATCCGATTGCGCTTCCGCGATGATCAAGGCACCCCCCAAAGTCGAATCATTCACCTTGTCCAACGTCAGGGCCAGCAGGGGGACGATCTCGTGCGGCTCACGCTACAACCCCAAGAAATCCGCTGGGTACAGTTCACCCTGCTCTATCCGCCGGATGCGACCCCCCCCCAAGTGTTGACAATTGAAACCTTGGCAGATCCTCTGTCGCGCCCCTAAGTAAAATAAGAAAATCCCCTCACCCTTGCTGATCGGGTTAGATCAGCCGCATTTTTTATGAAGGGCTACCATGCTAAATCCAGACCTTTCTACGATTGAACTCACGAAAGACGACTATGAACGCTATTCCCGCCATCTGATTTTGCCAGAGGTGGGTGTTGAGGGTCAAAAACGCCTCAAAGCTGCCAGCGTGCTTTGCATTGGCACGGGTGGATTGGGATCACCTCTGCTGCTCTATCTCGCCGCTGCCGGTATTGGCCGCCTTGGCATTGTAGATTTTGATGTGGTGGATAGCTCCAATTTGCAACGGCAGGTGATCCACGGCACCTCTTGGGTGGGCAAGCCGAAAATTCAATCGGCCAAGCACCGCATCCTTGAGATCAATCCCTACTGCCAAGTGGATCTCTACGAAACTCGCTTGAGCGCCGCCAATGCCCTTGAGATTATGGCGGACTACGACATTGTGGTGGATGGCACCGATAACTTCCCCACCCGCTACTTGGTGAACGATGCCTGTGTGCTCCTGAATAAGCCCAATGTCTACGGCTCGATCTTTCGCTTTGAGGGCCAAGCCACGGTCTTTAACTATGAGGGCGGCCCTAACTATCGTGATCTCTATCCGGAACCGCCGCCACCGGGCCTAGTGCCCTCCTGTGCGGAAGGGGGCGTTCTTGGGATTCTACCGGGTATGATTGGCGTCATCCAAGCCACGGAGACGATTAAAATTATTCTTGGCAAAGGCACAACCCTGAGTGGCCGCCTCTTGCTCTTCAACGCCCTCGACATGAAATTCCGTGAACTCAAGCTGCGCCCCAACCCCGAACGGCCAGTCATTGACAAGCTCATTGACTACGAAGAATTCTGTGGTATTCGCCAAGCGAAAGCACAGGAGGCCGCCCAAATGGCAGAAATTCCCGAAATGACCGTCCAAGAACTCAAAGCCCTCATGGACAGCGGTGCCCAAGATTACGTCCTTGTGGATGTGCGCAACCCCAACGAGTACGAAATTGCTCGGATTCCTAGCGCTGTGCTCATTCCCCTCTCGGAAATTGAAAATGGCCCCGGTGTGGAGAAAATCCGCAATCTGGTGAATAGCCATCGCCTCTTGGTGCACTGCAAGATGGGGGGGCGCTCTGCCAAAGCCTTGGGCATACTGAAACAGGCTGGCATTGAGGGAATCAATATCAAAGGGGGCATTGACGCTTGGAGTCGCGAAGTGGATCCCAGCGTGCCCACCTACTAGGCGGCACTTGAGGGCGGGACTGCGTAAGGGGATGTTGCGATACATGAACTTTCTTGAAGAGATGAACGCCCTCTCTCGCGCGATCGCCCGCCCTTGCCTAGAATAACCACTTAGGTTCGTGCCTGTGCGCGGACATGACGGAATGCTAGGGAAATAAAAATCATGGCAGAAGAACTGGTTAAGCCATACAATGGCGATCCCTTTGTGGGGCACTTGTCAACGCCCATTTCTGACTCTGGCCTAGTGAAGACTTTTATTGGTAACCTCCCCGCCTATCGTCAAGGCCTCTCCCCCATTCTGCGGGGTCTTGAAATTGGCATGGCCCATGGCTACTTCCTCATTGGTCCTTGGGTCAAGCTCGGTCCCCTGCGGGACTCCGATGTGGCCAACTTGGGCGGTTTGATTTCTGGTATCGCCCTGATTTTGATTGCCACGGCCTGCTTAGCGGCCTATGGTCTAGTCAGTTTTCAAAAGGGTGGCAGCAGCAGCGATCCCCTGAAAACCGGTGAGGGTTGGAGTCAGTTTACGGCTGGCTTCTTTGTGGGGGCTATGGGTGGTGCCTTTGTGGCCTTCTTCCTCCTCGAAAACTTTGCTGTTGTGGATGGCATCATGACCGGCCTCTTTAACTAGGGCTTTGCTCACACTTTACTTTTGATCACCCAGAAGGAGAACCGCTGATTATGATGGGATCTTACGCTGCATCCTTTTTGCCTTGGATTTTTATTCCCGTGGTGTGCTGGCTGATGCCCACGGTGGTGATGGGGTTGCTGTTCCTCTATATCGAAGGAGACGCCTAAACCGAGGGGTAGCTTATCCAGCTAAATACACAGAGTGAATTGCGAACTGGTTGGGAAATGTCCTAGCCAGTTTTTTATTGTTAACTAGTTTTTGCTTGACGAGGTATCCTCAAGCCGCCGCGCCACTCAGCCGTTTTTTCAGGGAATTCACCCGCCGTTGGGCGATCGCGTTGTTGGGGTCGTATTTCAAGGTATGTTGATAGGCTTCAAGGGCAGGTTGGGCTAGGTTCTTTTTCTCATAGGCGTGACCGAGGTTGTTGGCAGCCGTGATGTACTCAGGCTGGTTTTTTAGAGCCTCTTTGTACTGGCGAATGGCCAAGTCATACTGCTCCTGCATGAAGTAGGCATAGCCAAGGGCATTGTAGATGGGAGCAAGGTAGGTTTCGCCTTCGTTTTCAGCCGCCTTCAGAGCCTTTTGAAACAGGGGAATGGCTTGACTGGCCAGTTTCTTTGTCAGGTAGATGCTGCCTAGCTCAAAGTATTCCTGAGTCGTGCCCGGTTCCTGCTTGAGTTTTCGTTGGAGGCGTGCCAAAGTAGATTCAATGCGGCGGGTTTTGAGGATTTGTTTGACCACAAACCAAGCTGAGACGCCGAGTAGAATAATCAACACACTTAAATAAACCGCAGGTAAGGCATTCTCCATGGTAAGTCGTATCCCCAGTAACAACCGATCGCTTTGCAACTTAGGTGCTATGCATTTATTCCTTAGGTCTATGATAAACAGAGGCGACCCCTTTAACCCTAGAAATCTCGCAATTTAAGCCACCGACTATGAATCCACCTGTGGTTCCCGGCAATCGTTCTATTCCAGATAATGAAAAATTTCGTTTCCCTGCGGGCAGTGCGCAACTCTCGGAACCGTTTCGCCAATACATTTGGGTCAATTTAGCCTCAATGGTTATGGATACCCGCAAAAAGTATGGCATTGACACCGTGGAAATCATTGGCCATACCGACGGCCAACCCAATCAAGGCGGGGTCAGTAATCTCGATACCTTGCTAGAGCAGGCGGTAGCTACCAATACATTGAACCGCTTGACCCCCGGATCGAATGCTGATCTCGGCCTGATGCGGGCACTGGCGATCGCCAACGAACTGCGCAAGGTGCAAGCAAAACAACCCCAACTGGCTGGCCTGAAATTTCGCGCTTACTCTGCGGGGTAGCTCTACTTGCTCAATGGTCAGCTCGCACCAGCAAACCGCAATCCAGATGTTTCCCGGCGTCGTATCGAAGTGCGCTTTACCCGTACGGGTAGAACAGAAACCGCCCGCTAAACCAATTGCCAACCTAAGGATCATTGGTCACGGCAGCTTCTTCCTCTTTGGGGGGCGCTGCCGCCCCACTTGGACTGGGGGCGGGGCTAGGGGCAGGTGGCTGAGTTTCTCCTAGGGAAGTGGCATGGAGTGCCAAGAATTGCTGCTCAAGCTCTTCACTGGAAGCCAGTAGGCGACTGAGGATTTTAATAAGGCGTCGCAAATCAGACTGGAAGGATTCATCGCCCGTGAGTTTGAGCAAGTCATTCGTGAGTTTTTGGGCATTGATAAATGTTGCGCGTGCCGCATCTAGGGTTTGGGCGATCGACAGCATAATGATGGGACTGCTCAGTGTCCCAGAGACTTTATTGAGATTGGCTGCTGCTTCGGCACCATTTTTAATGAGAGCATCCAAATTGGCCAGCAATTCCCCCTGCTCCAGTTGATTTGTCAGGGGCCGCAGTGCTTTGAGCGTGGTTCTCAGATCGCGGGCAGCACCATCAATGTTGCGCAAGGCGGAGTTAATCGTGTTGCGGTTGACCTCAACCAGTTCGCTGATCTGGTTGGCCGCACGGGTCACTGCTTGCGAGGCGGTGCCAAAATTCCGTAGTTCAGCACGGGCTTCATTACTGAGGGCGTTGAAACTATCGAGAGCAGTGGTCACCCTCGTCAGGGATTGATCGGCACGGTTGACGGTGCGGGTTGCGCCCAAAATAAGGGTATTGGCATTGTTGATAATCCCCGATTCCTCAAGGGCAGTGGTAAAACGAGTGGCCGCTCGCACCAAATCCTCTAAGCTGGCAGTGCGTACCCCAGTCACGCGATCGCCGTTGCAGTAAATCAAGTCTGGTTGGCACTTGGGGGCAAAGGCAGTGACGCCCTCGGGAATCTCCGGTACCCGCTCCTTGGGGGTAAAGTCCAAGAAGGCCTGACCAATAAAACCCGACTGGCGAATCTCCGGTACAGCACTACGGGGAATTAACACATTGTTGACGCGCACACTCACTTGGACACCATTGGCATCAAACCCAATGGCCGTGACTCGTCCCACTTGGACACCGCGATAGCGCACCTGTGTCCCCACCGCTAAGCCGGGTGCTGTATCCAATTCCACCTCAAGGGTGTAGCTATTGGTACCGGCAAGGTTGCCCCGCAACCAGAGTAGGCCGACCCCTAATGTGGCTAAGCCCGCAAGGATCACCAGACCCACCAAACTTTCCTGCACACGTCGTGACTGCATCATAGGGATAGATCACCGCAAAAAATTTTTGGAATCTATAGCAACTATAGTTTACTCTGGACGCCTTGAATTGCCGCTTTTTGCCAGTGCTCTCCCCAAATTAGGGTGTGCATTTGCCAATTGGGATCGGGTTGGGGGTAGTCTTGACGGTAGTGGCCGCCGCGGCTTTCCTCGCGAAAGAGGGCACTTTTGAGAATTAAGTAGGCAATGTCCAAGAGATTGCGTAGCTCGCCCCATTCCCAAAGAGTTGTCTGGGCGGCTGTATTGCTGAGGGTATAGCAGTGATTGGGGTTGAGTTCACGAAGGGCGATCGCAATCGGATGAGCCAGCAATTCTTGGCGCCATTCCTTCACTTGGGAAAGAGCGGCCATCAGCGTGGGAGCATCGCGACAAATGCCAGCACTTTGCCACAGGAGTTCCCGCAGATCTTGGCGCCACTGCCGAAAACTCACTGGCTCAATTTCAAGGGCTTGCTGGCTAACAGGGGACACCGCCAAGGGAAGGGGCTGAGGGTGCAGATGTGCCAGTTGAGCTGAAAAGACAAAGCATTCCAAAAGGGAGTTACTAGCAAGGCGATTGGCACCGTGGACACCAGTACTGGCAACTTCACCAACGGCATAGAGGCCGGGAAGGCTGGTCTTAGCCTGCAAATCGGTGACGACTCCCCCCATCCAGTAATGGGCTGCTGGGGACACGGGAATGGGTTGCTGTTCAACGTCAATGCCCCACTGCCGACAGACAGCAATGATTTTCGGAAAACGGTAGTGCAGGCGATCGCGGGGAATCGGTCGTAAGTCCAGCCAGACATGGGGGGCATGGCTCTGCTGAAGGTGACGGTAAATGGCACGACTGACAATGTCTCGTGGTGCCAGCTCGCCAGCAGGATGGTAGTCCGCCACAAAGCGATGCCCTGTGTGGTCTATGAGATGTGCCCCTTCACCGCGCACTGCTTCACTGATCAGAAATCGCGGTGCTCCCTCAACGGCAAGAGCGGTGGGATGAAATTGGAAAAACTCGACATCCCGAATGTGTGCTCCTGCCCGCCATGCCATTGCCACACCATCGCCAGTGCTTAAGGGGGGATTCGTGGTTTGGGCAAAAACTTGACCGCCGCCCCCCGTGGCGAGAACAACTGCACCCGAGCGCAGCCACTGAAGTTGTCCCTGACACAACAGACACACCCCACAGCATCGCCCCGACTCTAGCCACAGATCAAAGACAAAGCTATTGGGCAGAAGCGTGATATGGGGTGCAGCAGTGACCTGTTCGAGCAGTGTTGTAATCAGGGCTTGACCTGTGGTGTCAGCGGCATGAAGTACCCGAGGACGAGAATGAGCCGCTTCGAGGGTCAGAGCCGGGCGATCGCCCACGCGATCAAAAGCTACCCCCATCGCCAAGAGCCGCTCCACCTGTACCGGTGCCTGCTCAACCAAAAACTGGACACTCACTGGATCACAGAGGCCAGCCCCCGCAGCAAGGGTATCTTGGGCATGGAGTAGGGGAGAATCCGTCGGGTCAATGGCCGCAGCCATACCGCCTTGTGCCCAGCCACTGGCAGATTGTCGAAGGTCAGTTTTGGTAATCAGGCCAATGCGATAGCTAGGGGGAAGGGCAAGGGCAGCACTGAGACCCGCAGCACCACTGCCAATGATTAAGACATCAAATCCAGAAGTTGCGGGAGTCAACGCTAACCCAAAATTGATCTAATGAGGGTAGTTATTTGTATAGCCCATTATTATAGCGATCGCCACCCTCAACGAGAGCCGTTTCCACCTCGGTCACCGTAAAGTGATCCAAGTTTTCCCGCAGAATTTCCTTTTGCCGCTCCGTCAAACCGGGAATGTTCAGGACATCTTCAACGGATTGGTAGGGGGCATTTTTAACGATTAATTTAGCTAGGGTTGGGTACAGACCGCGGTATTGAATAAAGGCGGCAATGTTGGTATTGTTGAGGTCAATTTTTTCACCATAGGCAGTGCCGAGTTTCTCATCTACCACATTGACCAGTTCTTCCTCGGTGGATGCAGTTGCCGCCAAGGTTGGGGCACTCCAGTTGATCCAGCCCAACAGGCTAACGCCCACGAAGTAAGCCAGTGCTAGCCAGCGGCCCAAACGTTGCATAATTCCTTTACCTCCCAAATCTCACAGATCATTACAAAAAACAGCGGTTCATTAAGAGTCAAAGCAAAGAACTGACCACATCGCACAGCGAGCGCAGGCGGCGGTAGCCGATCGCCAGCAGGGTGACAGAGGAAACTGAGGCATTACGCCCACAATAGACTGATGTCTAGACTGCCCCCTACAGGTGATTCAATAATATCAGAGGGAGGCCGTCCCTTAATCCCTTTTTTCAGGTGTTTAGTGCAGGGTGTCCCTCCCTTTGATGGCTTGGGCAAGGAACCGATGGAGGTCATCAAAGCTGCCCACGTAGGCGGGTACAGGGGCATCATAGCCCTTGAGGTTCAGCACTTGGGGTCGAAAGGGGACAACGGTTGGACAAGACTGTACAAGGTAGTGGTAGGTGGTTGCCCCCATAGCCAGATCAGCGGCAATGGTTTTGGTGGCACTCTCAAGGCGAAAGGCAGCGTTAACGGTATCTCCCAGAGCAGTATAGTCGGGGCGATCGCCACTCCCCGTATTCCCCACCATTGCATAGCCTGTATTCAAACCAGAACCAATGCGCAGTGGCCACGGCAAGGGATAGTGCTGGTGCAGTTCTCCCGTCATCAGCCGTAAATCCTCTAAGGCAGAGAGGGTGTGGCAAATTTCTTGATAGCCAATCTCCTCGCTTTCGTGGATCCAAACCGCCATGACCGCATCGCCAATGTACTTGTCGACCCAACTGCCGTATTGACGAATAATCTCACCCGCCCGATGAAACCACGTGCCAATTAGCTCCGACAGTAGCTCCTCTTCGAGTTGCCGCGTCAGCTTGGTAAAGTCACGAATATCCACAACCAAGACCGTCAACAGGCGGCGGACATGGAGCAGTGCTGTGGAGGAGCCTTCGGATTGAGGCAAAGACAGAGTGGCATTTTCGGCAAATAGGGGGGCAAAGGGTTCGTTAAAAAAGTCCAGTTCCGTTTGGCCAAAGGTAATGCGATCGCCATTGTGCAGGGCAACGGGAATACTGACGCGGCGACCATTGACGAACGTGCCATTGCGACTGCCGAGATCAATGAGATAAAACTCCCCCTGTCCCATGCGCTGAATCATGGCATGGTTCCGTGACATCCAGCGATCGCTGAGCACAATGGAATTGTCTTCACTGCGGCCAATGGTCCAGCAGTTCCCCCCTGTCAAGGGAAAATAACAAACCGTGTCCTCACTCACCAGTGCCAGATGGGGTTCTGAGGGGGGTGGGGTCTCAGGGTGAACGACCTCAGGGGCGCCGGGAATCTGCGAGAGGGTATGGCGGAGTTGATTAATAATTTGCTGCTGGCGCAAAATAATCGCCACTAACTGTTGGGCAGGTAAGGTCTCGAGGATCTTTTGGTCGGGCAAGTTAAACGTCAGGTCAGCATCCATGGGGGGCAAAATAGGAGAAACACTTTTCATAGTTGCGAAATCACCGTGGGTCAGCTCTCCCCCCAGCGCCACCGATGTGTAGATGTTTCAAAGTCAAATCCAGCAATAGATCCAGTCTAGCAAAGGAGCTTTGTCTGGCTCAATAGATGCAGTCTGTGCGGTAGCACCAATCAACCATAGAGCGATCGCCAGAGGAAGCATTAGTCAGCATTTGCCCTCGTAAAAATTATTAACCTTTCCCCTAGGGTTGGGTTGAAGCCCATCCGCTAAAATGATGGCAGCTTTGGGAGGGATTGCTCTCTCCGTGAATGCACTTTGACCTGTCTGCATTTGAGGACAACACTCCATGCGTCGATTGTTAGCCCTACTCCTTGTCTTGACCCTGTGGCTAGGTTTTACCCCTCTAGCCGCCGCTGATGTGGCAGGACTCGTCCCCTGCAAAGATTCTCCTGCCTTTCAAAAACGCGCTGCCGCTGCTGTGAATACCACCGCTGATCCCGCCTCCGGTCAAAAACGGTTTGAGCGCTATAGTCAAGCCCTGTGCGGCCAAGATGGTTTGCCCCACCTCGTTGTGGATGGTCGCCTCAGCCGTGCCGGTGATTTTCTCATTCCCAGTGTGCTCTTCCTGTACATTGCCGGCTGGATTGGCTGGGTGGGTCGCGCCTACTTGATTGCCGTGCGCGATAGCGGTGAAGCCAATGAAAAAGAAATCATTATTGATGTGCCCCTTGCCATCAAATGCATGCTCACGGGGTTTGCTTGGCCATTGGCTGCCCTCAAGGAGCTGGCAGCGGGTGAACTCACCGCCAAAGACAACGAAATCACCGTTTCCCCTCGCTAGCTTCACTGTTTGTTGACTGTCATAAGGACGACGTACCATGAAACACTTTTTGACCTATCTTTCCACCGCGCCCGTGCTGGCCGCCATTTGGATGACGATTACCGCTGGGATTTTGATTGAGTTTAATCGTTTCTATCCCGACTTGCTCTTCCATCCCCTTTAAGTGAACCCTTAACTTTGGAACAAACTCGGTACAAGGGTGGAACAGCGTTCTGCCCTTTTTTTGTCGCAATTGCTGCCGAGAGGCTATAGAATAGTTATTTGTCCTAAAATAGCAGCCGTAGCCACCAGCGCTGACGCTTGCTGTTAACCCATCCAGTTAATGAAAGAGGATCCCCATGGCAAAGCGGGTGCAAGTTGTCTTGAATGAAACCGTCAATAAACTCGGGCGAATGGGTCAAGTCGTCGAAGTCGCCCCCGGCTATGCCCGTAATTACCTATTTCCAAGAGGGATTGCCGAGCCAGCAACCCCCAGTGCCCTGCGGCGCGTAGAGCGACTCCAAGAAAAAGAACGGCAGCGGCTTGCCGAACTCAAAGGCGTTGCTGAAAAACAAAAAGCCACCCTCGAAAAACTGGCCACCATTACTATCTCAATGCCCGTGGGCGAAAAAGATATGCTCTTTGGCAGCGTTACACCGCAAGATGTGGCCGATGCCATCCAAGCCATTACCGGCGAAACCATTGATCGCCGTGAAATGATTCTGCCTGAGATTCGCAAATTGGGCACCTACACGGCTGAAATCAAGCTCCACCCCGAAGTGAGTGTCAAACTCAATATCCAAGTCGTTGCCGATTAGGGCTAGCCTCCTTGATGGTTCAGGAGCCAAGTTTTCAGCCCGATAGCCAACTGATTCCCCCCCAGAACCTCGAAGCGGAAGAGTGGATCTTGGGGGGTATTCTCTTAGACCCGGAAGCCATCAACCGGGTGGTGGATATTTTGCCGGTTGAGGCCTTTTACCTCAGTGCCCACCGCGAGATCTATCGGGCAGCAGTTTCTCTCCACAGTCGCGGCAGCCCCACGGATCTGCTGTGCGTTACCGCTTGGCTACAGGATCAGGGGCTATTGGAGCGAGTTGGGGGGCACACCAAGCTGGCGGAACTGGTGGAGCGCACAGTGAGCGCGATCAATATCGATCGCTACGCCCTCTTGGTCAAGGAAAAATACCTGCGCCGTAAGCTTATTGAAGCCGGTACCCATGTGGTGAAGCTGGGTTACGATAGCAGCCTCTCATTGAATGTGATCTTGGATCAGGCCGAGCAGCAGATCTTTAGTGTGACGCAGGATCGGATTCAGCAGGGATTGACCCGCACCGATGAAATTCTTACCCGCACGTTTACGGAATTGGAGCAGCGGGCGATCGGTAATATTCAGCCGGGTCTATCCTGCAATTTCTATGATCTGGACAACATGACCCAAGGCTTCCAGCGATCGGACTTGATTATCATTGCCGGTCGTCCTTCAATGGGCAAGACGGCGATCGCCCTGCAAATTGCTCGTCGCATTGCCGAAATTCACAATCTGGGGGTGGCGATCTACAGCCTTGAGATGTCCAAGGAGCAACTGGTGCAACGTCTCCTTGCCAGCGAAGCCCGCATTGACAGCAACTATTTACGGGCGGGGCGCATTAGCCAACACCAGTGGGAACCCCTAAGTCGGGCGATCGGGATTCTCTCGCAACTGCCTATCTACATTGACGACACTCCCAATCCCACCCTTGGGGAGATTCGCTCCACTGCCCGTCGCCTCCATGCCGAGCATCCCAACGGTCTCGGCCTCATTTTGATTGACTATCTGCAACTGATGGGTGGCGAAGAAACCACAGAAGGTCGGGTGCAGGAACTCTCCAAAATTACCCGCTCCCTCAAGGGACTGGCGCGGGAACTCAATGTCCCTGTCATTGCCCTCTCCCAACTCAGCCGCAGTGTCGAATCGCGGCAAAATAAACGCCCCCTGATGTCTGATTTGCGCGAATCCGGCTCCATTGAACAGGATGCCGACTTGGTGATTCTGCTGTACCGCGATGAATATTACAACCCTGATACCCCCGATCGCGGCATTTGTGAACTCCTGATTGCCAAGCACCGCAATGGCCCAGTGGGCACCGTCAAGCTCCTCTTTGACCCCCAATACACTCGCTTTGAAAACCTTGCCCGCGATTAGTCGAGTGGGGAGAGCATTCTGTTTCCTCACCTTGGAGGTTCGGTGTCAACGATAATTGCTCCTATCTATACTGGGGTCATGTCCTGATGAGGAAACCCATCAATGAGTACGACTTTTGCTCAACCAGCAACAAAATGTGTCTCGGCCACCTTCAAGGAAGAGGCCAAAGTCAAAGAGGCGATCGAACGACTCTTGAATCGCGGTGTGCCCAAGGAAAATATCTCAATCATTGGCCGCAATTTTCAGTCTGAAGCCCGCATTAGTGGATTTATTACCAAGAAAGATATTATTTTGGATGGCGTCACCACGGGGGCACTCTATGGCTCGGTGTTTGGTTCACTGCTGAGTTTGCTGACCGGAGTCGGCGTTCTGTTTATTCCTTTTATTGGCGTGGTGGCTGCTGCTGGCCCTCTGGCGGCTGCCCTTTTGGGGGCGACCAGTGGTGCCCTCTATGGTGCTTTGGGCGCCGGCCTAGGATCCGCACTGATTTCCTTGGGGATGCCGCAGGACAAAGCTGCCATTTATCAAACGCGGGTACAGGCAGGTGAATTTTTGCTGGTCGTTGAAGTCCCTGAGGACAAAGCCGGCGAGATTTTTCTCCTATTGCAATCCGCTGGCGGTCAAGAGGCAGCCATTACGGAGATGCAAATTCCGCGTCAGCCTGAGGGGCAGTTGTCTGGGCCAGAGGATATTTCCCCAGAGGTACGCGCAGATCTCTCGGAGGCCGCTCAGTCTAAATTTGTCGAAGCCTACAATGAGGCGCTGAAGGAGTCCAACGATGAAAAAAATGCCCTCATTAAGGCGTGGGAGCACATCAAGCGCCTCTTCCAACGGGATGATAAAGGCATCTACGGCAGTTAGGCGTTAGCCCCTTCTCCCCCTTCATTGCGCTTGAGGGGGGACTAACAACTATTGAGTTTGCATGACTTTAATTCTCCTGTGGCCGCGATCCGCCAAATAGCCAATGGAGGTTGACCCCCACCCCCGGCGACCCCTGACCGACAAGACCTGCATTGGGAATACTGCTGCCGACTGCCGTTGATCCATAGAGATCAATGCCTAGTCCCCACTGGGGCACGACGTAACGCAAGCCGGCACTATAGACCCCCGTTTGACCAAAGACCGGAGTGGCTTCCGCAATAAATTGGAGGTTGCGGACTACCTCAACATTGAGGCCGACCCCGATACCACCCACTACTTTTTGATTAGGAGTAAAAATCCCTAACTTGGGATTCAACAGGAGTGCCACATTCTTGGTTGGCTCATACATAAAGGCCAGTTCCAAGCCGCCTAGGGAACGGCTACCCCCTCCCCCCTGCTTAATGCCACGATTAAATGAGCCTTGAAAGGCCAAAGAAAAGGGATCCCCTTGCGTTTGATCCAGAAAGCGCAACTTCGCTGCTAGCCCCAACTGCAAGTTACCACTGTAGTTGAGGTTTTCGATGAGGGTTTCGCCGCGCTCCCACTGTTCAATGGCAATGGCAAATTGGGCATCGTAGGCAAGACCAAAGCCCACCTGAAAACCGGTTCCTGTGGTGCCGCTATTGCCCCGCAGGTGCAGCATCCCCAGATCAAGGGTGCTGGGGGAGGTAAGGGTGAGGCCATTGAGTAAAAGCTGGCGATCGCGATCCGTGAGGGGTTGCCGAGGCCCACTGCGAAAACTGGGCAAAAAGGGTGGCGCAAAATCAGGCCCCATATTGGGGGTATAGCTTAATCCCGCCATGACACCCACTTGATCCGCACCGGGCAAAAAAGCCAAGGTACGACTTGCAGGTGTAATGCCAAAGGCGTTGGTGGCTGCCAAATCAATACTCACTGCAGGGTTCACTAGAAAGCGCACACCGGCACTCCACACGGGCAGGTTGACGATCGCGCCATCGCTACTGCGCACGGCATTGCCCCCCGGACCGACGGGCATATTGACATCGGCAAAAAGATTAAAGCGAGGATGGGGCTGCCAACTGATGCCTGTGCCAAAGTTGAAGTTCGTGCCGTAAAATTCCCCTCCCTTGTTCACTGTGTCGGGAAAATAGGTGAGGTTGGGCGTAAAGTGCCACTGCAACTGGGGATTAAAGGAATAGGTCATTGGCGCTTGCAATGAGGCGGCAACCGTCCACGTTCCGGCTCGTGCGGCACCCGGCACAAAGAGGAAATTGTCCGATCGCACCCGTACTGCCTCTAGGGAGCCCGCCACAGCCACCGATAGATTCTCGCCGCGATGCACTTGATATTTGAGACCAGCAGCGATCGCCCCAAACTGCAGGTCGGGCTGTAGCCCCTTCACCAAGCGTCCCAAGGGATCGTCGTAGTAATTGCCACTAAAGCTCACTTGCAAGCGATGATTGATCGCATAGTCAATGGAGCCATAGAAAATTTGCAGACCGCCGCCGCCCCCAGCCACTTGGGGATCATAGTTGCGAATTCCCCCCCGTAGTTCAAGGGTTTGCTCCGGCAGGATATTGGCAGTCTCCAAGTTAAAGAGACGGGTGGGCGGACGCATTAAGGGAGGAATGCGATACTGGGGTTCCTCGGCAATGACGGGTGTCGGTGCCTGCTCAGCTACAGGGGGCAAAATGGGTTGCGCCAGTTCTTCTGGCGTCGCTGGTTGCCACAGGCGATCGCCCCTAGGTTCGGGAACGGCTTGCCATTGGGGCAGTGCTTCCGCCGTTGGTGCCACTTCAAAGGTTGGGTGAGTTATTGGCCGAGCCTCAATTTGCCATTGGGGCGGGCTAGATTGCGCCGTTGCTGCTAGGGGCAGCCATACACCTGCACTGAAGCCAAGGGCCAGCGTCCATTTGCTGTTCATGCCACATCACTCACACCACCATCTCTCCCAGTTAAACCGATCGCTCCCCTTTCTGGCAAATTTATTCCCACTCAATGGTTCCCGGTGGCTTGGAGGTAATGTCATAGACCACCCGATTCACCCCCGGCACCTCGTTGACAATGCGGTTGGAAATGCGCTCGAGGAGATCGTAGGGCACCCGTGCCCAATCAGCGGTCATTCCATCTTCACTGGTGACAAACCGCAGCACCACTGGATAGGCATAGGTTCGCTGATCGCCCATTACCCCCACAGTGCGAATCGGCAGCAGCACCGCAAAGGCTTGCCAAAAGTCGTGGTACATCTCGGCGCGGTTAATTTCCTGCCGCACAATCAGATCCGCATCCCGCAGAATCTCTAGGCGTTCCGGGGTCACTTCCCCCAGAATCCGAATCGCTAAACCGGGACCGGGAAAAGGATGCCGCCGCACAATTTCTTCGGGCAGACCCAGCGATCGCCCCACTTGGCGCACTTCATCCTTAAAGAGCTTGCGCAGGGGTTCCACCAGCTTAAAGCGCAGGTTCTCCGGCAGACCGCCCACATTGTGGTGGCTCTTGATTTTCACCGCTACGCGCTCGCCAGTTTGCGGGTCAATGTTGGTATTCGCCGATTCAATGACATCGGGATACAGCGTGCCCTGAGCAAGGTAGTCAAAAGGCCCTAGCCGCTGCGACTCTTCCTCAAAAACGCGGATAAATTCATGGCCAATGCGTTTGCGCTTTTCTTCGGGGTCTGTGACGCCCACCAGTTGGGCAAGGAAGCGATCGCGGGCATTGACGTACTCCACCTTGATGTGAAACTGCTCTTGAAAGAGCTTGAGGAGTCGCTCCGGTTCGCCTTTGCGCATGAACCCTTGGTCAATGAACATACAGGTGAGTTGATCGCCAATGGCGCGGTGGAGCAAAAAGGCCAGGGTCGAGGAATCCACCCCCCCCGATAGGGCAAGGAGTACCCGTTTGTCCCCCACTTTGGCGCGCACTTCCCGGATCGCTTCTTCGACAAAGGCAGCCGTTGTCCAAGTGGGTTCACAATCGCAAATGTGATAGACAAAGTTGCGGATCAGGGCAATACCGCCCACGGAGTGCACCACCTCTGGGTGGAACTGAACGCCATAGAGTTTCCGCTCTGGATGGGCGATCGCTGCCATTGGCGTATTGTGGGTATGCGCCAAGACGCGAAAACCGGAGGGCAACTCGGTGACGCTATCACCATGACTCATCCACATAATTGTTTCTTGCTCAACATTCGTGAGCAGATCCGTGGGGTCGTCAATAAAGAGCGCTGCCTTGCCATACTCGCCAGCGGTGGCTCGCTCCACAGTTCCCCCCAACTGTTGCACCATCAGTTGCATGCCATAGCACACGCCAAGGATGGGAATGCCGAGGTTCCAAATTTCTGGATCACATTGGGGAGCATTCTCGTCATAGACGGAGTTGGGGCCACCGGAGAGAATGATGCCCTTGGGGGCTAATTGGGCAAGTTGCTCAGCAGTGGTGCGGTAGGAAATGACCTCGGAATAGACTTGGGTCTCACGAATGCGGCGGGCAATGAGTTCGGAGTATTGCGACCCGAAATCAAGAATGACAATAAGTTGGCGTTGCAGGCCTTGACCGGCGGCTGTGGCGGGTTGGTGGAGGGTGGAGTGAGTCAACGTTGCAATCCTTCTGATCCCAAATGGCTAATACTTTCCAGAATACCGCCCTTTTCTGAAATATGGTGTAGGCAAATGGGGGTGTAATCCCGTCTGAGAGCGGTCTTGGCTTGCATCCTTTGCTGTATCGCTGCTGTGGCTGGCGGGGGAATCTGCCTAACAGTGGTACGATCGCTATCTAAGTAGCGAATGTAACGAATCACCTGCATGAGTGCCCCCCTTACTGTTGAGTCTGTGTTGGCCGTTCTGCGTCCTGTGGAAGATCCCGAGTTACGGCGATCGCTAGTGGAACTCAACATGATCCGCGATGTTGCCATTGAGGATGGCACGGTTCGCTTTACACTGGTGCTGACAACCCCGGCTTGCCCCCTACGGGAATTTATTGTCGAGGATTGCAAGAAGGCCGTCTTTACTCTGCCGGGGGTGATGGATGTGCAAGTGGCGGTTACCGCTGAAACGCCGCAGCAAAAGAGCCTGCCCGATCGCACCGATGTAGCAGGAGTCAAGAACATTATTGCCGTCTCCAGTGGTAAAGGGGGGGTCGGCAAAAGTACCGTTGCGGTGAATTTAGCCCTTGCCCTTGCCCAAGCGGGGGCTGCCGTTGGCATTATTGATGCGGATATCTATGGGCCGAATGTTCCCACGATGCTGGGGCTAGAGGATGCCATTGTCGAAGTGCGCAAGGAAGCCAGAGGCGATGTCCTGTTACCTCCGGTAGCTCATGGTTTGAAAGTGGTGTCGATGGCCTTCCTGATTGATCGTGATCAGCCGGTCATTTGGCGCGGTCCCATGCTCAATGGCATTATTCGCCAATTTCTCTACCAAAGTGATTGGGGCGTATTGGACTATCTGATTGTGGATTTGCCCCCCGGCACTGGGGATGCCCAACTCACACTGGCGCAAGCGGTACCAATGGCAGGTGTAGTGATTGTAACAACGCCCCAACCTGTTGCCCTTGGGGATGCGCGGCGGGGATTGCGGATGTTTCAGCAGTTGGGAGTCACGGTCCTTGGGCTGGTGGAAAATATGAGCTACTTTATTCCCCCTGATTTGCCCAATCGTCGCTATGACATTTTTGGCAGTGGGGGCGGTGAAGCCTTGGCGGCGGAAATGGGTGTACCCCTTTTAGGACAGGTGCCTTTGGAATTGCCCGTGCGGGAAGGGGGAGATTTGGGTCAACCGATTCTCATTGCGGATCCGCAGTCTGCTTCGGCTCAAGCCCTACGGGCGATCGCCCAACAGGTGGCGGCACGGGTCTCAGTGGCTGCCCTTAGTCCTGTGGGATGAGCAGTCAGCGGCTCAAGATCAAGAATCCCCTTTTTTGGTGGGCGGCTGGCCTCGCCTTAATTAGCGATCGCCTGACGAAAGCATGGATTGTGGCCACCTATGCCCTAACAGTGCCGCCGCAAACAACGCCCATTATCCCCGGTGTCTTTCACATTACCTACGTTACAAATACTGGGGCGGCCTTTAGCCTCTTTGCCAATGGCAGTGTCTGGTTGCGCTGGCTGTCTCTCATCGTGAGCTTGGGTCTGATCACTTGGGCGGTGCTCGGTCCGAGATTAGATCGCTGGCAGCAAGTGGGCTATGGCTGTTTACTGGGTGGCGCCTTAGGCAATGGCATTGATCGCTTTCTCACGGGCGAGGTGGTTGACTTCTTGGATTTTCGCTTGATTCAATTTCCCGTCTTTAATGTGGCGGACATTGCCATCAATATCGGCATTGCCTGTCTTTTGTGGTCGGCGTGGCGCCAGCGCTAGCTGATACTGTAGGAGACATCTCTTAAATCAGTTAAAAATTGAGCCAATTCTCCTTGGCGGGTACCACCGTAGAGCACATTCACTTGATAGACCCATTGATTCGTCCAGTCGAGGGCTGTTAACCAACCACTGCGGCGATGGTAGGCACCGGTTTCAATGTCTATCCAGCCAGCACCCCGCACGATTTGTCCTGCTTCGACATTGGGAAACGTAAAGGTAATCGTGTGACCCACCACAATTGTTTTATCCGCAAAGTAGGGCTTGGGGTGGCCTAAAAACTGTTCGCGGATCCAGCAGCATTGTTGGCTGCCTTGCTGTTCTAGGGAAAGATAGGGATCAAGACCTGCATGGACAACAAACACATCCCCTAAATCTTCATAGAAGGGAACTGTGTGCAGCCAGTCGAGGTGCTGCCAAAGCAACTCTGTGGAGGTGTAGCTGGCAAGGGTCTCATCCCCACCACTATTCGACCAGACAAAGAGCTGCGCGGCATTGATTTGTTTGCCCTCGAAGGTGAGGAGCATCATGTCTTCGTGGTTGCCCCGCACAACACTATAGCCACACTGGCGCACGAATTCCACGACAGCGGCACTACTCGGCCCTCGATCTACGAGGTCACCCAGGAAGTGCAGGCGATCGCCCACGCGAGGTGAAACGAGATCTAGTAAACGGCACAGGCCTTCATAGTGACCGTGGACATCCCCAATCAGAACAAGGCGATTGTCCTTTCGACACGCTGCGCGATCGCCCACTGTGGTCACTCCTATGGCACTGTCACTGGTGTAAGGGACAGAGAATTGGCAGCCGCTGGCGCTTGAGTGGTGTTCTCATAGCTAGGGCCAAGTAATGTTGCCACTGTCAGCACTTGGGGTGGGGTGGCATCGGGTGGGTAGACTAGATCCACAATAACATCCCGTTTTTCACCTGGACGCATATTTAATGTCACTAATGGTTCTCCCCGCTGACCCCGCCGCTGTACCAAATGGACATAGCGCTCTTGAGCCTGTCCTAAATCATCTGTAAAGCGAACACGCACCGTTCCCCGGAAAAACACTTGGGGAGCCGGGGGTTCCAAAAATTGGAGGACGACACTGCGGTGATCTTGTTTGAGAGGGGTTTGCAGCGTTAGCACCACCGACTGGAACTGACGGGTATTGTTGACCAAGGGCAAGGTCAAACTATAGTGAACACCATAATTGCCATGGGCGTAGTAGGCGGTGTCTGGATAGCGTACTAACATGGGGGCACTTTGAATTTGACCCGTGCCAAGGGTACCTCGGTGGAGCGTACTAATGCCATAGGAGATGGCTCGCCCCGGTGCCGGAATCGTTAAAGCCTGTCCATGGGTTTGGCCATCGGTGAGGGTAGCTTGCCAGCGAGAGCCCTGACTGACACCGGCCACACGGCCATAGAAGAAGCGACCAAACTGACTACTATTGGGGGGCGTGGGTGGAATGTCGCGGGGGGTAACCAGTTGACCGCGATGGAGCATTGCCCACCATTCCTCTAGGGTGGGTGCCCGTTCGGTGCCCTGCTCGTTCATGCGGGCAAACATTGACATTTGCGCTAAGTAAATCGGGCCACTACTTTCTAAATACATCAGGGTGGAGCGGCCATTGGAGGAGGAGACTTCACCAAAGGGATTTGTATCCGGGATTAGGGGTAACTTGGGGCCGACGCTGCCATCGGCATTGAGCATAAACTCTGCCCGAACCCGATTGAGTACCGCATTGGGAAATTGAGTGGGCAACGGCAGCGGCAAATTCGCCAACATCCGCGCTTCGCGAGGGGGAATGGTTATCTGTGAGGGAAAGAACGTCTGCCGTACCCCCCGCAGCACTTGGTTGGTGACTCGACTCCCAGGCCCTGAAAAAACAAAGCCCGTGGGGTTATCGAGCATGGCGGGCAAATTGCGGAAGGGAGCATCTGGCGTACTTAAAAAACTAGCGGCTTGATGAAATCTCACCGTGACATAGCGATCCGTTGGGTTATAGGCCAACAGCCCCAAATAGAGGGTTGGCGTACTCACCGCCCGATTGGATTGGGTAATGTGGTGGGCAAAGACATCAAAGCGCCCCTCTAAGGGATAGTTGAGGTGAGCCGCCGGTTGCCATTTCCCGTGGGGTGGAAAGGTGGAGAGGAGAATTCCCTCAGAGCGCACCATCTCTGGACTGTTGCTGTTAAAGACGGGCACATCGTCTAATTGGCCGGGAAGTGGACGAATGTCTTGGGGAAAATAGGCAAAATTGGTGGGTGTGACGTAGGCCGTTGCAGCGGGTGGGGAAGGGACTTCAGGGGGTGGAACGTTGACGGGTACCGCATTGGCCTGAACAACAACATTCGAGCGAGGCGAATATTCCTGTACAACGGTGGATGAATGTTGGGGTGGAGTTGCTAGAGCGGCTTGTGCCACAAGAATGGGAGCAAGCATATTCGATCCAAACCACAGCATTACATGAGTGAGCAGTTCGCAAAAGTGAGGACAGGATCATCGTTTCTGCCCAAAAGTTGCATTCCCAAAGTATAGCCTAGGTTTGTAGAAAATCCGCTGAAGACCGCATAAAGCTCGCGGCATGAACGTAATTCTGGTTTAGCTTGCTGCGCGTAATACCAGCCTAGAACTGGGTTTCAGACTGCGCCAAGTGCTGATTAGAAAGTGGTCTAGGCCAATTCTCGATCGTTCAGTGTCCTATAGATTGAACACGCTCAACACTGTACAAGTTGATGCAGGATAGCCTCTGATCTGCTGGTGGTATTCCTTATTTTAGAGTAAGCTCTGTATCCCTAGATTGGCGTCAAATATTGAGAAAATCTAAAGAAACTCAACAAACTCTTAAGGTTTTTGCAGCGATGTTTATAATTCTCTCAGAAGCGGTAGCTGGCCGCCTGTGAGGATTGAGTGCTGTTCATTTTATGAAGCCCCGCATCTTAATCATTGATGATGATCCTGCGATCGCCGACGTCTTGGCAATAAACCTGCAAATGGCGGGCTACGAGGTCACTAAATCCTTAGATGGGATGCAAGGGCAAGCCCTCGCCGTGCAACTTTCGCCCGATCTAATTCTCCTTGACCTGATGTTGCCCCAAGTGGATGGCTTCACCATTTGCCAACGCCTGCGGCGTGATCCGCGTACCCAAGATGTTCCGATTTTGATGCTGACGGCTCTGAGCCAAACCCATAACAAAGTGGAGGGGCTTAACGCGGGTGCCGATGACTACCTCACCAAGCCCTTTGAATTGGAGGAAATGCTGGCCCGGGTACGTGCTCTTTTGCGACGAGCCGATCGCATTCCGGCAACCGCAGGCCATCGTGAAATCCTCAGCTATGGGCCATTGACACTAGTGCCTGAACGGTTTGAGGTCTCTTGGTTTGGCAAAATTATTAAGCTGACGCGCCTTGAATTTGAACTGCTGCACTGCCTGCTGCAACGCCACGGCCAAACCGTTTCCCCCAGTGAAATTCTCAAGGAAGTCTGGGGCTACGATCCCGACGATGACATTGAAACCATCCGTGTCCATATCCGCCACCTGCGGACAAAACTAGAACCGGATCCGCGGAATCCGCGCTATATCAAAACCGTCTATGGGGCTGGCTACTGTCTAGAACTGCCCAGTCAGATTGAGCCACCATCTGCATCCTAGGTTGGGTTGTTCGCAGTCGGTAGTTGTAGAGGCTTGAGGGGAACCGCTTGGGCAAAGACCTGCTCATTGATGGTTTCACCAATCTTGCTGAGGCGTTCTGCCACGGCTTGGCGAAAGCGAGTTTGTAGCTCGATCGCCAAACTAGAAAAGTCCGTGATGGCAGGGTTGAGGGTGAGGGTGTTCCCTGTTCGTGTTAGAATACCCGCTTTGACATAGTTGGCGATCGCCCGCTTAATCCCCTGCTGACCAATGCGCTGCTGCCGCCGACGAGCTTGCTCAAGAATAATATTTATCATTCTCTCAAAAGGGGCATTGCGGGGACGATAGGCAATTAACCACTGTCCCACCTGAGTCAGTAAAAAATCTGCCGCCACTTCATCGGCAAAGATACCACGATAGATCGAGACGGTGTGAATGGTTTGGGGACTGGAGGTGCGCAGGGTGTAGCGCTCAGGTAGGTTATTGCGCCAGCAGAGAATCGTTCTACCCAATTGACCATTCACCGCAACGCCAATTTGTAACTGATGGTGTGTGGTTAAGTAGGCCACTAATTCAGAGGGCTTGCAAAAGCCAAATCGCAGCGGATCCAATTGGGGGGCAACGGATCTCATTTCTAAAAATACGGTATTAAAGACCATACCCCTAGCCAATTCTCGCCGTCTTGTTGCATCAGTGGTGTAGTAGGAGAATAGCTCCAAAAGTTTTTCAGTTTCCCGTTGTTGAATCGCCAATGGCGGAATTTGTTCATAGTTCAACGGCTCAATGGGAAGACGCCGAGGTGAGGATGGCGCGGTGCGATTTTCTGGATTGGGTTGACGCGGGGGAGGCGTGCCGTTTCTGCCATTGGTGGCGGGAGCAGAATGAATGAAGGGATTCTCAAGGAAAATAAATTGGTGGCACACCCGCTGAAAGCTATCACTGGCGGCGTTACGGTAGGCACAGCCAATCACGGTTTTACCGTAATCCCGCAGGCGCAGGGCAATGGAGCCAAAGCCACCATCCCCGGAGATGAGTACAAAAGTATTGATGTCGGGATGTTGGTAGGCTAGATCAATGGCATCAAGGGCAAGTTGAATGTCCGCTGCATTCCGCTGATTGTGATTGCGACCATAGACGCCAACCCGCTCGATTTGCGATCGCTCCAGTTGAGCATTGAGGGCTTGGAGAATTTGATTTTGCCAGTTTCCATAGGCACGCTGGATGGCAATTTCCCCCAGATCAATAGTGCTTTTAATTGCCTCCAGAACGTTGTCTAGGGAAACAAGCTCATTCACTTTGGCGGGGTCTAGTCGCTGCCCTTGGTTAAAGACTAAGTTCTCAATGTCGTAGAGGACAGCGGTTTTTAGGGCAGTTGCTGGGGGTTGGGGTCTTTGCAGAAGGGTTTGAATGGTTTGCAGAGCCGCACTCTGGGCATGAATGGCTTCAATGAGCGGTTCAAGTTGCTGGGCAGCTAGTGGGGAGGCGTCCCTCAGATTGTCCTTGAGGGTTTGCCCTGTCTGGGCGATCTCGTGGAGAATGGGGCGCAGAGCTTCAGGAAGCGCTTTGTGCAGTTGCTGTTCAAGGTCAGTGAGTTGTCGGCGTTGTTGTTCGAGTTCTCGCAGCAGAAGTGCTTTGAGTGCGGTGGTCTCTGGGGAGGAGCAGAGGAAGGTGTGAATGTCTCGAAGCAGGCGATCGCTACGGCGTTGGTTCTTTTCAATAAGGGGCGCACCCGCAAGGGCACCGATGCCACTCCCTAAAAGGGTTGCTAAGGGTTGTTGGGGTTGAATCAGTGTGGCAATACCACCGAGGGCGATCGCGCTAACAGGAGCAATGAACCAAAGCTCTGGCTTCATTCAAAATGTGATAGGAATTACACGAATTAGAAAATCATGATAGCAAAAAATGTTTAGGCACTGAGTTGGGCTTGGCGCAGTTGACCACAGGCGGCTTGCCGATCCAAGCCCCGCGATCGCCGAATACTGGCAGTAACCCCTAGGGCTTGCAGTTGGCTGAGAAATTGCCGCAAACGCTGCTCGGTGGGACGTTGATAGGCTGCCTCAGTAATGGGATTGTAGGGAATCAGATTGACATGGCTCTGAAAGCCCCGCAATAGCTGCGCTAGCTCCTCGGCGTGCTGGGGGCGATCGTTGACTCCCGCCAGAACCGTATATTCAAAGGTGATGCGGCGCCCCGTTTGCTGCACATAGGCACGACAATCGGCAATCAGTTGGCTGAGGGGATAGTGCTTGGCGCTGGGAATGAGCTGCTCCCGTAGGCCTTGGTTGGGGGCATGGAGGCTGACGGCAAGGGTGATTTGCAATTGATATTGTGCCAGTCGCTGAATTTGTTGGGGAATACCAACCGTTGAGAGGGTAATGTGCCGCTGACCAATGCCAATATCGCGATTCAAGCAGGTGACCGCTGGGATAACAGCCGCTAAGTTTAAGAGTGGCTCTCCCATACCCATAAACACCACATGGCTGACGCGGCGCTCCATTTCACTTTGGATGGTGAGTACCTGATCGATGATTTCATGGCTCGCCAGATTGCGGCGATAGCCCCCTTTGCCCGTGGCACAAAAATCACAGGCCATTGGACAACCCACTTGGGAAGATACACACACCGTCAGGCGATCGCCACTGGGAATGCCCACCGTTTCAATGGTTTCGCCATCGGCTAAGGTCAACAGAAGCTTGACAGTGCCATCTTGGGCATCATGGCGATAGCGAACTTGAGAGCGGCCAATTTCTACCTCAGCGAGAGCGTCACGCCACTGCTTGGGAAAAACCGTAATCTCTTGGAGCGATCGCGCCCCCTTTTGATAGAGCCACTGATGGAGTTGTTGCGCCCGATAGCCGGGCTGCCCTTGGGCTTCGACCCATGCTTTCAACTCTACTGCGGACTGTCCCAGCAGCGCCATAGTGTTCAACCGCTTCACTTCCCCTTGATCCTAACAAACTGCCAACCTGCTCTTTTCTGGAATAGGGGCACAAGAAAGAACGCTGAGGCGCTGGGACAATTGCTTTGCAGTTTTGCTAAGAGCAGTTAATCTTTCTCTTGCTGACGGGTCAGCAGCACTAAAATTTGCGAGACCCCAGAGAATGCCAGCTGAGTTTTGTCCAAGATTGTGGCGCATGCAAGCACCTCTGGACTCAAATATTCTCCGAACGCACCGATATTCAAATACAGCCCCTTGACTAGGTTTGAGAGTTTTTGTTAGATTTAGAGGTGCTTGAAAATCTCTGAACCTATTCCCCAGAGCGGGATTGACAACTGAATACTGGCCGAGGCTAAAAATTTTACAGTCACAAAAAAACCAAGTGCCAGAGGTGCTTGAAAAGTGACTGTGCTAAGCTAGTCCTAGAGGCATTTCTAGGGCGCCGCTGTGCCTCTACCTTTGATGCCGTAAGGCGTTGAGCACCCTAGGTTATTAGAAAACTAATTAGTTAGTGGTTTGTGCCTCTACCTTTGATGCCGTAAGGCGTTGAGCACAAGAAGGGGAAGATCATCTTTCGGTTTAGGGCCAAGTGCCTCTACCTTTGATGCCGTAAGGCGTTGAGCACGCATTCAGTTGGATCAATATTACACTCCCAATATGGTGCCTCTACCTTTGATGCCGTAAGGCGTTGAGCACAATATTCCAAGAAGTACAACGCCCTGGTGCATTGTGTGCCTCTACCTTTGATGCCGTAAGGCGTTGAGCACAGTCCACTGCAAGTCTACTTCCAGACTGATTAGCTGTGCCTCTACCTTTGATGCCGTAAGGCGTTGAGCACAACACGGGGGTATCAATTGAAAAAGATTTCAACAGTGCCTCTACCTTTGATGCCGTAAGGCGTTGAGCACCCTAGGTTAGAACTTAAAGGTTAGAACTTAAAAATTGTGCCTCTACCTTTGATGCCGTAAGGCGTTGAGCACGATACAGACCAGAAGAGGTCAACAAACGTTCAACGTGCCTCTACCTTTGATGCCGTAAGGCGTTGAGCACTTATCGTGAAGCTGAAGGCAGCCCAACAAGAGCGGTGCCTCTACCTTTGATGCCGTAAGGCGTTGAGCACCAAAGGGATATTTTACCTGAATACGATTTTACGTGCCTCTACCTTTGATGCCGTAAGGCGTTGAGCACAAGGCGGGTGAAATGTCTTTCAGGTATCTTTACACGTGCCTCTACCTTTGATGCCGTAAGGCGTTGAGCACTTAATGCCCAACCTACTCCTAAAGAGCGTGAACTGTGCCTCTACCTTTGATGCCGTAAGGCGTTGAGCACTTTGTACACACGTACCAAAACAGCGTGGGTAGCTGCAGTGCCTCTACCTTTGATGCCGTAAGGCGTTGAGCACTGTTTGATCCAGAAAAATTCAAGTACATACATTCAATGTGCCTCTACCTTTGATGCCGTAAGGCGTTGAGCACACAGTACTGGATTTAGCAGCGGAGGATAGTTAAGGTGCCTCTACCTTTGATGCCGTAAGGCGTTGAGCACAATCTGGATGGCCATCCTCCTTTTGAACAATTGAAAGTGCCTCTACCTTTGATGCCGTAAGGCGTTGAGCACTTTTAATTCTGGAATAGTTAGATCAGTTCTAGTGGTGCCTCTACCTTTGATGCCGTAAGGCGTTGAGCACTCTTCTACACAGTTTTCTTCAAACCTATCTGACCGTGCCTCTACCTTTGATGCCGTAAGGCGTTGAGCACATTCTGAGAAGTTTTTCGTAAATCTATGCGATCTGTGTGCCTCTACCTTTGATGCCGTAAGGCGTTGAGCACTGTTCTTTCTTTTGATTTTTCAATGGGCGGCGACAGTGCCTCTACCTTTGATGCCGTAAGGCGTTGAGCACCAGGAGGGTTTGCTCCTGCTATTTGCGAACGAGGTGCCTCTACCTTTGATGCCGTAAGGCGTTGAGCACGACTTGCAGTGGCAGGATCTCTATTACCTGCCCGAGTGCCTCTACCTTTGATGCCGTAAGGCGTTGAGCACTATAAAGCATTTTGTATAGTATGGTAAAGCCTAGTGCCTCTACCTTTGATGCCGTAAGGCGTTGAGCACTTTGGAACCACACAATTTGGTTCCAAAACTAGCTTGTGCCTCTACCTTTGATGCCGTAAGGCGTTGAGCACATTCCCTAAAACTAACGTTTGAATATAAGGGAGTTGTGCCTCTACCTTTGATGCCGTAAGGCGTTGAGCACATTGATCGCCAAAGTTGAGAAATGGCGAAGATAAAGTGCCTCTACCTTTGATGCCGTAAGGCGTTGAGCACCTGGCGTGGAAAAAACCAGTAGAGACGGAAAAATTAAGGTGCCTCTACCTTTGATGCCGTAAGGCGTTGAGCACAGACCGGCAGCCTTGTCTATTTGCCAGCTGTCAGTGCCTCTACCTTTGATGCCGTAAGGCGTTGAGCACGTCCACCAAGCGATTATCCACCCCAATAACCTGTGCCTCTACCTCTGGCGTTGAGCACTGGATTCGCTCGGCAGCAGGGGCGGGAACTCGCATCACCCTTGATTTGCCGATGCCGTCAACAGTTGTTGCAGGTACATCTGTGCAGGGGAATAGTCAGGGTTAAATTCAAGGGTCTTTTGAAAATAGGCGATGGCGCGATCGCGCTCCTGAAGGGTCATGTAGGTAAAACCTAGACTATAGGCAGGTTGGGTGGTCATCCACTGGCGATCGAAGGGTTCAGCGCGATCGTAGGTTCCCTGCTCAAAGAGATCTAAACAGCGGTGAAAGTAGGGCAGTGCTCCGCGATGTAGACCCAATTCAAAGATGAGTAACCCCGCCACATAGAGCAGGGGCGGATAGCGATCAAAGAAGCGTAGGCCATAGCTGAGGTAATACTGAGCCGTTTCGTAGTCCTTGGCCTCAAAGGCGCGGTAGCTCACCCAAAAAAGGAGATGACGCAGCCATGTGGTGTCCTTCGGCAAAACTCCCTGTTCGACGGCAGGGGCAATTTGCTCAAGGGCTTGTTCATACCATGTTTGGGCGCGATCGCCATCGCCACAGGCGGCATAGTGATCCCCAAGACACACCAAGTTTTGCAGGCGGCGATCGCCCTGCTGCACCATTTTTTCGAGGATGGGGATATTGCGATCGCGAATTTTTGCGAGGAACTGGTCTTGGCTTTGTTGGTTGTGGTGAATGAGATAGACCCCCTGCAACTGACCCACCACTGCCTGCCGCTCCCGATAGTACAGTTGCTCATGGAGTGCCCCGGCAAAGTGAAGATCAGGAAAGCGACGGCCAAAGCGGACATTCCAAAACTCGCTCCAGTTGAGCTCCCTCGCCTGTTCACGACGCAGCAGACTCCACTGATTGATAATATGTGCACTTGCAGCGGTCAATTGGTCTCGCCATTGGGGATCCGTAACCACCAATTCTTCATCGGCATCAATGTAAAAGACCCACTCCCCCGTGGCATAGGCTAGGGAGACATTGCGGGCGGCAGCAAAATCCGCTTGCCAGACAATGGCATGGACATGGGGAGTAAATTCGCGGGCAATGGCGATCGTCTCATCGGTGGAACCTGTGTCCACAACAATGATTTCATCCACCCAAGGCTGCACCGACTGCAAGCAGCGCCGTAATTGATGGGCTTCGTTTTTGACAATCATGCACAGAGACAGCAGGGGAGCCATAGCAGCGAAGGCACTACAGCCGTTTGAGATACTTGGCTTCCAGCAAAAAGGCACCCCGCTCTAGGCGCACGACCCAATAGTTCCCCGGTTGCTGGCCGAGGATCACCCCTTCTTCACCGAGGGTGAGGATACTGGCGGGACGCAACATTGGCATTGGCTCCGCTGTTTTCACATAGGGGGGCAGTTCCACAAGGCGAACGCGATCGCCCACCGCAAAGGCTTCTTCCATTCCCACCAAAGGATGCTTGAAATTGGTAATACTGATAACACAATCTAATATACCGCCTCGACCTGTAGCGCTTTTGTCAAAAGTTTTAGAGTGTCTTCAAGTAGCTTAATAGGTCGGCCATGTCTTGGGGTTGGGCTTGAAACTTGGGCATGGGAGGGGTATTGCCACTGATAATTTGCTGGATGAGTTTTGTTTGCGATCGGCGGTGGCTAATCTGCACGAGGCTAGGGCCCACTCCGCCCTTGCCATCAATGCCATGACAACCCGCACAATTGAGAATAAAAATTTGCTCGCCGCGATTGGGATCGCCTACCGCCGCCCGTACGGATTGAATATAGGGATCCCGCAGGGGCAACAGCAGAGAAACCCCCCAACCGCCGCCCATCACCAGCACTACCAAGACAGGCAGCAGCCAGCGCCATACCGTTGATCGAACCCCAACCGTGTTGACTAAACTCATTCACTTATCGGGAAAGATTAAAAATTGTTTATTATTGTTGCAACTGCATTCTAAACCCTGCACTCAGCCAGATTCAAGCCACTAAGTAATAATTCCTAGACTGCGGTGCCATTGCCCTGAAAGCGATGATAGACCGTGCACAGGGCTGCGCGATCGCCGACATTGCCGGGGAACAGCACCACTGGTAATTCGGGAAAACGGGGATGATCAGCACCCGTGCGCACCACGGAGCAGCCGGGAATCACTTGCCCCAAGAGGCGAACTGTGGCTAGGTTTAACCCTTTACTGAGGACATCGTTGGAGGTGATGCCCCCCTTGCTGATCAGATAGCGCAAATCGGCGGGTAACTGTTGAACAATTGCCATCAGCACTTCCGAGACTCGCTGCCCAAAGGCTAACCGTGTCGCTGCATCCGCGAAGGTGAGTTCCTCACGACTGGTAAAGATGACGGGGGTTTTCTCACTGGCGATCGCCTGATCCACTGCCGCCAAGACTTCGTTGATGATGTCAGGTTCAGCCGCCCCACTGTCGCGCAATCGAGCCACAGGCACTTCAATGGGAAACACATCGGGTTCCTCCAGCAAAGCGGTCAGTTGTTCAGTGGTTTTGCGCACGTGGGAACCCACCAAAATCGCACCATAGCGGCCAGGGCGGCAATAGGTGGCCATTGCCTCTGGGGGGGTGGGCTGGGGCGGCAGCTGCGCTAAGGCCGTGAGCAAACTGGCAGCACTGCGGAACAAAAAGCGTTTTCCTTGACTGGCAAGCTCAAGCACTGCTGCTGCAAACTGGTCTAAATCCTCTTGGCTCTCGGCATCCACTACGCCACAGACATTGCCTTGTAACTGGGTCAAGCGGCTGCGCAGGGTCTCTGGATTGCGCACATCGGCAAGGACAAAACGCTCTACGGCTGCGGCGGGGATGCGCCCTTGGGTCTTTTCGGCCACATAGTCGGGTAAGTAGCTGTGGTGATAGCCAAAGACGGAATCGCGGGCAAACTCCGTTTCATGGACGGGCACCGGCTGACCTGCAACCAGCAGATAGTGCTGGCTATCACGGGTAATGCGCCCTCCCTCTAGAAAGGCAGGCACCAGAAAGTGGGCATCAAAGGGTCCCAGTTCAGCGGCAATCACGTCGGTTTCAAGGGGGTAGTGGCCGCGGAGGGTGGAGTCGGAACGGCTGACAACCATGTAATCGGTGGTGCCGGTTTGGGCGATCGCCGCCTTCAAATGACAGCAGACGGTGCGCGTGACCTCCGCTGCGATTTCTGGAGGCAAAGCACGGGTATTGGTGAGGATAAAGAAAATGGGCACAGGATCGGTGAGGCCACGACAGAGGGTATCCACATCCCAGCGGGTCAACAGCAGGCAACTGTGCACCGTTTGCGAACCGGTGGGGTCATCATCTAGGACAATAATTTTTGGGCGCGTCACCGCGGGCATCTCCGACACTCTTTCGTTTGCAGTTTATCATTGGGGCGATCGCTCTCCTGAAGGAAGAACCATTGCAGTCTCCTATTGGCTTGCCAAAGCCCTCCTGAGTAAGCCGGGTTTTGGGTACAAAGGGCGCAGACTTAGACGCTGAAATACTTGGCGGTGGGATGGTAGCAGATGATCGCCGTGGTGGATTGCTCAGGGTAGAGTTGTTCACTCTCGTCCATGTACATCCCCATGCGATCACTCTGGAGGAGTCGCAGCAGCGTATATTGATCCTGCATATTCGGGCAGGCAGGATAGCCAAAGCTATAGCGGGAGCCTTGGTAGCGCTGGGCAAGAATATCGCGAATCGACTCTGGATCGGGAGTGCAGCCCAATTCACGGCGAATGCGGGCATGACACCACTCTGCGAGGGCTTCCGCCGTTTGCACCGCCATGCCGTGGAAGTAGAGGTAGTCACTGTATTGATTGGCCGCAAATAGCTCCTGCGCCACTTGGGTAGCAATTTCACCAACGGTTACCGCCTGCATGGGAAAGACATCAATGATGCCCGATGCCACAGGGGCAAAAAAGTCGGCAATACAGAGGCGACGCCCCCTCTTTTGGCGAGGGAAGGTAAACTGGGCGATCGCCCGCTCAGGGACGCAGGCACTTTTGTCACCAACCCGCTGCAGATCGTAGATATAGACCGTGTTACCCTCACTTTGGCAGGGGAAGTAGCCATAAATCAGTTCAGGATGGAGTAGGTTTTCCGCAAGGATGCGCTGTTTCCACTCCTCAAGGATGGGATAGACCTTCTCGGCAAGGAAGGCATCATAGGTGGCACGGTCTTGATCCTTGGGTTTGCGAAACTGCCACTGACCCGCAATCAGGGCTTGGAGATCCAGATAGGCAAAGACCTCAGAAAGGGGAATCTGATCCGCCTTGAGGTGACGAATGCCCCAGAAGGGGGGTGTGGGGCGGGGAATCTCCAGCGCAACAGCGTCAGAACGGCGTGTATCTACTACTTCTGGCGTTTCGGGTTCAGTCACCGAGGGGGGGGCCGGTGTGGCCTCTGCCTCTGGGGGAGAGACCGTTGTGCCATCCAAAAATCCTTGGCGATCGTCCCACTGCCCTGCGGCCTTGGCACTCATCAGCCGATCCATAAAGTGCAAATCGGCAAAGGCATCCTTGCCGTAGATCACTTGACCGTGGTAGGTGGCGCGGCAATCCTCGTAGACAAACTTGGGTGTGAGGGCCGCCCCCCCCAGAATCACGGGAACGGTAATGCCTCGCTCATTAAAGACCTCCAGATTCTCCTTCATAAAGGCGGTGGATTTCACTAAAAGGCCGCTCATGGCAATGCAGTCTGCCTGATGTTCTTTGTAGGCTTGGATGATATTTTCAACGGGTTGCTTAATCCCCAAGTTAATCACCCGATAGCCATTGTTGGTGAGGATAATATCCACCAAGTTTTTGCCAATATCATGGACATCCCCCTTCACCGTGGCAATCACAACCGTGCCCTTGGCGGTGTCCCCCGTGGCAGATTTCTCCATAAAGGGTTCGAGGTAGGCAACGGCGGCCTTCATCGTTTCTGCGGACTGCAAGACAAAGGGCAGTTGCATCTGCCCAGCGCCAAAGCGTTCGCCCACCACCTTCATGCCATCGAGCAAGAAGGTATTGATAATTTCAAGGGGAGTATAGGTTTCAAGGGCTTTGGCGAGGGTGTCCTCCAGCCCCAAGCGATCGCCATCAATAATGTGGCGCTTTAGCCGCTCCTCAATGGGCAGGTTCTCCACCTGCGAGCGATCCGGTTGGGTGGTTTTGCCCTCAAAGAGGCGGGTCAGCTCCGCAAGGGGGTCGTAGACACACACGTCCCCCTCAAAGCGCCGCCGATCATAGATCAGATCACGGCACACTTCTTGGTGCTCTGGCTCAATTTTGGCCAAGGGCAGAATCTTGGCAGCACTGACAATGGCAGCATCCATGCCCGCCTGCATCGCCTCATGGAGAAACATCGAGTTCAGGACTTGCCGCGCCGCTGGATTTAACCCAAAGGAGATATTCGAGACCCCCAGCAAAATATGACAGCCGGGGAGTTCAGCGCGGATACGGCGAATGGCGGCAATGGTTTCCCGACCGTTGACCCGATCCTCCTCAATCCCTGTGGAAATCGGCAGTGCCAAAGGGTCAAAGAAAATCTCGTAGGGGGGAATGCCGTAGTCAAGGGCGGCTTTATAAGCCCGTTCAGCAATGGCAAACTTTTTCTCAGCCGTTCGTGCCATCCCCTCTTCATCAATCGTGCCGACCACAACGCCAGCGCCGTAGGTTTTTGCCAGTTCCAAAACTTTGTAAAAGCGGGGTTCACCATCCTCGAAGTTGGTGGAGTTGAGCAGGCATTTGCCCCCCGCCACTTTGAGTCCCGCTTCCATCTTTTGCCACTCCGTAGAGTCAAGCATCAGGGGCAGGGTGACATTGGTAACCAACCGCGACACCAACTCGTGCATATCCCGCACGCCATCGCGCCCCACATAGTCCACGTTGACATCAAGGATGTGGGCACCTTCACGCACTTGGGCACGGGCAAGGGCAACGAGGCCATTCCAATCTTCGGCATTGAGGAGATCGCGGCATTTTTTCGAGCCACTGGCATTGAGCCGCTCACCAATAATCAGGAAGGAATTCTCTTGATCGTAGGGCTGCGGGCTGTAAATCGAAGCAGCCGCGGGAATCCGTTGGGGCGATCGCGCCTTGGGGGTCAAGGTCGCTGCAATCTCCGCCAGAGCAGCAATGTGATCCGGTCGCGTGCCACAACAGCCGCCAATCACTTGCACCCCAAAGTCCTCGACAAAGCGGGTCAGAGCCAGCCGCAATTCCATCGGCGTTAATTTGTAGTAGGCACAACCACCAATGTTCTCAGGCAAGCCGGCGTTGGGAATGCAGGAAATCACAAAGGGGGAGTGCTGCGAGAGGTAGCGGATATGCTCCGTCATCAGGTCAGGCCCTGTGGCGCAGTTGAGTCCCAAAATATCAATGGGATAGGGTTCCAGAATCGTCAGGGCAGCACCAATTTCCGAGCCAACCAGCATCGTGCCCTGCTGCTCCATCGTCACGGAGACCATCAGCGGTCGGCGTTCTCCCCGCTCCCGAAAGACGGCTATCACCCCATTGAGTGCCGCTTTGATTTGCAGCACGTCTTGGCAGGTTTCAATAATAAATAGGTCAACCCCGCCATCAAAGAGGCCCGCCGCTTGTTCGCGAAAAGCTGTGTAGAGGGTGTCGTAGTCGATGTGGCCAAGGGTGGGGAGTTTGGTACCAGGCCCCATTGAGCCAGCGACAAAGCGGGGTTTTTCGGGGGTGCTAAATTCAGCGGCCACGGACTTGGCCAGTTCGGCGGCTTTCTTGCTAATTTCGTAGGCGCGATCGCCCAAATTGTATTCACTGAGAACAACGGAGGAGGCTCCAAAGGTATTGGTTTCAATGACATCGGCGCCTGCTGCCAAAAAGTCCCGATGCACCTTGGCCACCGCCTCTGGCTTGCTGATGACCAAGTATTCATTGCAGCCTTCGTACGCCTTGCCCCCAAAGTCCTCTGCCGTCAGGTTTTGCGCCTGAAGATTCGTGCCCATTGCGCCATCAAAGACAATGACGCGCCGCGGTTCTGCATGGAGATACTCAAGAAACGACATAGACATCCACCAAGGCCAGCCGATTTGCACCAGAGGGTTTTTCTGATTTTAATCTCTCCGGGAGCGGTACAGCCCTTTGCTCACGGATGAAACTGACAGCTCGGCCTTGACACTTCTTGCGACAAAAAAATTAGGGATGCAGAAAACACCCCCTCACAGAAATTGGTATTTCTCCGTTCTTCATGTTCCATGTTTCCATGTTTCCATGTTTCCACTTAATCTACTTCCCCGAAGGGAAGCAAGACAATTGTCTTCTAGCATTAATCCGCCCAATTCTTGTTTCCACTTAATCTACTTCCCCGAAGGGAAGCAAGCCATGAGTTTTTTCGTCTTCTCTCTTGGTTCTGCCGATGATCTGTTTCCACTTAATCTACTTCCCCGAAGGGAAGCAAGTTATTTGAGCGATGTTCGTGAATACGCATTGCTTGTTGTTTCCACTTAATCTACTTCCCCGAAGGGAAGCAAGAGCATCTTCAATATAGCCTCTCCCTGAGCGGATTGCAACCCCCTGTTCCGAGGGATCCCCTGCGAGGGGTGTCAAATCATTTTCTACGAAGCCACTGAAAATACTCAAACCCTCTTCTAGAGCGACTCCGAGGGATTCTACGCAAGAATCAGAAATTGGGGCACTTGAATAGATCCGTCGGCAGAGAAAATTGACTAGCGTAACGCATCCCTCCCCGGAGAGTGTGCAGTCTGGGAGGCGGCTAATTCTTGAGCCAACAGTTGCTGGTAAATCTCTTCGAGGTGGGGTGTGATCAGGTTGCTTTCAAGGCCGTAGCCCAGACTAGTCCACGTATCCGACAGTAGGGCAAAAACTTCCTGTACACGCCCCTCCCGCAACAGTTGGGGAATATCGGCATTCCAAGCAGCCGGATCTGTCAGCCAGCGATAGACCACCTGATCTTGATACTCTGGGGCAAAGCTATAGCCCTGCCAAAACCAGCTCGGCGGTTGGGGATGATAGCGGGCGGCTTTTTCTGCCCAAGTGGTGGTGAGAAATTGATAGCGGCCTGCGGCGGTGGTACATAGGTGCTGATTGGGACCGCGGCGAATGGGAATACAGCGATCGGGATGCTGGCTGAGGTCTTGGATGTGCTCGCCACCATAGAGCAGGGTGTAGGGATTGGCGTCGTTGGCCTCACTGGCAGAAATGGTGCGCATCAGTGCCCGTACATAGGGATCACCCCCCTGCATGACTAAGGGGGCAATTTGACCCGGCTGCCAGCGGTACCAGTACCACCAGAGGGCACTTGAACGCGACCCAAAAAAGAAATAGCCCATGCCCACTAGAAGAGCGATCGCCAGCAACCAACGGGAAAACCGCACCAACTGATCCTCACACTGCCGCAATTGAGCGGAATAACTCTGGATAGGCGGCTGGGGTTTGATCAGGACGGCTGACCACCTCAAAAATTTTGTTGTAGGCACTCGGCTCGCCCAAGGCGGCGACACAGATCTCCGCCACCTGCGATCGCGCGATACTCCCCTCAAAGAGGGTATCTGCTGGGGCAATGGTCGGAAAGCCACCGTCATCGGTTTCCTTTAGCCCCCCCGGCCGCACAATCGTGTAAGTTAGACCGCTTTCTTGGAGATAACGTTCTGCCTGCTGCTTCCAATACAAAATCAGCCAAAAAAGATTCAGAGGATGGAAAAATTGCGAGACACACAGCGACGAGACGAGAATAAACTGCTGCACATGGGCAGCTTTGGCGGCATCCACCAGATTCTTGGTGCCAAGATAGTCCACACTTAGGGGTTCCAAGGGGTTGAGGCTGGGGCTGGCTCCTGTGGCACAAATCACCGCATCACACTCTTGCAGCGCCGAGGGCAGCGTCTGCGGTTGGGTCACATCAGCGGTGCGAATCTCTACCGTTGGCCAGCGCCCTTGGGCTTTGGCGGGATTGCGCACAACCGCGATCGCCTGATGCTCAGACGCTTGTAGGGCATTCACAATGCGATGACCTGTGCGACCTGTGGCACCAACCACTGCAACCTTCACAGCACGTCCCTCCGATGGCAACGCCTTTGATCATAGGGGAATATCCCAGTCTTCTTCATCCTCTGGGGGAGCGTCCTTGGGGGGTGGCGGCGTCAGAATGCGGTATTCGGCATCCACCACCTGATCGGGGGGCGGTGGGGCTTTGGCGGTGGCTTTGCGGGAAGGGCGATATTGGTACGAGTAGGTCGTGCGGGGGCGATCTTGAATCTCTGGTTCGCGGGGTGCTGGCTCAGGCTCGCTAAACCAATCCTCCACATCGCTGGTATCGATCTCTGGTTCATCCTCCGGCGGACGCATCGAGGCATCCAGTTCTGGTTCAGGGGGTTGCGATCGCGGGGTTGGCCGTGCTACTGGCGCTGGCGCTTCTGCGGTTAGCCAGAGTAAACACTGCCCCGCCACGATTCCTGAGAGGGCTGCCACCACAAGCCAAGCAGCAAGGGGGAGCGCCGGAGTTTGCTGTCCCAAAAAGCGCAGGGAGACCAGCGGTTGCCAATTTTGGACGACCAGTGTACTGAGCAGGGCGATCGCCCCCAGATAAATCCAAGCGCGCATTAGGAAAGGGGTCCTTGCCAACGTTGCAGCGGCACACAATCTAACCCTAACTGATCAAGGGCACGGGCGATGACAAAATCCACCAGATCCTCAATGGTCTGCGGCCGGTGATACCACGCAGGGATGGCGGGTACAATTCGCGCCCCGGCCATTGCCAATTGGGTGAGGTTTTGCAGGTGAATCAGACTAAAAGGCGTTTCGCGGGGCACCAGCACTAATGGACGGTGTTCCTTGAGGTGGACATCCGCCACCCGCTCTAGGAGATCTGAACTCAGGCCTGCCGCCAACTTAGCGACCGTACTCATACTACAGGGGAGAATCACCATGCCCAAGGTGCGAAAGGAACCGCTGGCGATCGCTGCTGCCACATCCGTTGGCCGATGACAGGTGAGGGAACCTTCCCAGACTTGCGCCTGTTCGCGCCAAAACAGTTCCTGCTTATCGGGCTGAATCGGCAGGGTGAGGCCATATTCTGCTTGCCACACCTGATGCACGGCCTTTGATGCCACTAATTGAATAGGATAGTCCGCTCGTAATAGAAATTTAATGGCACGCACTGCGTAAATCAGACCAGACGCACCCGTTACACCCAAAACAATTGGCAAAGAAGAGGAGGTCACAACCGCGATCACCAAACAAAACCGTTATAAGGTTAACAAAGTTAGGGCAACCACCCCCTTTTGATGCACTGCAATCCCGCCCAACGCGACTTGGTAAATGCCCATGACAGCGCCTGACCCTGCATTTTCTTCCCCCAGTGAGTGGGCAGCCGTCTCTCCCGAAGTGCTCGGGGAGTTATTTGATGCGGCCTTGTTGGAGGGACTCGTGAGTAGTGAAACCCCAGACTTAGAAGCACTGTTTCAAGATTTGACTCCCCTCGATCTCAAACCAGCAGCGGGTGCGATCGCCCCCGAACAGTGGCAACAACTGCAAGCCCAACACCAGCAAATTACCCAGCACCTTGAGGAAACCCTGACCTATCTTGCCAAGGTGAAAGCATTGGCCTACCAGCTTCAGGCCGTGGCCAGTGAGTTTGTGCCCACCCCCAAGTATCGGCGCCGCCAACCGCCCCCTCCCCATCCCTTGGAATATCTCACGGCTGAACTCCTGCGGGCGATCGCCCACACCCAAGCCAGTTTAGAACCGGTCTATGAACCCCTCCATCAACTGGGGGAAACCCTCAATGGTACCTCGACGCCACAGATTAGCGAATTTCCCCTAGAGCCTTAGTTAGGGGGCATGCGGGGTGGCTCCAATTGCGGTCCACCGGGGATGCTACTGGGGGGTATCGGTAGCGGCTCAGGACTGGGCAGGCTTTCTGGAGTGGGAACTGGGGTTGGACTGGGTTCCGCGGTGGGTGTTGGTGTGGGTGTCGGAGTGATTGTAGGTTGAGGCTTCGGCGTGGAGGCTTTAACTGCCAGTTGCAGCAGTTCCGGCACAGTGACAAAGCGATAACCTTTTTGCCGTAGGCGACGAATCAGCGTGGGGAGAGCTTTGCGGGTAGTGGCGCGATCGCCGCCGCCATCGTGGAGCAAAATAATACTACCCGGCTTCACTTCCTTAAGGGTGCGCTCAACAATGTCCGCTGCTGTGGTGTTGGGGCGGGTGTCGTGGGTATCCACCGACCACAGGATGATGGCGTAGTTTTTCGACTTGGCATAATCCACTAGCCCCGTGGTCAGATTGCCCCCCGGTGGCCGAAACAGGCGCGTTTGCGCTTGGCTTTGCTTGGCAATGAGCGCAGAGGTGTTTTCAATTTCTTGCTTGGCGACTTCAGGATCAACGGGCTGATAGGGATGACTCCAACTATGGTTGCCAACGGCATGACCGGCTTTGACAATGTCAGCAATGATATTGGGGTACATGAGGGCGTGCTTGCCAAGAACAAAAAATGTGGCCTTGACCTCCTCCTCCTTGAGAATTTGCAGCACTTGGCGGGTTGAGGTTCCCCAAGGGCCATCATCAAAGGTCAGCGCCACCACTTTTTCGGGCTTCAAGGGTTTGACTTGATAGACCAACTGCCCCCAAAATTTGCTAGGACTGAGAAAGCGTGGCACATCCGCTGCTAGCGTTGCCGATGCTGCAAACAAGGCCAAGACCACCGACAGGTGCCACTGCCGTCCCATGGATACTCCTTGAGCGATGGTGACTTAGGGGGCGATCGGCGTTGGCTCCTTCAGCAGTGGAAATCCTAGGGCTTCCCGTTGTTGGACATAGGCTTGGGCGACGCGCCGTGCCAGTCCCCGAATGCGACCAATGTAGCGCGTGCGCTCTGCCACCGAAATCACACCACGGGCATCCAGCAGGTTAAAGGTGTGGGAACACTTGAGCACATAATCCAAGCTGGGTAGTACCAACTGCTTTTCCAGAAGCTGCTCCGCCTCCTGCTGGTAGAGACTAAAAAGGGTGAACAATCGTTCCGGGTCAGAGGCTTCAAAGTTGTACGTGGATTGCTCGATTTCCCCTTGGAGATGGACATCGCCATAGGTGAGCGTGGGGTTCCAACGAATGCTGGCGATCGCATCCACCTCTTGGAGGTACATGGTCAACCGTTCCAAACCATAGGTAATTTCAATGGAGACCGGCCGACAATCTAAGCCACCACACTGCTGGAAATAGGTAAACTGCGTTACCTCCATGCCATCGAGCCAGACCTCCCAGCCCACCCCCCATGCGCCAACGGCCGCATCCTCCCAGTTGTCTTCAACAAAGCGAATGTCATGCTCCTGGGGGCGAATGCCAAGGGCACGCAGCGACTCCAAATAGATTTCTTGGATATTGTCAGGAGAGGGCTTAATCAGCACTTGGTACTGGTAGTAGTACTGATAGCGGTTAGGATTCTCGCCATAGCGGCCATCCCCCGGTCGGCGACAGGGTTCGACATAGGCCACTGCCCAAGGCTCAGGGCCGAGGGCACGCAAAAAGGTATGGGGGCTTTTGGTACCGGCGCCCTTTTCCACATCGTAGGGCTGGGCAATCAGGCATCCCTGAGCCGCCCAAAATTGGTGCAGTGTGGCAATAACGTCCTGAAAGTACATGGGCTTAGATGTGGATGCCGCACTCGGTTTTGCCCATGCCACGCCAGCGACCCGCCCGTTCGTCTTCCCCTTCAGCTACAGGGGTAGTGAGGGGTTCATCGCCAATGCTGGCATAGCCGCGATCGTGGAGGGGATTGTAAATTACTCCGTGCTCCATCACGTAGGTCCATGTTTGTTTGCGTGTCCAAGCAGCGAGGGGATTAATTTTCAGACGACCCTGCTTGTCCAGTTCCACGTAGGGCATATTGGCACGGGTGACCGCTTGATCGCGACGCCGTCCCGTAATCCAAGCCACCGTATTCAGTTCTGCTAAGCCCCGTTGCAGTGGTTCAATTTTAGTAAGATGGTGAAACTGCTCAACATTGGTTTCCCAAAGCTTGTCGCCATAGCGAGCAGCAAAGGCCTCACGACTGTCCACATCGGGGGTTTTATAGGTGCGCAAATCCAGACCATATTTTTCCTTGGCCTGCTGCACAAATTCAAGGGTTTCTGGAAAGTGATGCAGCGTATCCAAAAAGAGAACAGGCACCGGCGGATTGGGGCGTAGATCACGGTAGAGCAAATCCGTAATCATCATGTCATCGACATTAAAGGCACTGGTCTGCACCAGCCCTTGGGGAATTTCAGCCACTGCCCACGCTAGAATTTCGCGGGGATGTGCTCCCTCAAAGCGTTGGTTGAGGGCGTCGAGGTCAAAGGATACGGATGCAGACATAGGAGGTGTTAGCACGGTTTTAGAAAGCATTCTTTAGCTTACCAAAGAATTGGGTCTAAAGCCCCGCCCTGCGACTCGCGATCGCCCCCCTGCCAACAATTTCTCCAACTTTGACACTAGCGAGGCATTGGGTACCCTTCAATCCAAGTCATGCCAGCATTTTTGGAAGTCGCATTATAAGACCACGTTTGCGGGCTGGAGGTCAACACTGCATACCGCCCCGGCGCTACCACAATTTCGGGTTGCACGACCCAATAGTAGCGATCTTCCAGCCGTGCAGGCCATGTGCCCACCACTTGCCGCGTTTCCACATTTCAGAGCATCACTTGTCCAGCAGGGGCACCCCGACCACCGTTCCAGTGATAGGTAGTAATTTTACTAAAGTGATAGGGGCGATCGAGTACTAGAATCCGTGCTTCAGGAGGACGGCTGGCAACGGCATGGGGATTGTTGTTGGAGAAGACAATTCTTGGTGTCATTTGGGGTGGGTGACTATAGGTGGGGGTTGGTGCCGGTGGCCGAGTCACCGTAGAATCAGGTTCCACTGTAAAGGAGGTAACGACCCGTTGGGCTGCTTGCCCACCGCCTGCTTGGCGCACGCAAGGAGAATCAATCAAAACTTGGAAATAGTACATTTCCCTTGAGGTTAAGTGCCAGATATTGACACGATGCATTGGTACACCCTCTTGATAGTTCCTCACTTCTCGTCCCCCTTGGTACACGGTACTAGAGATCGTTTTAATATCTGGGCTGTGGTTCAGCAATTAACCAGTAGCGGTATAGCGTGCCATGCGCACTGGGTGACGAACTACATAGTTGAGGGCAAGGTAAGGCGTTTTATCGGTGACCTGCTTCAGGTAGGCGGGGCCTTGAACTTTGAACCATCCTTCCTTGGGCTGACTACAGTTTTGCCAGCCAGCGATCGCTGGCCAGTTAACCTCTAAGCGAAAATTGACGGGGTTGGCGAGTCCTTGGGGAACAACAACAAGACCCATGCCTAGCAACAGCGTCAGCGCTGACTTAAAGTGGATATTTAACATTGCCCTGCCTCCCTAAATAATTCCTCAATAGTGAATAGCTAATTGAAAACAGCCCCAAAGTGACTGAAATTGAAATAATAATTAACTACAAAAAATCAAAAAATAATTGCTTCTAAAGTCCTTTTCTAAAATGTTGGTTACTGATAATTAGTTTCTATCTCTTTGAAAAGGTTTCTAAATCGCTACTACAATGCTAGCATTGTGTCAAATTTACCAAGAATAAGGCATTGAAAAACTTAATATCCTTCCCCTGATTAGAGGTTTTTCCCGTTCCATCGTTACAGTTTGGCTTTGCCCAACTCAGCCGTCAGATGAATGCCTTTATCTGTCCACTGGTGCATCAATGGAGCCGACAATGTGTCTTTTCATCCGCCTAAAGTCATTAAAGAGGGATATTCCTAATAGACGCGACCTAAGGGGGGTGTCCAAGGGGTCTCCGGTGTTGTGACTACCGACAGGAGGCTGCCAATGCCTTCAATTTCGACGCGCACGCGATCGCCCACCTGTAATGCACCAATTCCTGCGGGTGTCCCCGTCAATACCACATCCCCCGGCAGCAGTGTCATCACATAGCTAATGAAACTCACCAACTTGGCGGGTGAGAAAACCATTTGATCAATCGTTGCTGATTGGACGGGTTGCGCGGCCTCATTAATAAAGGTTTGCAACCGCGCATCGCTAGGAACCTCTCGCACAATCCAAGGCCCTAGGGGGCAAAAGGTGTCAAACCCCTTAGCCCGTGTCCATTGTTGCTCCCGCTGCTGCAGATCCCGAGCCGTGACATCGTTGGCGATCGTGTAACCCCAAATATGCTCAAGAGCTTCATTTTCAGGGCAGGCACGGGTACGACGACCAATGACCACCGCCAATTCCCCCTCATAGTCCACCCGCTTTACTTGGGGCGGATACCAAATGGGACAGCCGGGGGCTTGAACCGTTGTCGGCGGCTTTAGAAAAATCAATGGCTCAGGGGGCACACTATCGCCCATTTCGGCAGCGTGCTTCACATAGTTGCGTCCGACAGCAACAATTTTTGAGGGGGAGCAGGGAGCCAGCAGTTGATAGCTATCGGGACTGAGGACTTGGTTCGTGGGTTGGCCATGGAGCCACGGTGCCGCATCCCAAATCATCACTTCGCGGTTGAGTTGCAGTGTGCCGTAATGAATCTGTCCCCCCGTGGTCTGTACCCGCACAAACCGTTCCACCATAGTGAATTAGTCCCCTCTTTTCCTTGCCAAGAATGGCAAACTGCAGTGCTAGAATTATAAAGCCTTGCTTTTTGCATCCGTCAAAAGGCCATTTGTCCAAAGGGAGTTGACCTCAATGATTACACGGAACTACGAAACGCTCTATATTATTCGTCCCGATGTGGGCGAAGAACAACTGGAACAAACCATTAGCCAATTTCGCACTTTTTTAGAAGAACAGGGTGCGACAAAGCTTAAGGTGCAAAATCGCGGTAAGCGTCGGTTTGCCTACCCGATCAAGAAACTGCGGGAGGGCTACTACATTCTGATGACCTATACCGCTGCTGGGACGGCGATCGCCCCCCTAGAACGCGCCATGCGCCTCAATGAAAACATCCTCCGCTTCATGACGATTGTCCTTGAAGAAGAGGCCGACACCGAAGACGCCGAAGACGAAAATCCTGTTCTTGCCCGTGCTTAGGACAGTACACTGATCCAAATTCACTTGAAAGGGGGGCATCATGGCACCATCTCCCGGTTCTTGGAAGTGCGATGGCGTACCTAAAAACGGTAAATCCTACCCCAATGCCAGTGGTCCCCACCCCCCCTATGAAAACTTTGGCCCCGACTGTAACATCTGTGGACTACCCCGTGAGGCCATGAATCCTGCCAGTGGTAATGGCGGTGCCGGGGCGGGAAAATCGAAACTACCGCTAGTTGCTGCTGCCCTTGGGGTGGTTCTATTACTCGCGGGTGGTATTGGTTTCCTTGGCTATCGAATCTTTATTGCTAACCGCAACGGCACTACGCCACTGCCGATAGGAGGGACAACCAGCGGCAACCACTTGGTGAGCAAAACCACTGCCCGCAACACAGCCTATATTAGCCAAGGGGAGCGCATCCTGATCAGTGAACCCAATCCGCAGCGAGCAGCCCTGAAGCAAGAAGCCGCCCTTGCCTTTGATCAGGGAGATTGGGCACAGGCGATCGCCAAGTATCAAGAACTCGTCACCCTCGATCCCAATGATCCAGAGGCGCGCATTTATCTTAACAATGCCCGTGCTCGCCAAGCCGGCAACCCGATGACGATGGCCACCGTTGTTCCCATTGGTACTAGCCCCGATACTGCCAAGGAAATTCTGCGGGGGGTCGCTCAGTACCAAGAGCGCTTTAATGCCAGTGGCCCCAGTCGTGCCCTTGAAGTCGCCATTGTCAATGAAAACAGCCCCAATGGTGTGACCAGTTTGGCCGAAGATTTGATCAACAGTTCAATCCAAGGGGTACTGGGTCATGGCACCGACGCCAATAGTCGTGCCGCTCTACAGGTTTATGAGCAAGCAGGGATTGCTGCCCTTTCTCCCCTGACCACGAATGTCACCCCCCAAGGCAACGGCACAGTACAGGTACAGACGCTATCTCTGAATGAAAAGGGGCAACAACTTCTCAATACCTACCTTGACAATGCCGCCAATACCCTCGCCCAAGCCGCTGCGAAAAAAGTCCCTAATGCCAAAGTGGCTGTTCTCTACAACAGCGATAGTCCCTACAGTGATGAACTGAAAACTAAGTTAGTCGCTGCTCTGCCTCGGTTTGGTGCTCAAGTGGTGCAACAGATGGATGTGGCCGCCTCCGGCTTTAATGCCAATACAGCAATGACCACAGCACAGCAAGCGGGAGCCAATGTGGTCATTTTGGCCATGAGTCGCGCCCGGGTGAATGATGCCGTTGCCCTTGCTATTGCCAATCAAACCCAAACTATCCCCGTGCAGTTGTTTGGTAGTGATCAACTCTACAGCCCTGATTTACTGATCAAGGGGGATAGCGCCATCAATGGCATGATTCTAGCAGTGCCTTGGAGTACTAACCCCAGTGATCCCTTTGCGCAGCAGGCAGCCCAAGCGTGGCGGGGGCAAATTAGTTGGCGCACCACAACCGCCTACGATGCTACGCAGGCGCTGGCTCAAGCCATGGCCAAAGGGGGCGATCGCGCCAGCACCCAACAACTGCTCCGCCAAGGGGTACAAATTCAGGGGCAAACCGCCAGTGGTACCTTTGATCGAGTTCCTCTGGTGCAAGCAGCACCGGGACCCAATGGCCCTAAAGGCTCCAACTACCAGTTCAACCCCCTCGGTAGCATCTAAAGCCGGTCAACTAATGCTAAGCTATTGCCGATTGGTGTTTTAGGAATCTCCATGACTGCAAAAATTGGCATTATTGGCGGTAGTGGTCTCTACAAGATGGAGGCTCTCACCGATGTCGAAGAGGTACGTCTGACTACGCCCTTTGGTGATCCTTCCGATGCCTTTATTTGCGGCAAGATTGCTGGGGTTCCAGTCGTCTTTTTGGCACGCCATGGCCGCGATCACCATCTACTGCCGACGGAGATTCCCTTTCGTGCCAACATCTATGGCTTCAAATCCCTTGGGGTCGAGTACCTGCTTTCCGCGTCTGCGGTGGGTTCCCTACAGGAACAGGTGAAACCCCTTGATATGGTGGTGCCCGATCAGTTTATTGACCGTACCCGCAACCGCATTTCCACATTCTTTGGGGATGGCATTGTGGCGCACATTGGCTTTGCCGATCCGGTGTGTCCTGCTCTTGCTGGTGTTCTCGCGGATGCGATCGCTGATCTCAACCTGCCCGATGTCACCCTCCACCGCCAAGGTACCTATGTGTGTATGGAAGGCCCTGCTTTCTCAACGCTGGCAGAGTCCAACCTGTACCGCTCGTGGGGCGGCACCGTAATTGGCATGACGAATCTACCGGAGGCCAAACTGGCTCGTGAAGCGGAGATTGCCTATGCAACGCTGGCGCTCGTTACCGATTACGACTGCTGGCACCCCGAGCATGACTCAGTCACAGTGGAGATGATTATTGGCAACTTGCAGCGCAATGTCAAAAATGCCCAAGCGATTATCTGTGAAACCGTCAAACGCCTCCATGCCAATCCACCAGCCTCTAAAGCCCACCGTGCCTTAAAGAATGCCATTCTCACTCCCCTTGACAAGGTACCCGCAGCCACCAAGGAGAAACTGCATCTGCTCTTGGCTAAGTATCTCTAGGTCATAGACTCTGCTGTATTCTGATCACCCTCAAAACTGATCTGCTCACACAGTTGCGGATAGGTCGTCTTGGGACTGAGGCAGCGACAGCGGTTGAGGGCGGCGGCAAGGGCTTCAATTTTAATCGGTTTACTGATGTAGTCATCCATCCCCGCCGCAAAGCAGCGTTCGCGATCGCCAGCTAGGGCATTTGCCGTCATGGCAATAATCCAAGGACGCTGGCTGGGGGGCCATTGGGCACAGATGCGTTCGGTGGTCTCGAGGCCATCCATCTTTGGCATTTGCACATCCATCAGCACCACATCGTAGGGGCGCTGTTGCAGTGCTTCAAGCACCTCGAGGCCATTGGCCGCCACATCGGCACGGTAGCCCATCCGCTTGAGAATATGCAGTGCCACCTTCTGATTAACAGCATTATCCTCAGCAAGGAGGATACGCAGCGGAAAGCGACTGCCCAAGTTGGGATCAATGCCTGTTTTTGTCAGGGCAGGCTGAGTTGTAGATTCACTGCTAAGGGTCTTAATTAGGGTTTGCCGTAGGGTGAGAGGGCGAATGGGTTTGGGGACGTGGGCTGTGATCAACTCCTTGCGACTAGCGGTTTCCAGCCAACTCAGGGGTGTGAGCAGAATAATCGGCTGTTGATTGAAGTGGGGCTCTGATTGCAACCGCTCTGCTAACTGAAGCCCAGTCATCTCGGGCATATTCAAATCAATTACTGCCAAATCCCACTGGGGAGCGGCCTCTAGCACCAGTTGGGGATTGCCATACCCGATAGGCACCATCCCCCAGTTTTGCAGTAATGTGCAGAGATTCTCACGGCTAGCGGCATTGTCATCAACAACGAGGACACGCTTGCCCTCCAAAGCCGGATGAAGCGTTGGCGGTACATAGGGTTTTTGCCCCTCAGCGAGGATCGTAAAGGTAAAGGTTGTACCTTGACCTTCAGTACTCTCAACGGACATATCGCCGCCCATTAGCTCACAGAGGCGTTTGCTAATGACTAGCCCTAGGCCTGTGCCGCCATACTCGCGCGTCGTGGAGGCATCCACTTGACTGAAGGGCTTGAAGAGTCGATCCAAGCGATCGCTGGGAATGCCAATGCCCGTATCCTGAACTTGAAATTGGAGAAAATCCTTGCCCTCGTGCTTGACCGCGCTCACATGGACGACGACTTGGCCTTCGTGGGTAAACTTAATGCCATTGCCCACTAGGTTAACGAGGATCTGCCGTAGCCGGGTCACGTCCCCTTTAACTTGGGCAGGGGTTTTGGGGGTACAGGTGTAAAGTAACTCTAACTCCTTCTCCTCGGCTTTGCTGGCCAATAGGCTTAGGACATCCTCCACACACTCGCGCACATCAAAGAACTGCTGCTCTAGCACCAGTTTGCCCGATTCAATTTTCGAGAAGTCAAGAATATCGTTAATAATTGTCAGGAGTGCCTCGCCGGCCTGGTGCAGAGTTTGCAAAAAGTCCCGCTGCTGCTCATTGAGGGGCGTATCCAACAGCAAATTGGTAAAGCCCAAAACCGCATTCATCGGGGTGCGGATCTCATGGCTCATGGTGGCCAAAAACTCACTCTTGGCCCGGTTGGCCAGTTCCGCTTGCAGCCGCGCCTGTTCCAGTTCGTGGTTTTGCTGAGCTAACAGCTGTCGCTGCTGCTGTTCATGGCGCAGCAGTTCTGCTTGGGCGATCGCAATCCCCACTTGAGCGGCCACTGCTTCCAGAAGTTCAATCTCATCGGGAGTCCACTGCCGCTGGCGATCGCACTGATGCAGGCCAATAATGCCATTGGGTACGCCTTTATAGGAGGTGCGAATAGCCAGCATTGACTGGATTTGAAATTGATGACACAGCTCAATGGCACTGCCAAGTAGGGGCTCTTGAGTCACATCGTGGGAAACAACGGCGGCATCACTCCTGAGCACCTCCAAGGCGTGGGGGTTGTTTTCCACGGGCACACTGACCCCCCGCATTGAGGGGTAGCCCGGTTGCAGGTATTCAGCCACATCGGGAATACGCGGCGGTGGCCCCGGCTCGTAGCGATGAATTAAACAGCGACTGACCCCAAAGGCCTGACCAATTTGGGTGACGGTTGTTTCAAACACCGTTTCCGTATCGAGGCTCTGGCGAATCTGTTCGGTAATTTGATTCAGAAGCAACGCCCGCTGCATTTGCTGTTGCAGTTGCTGACGTTGGCGGGTTTCCTGTTCCAAAAGTTGCACTTGGGCAAGGCCAATTCCCACTTGCGCCGCCACACTCTTGAGTAAACTTTTAATCGCCTCCGTCCACCGCCGCTGGCGATCGCACTGGTGCAAAATGAGCAAACCATTCGCTTGATTGCGATAGGCCGTGCGCACAATCACCGCAGATTTCACATTCAGGACTTCGCAGTACTCATGAAGTGAGGTTAGACGACTGTCTGTTGCCACATCGTCGCAGCTAAACACCTCATCGGAGGCAAAAACCGATTCCAAAAACGCTCCCCGCATCTGGCTCAAATCGAGAGGGCATTCCTTGACGGAAGACACCCCCGGTGCACAGTACTCAGCCACCAGTGCCATCGGCGCATGCTCTTGATAGACAAACAAGAGACAACGACTGACATTGAGGGTTGTCCCCACCTGCTGCACTGCCGTGCGACAAATGTGCTCCCGTTCAATTTGCTGGCGAATTTCCTCGGTAATGCGATTGAGCAGGAGCGTGCGCTTCACCTGCTGCTGTAAAAACAGTTGTGCCCGCTGCCGTTCGGTGACATCACTTTGAATGCCAATGTAGTGGGTAATTTCACCAAATTCGTTATAAATCGGGGAGATGGCAAGTTCATTCCAGAAGGGTTGGCCGTTTTTGCGGTAGTTGCGCAGCACCACCCGGCAGGATTGGCCTTTTTTAATTGCATTACGAATGGCTTCAGCCCCCGGTTGATGGCGATCGCGCCCCTGCAAAAAGCGGCAATTTTTGCCAATCACCTCCGTTGCTCGGTATCCTGTCATCCGCTCAAAGGCGGGGTTCACATAGATAATTGGATTATCGGGTTGGCGGTAGTCGGTAATCACAATGCCATTGGTGCTAGCAATAATGGCTCGCTCCCGCAGTCGCAGCTCCGCCTCAATTTTTTTCTTGTCGGTAATATCAATGGCTAACTCCAAAAAGCCAATCAGTTGCTCTTGGCTATCATGAATCGGGGTGACTGACAGGGACACAGGAAAGCGAGAGCCATCCCGCCGTACAAATGTCCACTCCTGCTCATCGGCCAAGCCCCGCCGCGCCCGAGCCACGAGAGTCTCAAACCCCGCAGGAATGGGTTCTCCCAATTGTGCACTGAGGATCTGGGCATAGCGCTCCACCTCTTGAGGATCAAGGAAACGTTCTGGAGTCGCTTTACCCACCAGTTCTGAGGCAGGATATCCTAGCCATTCCTCAGCGGCTCGATTCAGCAGCGTGATAATGCCATCGGTACGGGTGGCAATGATGGCGTGATTACTACTATTGAAGACCGCCTCTTGGAGGCTGCTCATCTGCTGAATGTAGGCCAGTTGTTGCTGGGTGACCTCTAAGTGATGGCGGATTTCCAGTTCACTAATGACTTGGCGAGCAAGGGTGCGCAGGGTTTGCTGTTGAACGGGGTTTAGCTCACGCGGCTTATAGTCCACCACACAGAGGGTACCAATGCCATAGCCATCGGGCGTCATCAAGGGCATCCCCGCATAGAAGCGGATATAGGGCGGCCCTGTAACAACGGGATTATCGGCAAAGCGGGGATCCAGCCGAGCATCCGGTACAATGACGAGTTCTGGTTGCAGGATAACGTGAGCACAAAAGGCAACATCCCTAGGGGTTTCACAGGCATCAATGCCTACTTTGGCTTTAAACCACTGCCGTTGACGATCAACAAGACTAATGAGGGCAATGGGCGCTTCGCAAATTGCCGCCGCTAAGTGGGTAATTTCATCAAAGATCGGTTCCGGAGGCGTATCTAAGACTCGATACTGCTCAAGGGCACGTTGCCGTTCCGGTTCATTTGCTGGCAATGGGGCAGCAGGCATAGCCCAAGTGTACCGCCTTTTTGTAGGAGCAAGTCTTTCATCATTATATGAATTGCACTGGTTCTAGAGAGGATTCCCTAGGGGATGCAGAACACAACATCTATCTTTGCAGGACTTGGAGGGCAGTCACAGAATAAAAAAAGGATGTAGCACCTACGCCTACACCCTTCATCAATCCTTATTTTCAGACGGTGGCAATTTTAGCCTGCCCAACCCTTGGCAGCTTGATCGAGCACGTAGGCGGCTACATCCTGAATTTGTTCATCGGTGAGACGACCAGCAAAAGCGGGCATGGCATTTTTGCCGTGCTGCACTTGGTAGATAATGGCATCCTCGGAGTACATACCAAATTGCTCAAGGGCTTCTTTTTTCAGGGTTTTGTTGGCCATCACCACATTGCCACCCCCCATGTGACAGGCTGCACAGTTGCCGCTAAAGACTTTGGCACCATTGGCTAAATCTGCCGCAAAGGCCGCAGGGGTGAGGTTGACAAACAGCGCGATCGCGATCGCGCAAACACAAATGAATAGCTTTTTCAACGGAGTTCTCCTTTCATGGAATGCGTCAGGGTATGGATAAAGCCCCAAAAATCAAGGGGTGCAAGATTCACCAAAGGTCAGTGTAGCAAAGTTCCCAACCTAGGGGGCACTGTCCGGAAAGCTTTCTACGCCCCAACCGGGGGCCACGGCTGCCGCTCGCAAAATAAAGGCAGCTAAGGTCTCCAGCTGTTCTGTGGTCAACCAGTCCTCACTCACGCGGCGGCAGGAATAACTCTCTTCGCTGCCATCGTAGGACATCGGCGATCGCTGGAAAGCAACGAGGCTGGCGATCGTATCCCGTGGCGGCGTTGCCCCCTTGAGATCCTTCAGAGAGAGGGACACCAAAGGATTGGGTAACGTGCTGCCACCGACATGACAGTTTTTGCAGTTTTCCTCAAAGAGCCGCTTGCCACGGGTCAGATCCGCTGCTGTGAAGGTTTTGGTCTCACCGCGGTCATTGAGGGGCAGTTCCACCGTATCTGTGACCTTCAGGTATTGGATCACATAGTTATCGACCCCAGAGGCCGCCAGCGCCGTTGCCGGGGCGATCGCCCAGCCCAGCAGCAAGAACAGTAGGCCACTGCAGAGCCAGACAACAGGCCGAAGCCGAGAGTGAGGTTGGTGCATGAGTTGGGAAGATCCTTCTTGAGTTGTGACTAGTAGTAAATTTTACCGCCTCCCCATTTATCCCCAAGAATCTTGGGTTCGACGAGGATGTGACCGGCAATCGCCACCAAATCTTTCTCCGTCAGATTGCGCATTTTCGGGAAAATGTCGGCACTGCGCAAACTGGGGTGCACCTCAGCAATTTCCTGCTCGCCATCGTAGGTGGTGGGGTTTTTCATATAGTCCACCAAGCCTTCGATGTTATCCCGTGGCGGTGTGGCCAAAGCCAGGGTTTCAGTGCGCAAATCCAAATTGGGGTTGGTTTTGGTGATCCCCCCCACATGGCAGGAGGCGCAAGCATACTGGAAGAGACGCTTACCCTCAAAGTATTGCTTTTCCGTCAGGGTAATGGTTTTTCCTTCACTGTTGAGGGGAACGGTCAGGACGTCAGGGGTCAGTTCAGCGGCCAGTGCTGTACCTAGGGTCAGTTGCCAGAGGCAGAGGCAAAGGGCGACCGCAAGCCAAATGCATTTTTTTAACATAGTTCTCCCAATAAGCAGGTCTTACGAGTGCGGTGACGTGTCCCGTTGATCGGTCGGTGTAGCAGAGTCCGTCAAAGCCAAAATGATTGCTTTGGCATCTTCAAGGGGCAGGCGCGTTTGCGGACTGGTATAGCGAATACCCAAGCGATCGCACAACCCACAGACGGTTTCGACCGAGACGCCGTAGTCCGCTGCCAAATCAGCGATCGCCATATCCACAAATCCCATGCTGCTACTCTCCGCTTGGGATCAACGACCAAGTATCATTATCATGCCATTGTGCGGCTTCTTTACCAAAAAGCGTCCCCTTCGCAAAGAGAAGTGCCGCCACAGCGTACACTGTTGATGTGGCCGTTCAGATGGAGTTTGCAATGAAACGAGTCTTGGCGATTATCCTTGGGGGCGGTGCCGGCACACGTCTCTATCCCTTGACCAAGCGTCGAGCCAAGCCTGCGGTTCCCCTTGCTGGAAAATATCGCCTCATTGATATTCCTGTGAGCAATTGCATCAACTCCGAAATTAATAACATTTACGTCCTTACCCAATTCAACTCGGCCTCCCTCAACCGTCATATTGCTCGTACCTATACCTTCCCCGGCTTGACGGGCGGCTTTGTCGAAGTCCTAGCAGCCCAACAAACCCCAGAAAATCCCAACTGGTTTCAAGGCACTGCTGATGCGGTGCGTCAATACCTGTGGCTGTTGGCCGATTGGGACGTGGATGAATACCTGATTCTTTCAGGAGATCACCTCTACCGCATGGACTATCGCCTGTTTGTGCAGCGCCATCGCGAAACGGGCGCCGATATTACCCTCTCCGTCTTGCCCGTCGATGAAAAAGCCGCCTCTGGCTTTGGCTTGATTAAGGTAGATGGCACAGGGCGAGTCATTGAATTCCGCGAAAAACCCAGCGGTGATGCCCTACGGGATATGCGCGTGGACACAACCCGCTATGGCCTTAGTGCCGAGGAAGCCCATCGCAAACCCTACATTGCCTCAATGGGGATTTATGTCTTTAAGCGGCAAGTGCTGATTGATCTGCTGCAACAGATGGCCGATGCCACGGACTTTGGCAAGGAAATCATTCCCGCCGCGGCCCGTTCTCATCTTGTCCAAACCTACGTCTTTAATGGCTACTGGGAAGATATTGGCACAATCGGCTCCTTCTACGAAGCCAACCTTGCGCTTACCCAACAACCCCAACCGCCCTTTAGCTTCTACGACGAAAACGCCCCTATCTACACCCGTCCCCGCTACTTGCCCCCCAGCAAGATTCTCAGTTGCACCATCACCGAGTCCATTATTAGTGAGGGCTGTATCCTCAAGGAATGTCAAGTCCACCATTCCGTCTTGGGGGTGCGATCGCGCGTAGAATCCGGTTGTGTCATTGATCATTCCCTGCTGATGGGCGCCGACTACTACCAAGACTCGGCGCAGCGCAGCCAGCTCCTGTTGCAACATAAAATTCCCATCGGCATTGGTGCCAACAGTGTCATTCGCGGGGCAATTGTCGATAAAAATGCCTGCATTGGCCGCGATGTCAAAATCATCAACAAAGACCATGTTGAAGAATCCAACCGTGAGGATCAAGGATTTTATATCCGCAGCGGGGTGGTGGTGATTATCAAAAATGCCGCGATTCCCGATGGTATGGTTATCTAAGCCATAAGCAAATTTGAATTGGCAAGCGCGGAAAACCTGTGTAGCATATCAACAGTAAGCGTCCAACCCTCTAGCGGAACTGCCATCTATGCCCACGATAGAGACTCGCACAGAACCCATGGTCATCAACATGGGGCCGCACCATCCCTCAATGCACGGGGTTTTGCGGTTAATGGTGACCCTTGATGGCGAAGATGTCATTGACTGCGAGCCGGTGATTGGCTACCTCCATCGCGGCATGGAGAAAATTGCTGAAAACCGCACCAACATTATGTTCATCCCCTACGTGAGTCGTTGGGACTACGCCGCCGGGATGTTTAACGAAGCGGTCACCGTCAACGCTCCCGAAAAGTTGGCTGGTATTCCTGTGCCCAAACGCGCCAGCTATATCCGCGTGATCATGTTGGAGTTGAACCGCATTGCCAATCACCTGCTGTGGTTAGGCCCCTTCTTGGCGGATGTCGGTGCCCAGACGCCCTTTTTCTACATCTTCCGTGAGCGGGAATACATCTACGATCTCTTTGAAGCCGCCACAGGCATGCGCTTCATCAACAACAACTACTTCCGCATGGGGGGAGTGGCCGCCGACCTCACCTATGGCTGGGTAACCAAGTGCCGCGACTTTTGCGATTACTTCCTGCCCAAAGTGGATGAGTACGAGCGCCTGATCACCAACAACCCCATCTTTGTGCGCCGCTTACAGGGGGTGGGCAAAATTAGCCGTGAGGATGCCATCAACTGGGGGCTATCGGGGCCGATGCTCCGTGCCTCTGGGGTGAAGTGGGATCTGCGCAAGGTGGATCACTACGAGTGCTATGACGACTTTGACTGGGATGTACCCGTGGCCACCGAAGGTGATTGCCTTGCCCGCTACATTGTCCGTATTCAAGAAATGCGCGAGTCGGTGAAGATCATTCGCCAAGCCTTGGATGGTTTGCCCGGTGGTCCTTATGAAAACCTCGAAGCCAAGCGGATGTTGGAGGGTGCCAAGTCGGAATGGAATGGCTTTGACTATCAGTACATTGGCAAGAAGCTGGCTCCCACCTTCAAAATTCCCAAAGGCGAACACTATGTGCGGGTTGAATCGGGGAAAGGGGAGCTAGGGATTTACCTGATTGGGGATGATAATGTCTTCCCTTGGCGCTGGAAGATTCGGCCACCGGATTTCAATAATCTGCAAGTGCTGCCCCAGTTGCTGAAGGGGATGAAAGTGGCGGATATTGTTGCTATCCTTGGCAGTATCGATGTGATTATGGGGTCCGTCGATCGCTAGGAAAGTGTTGAGCCACCAGCGAGGGAGCCATGGCTGTTCAATTACCGTTTTTTACCTCCACCAACTTCAGTGGCCTCTTTAATGAGCGGTTTTGGCAGAATGCGTGGCCACTGCCACCCCAAAATCAACTACAGCGGGGTGCACTAGTGCCTGATGGGGAGCTACCCGGCGTAGGGTTGAATACGCCCGTACGCCTTTCAACGGTGTGGCAAGAGCAGCCGCTCCTACTGGTGTTTACCCGTATCTTTACGGAGCATCAGTACTGTCCGCTGTGCTACCCCTATCTCAAGGCCTTGAATGCAAACTATGAAGCATTTCAAGGCAAGGGAGTGGCCGTTCTTGTGGTCACTAGTACCGATGCCCAGCAAAGTGAAAAGGTCAAGGCGGATATGGCTCTAAAGATGCCCCTGCTCTATGACCCCAGTTGCCAAGTCTTTCGCAAATACCGCACGGGTCAAGCCTTGGGGGCACCGCTACCGGCGCAGTTTCTCATTGATCAGGAAGGCAAGCTGCGCTACAAGCATCTCTTCTCGTTTTTAGAACCCAATGCTCCCCTAGAGCGCTTGTTTCAGGAAATTGACGCCCTGAGGGCAACAGTGGCAACAGCAGCTTAGGGGCGATCAAAACTCGCTAGGATAGAAGGTATCTCTTTGGGGCTGTAGCTCAGTCGGATAGAGCGAGCGCCTCCTAAGCGCTAGGCCGTGCGTTCAAATCGCACCAGTCCCGTTCTTGCCCTTAGAATAAAAAGCAAATCTTTGTAACGTCAGTGTTGCATCTGTGATAGAGCGATCGCCAGCGAATTCCCTCCTAAAGGAACTTCAAGGCACGATTGATGACCTTGAGGACTACCAAAGCGCCCGTAGCTACGAAGCGGCCAAGAGTGCCCTTGAAAAATTACTGTTCGAGTGCAAAGCCACTGGCAGCGAAAAAGCCTCCCTCGCCCGCGCGATCGCTGACCTCGAAGCAATGCTCGACAAGCTCCACTATGGTGTCGTGCAAATTGCCGTCTTTGGTATGGTGGGGCGGGGAAAGTCCTCTCTACTAAATGCGCTGCTAGGGGAACCCTACTTTGCGACTGGGCCGATTCATGGCGTCACTCAAGAAGAAGCCAGTGCCCTGTGGCAAATTTCGGAAGCCCAGCGGGGTAATCCCATCCGCCTCATTGATACACCGGGGTTAGACGAAGTCAATGGCGCCGCACGGGAGCAACTAGCACGAGAGGTAGCGGCTCAAGCGGATTTGATTCTCTTTGTCATTGCTGGCGACTTGACCCGTCTGGAATACCAAGTCCTCAGTGAGTTGCGGCAGGCGGGCAAGCCAATGATTCTGGTCTTTAACAAAGTGGATCAGTATCCAGAGGCGGATCGCGAGGCCATCTATAACAAAATCCGCGATGAGCGCGTCAAAGAACTCCTCTCCCCCGAAGAGATTGTCATGGTAGCAGCAGCGCCCCTTGTCCCCCAAGTGAATCGCGATCGCCAAGGCCGAGTACAGGTGAAAATGACCGTCGGTGCCCCCCAAGTGGAACCCCTGAAGCAAAAGATCTTGGAGGTGCTCAATCGCGAAGGGAAGGCCCTGATTGCCCTGAACTCAATGCTTTTTGCCAATAAAGTCAGTGAAGAATTAGCCCGCTATAAGCTGGAACTGCGGGATCAGGAGGCCAACCAACTGATTTGGAAAGGAGCTGTCGCCAAGGCGCTGGCGATCGCCCTCAACCCCGTCACCGTGCTCGATATGGTCAGCAGTGCCGTCATTGACTTGACCACAATTCAACTGCTCTCGCGCCTCTACAGCATTGAACTCACAGAAGCAGGCGCCAAGGAACTGCTGCAAACCATTGCCCTTGCCATGGGCAGCATTAGCTTAGGGGAATTTGCCGTCAATTTGGGACTCAGTTCCCTCAAGGGACTGTTGGGATTAGCTACGCCCATGAGTGGCGGCATTGCCCTTGGCCCTTACCTCTCAGTCGCCATGACCCAAGCGGGGATTGCTGGCTTTGCCTCCTATACGATGGGACAAGTAGCCAAAACCTACTTTGCCAACGGCGCAGGCTGGGGAACTGCTGGGCCGAAAACCGTAGTGCAACAAATCCTCAGTCAACTGGATCAGCGCCATATTCTCAATCGGCTGAAGTCAGAAATTCAAGCCCAACTCTACCCTAGTTAAAATTCAGGCCTGCTTGAGCCAGACGGGCGGCGCCATAGGCGGCCTCTGTTTGAGGTGAAACGGTCACGGGAACCCCTAGGTATTGCTGGCGGAGGGCTAACCATGCGGGATTACGGGCACCGCCCCCCGCCGTCCAGACCCGTTTCAAGGGCGAGGCACCCAGACGTTGTAATTGTTGATAGCCTTGGGCTTCAATGCGGCTGAGACTTTCGAGAAGTCCCTGCAAAAAGAGGCGAGGGTCGTCGGGTCGGGGTTCTAGGCGCGGTTCAAGATGCGGATCGTTGATGGGAAAGCGCTCACCCCGCTTGAGCAGAGGATAGTAGTCCAACCCCGTGGGTTGATTGACATCGATTTGGGCGCTGAGGCGCTCTAGTTCCTCTGGGGTAAAAAACTGGGCTAAAATTGCGGCGCCACAGTTGGAGGCACCCCCCACCAGCCAGCGATCGCCTACGGCGCGCGAGCTGCGATCGCCCAAGCGATGACTATAGATGCCTGCTGTCACATCCTCTACCCTAGAGGTACTCAAAAGCTTCAGTACAAGAGTTGACCCCAAGGATGTTACCGCTTCACCCACCTCCGAGGCACCACTAGCCAAGAAGGCGGCAATGCTATCGGTGGTACCGGCACACACCTCACACTTTGGAGACAAGCCTAAATCGGTGGCTGTGACCTTTCCCAGAACTGTACCGGGGGGAATGACCTTAGGGAGCAGGGGCTGCAAGGACGCAAGCGTGGGGTGGCTGAACCAGTCGGGGTAAGCTTCCTGTGCCGGGTCATAGCCCAACTTCAGGGCATTGTGCCAGTCGGAAATGCCCAGTTGACCATGGAGCAAAAAGGCCAGCCAATCCGCTTGGTGTACCAAAACAGCGTTGACCGTGGGGTAGTGGGTCTGGAGCCACAACAGCTTAACGAGACTACTGGTGGCACTCAGGACAAGGTGATCCGTGGTTAAAATCTGCCGCAGGGTTTGAACGTGATTCTGGGCGCGATCGTCGTTGTAGAGGAGAACGGGTGAGCAGGGCTGCCCCTGAGCATCACAGAGGAAAACGGTGCTAGAGGTGGCATCAATGGCAATCCGCTGAATTTGCTGACGGATAGCGCTTGGAATATCTAAAATCAACGCCCGCAGGGTTGCCGCCCATTCTTGGGGGCGATCGGGCTGGTGCAACGGACGACGGGCAGTGGCGAGAATCTTGCCTTCAGGATCGATGGCGATCGCCCGCGCCCCCGAGGTACCAAAATCAATCCCCAGTGCGATGACCGCCATAGCGCTAGGGAGCCTTCAAAACTCAAGGAGGTCAAAAAGAGCCGTATCTAGCTCATAGCCAAACATCGCTGCCATGCCTTTAATTTTTTCAGCAGCAGGATAGCCCTGTCCCTGAAGCCATTGCCAAAGGGTAAAGACCTTGGCCATCACAAAAATATCAAGGGCTTGGGGGTTGAAGATAATACCCTGCTGCGGATGAAATTCGTGGGGCACCAGCATTGCCCCATACCGCACCAGTTCACCCGCTGACCAATCCAGTAAATAGGGCAACCATGGGTAGCAGACATCAGCACGAATGAACCAAAGGCGCACAGCTGGCAATTCCGAAAGCTCTAGATCAGGCTCATCAGCTGGCCGCGGGTAGTCAATGACAAAACGCAGTGCTTGGTGATGATCCAAAAGTCGCTGCTCTGCAATCAGGGGAGCAAGGACTTGTTGCAGGGGAGATACATCAAGACGATCAATTTGATCTGGCGTTAACTGGATCGCGATCGCCACGCTCTATCTCTCCCTAGCAGCCAGCAACCTAGGGAACCTGCTGGACTTCAGCAATCTCTGGAATGGCTTCCTTCAACTTGCGCTCAATCCCCATGCGTAGCGTCATCGTCGAACTAGGACAAGCACCACAGGCACCCTGTAAGCGCAGCCGTACCACCGGCCCTTCGATTTCCACCAATTCCACATTACCGCCATCGGCCATCAGGTAGGGACGGAGCTCATCAAGGACTTTTTCGACATTTTCTTGACTGAGTTCAAGGGTTGCAGCCATTGTTAGTGTCCTTGGATCATGAATGAGATTAACAGTTTCAGTTTATCATCCCCATGGGCGATCGCCCTTTGGGAATTGCAAGGGATCGCAATGGATCTGGCTCTAGGGAAATCTGCTGAACAATGTTTAGGAAGGGCAACGCTCAAGGATACAATAATAGCTTGGTGAACTGCACGGTAGGACATGATTTCCAGTAATGATTTTCGCCCCGGTGTAAGTATTGAGCTGGATGGTGCCGTCTGGCGAGTCGTCGAATTTTTGCACGTCAAACCCGGTAAAGGCTCAGCCTTTGTGCGAACAAAGCTAAAGAATGTACAAACGGGCAACGTGATTGAGCGCACCTTCCGCGCCGGCGAGACCGTTCCCCAAGCCACCCTTGAAAAACGCACCATGCAGCATACCTACAAAGATGGCGAAGACTATGTCTTTATGGACATGGAAAGCTATGAGGAGGCTCGCCTCACGCCCGCACAAATGGGCGATCGCGCCAAGTATCTCAAAGAAGGAATGGAAGTCAATATTGTCAAATGGGGTGAGCAAGTCCTTGAGGTGGAGCTACCCAACTCCGTTGTTTTAGAAGTGGTGCAAACCGATCCGGGGGTTAAAGGGGATACCGCCACCGGTGGCTCGAAACCCGCCATTGTCGAAACCGGTGCCCAAGTCATGGTACCGTTATTTATCTCTGTCGGCGAGCGGATTCGCATTGATACTCGCTCAGATACATATCTTGGCCGCGAATAGGAGTAATGGGTGTGGAGCTTGACCTCAACCAAGTACGCGAACTGCTACTAATGTTCGACCAAACCAGCGTCACCGAACTCAACCTTAAGAGTGGCGAACTGGAACTTCAACTCCGCAAGCGTGAGCAGCTCAGTGGCAGCGCCCCTGTGGTTGTGGCTCCAGCTCCTGCATCAACCGTCACGCCCACCCCTGTGCCCCCGCCAGCCGTCACTGCCGATCCGGAACCGACGCCACCCGCCGCCAACCGTAAAACCGTGGATATTGTGGCGCCAATGGTAGGAACCTTTTATCGTGCCCCCGCTCCCGATGAACCCCCCTTTGTCGAAGTGGGGGACACAGTGAAAAAAGGCCAAGTGGTTTGCATCATTGAAGCCATGAAGCTGATGAATGAAATTGAAGCCGAAGTCAATGGCCAAGTGGTCGAAATTCTGGTGCAAAATGCTGAACCAATTGAGTATGGTCAAACCTTAATGCGCATTTTGCCTAACTAAATATCGTTTTTTGTTTTTTCAGCAAAGGCAGGCACTAATTGCAAAGATATGTTAAGCATTGAGGAGTTTAAGGCCAACAATTCAATGCTTTCAAGCCTTTGTGCTCTTGCCGAGACCCTAATTGAAAAATTAGAATTTAGAAACATCTACCACCACTGCCTGACGAGGTTGGCCTGTGCAAGCAACTGGAGCATACATTCTTATTGATACTCTATGCCGTCACGGCGTTAAGCATATTTTTGGCTATCCCGGGGGCGCAATTTTACCAATTTATGATGAGCTTTACCGTGCTGAGTCGCAGGGAAAGATTCAGCATATTCTAGTACGCCACGAACAGGGGGCAGCCCATGCCGCTGACGGCTACGCTCGTGCTACAGGTCAAGTGGGCGTCTGTTTTGCCACTTCAGGGCCAGGAGCAACCAACTTAGTGACAGGCATTGCCACAGCCCACATGGATTCCATTCCCCTGCTGGTGATCACCGGTCAGGTGTCTCGCTCCGCCATTGGCACCGATGCCTTTCAGGAAACGGATATCTTTGGCATTACGCTGCCCATTGTCAAGCACTCCTACGTCGTGCGGGCAGCCAAGGACATGGCACGGATTGTTGCTGAGGCAATCTACATTGCCACCACCGGTCGGCCAGGGCCGGTGCTCGTGGATATTCCCAAGGATGTGGGGCTAGAGGTCTGTGAGTATGAACCGATCGAGCCGGGGCAAGTCAAGCTAAGGGGCTATCGTCCCACGATTCGCGGCAATGTGCGCCAAATTGCCCAAGCGGTTCAACTGATTCGCGAGGCCAAGCGACCCTTGCTCTATGTGGGGGGCGGCGCAATTACAGCGAGTGCTCACGAGGAGGTGCTCAGGTTAGCCGAGCTATTCCAGATTCCGGTGACAACAACGCTCATGGGTAAGGGGGCGTTTCCTGAGTCCCATCCCCTCTCCGTGGGTATGTTGGGGATGCATGGCACTGCCTATGCCAACTTTGCCGTCAGTGAGTGTGATCTATTGATTGCCGTGGGGGCGCGGTTTGACGATCGCGTGACCGGTAAGCTGGATGAATTTGCCTCCCGCGCTAAGGTGATTCACATTGACATTGATCCTGCTGAGGTGGGCAAAAACCGCGTGCCTGATGTGCCGATTGTTGGCAGCGTTAAACCCGTGCTCCAGCAACTTCTCAAGCACATTGAAGACAGTGGTGAAGCCGTTGAACCCGCCACCCAGGCGTGGCTCGAGCGCATCAAGGTCTGGAAAGAGGACTATCCCCTTGTCGTGCCGCAACCCAGTGGTGAACTCTCGCCCCAAGAGGTGATTGTTGCCTTTGGCCGCCATGCGCCTGATGCCTACTACACGACTGATGTGGGTCAGCACCAGATGTGGGCAGCGCAATTCCTGAAAAATGGCCCGCGGCGTTGGATCTCCAGTGCTGGCTTGGGCACGATGGGCTTTGGCATGCCCGCAGCAATGGGGGTGAAGGTGGCACTACCCGATCAACAGGTGATCTGTATTAGTGGCGATGCCAGTTTTCAAATGAATTCCCAAGAGTTGGCCACATTGGCGCAGTACGGTATTGCTGTCAAGACGGTGATTATTAACAATTTTTGGCAGGGAATGGTGCGCCAGTGGCAACAGGCCTTTTACGAGGAGCGTTATTCCCATTCCAATATGGCCAAGGGGATGCCCGATTTTGTGAAATTGGCGGAGGCCTACGGGGTTAAGGGGTTGCGGGTGAGCGATCGCCACGATTTGGATGCCATTGTCCAAGAGGTCTTAGCTTACGATGGCCCCGTGCTCCTAGATGCCCATGTCACTCGTGAGGAAAATTGCTATCCGATGGTGGCTCCCGGCAAAGCCAACTCCCAAATGCTAGGGCTGCCGGAACGCAAGGTGCTGGAAAAGGCTGCCGAATTAATCTACTGCGCCAACTGTGGGGCAAAGACAATTTCGACCCATCGCTTTTGTCCAGAGTGCGGCAGTAAGCTCTAGGGAGTTGGACAGGCTTGAGCAAACAACCGCCTTGGCAGGGGCTGGCGAAAATGAAAGAGGATCGTATTTTGGCGGCGATCGCGCGGTTCGGGACCACGCCCCCATAACGTTTCAAAGGAGAAAAAGGACACCCCTAACCCTGATCGCAGCGCGGCTTCTACCTTGGCATCCACCAGTTCAATGGGCACAGGGTTGGTGCGTAGCCCCGTGAGGACACCAACGGCAGTGGGAATTTTCGCTTGGGCGTGGAGCATCTCTGGCTGAGTTAACTGCTGCACAAAGCTGGGGAGATTGTAGCGATAGACTTGCACAATCACTTCATCGAGGAGGCCGAGGGCGACCCACTGCGGCCAATCTTGGAGAAATGTCTGGTAGGCGGTGGGCAATGTGGTCGGTGAGACGGAAAAAATGGCATTGGGAAATTCTTGCTTGACCCGCTGCCGCAACGTTTGCACAAAGGCGGTGAGTTTGTCGGCACGCCAGCGCATCCAGTCTGGATCACGGGGATTGTCGGGAACGGGCTTTTGGGTTTCCTGCTGATAGAGGGCACGGGTGTAGTCATCGTAGCCAAACTCCACGGGCAGGCTGAGGTGGTCATCAAACTGCACCCCATCCACGGGATACTGCCGCAGCACCTCTAGGACAATGTTGGTCAAGAAAGCCTGCACCTCAGGATGAAAGGGATTCATCCAAGCTACTTCACCAGCCGCCGTTAAGCGAGTGGTTTGACCATTGACCCCTTGGGTGAGCCAGTCTGGATGGGCAAGGGCGAGTTCTGAGGTTTCTGGCACCATGAAGCCAAATTCAAACCAAGGAATGATCAACAGATTACGGCAGTGCGCCTGCTGGGTGAGTTCCCAAAGAAGGTCGTAGTCCTGAATCCCTCGCAGCACAAAGGGCTGGATGCCCAGATTCCTAGCCGTAGCACTGGGGAAACTGACATACCCAGAGTTCCAGACAACGGGATAGAGAGTGTTGAAGTTCAACCGCTGTAAATCATTGAGGGTTGCCTCCAACCGAGGGCGATCGCGCAGGATCGGTAAATCATTGGTTGTCAGCCAGACGCCGCGAATCAGCGTTGAGTTTTGTGCCTGTACTGGCCAAATCGTCCAACACAAACTCCAACAGAAGAGCACGAACAACAGCCAAACGCGACGATGCAGCATAGGTTACAACGCCAGTGGACGGAGATGTCCTGACTCTAGGAGAAAAATCTGAGTACAGACTCTGCGTAAAAATGCAGGGTCATGACTGACGATGAGACCGGGGGTGGTATCCGCCTGCAAAAACTCGATCAACGTGCCACAACTTCGCTGATCCAAAAAGGCCGTGGGTTCATCATAGAGAATCAACTGGGGCTGCATGGCTAAAATGCCCGCGATCGCCACCATGCGTTGTTCGCCTCCCGACAGTTGATGGGGCATGCGATCGGCCAAGTGACTGGTTCCTGTCTTGGCCAAGGCTTGGTGAACTCGCTGCTGAACCTCTGGAGGGGAACAGCCCAAGTTTTCTGGGCCAAAGGCGACATCCTCGGCCACGGTAGCCCCGATTAACTGATCCGCTGGATGTTGCAGCACGACCCCCACCGCCGGTTGAAACTGTCCAGCCACCACCGACTGTCCCAAGCAGGTGATCGTTCCCCGCTGTGGCGCAAGAACAGCCGCACAGAGCAGCAGAAGTGTGGTTTTGCCAGAACCATTGTCCCCCATGATGCCTAGGCGATCGCTCCCCTGCACCGTGAGATCAATCCCTTGGAGTAGTGAGGGGGTTGCTCCATAGCCAAAATGGAGATCCCTGATTTCCAGCAGGGCAGTCACAGTTTAGAGCGTCTTAGAGCGTCAAGGCTTGGGGATTGGTTTCAATCAGTTTCGCCAAATCCTGAAGGAAAGCGGCAGCATCGGCACCATAGATCACACGGTGATCACAGGTGATATTCACCTTCATCTGCCGTTTCACCCCCAGCAGGCCATCCTCGGTGGCAACCACCGTCGGACGCGACGCCCCCACCGCCATAATGGCTCCTTGACCGGGGGTGAGAATGGCGTCGAAGAAGTCAACCCCGAACATTCCTAAATTGGAGAGACTAAAGGTACCCGTGCTGTACTCCTCAGGTTGCAGTTGCTTGGCGCGCGCCCGCTCCACTAATTCTTTCCAAGTGCGCGAGAGGCTGTAGATGTCAACTTGGTCGGCGTTCTTCAGCACCGGTGTAATCAGGCCACCCCCCGGCATCGCTACAGCCACAGCAATGTTAATGTCGCGACGGTATTGAATCCCTTGGTCCGTGTAATAGGCATTCATGATCGGGTGTTTTTGCAGCGTCAGGGCGATCGCCTTGGCAAGGAGCGCCGTCATTGTCACCCCTTTTGACTTGATTTGCTGGTACAGCCGATCCAACGCATCCGTTGTAATCGTGTAGGCCACGTGGAAATCGGGAATGCCAAGGCTGGCCACCATATTCCGCACCACGGCATTTTGTAGCGTTGTCAGGGGCACCAGATCCTCTTTGGCGACGACCGGGGCAGTCGCAGGGGGGGCTGTGGGGACAGGGGGTGTCGCTACTGGTGTAACGGGAGTTGCAGGCGCACCAATCAAGGCTTCCACATCAGCGGCGGTAATCCGACCATTGGGACCCGTTCCCTTGAGCGTCTGCAAATCAATTTTGTGTTCCTTGGCCAATTTGCGGGCACGGGGGGAAGCAACCACTCGCCCAGTAGTTGCAGCAACAGCACTGGTGGGAGAAGCCACTGCCACAGGAGCCGTTGCGGAGCCATTACTTGTGGCCGCAGCGGGAGTCGAGGCCGTTGCTGCAGAACTCGTCGTAGAACTGGTCGCCGCCCCAAGGGACTTGGCCTTTGCCTCTGCTTCCGCAATTTCTGCTTCTGTTTCTGCCACGAGGCCAATGGTGGAACCGACGGGTGCCACTTCGCCAGCAGGCACGGTAATCACCGCCAAATAGCCGTCGTAGAAGGACTCCACATCCATATCGGCCTTGTCGGATTCCACAATCAGCACGGTTTCCCCCTTGGCCACCTTATCGCCGGGAGATTTCACCCAAGAGACAATTTTCCCTTCGGTCATGGTGGAGCTGAGGGCGGGCATGAACAGTTCACGAATCATAGAGGCTGCTATCCTTGGTTGGCAATCGAGAGGGAGTCAAATTCACTAAAGATGAAAGGTAAAAGTTAGAGCGTGCCGCGAATTTCTTCGATGACGCCATTGCGCAGGAGAATCTCCACCTGCATTTTTTGGATCAAGTTGTCTCCTTTAGTGACATAGAAGAAATTATCCACTTGACCTTGATCCACTTCCTGCCCCATTTCTAGGCGTTGCACCTGATCCAATTGTTGAAGAATCAGATTTTTTTGCTGCAACAGTTGCGCCTTTTGGTTGTTGGCTTGTCCTTGAACCTCTTGAATACGGGCATTGACCACATCCGCTGCTTCATTACTTTTGCGCAGTTCGTCAATCACTTGCTGCAATTGAAAATCCAACTGCTGAATTTGGCCATCCACTTGATTTAGTTGTGCCTGAAGCTGCCTTTGGGCATCGTCTTTCCACTCGGGAGTGACGATTGCTTTCACCATAATCTGGCGCCGCAGGAGCAGTTTAGTATCCATAGGGTCTGTCATGGAGATTACTCAAACATGGCGTTAATCATATCGCGGTAGCGATCGCTCACGACATGACGACGAATTTTTAGGGTTTGGGTCAAAAGACCATTCTCTATCGTAAAGGGTTCGAGGACAAAGCGAAATGTGGCAATGCGATCATCTGGGCGATAGCCGGGGCGATTTTGCACTTCCCGCAGCAGTTCTTGGCGGTAGAGATCAATAATCACTTTGCTCTCCAGCGTCACCAGTTCACCCGTGCCCGCTGGTGCCGGTCGGTTCGGCAACTCTAGCCGGTACCCCTTGGCAGCCACCCACTGCTCCAGCGCTTCCAAATTAGGCACAATCAAGGCACCCAAGGCTTTTTGATCTTGACCCACCAGCATAATCTGGTCAATGTAGGCGCTGCGGATACAGGCATCCTCAATGGGCTGCGGTTCAATATTTTCGCCGTTGCTGAGAACAATCGTGTCCTTCTGCCGCCCCGTCAGCACCAAATCGCCATTGGGGGTGAGGTAGCCCAAGTCGCCCGTGTCAAACCAGCCCTCAGCATCCAGCACCTTGGCAGTGGCCTCCGGTTTGTTGTAGTAGCCGCGCATCACTTGTGGCCCTTTGGCCATCACCAGTCCTTTTTGGCCAAACTCGACGGGGGCTTTAGTTTCGGGATCCACAATCTTAATGGCGGTATCGGGAATGGGACGGCCGGTGGAGCCGCGTAGATTTGCCCAAGAGCGGCGAGCGGTCAGTACCACAGCCGTTTCTGTGAGGCCATAGCCCACTAGCACTTCTAGGTTGATGACTTCATAGAATGTGTCCAAATGGGGGGCAAGGGCACCGCCACCACTAATCACCTGTTTAATTTCACCGCCTGTGGCTTCACGAATTTTGCTATAGACACGCTTCTCCCCCAGTTCGTAGAGAGGCTTGAGGAAAAAGGTTTGCAGACGGGCAACCAATTTTTGCCAACCGCTGGGATGGGGGTTGGTCAGGCTGAGGCCGGTGAGCAGTCGCCGTTGCAGGACATATTGCTGGCCCACACTGAGGAAAAACTGGGCAAGACGCCGCTTTGTGGCCGGGGCATCGCGCAGTTGCTTTTGCACCCCTTCATAAAAGCCTTCCCAGATACGAGGTACGGCAATCATGTAGTGGGGCTTACACCGTTTTAAGTCATTCTTGAAGTGACGGAGGTTAGTATAGGTTTGGCTACAGCCACAGGCAAAGAGAAAGTACTCGGCCACCCGTTCGTAGGCATGCCAAATGGGCAAGATACTGAGAATGCGATCGCCCACCTGCGGTTGCACAATTGCCCAGAGATTGACAATTTGACTCAGTAGCCCCCCATGGGTGACCATCACGCCCTTGGGTTGACCTGTGGTACCGGAGGTGTACATCAGCGTTGCCAAGTCATCGGGGGTAATGGCGACTGCCCGCACTGTGCCATATTGTCCTTCCGTAAAGACTTGACCAAAATTCAAGAGCCGCAGGGGAAAATGCTCAAGTTCTGGGGATTCTGCACTTAAGAGCACAACAGTTTCCACCCCTGTCTCTGCTAAACCCTCTTGAAGTTTGCGCAAGGTGGCCAAGTTTTCAATCAGCAGCAGGGTTGCCCCACTATCGCGCAGAATGTAGAGCAGTTCTTGGGCCTCTGCGGTACCACTGCGCACCACATTAATGGCACCGGCCATCATACTGCCTTGATCGGCAATCAGCCAGCGGGGACTATTGTCAGCAAATAAGGCCACGCGATCGCCGGCAGCGACACCCAGCGCTTGTAGGCCAGCAGCAAAGCGTTGAATGCGTTGATAGAGTTCACTGTAGGTAATGCGCGTCGGAGGGTCTTCGTAGGGCGCATCAACAGCCACCACCTCCCCATGGCGTTGCGCTAGTAGAGGCCAAATTTCCGGCAGCGACTGGAGGGTTTTGTAGGCCAAAAAGTGATCGGGTAACGACGCATCTTGGGGTAGGCCGCCGGGGGGAGTGTAGGTGTAGGCCGCACTGGTCATTGGTTTGGCTCCAGACGCAACACCTAGATAATAAACCCTCAATGGGACACCTCATGCAGGTTTAACAATTTCAATGTGAGATCATAAGAATCGGTTACTTAGCAAGCAGTCCTATGGTGCCCTTTGTTCTTGCCTCTGCTTCGCCGGCGCGCCGCCAACTGCTGCGACAGGTTGGCATTGATCCCATTATTCAACCCAGTCACTTTGATGAATCCGTGATTCAGGCAACTACTCCCACGGAACTGGTGCGATTACTGGCACGGTGTAAGGCAGAAACAGTGGCTCAAACCTACCCACCCCCCGCCCTCATTTTGGGCTGTGATTCTGTGCTGGTTCTAGGGGGAGAAATTTATGGTAAACCAGCCTCACCGGAGGTGGCGATCGCCCGCTGGCAACAAATGCGCAGTCAAACGGGAGAATTGCTGACAGGCCATGCCTTGATTGACTTGGCACAGGGGCGCACCTGTGTTGAGGTGGAGTCCACCCAAGTTATTTTTGCCGATATTAGCGATGCCGAAATCGCTGCCTATGTCGCTTCTGGTGAACCCCTTGCCTGTGCTGGTTGTTTTGCCCTCGATGGCCAAGGTGGTGCCTTTGTCGAGAAAATTGTCGGGACTCCTAGTAATGTCATTGGCTTGAGCTTGCCCCTACTGCGGCGGATGCTGCTGAGCTTGGGATACACCCTTGGCGATGTGCAAGGCAAGAAATGAAAAACTGGCCTAGACAAGTCTAAATACTTAGGGTATGCTAAGAGATTGCGAGTTAAGGAACTGTCATGAACGCCCAAGAGATTATTCGCTCGATTGAAGCGGAGCAAATGAAGACTGACTTGCCCGTGATTCATGTGGGCGATCGCGTTCGGGTCGGAGTCAAAATTCAAGAAGGCGGTAAAGAGCGCGTCCAACCCTACGAAGGGGATGTGATTGCCATGCGCAACACGGGCATTAACCGCACCATTACCGTGCGCCGTGTCTTCCAAGGAGTGGGCGTTGAGCGCGTCTTTTTGCTACATTCGCCACGAATTGATAGTATAAAAGTAATCCAGCGGGGTAAAGTCCGCCGTGCCAAACTCTACTACCTGCGCAACCTCGTAGGTAAAGCCTCGCGCATCAAAGCACGGTTCGATCGCCCTCTGTAAACAGCCTTGCGTCCTTAGTTCAGTTGGTAGAACGTCGGTCTCCAAAACCGGATGTCGGGGGTTCGAGTCCTCCAGGGCGCGTTAGTTAGTCTGATCTGAAGGTTTTGGCGTCTTAAAGTCCTTTGCAACAGGGATGTACTGGACTAAATGCTTGAGTATCTGGGCGACGCGGATGAGATTGCGATCGCTATCGCCAAGCAAACTAAAGTTGTGGGATAGCGCAAATTCATTACCGAGCAGTTTCACAAAAAGATAGTCATAGCCATTGGTCACCAAGCCAAAAATGGGGATATTGCGGTCGGGACGGGCAGACATATAGGCAAGGGCTTGGGGCACAGCGCGTAAGACACTAAAGCCACTCCGTTTACCTTCAATCACGACTAGCCAGAAGTTGTCCCGAATGGTCAGCGCATCTATCCGTCCCTCTAGGCTGATTCTGCCCTCTTCACTATCAACTGTTGTTTGGATTTCTACCCATGTTTCGCCGCGAATGCGATAGGGAGGGTCACACAAGCCTAATGCGTCTAGTAAGGGGGATAGCAAGATAATGTTTAGCGTTCCCTCGCTCACTTCACTTTCTTCTAAGTAGAGTAAATACCGTTGGGATAAGCGGTTTAATGCCTCTATTTCCCTATCGCTGAGCTGTGATGTTGCGGATTGCCACTCAGGGAAAAAGTTAGGGTTTCTTGATTTAGTGAGGCCTAGTTTGGTCTCTAAATCCCGAAAGGTGATGATTGCTCGAGCGATCGCGGTTGCAGTAGCCATTATTACCCATTAAAAACGATACCTAGCGAACTTCAGAGACGAGGGGTGTGCCGCGATCGCTCCCCTGAAATTGTAGCGCTGTTTTTGCCAGTTCCAATAATTGCAGTTCAGGGGGATAGTGCCTTTCTTGCTTGAGGCGTTGAATGTCCTGTTTCCCCAGTTGCCAGTGCAACCGTTTGGCTAGAGCCAGTAGGACATCGCTGCGATCAATGACGCCCGCCACAGCATCTGCAGGGGTTAAAACCGTAACAAAGCGTTGTTGCTGCTCCTCTAGGGTGCAAACCGTCTTGGCGAGAGAGTCTGATTCTTTGACGGTGGCGATCGCCCGCAGGGGGACGGCTAACTCTTCGACTGGCGTCACTTCCCAGCGGCTGCGCTCCATATGGTTCAAGGCTTGGGGATCCAAATAGCCGCGGTAGCGACCAGCGGTGGCGACAAAGTAGGCTGTGGGCTGGCGATCAGCTAGGAGGAGATAGCGATCGGCAAACTCCCGCAGAGAGAGCGTCCCCTCAATGACGCGAAAATCCCGTGTCATGGCCTCGGCAGCCGTTAGAGTGAGCAGCGTTTCTTGGAGCTGGCTGAGACGGTGGTAGAGTATCGCATTTTGCAGGGCAAACCAACCCAACAGTCCCAACCACAGACCGTTACCACTGCCAAGGAGGGTCAGCAATAGCCCAAAACTAATAGCTAACCATCCCAACATCTGCCCCGATCGCGCCGCCCAGCGCATCCCCTGAAAGCGATTGCCTGTCAATTTCCAAACGGCTGCCTTGAGCACTTGACCCCCATCGAGGGGAAGTCCCGGCAGAAGGTTAAAAACCCCCAAGACAAAGTTGATATTGGCCAGATAGAGCAACAGTTCATGGAGGGGATGATCCGCCGGCAGTACCACGGCTGCCCCTTGCAACAGGGCAAAAAGGGCAAAACTCACCAAAGGCCCCGCGATCGCCACCTGAAAAGCTTGACCGGGGGTATTGGATTCCCGTTCAATAGCCGCCATACCACCAAAGAGAAAGAGGGTAATCGAGCGCACCGTAATCCCTTGGGAACGAGCCACCAAGCTGTGCCCCAATTCATGGAGCAAGACTGAGGCAAACAACAGCAGGGAAACGACAAATCCCATTCCCCATGCCAGTGCTCCCCACTGCGGGTACGTGGTCTGCCAGTCACTGCCATTGAGAAAGGTAAACAGCAGAATCACCAGAAACCACGACCGATCAATGTAGAGGGGAATGCCAAAGACACGCCCCACTTGCCAACCTTGTCCCATGCCCACCTCAGTGCATCGCGCTCTATCTCCATTATCGCCCCAGATTCTGAATACACATGATTTACAAAAATTTGCGTCTCAAAACGTGACCTTCCCATCTCTGGCCTAAAATAAAGGCAACGCTGCTAGAGGATGGTGCGATGTCTCAAGCCCCTGTACTGGTCTCTGCCAATGGCCATGTCCTAGACGTGCCCTTTGATTCCTTTTGGCAAGGGTTGCAGGAGTTTGGCTCCCATTTGCTGTGGTCATTGTGTCTCTCACTGCTCCTGAGCCTTCTCCTCAGTCTGATCAGCTACTGGCTTAGCGTGACTTTTGGGATACCCGTACTGCCCTTCTTTTTGATTGTTGTTTAACTTGTGAGGAGCTGCGTATGTGGGGTTTACTCATTACTTGGATTGTGACCAGTATTAGTTTGTTTATTGTGTCGCGCCTCTCATTTTTGGGCGTGGAAATTGATAAATTCACAACCGCGCTGTGGTCGGCGATTGTCTTCGGCTTTTTGAATGCCACGTTGGGGGCTATCCTGAAATTCTTTGCCTTCCCCTTTATTTTTCTGACGTTTGGCTTGGTTGCGCTGATTATCAATGCCGCTATTTTTGCCCTTGCAGCAGCCCTTGTGGATGGCTTTAGACTACGCAATGGCTTTTGGAGCGCCTTTTTTGGCTCGATCGCCCTCAGTATTGTCAACTGGGCTTGCTTTAGTCTGCTGGGTCAGGCCGGCTTGCTCTAGGATGCCTTTCCTAGATAGCCACGAGGGGTAATCAGCCAATCATGGAAGCGGTGGGTACTGGCATTGCCGATCAGCACCAAGCTGAACATATCCACCGTTTCCGGTTTCAAGGCGCCAAGGGTGGTGAGGGTGATCTGCTCCTCAGGGCGATAGGCGGCACGGACGATCGCTACGGGTGTTTGTGGTGAACGATATTTTAAGAAAATGGCTTTGGCATCCACCAATTGCTGCTGGCGATCGCGCGAACGGGGATTGTAAAGGGCAGTTACAAAATCCGCTTCTGCCGCTGCCCGTAAGCGCTTCTCAATCACTGGCCAAGGGGTCAGGCGATCGCTGAGGCTAATCGTACAAAAATCGTGCATCAGGGGTGCTCCCAAACGAGCTGCCGCCGCATTAACAGCACTCACCCCCGGCAACACCTCTACGGGTAAATCACTGATACCCGCTTCTGCCAATAGCTCCAGCACCAGACCCGCCATGCCATAGATGCCACAGTCGCCCGAAGAGACCACAGCGACATTGAGTCCCCACTGAGCCAGATCAATCGCTGCTTGGGCACGTTGTCGCTCTTGGGTAATGGTATAGGCAGCAACCATCTGTCCCGGTCGCCGCAGGGGAGCCAGCAATTCTAAGTAAAGCCCATAGCCCACGAGAATATCGGCGGCCAAAAGGGCAGAACGGGCTGCGAGGGTGAGTTGATCCAAGGCTCCCGGACCAGTGCCAATCAGGCTCAAGGCACCTTGGCGGGGAATGAATTCCCGTTCAGACTGGGCAATGGCGATCGTCACCGCACCGGGTTCACCCCCTTGACGGTAAATCTGCTTAGGAACAATTAAACGCCCCCCCTCACTGGCTAACACTGCTGCGGCTTCAGCCACACTGGGCGTTCCCATTTCTGCGGCGACAATGGTTGAGGGGGTGGGTACGCTAACAGGCGCCAATTCTTGAGCGGAAAACCAGCGGCTTGGCCAATCGTGCGCCTCAGCCACCTGACATAACCCCCCTTCATCGGCTTTGCGATCAATACTAGCAAGGCCGGCGATCGCCAGCGGGCTTAACCCGGCTTGGGCAAGGGTATGATCAATGGCCTGCTGGATCAGGGCTGCCGATGTTCCCCGTTCACAGCCAATGCCGAGCCACAGTACCCGTGGATGCCAAGCCACACCTGAGGTCAAAGAGGAGGGCAACGCTTTTTCGGTAATCCAAACCGCATTTTCTAGGGGTGGGGTGCTGACAAACTCAAGGGGGTGATCTGAACTAAGAGCCGTGCGCCACAAAGAGCTACCGCAGGTTTGATACACTTGCAGCGGTTTTCCTTGAGCCTGTTGGCTAGCGATCGCATTCCAGTCTCCTGCCCCCCGTTGCCACCCCAAGGCCGTTCCCCAGGTATCCACAGCAAAGTAGCCTTGGGCATGACTTGCTCCCGTGAGAATGGGTGTCGCCCCAATGGCGGCGCTGAGCGCTTGACACAGGCGATCGCCCCCAGCCCCATGACTACCTAGCAAACTCACGATCCATTGACCATCCTCAGACAGAACGCAGACCGCCGGATCCTGTCTTTTGTGGGTCAACAGGGGCGCGATTAACCGCACCACAGCACCGCAGGCTAGGGCAAAAATCCAAGCCTGATAGTGGCACCAGTGGTTTTCGAGATGCGCGGCAAGGGGGCGATCGTAGCTTTGTACCCTAGGGTGAGTGGATGCTAAATGGCTGGGTACCCAGATGCTCAGGGGAATCCCCGTGTCCACAAGGCGTTGCAGTTGAGCCAGCCCTTGGGCAGTGGTGGCGATCGCCCCAATGGGTTGAAACTGGTCTAACCGTGGCATGAACTAGACATCAAAGCGATAGCGCACTGCGCCCGTTTCTGGATCGTTAAATACTGTGGCGTAGCCGAGGCGTTGGGCTTCAAAGAGCAGTTCCTCAACGGTTTGGGCATCAAAATGGGTATAAAGTGCGGCTTGGGCGGCAGAAAGGACGCCACCGTGTTCCTTAGCCACTTGCAGTAAGCGGTGCATGGGCGTCGCGGGGTTGAGGTCGGCTTGTTCCCATGCGGTCAGATAGCGCCCCCGCAGGTAGGTATTGCGGTGATCCACCATCCCCGGAATTAAAAAGAGATCAATGAATTGACCAATGCCACAAAAGCCAAAGGTGATCAGGTATAAAAAGCCAATCATCGGCTGGCCGACATAGAAGCGTTGCAGGCCACAGAAACCCACAAAGCTCAAGCACCACAGCAGATAGGCAACCCCCACCCTGAGGAATTTTGGCTGCGTTTGCCAGCGCTGGCGATGAGTGGAAAAGTGGAATGTTTGCACCATGATCTCAGGAGGATTCCGCTACTTCTCATCCTAACCTAAGTTTCTGAGAACCACTGCGGGGGCTAGCGATCGCCCCCCAAGAATACGTCCTAGAAATTCGGCTGATGACGAATCAGATTCAGAAACTCCTCACGGGTCTTTTGATCTTCACGGAAGACCCCCAACATTGAACTGGTCACCGTCCACGAGCCGGGTTTTTGGACACCGCGCATCACCATGCACATATGGCTGGCTTCCATGACCACAGCCACCCCCTGCGGATCGAGAACGGTTTCAATGGCTTCGGCCACTTGACGGGTCAGGCGCTCCTGCACTTGCAGCCGCCGCGCATACATTTCGACAACCCGTGCCAGTTTGCTGAGGCCGATCACCCGCTGGTTGGGGATATAGGCCACATGGGCTTTGCCAATGAAAGGCAACATGTGATGCTCACAGAGGCTAAAGAAGTTAATGTCGCGCACTAAGACCATTTCATCGTGGCCTTCATCGAAAATCGCGCCGTTGACAAGGGTTTCAAGGGATTGACTATAGCCACTGGTGAGAAATTGCATCGCTTCAGCAACCCGCTTGGGGGTTTTCAGTAACCCCTCGCGATCGGGATCCTCACCCACATTCAGCAGAATGGTGCGCACTGCGGCCATCATTTCTTCTTTGGCAACATCTGGGGGGGGTGGGTGGGGAATCGCTTCTTTGCCTTGGTGGGTGTTGCGATCGGGCAGAATTGCCGGAGTGGTCGCTTTACCGTTAATGATCGAATCGGGCATATTGAACGTTGTCATAGAAAGAGTGACAAGTGAAGGACAAAGGGAGCCTAGAGGGTTCCGCCAAGGGGCATCACCACTAGCTCTTCCACAAAAGCCGTTTGCGGCAATTGAGTCGTGTACAAAATCGTGTTAGCAACGTGTTCAGGGGTTAACATCCCCGTGCGGTCAAAGTCTCCTGCTACGTCTTCCCAAATGGGGGTATCAACGGCGCCGGGACAGATGGCAATCACGCGGATACCGTGGGCGCGTTCTTCAGCCGCCATCGTTTTGGTCAAGGCCATGAGGGCAAACTTCGAGACACAGTAGGCGCCCCAGTCGGGAAAAACTTGGCGTCCAGCAATTGAAACAACATTTACTATCGTACCGCACTGGCGGGATCGCAGTTGCGGCAGTACCGCTTGCGAGCAAATGAGGGCACTGGTGAGGTTGACGTTAAGAATTTGCTGCCAGTCCGCCAAGGGTTGATCAATCAGGGGCACGGTTCTTGCCATACCGGCATTATTCACCAGTACATGGACATCGCCAACACGAGCGAGAATCTCATCAAGGCGCGATCGCAGGGGTTCAGGATCGCTAAAGTCCACGCTAAAGGTATGGGCTTCAACCCCACAGGCCACCACTTGGGCATGAACGGCAGCAAGTTTAGCGGGCGATCGCCCCAACAGCACGACATTAAACCCCGCTTGGGCAAAGGCAATGGCCGTGGCGGCCCCAATGCCACTACTGGCGCCCGTGATTAAGACTTGTTGGGTCATACTGCTTCACTAAAGACGCCCATGCGCCGGAACTTTTGATAGCGCAACTCCCGCCGTTCACTACTGCTGAGGGCTTGCACTTCCGCCAAATTTCGCAGGAGAGCCCCCTTGAGATTTTCCGCCGCTTCTACGGGGTTGCTATGGGCAGCGCCGACAGGCTCGGGCACAATTTCATCAATAATTCCCAGCTTCAGCAGGTCGCGAGCCGTAATTTTCAGGGCTTCCGCCGCTTGGGGCGCCTTTTGGGCATCGCGCCAGAGAATCGCGGCACAGGCTTCTGGGGGCGCCACACTATAGACGGCGTGCTCAAACATCAGCAGGCGATCGCCGACACCAATGGCCAAGGCTCCCCCTGAGCCACCTTCACCAATCACGGTGCAGATGATCGGCACCTCAAAGCGAAACATCTCCCGCAGATTGTAGGCAATCGCTTCCCCTTGGCCAAACTTCTCCGCCTCTACCCCAGCCCAAGCCGCTGGCGTATCAATAAACGTGAGGATGGGCATCTGAAAACGGTTCGCGTGCTCCATCAGACGCAGGGCTTTGCGATAGCCCCCTGGTGAGGCCATACCAAAATTGCGAGCCACATTGTCCTTGGTATCGCGACCCTTTTGCTGCCCCAGCATCACGACGGGTTGACCATTGAGGCGACCAATACCACCGACAATCGCTGGATCATCGCTGCCTCGGCGATCGCCATGGAGTTCAATCCACTCTTCGCTAATGGCTTGGATGTAATCCAGCGTGCTGGGACGGCGCGGATGACGAGCCACCTGCAGGGTTTGCCCCGGCGTCAGCTTACTGAAAATTTCATAGCGCAGTTGCTTGGCGCGCTCTTCCAATTCACGGATTTGCTCCGAGACATCAACGCCAAACTCCGAGGACTTATCCCGCACCTGCTGAATTTGGGCTTCTAGCTCCACGAGGGGCTTTTCAAACTCCAACAGAAGCGTGCGACGTTCGTTTGCCATAGGCGATTGGGTTCCTTTTGGTGTTACTGGGTGTTCAACAGTAGGGGCTGAAATCCGTGTTTACGGGAGACTTCACCAATTTGCTGCATCTTTTCCACCGTGATTTGATTGCGCCCCCAAGAGAAATTGGTGTGCCAGCCCTCAAACTCTAAAAGCATGGCTTCCGCAAAACAAGCAAACATCTGCCGTGAGGGCACATCCATATTCACAATTTCCATAATTTTCCAGTCAATATCGAGGGCGTGCTCGACAATGCCACCATTGAGAACATGAATCTCGGGGTGCTGAATTTTGGTGCCCATATTTTTGGGGTAGCCGCCATCAATCATCAGCGAGGGGCGCTTCAACTGCTCAACGCTCAGCTCGACTCCCTTGGGCATACTGGCCACCCAAACCACAATATCGGCAAGGGGTAGGGCATCCATTAGGTCTAGAATTTTCCCCCGTCCCAATTCCGCCTGTAGGTCTAGCAGGCGATCGCGATTCCGTGCCACCAGTAAGAGATCCTGCACATCCAAGCAGGTATTCAACCAACGGCAGACGGCACTGCCAATATCCCCAGTAGCCCCACAGACAGCCACAGTTGCCTGACGCAAATCAATCCCCACTTGGGGCGCCGCCTGCTCAATTTGTTGGCAGATGATATAGGCGGTGTGGGTATTCCCCGTGGTAAAGCGGCGAAAGTCTAGCTCGATATTGCGAACGTGGGACATTTTCTCCAGATCAAAATTCTCAAAAATGATCGAGGAGAAGCCCCCCAGCGCCGTAATGTCAATATCATGCTTTTGGGCGTGGGCCATGGCGTTAATGATTTTGCGAGTCGCCGCCTTCACCCGCTGGTTGGCCAGCATTTCCGGTAAGAAGCAGGACTCGACGTATTTGCCATAGATAGTTTTGCCCGTGACGCTTGTCACCGTAATCTCATCGACGATCTGCGGCGGTGCCATACACCAAAATTCCAAGCCTTGATCGGCGTATTCGGGATACCCTAACTGGTGGGCAACGGCTTGGGCGTGCTCCAGATTCGTCAGATGACCAATTAATCCAAACATACAAGCGTGCGGTGACTAAAATGTAACGATATGTTAAGCCACCCTTATGCCGCAGTTAGGCCATAAACCGACATCTTCATAATTTCGCGGGTGGTAAAGCCGATATTTTCTAGGGCACCACTGTACTGAATCATGAAGTCTTCCACAAGGGCGTCTTTTTCCATGCCAAGCACTTTGGCGTCTGCTTCCACTTGGTTGAGCATTTTCCAGACCAAGGGCAGGTTGGCGCGATTGGCTTCTTCAACTTCCGCTTTGACGCTCTCAAAGTTTTCCTTTAACCAGATTTCGCCAAAGTTGAGGTGGCTGTACTCATCTTTGACCACACCCTCAGTAATTTTGCGGGCAAAGGGATCTGCCATCGGGATGTAGATGTTGTAGGCCGCGATCGCGAAGCACTCGATGATTAAAGCTTGAATCAGCAAGCAAGTCGCAATTTTCCCCTCTGCCAGTGCCGCTTGAAAGTTACCGTGCAGTTTTTCAAAGAAGGCCTTGGCAAATTCCATATCTGGGGTCACGCTCAGGTTGCGACCACAGGCCTCAAACCCCTTTCTGTGGCGGGCTTCCATCTTGGCCAGGCGGGTGAGTTCTTCTTGGTGCTCAGGCAGCAGCTTGGCTAGGTCAATGTAATTGTCGTGAGCTTCCTGTTCACCTTCAATGACAATGGCGTTGATGCGGCTGTAGGCATCCTTGTAGCGATCGCTATGGTAGTCCAACTCAGGGGTAGCGGTAGCCGTTGTCATTGCGAACTCTCCTAAACACAAATTTATTGGAAGTTATGAGGTAGCAGGGCTTCCGTTATCATAGCGCAGCAGCGATCCCCTGACGAGGGGCAACGTGCCAGAGATTTTCGAGTTCCTGAATAGGCGAATCTCTATGCACCGATAGCACTAGAAACTGCCCATATTGCTTGGGGGTGGCACTTCTGGCAACGGCTGAGGGGGAGGAGCGACTGACTGAATAGGGCCATTGTAGTCAATGCGAATCATCGGATTGCTGGGGTCGGGGTTGACCGTGACAATACTTTCAATAGTTGGTGGTTCCGCAGGTGCCCCCCCTAGAAAGCGAAAGGTAAACGTACCATCACCATTGTCCACGTAGGGAGATTGACTCGCAGGCCCAAACATGGATGCTTCAGCGCGGTAACGACTCAACCCGCCATTCGCCCGCTCTGCTGCCTGTCGTGCCCAATTCCGTGCCCGCTGGAGGACTGGATTATCTACCCCAAAGGGATTAAAGTTTTCCCGTGGTGGTGGCTCTGTCTGTGCCAGCACTGGACTGATACCTGTCAACGCGCACGTTAGAATCAGGCTGAATGCCATAGGGCGAAAGGACATCAACGCAAACTCCCACTCCTAAACTTTGCTTTGGCAGTCATGTACCCCTTAAGTGACGAGCAACTGAATCTTTCAGTTCCAAACCCAATATGAACCTTGTCCTAAAATAGGGGATCCATAAAGGGGAGGCAATTCTCTTCAATAGTGCCCCTCAGGTTTTTGGCTGCGTGCCAGCCTTGGGAAAAGAGCCGTAGTAGAGAAGTCCGTAATAGACGGATGCCTCGCCCCTATTGATACAATGGGTAAAGTGATAGGCTAAAACGATTGCATGAGTTAAACGCACTGCGGTGCGCAATCCACAGTCTAGAGGGCATAAACCTGAGTCAACCTATGAGTGATGAAACCGTAACCAACCCCGCTGCTGAAGCCCAAGAAGGCGAAATTACCCCCGATGTCGTTGAGAATCATGCAGAGGCCACCACGAGCGAAGAGGGTCAAGCATCTGAGGCGACCTCTACGGATACTCCTGCGGATGCAGCGGACTTGCTAGAGAAAATTGCTGCCCTTGAAGCTGCCAAGGCTAGTCTTTCGCAGGTGGTGGAGGAGCGCAATAGCCAATATATGCGCCTTGCCGCTGACTTTGAAAACTTCCGCAAACGCACCCAGCGAGAAAAAGAGGAACTAGAGCTACAGATTAAGTGCAGCGTCATTGCTGATTTACTGCCGGTGGTGGATAGCTTTGAGCTAGCCCGCACCCACATTCAAACCGAAACAGAGGCGGAAGAAAAAATTCACCGCAGCTATCAGGGGGTTTACAAGCAACTGGTGGAGTGCCTCAAGCGCATTGGTGTTTCGGCGATGCAGGCCAAAGGCAAGCCCTTTGATCCCAATCTCCATGAGGCTGTGCTGCGGGAAGCAACGAATGAGCACCCTGAAGGCACGGTGATTGAAGAACTCAAGCGGGGGTATATGCTGGGCGATCGCGTGTTGCGCCATGCCATGGTCAAAGTGGCCGCTCCTCCTGAAGAGGGTAGTGCCAGTGACACGAATCCCACCAATGATGTGACGGACGTATAGGGGCACTTCAAGGGAATGCCACGCCGCTACTACATCACCACCTTTGGCTGCCAAATGAACAAGGCCGACTCCGAGCGCATGGCCGGGGTTCTAGAAGCAATGGGCTTAGAACCGGTGGCCGAGCCGGATGAGGCCGATGTCTTGCTCTATAACACCTGCACGATTCGCGACAACGCCGAGCAGAAACTCTATTCTTACCTAGGGCGGCAAGCCAAGCGCAAGCATCAAGAACCCAACCTAACGCTGATTGTGGCCGGTTGTGTGGCTCAACAGGAGGGGGAACAATTGCTGCGGCGAGTTCCTGAAGTGGATCTGGTGATGGGGCCGCAGTATGCCAATCGCCTTGGTGAGCTGCTGGAGCAGGTGTGGAATGGCAGCCAAGTGGTGGCAACGGAGCCACTGCACATTGTTGAGGACATTACCAAACCCCGCCGTGATAGTAGGGTCACTGCTTGGGTCAATGTGATCTATGGCTGTAATGAACGCTGTACCTACTGTGTGGTGCCGGGGGTACGGGGGCAAGAGCAATCCCGCCGCCCCGAGGCAATCCGCGCCGAAATTGAGGAACTGGCGGCTCAAGGCTACAAGGAAGTGACGCTCCTTGGGCAAAACATTGATGCCTACGGTCGTGATTTGCCGGGAATTACCCCAGAGGGGCGGCGACAGCACACGTTTACTGATTTGCTTTACTACATTCATGATGTTGCTGGGATTGAGCGGATTCGCTTTGCCACCAGCCATCCCCGTTATTTTACAGAACGCTTAATTCGCGCCTGTGCTGAACTGCCCAAGGTGTGTAAGCATTTTCACATTCCCTTTCAGTCGGGGGATAATGAAGTTCTCAAGGCGATGGCACGGGGCTATACTCGCGAGCGTTACCTACAAATCATTGAAACGATTCGCCGCTATATGCCGGATGCTGCCATTAGTGCCGATGCCATTGTTGGTTTTCCGGGCGAAACAGAAGCCCAATTCCAACGCACCCTAGATCTGGTGGCGGAGGTGGGCTTTGACCAACTGAATACAGCAGCCTATTCGCCGCGCCCGAATACGCCAGCGGCCACTTGGGACAATCAAGTACCGGAAGAAATTAAAGAAGACCGTCTGCAACGGCTGAATCATTTAGTGGCCACGATCGCTGGCGATCGCTCCCAACGCTATCTTGGCCGGGAAGAGGTGGTGCTGGTGGAGGGGGTCAATCCCAAGGATCCGCAACAAGTCTATGGCCGCACCGATGGCAACCGCCTGACCTACTTACCCGGTGAGATTGAGACCCTACGGGGACAACTGGTGCGGGTCCGCATTACCGAGGCGCGAGCCTTTAGCCTCAGTGGCATGCCTCTGACAGCTCATTCCTTGGTTGGCTGATTTAGGGGGGGCTAGATCGCACAAATCACTTCATCGCGGCAGAGGGTGGGATCCACGTAGGGCAGCATCGGCTTATCGCCAACGTAAATTCCCAAGCCTTGAGCCGTGCGAATCAAGAAGCTATTGGGATCCACATGGCGTGGGCATTGAGCCACCACATCGGCAATGGGAACAGTGACCACCTGTCCTGCCTGCCAGGCTACCATGCGGCCAAAGGTTCCTTGAGCGGCCAAATCCACAGCGGTATTGCCCATGCCCGCTGCCAGCAGCCGATCCATGGCCATGGGGGCACCGCCCCGTTGAATGTGACCTAGGACTGAAACCCGCAGCTCAATGGGGATGGGACTGTGCTGGGCAATTTTATCGGCAATGTACTGACCAATACTGCAATGGCGGCGCTGGTGGGCGTCCTGCTCCAGTTCTTTGACACCCTCGGCAACGACGATGAGGGCAAACTTACGTCCCCAGCGATCGCGCAACTTTTGCAGATGCTGGCAAATGCCTTCAATGGAGTAAGGAATTTCTGGGATGAGGATCATATCGGCACCCCCAGCAATCCCCGAATACAGAGCCAAGTGACCGGCAGTGCGCCCCATCACTTCCACCACAAAGACGCGATCATGGCTAGCGGCGGTGGAGGTAATCCGACTCAGGGCTTCCACCACAATGTTGACGGCGGTATCAAAGCCAAGGGCGCGATCGGTCAAGGCGACATCGTTATCAATGGTTTTCGGCACGGCAAGGAAATTCCAGTTTCCCTTTTGCGCCAGTTGATGCAAAATTTTCAGGCTGCCATCGCCACAAATGGCAATAAGCGCATCCAAGCCCAATTCATAGTACCCAGCAATGACTTCATCGGCATGACCAAGGGTATCGCCCTTATTAATTGCTCCGAGAATGGTTCCCCCCATGTTGAGCAATACATCCATTCCCCCGAGACCCTCGGCATTGAGGGGGATCGCCTTCCGCTCAATTAACCCCTGAGTGGCGTGGAGAATGCCAAGCACCTCCCAACCGTAACTTAGAGTAGCATGGGCAACAATGGCACGGATGGCCGTATTTAGACCCGGACAATCTCCGCCACTGGTGAACACACCAAGTCGTTTGCGGCTGGTACTCATGAATCCTTGCTTCCTATGTGAACGGTTATGGCCTCAAAGCCTGCCTCTGCGCCTAACAACGGCACCGTCAACATCCTAGCGAAGGTCAATCGCCCTTGACTGCTTGAGTTAAGAGCTTGCAACATCCTTAGGAATCGTTGAATTTTGCAGCGGGGAATATCTGATTAGGGGGATCGCTTAGACTAGTGATCTATGGAAATTCCTCGCCTACACCCCGATACGATTGAGGCAGTGCGCCAAGCGGTCAACATTGTCGATGTGGTGGCCGAGCACGTTGTCCTACGCAAGCGTGGGCAAGAATACGTGGGTTGTTGTCCTTTTCATGAGGAGAAAACCCCCAGTTTTACGGTGAGTCCCCTGAAGGGCTTTTATTACTGTTTTGGCTGCGGTGCCGGGGGCAATGCCATTAAGTTCCTGATGGAACTGCAAAAACGCTCCTTTGCCGAGGTGGTACTCGACCTTGCCCAACGCCATCAGATTCCAGTGCGCACCCTCGATAGTGAGCAAAAACAGGCCCTACAAGCGCGGCTCTCCCTTCAAGAGCAACTCTACGAGATTCTGGCGATCGCCACCAGTTTCTATGAACATGCCCTGCGGCAACCCATTGGCCAAGCCGCCCAAGACTATTTGCAGCGACAACGCCATCTCAAAGAGGACACGATTCAGCAATTTCGCTTGGGCTATGCCCCTGCGGGTTGGCAAGTGCTCTACACCTACCTTGTGGAGCAAAAAGGGTATCCCCCTCAGCTGGTAGAACAGGCCGGTTTGATTATGCCGCAGCGGACGGGGGATGGCTATTACGACCGCTTTCGCGATCGCCTGATGATCCCGATTATGGATGCCCAAGGACGGGTGGTGGGGTTTGGCGGTCGTACCCTCAGCAACGAAGAGCCAAAGTATCTCAACTCCCCAGAAACTCCGATTTTTAACAAGGGTCAGTTGCTCTTTGGGCTGGATAAGGCGCGGCAAGCGATCGCCCGTAAAGATCAAGCAATTGTTGTCGAGGGTTACTTTGACGTGATGGCGCTGCACCAAGCGGGGTTTTCCCAGGCGGTGGCCAGTCTAGGAACGGCCCTCAGCCAAGCTCAAATTAAATTACTGCTGCGCTACACCGAGTCGAAGCAAATTATTCTCAACTTTGATGCCGACCCAGCGGGAGAACGGGCGGCCGATCGCGCCATTGGTAAGGCTGCCGATTTGGCCTATCGGGGTGATCTGCGACTGCGAATTCTCACATTACCAGCGGGCAAAGATGCCGCTGACTTTTTCAGTGCGGGTGAAGCACAGCGTGAACACTACCAAGCCCTCCTAGATCAAGCGCCCCTGTGGCTGGATTGGCAAATTCAAACCATTGTGCAGCAGTACGATCTCAAGCAAAGTGATCAATTTCAGCAAGCCAGCCAAGCCCTGAGCCAACTGTTGGGAAAACTGCCCAATGCCACACTGCGCAGCCACTACATTCACCACTGTGCTGAGCTATTGGGAGGCCATGATAGTCGCTTCGTTCTCCGTTTAGAAGAATCCCTGCGGCAACAGGTGCGGGGTCAACGTTGGCAGGGGCGATCGCAAAAATGGCAACGTCCGGCGGACTATAACCTCCGTCAAGCGGCGGAAGAACAACTGCTACGCCTCTACCTCCACTGCGGCGACTATCGTCCCCTGATTCGCCAAGCCCTGCAAGCGCGGGACATTGAATTTAGCCTCTCCCACCATCGTTGGCTGTGGCGGCAGATCTTGGCCATTGAAGAAGCGTACTGTGCCGGTCTGCCAGCGCCCGATGATCCCTATACCACTGAGTGGCTCCTTCATTCGCCCACGGAAACAGGAACCCAACTCACGGATTTAGATTTGGTCACGCACCTTTTTGATCGCCTCGATGAGGCAGAGGAGGCCGCCCTCATTACTCCACTACTCCATTTGGATGAAACGACTGCCGTGAGTCTGGATCGTCCTGAACTCGTGATCCAAGCAGCGGCAGCAGCCCTTGAGCGCATTGCTGTTGAAAAGCGATGTCGCTATATTCTCCGGGCTTGGCAGGAAACTGTCGCGCTGATTTTAAGTGAATCCCTTGCCAGCGAAGCCCTGCGCCAGTATTTGGATCGCCTGCTCACCGACAACGAACCTGCGATTGACGACATCCCCGGTGTGGCGCCAGAGCGACTGCAAGTGCTTGCCCAACTGCGCCGTGACTACTACCAGCATCGCCAATACCTGCAGCAATTGGATCAGCAGCGCTGTCCGCCGTTGGCCGCAATTCGCAGCTATACCTAGGTCTAGTTCTGGTGCTGTTCAATACTGAGCCCCTTCATCGCTCCCCAAAATTGTTTCTGAAAGTTTTGAGCCTGTTGAGCCTTGGGGAAAAAGCTGGACTATTCTTCACTCAATCTTTGTAGCCGCTGGCGATCGCAGATGGTAATCTCATTGCCCTCTACCCTCAGAATGCCTTGGGTATTCAGGTCGTAAAACGCCCGCGACAGCGTTGCAGGAATAGTGCCTAGCAAAGCGGCCAGCTCTGTTTTTTTCAAATCTAGGGTAATGCTATCTGGGCGATCGCTAGTGGCCAATCGTTGCAACAAATAGGCTGCTAGGCGTTGGGGCACCTGTCTAAAGGAAAGGTCTTCTATAAGACTCACCAAATGACGCAGATGCTTAGCAAAGCTAGCTAGCAAACGAACAGTTAGATCCGCATCTTGGTGGAGTAAATTCAAAAAGGCGAACCGCGGCAAAAAGATCAGTTCAACGTATTCAATTGCTTCTGCCGAGGCAGGATAGGGCTGGTTATCGAAGGCCACCACCTCCGCAAAGCTGTCGCCCGGTTCAAAGATATTTAGGATTTGCTCCTTCCCTGCCGCTGAAAGATTAAAGACCTTGACCCGCCCGGTTTTCACAACAAAAAACCCCGCAGCGGCATCGCCTTTTCTAAAAATGATTTGCTGCCGTTGCCAAATCTGTAACTGTGCAATTGCAACCAACCGCCCTAGCTGGGGTGGCGAAAGTTCACTAAACATTGGTGACTGGCGCAGACATTCCTCAATACCCGCTTTCATGACCCACCGTAAAAGTTAAATATTTCTCAAGGTTCCTTTTGACCTAAGTCAAGGCGCTACCCCCCAAGCCGCAGCTACCTTAAGTCTCAATAGCTGCCGAGAGGAAGTGTCTATGGCAAACGTCCCCTTCAATATTACTCAAGCAGCTCACCTAGAGCGAGGGTGGCACTTGCGGCTGCCCGCTTGGTTAGTGCTGGTCTGTGTCATTACCTTTAGTGTGCTGCTGACAGCAGGCGCCGTTATTTACCGGCATGCCCCGCCGATACCGACAACGATTGTCTCGCCCCAACAGGAGGTGCTTTTTAGCCGTGAGAACATACAGCGAGGTCAAGAACTGTATTTGGCACGGGGCGGCCAGCACATTGGCAGCATCTGGGGTCATGGCAGTTATCTGGCTCCAGACTGGACAGCGGATGTGCTGCACCGCTGGGGTCTAGCCACGGCTGGAATTCTCTACCGCGGCGATGCGAGCTTTAGCCAAGCAGATTGGGAGGCACTCTCTGCCTCTGAGCGGGCTCAACTACAGGTGCAAGTGCAAGAGCAATTTAAGCCCAACCGTTACAATCCTGAAACAGGAGTGCTGACGCTCACCCGTGCTCAAACCCAAGGACTGCGCCACGTCTTTGAGCAGTACAAAACACTGCTATCCCAAGGTGCTGCGGCGCACTCTATTCCGCGCAACTGGTTTACTGATCCCGCGCAAATCCGCGATGTGACTGCTTTTTTTGCCTGGACCGCTTGGGCAGCAGTCGCCACTCGTCCTTTGGCGCCCTTTTCCTACACGGCGAATTTTCCCCATGATCCACTGGTGGGCAACCAACCCCCAGGGCAGTTTGTCATTTGGTCGATTGTCTCAGTCGTCGTGTTAATTGCTGCGATCGCCGGCTTTCTCGTTGTCTATCTGCTCCAAGGGGAGGATGCGGTTCAAGCGGTAACAGAGCGCCCCGCCATCCGCCTTGCCACCCCCAGCCAAAAAGTGACTACCCTTTTCTTTGGGGTGGCCATGGGTCTGTTTCTCCTGCAGATCCTCATGGGCATGGTCACTGCCCACTATGCCGTGGAAGGAGATGGATTTTATGGTGTGCCAATTCAGCAGTATCTCCCCTACGCTGCCTCACGGACATGGCACGTGCAACTGGCGGTCTTTTGGATTGCCACCTGCTGGCTGGCGGCCGGTCTATACTTTGGTCCTCGCTTTGCGCGCCATGAACCGAAGTTTCAGGCTTGGGGAAACATGGGGCTTCTGATTGCCCTCACCGTAGTGGTTCTTGGTTCCCTTGGGGGAGCTTGGGCAGCCGTTCAGGGCTATCTGGGTGCCCGGAGTTTTTGGTTGGGCCATCAGGGCTATGAGTATGTGGAGCTAGGGCGACTTTGGCAACTCTTGCTGATTGGTGGCATGGTATTTTGGTTATGGTTGATGTTTCGGGCGCTGCGACCTGCCCTTCAGGCAGAAGGGAGCAAGACAGGCCTCAACCACTTTTTCCTTTACAGCGCCATTACCATTCCCCTCTTTTATGGGGCAGGGCTGATGTACACCAACCATACCCCTCTCAGTGTGGCTGAGTATTGGCGCTGGTGGGTGGTTCATCTGTGGGTAGAGGGCTTCTTTGAGGTCTTTGCCACGGTGGCGATCGCCTACTTGTGCAGTGAACTGGGATTCCTAAGGCGCTCCGCAGCTCTGCGGGCCACTTACTTGACCACCATTCTCTACCTCGGCAGTGGTGTCATTGGCACACTCCATCACCTCTATTTTGCGGGTACACCGGTTCTGATCACTGCTTTGGGCGCTGTGGCCTCAGCGTTGGAAGTGGTTCCCTTGACCCTGATTGGGTTTGAGGTTCTGAAGTCGCTGCAGCTTTCCCAAGAAGCCCAAGGGTTCTATCGGCTACCCCTGCGATTTTTCATTGCTACCTGCTTTTGGAATTTGCTGGGGGCAGGGGTTTTTGGTTTTCTAATCAATCCACCGATAGTTCTCTACTATTCCCAAGGACTGAATACGACGCCAATTCATGCCCATGCCGCCCTCTACGGCGTATACGGCTCGCTGGCGATCGCCTTAATGCTCTTTGTGCTGCGGGAAATCACCCCGGAAACTGCTTGGGATGAAAAGACCTTCAACTGGGCATTTTGGTGGCTCAACGGTGGCTTGGTGGGCATGCTGGTGCTCGGTCTGATTCCCAATGGCTTCTATCAGCTGGTGCAATCCATTAACCACGGTACTTGGTATGCCCGCAGTGGAGCCGTCATTCACTCCCCCTGGATGGAATGGACCGTCTGGCTGCGGATTCCTGGGGATGTCATCTTTGCCGTTGGTGCCGGACTGCTCATCTATGGCGTAGGACGCGCCCTCTGGGGGATTTGGCGGCAGCCCACTGTTGCGGTCTCCCTCGACCTTAGCTCCTAGATTCTCTCTCCACCTTGCATTTGGAGGCCTGACCATGACATCTTTACAACTGACGGATACGGTGGGTGCCCTTGTGCGGGATTACCCTTCCTTAGCGGCCTTGTTTGAGACGGCAGAGATTGATTACTGTTGTGGCGGTCGGCAAACCCTTGCTGAAGCCTGTGCCCAGCGGGGCATCGATGCCCAAACCTTCCTTAAGGAGCTAGAAGCTGCCATAGAAACTGCTCCTGAGCCGGCGATCGCTGACCTTTCACTGACCGCCCTCGTTGACCACATTGAAACAGTGCACCATGCCTACTTGCAGCGGGAACTCCCCCGCCTCGAGGCGCAGGCGGAGAAGGTGGCAGCCGTTCACGGCTCGCGGGATGCCCGTCTCCAGCAACTGCACGCAACCGTCGTGGCCTTGGCCGCAGAGCTAAAACCCCACCTCCAAAAAGAGGAGCAAGTTCTGTTCCCCAGGCTGCGGCAGCTGGAGAAAAGCTATGATCGGGCAGTCGATGTCTTGATCCCAGCTGCGATTGATTGTATGCAACGGGAGCATGAAGAGACGGGCGTAGCCCTCAGCCAGTTGCGTCGCCTTAGCGATGGTTTTACGCCGCCTGAGTGGGCCTGCAATACGTACCGCGTGCTTTTGGCAGGGTTGTTGAGCCTTGAGAAAGACTTGCACCAGCATATCCACAAGGAAAACAATCTCCTGTTTCCCAAGGCGATCGCCCTCCTTGAAGCCAAGCGTCTAGCCTGTGCGTCGTGATGTTATTCAAACTCCTGGTGATTCTCCATACCCTCGGCGCAACTGTATGGGTGGGCGGGCACCTTGTTCTTGCCCTAACCGTTCTACCCAAGGCCCTCAGGCAGCAGGATGCAACGCCCATCCAGCAGTTTGAGCAGCCTTTTGAAAGGTTGGGTCTGGGGGCATTATTGCTGCAGGTGCTGACGGGTATTGCCCTAACCCTCATTTATTTTCCCGGCGGGGTGGGATTTTGGCCACCGCAGTCTGTGGTCTCCCAATATGTTCTCGTGAAGTTGGGACTGTTGCTGGCAACCCTTGCCCTCGCTGTACAGGCCCGCTGGTTCATTTTGCCCAAGCTGACAGCAGAAACACTGCCCCGGCTGGGGTTTCACATTATGGGGGTCACCGTTTTGGCTGTTCTGTTGACTATTTTTGGTGTTGGTATTCGTCTAGGGGGATTGGTTTAGTGGAGGATGCAATCATGACCATCTCAGAGTCATCAGCGGTTGCGGAAACTGCATCAGCAGCAAGGAGGGGAACACCTTGGTACGTGCCCACCTTCTCCCCAGAACATGGGGTTTATGTGATGTTGATTGTGGCGTTTCTCACGGGGGCAGCAGCAGCGCAGCACTGGAGTTGGAGAACTACGCTGGCTCTGGTGACTGCCTTTAGTGCCTTTCAGGCGGAGCATCCCTTAACACTACAAATCAAGCAGCGGCGAAGTTGGAAACCCCGTTGCCTGGTGTGGGGAGGTGTCTACAGTGCCCTTGCCCTTGGCCTTGCTTTTTATCTTTACCTTGCGGTGCCACGGTTACTTTGGATTTACCTAGGGGCGATCGCCATTTTTGTGATTGATAGTATTGCTGTGTTTTATCGTCAGCGTAAAGCCATCTGGAACGAGTTACTCACCTTTGCAGGGGTCTGCTTGGTGGCTCCCCTAACGGAGATGGCCACCACTGAAGAGGCCTCTTTCCTGTCTGTTGGATTATGGCTGTTGAATACCCTTTTCTTTGGCAGTGCGATTTTTGCTGTGAAGCTGCGTAAGCACAAAACCGCCTTTTGGCTTCCTGGTGTGGTTTATCACAGCGTTGCCGCTCTCCTCATTGGTCTTTTGTGGTGGCTAAGGTGGTTGCCCCCCTTGGCAGCGGCGGCCTTTGCCATTGCACTGCTCAAGTTTGGTCTCATTGTTTGGCAAGCCAACTGGTACAGAAACACAGCCATAAAAAACGTTGCCTTGCTGGAAACAGGCTCAGCATTTTTATTTCTCAGCCTGATCCTTGCGGCGCTATTGCCTGCCCATTTGCCTCGACCTTAGCTTTTTTAGCGGTTTTGGCCCAATGCGCGTCGCAGGGGGAGGATTCAAAGCTGTGGAGAGCCATGCCAACGATCCCCAAAGCCTTAGCCCTTAATGGGAGTAGGAACTACTGTCCGAGGTAAGCGGTCAGAACCTCAGGATTGGTTTGAATCTCAGTGGGGGAACCATCCGCCAGATTTTTCCCCTCTGCTAAGACCCAGATGTGCTGACACAGGGACATGACCACGTCCATATTGTGTTCAATAATCAAAAATGTCACGCCCTGTTGGTTCCACCGCACAATGTGCTCACAAATTTGATGGATCAAGGTGGGGTTCACACCTGCTGCTGGCTCATCGAGGAGCACCATGCGGGGATGGTGCATCATCACCCGTGCCATTTCTAAAAGTTTGCGTTGCCCTCCCGACAAGGCGCCAGCGTAGTCATGGGCCTTAGCGGTTAACCCCACAGACTCCAAAATCTCCCACGCCCGTTGCCGCAGCTTTTGTTCCTCTTGACGAATGCGCAGCGGTTGTAGCCAACTATTCCAGAATTTCTCCCCTGTTTGCAGCGGCGCCGCCAAGAGCATATTTTCGAGAACCGAGAGGCGCGAGAGCACACGGGGCACTTGGAAGGTGCGCAGGAGTCCTTGGAGAGCAACTTGGTGGGTGGGCAGATGGCTAATGGGGGCACCATCAAAAATCACGCGGCCTTGGTCGGGGGTGAGGAAATTGCACAACAGGTTGAATAGGGTGGTTTTGCCCGCACCATTGGGGCCAATGAGACCGGTGATGCTGCCGCGGGCAACCCGAATTTCCACATGATCGACAGCGCGAATACCACCAAAACTTTTGCACAGCCCCGTGGCCACTAGGAGATCCGAAGGCAAGACTTGACTGACACCACTAGAGACGGGCGCAAGAGAAGATTCATCGACCAAGGCTGAGTTCCTCCTTTTTGCCCAAAATACCTTGGGGTCGCCACATCATCAAGATAATGAGGACAAGGCCAATGAGCATCATCCGCAAGGCCTCTAGGCGACCGCCATCAAGGGGAATAAAGCGGGTCAGGGCAGTGTAGGCCCAAAAGAGGGCAGCGCCGAGGAGGGTACCCATGTTATTGCCTGCGCCCCCCAAAACCACAATGGTCCACGCCTGAAATGTAATCAGGGATACAAAGCCGTCGGGGTTAATAAAGGTCAGCTGCCACGCATAAAACGACCCGGCCACCGCCGCGATCGCCCCCCCCAGAAGGAAGGATTGCATTTTGTAGGCAAAGACATTTTTACCCAAGGCCTTGGCCACTTCTTCATCCTCACGGATGGCTTTGAGCACCCGTCCCCAAGGAGAACGGATCAAACGCTCCAACTGCCACACCACCAAAGCAAGCACCAATACCAGCAGCCACAACAACCCAGCGCGGTAGCTAAAGGCCCACAGACCAAGGGTTAGAGCTTTGACCACCAGACCCACCAAAGCAGCGGCCAAGGTATTCAGGGCAATGGGAACCACGGCTCGTTTTTCTGGATGGCAATAATAGCTCACAAGGGCGATCGCCCCACCCAGCGTCACCAGTGTCAACCCAAGAGGAAAAAGGGCAATTCCCCGGCCTAAGCTCAAGGGGAGCAACGTTGCCCAAAGGTTGAGGGTACCGGTTATCAGCAGGGCCGCATAGCTAGGGAGTAACCAGCGGGGATGCGATCGCCCATACTGCCGCTGTAGCCATTGCCACCACTGCCATGCAGCCGCCCCCACCACAGCCCAAAAAAGAGCAATCATCCCCAGTTTGGTCAGCAGATTGGGATTGAACTGAGCAAGGGGCAGCGGAAACCCATACACCCCCCGACCGCCTCGGGTTAGCCAATCCTCATTGAGGGCAATCAAGCGGACAATTTCCGCCATGCCGATCGTCACAATCGCGAGGTAATCTTCCCGCAGCCGCAGCGTCGCAATCCCCATTAAAAAGCCCAGTCCCATCGCCAGCACCACGCCAGCAAGGACAGCAAAGAACATGGGGACGCCAGCAATCCCCAACAAAATCGTGGTGTAGGAACCAATGGCCAAAAAGCCAACATGGCCAAAGTTAATTAGCCCCGTATAGCCCCAGTGCAAATTCAGCCCCAAGCTAAAAAGGGCAAAGGTGGCAGTAAAGATACCAAGGGAAATGAGATAGCCAACCATTTAGATCATCGAAGTTAAGGGCGAGACAGTTGCGCTGCGCTGTTGCGATCGCGCCAGTGGATGAAGGAATCAAAATGAGTATATTTTATACACCTGCCTAGCGATAACCATAGAACCGAGTGGCAAAGTTTTGCGATCGCGTCGGGGACAGTTGACGCGCTTTCAAAATCGCGGCGGTGAGAAATACATAGGCCAAAATCCCCACCACTGCCAAACCCATCGGACCAAAACGGGCGGCAGCCGTATTCCAAAGGGCATGCAGAAAGGCCGCTAGACCTAGGCCAACCATTAAAATCAAGGGCGCTCGATGGGGGCGCAATACACTCAATCCCACACAATAGCCCAAGTAGCCCGTGTAGGCCATGTGCCCCGTTAGGGATCCCAAGACCCGGGGAATCAGCACTTGCAGACCAGCTAAATTACCAAATTGACCGGCAATACTAGGGACATACTGCCCAAGGGTTTCTGTCCACGTAAAACCGAGGCCGGCAGCCGCTCCCAAGAGAATACCATCGAGGGGTTCCCATACGCCCACCTTTTGTTTCCACGGACTCGGCAGCCATCGCCCTAAGCCATAGGCTACGATAATGGGTAACGCCTTGAGTAGCTCTTCCATTAACCCGGCACCAATGAAGTTGCGGCTGAATAACACCCAAAATGAGGGATGGGGCGGATGCAGTTGGCCGGGTAAAACGGTGCGAAAGACATAGATCATCGCTGGCAAAATTGGGCTTTGCAGAATCAAAATTTCCAGCGTCAACGTGCCCAGTAGAACCCATGCAGGTTTGCGTTTGCCACAGAGTTGATAGATGAAGTAATAGGCAGCACTGCCCAAATAGAGCGCCAAGATGACTTTGAAGGCATCGGGGGAGCCAGCAGTGGCAAAAAGGAGGATAACCGCAACAACCGTGACAATCCCCGGTACCAGATAGGCTTTGCGTACCCAGTCGGGATGAATGGCAAAAATGGGTAGGAGTTGGGTGAGGGTGAGGGGTTGATCGGGCTGGGTGCTTACGACTTCAGTGAGGGGAAGATATTCTAGGACAAATTCAGGCCCTTGGCGCCCCAATTGAATGCGATCGCCCGCCTTGAGCACAGTTGATGTTTCCACTCGCTGTTGATTGACATAGGTGCCATTGACACTGCCGAGGTCAGCGATCGCCCACACGGGAATACTGCCACGCTTTTGACAGGTGAGTTGGGCATGGTGGCGGGAAACAGACGTATAAATGTGAGCGTCAAGGACAATATGGCAAGTATCGGGATCACGGCCAATAATGGTCACATCCTCCTGCGACAGCCAAAACTGCCCCACTTCAGGGGAAACTTGCCGCAGTACGCCCGCATACTTCAGCGTTGGATGGAGGGGGGAGCGATCGCGATTCATTGGTACCCGTATCAACTGCAAGGGGGACGATGAGACTCCCAAAGTCCTAGCCACTTAGCACTCACACCCACTATACACTGAGGACTTGAGACCGCCTTTGCGCAAAGGGGCGATGCGAGGGGAAACCATGGCTGTCCATCCTAGGCAGAGCCTTACTTTGGGGGCAGGAGTTGACAAAGGGCAGCATTTTGCGCAATGATAAAATTCTGCTGATTTGGGGCTATAGCTCAGTTGGTAGAGCACTTCAATGGCATTGAAGGGGTCAGCGGTTCGAGTCCGCTTAGCTCCAGTGGAAACGCAAACCATGCTTTTTGTTAGACCGAGGGGTGCAGTCAGTATAGGCTGTCACTCCAAATCAGCACCGCAATGAACCATGGCACTCGCAAAGGAAACCGAACGGGCGATCGCATCCTTCCGAAACAAGGAGCGTTTAATCCTCCCTTCCAGACCGACCCACCGGCCGACCAGTTGTCCATGGGGCGAAATTGAGGTTTGACTTCCATGTTGGCGAGCGATGAGAACAATGACAAAATCCAGACAGCGGGTGGTGGATTACGGTGAGGTTCTGACACCGCCGCCCATCGTCAACGCCATGCTCGATCTGGTCAAGCAGGAGACCGAGCGCATTGACTCGCGTTTCCTGGAGCCAGCCTGCGGCACGGGGAACTTTCTCATCGAGATTTTGCACCGGAAACTTCGTGTTGTCGAAGCGCGCTACGCCAAGGGTCAATTAGAATACGAGCGTTATGCTGTCCTGGCCGTGTCGTCGCTCTACGGGATTGACATTCTGGAAGACAACGCTGCGGAATGCCGGCAACGCCTGTTTGCCGTGTTTGACGAAGCCTACACGCGGCTTTTCAAAGACAAGATCAAAGCGTCCTGCCGGGAAACGGTGCGCTATATCCTCAGCAAAAACATCGTCCACGGCGACGCGCTGACCTTGAAAACCGCAGGGGCCAACCCCCAGCCGATTATTTTCCCAGAGTGGTCACTGGTGAGTGGCAGCCTGCTCAAGCGGCGGGACTTTGCCTTCCATGAACTGGTGAACCAGGGAGCGATGCGGGAGTTACCGCTCTTTTCGGATGCCGGCGAGGAGGTGTTCATCCCTGAACCGGTCAAAGACTATCCGCCGGTGCATTTCCTAGAGGTTCCCCATGCCTATGATGGCTGACCACAACCCCGACGTGCTCTTGTGCTTGGCCAACCTCTCCAGCGACGAGGTCTTTACGCCGCCGCAACTGGCCAACCAGATGCTGGATTTGCTGCCGGCTGATCTCTGGCGCAACCCAGAGGCTCGCTTTCTCGACCCGGCCTGCAAGTCGGGGGTGTTTTTGCGCGAGATCGCCAAGCGGCTGGACAAGGGCTTGGAAACCCAAATCCCCGATCGCCAGGCGCGCATCAACCACATCATGAAAAACCAGCTCTTCGGCATCGCTATTACCGAGCTGACGGCGCTCATCGCGCGGCGCACCCTCTACTGCTCCAAGACCGCCAACGGCAAATACTCCATTTGCACCGCCTTTAACACCGAAGAAGGCAACATCCGCTACCGGCGCACCGAACACACTTGGCGAAACGGCCGCTGCCTCTTCTGCGGCGCCAATGAAGAAAATTACGCCCGCAGCGAGGAACTGGAAACCCACGCCTATGAATTCATTCACACCGAAAACCCAGAGGAGATTTTTAACATGAAATTCGATGTCATCATCGGCAATCCGCCGTATCAGTTGAGTGATGGAGGATTTGGCAGAAGCGCTTCACCTATTTATCACCACTTTGTTAAACAGGCGAAAAAACTCAATCCGCGTTTCCTTGTGATGATTATCCCTTCAAGGTGGTTTGCAGGCGGCAAGGGCTTGGATTCCTTCCGAGCTGAGATGCTTGGCGATGATTGCATTCGAAAACTTGTGGATTTCGAGGATGCGTCAGAGGTCTTCCCCGGCGTAGATATTGCCGGTGGTGTGTGTTATTTCCTCTGGGAGCGGGACGCGCGTGGGCCTTGCGAAGTGACCAATGTGCATAAAGGGGAGAAGGTCGTTTCGATACGGAAACTCGGTGAATTCCCCACCTTCATCCGCCATAGTCAGGCCGTGTCCATTGTGAGAAAAGTACTCGCTAAGAAAGAAAGAAGGATGAGCGAACAGGTGTCCAGCAGGAAACCTTTCGGATTACCTACCAATGCTCGACCACAAAAAGCTGGCGATATCACCCTACGCTGGCAAAATGGCGAAGGACCGTACAAAAGGGAGGATATAACCGTTGGCGTGGAAATGATCGACAAATGGAAAGTTATTACATCTTACGTGGGCTATGACCACGCCGGAAATCCCGGAACAGACGGAAGGAGAAGGGTTTTCTCCAAAATAGACATACTACCTCCGAGAACCATCTGCACAGAAACGTATTTGGTGATTGGGGCTTATGATTCTCAAAAGCAGGCTGAAAATTTGGTGGCTTATATGAAGACCCGGCTCTTTCGTTTCTTGGTATCCCAGTTCATGTATTCGCATCACATTACAAAGGATGCCTACGCCTTCGTCCCCATCCTAGACATGGACACCGAGTGGACCGACGAAAAGCTCTACGAGCGATACGGGCTTACGGAAGAAGAAATTGCCTTTATCGAGTCGAAAATTCGCCCGATGGAGGCTGGTGATGCCTGACAGCTGCTTCCCGTTGCGCCGGAAGGAATAGAACATGTCATTTCGCAGGAGCGCAGCGACCTTGTCATTTCGAAGGAGCGGAGCGACTGAGAAATCCTTCTCCCCATTGTGGGATGAGGATTTCTCGCTTCGCTCGAAATGACACTTGCTACGCTCGAAATGACGCACGCACGGCTCGAATGGAACATCGCCGTTTCGCAGGAGCGCAGCGACGCTGTCATTTCGAAGGAGCGAAGCGACTGAGAAATCCTACCCATCATGGCATGACGATTTCTCGCTTCGCTCGAAATGACGCACGCACGGCTCGAATGGCGCAACACACCCTTATCATTGCGCAGGAGCACAGCGACTATGTCATTTCGAAGGAGCGAGGCGACCTTGTCATTTCGAAGGAGCGCAGCGACTGAGAAATCCTACCCATTATGGCATGACGATTTCTCGCTTCGCTCGAAGTGACACTTGCGGCGCGCGAATGCGCACACTGCGATCGAACCCACAAGGATGAACCTCTCTTGAAATCACAAAGTAAGGAGCGCTCATGAAAAGAGACTATCACTTCTACGTCTACATCCTTACTAACTGGAATAACAAAGTCATGTATGTTGGTATGACAAACAACCTTGAACGCCGAATATACGAACACAAAAACAAACTGGTGGATGGCTTTACCAAAAAATACAACGTGAGCAAACTTGTGTATTACGAGCACACAACTGACGTCTACGCCGCGATCGCCAGAGAAAAACAAATCAAAAAATGGCGGCGAGAAAAAAAGAACCAATTGGTTATGACCACGAACCCCGAGTGGAAGGACTTGAGTTTGGAATGGGAAGCAACACCGAAGGAGCAAGGCAACACCGCTATTTCGAAAGAGCAATAGCAACCATGTCATTCCGAAAGAGCGCAGCGACCTTGTCATTTCGAAGGAGCGCAGCGACTGAGAAATCCTACCCATCATGGCATGACGATTTCTCGCTTCGCTCGAAATGACGCACGCACGGCTCGAATGGCGCAACACACCCTTGTCATTGCGCAGGAGCACAGCAACCTTGTCATTTCGAAAGAGCACAGCAACCTTGTCATTTCGAAGGAGCGCAGCGACTGAGAAATCCTACCCATCATGGCATGACGATTTCTCGCTTCGCTCGAAATGACGCACGCACGGCCCGAATGGCGCAACACACCCTTGTCATTGCGCAGGAGCGCAGCGACCATGTCATTTCGAAGGAGCGAGGCGACCTTGTCATTTCGAAGGAGCGCAGCGACTGAGAAATCTTGCCTAGAGTGTGAGGATTTCTCGCTTCGGTCGAAATGACGTACGCTGTGCTTGGAATGAGAATTGCTAAGATGAAACCATGACAAAAGATTTTTTCCCGCCCCGACCCAAAATCGAGCCGAAAATCTACGCCTACGAGGACACCAACCCGCAGTATGCGGGTCTGCTCAAGATCGGCTACACCACGAAGAGCGTGCAGGAGCGGGTGGCGCAGCAGTATCCCACGCTCCGTCCTGGCGAGAAGCCCTATCGCATCGTGCTGGAGGAGCCGGCCATTCGCAACGACGGCACGGGGTTCACCGACCACGATGTGCACCGCATGTTGCGCATCAATGGCGTTCAGCAGGCCGGCGGCGAGTGGTTCCGCTGCACCGTGGAGCAGGTCAAAGCGGCCATCAACGCCGTACGGCATGGGCAACTCTTTGAGGAGCAGCGATCGCTGAGTTTCGGCTTGCGTCCCGAGCAGGAAGCCGCGATTCAAAAAACCGTCGCCTATTTCCAGACCTGCCGCCGGGAAAGCGACAAGCCGCCCCATTTCCTCTGGAACTGCAAGATGCGCTTTGGCAAGACCTTTGCCGCCTACCAACTGGCCAAGCGCATGGGCTGGAAAAAGATGCTGGTGCTCACCTTCAAGCCGGCAGTGCAAAGCGCTTGGGAAGAAGACTTGCGCTGTCACGTGGATTTTCAGGGCTGGCAATTCATCAAACCCGGCGGCCTCACCTACGAACAGGCGGACAAGAACAGACCCATCGTCTGCTTCGGTTCCTTTCAGGATTATCTGGGTCGCAATCCGAGCACCGGCGGGATTAAAACCAAGAATGAATGGGTGCATACCACACACTGGGACTGCGTGATGTTCGATGAATATCACTTCGGCGCTTGGCGGGAGAAAGCTAAAGACCTTTTTGAATCCGAAGACGAACAGGAAAGAAAAGCGGCGGAAGGTGAAGCCATCGACTACTTTGATGAAGACATTTTGCCCATCACCGCGGATCACTATCTGTATCTTTCCGGCACACCGTTCCGAGCCATTGCCACCGGCGAATTCATCGAAGAGCAGATCTACAACTGGACCTATTCCGACGAACAGCGAGCCAAAGCCGAATGGCAAGGGTCTTCCGAAGACAACCCCTATCGCGCTTTGCCACGTATGGTGCTTTTGACCTATCAACTGCCAGATGCCATCCGCGACGTGGCGATGAAGGGCGAGTTTAACGAGTTCGACCTAAATGTCTTCTTCTCGGCAGAAGGCGTCGGCGAGCAGGCGCGGTTCAAGTATGAAGAGGAAGTCCAGAAGTGGCTCGATCTGATTCGGGGCGCCTATCTCCCCACGAGTGGAGACAACTTAAAACTGGGTGCGCAGAAACCGCCGCTGCCTTTCTCGGATGTGCGGCTGTTGAATGTGCTCTCGCATACCCTGTGGTTCTTGCCCAGCGTTGCCTCTTGCTACGCTATGCAAAATCTGCTGGCAAAGAGCCAAAATAAATTCTACCAAGATTACAAAGTCATCGTTGCTGCCGGTGCAGCCGCGGGTATTGGGGTCAATGCGTTACGGCCAGTTCTGGAGGCAATGGACGATCCGCTGAAGAGCAAAACCATCACCCTCACCTGCGGCAAGCTCACCACCGGCGTGACGGTGCGCCCCTGGACGGGTATTTTCATGCTGCGCAACACCTCCAGCCCGGAGACCTACTTTCAGGCCGCCTTTCGCGTGCAAAGCCCTTGGACCCTCAATAATCCCGACGGTGTTTCGCCCAATGAGGAGCTGATCCTCAAAGAGGAGTGCTACGTCTTCGATTTTGCACCGGATCGGGCCTTGCGCCAGATTGCCGACTACAGTTGCCGCCTCAACGTCAACGGGGAAGACCCAGAAAAGAAGGTGGCAGAATTTATCCAATTTTTGCCGGTGTTGGCCTACGACGGCAGTTCCATGAGGCAGATTGACGCCGCCGGTGTGCTCGATATGGCGATGGCCGGTACCACGGCAACCCTGTTGGCCCGCCGCTGGGAAAGCGCGCTACTGGTGAACGTGGACGACGACACCCTGCGGCGGTTGATGAACAATAAAGAGGCGATGCAGGCTCTCATGCGCATCGAGGGGTTTCGCAATCTCAATCAGGAGATCGAAACCATCATCAACAAATCTGAAGCGGTCAAGAAGGCGAAGAAAGAGGCAAATGACCAGAAACTTTCCTCTCAAGAGAAAAAGCAGCTCACGGAAGAAGAAAAGGAATTCAAGAGCAAGCGCAAGCAAATTCAGGAAAAACTTATCAAACTTGCCACCCGCATCCCCATTTTCATGTACCTGACCGATTACCGAGAACGAACCCTGCGGGATGTGATCACGCAACTGGAGCCTGGGTTGTTCAAGAAGGTCACAGGGTTGACGGTCAAAGACTTTGAACTGCTCGTCAGCTTGGGGGTATTCAACAGTGCTCTGATGAACGATGCGGTGTATAAGTTCAAAAGATATGAAGACCCGAGCTTGGCCTATACAGGGATCAATAAGCATGAAGGGGAAGGCATCGGCTTGTATGATACCGTCCTCCGTCGCGGAAACTGCCCCTCATCCCTGCCCGAAGTAAGCATTTAGAGGGATTGATTCAGAATTGAGCGCTTGCTGGCGCAGTTCGAATACCACATCAAGCTCTATGAGACGCTCTTTATCCAGCACATGATGAATGCCCTGCGCCCCGCTGAGCGCGCCGCTGTGGTACTCAAGGAAGGGCTGCTGTTTGACTCCATTTGACTCCAAGAAGATGCTGCGCCATATCTGCTGCAAGCTTGTGGAACAGTTCGAGATCCTAGCGGTCATCAGCCTGCCCAACGGCGTCGTGGGCAACGATAGACCAGATTCGCGCGTCGACGACAACCTGACCGCACGCCGCTACTGCCGGCACCAAGCCGAGGCCGTCGAGCACGAAAAGCCGGAGGTGCTCATCAATCGCCTGCTGGAGCTAGAGGAGGAAATATACTGAAGACCTGCGCCAGCTTCTGGCGATGGTATCGGGAAATAATTTTGTCAGCAGTTCACAACGCTCGATAAATGCTTAATGATAAATGCTTAATAAATTAGCCTAGTCATGAGGAGGTGCGCACCATGAACGGGAAAACTTCACTATTGACCCTGATTTTAGAAGGCAGGTTTGTCCGCTCAGGTCGAATAGCTGTTTCACAGCTTTCAGAGCTTTTGTCGAGCCTTCAAAAAGTCTTTTACCGCACCGGCCAAGTGCTCTTAGGCGAAACCGATAGTATTCGCAAAGGACCCAAGTCGAAACAGCTCAAGCAGCTTCTGGAATTAGACCTTATTGAGATTAACCACGGAAGCCCATCAACCCTACTCCGCTTCGACAGGCGAGCTGAACCAAGCTTGTTCCCCGAAGAGGATTTTTTACTTCACATCTTAGAGACTGCTCTTACAGGCATACGCGAAGTCCAAGAGCCGGCTGATGTCCTTCCTCGTGGATTTGATCGGGGAGTCTTACTTGCATGGCGTGATGTCGGCAGGCTTTTCCAGAAAGAAGTATATTCAATAACTTTTGAACTCAATCATCGTCCAAGTCCGCTACGGGTTCAGTACACCCCCCAAGCGTTCCAGGTAATCCAGCAGCGGATTCAGGGACCCAAAACTCACCTCACCACCATTGAAGACCGCTTGCTTATGGCGGACTTCAAAGAAGAAGGTATGCGGTTACGGGTTCATCCTCCTGTTGGTGATCCAGTCGTATGCGTGTTCGACGAGGAGCAAAAGGAAGAGGTACTTGAGAATCTTCTGCGTCGCGTCCGCATAATCGGTGAAGCACTCAGCGATCCTGAGACCGGCAAGATTAACCGAGTGCGTATCCACGACATCGAACCTTTAGAGGAACTCACGGAGGCGATAGAGGAAATTCCGCTCGCTCCAGCAGAAGTTTATGATTTCTGGACTTCAAGGACACTGGAAGAACTTGCCCAAATGCAGGGCGTCCAGCCTGTAGCTAATCTTGCTACTTTATATGGCACTTGGCCCGGCGAACGCAACGATGGCTTTGAGGAGTTCATTCAAGAATTGCGACAAGGCAATGTCATCGGGAGGCATGGCTCGTGACATCCGCCTATCTGCTCTTGGATACTAACATTCTCTCGTACATCATGAAAGGTGCGCCAGAGGCGAGGCTTTATGAGAATCATCTCTTCGGCACAACCTTGGCGATTTCCTTCATCACTGTTGGCGAACTTTGGGCAGGGGCAGAATACGCTGGGTGGGGAGAGCAGAAGCGAAAGAAGCTTGAGAGCGTGCTCCGTAACTTTGTGGTGATTCCTTATGACTACGAAATCGCAAAAAGGTACGGCGAGATTGTTGCAGGACGAAAGCGTATCGGTAAGCCGATTTCCTTTGCCGATGCTTGGATCGCTGCTTGTGCGCTGTGCTATTAGGTGCCGCTCGTTACTCATAACGAGAAAGACTTCCAGAATATACCCAACCTTTCCGTAATCACACAGCAAGGTGGTCAGACACCATGACCACGTTTGCCATCACAGTATTCGGCTGAGTCAATACTGTTTGCCGGCGTTAGGGATCGTTGTTGATGATGGATAATGCACCAATTCATCCGAAAAGGGCGATTCAGGCAGTGGTGAAAGCAGCGGGTCACGAAGTGTTATTCTGGCGCAGTAGTCGCAGTAGTTTTTGCCAATGCTCTGGCAGAGGGGCGATCGCCACGATCTCCTCACCTGTACGTGGATGCTGCAACTGTAAGCGATAGGCATGGAGCGCTTGGCCGGGCAGTTTTACTTTTAGCGGTGCACCGCGGCCATAGACAGGATCCCCCAACAGCGGCCAACCAAGGTGAGCAGCATGAACGCGGATTTGATGGGTGCGACCGGTTTCAAGGCGAAACTCCACAAGGGCACAGTGGCGAAAGCGCTCCTGCACGTACCAGTGGGTAATTGCTGTGCGGCCTTTTTCAGGGGGCACCACCGCCATCTTTTTGCGATCTACCGGGTGACGACCAATGGGCGCAATGACGGTTCCAGTGTCCTCAGGGGGTTGACCATAGACAACACCAAGGTAGTGGCGCTGCATTTGCCGTGCTTTCAATTGCTGTTGCAGATGGTGTAGGGCAAACTCCGTTTTGGCAACAACCATCACCCCGGAGGTGTCTTTGTCTAGGCGATGCACAATCCCCGGTCGCTGGACACCGCCAATGCCTGTCAACTCAGGGCAATGGGCTAACAGACCATGAACCAAGGTGCCGTGGCGATGACCGGGGGCAGGATGCACCACTAGATCCACGGGTTTATTGAGAATTAGTAACTCATCATCCTCATAGAGAATACTCAGGGGTAGGGATTCAGGGATTAAATCCAATGGCTCTGGCTCAGGGAGCACCACCTCTAGTACCTCCCCACCACTGAGGGGCTGATTTTTGCGATCGCACACTTGGCCATTCATACGCACATGTCCCTGTTGGATCAGCTGCTGCCAGCGCGATCGCGAGAGTTCAGGATGCTGCTGTGCAAGAAACGTATCGAGGCGATCGCCCCCCTGTTCTACCTTGAAGATTAGGGATGTCGCCATGCCCCTCAACTACCCCAGCGTATGTCCAAGGGCTAGACCCACCACTAGCATCCCTAAGACGAGAAAGGGCTGAGCACTGGCTTGGTACTTCACATCGTTTTTCAAGGGATCTCGCAGGAAGTACATATCCTGAAAGACAATTTGGGGAATAATCAGCAAAATCAGCAGCACTGCATAAAGATTGGCATGGATCGCCATCAGGTAACCAGCTATTGCCAACTGGAAAATGTCAATCATCAGAACACAAATCCATGCGGCGGTAGTAACGCCAAACATCACCGGCAAGGAAGCCAAGCCGAGTTGGCGATCGCCCTCAACGCTTTTGAAGTCATTGACAATGGCAATACCCAAGCCCGCCAAACTGTAAATCAACGTCAAGATCACAATCGTCGGTGTCAATTCGCCAAAAAGGGCGTGACCTGCCCACCACGGTAAAGCAATGTAGCTGGCCCCTAGGGCATAATTCCCCAGCCAACCATTCTTTTTCAGCTTCAGGGGCGGTGCGGAATAAATATACGCCAAAAAGCCTCCCAGCAAAGCAATTTTGGTCACAGGGAACGTGGGATGGCCAGCCCATAGATCGAGTAGAACAGCTAGACCCAAACCTGCGACAACGAGGAAGATAATCTGCGCCCGCACTTGGTTAAGGGAAATCGCCCCTGAAGGAATGGGACGGTAGGGTTCGTTAATCGCATCAATCTCGCGATCGTAGTAATCGTTGAGCGTTTGCGTATAGCCCGCCATCAAAGGCCCCGACAGCAGCATACAGGTCGCTGCCTTGAGCACATCCTCCAGACTCCAGGTAAATCCCCCCGACGAGGCTGCACCACAGACCACGCCCCAAAGGAGGGGGATCCATGTAATCGGCTTCATTAGTTGCAGGCGAATTTTCCAGATATTGGTCTCGCCGCTTTTGGCACCCTTCATGCCCAGCAGTTGCCGTGCGGCTGCCGTTGTACTTTCTGGGAATGTTGAAGTCGTCGTTGAATCGGGGGTTTCCGTCATAGCGCTTGTTGTGCTCAGCAATCACCTCAATGATTATAGTCGTTTCACCTTCCGCCACCTAGGGGGATCATGTTGCCCTCTGGAGTGGGCAGGATGTTAAAAGTTGTCCTCGTAAATTTGCCGATCGCCCGTGGTGTAGGTCAGGATAGAAGCGAAACTGCTCTTAGCATCTTTCAGCCTCAGCAGAACAGCCCCAATTTGTGCCATGATCCCTGTCTCCATCCCTGATTATCTTAAACGCGCTCTACCGGCGGCCATTGCCACGGCGATCGCCACCGTGGGTGTCCTTGCGCTGCGAGTGGGTGGCCTGCTGGAACCGTTGGAATTAAGAGTCTATGACCAATGGCTGCGCTGGCGATCGACACCGGCCACGTCCCAGCGACTGCTGATTGTTGAGATTACCGAGGCTGATATTCAAACCCTCAAGCAGTACCCAATTCCTGACGAAGTGCTCATTCAGGCCGTCAACGAATTGCAGGAGTACCAACCCAAGGTCATTGGCATTGACATTTTTCGCGATTTTCCGGTGTCCGATCGCTTCAAGCCGCCAACCGATGTGCTGCCCTCCCTCGGACGGGTGATGATGACCCAGCCCAACACCGTTATTGTCTGTAAAGTGGGGGGCGAAACGGATGCCGGAATTGCCCCTCCCGCTGGACTGCTAAATGATCAGGTGGGATTTGCGGACATTCCCATTGATGAGGATGGCGTGGTGCGGCGGGCGATTTTGGCAACTCAACCCGAAGCCAGCGATCGCTGCTCCACCCCTCAATCCTTTGCCCTTGCCTTGGCGCGTGTTTTTCTGGGGACTCATCCCCAAGCTGTGACTGAGAACCGCCTTGACTTAGGAACGGCTCGCTTTCAGGCCTTAACCAGCAACTGGGGGGGCTACAACAACCTAGATGCCGCGGGGTTTCAAATCCTCATCAACTACGCCCACCCAACCCAGCCCTATGAAACCGTCACCCTGAGCGAAGTGCTGACAGGTCAAGTGCTGCCCTCTAAGGTGCGCGATCGCGCCGTCCTCATTGGCCTCACTGGCAGTAGTAGTAACGATAAGTTTTTGATTCCGATTACCCTGCCGGGGCAAACCAACCGCCTCACCCCCGGTGTTGTGGTTCAAGCAGCGATCCTTGAAGATTTGCTAGCAGCGGCTCTGGATAACCGTTTTCCAATTGGTACATGGCCACAGGAGGCGATCGCCCTTTGGATTCTGGCTTGGTCTGGCCTTGGTGCCCTGATCATCGCCAAGGGACAGCGCTGGGTGATTGTGCCACTGTTGGTTGCTGGGGGACTGGGTCTCAGTGGCCTGACATTCCTCCTCTTTTTACAGGGGAGTTGGCTTCCGCTGGTGGCGCCTCTGGTTGGCTTTGGCAGTGCGGCGGTTTTGATGCTGGGCTATCGTGCCTTCAGTCCTAGAGAATCCACCCCTACCCCCTCTACACCGACGGCTGTCCCCAGTAGCCGCTCAGCAACTCCCTTGGAGTTAATGACTGAAGGCATCAGTCAATCAACCACACCTGAATCAGCCCCCATTCTGGAAATCCCCGAAACCTCGCCAACAGAAGTCTCTCGCCTAGAGACGGATGCCAATGCAACGGTGCTGCAACCGGAAACAGCAATTTCCTTTACCCCCATCGAACCCACCCCACCCCTTGGAGATAAACCCCACACGGCACCCACCCTCCTCACCTCCGTCGTTGATCAAATTCCCCCCACAGAGATCCGCGAGACACCACCACAATCCATCACTGAGAGGGAAACCTTCTTAGTGGTTCACCCTGAGGACGCTGCCACTGCCGCCACCGAATTGCCAGAAACTCCCACAACTGCTCCTGAACCTACCCATGTTGAGCTTCCTGAAACCCAGAGGGTGGTTCCTACCCCGCAGCCAACAGTTCCCTCAGAGATCCCCTCGACACTGCGCCCTGACTTACCCGAAACGCAACTCACCCTACCTGAGCCACTAACTACCCCAGAACTGACCTCGATGCCCTCAACCCAATTTGCAACCAGTGTGGACTTGCCTGAAACCCAACTATCAGTACCTGAGGCCGTGAGTCTAGCAGAAGTCACCTCAACTCCCGATGGGGAGACCCCTGAAACACCACTGGACATCACCTCAACTCCACCCACCCAATTTACAACCAGCGCAGATTTGCCCGAAACCCAATTGTCAATCCCAGCCACCCCCAAGGGAGACCTACCAGCAACCCAGCCATCCAACCCTGACCCCTTAACCGCGGCGCCTGTGGATGCCACCCAGCGGCCAGAGGTGATTCCCACCACGACAGTCCCCTCGCCGCCCCCCCCAACCACAGAGACACAAACACCGAGCGGCACCCAACCCAAAACCACCGTCATTTCTGACATCAGCGAAGAACCCAGTGAACCCTTACCACAAACTGTGGGGGGACGCTACCGTGTCCTCAGTCAACTAGGCGAAGGGGGATTTGGGCGCACGTTCTTGGCTGCGGATTTACATCTGCCAGATCATCCGATCTGCGTGGTCAAGCAGTTGGTGCCCTCCCGTAAGGATGAGCGTTTTTTGGCTATTGCCCGTCGCCTCTTTCAGCGGGAAGCAGAAACCTTAGCCCAATTGGGTCAACACGAGCGTATCCCTCGATTACTGGCTTACTTTGAAGAGGGGGGATATTTCTATCTCACCCAAGAGTATGTGGATGGGGAATCCCTCAAGGAGGAGTTTGCAAAGAAAATTACCCTCTCCCAAGCCGAAGCCCTCACCATTCTCAAGAGTATTCTGGAAATTTTGCAGTATGTGCATCAGTTTGGGGTGGTGCATCGCGACATTAAGCCTGCTAATATCATGCGCCGCCGCAGTGATCAACAACTGTTTTTGATTGACTTTGGGGCGGTACGCCATGTCCAGCCCGAGGATTTGCTCCAGCACGGCAAATATACGATCTCCATTGGTACCCGTGGCTATGCCCCTAGCGAGCAAATGGCAGGACGACCGGTGATTGCCAGTGATATTTACTCTTTGGGCATGGTTATTGTTGAAGGTCTGACGGGACTCGCCCCGATGGATTTGCCCTCTGATCGCAACACGGGTGATATGATTTGGCAGCCGGGACGGCATCTTTCGCCGCAGTTTGTTGCCATTATCAATAAAATGATCAAGTATAACTTTCGCGATCGCTACCAGAGTGCTGCAGAAGTGCTCACCGATTTGGCCAAGGCTGGACTTTAGGCCTATAGACCCAAGTTTTAGCGCTGTAGAGGGGGCTTGCAGTTCTTATTTATGCGACTCAATCGTTGTGAAAAAAGGCTGTATGATAGATAGTACCGTTTCCTTTTTTTAACATTAGACACTTTGGAGGCATCGCAACGTGGCTGGAACGACAGGAGAACGACCATTTTCCGACATTATTACCAGTGTCCGTTATTGGGTGATTCATAGCATCACCATTCCGGCGTTGTTCATTGCTGGCTGGCTCTTTGTCAGCACCGGTTTGGCCTATGATGTGTTTGGCACACCACGCCCCGATAGCTACTATGCTCAGGAACAGCGGTCGATTCCTCTTGTGACCGATCGCTTTCAAGCTAAACAACAAGTTGAAACCTTCTTAGAACAGGTGAAGTAGGATTGCCATGACCAGTAATACCCCCAATCAAGAACCCGTTTCTTACCCAATTTTTACGGTCCGCTGGGTGGCCGTTCACACCCTTGCTGTGCCCACGATTTTCTTCCTCGGGGCGATCGCGGCAATGCAGTTTATCCAACGTTAGGAAGGTGCAGCCATGGAACCGAATCCCAACCGTCAGCCGGTCGAACTGAATCGCACATCCCTGTACCTAGGGTTGCTGCTGATCTTCGTCCTTGCGTTGCTCTTTTCAAGCTACTTCTTTAACTAAATTTCTTCTCTATAACTGAATCTGCTTAGGAGGAATTGATCATGTTGTCTGAAGGCGGACGCATTCCCCTCTGGGTTGTGGCCACGGTGGCCGGCATGGGAGTGATTGTCATTGTCGGGCTGTTTTTCTACGGTGCCTACGCTGGTCTTGGCTCCTCTCTCTAGAGATTGGGGTCTTGGCGCGTACGCAATTGTAGCCAGATCAGTCCAAAGGTGACTCCCAAAAGAACCGTTGCTGCCGCAGCGGCATAGCCAAAGTCAAATAACGCGAAGGCCTGTTGGTAAATATAAAATACCAGCAGGTTTGTTGTATCTAAGGGGCCGCCACCGGTCACCACATAGACCTGTTCAAAACTGCGCAATGTGAAAATCGTTGTTGTGACAAACACCAAAATTAAGGTGGGTCGCAACCCCGGCAGCGTAACGTAGCGAAACTGTTGCCAAGCATTGGCACCATCGAGAAGTGCCGCCTCATAGCGATCGCGGGGAATCGTTTGCAACCCCGCTAAAAAGACCACTAAATTAAACCCCAATTGCTTCCAGCTACTGAGCAAAATCAGCACTGGCATTGCCCAAGCGGGATCACTCAGCCAAGCAATCGGTTGTCCCCCCAAGGTTTGCACCAGTTGATTCACCGGGCCATCGGTTTGAAACAGCCAACGAAACCCTAAACCCGCCGCCACAATCGAGGTCATTGTTGGTAAAAAGTAGGCCGTGCGCAGCAGATCCCGTCCCCTGATCCCTTGGTTAAGACCCACCGCCAAGAGTAAGGGCAGCACAATCGTCGGTAGCACCGTTGCCCCTGTGAAATAGAGGGTATTGCCAATCACTTGCCAAAAGTCTGGACTCAGGAGCAATTGCTGATAATTTTGCAGCCCAACCCAACGCACCCCTTCTTGACTAAAACTCCCCGTCGTAAAACTAAGATAGACAAGGTACAAAATCGGCAAAAAAACAAAAATTGTCAGAAACAAAAGTGCAGGTAAAAGGAATAACCAAGCGACCCCTATCGGTGACAAAAAAACATCCCCCAATCGTGGGAATTGCGATCGCGCCATTGGCAAAGCTGATGACCTCAAAATTCATCTTTCTATAAATTCAATCCTAGGGTAGTGGCTCCCAAAATTGGAAATGATAAGATCAAAGTCAAAACGCACGCCATCTTGGGGAGATGCTGTGATTCACACTGCGCCATTGCCCACGACTACCCCCTCTCACATTTCTGATCATAGTCGTCTAAAGCTGTTTTCGGGTTCTGCCAACACTGCCCTTGCTCAGGAAATTGCCCGCTACCTCGGTATTGATCTCGGCCCAATGGTGCGCAAGCGATTTGCTGATGGCGAGCTGTACGTGCAGATTCAAGAATCCATTCGCGGTTGTGATGTCTATCTGATCCAGCCCTGTTGCCGACCCGTCAATGACCACCTGATGGAACTGCTGATCATGGTGGATGCCTGCCGCCGCGCTTCAGCCCGCCAAGTGACTGCGGTGATTCCCTACTATGGCTATGCCCGTGCCGATCGCAAGACCGCTGGCCGCGAGTCCATTACCGCCAAACTAGTAGCCAACCTGATTACGCAAGCGGGAGCGAGTCGCGTTTTGGCCATGGATCTGCACTCAGCGCAAATTCAAGGCTACTTTGACATTCCCGTGGATCATGTCTATGGTTCACCCGTACTCCTTGACTACCTGCGCAGCAAAAATCTTGAGGATATTGTGGTGGTGTCCCCCGACGTGGGTGGGGTGGCTCGTGCCCGTGCCTTTGCCAATAAGCTTGATGATGCGCCCCTCGCCATTATTGATAAACGACGCCAAGCCCACAATGTGGCCGAAGTGATGAACGTGGTGGGGGATGTTAAGGGCAAGACAGCGGTGCTCGTGGATGACATGATTGATACAGCCGGCACGATTTTAGAAGGAGCACGGTTACTGCGGCGGGAAGGTGCCAAGGAAGTCTATGCCTGTGCCACCCATGCGGTTTTTTCACCGCCAGCGATTGAGCGACTCCAAGGGGGCGATTTTGAAGAGGTGATTGTCACCAACACGATTCCTGTACCGGAGACGCAACGCTTTCCCCAACTCACGGTGCTGTCGGTGGCGAGTATTCTCGGCGAAACCATTTGGCGCATTCATGAAGATAGCTCTGTGAGCAGTATGTTCCGCTAAAACCGCTAAAATAGGTGTTCTTAGTCGCCTAGGAGGATTGCAGGCATGGGGCGAATTGCCTTACTCAGCACCAGCAATAAGCAGGGACTGGTGGCGTTGGCTACGGCCTTGGTGCAGGAGTTTGGCTTTACGCTCCTGAGTAGTGGTGGCACCGCAAAGACCTTACAGGCAGCGGGGATTCCCGTGACAACGGTCTCGGAGTACACAGGGGCACCGGAAATCCTTGGTGGGCGGGTCAAGACCCTGCATCCCAAAATTCACGGCGGTATTTTGGCACGGCGCGATCGCCCCGAAGACGAGGCTGATCTGCAAGCCCAAGGGATTCATCCGATTGATCTGGTGGTTGTCAATCTCTATCCCTTTGCCGAAACAATTGCCCAGCCCAACGTGACCCTTGCCCAGGCGATCGAGCAAATTGATATTGGTGGGCCGACGCTGATTCGCGCTGCTGCCAAAAACCATGCCCATGTGACAGTATTGGTGGATCCCAGCCAGTATGAAACTTACCTTCAGGAATTACGATTACACGGGGAAGCTCAACCTGCTTTTCGCCTTGCCTGTGCCCAGCGGGCGTTTGCGCTGACGGCCAGTTACGATCAGGCGATCGCCGAGTATCTCCAAGAAATCACGTCCCCTGGTACTGAACCAGAAATTCTGCCGCCGGTCTTCCACCTGACGGGGCAGCAAAAACAAGTCCTGCGCTATGGCGAAAACCCCCATCAACGGGCTGCTTGGTACATGAGTGGGGCACACCCCACTGGTTGGGCAGCCGCCGACCTGCTTCAGGGCAAAGAACTTAGCTACAACAACCTGCTGGATCTAGAAGCGGCACGGGCGGTGATCAGTGAATTTTTAGGGGAGGGTGCCCCCACTGCCGTCATTATCAAACACACGAATCCCTGTGGCGTGGCTGAGGGCAAAACCCTTGTGGAGGCCTACGAGCGCGCCTTGGCTGCCGATAGGGTCTCTGCCTTTGGCGGCATTGTTGCTCTCAATCGCCCCTTGGATGTGGCTACCGCTGAAGCCCTGACCCGTACCTTTTTAGAGTGTGTGGTGGCTCCCGCCTGTGAGGAAGCGGCACTGCCGATCCTGAAAACCAAGCCCAAGATGCGGGTTCTCACCTTACCTGAATTGCATACGGCTCCCACCACGGCGATTCAAACCATTGCTGGCGGCTTTCTTGTCCAAGATATTCACCCCGTCCCCATTGATCCAGAGGCGTGGCAAGTGGTCACCGCCACCGCCCCTCGTCCAGAGTTGATGGCGGAACTGATCTTTGCCTGGAAAGTGGTGAAACACGTTAAGTCCAATGCCATTGTGGTCAGTCGCGATCGCCAGACCCGCGGCATTGGCGCCGGTCAAATGAATCGGGTGGGTGCTGTACACATTGCCCTCAGGGAGGCCGGTGAGGCTGCCCGCGGCGCTGTGCTGGCCAGTGATGGCTTTTTCCCCTTTGCCGATTCCGTGCAAGCCGCTGCCCTTGCTGGTATTGCCGCCATTATTCAACCGGGGGGCAGTTTGCGGGATAATGAGTCTATCCAAGCAGCCAATGAAGCGGGAATTGCCATGGTCTTTACCAACCGGCGACACTTCCGCCACTAGGAAATAGCGATGGCGGTGCGACTCGGCATTATCAGTGATCCCCACATCGCCCTGCCGGAGACAATTCCGACAGATTATCCCCCCATTTTTCTCTACGAAGTCAGTATCCCTGCCTTTGAAGCTGCCGTTGCCCATCTCCTAGAGTTAGGCATTGACGCCCTATTGATTCCCGGTGACCTGACGCGGGATGGCGAAATCCTTAACCATCGCTGGCTTAGCACCTATCTGCAAACCCTGCCCATTCCCTGCTATGTGATTCCGGGGAATCACGATGTGCCTCTGCCGCTAGGAGATCACAAGCGTATTGGCTGGGCTGACTTTCCGCAGTGGTATCCCCATGCGGGCTATGGCAAGGGCGCCAAGCATTACTATCAAGCCCTGCTCGCAGACAACCTGCAACTGATTGCCCTCAATTCCAACCAATTTAGCCCGACGGGTCAGCAGATGGGGGCAGTCGATCAAGGACAACTGGCATGGTTGGCGGCTCTATTGGCAAAACCTTTTGCCGGGCTGCGCCTTGTAATGATTCACCACAATGTCCTTGAGCATTGGCCACAACAGAGCCAAAGTCCGATGGGGCAGCGCTACCTCTTGGAGAATCGGGTGGAACTCCTCAACCTCCTGCGATCGGCGGGGGTGGCCTTGGTCTTAACCGGACATCTCCATGTCCAAGATATTGCCTATGAGCAGGGGCTGTTTGATCTAACGACGGGTTCCCTCGTCAGCTATCCCCATCCCTATCGCCGGCTCATTTTGCAGCAACATCCCCAAGGGGGCTGGCAAGTGGATGTGGAATCCTACCGCATTGAATCCCTGAAGACCCATCCCACCTTGAGTGATCTCTCCCGCCAATGGATGCTGCAGCGGGGTGCGGGGTTTATGGTGCGCTTTCTCACCTTACCGCCCTTTAATTTATCGGAAACTGAGGCCCAGCCCCTCGCCCAAGCCCTATCGTCCCTCTGGCCAGAAATTGCCCAAGGAGATACCCAAGTCACACTACCGACCCTACCCGAACCCTTGGCTGCCTACTTTGCCCAGTTTAACCACAGAGCACCAGCGGAGTATCCCCAGCTGCGGGACAACAATACGGTCTTTGTCATTTAGCACCTCGCAATTCCTTTGGTTGGGATGGTAGAGTCCCAAAACCTGCTCTAATAGGGGGTTGAGGCACGAATTGGACGCAAAGTAGTGACGTTTGGTCAGTGGATTGGCTTGCTGGTACTGGGGGTGTGTCTCTACATCCTCTGGGAAATTCGCCAAGTGTTACTCTTGGTCTTTTTGGCGGTGGTCTTGGCAACGGCACTCAACTGGCTGCAACTGCGACTCCAGAGCTGGGGACTACAACGAGGCCGGGCGATCGCCATCAGTATTAGCTTGACTTTCCTGATCATCTTTGGTTTCTTTTGGATGATCATTCCCCCCTTTTTGCAGGAAGCACAGCAACTGGGTGTATTGATTCCCAAGGGGTTAGGACGGGTGGAAGCATGGCTGGATGAGATGGCTTACCTTTTACCAAGTAGCGGCTTTGATGATACCCCTTTCATTAATCGGCTGATTACCCAGTTAGAGCCATTCCTTGAGCAAATCTTTAATAACTTCCTTGCCCTCTTTTCCAATACACTGGCGGTCCTACTAAATACGCTGTTGGTCTTGGTGCTGACGGTGATGCTAGTGATTGATCCTCAACCCTACCGTCGGGGATTCATTCGCCTCTTTCCAGCGTTTTATCGGTCTCGCATTGACACGATTCTCACCGAAAGTGAACAGGCGCTCTTGGCATGGCTGGCGGGCACAGGCTTGAATATGCTGGTCATTGGTGTGGTCAGTGGCATTGCTCTTGCGCTACTGGGGGTGCGGTTGGTCTTGGCCAATGCTTTCTTGGCCGGTCTGCTGGAGGCGATTCCCAATATTGGCCCTGCCCTGAGTGTGATTCCGCCGATGATCATTGCTTTTATTGACAATCCGTGGCGGGCGGTGGCCGTTCTCATTGCCTACATTGTGATTCAACAGTTGGAGCAATACCTGCTGGTGCCTGTCGTCATGGCCAAACAGGTGGCTCTACTGCCCGCTGTGACGCTGGTGTCACAAATTGTTTTTGCCATTTTCTTTGGCTTTCTGGGCTTACTGCTGGCACTGCCTCTGGTGATTGTGGGTCAAATTTGGTTTACAGAAATTGTGCTCAAGGACATTCTCGATCGCTGGCAGCCCAGCCCGCCACCTGCAGGGTCAAATCCACCAATTTTGCCGCTGCCCCCGCCGCCCCCACCTGCTGCCGCAAATCCTGCCGCATCTGATGCAATTTCTGAGGATGGCTCAATAGAGACTTAATCTGATCAGCAACCACCGCCGGCTCAATCGGACCCACCAGTTCCGGTACAATTTCTCTGCCCGCCCAGATATTCGGCCACGCCTTGTAGCCGAGACCCTGTTTCACTAAGTCCCAATCTATCTCTGGCGATCGCCACAACTGCCAAAACCGCCGCCAGCCCAATCCCTTGGCCACCAGTGCCCAAAACACCAGCACCGTCCACTGTCGCCCGATCGCTGGCAAGCCCACCAGCAACCCGGCTAACCCATCCCAAGGGTGTGCCCGCTGTACCCGCAGTTGTTGGGCCGGCAAAAGAACAATCATCGGCACATTCAAGGCGGCCAGTTCAGCGGTATTGGCGCCAACGGTTGTCACACAGAGGGCAACCTGCCGCAGCAGGGGATAGTTGGGTAACTGCTGCCAGAGATAGACCTTCGTACCCCTCGGCGTCTCCAGATAGGGTAGCCCTTCACTGGGTTGGATGAGTGTCGCCGTCGTGCCCTCAACGTGCTTGAGTTCAGGGTTAAAGCGGGGATCGGCGTAGCAACTGAGGGTCTTGAGCGTCAGGGTGGGTGCCACGGGAATCACACACTGAATCGGGGGATGAGCAGCAGCTAAATGGTCGGCGATCGCCAGCGAAAGGGGCACCCCCAGCTTGAGCTTATTGGGCTTGGAACCCACCATCAGACCCACAAGGGAAGCATCTGAAGCAACGCCTAACTGTTGGCGCACATCAGGCAGAGAATCGAGGGCAAGGGCTTGCACATCAGTCATCAGATCCCCCACCACCGCCACCTTGGCTCTTGTTTTGCCCACGGGGAGCGGACGCCGCAACCCAATGCCATCCACCCACCCTTGCCAGCGTGCCTGCCACTCACAATAGAGCACACAGCGATAGCCCAGACGCTTGGCCAACAGCACCGCAAAGAGCTGATCGCCCCCCAAGAAAACCACAACCCCTTCGGCAAACCAATCCCAATTACTACAGGTGGTCTTTGTGCGCAGGAGGTGCCAAAACTCTGTGGCCGGCAGCACCCGATCCACCTCCGCATAGCGGCGCGCAATCTCCGCTTCTTGACCACTGGCATGGGGACAGGGAACAATGACCACTGAAACCCGCAGCCCCTCTCTGACCTGTTGCCGCAGCGTTGTTACAAAGGGATACACCCAAGTGGCCAGTTCACCGGGGCCATTGCTGACAACTACAATTTCAAGGGGAGATGTCATGGGTTGTGTTCCCCTTGAATGCAGAATTGGCTGCCGTCAGTCTCCCTAGGACATTTCTTGAATAATGTAGTCAAAGTAGGGTGCCGCCACTTCAGCATCTTCAGTGCTTAGCAGTGCCAAGGAGGCGTCCTTGAGGCAACGAATGGCTTCTGCCATCCCTGTCATCGGCACACCAAGGGAGTTATACATTTCCCGCACCCCAATAATACCCGTGCGCTCAATGGGGTCTTTGTCACCCGCGAGGATGCCATAGGTAATCAGGCGCATGTACCAGCCATAGTCGCGCAGACAGAGGGCACGCTGTTTCTGGCCGTAGGCATTGCCCCCCGGTGAGATGAAGTCAGGCCGCTTCTGCCACAGTTGTTTGCTGGCTTGCTCAACAATGCGTTTCTCATTTTCGGCCAGTGTCGTGGCAATGCGGAGGCGTTGCTCACCCGTTTGGAAAAAGTCACTAATCGTCTGGAGTTCGCCCGTGGTGGGGTAGCGCAATTCATCGTCCGCTTTAAGAAGAACCTGACTAATGACACTCATATTGCTAACACCGCTTAATACATCCCTCATTTTAGAGGACGGCGACCCCTTGTTGACGCCACTCCTGATCAAAATCTCGACGGTTGATAGAGGAATTTAGCGGTGTCGATGGCAAACCACAGCAAGACAGCCCCCTAGAGCCAATCTGCTCCCTTGGTGATAGGATCAATGCGGTTTGCACTGGTTTTCGTCCACCTGTGATTGATCTCAAACAACTGCGAGAAAATCCCCAAGCCTTTGGCGATCGCCTGCGGCGGCGCGGCGGTGACTTTGACCTCGACCGCATTTTAGAGTTGGATGCGCAGCAGCGACAGCTGGAACAACAGCGATCGCGCCTCCAAGCCCGCAGTAACGAAATTGGTGCCCTCGTCGGCAAAAAGATCAAATCCGGCGTTGCCGCCACTGACCCCGAAATTCAAGCCCTCAAGGCCGAGGCCAACGATCTCAAGCAGCAACTCAGTGATCTTGAACCCCAAGAACGGCAACTTAAGGAAGAATTGGAACGCCTGCTGCTAACGATTCCCAACCCCCCCAGTGAGACCACCCCCATTGGCCGCGATGAAACCGAAAACGTTGAGGTACGCCGCTGGGGTGAGGAGTATAAACCGAGCCAGCCTTGTCAGCCCCACTGGGACATTGCCACTCAATTGGGACTCTGGGATGTGGAGCGATCGGTGAAAGTAGCGCAGAGTCGCTTTGTTACCCTAGTGGGCATGGGGGCTGCCCTTGAGCGAGCCTTGATCCAATTTATGCTTGATACCCACCGCGATCGCGGCTATGTGGAGGTCTTGCCGCCCTTGTTGGTCAATAGTGCCTCGCTGACGGGAACGGGGCAGTTACCCAAATTTGCCGAGGAAAGTTTTCGCTGTGCCGATGATGATCTCTGGCTGATTCCGACAGCGGAAGTGCCGGTGACGAATCTCTACCGCGATGAAATTTTAGCTGCCGATCAATTGCCCATTTACCACTGTGCCTACACCCCCTGTTTTCGCCGTGAAGCGGGCAGTTATGGCAAAGATACACGCGGCCTGATTCGCCTACACCAATTCAACAAAGTGGAGTTGGTCAAGTTTGTTCACCCGGAAACCTCTGCCGCTGAACATGAAGCCCTTGTGGCCGATGCCGAGTTTATTCTCCAAGCCCTGCAGTTGCCCTATCGAGTGATTGAACTGTGTACTGGCGATTTGGGCTTTGGCGCCATGAAGTGCTACGACTTAGAGGTGTGGCTGCCCGCTGCCGGCTGTTACCGCGAAATTTCCAGTTGCTCCAATTTTGGCGATTTCCAAGCGCGGCGTGCCAAGATTCGCTTCAAAGAAGCCAAGCAAAAAGGGACACAGTTTGTCCACACCCTTAATGGCTCTGGCCTAGCCGTTGGACGAACCATGGCAGCTATTCTTGAAAACTACCAACAACCCGATGGGACGGTGCGGGTACCGGCGGTGCTGCAACCTTACTTGAAGTGCAGCCACATTGGCGGGGCAACATCGTGAACACCACCCTCGGGGCGATCGCCCAAGCTTTGGGGTTAGATACAACTCATCCAGATCTGCCAATCACAGGCATTTGCACTGACTCCCGCCAAATCGCAACTGGCAATCTCTTTGTTGCTCTGCGGGGGGAAACCTTTGATGGCCATCAATTTGTCGATCTGGCCGCCGCCGCCGGCGCGATCGCCCTAATTGTCGAGGTGCCGGTGTCTTCTGCTCTGCCACAACTTCAGGTAGCCAATACCCTAGCTGCCTATCAACGCTTGGGACAGTGGTGGCGGCAGCAATGTCCAGCCAAAGTCATTGCCGTCACTGGCTCCGTGGGCAAAACCACCACCAAGGAAATGATTGCCGCTGTCCTGAGTCACTATGGCGCCGTCCTCAAAACCGAAGCCAACTTCAATAACGAGATTGGCGTGCCCAAAACCCTTTTACAACTGGAACCCCACCACCAATTTGCCGTGATTGAAATGGGGATGCGGGCGCGCGGTGAAATTGCCCTTTTGAGCCAGATTGCCCAACCGGATGTTGCCGTGATTACCAATGTGGGTACTGCCCATATTGGCCGCCTCGGTTCCCGCGAAGCCATTGCCCAAGCCAAATGCGAACTGCTTGCCGAAATGCCCCAAGGGGGAACAGCCGTGCTCAATGCCGATAGTCCCCTACTTTTGCCGACAGCGGCGCAGGTCTGGTCAGGGCCCACGATTACCTATGGCCTTGAGGGGGGCACCCTACGGGGAATCTATCAACCGCCCCAAACCCTCCACGTGGATCAACGCACCTACACCGTTCCCCTTGCGGGGGCACACCATGCCTTGAACTTTCTGGCTGCCCTTGGGGTGTTGCAAGCCTTGAACTTAAAGAGCGATCGCCTACCCCGACAGTTGACGTTAGAATTGCCCAGTGGTCGGAGTGGCCGCTATCTCCTAGAGCCGGATATTCTGCTACTCGATGAAACCTACAATGCGGGTCTGGAATCCATGGTCGCCGCCTTGCATCTGTTGCGATCGCTCCCCGGTCAGCGGCATCTGGCAGTTCTTGGCTCCATGCGGGAACTAGGCACGTTTTCTCTCTCCTTCCATGAGCAGGTGGGAGCCACGGTTGCCCAATTAGACCTCGATGGCCTCTTAATTCTCGATAAAGGCGATGAAGGAGCAGCCCTTGCACGGGGGGCAGGGCGCGTTCCCAGTCAGCAATTTGCTTCCCATGAAGAATTGGTGGAGTACCTATTGCGGGAGTTGCAAGCGGGCGATCGCCTCCTCTTTAAGGCCTCCCATGCCGTTGCCTTGGATCGCGTAGTGAATGAACTGCGGCAGCGCTGGCCAAAACTTCAGGGCGGTTGAGACTTGCCAAGAGTAGTGAACTACGCTACATTAGAAAATCGTCAATATTCCTCAGTAGCTCAGCGGTAGAGCGGTCGGCTGTTAACCGATTGGTCGCTGGTTCGAATCCAGCCTGGGGAGTTTAATAACTTGAGCCACGATAGCGACGGCGGCGCTGCCCATCATCCTCTCCCTTTGGGGTTGGAGCTGTGTCGGCAACGGTGCTAATGTCCCGATATTGGGTATTGGGTGTGGCGGGTGGAGTAGCCAGAGGTGGCGGCGTGGGTGCTGCTGAGGATGTTGTGCCAAATTTCTCCCTGCTGTTGGAGGGCGTGTGTCATGAGTATCGTTGTCATCAATGCCTAAATCCTTCGACGGTTGCGAGGGCGATCGCGATGTTAAAAAGACTTAACACTACAATGACAGGTTGGCGATCGCAGAGATGTTCATAGAGAACAGTCGCGCCAACTCTCCCTAGGGAACGACTACCATTTCCAACAATTCTGCCACACAGGCTCGCCCTGAGCGCCCTGCTGCTGTAATCAAACGATGAGCTAGAACATGGGGGGCCAATTGCTTCACATCATCGGGGAGGACATAGTCACGGCCATTGAGCAAGGCCAAGGCCTGAGCTGTGCGCTGGAGCATCACGGTACCGCGAGGACTCACCCCCAAGGTAATGCGATCGCTCTCGCGGCTCGCCCGCACAAGGGCAAGAATGTACTTTTGCAAGACTGAATCTACCCGCACCTGTAGCACCTGCTGCCGCAACTGTTGGATCTCCGCCAAGCTGAGGCACGGTTCCAGTTGATTGACATCTAAGCCCCCCTGCACCCGTTGCAGCATTTGTAGTTCCTCTTCCTCGGTGGGGTAGCCCAAGCTAAAACACAGGGCAAAGCGATCCAACTGGGCTTCGGGCAGCGGAAAGGTGCCTTGGTATTCCACGGGGTTCTGGGTGGCAATGACAAAAAAGGGCTGGGGCAGGGGGTAGGTGACGCCATCAATGGTGACTTGGTACTCCTCCATGACCTCTAGGAGTGCCGATTGGGTGCGGGGTGTGGCGCGGTTAATTTCATCCGCCAGCAGGATATTGCAGAAGACAGGACCTGGGCGAAACTCAAACTCCGCTGTTTTGGGATTCCAGATATTGGTGCCCGATAAGTCCGTGGGCAGGAGATCGGGTGTGGCCTGGATGCGCTGAAAGGTACCCGCCAGCGATCGCGCCAAGGCCTTGGCCAAGAGGGTTTTTCCCACCCCCGGTACATCCTCCAGCAAAACGTGTCCCCCCGCCAGCAACCCCACTAGCATGAGTTCAATGGCAGCTTTTTTGCCCACCATGACCTGTCCAAGGTTATTGACCAGTCGCTGTAGGGGTTCACGCATAGGAGACCACTCGTTCAAGAAGATCAGCCGCTACTTGGCAATCGGCAGCAATTTGCGCCTGTAGGGCAGCCAAACTGGGAAACCGTACCTCTGGGCGAATAAAGGCCTCTAAATGAAGTGTGATCTCTTGATTGTAAAGATTTCCCTGCCAGTTGAATAGATGCACCTCTGTTGTCACTTGCCGACCCGTCACCGTCGGTCGCATCCCAATATTCACCACCCCCAATTGCTCAGTGGCAAACGCTGCCCCCGTAACGCGGCAAGCATAAACGCCGTGGCGAGGCAATAATTTGTCTGGGGGGAGGGCTAGATTGGCGGTGGGAAATCCCAACTGCCGTCCCAACTGTTCCCCTTGAATCACGGTGCCGGTCAATTGGTAGGGGCGTCCCAAAAGCTCCCGTGCCAAAGCCACATCTCCCTCGGCGAGGGCGGCCCTTACTGCTGAGCTACTGACGCGATCGCTCCCCCGACAATAGGGGGGCACAATATGCACTGGAATACCAAAGGCAGCACAGAGGGTGCGCAAATCCGCCGCCGTCCCCGATCGCCCACGGCCAAAGCCAAAATTAAAACCCACACTCAATACCTTGGCCTGCAACTGCTGTACCAAAATCTGCTCAACAAACTCCAAGGGCGACAGTTGGGCAAGAGCATGGGTAAAGGGCAGGACAATCACCTGCTCAATGCCATAGTGGTTCAAAAGGGCACGTTTTTCCGCCTCTGGGGTCAGCAGCAGGCGCTCTTCTCCCGTAAAAAATGCCTGCGGGTGGGGCGAAAACGTAATCACTGACCGGTAACAGTCGGGAGGCGCTGCTTCAACAAGCGTACGGATAACCTCTTGGTGCCCTCGATGGACACCGTCAAAATTGCCAAGGGCGATCGCCGTAGGAGTTTGCAAGGGTAGGCCGCTATTCAATTGACACAGGAAACATTTTGACACATTTAACCGCGGCGCAACAGTCTGGGAAAGTTTTTATTAAGATTTTCTATTCACGTCATAGAAGAACTTCTCTTGAATCCCCCAAGAGGCCTATGCTACGTTGAGTAGCAATTTATCTTTTTATGCCTAATCTGAGCCTTGGCAGCTTGGAGCGGAGGAACCAACGAATCAGGGGCGCATTCTCCACCGAGAAAGGATACCACTGAATCCTAGCCCGTCAGCTAACTTCGTCGGCATTCAGTTGGAGACTGGCTGTTTTTCACAACTGCTCAGTGTTCCAGTGATTCGGTTTCGTGGGGTTGACCGAATTTGTTACCTTAGAAACTTTTAGGAAGCCCAATGCTGATTGAACACTGGCATACATTCGCTGCTGGCACGATCTTCCTAGGCGTGATCCTCCTGATCATGACCGAGTGGATCAACATTACCATTGCAGCCTTTTTGGGCGCGATTCTCCTCGTCTTTCTCAACATTATGACCCTTGGGGAGGCCATTAGCTACATTGGCCGCAGTCACGGTACTCTCGCTCTCTTTTTCGGTGTCATGGTTCTGGTCCGCGCCTTTGAACCGACCAAGGTATTTGAGTATCTGGCCACCCAAATGGTGATCCTTGCCCGAGGTCAGGGAAAACGCCTGCTGCTGGGGATCGTGGCTCTGACAACCCCCATCTGTGCCGTACTGCCCAATGCCACAACAGTGATGCTCCTTGCCCCCCTGTTGCCCCCCATGGCGGCTGAAGTGGGGGTGGACTTTGTCCCCCTGATTATCTTGATGGTGATTGTCTCCAATAGCGCTGGCTTGCTGACCCTTGTCGGGGATCCAGCGACTTATATTGTCGGGGATGCCATTAATCTCAGCTTTGCCGATTATCTCCTGCGTCTCAGCTTAGGGGGGGTACTGGCAATCGCTGTCATTGTTTTTTGTCTGCCGGTTCTCTTTCGCCGCATTTGGCGCAAAGAACTCAACTCCCTTGATCACTTGCCCCACCCCAAAATTAATCATCCCCGCACCCTAGCGGTGGGTTGTGTGATCATCGTCTTTGTCTTGACCTTCTTTGTTATTGGCGATGGCATGGTCGTCAAAGTGTCTCCCCCTGCGGTCGCTTTAATGGGGGCTGCCCTTGCACTCCTTTTATCCCATCAAAGCAAAATCGATACGGTCACCCACATTCTGCGGGATGTGGACTGGGCCACCCTGATCTTTTTTATGAGCATTTTTGTCTTGATCGGTGGCCTAGAAAAAACCGGCATCATTGGTCAACTCTCCCACCTCCTCGCCATTCTCATTGGCCAAAATATCTTTTTTGGCTCCCTGCTGCTCTTATTTGCGATTGGCATTCTCTCTAGCGTCATTCCCAATATCCCCCTTGTGGTGGCGATGGTGCCACTGCTGAAAAAATACCTTGTCGATGTGGGTCTAGCAGGTTCAGAAATTCTCCACCCTGGTTATGGGGGTGATTTGCCCCCCCAGGTGCTGCCCCTGTTCTATGCCATGATGCTAGGGGCAACGTTGGGCGGCAATGCCACGCTGGTCGGCGCCTCTGCCAACATTGTTGGTGCCGGAATTGCGGAACTCCATGGCCGCCGCATTAGCTTCAAAACCTTTCTGCGCTATGGGGTGCCGATTACGGCGTTGCAGTTGGGGGTTTCAGCACTCTTTCTAACTGTGCGCTTTCTCATTTGGCGCTAAGGGTTTGATTCCTGTGATCACCACGTGGGATCTCGAAAGACATAGGCAGTAATCTGGGTGCCATCCTCGCCATCGCCCGCGATCGTAGAGATACAAGCGCGAATTTCTTCGCCGTCCTCGAGTTCCAGAGTGCAGGCGCCACACGTCCCCATACGACAGCCGGTGGGAATTTCAATCCCGGCACGCTCAGCGACGCTCAACCAACTTTCACCCACTTCGGCCTCGACGCAGACCTGATCCGGCAGAAACGTCACCCTAATCATGCCTTGACCTCATGGTACGTTCCCATCAAATACAGTAACGCCATCCGTACCGCCACACCACTGGTCACCTGCTGATTCACTAAACTGAACTGCGGATCATCCAGCAATGCCGAACTCAATTCCACACCGCGATTCACCGGTCCTGGATGCAAAACCCGCACCTCCGGTCGGCACAGGTGCAGCCGTTCATGGGTGATACCAAACTGCTGATGGTACTCCCGCAAACTGGGAATCAGGTGCTGATCCATGCGTTCCCGTTGCAGGCGCAGCGTCATCACAATATCGGCATCAGCAAGGGCAGGTTCCAGTGTCCAGTGGAGCGTTGCGCCGTACTCTGCAAATTCGGCGGGTAACAGGGTGGGGGGGCCAGCCAAATGCACGTCAGCACCGGCCGTTTTCAGGCTATAGAGGTTCGATCGCGCCACACGGGAATGGCGAATATCGCCAATAATGGCCACTTTCTTTCCCTGCAATAGGGCACAGCGGGGTTGACGTGAATCGTAGAGTTGACAAAGGGTAAACAGATCCAGCAGCGCTTGGGAGGGATGCTCGTGCAGGCCATCACCGGCATTGAGAACCGCCACCTGACCGCCAAGGCGATCCATTTCCGCCGCAATTGTATGGGGCACCCCCGACTGCTGATGGCGAATCACCATGAATTCTGCCCCCATCGCCCACAGGGTCTTAGCCGTATCGAGGATCGTTTCCCCTTTACTCAGGGCCGAGGTACCGGGGGAAAAGTTGAGAATATCCGCAGAAAGACGTTTGGCCGCCAGTTCAAAGCTATTGCGGGTGCGCGTCGAGCTTTCAAAGAAAAGATTAGCAACCACCCGCGCTTGCAGGGTGGGGACTTTCTTAGTGCGACGATTCAGGACTTCCTGAAAACTGAGCGCTGTTTGCAGCACAATATCTAGCTCCGCCACCGTAAAGTCTTGCAGGGAGAGGACGTGGCGACGCTGCCATTGGAGGGGGGGAGTGAGGGTAGGCGTCATGGACAGGGGGTTAGGGTTTGAGCAAGATCAGCCGCTGTCAGTTGTTCGTAGCGTTCAAAGGGTTGATGGATCCAAGGATTTTCAGGCAGGTAATGAACATAGTAGTCCGGACGAATACAAGAGGCCGCTTTATACCAGAGAACGGCAGTGCGCACTTCCTCCACCGCAAAGCCATATTTGACCTCTAGCCAGCGCAGGGTTTTCTGCAAAGAAAGGCCGGAATCCACCAAATCATCCACTAAGAGGACATGACTGCCAAGGGTAGCAGTCGTCATGGTCAAGTCCCGCGCAAAGGTGATGCGACCCCGCTCTTGGTTATTGACACCGCCATAGGAGGACACCGCCAGAATCGCGAGGGGTTGATTAAACAAGCGGCTGAGAATGTCCCCTACCCGCAGCCCCCCCTTGGCCAAGCAGAGGATTTGATTGAACTGCCATCCCGATTCATAGATAGCGATCGCCAACTGTTCAATGGTGCGATGGTACTCGTCCCAATCCACGTAGAGATCTGCCATGGTGCCTAAAAGCTGGCCTTGAACCAAGAAATGGGGATAAACAGCAGCTTGCGCCAGTCAGAGACAAAGGCGCGCCGATTAAAGACATCGTAATCGTTGGCTTCGATGACATCAAGAATCTGGCGATAGAGCATCAACGCCGACCACACGGGCCAACGGGCATCCCGCTCTAGGTAAGCCACCCCCACTTCGGCTTCCCGATAAAATTGCCGTGCCCGCTGAATTTGAAAGCGCATCAGTGCCCGCCAGCGATCGTCAATCACCCCCCGCTGCAAGTCTTCTTCGGTGTAGTTAAAGGTAGCCAAGTCCTCTAGGGGCAGATAGATACGCCCCCGCCGCATATCTTCGCCCACATCCCGCAGGATATTGGTGAGTTGATTGGCAATGCCAAGGGCAATGGCTTGATCCTTGAGGGTGCCTTTGGCCTGATAGGGATCCACCCAAGGGGAACACAGGCGATCGCTGTAGGGGTCTCCCCCCATCACCTCAAGGGACATGAGGCCGACGGTACCGGCAACGCGGTAGCAATAGAGTTCTAGTTCAGCAAAGGTTTCATAGCGACTGCGGTGCAAGTCCATCCGCTGGCCAGCAATCATGTCCCGAAAGGGCTGGATGTCGAGGGGGTACTGTTCCAGCGTCGCCGTCAATGCCAAGTCCATACCATCGTGGGGACGACCGGCAAAAATATCCTCAAGGCGCGCTTCCCACTCATCAAGGGTGGCCATTGTTGTCGTTGCGGCTTGGGGGCCATCCACCAGTTCATCGGTGCGCCGACACCAGACGTAAATCGCCCAAATGGCACGGCGCTTGGCGGGGGGCATCAACAGCGTGCCGAGGTAAAACGTCTTGGCATAGGCGGCAGTGACCTGACGACACAGCTCGTAGGCTTCGTCGAGGGAAATCAGGGGAGGGACGTACTCGGCTCTAGGCAGTTGCAGCATTGGCGACAGTCTGAGTAGAGGGTTTGGGGGGCTGTGGGGCGTTGCTCTCTGCGAGCCGCTTCGCGATCGCCTGCGCTGTCAGCTTACCAGAAAGTACCGCCCCTTCCATACTCCCTAGGTAGGGCTGCATCGTGTAGCTCCCCGCAAGGAAGAAGTTGGGAATGGGCGTGGCCTGATCCGGACGAAAGGCTTGGCGACCGGGGGTGGCTTTATAGACTGAGCGGGGGGTTTTCACCACCGCCGTTTTCAGCACTTTAGCAGGTTCCGGTAGGTGATTGGGGAAGAGTTTGGCCAGTTCCGCAAGGGTCGCCTCAACAATCTCCTCATCACTGCGGCCAATCCACTCCGCAGCAGGCGCCAATACCAGCTCTAACATTGACTTGTCGGGATCGGCATAGCCCTTGCAGGTTTCGCTCATATCGGCATAAACACTCAACAGGGGCGATCGCGAGAAGAGCAGGTGATCTACCGTCGGCAATTTGCGATCAAACCAGATTTGGACATTAATCACAGGGACGCCTTCGAGGCCATTGAGTTTCTGGAAAAAGGGTAGGTCTTGCCACGGCTGCGGCAGCAGCAGTTTAATGGCATCCACCGACATCGCTGAGACATAGGCATCCGCTGTGACTTCAAAGCGCTGTTGCCCCTCGCGATCGGCCATGACAAAGGACTGCACCGAGAGATCTTCATTGAGGACAATCTCCCGCAGAGCCACATTGGTGTGCACTTCACCGCCCCGTGCGGTCACATAATCCACAATGGGCTGACACAACCGTTCGGGGGGTGCCCCATCCAAGAAGGCAATTTTTGAGCCATAGCGTTCCCGCAGAAAGCGGTTCATCGCCGTCAGGGGAATCGTGGCCGAGACCTCATCGGGGTTCAGGAAGGTCAGTGCCTTTGAGGCCGCAATAAAAATGTCGGAGTTTACCCGCTCATCAATCCCTTGGCGTTGCAGCCATTCGAGGAGGGTGTACTTGTCCATTGCCTCGACGTATTTTTGGCCGCGCACGATCGCTGGCCACAGCCCCAAGGCAAAGCGGAATTTCTGCTCCCACGTCAGCATATCGTTGTTGCGCAAAATGGAGAGCAGTACATTAAAAGGCGAAGGAATATCGGGAACATCAAACCACGAGAGCACCCCCGGCTTTTCGGGTTGGTTAAAAATCAGGGCATGGCGTTTCCATTGCAGGCGATCGCTAATCCCCAATTCCGCTAGGAGTTGCAGCATATTGGGGTAGGCACCAAAAAAGGCGTGCAAGCCCGTTTCCACCCAATCCCCATCGGTATCCTGCCATGCCGCCACCAAGCCACCAAGGACATTGGCACGCTCAAACACCATGGGGGTATGTCCTGCATCCACTAGATACTTGGCGCAAGCTAAGCCCGCTAAGCCACCACCGGCAATTGCAACTCGCATGAATGACGCTACCCTAACTGACGAAGATGAACGCAACCCCCTAGGGGAACAAAAAGCTGTTCATATTATATTTACAAAACGTTACGGAGACACCCGCTTTAGCCTAATGTTGGGGCTGAATTTGCCAAATAGGCTGTACTTCCCATCGGACCAAGGTACCGGCAGAGGTAGGGCGAAAAGACTTCATAAATCAGCGTAATGGGACGGCGATCGTGCCAAAAGAGATAATGCCGCCCCCAAAAAGGCCCCGCTTCGCCAAAGGCTGCCGCCAAGGTTCCAGAGTGCCCGAGATACACCGCCTGAATGTCGCGGTAAAGCTCCACCTTGCGTTGGGCGAGGTTCGTCCAAATGGGCATGGCACGGTTTTGCAAATACTCATCCACATGGGCAGCTTCCCACCAAGAGGTGGCGTAGGCCAAACGTTGACCTGAAGCGGTGCGTAGCCACACTTGACGCCGCAGCCGCGGGCCGGGAATGAGTTGCAGTTGCGCCGGGGCGCGATCGCTGGCATGGCCAATGGCCGACATATCTATCACGTCCACTTCCGTGGTTTCACCCGTCAGCAGTTGCAAGTGGCGGGTGGGGGAGCCATCCCCGAGAATCAGGATTTGCCACGCCGGCGCTAAAAGATCATGGGGCAATCCTTGGGCGATCGCCGCCGCGTCCCCCTGCCAAATGGGATCAAGGGCATACCAAGGGGTTGAGCAAGTGGAGGGCAACAGCGAAACAGTCAAGGATGTGACACAGTGCTTAACAAAACTTCGTCAATTGTAGCAAGGATTTTATCCGTCCTTCAGGATGGCACGAAAGACCCAGACCTAGAGTACAGTCGTAGTGAGCAGCAATCTTGGGGCAATCTCTATGGCAACCACCGCAGCATCTACCCTTGAACTGACACCGGAACAAACGGCCATTTGGATTAAGGGTCTCTTGAGCATTGCCGGCGCCGATGGTCACTTTGATCCCGAAGAGAAGCAACTGATTGCGAGCCTGATTCGCGAGGAAATTGCCCCAGAAATTGATCTTGAACATTTTGCTCCAGTCACCGATGAAGAGCTGGTGGCCACCTTTGGCGGCGATCGCGCCCTTGCGGAAAATTTCGTGCGCACAGCCGTAATGGTGGCGCTTGCCAATGGCATTTACTCCCAATCGGAGGATGCCGAACTGCAACGCTTCTGCAACGCCTTGGGACTGGAAATTACTGCCCTTGAGTCCCTGAAGCACACCCTTGATGGTCAGCACGAGAGCAATGAACAAACCCTGCGCCTATTGGATCCCGTGCGCCACTGGCTGGATGGTTTAGAGGTCAAAGATGCCAAGGTGGCTCGCTTTCTCTGCCGCCTGATTCCCCCCCAATGCCCCTTTGAGCGCGACATTACCCTTTTTGGTCGCAAGATTGTCCATATTCCCCCCCTCTGTAAACTCAATCCCCTTTATGATCAATTAGTGGGGTTGCGCTTCCGCTCGCTCAGCTATTTGGCCGACGAGTGTGGTGAAGATATTACCCCCTACTGTTAGATGCTGCTGACCCGTTTAGATGCCAAACCCAACTAAACCGAAAATTGCCTTTGCCCACCTTGGCTGTGATAAGAACCGCGTGGATACGGAGCACATGATTGGTCTCCTTGCGGCAGCGGGCTATGGGGTGGGTACCGATGAAACCGAAGCCGACTACGTTATTGTCAATACCTGTAGCTTTATCCAAGCCGCCCGCGAAGAGTCGGTGCGCACACTGGTAGAACTGGCAGAAGCCAATAAGAAGATTGTGATCACAGGCTGCTTAGCGCAGCATTTTCAAGGGGAACTCTTGGCGGAGCTTCCTGAGGCGGTGGCCGTCGTTGGCAGTGGCGATTACCAGCACATTGTTGAGGTGATTGAGCGGGTAGAAACGGGTGAGCGGGTGCAACAAATTAGTGCTGTGCCCACCTACATTGCCGATGAAACCGTTCCTCGCTACCGCACCACGCCGGAACCGGTGGCCTATCTGCGGATTGCTGAGGGCTGTGACTATCGCTGTGCCTTTTGTATCATTCCCCATCTGCGGGGCAACCAGCGATCGCGCCCCATTGAGTCCATTGTCAGTGAAGCCCATCAACTCGCCAGCGAGGGCGTCCAAGAAATCATTATTGTTTCCCAAATTACCACCAACTATGGCATTGATCTCTATGGTCAACCCCAACTCGCGGCGCTGATTCGTGCCCTTGGCAAAGTGGATGTGCCTTGGATTCGCTTGCACTACGCCTATCCCACGGGGCTAACGCCTGAGGTGATTGCAGCGATGCGGGAAACTCCTAACATCTTGCCCTATCTTGATTTGCCGTTGCAACATTCCCACCCAGAGGTGCTGCGCGCTATGAATCGGCCGTGGCAAGCGGGGGTGAACGATCGCCTGATTGAACGGTTACGGCAGGACTTACCCGAAGCAGTGATGCGGACGACGTTTATTGTTGGCTTCCCCGGTGAGACTGAGCACCACTTTGAGCATCTTTGCCAGTTTGTGCAGCGCCATGAATTTGACCATGTGGGGGTCTTTACCTACTCCGCCGAGGAAGGGACTGCCGCCTATGATCTGCCGGATCAGGTTCCAGAGGAAATCAAAATGGCGCGGCGCGATCGCCTGATGCAACTGCAACAACCCATTGCCCAGCGCAAAAATGCCGCTGAAGTGGGCAAAACCATGCCTGTCCTCATTGAGCAGGAAAACCCGCAAACTGGGGAACTGATTGGACGATCGCCCCGCTTTGCCCCGGATGTGGATGGCGTGGTTTATGTCAAGGGAGCTGCCACCTTGGGCACAATTGTCCCCGTAGAAATCACCGCTGCTGATATTTACGATCTGTACGGCATCATCCCCACCTAAGTTCGGTTTTACTCCTAGGCAGATTGGAATCATTGGGGCTATGGTCGAGGCAGTTGGGGACGTTGCATCGGCTGCTATGGGACGCTCGCATTCCACCATTGATCGGTATGATACCCGTGCTGGCGATCGCTTTTGGCAGTGGCAAGCGGGGGTTGCTGCCTTAGAAAGATTATTGGCAGTTACGCATCCCATTGAGGGCTTTTTAGTCTCCTTCCCCAGCCTCATTCTTCAAGATTGTCCCCTAAAAACCTATGTCCTCATGCCCCAGGGGCGATCGCTGCCCTACCTGCCCCCCACAGACACCCATCCTGCTTTGCCGGCAATGACCCTTTTGCCCGCAGCGCGAGAAGGCATGAATCCCTTTTGCCTACTACTGAGTCCAGAGGTTAATCTTTTACTGATCTATCAAGGGGAGCGCGGACTGCACTTTTCCTTTGCTCCTGAGGAAATTCATGCTTTTTGGCAGCAGTTGCGGCAGCAACTTCCCTTAGCCGATCTCGACCCCATTGATCAGTGGCTGGCCAGTGTGGAGATGGTGCCCCCCAGCTATCGTTTGGTGAGTCAGTTTGGTCAATGGCTGCTGGACTATAGTCAACCGGCGGCCACGCCCCTGACTGTGACTTCTACCCCCATGGCTGCGGACATTAGCCTGCTGCAAGCCCTTTCCCACGAGGTGCGCACTCCCCTCACCACCATCAATACCTTTATCCAATTGCTACAACGGCAAGAGAATCTACCGCAGCGCACGTACCAGTATCTGCAAAAGATTGGTCAAGAGATTCAAGATCAAATCACCCGCTTTAATCTCCTGAGTGATGCCGCCGAAATCTTCACCAGTCCTAGCCCCAAACCCCCCCTTGCGTTTGGGCGGACCCACTTGACGGAACTCTTCACAACCAACTTGGCTCGCTGGCAAAAGCAGGCGGCGCGTCGTCAGGTCAAATTGGTTCTTGATTATCCGCCCAATTTACCCCTTGTTCTCAGTGATCCAACGTCTTTAGATCAGGTCTTGACCGGGTTAGTGGAATACTATAGCCAAACCCTTGCCCCAGAGAGTGAACTGCAATTGGTGGTGCAGCGGGCAGGGCAGCACGTGAAGCTAGAATTGCGATCGCCCCAGTACAAACACCGCAGCGATCTGGCCGCCTTGGGGCACCTGCTCCTGTGGCATCCCGCAACCGGGCAACTGAGTCTCAACTTTCAGGCGGCAAAACTCTTAATAGAAGCGGTCGGCGCTAAGGTCATTCAACGGCGCGATCGCCAAGCGGGCGAAATTCTCACCCTTTATTTGCCCATTGCGGAAGAGAGTGGCTGACAGCGAGGACAATAGTGACTGGAGCGTCCTGCCAAGCGCAGCCGTTCAATCGTTGTGCCACAGACGCGGCAGGCTTCCCCCTTGCGACCATAAACCCATGCCTGCCCCCCATAGCGACCATTCACCCCCGTCGGAGTGACAAAGCTACGAATTGTCGTACCGCCCGCTGCAATCGCTTCCCTCAGCACTTGGCGAATCACCTGATGGAGGTGAACGATCTGCTCAATCGTTAGGGTGTAGGTGGGTAGGGCGGGGTGCAGACCACTCAAGAAAAGACTTTCATCGGCATAGATATTCCCCATGCCCGCAACAACGGTTTGATCTAAGAGCGCCGTTTTTAGCGCGCGACGATAATGCACCAACCGCTCCGCCAAGAACCAAACTGTAAAGGCCTCACTCAGGGGTTCTGGTGCCAAGCTGGCCAGTGTGGGAATCGCCGTTTCGGGGCGGCAGTGTGCAGGAATCCACCAACAGCGACCAAACGTCCGTTGATCCACAAAGCGGAGTTCCGCCCCCGTTGCGAAAAACCAGCGTACACGGGTATGGGGGCAGGGAGGCTGGGGAGTCGTCAGCCACAACAACTGGCCGCTCATGCGCAGATGAATCACGAGGCGACTGCCGTCATTGAGGGCGGCCAAAAGGTACTTGCCCCGCCGATGCCACTGTTGAATAGAGCGATCGCACAGGTGATCAATAAACGCTTGCGGCTCTTCCGGAAGCGCAATAGAACGGGCTAGAAGCACCTCGACCCCCACAATGGGTTGCCCAAGGGTGACCACCTCTAGCCCACGACGTACGGTTTCAACTTCCGGTAATTCCGGCACGGTCTCAGAAACTATTTCCCTTTTTTGGGCGGAGCCACTTCTTGCACTTCGTGCAGCGCAAAGTTATTGGTATTCACACCGCTGGCACTGCCGCTGTAGCCGGTGTAATTGACTTTGTCGAAGCGCACAATCACAGGATATTTGACGCCGGGGGTTTGATCCACAGAGGCGACGGTACCCACTTCGTTGTACCAGTAGGATTCAGGGCGGAGAATCTTGACTTTAGAACCACGTTGCACCATGAGTTATCGTCCTAAAAATTTCTCAACGGCTAGAGTTAAGCCTACTATGACTACTACGGCTTGTTACGCTCGCTCCACAAAATTTCACAGAGCACCCCATCTCTGGAACCCAGCAAAGGGCGGTTATGGGTTGGTCGCGTGACGAATCTCGGTAAAAAAAGGCTGTATACTAGCGGGGAACTCCTTTCCATCATCCTGTTATGGCCAATACTGTCGAAGTGATTAAGCTGTCTGGGGTCTTTGGTGGCCCCCAAGCTCAGGAATTTCGTCAAACCATTAGTGAGCTGGTTCAAGGGGGGACTCAAGCCCTATTGCTGGATTGTGGTGAGGTCACCTTCATTGATAGTTCTGGCTTAGGCGCTCTTGTTGTTGCCCTAAAAACGGTCCGGGCAGGTGGGGGACAGCTTTACCTATGCAATATTCCCAAGCAGATGATGATGCTCTTTGAACTCACGAGCATGGATAAGGTCTTTCACATCCTCAAAAATGAGGAAGAATTCTTTTCATTGAATCTACCTTCCCAAGGGGCAAGTAACTAGCTTCCCCTGCTACAATAGGCGATTCAGTTATCTGGCAACCAGTTGTGACCCCACCGCACTAGCCAATTCTTCGAGCATCGTTACTGTTGTCGCAAAGTCCACGCAGGGATCGGTAATACTTTGACCATAGACCAACTGCGAAAGATCCTTGGGAATCGGTTGATTACCCGCCTTGAGATGGCTCTCGATCATCACACCCGCCAAATAACGGGAACCTTGCTGTACCTGCTGGGCAAGATTTTCACACACTAGCACTTGGCGTTGGGCATCTTTGGCAGCGTTGGCATGGCTACAATCCACCATCAGGCGGGGGGTGAGTCCCTTACGCTCTAGGAGGGCAGCCGCCATTTCGATGTGAGCGGCAGAATAGTTAGGGCCCTCTTTGCCGCCGCGCAGTACAAGGTGAGTATCGGGATTCCCAGTGGTGGCAACAATACTGGCACGGCCTTCAGCATTAATTCCCAGAAAATGGTGCGACTGCTGTGCCGCGATCATGGCATTAATTGCCGAATCTAAGTGACCATCAGTGCCATTTTTGAAGCCTACGGGCATCGAGAGACCCGACGCCATTTGACGGTGGGTTTGGCTTTCCGTCGTACGAGCACCAATGGCGGTCCAACTCACAACGTCAGCAATGTACTGGGGAATGATTGGATCGAGCAATTCTGTAGCGGCGGGCATCCCCAAGTTGGCCAAATCCAGCAGCAGCTTGCGTGCGAGGCGTAACCCAGTGTTGATATCATAGCTGCCATCGAGGTGCGGATCGTTGATCAGCCCTTTCCAGCCTACAGAAGTGCGTGGTTTTTCAAAATAAACCCGCATGACGATTTCAAGACTATCCCGCAGGCGATCGCGCAGCCGCGCCAACTTTTCCCCATATTCCAAGGCCGCCTTGACATCGTGAATTGAACAAGGCCCCACAATGACCAGCAGTCGGCGATCGCGCCCCTTGAAAATATCACGAATGCGATCGCGGGTTGTGGCCACAAGGGTGGCTTGGGATTCGGTCAGCGGCAAATCCGCCAGCAGGGTAGCAGGCGTCAACAAGGGTCGCGTCTCAACAACGTGAAGATCAAACGTTTGCGGCATGGATCAGCAATCAGCACTTTTTTCATCATACCTCTCTAGCTGCGATCCGCACGCCACAGTAGGGCGATCGCCACCACCAAGCCAATGCCGTGGGGCAACCACGCTGCTGCAAGGGGGGAGAGGGTGCCAATTGTCCCCAGTGCACCGAGAAAAAACGTGAGCACGTACTGACCAAACACCACCGCCACACTAATGCCAAATCCCTGCCGCCCCCGCCGTTGGGAGGGACTGAGGCCAAACCCCACCCCTAAAAGGGCAAAGACCACCGCCAAAAAGGGTTGGGCATAGGCCTGAGCCAAGTGAACCTTGAGGGCACGCACCAGTTCTGGCTCTTGATTGGGATCGAGACGTTGCAGCGCACGGCGTGCTTGGGTGATCGAGAGTTCATCCACATCCGTTGGCCGCAGTTGTTGAGATTGGGCAGGCCGCGGCAAGCGGATCTCCTGTTGGTCAAATTGCAACAGATTGCGGCTGACCCCCGTGTGGCTAATCAAATAGGCTATCCCCTGAGAGAGTAACCAGCGACTCTCACGCACATTCCACTCCGCGGATTCAGCGCTAATGACCTGAGTCACCTGCGGTTGCGAAAAGTCCAAAACCGTGATTCCCTGAATGCGGCTGCCATCAAAGCGATGCCCATAATACAGTCGCCGCACATCTCCTTGGCGATCGTACTCAGGGTAGAAAATATCGGTGCCTGAGCCGAGGGTACGCTGCTGTTGCAGTAACTCCCGCATGAGTTTTTGCGATTCATACTTGGCGATGGGTACGGCGATTTCATTGAGCGCAAGGGTCAACCCACTCACAAACAATGCAAAAACCACCACAGGGACGAGGACACGGCGCAGACAAATCCCCACACTGCGCAGCGCAACCCACTCCCCCTCCTCTGAGAGCCGACTCATCGCCCCCACAACCGCGAGCAACACGGCCATCGGAAACACCAAGACCAAGACGGTAGGCAGTTGATAGCCAATCAATTGCAGCAAAATCGTTAGGGGCAGTTGAGCATCGGCAATTTGTCGCACCAGATCAAAAATCGTGCCGACGGTCAGCGCCAAAGTGGTAAAGATTGTAACGCCAAAAACAAACCCCGGCAGCAGTAGCGAGAGAAGATACTGATCTAACTTGGGGAGGGTCGGCAGCCAGATCCGCCGCAGTGCTCTGATCATGTCTAGAAGCGAAAATCCTCACCGAGGTAGTATTGCCGCACTTTGGCATCCTGTGCCAATTCCCAGCTATTCCCTGCGGCTAAAATCTGCCCTTCCCGTAAAATGTAGGCGCGGTCAATAATTTCCAGCGTTTCCCGCACATTGTGATCGGTAATGAGAATGCCCATTTGGCGATCGCGCAGCTTGGCAATCATGTCCTGGAGGTCATGCACAGCAATGGGATCCACACCCGCAAAGGGTTCATCGAGCAGTAAAAAACTGGGTCCTTGGGTTCCTGCTGCTAAGGCACGGGCTAATTCGGTGCGCCGCCGTTCTCCCCCTGAGACTCGCCGACCGAGGGTGTGGGCAATGTGGGTCAAGCGAAATTCCGTCAGCAGTTGATCCAAGCGATCGCGCCACTGTCGCCGCGGCACTCCCGTCTCCTCTAAAACCAAGAGAATATTTTCAGCAACCGTCAACTGGCGAAAGATACTCGGTTCTTGGGGCAGATAGCCAATGCCCCGCCGTGCCCGCTGATGCAAGGGAGCTTGGGTAATATCCTCATCATCCAGCCATACTCGGCCATCATCCGGTCGTTCAATCCCCGTGGCCATGTAAAAGGTCGTCGTTTTCCCTGCACCATTGGGCCCCAGCAGACCCACCACTTCTCCCCGTGCCACCGAGAGACTGACGTGATCCACCACCCAACGACTGCCATACCGTTTACATACCCCCTCTAGGCGAAGCGTGGTCGGTAGCGCAAACCGCCCATTAGGGCTGCACAGGTGTAAGAATTTGTTGGTTAGGGTCATCGGGGATCATTAAAATAGATTCGACTTGGCGGCTGGGGGCGGGCAGAGCGACAAATTTTGCTTCCTCAATAAGATATGTGATGGTGTCAGCGCGGAGACTGTTCCCCTGTTGCAAAACATACACATTCCCACTGAGGACAATGCGCCCCTCCCGGCTAAAGTATTGTGCTTGTGCCGCCGTGGCCTGAATTTGGCGGGCGGGATAGCGCAGTTGCACATTGCCCCGTGCCGTGATCACGCCTGTGACGGCATTTGCCTGCTGCACATCCGCCAAGATGGTGAGGGCTTGGGAAGGCGTTTCTTGGGAGTCTGCGGGCTGCCAGAGGAGGGGAGCGATTGCTAACCCTACCCCCAGTGTACCCAGCGCCAAAAGGCGGGATGGCCATCGGGAACAAGATTGCAACATTTCCTTAAAGTCTCCGCCACAATGTCTTTATCCTAGTGGATAAGGGAAAATTTCCGCATCATGCCCGTTTACTTCTACTGGGGAGAAGATCAATTTCGACTCGAGCAGGCCGTCAAAGACCTACGGCAGCGGGTGGTTGATCCCCTGTGGGAGAGTTTTAACTTCGAAAAATTTGCTGGGGAGGATGCTGAGGCCGTTCAAGCCGCGTTGGCGCAGGTGATGACGCCGCCCTTTGGAGAAGGCGATCGCTTGGTGTGGCTGGTGAATACGACCTTGGGTCAACGCTGTAGTGCGGAACTACTCGCAGATTTAGAACTCACCTTGCCGCAAGTTCCTCCGAACTGTCATTTACTGCTCACCAGTAGCCAAAAACCCGACAGCCGCAGTAAAGCCGTCAAGCTGCTGCAACAGCATGGCACGATTCAGGAATTTAGTCCGATTGCCGCTTGGAAAACCGCTGAGATTGAACAGCAGATCCGTGAGGCGGCTCAACGCTATCCAGTCCGCCTGCCCCCAGAAGGAATACAACTGCTTGCCGAAGCCGTGGGCAATGACAGTCGCCAACTCCACAATGAATTAGAAAAATTGGCCTTGTTTGCGGGCGATCGCCCCCTTACCGCTGAAGACATCACCACCCTTGTTCATGCCACCCAACAAAGTAGCCTCACCCTTGCCAGTACCCTGCTGCGGGGAGACACAGCCACTGCCCTGAGCCAACTGGAGGACTTGCTACTCCAAAATGAACCCCCCTTGCGCCTTTTGGCCACCCTGACGAAACAATTTCGCACGTGGTTGTGGGTCAAGTTGCTCAGCCATGAGCGCGACAATCAACGCATTGCCAAGCTCGCCGAAGTGGGAAATCCGAAACGGGTCTATTTCCTGCAAAAAGAAGTGAACGCTGTTGCTTTGCCGGCCCTTCAAGCCTGTTTGCAGATTCTCTTAACCACGGAGTATCAACTCAAGCTAGGGGCTGAGCCAGTGGCGACTCTACGCCAAGGGATGATTCAGCTTTCCTTGGCCTGCTCACGGCGTTCTTGGGGCGATCGCTCTGGCGGCGGTGAGAATTGACTCGGCGGCAACCGCGAAGGTTTGCGACTGGGACGATTCCACGTTTGCCATGCGGCTTTTACCCCGGCAAAAACACTACGGGTGGTCACTTTCGCCTCTTGAACTTGGCGTTTTGCCGCTGCAATTCCTTGATCCACCTGCTTGACGACATTGCCCGCACTTTCTACCCCTTGGCTAATGTCATCGGTGAGATCGCTAATCTCCAGACCCGTCAAGCGAATTGCTTCTAGGGTAGGCGGCAGTTCACGCCCCAAGGTATCAAAGAGCTTTTCGGCACTGCGCGCCGCCCGTGCCAATTCCATAAATGCCGGAATCGCAGCAACCAGAACGGCTGCCAAGCATACGGCCACTAATACCAGTGACACCGCCAACCAAAAAATTGGTTCTGTCACGTTGGTTCGTCCACTGAATCCTGCGGGGGATGTGTCCCGATACTATCACGACTTCCCTAGGGACAACAGTTACGGGAGTGACGCCCAAGGCAAACGCCCATTCGAAAATTTAGGAAAGAGCCGTAACATTCATGGCCAAAACCAAGCGCAGCTAGCAAGTTTGCTACCAAAATTCGCCGCAGTGCTCCGTCTATACCGCAAAGCGGTTAGGTGGTGGTGAGGCAGCGGGCGACCGCAGGGAGTAGTCACTCAATCTCAGCTTGTTGCTGGATATATTGAGCTAGCACCGAACATCGGGCGCGACTAATCGCTATAATCCACTCATGCTCACCCTGACGTACGAGTACAAACTAAAACTAACCCAGCAGCAGGCCAAGCAGATCGACCACGATCTAGAGGTGTGCCGCAGGGTTTGGAATCACGCGCTGAGGGAGCGCAAAAACTGGATTGCTTCGCGCAAATGTCCAGTCAATGCCTGCTCTTTGGTTAGCGAGTACATCATCCCAGCGGATGCCCCTTACCCCAGCTTCAACGTGCAGTGCCAACGATTGACTGAAGCAAAGCAGACCAACCCTGATTTAGCGTCGGTTAACGCCCAAGCATTGCAGCAAGACTTGAAGCGGCTAGATCAAGCGTTTGAGCGGCGGCATTGGTGATGAGCTTACGGGAGATGCTGCAACGAACACGTTTTGCGGCTGCTTTAGAAGTCCAAGAAGTTCTCAGCCCTGCTCAGCGCCAACAACTGGCAGCTATGAATCGCCAACGCTTAGTGAATTTAAGAAATTATTTTCAACAGGGAGCAACACAACACCTAGTTCCTAATCTGTTGAATATTCTGTTCAATAGGTTGATTGTTGTACTGATTGTTATTGTTTAGGACTGTTTGCCGTGGGCACTGAATCTCATTCCCATTCTTCCCCTTCCCTACATTCCCATCCCCATCATCACAGTGAGGAATCGCTGCGGGCGATCGTCAATCGGCTCTCGCGCATTGAAGGGCACGTGCGTGGTATCAAAACGATGGTCCAGGATAGTCGCCCTTGCCCAGAGGTACTGATTCAAATTGCCGCAGTGCGGGGAGCGTTGGATCGGGTGGCACGGCTGATTCTCGATGAGCATTTGAATGAATGTGTGACTCGTGCCGCTCAAGAGGGACGCATTGATCAGGAACTGGCAGAACTTAAAGCTGCCCTTGATCATTTTTTGGGATAATGATTTCGGATAGTGTAAGCAATGCCAATGCCTGTCGTTGTCATCAATTGGGTACTGGGAATCATCCTCGCCCTTTTTACCCTGATCTTTCTGGTGCGGATTGTCCTCACATGGTACCCCCAGATCAACCTCACCCAAGGGCCATTGAAAGTGATTTACTGGCTTTCAGAGCCTGTGCTGGCACCAACTCGCCGCGTCGTGCCGCCCCTTGGGGGAGTGGATATTAGTCCCATTATCTGGGTGGGTATTGTCACGCTCCTACGGGAATTGCTCGTGGGGCAGCAGGGACTGTTGTTCATCCTGTTTCCACTGGCCTAGTGGGGACAGCAACAATCCTCAGCCCGAAACCATTTCTCAAGTGGGCGGGGGGCAAGTCGCAATTGTTGAGCCAAATGGCTCCCTATTTACCCCATCAATGTCGCTGTTATGCTGAGCCGTTTTGTGGGAGCGCGGCACTCTACTGGTATCTCTTTGGCCAAGCCCAACAGGGGCAGTTTCAGTTTCAGCAGGCGCGGCTGAGCGATCGCAACCCTGAACTAATGAACTGCTACCAAATTGTGCGCGATCGCGTGGAGGACTTAATTCAAGAACTCACGGCATATCGCCAGCAGCACAGCGAAGCCTTTTACTACCACATTCGTAGCTTAGATCAGCAGCAACTTGATCCCCTCGCGCGAGCGGCTCGCTTCATCTATCTGAACAAAACCTGTTTTAACGGCCTCTATCGTGTTAATCGTGCGGGGCAGTTCAACGTTCCCATGGGTCGTTATCGCAATCCCCAGATTTTTGATCCAGAGGCTCTGCGCCAAGCGAGCATTGCTCTGCAAAACGTGACATTAAGTGTGGCGGATTTTCAAGAGGTCTTAACTTGGGCAACGGCGGGGGATTTTATCTACTTTGATCCGCCTTACTATCCCCTTTCCAAAACGGCCAGCTTCACCAGCTACACCGATCAACCCTTTGGTGAAGCAGAACAGATTGCCTTAGCTAAGGTTGTTGGTGAGTTGGCTCAACGGGGATGCTACGTCATGCTCAGCAATGCTTGGGTAGAACCGATGCTGCAACTGTATCAATCTTGGCGCTGCATTGAACTGAAAGCTAGCCGTGTGATCAACTCCAATCACCACAAACGCGGTAAGATTAGCGAGCTGCTGGTTGTCACCTATGGCCATTTCGAAAGGGAATGAGATATTTTCAAGAAGGATAGGCTATACTCAAAAATTCATGAATATCACTCAAGAACATGAGCTATACCTTGGACTTACGAGAGCGGGTTGTCTCATATATCAAGAAAGGTGGTAAAATCAGTGAAGCGACTCAAATCTTTCAGGTGAGCCGCGCCACCATCCATCGCTGTTAGTTACGCCCTCGACCAGATGGGCATCACCCGAAAAAAACAAATGCGTTACCAAGAACGGTGTATGAATCATGCACCGATTCATCCGAAAGGAGCGATTCAGGCAGTGGTGAAAGCGGCGGGTCACGAGGTGTTATTTTTACCGAAATACTCTCTTGATTTGAATGTGATTGAGCACGACTTCAGTGCGCTGAAGCGAGCGCGGATGTATGCAGGGTCAAACAGTTCGATTGATGAAGTGATTCGCAAGTATTGTGCTGGATGATATCTCATTCTTTATTGGAACAGCTATAGGTTCACTTCAATGATTTGCGGCCGATCCCCTGCTGTAGAAGTGGAAAAGTTGACGACAACCCCTACAGGAATTTTGAGGGTTTCTATATACTTCTTGACTTGCTTGACTTCCTTATCGCCAATGTTCTGAACAGCCTTGAGTTCAACGACTACAACCGCTTGGCCATTGTCACGCACAATGAGATCGGGAATGGCCTCCCCCACAAAATAACCGTGAAAGAAAATCGGTACCTTGCGTTGTTCTTCGTACTCAATTTGCCGTTCCCGCAGGGCAACCTCAAAAGCTTTTTGATAGATGGCTTCGCTGAAACCACTGCCTAATTCTTGGAAGATGTCTTGGGCAATCTCTTGAATAAGCTGGATCCAGTGTCTCATAGGGACGTAGCGTGCTGACGGTACCAAGTAATTGTACGTTCTAAGCCTTCTTTGAGGGAAACTTGGGCACGAAACCCAAAGGCCTCTTTTGCCTTAGTGGTATCTAGGCAGCGGCGGGGTTGACCATTGGGCTTATCGGTTTGCCATTCAATCTGGCCTTGAAAGTCCATCAGGTCGCAGATGAGTTCAACTAAATTCTTAATGGTGATTTCTTCACCCGTACCGAGGTTAACCGGATCAGGATGATCGTAGGCTTGGGTGGCCATGACAATCCCACGGGCAGCATCTTCAACATAGAGAAATTCGCGGCTAGGGCTGCCATCCCCCCACACGGGAATCACCCTCTCCCCCTGTTGCTGAGCAATGTAAACTTTGCGAATTAAAGCAGGAATCACATGGGAACTCAGGGGGTCAAAGTTATCCCCCGGCCCATAAAGATTCACGGGCAAGAGATAGATACCATTAAAGCCATACTGCTGCCGATAGGCTTGCAATTGCACGAGAAGGGCTTTTTTAGCAATACCGTAGGGGGCGTTGGTTTCTTCGGGGTAGCCGTTCCAAAGATCGCTTTCTTTGAAGGGAACAGGGGTAAATTTGGGATAGGCGCAAATCGTCCCCACACAGACGAATTTCTCGACTCCCGCGCGATAGGCACAATCAATGAGTTGTGCCCCCATCATCAGGTTGTCATAAAAGAGTTCAGCGGGCTTGACTTGATTGAGGCCAATTCCCCCCACATGGGCAGCAAGGTGAATGATAATATCTTGGTTTTGAACGACGGCTTGGCAAGCAGAGAGTTGGCGTAGGTCGTAGTCGCGCGATCGCACCACTGTGATTTGCTCAGGCACTGCCCCGGCGTTTTGCAACTGCGCCACCACTTGGCGTCCCAAAAATCCCGCCCCACCGGTGACAAGAATCCTTTTTTTACTGAGATCCATCACTAGTCTGCCTTACTGATAAACTGCCGCTGGGCAATGAGATCCAGCACGGTGTCGGAGGTGGTTTTGGGGGTTGTTCCTTGAATCCCTACCGCATGGAGATCCGCTTCCACCATCAACGCCACCAGTTCCGGAAAGGTAACCGAGGGCTGCCAGCCCAAAACGGTTTTGGCTTTGGTTGGATCCCCCAAGAGTAAATCCACCTCTGTGGGACGCAAATAACGGGGGTCAAATTCCACATAGTCCTGCCAGTTGAGACCGACATGACCAAAGGCGAGTTCTAAAAATTCCCGCACGGAGTGGGTTTCGCCTGTGGCCACCACATAGTCATCGGGTTGCTCCTGTTGCAGCATCAGCCACATGGCTCGCACATAGTCCTTGGCGTAGCCCCAATCTCGCTTCGCTTCTAGGTTGCCCAAATAGAGCTTGTTTTGCTGGCCAGCGACAATGCGAGCCACCGCACGGGTAATTTTGCGGGTCACGAATGTTTCACCCCGCCGCGGGGAGTTATGGATCCAACCTTGGCCAATGCCAGCATGAAAGGTGCCCGAGGTGGTTGCCAAATCGAATACCCATCCTTCATGGGCGATCGCGTGGGCTTTAATGACTTCGTCCTTGGGTTGACAGAGATGCTGTCCCGATTGGGTGGTCTGGGGACTGTTCAAATTCAACTTGTAGTAGATGCGATCGCCCCGTTCTTCGAGGCAAAGGGTAATACGCTGCTCCAAGGTGGTGCTCACCAACCAATAGAGGCCTGCCGCCAATACGGGTGAAGCCGTGCAAAAGCCCTGAAATTCATAGGTACAAGGGGTACTGCGCAAACCATCCCCAGCGTTAAAGCCCTCAAGAAACGCCAAGCGAGCCGCATGATCAGCGTTGAGAATGCGTTGGGGAATCCGCTTGTGACCCTCACGGGTATAGATTTGGGGGTAGAGGTAGCGGCCATAGTCGCAATTGCCATTGAGATGCAGTTGGGTCACAGGCTGACCGTTTGGGAAGCCGCTCGCAGCGGTGTACTCACTGGTATATCCTGCGGCAACTTTTCGCCATGTGGCACTGACCCGCGCCAATAATTCTGGGTCTTGGTTAGCGACTTTCACTTTACCTTCAGGGGTAATATGCCCCTCTGCAACTAGAATCCCGAGGAGCCAAGCTTCGCTGGGGCTGACATCCACTTGCTCTGTAGCGGGGGGCAGATCAATGAGGGCAAGGCGATCGCCCACCTGGACCTGCTGTGTCTCCTTCGCGCAGGGCGTTTCCCTATCGAGGACAAAAACTTGATGATCAGCAGTTGTTTCGTAGAGAGCCGCCCCTGCCATGATCCGATGAACGGTTTTATCGCCGCCATTCCAAGTGGCCGTCATGCAGGTCACACTGGTCCAGCCTTCGGCATCCCAGACCTCAAAGCGATCCTCGGGTGCCAAGTCGGTTGTGTAGCGTTTACCCTGCTTGGGATCACTGCGATGGGGAACAACATCGGCAATAGGCAGAATATCCATCAGTCCCCGCCGCCGCAGAATCACTGGTGTGGTGCCAGTCACACACTCGTGGTTAAAGAGAATCCCATTACAGGCAAAAAGATTATAGGCCTCGCGATAATTCACCGTTTGCCAGTGGGCATAGACCTTGGCACAGGCATAGGGACTGCGGGGATAAAAGGGCGTTGTTTCCCGCTGCGGCACCTCCTGCACCAAGCCAAACATCTCGGAAGACCCCGCTTGGTAAAACTTCACCTGTTTGCCCGTGCGCTCTTGGTATTCGCGAATGGCCTCTAGCAGTCGCAGCGTCCCCATGGCCACCGTTTCGACGGTGTATTGCGGCGCATCAAAGCTCACCCGCACATGGGATTGCGCCCCCAAATTGTAAATTTCGTCGGGCTGGCTCAGTTCTAAAATGCGCCGTAGGGTGCCGCCATCGGTGAGATCGCCATAGTGCAGGCGCAGGGCCGCCCCCTCTTGGTGGGGATCAACGTAAATGTGATCAATGCGATCGGTGTTAAATGTGGAGGTGCGGCGAATAATGCCGTGGACTTCATAGCCCTTCTCAAGGAGTAGCTCACTCAGATAAGATCCATCTTGACCGGTGATGCCCGTAATTAATGCCCGCTTGCGATCGCCCATCCTTTATTGCCTTGCGCCTAAACGTGTTTGTTCTGGATAGCCCACAGCCCGCTTTAATGCGGCTAGGGAGCGATTATAGTTCAAAATGGCAGCAAGAAGGTTCCCTTGGGCTTGGGTCAAATTCGTTTCGGCATTGGTGACTTCTTGTTGCGTTCCTACCCCCGCTTGAAAACGCAGCCGAGCGAGGCGCAGCCCTTCAGTGGCTTGGGTAACCGCTGTCCGTGCTGTAGCAATGTTTTTCGCATTGGCTCTGAGATTGGTGTAGGCTGTTTCCACCTCTAGGCGGATGATGTTTTTCTGATTGGCATATTGTTCCTCAGCGGTTGCTGCAAGGGCTTCTTGGCGAGCCGCACTGGCACGGGCATTGCCGCCATCAAAGAGGTCTAATTGCATTTGCAGTCCTACCCCATAGCCAAAGCGAGGTGCGAGATCATCCGTGACCTTGTCCAGCAGATTGCCACTGGCAAAGAGACTCAGTTGGGGACGGGTAGCCGCCAATACTACCTGACGATTGTTCAGGGCAATCGTGCGCTGTAGCAGCCGCTGCTCTAGCTCAACACGGTTCTGATAGGCAAGGAGAATACTATCCTCAAGGGAAAGTGACCATTCTTCAGCGGGTTCAACGCGGTCAGCGATCGCCACATCCACCGTCTGATTCACATTCAATCGCTGTGCCAACTGTCGCCGGGTGGTGATTTCCAAATTGCGCGCTTGGCTCAAGTTTTGCTGGGCATTGGCAAGGCTCACCTCTGCGGTCAACACATCCAAGAGCGTCCCAATCCCTGCTTGCTCAAAGGCCGTCGCATCCCGCAGGGTCACTTGGGCATTGGCTACGGCAGCTTCACCAATTTGCACCTGAACCTTGGCCTGTTGCGCCAAATAGTAATCATTCGTTACATCAAGGATCAGTTGTTGGCGTTGGCGTTGTACCTCGAGTTCACTGAGGCGCACTTGGTCACGAGCTGCTGCAATGGCCGCCGATCGCCCGCCCCCCGCAAACAACGTATAGTTCATCACCAGGGCTGCATTCGACGTTGCCCCACTCGTCGCCCCAAAAAGATTGGTAAAAAAGTTCGTAAAGTTGAGTCGATTTACTGGTGCAAGGGTAATGGGAGTGAAGTTGGAGGGGGTAGCCGCCTGACTGGCACTATTTTGCAGTTGTTGCAGTTGCTGTTGCAGCTCAAGGTTTTGCTGATCCGAAAACGCCGTGAGTTGGGGGCCTTGAAATCGCTGTTGCAGTCGTTGCACCTGAGTATTCAAAATACTGCTGGCGGCCAGTTGCTGAGCGAGAAGCTGTTGCTGCGCCTGTTGCTGTTGCTGCTGTTGTAAAGAGAGTTGCTGCTGAAAGTTGAGGGGCAGGTAGGCAGGCTGGCCACCGGGGGAGGTATTTTGGCCAATGCTGGCTTGAAACACAAGGGTGGGATAAAGCTGTGCTTGCACCTGTCGCAGTTGTGCCCGTGCCCGTTGTAGTTGTAGCTCACTAATCTGTAGGCCAATGTTATTGCGAATCGCCACCTCAATCGCTTGCTCGAGGGTGAGGGGTTGATTGAGATCAATCTTGACCGTCTCAGGAAGCGCCAGTCTATCGGGATTGGGGTCGAGAGGCGTGAGGACATCCGAGGCTGGCGTTTGGGAAGATGCCTGTGCCATTGGAGTCGTGGTGGGTGTAGCTTGAACCGAGCTAGACAGCGTCACGGGGGCGATCGCGAGGAGTCCCGACACCAGCATTTTTTGGGGATTCAGGGCAAGATCATTCAACATGAGAACTTAGACGTGCAACCTGCTCAACTTAGCCACGGTAGGACTGCGCCTAAGCACTGGTGAAGATTGCCAGCATACAGCCATGTGCTTCACTCCCACAACACACCCATTCTGCAAAACTCTAGCATGGATTCTCGATTGCGATCGCCCCCTAGAGCAACAGCCGCAGACCACGAGGATTGAAAAGGGGGAGAAAACTGATCTACAATAAGGAACCCTCAAAAAGGAGAGGTGGCTGAGTGGTCGAAAGCGGCAGATTGCTAATCTGTTGATAGGCAGGTAACTCCTATCCGAGGGTTCGAATCCCTCCCTCTCCGTTGAAGAAAAGATCATCAAACCAATAGCTGACACTTATCCTTTGCTACCCCTCAGCAAAGCGCGAACGGGGCAAGGGCAGGAGATAATAAATTCACATAAACATCTTTGGGATAAGACGATGGCCAGCGACTTAGCAATGACAATTCTCCCTGGTATGACCGTGAAGGTCACCAATCCCAACGATACCTACTACCAATTTCAGGGGATTGTACAGCGGGTTACAGATGGCAAAGTGGCAGTGCTCTTTGAAGGCGGGAACTGGGATAAATTGGTTACTTTTCAGACTAGTGAGCTAGAGCCAGTGGTGACCACGCCCAAGGAAAAAGCGAAAGCGAAAAAGTAAACGATGGCGCGGCGATCGCCTCCCCCCCAGCCCTTTGCGGAAATTATCCAAACCGCAACGGATCACTGCATTGCCCAGTGCCACGAACCCGCTAGCCTCGATTTTCCCCTAGTGCCCGCCTTGGGTAGTTGGGTGCGGATTCCTGAAGGCGATCGCGTCATTTATGGCGTTGTTGCCTATGTAGTAACGGCTCCCATTGACACCATTCACCGTGCCACCGCCTTGGGGCTATCCCTAGAGCAACTACGGCAAGAGCAGCCCCATATTTTTGCCATGTTGAAAACTGAGATCACGATCGCCATCACTGGCTTTCAGGAACAAGAACACTTTTATCACCATTTGCCCCCCCACCCACCCCAAATGCACCAGCAGGTCTATGGCTGTCCTGTTGAGGAAGTGATTGCCTTCAGTGGCACATTGACCTTTTTGCGAACACTGTTGACCCTGCGCTATGGTCCCGGCGATGCTTTGGTGGCGGCAACGCTGCGTTCCTTGTATCAACTCCGCCAGCGCGATCGCCAGTGGCTGGTGCAGGCAGCGCAATACCTGAACCGACTCCTCAAGGATGACTACGATCGCCTGCGGGGCATTATCGAGCAGTTATGATAGCGGGCAAAACAAAAGCAATCACAATCCCCAGCAAAATAACAATTTCTAGGCCCAACAACACTTGATTGGAAGGCTTGAGCCTACCGCCACGCCACCAGTTCCCGATCCGCCGATCCTCTGGGCGGATTGCAAAACTCACCATTGAAACCAAAAGTGGCCGCCCCCCTGCCTTTGCCCCCAGAATCAAGTGAGACAGCAAACTCAGGAGCACCACACTCCAAGCCCCTAAATGAGCCAAGTACCAGCCTCGATTTAGCTCGCCTGTGGACAACCACTCCTCCTGCATCATCCGCCCGCTGATAAGGGCAAACGTGACCGCCACCAGCATTAGGGTATTTGCCAACCGTTGCCAAGCGTGCCAATTCCCTTGGGAAAGTTGCGCCAAGGATTTCTTGTGCAACAGCCGGCGATCGCCCCAATGAAAGCAGTAGAGCGCAAAGAAGGGAAACAGCAATAAAAGGACGAGGGCAATCGTCCCGTGGAGGCCTTGAATATCGGGAATCTTGGGTAGGGGCAGTGATCCCCAGCGGCCATCGTAGGTGTTGTAGACCCAAAACCCTGAGATGAGAGCGAGGAGTGCCAAAATCGCGATCGCCCCATGGGCAAGGCGTAGCAGAAGGGGTTGATAGGGAATCGGTTTGGCCATCGTTATTGACGAACAGGGTGTAATTGCTTGACGAGGCGATCGTACTGCTGCGTTTCCGCCCAATCTAGAATTTCCCGTGCCCGCAGCACCGGTAGTGGGTGAGTCAGTTGACTGGCCTGCAATTCCTTGAAAAGGTTGTACCAACCCCGATCAGCGGCCTCATAGTCACGCGCTTGGGCAATGAAGGCATCGAGATTCAGGCGATCGCTCCACTGCGGCGAGCCACCACAGAGTTTCATCAGCACCGAGGCCACAACCCGCGGGTCTTGGGTCACCAACAAGGCCGCGCGATCGCAGGTCAGTTCAGCACAGCGCAGCCAATGCATCAATTGGGTTTGCAGTCCTTGCGCCAAGAGCAAGCCCCAAGGGGAGAGTTGACTAGTGGCAAACAGCAGTAGGTTGGCGATCGTCAAATACACGCCATGCTCACACTTCAGATGTCCCAACTCGTGCGCTAGTACTGCCTGCAATTCCTTGGGTGTCAGCAATTCCACAAGGGAGGAGTGCAGTACAACAAAGGGCTGCTTGCCCCGCATGGCAAAGGTATAGGCATTGGGGACAGGATGCTGTTTCAGATACAGTTGGGGTGGCTCTAGGCCTAAAATGCGGCAAGCCTCGATATGAAGCCCGTAAATGTCTGGAAGTTGCTGTTCACTTAGGCGCAGACTGCTGCCAATATTTTCAAGATAAAAGGCCTGCTCCGCCACCGAACCTAGGAGCGATCGCACGAGAAGATCTAACCCCGGCAGTTGTTGGAGTGCTTGGGTGGCCTCGCGATCGCGGGGATGACGAAACTGATCAGCCCTCAGGCTGGAATACGCTGGAACAGGCATGAAATCGTGATTTTTACTTTGACCCCTCTACTGCCAATTTTAAGGTATGGCACAGGTTTCTCGCATCCCTGCCAAAACGTTCGGCGGTGTTCGGCATGATCTGCGACCTGAGACCAAAAAAAGCTACGGCAAGTGCACCCATCGCTTGCTCCTAGATTAGGTGCTCACCTCTACCGTAGCCTTCTTTAGTCAAGGGAGTTTTAGTTAAAAGGCGTCATCCTCCTCTTCCTCCCCATAGTCATCGTCCTCGTCTACGAGTTCGTCCTCTTCATCGTCAGCATCACTACTGGCGAATTCAAAATCGCGAGTCCGTCCAGTGATTTTTTCAATCACGTGGGGCGCCGTTTCATCGTCAATGAGGACATCCTCACCGAGGTCAGCGGTCACATTGACCGTCATTGAGGGGGGTTCGGGTTCAGGGCTGATAACGTGGGTTTGACCCAAGCGATCTTCACCCTCTTCCCACTCTTCGTCGCCGTTGCTACTTTCCTCGTAGCTGTTGAAGCCGGTGCCCGCTGGGATGAGACGGCCAATGATGACGTTTTCCTTGAGTCCCCGCAGCCAATCGGACTTGCCTTCAATGGCCGCTTCCGTGAGTACCCGTGTTGTCTCTTGGAAACTGGCGGCTGAAATAAAGCTATCGGTATTCAGTGAAGCCTTGGTAATCCCCAAGAGGACAGGGGTATATTGGGCAGGTGCACCACCGGTGAGTGCCATGGGTTCGTTGGCTTGCTCCGCTTGGCGCAGACTCATGAGTTCCCCAGAGAGAACGATTGTATCGCCGGCATCATCAATCCGTACCTTCGAGGTCATCTGGCGGACAACCACCTCAATGTGTTTATCGGCAATCTCAATCCCTTGGGTGAGATACACCGACTGCACCTCGTTGACCAAGAAGGATTGCACCTTCTCAAGGCTAATTTGGGCGGCTTTGAGCAACCCTTGGGGTTTGTAGTACTCAAAGTAAATGGAGAGGATGTCGTGGGGATCCACAGGGCCATCGGTGAGGGGGTCAGCGAGATTGACCTTTTGACCATCCACCACCAAGGGGTTTTGACCCGGCAGGACAGGGTATTCCTGAATCGTGCCATCCTCTTCAATGACTTTGATATCTACGCTGTCATCACTGTTGTAGGTGACTTGACAGGTGCCGGGGCGCACAGCCAGCACGCATTTTTCTTTGGGATGGCGCGCTTCAAGGAGTTCTTCAATCCGAGGTAACCCCTGAATAATGTCCCCCGTTTTCGCCCGCTCAAACACCAACAGGGCGAGGTTATCCCCGCGCTGCACAAGGTCACCGTCCTCAATTTGCAGCACTGCCCCCGGCGAGACAAGGTAGGGACGGGCTAAGCGCAGGATCACGTGGTCATCGGCCACCGCCATGACCGCTGCTGTTTCTGGGGCAGTCACCCCCTTGGCCAGTTCATCGCCGGGACGCACGAGATCGCCAACTTTGACCGTGGGTTTAGCCCCGTTGGTCTCGATCCGCAGGCGATCGCTCTCAGTAACGACCAGAATACGGCGAACCGATTCCCCACTGCGCAAGATCCCCTGCACTTCACCTGCCTGCTTGGCTTTGATGTCCGTGCGGGCAATCACGGCACCGGGGCCAATGTGATCGCCATCCTTGACCAAGAGGGAAGTAAACGTACTGCCTTGGGTTTGATCGGCAGCAATGTCACGGCGAATCACCAAGGATTCCAGAATCACCAGTTGGAGGCGCCGGGCTTCTGGATCCACCTCATCCGTCACAATTTCAATGTCAGCAGCCAGTTGGGGGGCTTCGCTGCCAATTTCAAGGACTAACTGTGTCCGCAGCAGATCAACGCCATCAACGGATTTAACTCGCTCATCGTGTTTGTAGGGCAACCGCTGCACAGCCCGCAGGCGAATGGACTGCCCTGAGCTATCACTGGAGTCTTGGCTGGGTACCGATGGCTCATCAGGCACGCTAAATTCTTGGACGGGGCGCAGCAGAATCGCTGGTCCTTCGGGAGTGTCCTCCAGATAATCCACTTGCGAGAGGGTTTCAACCACAAGGCCGGGGAGTACCTCTTCACCCGGACGCGCCAACACACCATGCTTCAGCCGCGCGGCTTCCGGATCATCCACAAGGTGCAGTTCGCCGGGCTTGATAATAATTTCCCGCAGAATGTCGTTTTTCTGGATGACTTCGACGACACCGCTGTTTTGACAGAAGATGTCCTTGACAACCTCCGTCCCTGCTTCGACGTATTGGTTGTCCTCTACCATGAGCAGCGAAATGTCTTTATTTACCTCATGGGTTTCTTCGGGAATCCACAGGAGCGTCCCCCCCTTGAGGACTTCGTAGCCCTGCTTGGCTTTGCCTTTTTTGGCCACTTCAATGTCGGCATATTTGAGGATACCGCCAGTCGTGGTGTGGTAGCGATCGTCAATGAGTTCGGCCACCACTTGACCATTGGCGACTTTCGTACCGGGGGCAGCTTTCAAGGAGAAGCGCTGACCAGTGGCGGTTTCAATAATGTAATGCTCGCGTCCCTGCTGGGTTTCTTTGAGCACCTTGGCTTTATCGAGCATCACCGAGGCAGTAATAATTTCCACCTCGCGACCGCCTTTGCTATCCTGTTGCTCAGGGAGACGCACGACACCGCCATGCTCGGTTTTCACCGTGGTTTCTGCAAGCACGGCCCCGGCTTCAATGCGATCGCCATTTTTCACCACCGGCTCCGCACCGGGGGGCAGGTTATAGACTTCCCCAGACAGTACCCAAATCAAGCCACCTTTGGGGGCAATGCGCGTTGTGGTGCCTTGGCGATCGCGCTTCTCCTCTGCCTCGAGGTTGACGAACTTCACTTGACCCGCCAAATCCGAGGCCACATCCTTGGTCACTTTCTCCGTGGACTTGCGGACACTGCGGGAGGCCTGCGCCACTTCCGCCAACAATTGACCCGCTTCAACGGTTTCACCCTCTGCCACTAGCACAATTGACCCTTGGGAGAGGTCAAATTCTTGGCTTTGTTGACCACTTTTGATCACAAGCTTGCCAGCGGTTTCGACAATAAAGGCATCATCCCCGTGACGAGTGCGGTAGGGACGTACCCGTAATTTCTTGCCGTACTCCACCGTGCCAGCAAAGGGAGCGCGTTCTTGGCGAGCCACTTCCCCCGTAAACACCCCACCAGTGTGGAACGTGCGCATGGTCAACTGCGTACCGGGTTCACCAATGGATTGAGCGGCAATAATGCCCACCGCTTCTCCCATATCCACCAGTTGGGCATGGGCAAGGCTCCAGCCGTAGCAAAGACGACACACAGAGCCAGTGGCCTCGCAGGTGAGGGGCGATCGCACCACTACTTCTTCGATACCCGCATCAACAATTTTCTTCGCTAGATCAGCAGAGATGGCTTGATTTTTGGCCACCAGCACTTCGCCCGTTTCCGGATGGCAGACATCATTGAGCACCACTCGACCCAAAAGCCGATCCTCTAGCGCTAGTACCTTATCCCCCACCGTCATACTGCGCAGCGTAATGCCCCGCTCCGTTTCACAATCCTCTTCGCGGATAATCACATCTTGAGAGACATCCACCAAGCGCCGGGTCAAGTAACCGGAGTCCGCCGTCCGCAGTGCTGTATCCACTAGTCCTTTACGCGCACCGTAGGAGGAGATAATGTACTCCGTCACCGTCAGCCCTTCGCGGAAGTTGGTTTTAATCGGCAGGTCAATGATTTCCCCTTGGGGATTGGCCATTAACCCCCGCATTCCCACCAACTGGCGCACCTGCGAGAGGTTTCCCCGTGCCCCCGAGAAGGCCATCATGTACACGGAGTTGAGGACATCAGTATTACGGAAGTGCCGCACCACCTCGTTTTTCAGTTCTTCGTTGGTGGTGTTCCAAGTGTCAATCACCTTCTGGAAGCGTTCCACCTCCGTAATTTCACCCCGCGAGTAGCGCTCCTGAGCGGTTTTAATTTCCTTTTCAGCGGCTTCGAGGAGTTCCTGTTTTTTCGGGGGCACGAGCAGGTCATCAACACTGATGGAGACACCGGCGCGGGTGGCATAGCGAAAGCCAAGGTCTTTGACTTTGTCGGCCATTTCCGCTGTGCGGGCGGTGCCAAAGTTGCTAAACGACCAAGCAATTAGGTTCCGCAAGCCTTTTTTGTCAATGATGCGGTTAAAGAAAACAGGCTTTTTCTCAGTCATGGTGTTGGGGTCTCCCAAATTAACTGGCTAGGGCTTCTTGAATCGTTTGGTTGTAGATGATGCGACCGGGGGTGGTGCGGATGTATTGGGAAATCAGTTGACCGTTGGCATCCTCCTTGACTCGCCGCAGGGAATACTCCAGTAAACGGGAACCATCTTCATAGGTCGTAATCTGAGGTTCACTGCTGTCGCCATCGTCCACCTCACCGTCGTAGCGCACCCAGACAAAGGCATGGAGCGGCAAGTGTCCCTGTTCGTAGGCCATGACCACGTCTTGGAAGTTGGCATAGTAGCGATCGCTATAATCTGGCAGCTTCGGATTTTCTGCTGTCAAGTAATAGCAGCCCAAAACCATATCTTGGCTGGGGGTAATAATCGGCTTGCCCGTGGCCGGCGACAGAATATTATTTGAGGCTAGCATCAGCATCCGCGCCTCCGCTTGAGCCTCAATCGAGAGGGGGACGTGCACCGCCATTTGATCCCCGTCAAAGTCGGCGTTGAAGGCAGGACACACCAAGGGGTGCAGTTGAATGGCACGCCCTTCCACCAGAATTGGCTCAAAGGCCTGAATCCCCAAACGGTGGAGGGTTGGGGCACGGTTGAGCAGCACCGGGTGACCCTCAATCACCTCCTCCAGCACATCCCAAATTTGGGGGTCATTGCGCTGGATCATCCGCTTCGCTGCCTTAATGTTGTTGACAATTTGTTGGCGAATCAAGCGGTGAATCACAAAGGGCTGGAAGAGTTCAATGGCCATTTCCCGAGGCAGGCCGCACTGGTGCATTTGCAGTTTTGGCCCCACCACAATCACCGAACGACCGGAGTAGTCCACCCGTTTCCCCAGCAGGTTTTGGCGGAAGCGACCCTGTTTCCCCTCAATAATGTCGGAAAGGGACTTCAGGGGACGGTTGTTGGCGCCCACTACCGTACGACCGCGACGACCATTATCAATGAGGGCATCCACCGCCTCTTGAAGCATGCGCTTCTCATTCCGAACAATAATCTCGGGGGCGAGAATCTCTTGCAGGCGGGCAAGGCGGTTGTTGCGGTTAATGACGCGGCGGTACAGGTCATTCAGGTCAGAGGTGGCAAAGCGCCCACCATCTAACTGCACCATTGGCCGCAGATCCGGTGGAATCACGGGAATTACCGTCAAAACCATCCACTCTGGCTTTGCTCCAGTGGCAATGAAGTTGTCAATGACCCGCAGCCGTTTGATGAGCTTGGCGCGTTTTTGCCCCTTGGAGTTGAGGATTTCCTGCCGCAGTTGGTCGGCCTCTTTTTGCAGATCTAAATCCTGAAGTAGGCGTTGAATGGCTTCAGCCCCAATGCCCACCTCAATACCCTCTAGCTCCGAGTCTTCGCTGTAGATCTCTTCTTCAATTTCCTGCCACTGATCTTCGCTTAGGAGCTGCTTGTAGCTGAGGCTAGGGTGATTGCCCGGATCTAGCACCACATAGGAATTGAAATAGACAATTTGCTCCACATCCCGCAGGGGCATATCCAGCAGGATCGCCATGTAGCTGGGAATCCCCTTCAGATACCAAACATGGGTCACTGGGGCAGCCAACTTAATGTAGCCCATGCGATGGCGGCGCACCCGCGATTCGGTGACTTCAACGCCACAACGTTCGCAGACAATGCCACGATGGCGCACCCGCTTGTATTTACCGCAGTGGCACTCCCAATCCTTAGCAGGACCAAAAATCCGCTCGCAGAAGAGGCCGTCCATCTCTGGCTTGAGGGTGCGATAGTTAATGGTTTCTGGTTTAGTCACCTCGCCCACCACTTGACCGTTGGGGAGCGTGCGCTGCCCCCATTGGATGATGCGCTCCGGTGACGCGAGAGACACTTTTACATAATCAAAGCGTTGCTCGATTCTGGGCATAAACTCACAAATCCTTTGGCGGTGAATAGATCAAAGGGGCGATCGCCCCCAAACAAGCTGACTCAGTTCTGAGTGTTTAGAATGTCGTTGCCCCTTCTTTGTCGTCCGTGTCGTCGAGGGCACTGTAGTCAATTGTGGGTCGTGCCGGGGTACGGCGAGGGCTGACATCCACCATCAAATCCACCTCGGGGTCAGGTTTCATTTCGCCATCGTCATCAAAGCTGGGAATACTGGCCTTGCGCACGGAAATATCCAAGCACAGGGATTGCAGCTCCCGCATCAGCACCTTGAAGGACTCTGGCGTGCCCGGTCGTGGAATGGATTGCCCTTTAACAATGGCATTGAGGGCTTCATTGCGTCCTTGCATATCATCGGACTTGACCGTCAGCAACTCTTGGAGAATATAGGCGGCACCATAGGCCTCCAATGCCCACACCTCCATCTCGCCAAAGCGCTGACCCCCTTGCTGGGCTTTACCACCGAGGGGCTGTTGAGTAACCAAAGAGTAAGGCCCTGTGGAGCGGGCGTGGATCTTATCGTCCACCAAGTGCACGAGCTTCAGCATATAGGCCATCCCCACCGTCACGGGCCGGTCAAAGGGTTCACCGGTGCGGCCATCATAGACGACCATTTTGCCCGGATCCTCAGGATTAAAGACCCAATCTTGACCCGTGACTTCTTTGGCCTCTTGTAGCTTGGCATGGACGGTTTCGCGGGATTTTTCCTTGCCGTGCATTTCATCAAAGGGAGTAATTTTGAACCGACGACCAAGGCACTCCCCAGCCCAGCCCAGCAAACACTCATAGACTTGCCCCACATTCATCCGTGAAGGCACCCCCAAGGGATTGAGGACAATATCCACGGGGCGACCATCGGGTAGGAAAGGCATATCCTCCACAGGGAGAATGCGGGAAATAATCCCCTTGTTGCCGTGGCGGCCAGCCATTTTGTCCCCCACCTGAATTTTGCGCTTCTGGGCCACATAGACCCGCACCACCATATTGGCACCGGGGGGTAGTTCATCTCCCTGCTCACGGGTAAAGACGCGCACATCGACAACGCGCCCTTTTTCACCATTGGGCACCCGCAGGGAGTTATCCCGCACATCCCGCGCTTTTTCACCAAAGATGGCACGCAGGAGTTTTTCTTCGGGGGGCTGATCCGATTCCCCTTTGGGGGTGACTTTACCGACGAGAATATCGCCTGCTTCTACAAAGGCACCGATGCGGATAATGCCGTTTTCATCCAACTGCCGCAGGGCATCTTCAGAGACGTTGGGCACTTCGCGGGTAATTTCCTCAGGACCTAGTTTGGTTTGCCGCGCCTCGATCTCGTACTTCTCAATGTGGATGGAGGTATAGACATCCTCTTGAACTAGCCGTTCGCTGATCAGGATGGCGTCTTCGTAGTTGTAGCCTTCCCAAGGCATATAGGCCACAAGGATGTTTTGGCCAAGGGCTAGTTCGCCCCCCTCAGTGGCGGAGCCATCAGCAATCACCTGTCCTGCCTGCACGCGATCGCCGACAAAGACAATCGGTCGTTGATTCAAGCAGGTATCTTGGTTGGAGCGCTGATACTTTTGCAGCGTGTAGGTCATCTCAGGGCCATTATCGGTTTTGACGCGAATTTGATTGGCATCCACATAGGTGACCACACCATTGGTCTGGCTGAGAATCACCATCCCAGAGTCCCGTGCTGCCTGAGCCTCTAGACCGGTACCCACTAAGGGACGGTGCGGTCGCAACAGGGGTACCGCCTGCCGCTGCATGTTGGATCCCATGAGGGCACGGTTGGCGTCATCGTGCTCTAGAAAGGGAATCAGCGAGGTGGCCACAGAGATAATCTGCACTGGCGAAACTGCTACGTAGTCCACCTGATCGGGGGTGGTGGTGGTGAAATCTTGACGATAGCGTACAGGCACCACATCCCCAAGGATGTAGCCGTTTTCATCGGTGGGCACGTCCCCCGGCGCCACCCGCTTATCATCCTCTTCGTCAGCGGTCATGTAAACGGGGGGGCGATCCTTCAGCACCCGACCATTTTCCACTGGATAGAAAGGCGTCTCAATAAAGCCATATTCGTTGACGCGGGCATGGGTGGCCAAGGAACCAATCAACCCAGCGTTGGGACCTTCAGGAGTTTCAATGGGGCAAATGCGACCATAGTGACTCGGGTGAATATCCCGCACCGCAAAGCCCGCCCGCTCCCGAGTGAGACCGCCGGGGCCTAGGGCACTCAAGCGCCGTTTGTGGGTGAGTTCCGCGAGGGGGTTGGTCTGATCCATGAATTGGGAAAGCTGGCTAGAACCAAAGAATTCCTTGATGGCCGCCACCAAGGGCTTCGGGTTGACCAGCGAAGTGGGCGTCAAAGAATCCGTGTCAGACACCGTCATCCGCTCGCGAATGATGCGCTCTAGGCGATTGAGGCCAACGCGCACTTGGTTTTGCAGCAATTCACCCACAGAACGGACGCGGCGGTTGCCCAAGTGGTCAATGTCATCAATCGTGCCCAGATCAAACTCGAGGTTAATTAGATAATCAATGGCCGCAAGAATATCTTCTGGGGTGAGGATGCGCACCGAGTCGGGAATATTCAACTGCAACTTGCGGTTGAGCTTATAGCGACCTACCCGGCCAAGGTCGTAGCGTTTGGGATCAAAGAAGCGCGACTCCAGAAGCTGTTGTCCCCCTGAAACCGTGGGCGGCTCCCCTGGGCGCAGTTTTTTGTACAGTTCAATAAGGGCGTCTTCTTCGGAGAATTTGCCTTCTTTTTCAACAGTTTTTTGGTAGTACTCGGGGTGACGCAGCCGCTCTAGAATTTCGCTATCGGTTAACCCCAAGGCCTTGAGGAGAACGTGCGCTGAGAGCTTACGGGTTTTGTCAATGCGTACCCAGAGCAGATCGTTTTTATCGGTTTCAAATTTCAGCCAAGCGCCCCGGTTGGGAATCAGGCTGGCATTGTAGGTACGGCGACCATTCTTGTCGGTTTCTGATTTGTAGTAAACGCCGGGACTGCGGACAATCTGGTTGACAATGACGCGCTCTGCACCATTGATAATAAATGTCCCGCGATCGGTCATCAGGGGCAGATCGCCGATGAACACATCTTGGTCAATGATATTGCCGTTTTCTTTGTTAATGAGGCGAGTCGGGACATACATTTGCATTGAGTAGGTGGCATCCCGCCGCTTGGCCTCATCGACGCTATACTTCGGCTCCTTGAGTCGGTAGTCCTTGGCCAAAAAGTGCAACTCAATTTTGCCGGTATAATCAGTAATGGGGGAGAAACTCTCTAGCTCTTCAATGAGTCCTTCTTCCAGAAACCATCGGAAGCTGGCCCGCTGAATCTCGACAAGGTCTGGCAAGGTAAAAGCGGGTGGCGTGTAAATCTGATTACTAGCCATGTATATCCTCTAGAGGGTATCGCTAAAACGCGGATCTTGCATCTTAAATGAAGAGGCGTTGCCCTGTCAAGCACACCAAAAGCTCCGCTTACGGCAAACACTGCCGCCGGAGACCTCTGGCAAGATAAAGCTGTTGGAAACGAGAAGAGTTGACAAGTGTCACTGCCGCGCTTGCAAGCCGCTACCTATGACCATAGCACAGAGTTCTTACAGTTAAGCGACAGTTCACAGTTCACTAATAGTTATGGGGGTTGCTGCAACTTCAATCCTGTGTGCAGGGTTTCCAAAACAAGCGTTAAATGACCGTCTCTCAGGGCTGGCCAGTGGAGCCACAATCCAGAGAAGTGCCCACTGCGAAAAATGCCGTGGTCATCGGGTGCTTGACGGCGGTAGCTTGTTCCTTCCTTGAGATACCAATGAAAATCCTGCTCCGGTACCACCCAGACCAAGTATTCCTGAACCCCACAGCGACAATAAACCTCTAGTTTGTCGTGGAGATCGTAGGCGGCACTGCTACTGGCAATTTCGACAATGAGTTCAGGCGCCCCTTCAAGATAATCATCCTCGCTGATACGGGAGGTGCCATTGACAAGGCGCAGCAGGGCATCGGGTTGCACCACTGTTTGGGCATCTAAGCGGACGGTGGCATTAGCGAGCACCATGACGTTGGCTGTTGCCACTTCAAAGGCCATCAACCAGCCCATGACGAGACTGTGGGGACGGCTGTGGGAATTCACCCGCACAGGGGAGGCCACGTACACGACTCCGTTAATGAGTTCAGCTTTTTTAATATGAGGACATTGGGCATACAGGCGCTCAAAGGCCTCGCGACTGAGGCGATCGCCACTCTCCAACATTGGCACTGTCCCCTGCGGAGCTGCAAACATGATCAGCGGATTTGCCCTGCACTGCTTGCCTCTATTCTAGGCTAGGCGGAAAGGCCAATTGTGGTTTCTGAGAGGCGGCCATCTTCCATGTGAATGATGCGATCGGCGACATCAAGAATACGGTTATCGTGGGTCACAATTAAAATGGTGCAGCCCTGTTCGCGGGCAAGGCTACGCATAATTTCCACCACATCGCGACCGGATTTTTTATCGAGAGCAGCCGTCGGTTCATCGGCAAGGACAATTTTGGGATGTCCCACGAGAGCGCGAGCGATCGCCACCCGTTGCTTTTGCCCCCCCGAAAGTTCATGGGGATAGTAGTCAAGGCGCTCTCCAAGGCCAACGGCACAGAGCATGGCTTCCACCCGCTCTCGAACTTCCTGTGGACTGAGGTGGGGTTGCAAATCCAGCGCCATTTGCACATTTTGGCGAGCCGTCAAGGCATGGAGCAGATTGTGCCCTTGGAAGATGTAGCCCGTTTGCCGCCGAATTTGAATCTGCTGCTCTTTTGTGGCGTTGCGTAGCTCCTGACCCAGAACCCGCAGACTGCCCTCTTGTGCCGATCGCAAGGCACCGATCAGGGTTAACAGTGTGGTTTTCCCTGACCCCGAAGGCCCCGTCATGATCACAATTTCACCCGCCTCAATGCGAGCGCAGAGATCAAAGAGAATTTGCTTGCGCAGTTGCCCCTGACCAAAGTAGTGATTGAGGCCTTGAATGTGGATCACTGGCTCCATAACACCATCCTAGAAAATATCGGCAGGATCAGCCGCTTGGATCCGCCGCATGGCGATCGCTCCCGAAAGGGTACACATTAAGACCGTGAGGGTAAAGACCAAACTGGCGCGCTCTACGGTCATCCACACTGGCAGTGACGTGGCTCTGGCAATAAGGATGTAGAGTAAAAATGACACGATAAAGCCTGGAACATAGCCCATACAGGAGAGAATCAAGGACTCCTGCATGACCACGCCATAGAAGAAGATATCGCGGTAGCCCATGGCCTTGAGGGTGGCATACTCCGCCAAGTGATCCGTGACATCGGTGTAGAGAATTTGATAGACAATCACCGAGCCAACGATAAATCCCATCAGGGCACCAAGGGAGAAAATAAAGCCAATGGAGGTACTCTTTTCCCAATAACTGCGCTCAAACTCAGCAAACTCCTCACGGGTCATCACCAGTACATCATTGCCGAGGGAAGCATTCATCCGCCGTGCCAATGCTTTCGTATTCACCCCCGGCTGCACCCGTACTAAACCCACATCGATCAGCCCCGGATGACGTTCGGGGAAAAGGCGCAAAAAGTTCAAATCACTCGTGAGCAAATTACCATCGGCACCAAAGTTGGCTCCCATGCGAAACAAGCCTGCCACGGTGATTTTGCGGCCAGAGACTTCGGTCGTGACCTCTTCCCCTTGGCGGTATAGCTCAGGAATCGGGCCAAACTCAGTGCGGGATTGGGCATCAAAAAGAACATGATCCGCTAGCTTAATCGCCTCTTGCCAGTGGGGGGTATCGGATACGGAAATGGACACCGCCAGCGGATCCACGCCAATCACCATCAGTTGGCGAGTACTTTTGTTAATGGGATTGCGCCAGAGACCAAAACTCAGGTAGAGGGGAGAAACCGACTCGACCCCTTCAAAGCCCGCTGCTTGGTAGAGTCGCCGCCGGGGAAAGCTGCGCATGGCAATCAGCGCCGTCGACTGGGGACTAATGAGGACAATATCGGTGTTTAAGCTCTCGTGGAAGCGCACTGCCGCCTTAAAGAGGGCATCGCGAAAGCCAAACTGCATCAGCATCAGCACCACTGCAAAGGCAATGCCCGCGATCGCCACCAATAGGCGAATGCGCTCTCGAATCAGTTGTAGCCAAGCTAAGGGAATTGCAAAAATCATCCTTGAACCTCAGCGTGGATCAATGGCAATTTCCACTTGCATATTTGTTAGACCCGCCACCGGCTCACTGTTGTCAAGGCGAATTTTCACTTCCACAACCCGCGCATCCGTTTTGGCGGCTGGATCCGTATCAGTCACGTCATTCTTGGCCACCACCAGCCCTACTTGCGCCACACGGCCACTAAGCGGCGCGCTGAGGGCACTGCTGCGAATTTCAGCGGGCTGTCCTACACGAACCCGAGGCACATCGGTCTCATACACCTCAGCAACGGCATACATTTGGTCGGTATTCCCCAATTCAAGAATCCCCCGTTCATTGATAGTTTCGCCGGCTCTTGTGTGAATCCGCAGCACCCGACCATTGCGAGGGGCGCGAATAATGGTGCGCTCAAGGCGGGCTTCTGCCAGTTGCAGATTGCGCTCTGCTGAGAGGAGCTGCACTTGGGTTTGTACCCGTCCCAGATTGGCTTGGGCGGCGTCCACTTGGGCATTTGCCGTGGCCAGTTCTGTGCGGCGCTCTTCCTGTAGGCGAACGAGGTTGGCTTGGGCGTTGCGCAGTTCTTCCTGTAAGCTCCGGACGCGGACAGTGCGATCGTCGAGATCCTGTTGCGACACTGCCCCATCGGCAAAGAGTTGGGCAAAACGCTGGTACTCGCGATTGGCGGTCTCTAATTCCGCTTGAATGCGTTGAATTGTGGCCTGCTGGGCTTGAATGGCGGCAATGGCCGGTTCATTGGCGCGATCGCGACGGCGTTCGGCTTCGGCAATTTGAGCAACAGCTAGGCGGGTTTCGGCTTCATAGCGTAGGCGGGCTTCCTGCAACTGACTGGCCGCCAAGTCCCGTTCGGCTTTGCGTTCCGGGTAGGTATCTAAATAGGCAAGGGGTTGACCGGCAACCACGCGATCGCCCTCGCGCACTAACAACTGTCCCAATCGCTCCGTCATCGAGGGGGCACTCACCGCCACCACTTCCCCTTCCGGTTCGAGTCGGCCAAGGGCGGTAATGCGATCGCTCATGGGATTAGCAAGGGCTGCCTGAATTGCCTGTTCTTCATTGACCCGTTGACGTTGCTGCCAATAGTTCAAACTGAATGCCAAGCTGCCTAATCCGATGGCGATCGCCCCCCCGATCAGCCATGGACGACCAATTTTGCTGAGAAACGGCTGTCCCATGGGAGGACCTCGTAAATAAATGCAGTGTAATCAAAACCAATAAGTACTCCCTGATTCTAATACAGAGTTCCAAGGTTATTAAGAAATACTAAGGTCGCCGACCGCAGGATTGCCAAAGGGCTTGCCGTTCTGAGGGCAGAATCTCTCGCCACTGTCCGGGGGCAAGGTCACCCAGTTGCAAATTGGCGATCGCCACCCGTACCAAGCGCAGGGTGGGAAATCCTACCGCAGCCGTCATGCGGCGGACTTGGCGATTGCGACCTTCCCGCAACGTCAGACTCAGCCAATGGGTGGGAATAGAACGACGATAACGAATGGGTGGCTCCCTAGGGGGTAAGGAGGGTTCCTGTTCCAGTACTTGGACAACCGCAGGTCGCGTGCGATAGCCTTGGACGACAACGCCTTCGGCCAACTCAGTCAGGGCTGCGGGGTTGGGTTCACCTTCCACCTGTACCCAGTAGGTGCGCGGATGACCATAGCGGGGATCCGTCAAGCAGTGTTGCAACCAGCCATCATTGGTGAGGAGAACCAGCCCCTCGCTGTCGTAGTCGAGGCGGCCAGCGGGATAAATATCAGGAATGGGAACGTAATCTTTGAGGGTTGATCGCCCCTCTTGATCTTGAAACTGACAAAGCACCCGATAGGGCTTGTACAGGAGAATGTAGCGATGGTTCATCGTTAGGAAAAGTCTAACTGCGACGCCGTTTTACCTCAGTTTATGACCTAGTAAAGACTAGGGGGGAATGCTAACCGCAGACTTAGAAGTTTCTGGCTCGAAGACCAGTTTACTGCCGCCCACAGTGTTGATTCCCAAATGTTTTGCAATTGTAGATCACAAAACAATATTGGCAGTCACCAACGTCGCAGCCAAACCAGAGCTACTATAGCACATCTACTCTGGGGGCTGGCTTTAGATATCGAGGTTTTCTAGGGCCAACTGGGGGCCATAGGTCTCGATAAATTCGCGACGAGGTGCCACGCGATCGCCCATCAGGATGGTGAAAATGCGATCGGCCTCAGCAGCATCTTCAATTTCCACCCGTTTGAGAATGCGCGTCTCTGGGTTCATCGTCGTTTCCCACAACTGCTCAGGCATCATTTCCCCGAGACCCTTAAAGCGCTGGATCGTGTAATTGGCATTTTCCGGGAAGGCGGCAATCTGCTGCTGCAGCTCGCGATCGCTATAGCAATAGAAGTGCTGTCGCCCCCGTTCAACCTTATACAGGGGTGGGCAGGCAATATAGACAAAGCCTTGGTTAATCAATTCCTGCTGATAGCGATAGAAAAAGGTCAGCAACAAGGTGCGAATGTGGGAACCATCCACATCAGCGTCTGTATTGTGGGCACACAACCCACCGACACCGCAAATAAAGTTTTCATCCCCCTCCACTGAGAAGTCATAGACATACTCACCCACGGGTGGAATTTCCGCAACTTGCGTCACCTCTAGTGCCATTAAGTCTTCACTAATAGGGGTAAAAGCCAGTGGCTTGTGGTGGGGCGAAGCCAGATAGGCCGTCAGGGATTCACTGTGGGGATGACGCTGCCAAATGGGCAACGCCGCTTCCAGTTGGGGCTTGCCGCTCAGGGTGAGGCAATGCACTTCGTGGCGGGTTTGTAGCTGTGAATTGGCAACGGCTTCTGGTTTTAGCGTTGTCCAGCTTGCTACCCAGCCCAACTGACCAAACAGGTAGAGGAGGCCATCTTTGAGGGTAGGAGAAGTGGTGGTCATAGAGATGTGGCTGCGGGCGATCGCCCCATCGCCGAGGAAATACCCCTCCAAAAAGGCCAACTGTAGCTCTAGGGGCACCCGCCACACCAAGGAGGGCAGGCACTTCTCGTGGGCTTTGCCCCCCACCCCCAAGGCTTTAAGCAAGCGGGCTGCCAAGACACTGTGGAAGTAGAGCTTTTGCCCTTGACTTTCAGGGTCAGCATCGCAGTGAGGAGACTCGCCAAAGAGGGTTTCAATGGTACGGCAGAGTTCAGGGATAAAGGGCTGGTCTTTTCGCCCCAAGCTGAGGCTAACTTGATGTTGACTCAGGCTTCCCTCGGCTACATACCAGCCTAAAAACCACAATAACTCCCGATTGACCTCTAAATATCGGCCAAAAGCTTTGTCATGGTGGGCATGGGGCACAAGTTGCACCTCCCCAGTGAGGCACTCTAGTTCCGCAAGGGTAAAGCTATCGAGGGGCTGATAATCGCTGATTTGGCGGTAGGGGGCATTTTTGCTGTCGTCACTTTGATGCTGCATCCTCTCAAGCCGCGACGGCAACGTTTGGTATTGGAGTGGGTAATGCCACTGAATGGCCTCGAGGTAATTGAGGAAGTGCTTCAGTGTGGGCGTGGTTTGACCCCGTTCCCATTGGGAAATAGTGATGGCCTGTTTGACCCCGACTTGGGCAGCAACGGCCTGTTGACTGAGCCCTTGGACTTGACGGGTCTGCCGTAGGGGTTCCCACAGCTGGGGATCATAGGCAACACGCGGTTGTTGCCCCTCCGAGGAGCACTCAACCCGTGCTAGCAGTTGTTGGCCACACAGGGCTTTGACACCTTCCCCCTTGAGATACAGCCCCTCCGTGAGACCCGCTTGGTAAAACAAGTGCAGCAGATCAATGCGCTCAACAATTGGGGGACGCGGTAAGCGGCGACTGGCAACAAGGCGATCGCCCACCCGAATCTCATTGCCCTTTTTCAACTTAATCTGGCCGTCTTCATAGACATAAACACTGTGGGAGGCCGTCACCTTAATGGAGCGATGGTAGCGGGTTTGAATCGCATACATTGGCTCCTCATGGGAATGGCGAATCACTGCCTTCAGGGGTTGAAAGCGAGTCTGACCCGTCTTGGGATCAAAGGACATCACCTGATAGTGCTCAGCAATCCGTTGCCCCTCAATGCACTGATCAATAAACTCGCCAATTTTGACCAATTCCACCTGCCCGTAGGCATTCCTGACAAGGGTGGGTTCATCCCCGGCCACACTCATAATAATGATGCGGTGATAGCGCAACTTGGCAGGGTCAAACTCCTCTCCCTTTACGCCTAAACCAAGGGCAGTAATTAAAGACTGTACCTCGTTATTCTTGTAAATTTTGGCATCATCGGTTTTTTCAATGTTGAGAATCTTGCCCCGCAGCGGCAAAATCGCTTGGAAGCGGCGATCGCGCCCTTGCTTGGCACTGTTGTGAACAAAAACGCCACTGGCCAGCGCAAAGTTATGGGTTCCCGGCACTTCTAAATCGTAAACATCAATCTTTTCACCCATAACCTCAATTGAGACAATGCGATGGTTATAGTTTTTGATTGCTTCTAAGGCACGATTTGAATCGCCATCAAAGTACCGATTACAGAAAGTTTTAAAGCGTAAGAGCGACTTATCACGTGTTTGGCAACGATATTCGCGATAAGACTCTAAATCAATATTAGCTTGTTCTAACTCAATTTTCTTTAGGGCTTTAATTGTCTTGTCAAAGTAGGTCTTTGATAGTGCTTCTTTCCGCTTCTGACGGCACTTCTCCTTAACTTCAGGACGATGTAAGGTTTTATCAATGTGCTGGCGATGAAGTTCAAGATGTGCATCAGCAGACAGACGAATCAGATCCGTGGGATTATTGTTTCGCTTGTTGAAGTCAACATGATGACAATGCTCACCACTTTCTAAGGTGTATTTTCCTTGCCAGCGGTTATACCAATCTGCAAGCATGTGGGTAAACAGCCAAGAATTTGATCGAGGATCCCAAACCCTTTCGTAGCCATCGATCGTAATTCCCAAATCAGCGCTGCTAGATGCTTTTCGATAAAGTGGCATTAGGGAATCATCGGGAGTTAACGCCTGTGCCTCTTTATACTCACCATTGCGGAGCATGAAACGGTGATCGGGGGTGCAGATAATCACCTCGCCGTTGTCAAGGGTGAGCTTAATGACTTCAGCATTTGTTTTGGTTTTGCGGACGTTGACCAGTCGCTCAATACCAATCGTGCCATCGTGGCGAATTGTGTAGCCAAAATGCTCCTTGCCTGCCGCTTGTTCTGCCATTAACTCCACAAAACTGAGGCAACGGCCATCGGCGAGAGCCACCTTTGTATCACCAGCAAAGCAGCCACCGGCAGAATCACCTTCGACAATGAAAATTTCCGAGACAGCGGGATCCCGTGAACTGCAATCCGCCAATTTCCCCGGCAGCGTCGAAGACTCCAGCACCGACTTGCGCCGTACCATTTCCCGTGCCCGCCGCGCCGCTTCAGCCGCATTAAAGGCTTGGATGGCTTTTTCCAAAATCGTGTCGGTGACGGTCGGATGAAAGTCAAGGTATTCCGTTAGGGCTTCGCCCACAATGGCATCCACAATGCCGCGTACTTCGGTATTGCCCAGCTTGGTTTTTGTTTGCCCTTCAAATTCGGGGTTGGGTACCTTGACGGAAATGATCGCTGTCAGGCCTTCGCGAATGTTTTCCCCCGCCAAATTGGCATCCCCCTCCTTGAGTTTATTGCGCTTGCGGCCAAGGGCATTGAGGGTCCGCGTTAGGACTGCCTTTAGCCCCTCCATGTGGGTACCGCCATCAATGGTGCGGATATTATTGGCAAAGCCTAGCAGGTTTTCACTGTAGGCATCGGCACACCACTGTAGGGCTGCTTCCACCTGCACATCGTTTTTTTCCCCCTGAATGTAGATGATCTCTGGGTGAAGGGGTTCCTTTTCCTGCACCATGTAGCGGACATATTCACGGATACCGCCTTCATAGCAGTAGGTTTCACTCAAGGGGGGCGTAACGCGCAAATCCTTGAAATCAATACGAATGCCGGCATTGAGATAGGCCAGTTCCCGCAGCCGTGTCATCAGCACCTTGGCGTCAAATTCAATCGTTTCTGTGAAAATCTGGCGATCAGGAAAGAAGGTCACTGAGGTACCCCGCCGTTCCTCACTATCGGGGGTCTTTTCGAGGGGAGTAATGGGAACCCCCCGTTCATAGCGCTGATGATGGACAAAACCATTACGCCAGACCGTCACTTCTAGCCATTCCGAGAGGGCGTTGACCACAGAGACACCCACACCGTGCAACCCCCCTGAGACTTTGTAGCCACCATCGCCAAACTTGCCCCCGGCGTGGAGCACCGTCATCACCGTCTCAACCCCAGAGACGCCGGTATCGGGGTGAATATCCGTTGGAATCCCGCGCCCATTGTCGGTGACCGTGACGGAGCCATCAGCATTGATCTGAACTAGAATGGTGGAACAGTATCCTGCTAAGGCTTCATCAACGGAGTTGTCCACGACTTCATAAACCAAGTGGTGGAGTCCCTTGGGGCCAGTGCTGCCGATGTACATCCCCGGTCGGGTTCGTACGGGTTCAAGGCCTTTGAGCACCCGCAACTGGGCAGAGGAATACTCGGCGGTCATGGCAACTCCCTAACTGCTATAGAATCGAGGCAAATGCGTCTTCACTTGCCTAAATGTCAAATCTGACCTAAATTTTAGCACATAAGGGTTATAGGCGATTCTAGGAAATTTTCAGGCTGTATTTGAGTGGGGGATGCAGGGCTAATTGTTATTGGGGGGGCAACGGCCACCGGCAAAACGGCACTGGCGATCGCCCTCGCGCAGCAATTGAACAGTGTGATTTTGAGTGCCGACTCCCGCCAAGTCTATCGCGGCTTTGATGTTGGCACCGCCAAGCCCACCCCAGCCCAACAACGCCAAGTGCGCCACCACCTCATTGATATTTGTGACCCCCGCGATACTCTGACCCTGGCCATTTATCAAGCCAAAGCCCAAGCCTTGATTGCCCACTACCATTCCCAAGGGATCACGCCCCTCTTGGTGGGGGGGACAGGATTGTACATCCGCAGTATTACCCAAGGGCTAACGATGCCCCAAGTCCCACCGCAACCACATCTACGGGCACAGTTGATGGCTCTAGGTCAGCAGGAATGCTATCAATGGCTTCAGCAGGTGGATCCTGTGGCGGCGCAACGCATCCATGCCCACGATCACGTGCGTACCCTGCGGGCTTTGGAAGTCTATTACGTAACGGGGGTACCCCTCAGCCAGCAGCAGCGGTGCGAACCGCCTCCCTATCCGATTTGGTACTTTGCCCTAGCGGGGGGCGATCGCCAGCAACAGCGCCGCCGCATTCAAGAGCGCACCCAGCAAATGCTGGCCATGGGATGGTTGGATGAAATTCGGCAACTGCAAGCGCAGTACGGTGATGAACTGCCCCTATTAGATACACTGGGCTATCGCGAGATGCGCCAATATCTGCGGGGAGAACTCACCCTTGAGGCGGCGATTGCGCTCACGGTACAGCACACCCAACAATTTGCCAAACGACAGCGGACATGGTTTCGGGCAGAACCCGGCATCCATTGGCTGCAAGCCACCACCCTAGAGGAGCAACTAGCAGAGATTCAAGCACAACTGGGAATATAGCCCAGCACCACCTCAACAAAGCGGCGGATCAACTGATTGGCGTAGGGGGTAGGACGGGCTGTTTGCTTGAGTTTTTCCAGTTCGGCAGTGCCCAATTGATAGCGATCGCAATAACGGCTAATGCGGGCAATCAGGTCGCGATCGTCCACCTCCGGATGAAACTGAAAGGCGTAGAAGGGTTTACCCTCCAAGCGAAAGGCATGGTAGGGACACAACTCACTGTAGGCCAGTAAGGTCGCTCCCGCTGGCAGGGTCAAGGCGCGCTCCTGGTGTCCAGAAATCGCCAAAAAAGGATTGGGAAAGCCGGCAAATAGTGGATCAGCAACTCCCAAAGGCGTGAGATACAAAGGGTAGGTGCCCATTTCCATCCCCTGCCGATCCACAATCACCTGCCCTCCCAAGGCCTGCACTGCCAATTGAAAGCCAAAACAGGAGGCCAACACGGGGATCTCCTGCTCAATACAGGCCAAAATTAAGTCCATTGCCGGCGGTACAAAGCGATAGATCTCTGGCTTGAGCACTGTGGCATCACTGGAGCCACCGATAAAAAGGGCATCAAAGCCTTGAATACAGTCGGGGGTAAAGTCAGCACACTCAAAGCCATTGAGCACTGTAAATTGCTCGGCGGCCAAACCGCTCAGGCGGATAAATTCTGCCAATTCCTCCTGCTGCGTAGTGCGATCGCCCCGTGCCTGAAGCAGTAGAATCCGTAGAGACTTCACCGTTCTCTAGCGTTTAGAAATCTCAATGGGCTGAGGGGTCGGTGGACGTTGGGTGTCCACGAAACTAAACACAAGGGACGTTTCAAAAAGTCCCACGATTTGCTTGAGGGTTGGCTGCATCCGTGTTTTGCCCGTCATGCCATAGGCCACAGCAAGGCCACAGGCGCCCTCAAGGTCATTGACCTCCTTGATCCAATCGAGGAGCAGCGGACCACTTTCGGGGTCAAAGGTATCCAAAAGCCAAAGATGGTTGGCATTGGTTTGGGCAAGGAGCATGACTATTTGCTCGGGACCTGAGAGGGGAAAGACCGTTAGATGGTGAATGCCGCCCTCCTCAGCAATTTTGGCGGCGAGCGCCGCCGCTGCGGCTTTTTTGGTTTGAATCGTCAACACGGGATAGCCCTCAAACGCCTCGGGAATCTCCCCCCGTTGATGGTAAGAGACGGCTGCTTGTAATTCCTGTAGCTTTTTCGGCGGAAACAACTTAAAGAGGATATAGGCTTCCCCCGGAATTGCTTCCGTATCAATGGGAATCTGGTGCTGTGATTTGCTCTCCTCAGGGTCACCATTGATTTCTGCCATCATCGCTGGCACTGTTGCCACGTGCACCTGATAACTAAGGGCAGAATGGCGGGGTGAAGGAATCTTGAACCTCAGGTCTAGTTCAGGGCACTCCTCCTTCTCAAACTGTTTCTTGGTCTTTTTCCAGAATTTGATCAGCGCCTCGATCGCCACATAGACCATTTCCGCTTCCTCAGGGGCATAAAAGGGTCGCATTCCCTCCAAAGGATGGATGACACCCGGTTCAATGGTGTAGAGATGCCCCTTGAGGACAAAAGAGAGATCATTGCCTAAATCCTCTTCGCCAACCTCGGAAAAATTCAAGAAGAGACAATCGTTGCGCAGAACCGTTTCCTCTAAGCGCTCATCATCGTCTTCGTCAATGTAGGGATACTCGTGATCAATCTGCTGCCAAAAGTTGCGTAGTGCCTCCTCCCCGCGGTAGAGCATTAGACCAAAGTCACGGTTGGCCCCTTGGGGGTTCACCAGTACCGCAAAGAGGGTGGGAGAGTCCCAAGCGTCGCAGTGGAGTTTAAGGGGGGTAAGACTGTCTAGGCGCCGCCAGATGTCCAGTTGAGCAAATTCCCTAATTTTCTGTGTGTAGAGGGAAACATATTCAGGGGGGAGCACCTCGATATCTACATCATCACTGGTGACTTCCGCCGCAATGAATTCAAAAAATTCATCCAGCAGGGGAATGTGGGCTTGATACTCCACCTGAATATCGAGGGGAGCCACCACACCGCGCAGAAAAAATTGCAACTCGCGGTCATCAACGATGATGGTGTGGGGACGGCAGGGCTGAGCTTGGGGATGGCGGGGATATTCGATCGCCTGCACCAACAGCCGCATGAGTTGCTCTGGGGTGGGTGGAAACTGACCCACCTCCATGCTGCGTACCCCCTGATCCTTGGGATCGAGCCAAGCCGCACAAAAGACTTCCTCGCTGCTGTCGAGTCTGCGGCCACCACCCACCCAAGTGGCGGCAACTTGCGGTACATTCAACAGACGACGGATGGTCGCAGCGGGTAGGCTCACAGGGCGATCGCTCTCAATTCGATAACCTTTCCACTCTAGCAAATGACGCAAATGGGTCGCACTAAGTATTTATTGGGGTTTGATCCAGGGCGGGACAAGTGTGGGTTAGCCCTTGCCCTCGGTCAAGAAGTGGTGCGCTATGAAGTGGTGGCCAGCGATCGCGCGATCGCCCGTGTCCAAGAGTGGCATCAAGCCTACCCATTTGAACAAGTGATTATGGGCAATCAAACCACCTCTCGCCAGTGGCAGCAGCAATTGCAAGCGGCTTTGGCTGTAGAAATTATTCCAGTGGATGAGCGCAATAGCACCCTAGACGCCCGCGATCGCTATTGGCAACTCTTTCCGCCCCACGGTTGGCAGCGGCTGATTCCCAAGGGGTTGCGCCTGCCCCCCCGACCCATTGATGATATTGTCGCCATTGTGCTGTTGGAACGCTACTGTGGTTATCCCCTACTGCTCAGTTAGAGGCAATAAACTTTATAATTGTCAGGTTATGGTACAGCACGGCAGCCGTGGAGAAAGGCACCCTCATTGAATTTCGGGTCAATAACCAGCGTCGCTTGGCGGTGATCGATCGCCCCGAAGGTAAAAAGCATTGGATTGCCATTGATCAGCATTTGCAAGCCCACACCATTCATCCGCGCCAACTGACCTTTACGGTGCCCGAGGAGCGGTTTCGTCCCCAAGAGATTCCCACATTTTGGCAGCAGGTGCAGCCGCTCTTGGATGCCGACAGTTTAGAAGTGGCTTGGGAAATTATCCGCGAGGAAAATCGCGCCATTACGCCAGCGGATCTAGCAGAGCTGCTTTTTTCGGAGCGATCGGCGGTGGCCTGCTATGCGGCCTACTATCTCCTTAGTGAGGATCGTTTCTACTTCAAGCTCAAGGGGGAAACCTACGAGGCTCGACCGGCTGCCCAAGTGGCAGAACTCAAACATCAAAGGGAGCGGGAAGCCCAACGCTTGGCGGAGGAAGTCAGCTTCCGTGAACATTTGACCCAAGCCCTGAAGGGGGAAACTGTGGCGTGGTCTGCCAGCGATCGCAAGCGCCTTGAGCAGTTAGAACGTTATGCTATAGCCATTGAACCCAGTGGCCAACACCAAGCAGCCATTGACCTCCTCAGTGAATTGCAGCGTCCCACCCAACCCTTGGGCGCTTTCCAACTGTTGGTGGATCTCGGCCTCTGGTCAGAGCACGAAAATCTGTTCCTGCGCCGGAGTCAAATTGACGTTGAATTCTCTGCCAAGGTACTTGCTGTGGCCCATGAACGCCTCACCTCACCCCCCACAGATATTGACGCTCCCCTGCGCCGCGATCTCACCCATCTCAAGGTCTATACCATTGACGACGAAAGTACCCAAGAAATTGACGATGGCCTCAGCCTCGAAGTCGTGGGCGATCGCCAAAAGCTGTGGATTCACATTGCTGATCCCACCCGCTGGGTGATGGTGGATGATGTCTTGGATCAGGAGGCTCGCCGCCGCGCCACAACGGTCTATCTACCGACGGGGATGATTCCCATGTTTCCCACAGAGTTGGCCACAGGACCGATGAGTTTGGTGGCGGGACAAACCTGTTGTGCGCTGAGTTTTGGCATTCTTTTAGCCGACAACGGCGAAGTGCTGGAGTACGAAATTTGCCCCAGTTGGATTCGCCCCACCTATCGCCTGAGCTATGACGATGTGGACATGATTTTGGAGCAGGGGGTGACCGGGGAAGCGGATCTGCTGGCGATCGCCCAATGGGGACAGCGGCGTAGTGAGTGGCGGCAACAACGGGGAGCGATTCGCATTCATATCCCTGAACCCAACATTAAAGTGGCTGGTGAAGAGGTGGAAATCTCGCCCCTCCATGACTCCCCCGCCCGCCAACTGGTGGCAGAAATGATGATTCTTGCCGGTGAAGTAGCCGCCCATTTTGGCGCCCGTGAGGGCATCCCTCTGCCCTTTCGCAGTCAATCACCGCCAGAACTGCCCTCAGAGGAGGAATTGTTGCAACTGCCCGCTGGAATGGTGCGGGACTGTGCCATTCGTCGCTGTATGCCCCGCAGTGAAATGAGCACCCAACCCAATCCCCATGCCAGCCTTGGCCTTGATGCCTACTGCCAAGTGACTTCCCCCATTCGCCGCTACACGGATTTGCTGGCGCACCGTCAGATTAAAGCCCACCTCCGCGGGGAAACCCCACCCCTCACACCCGAGCAACTGAATGAAATTTTATTGGGGCTGGTGTCGTCAGTTCAGGAGTCCTCCCTTGTGGAGCGGCAGACCAACCGCTATTGGTGCTTGGAATACCTGCGGCGGCATCGCGAAGAGGTGTGGCGGGGCATTTTACTGCGTTGGTTGCGTCCTGAGGAGGGGCTGGGGCTGGTTCTGCTGGAGGATTTGGGGGTAGAACTGGCAATGCGCTTTCAACGGCAGGCCAATTTGGGAGAGTGTGTGTTGGTGCGGGTGAGTCGTGTTGATCCCCGCAGTGATCAAATTTGGCTGGAGGAAGTGCCTGCTGAGGCACCGATGCCCACAGAAACCGTTGCATTATCCTGAAAGCATGAAAAAGTGGCAGTGTATGCAGGGGTGTGGTGCCTGCTGTTACCTTGAGTTGAGCGATCGCTCAGAGGTGCCCACCATTCTCAATGCAGAGGAATTTGCCCTCTACCAATCCCTCATTGGTGCCGATGGCTGGTGTATTCACTTTGACCCCCTCAGTCACCGCTGTCGTATCTACGAGAATCGCCCCCGCTTTTGCCGCGTCACCCCAGAGGTGTTTGAGGACTTGTACGGCGTCACGTCCGAGGAACTCGATGAATTTGCCATTCAGTGCTGCTGTGAACACATTCGCGATCGCTACGGTGAGCGGAGTTTTGAACTGCTGCGCTATGAATATCTGGTGGAGCAGAGCGTAGATCCCCCCCAAGAGGATTCCCCACCTTTTGATTGATAAGATGCCCCCTATAATGACAACAGGCGTGTTCAGACAGAGCCGATGAGTGAGCAGCGAATGCGGGTGAACTTGGTCGAAGGCTCGGTGAGTTTTTGCTTTTCTGCAGCAGCCGCAGAGGCCCTGCGGCAAGAGATTCAGACTTTAATGGAACGGATGCGGGCGATCGCCACCGCCAAAACCGCAGGGACTCCTCTGCCTCCCCAAGCGGCCATGGAATATCAGCACGTGGGCGAGGTCTTCCTCGAAGTGTTTTGTAATCCCAATATCTGGCCCAATCCCTATGCCGCCAAGGTTCTATTGACCGTGCGAGATGATCGCATGCGCCTGACGACAGAGGCAGAGCTAAATCGCTTGGTGGAAGATCTCAACCAGTTTCTCGAAAGCGCTCCCCCCTAGGGGGACAACATCTGTTAGGTTGAGGATATGGTTACTCTTCCTAAAGCTGGCCGCTCTGGCCGTTTTCGTCGCCTCTTGGCCTATCTGCGTCCTCACCAAACAAAAATTTGGGGGGGGATTGTTGCGCTTTTTATCGTCAACCTTTTGGGCACCTATTTGCCCCTGCTCATTGGTACTGCGGTTGATGAATTGCAGGCCAAGTTTGACTTTCAGCGGGTGGTGTTCTATGCCCTGCTGCTGATTGGTTTAGCCTCGTTGATGTGGCTCATTCGCATGGCCTCGCGCCTCTGGATCTTTGGTGCTGGGCGATTGGTGGAATTTGACCTCAAGCAACGGCTCTTTGAACATCTGCTGCGTTTAGAACCCAGTTACTTTGCGGAGAATACCCCCGGAGATCTCATTAGCCGTGCCACCAGTGATGTGGATAATATTCGCCGTCTGGTGGGTTTTGCCCTTTTGAGTGCGGCGAACACCGTGTTTGCCTACGGTATGACGCTGCCCGTGATGTTAGCCATTCATCCGGGCTTGAGTTTGGGGGCGATCGCTGTCTATCCAGCGGTTCTTTTTATTGTCCAAACCTTTAGCGATCGCCTGCGGGCAGAACAACTGGACGTGCAACAAAGCCTCGCGGAACTCAGCGATCTCATCCAAGAGGACATGAGTGGCATTGCCCTAATTAAAATCTATGGCCAAGAGGCCAACGAGCAACGCCAGTTTGACCAGCTAAATCAAGACTTACTCCGCAATAACTTGGTTTTGGCCAAAACCCGCAACATTCTCTTTCCCCTCTTGGGGGGGATGGTCAGCTTTAGTTTGCTGATTTTGCTGTGGTTTGGTAGCCGCATGATTGCTGCCAATACGATTCAAGTGGGGGATTTTATTGCCCTGCTGCTGTACATTGAGCGGCTGATTTTCCCGACGGCATTATTGGGATTTACGATTACCACCTACCAACGGGGTGAAGTGAGCATTGACCGAATTGAGGCCATTTTAAGTGTGGAACCCCGCATTACAGATGCGCCAAATGCCGTTGCCTTACCCCGCGATCGCGTTCAGGGGCACCTGCGTTGTCAAAATCTAACTTTTACATACCCCAATCGCCGCACCCCTGCCCTCAATCACCTCAGCTTTGAAATTCAAGCGGGGGAAATGGTGGCGATCGTCGGCCCCATTGGCTGCGGCAAATCCACCTTGGCCAGTGCCCTGCCCCGTTTATTGGAGATTGCCCCCAATCAGATTTTTCTGGATGGCATTGACATTACGCGCTTGCACCTTGGCGACTTACGGGCAGCGATCGCCTACGTGCCCCAAGAAAGCTTTCTCTTTAGCACCACAATCAAAAACAACATTCGCTACGGCGAACCCGATGCCACGGAGTTAAAGGTGATTGCCGCCGCCAGCCAAGCCCAAATTCACAATGAGATCCTCAACTTTCCCCAGCAGTACGACACCCTTGTGGGCGAGCGGGGCATTACCCTCTCTGGGGGACAGCGCCAACGAACCGCCTTAGCCCGTGCCCTACTGGTGGATGCACCAATTTTAGTCCTCGATGATGCCCTCGCCAGCGTTGATAACCAAACGGCTAGCCAAATTTTGCAAGCGCTGCGGCAGCAACAGCACACACGCACGGTGCTCTTTATTTCCCATCAATTGTCGGCAGCGGCAACCTGCGATCGCATTCTGGTCATGGATCAAGGGCGGATTGTTCAACAGGGTACCCATGATGAACTGGTGGCAGCAGGGGGGTTATATCAATCCCTTTGGCAGCGGTATCAGCTGGAAAGCTCCCTTGGATAACTGGATCGCCTGCTGGAGAATGCCAATTTCCCATTAGAAAGGGGCAACCCTGACGGCTACCCCTAGCTTCAGTATCATTAAGAATAGACAATATCGCTAAAAGCTAAAAGGAACTACTGCCCTGGCGTTTGCGGACTGGGGGATTCGGTTGGCGTTTGGTTATCGGTTGTACCACCGCCACCGCCACAGGCAACCAGCGTTGTAGAAAAACCAACTAAAACTAACCCTAAGATGGCAAGTTTGTAAAGAGATTTCATAGAACTCCTCACGGTAGATGATAGGTAAGGATTGAACAGTTCTTTTCTACCAATTCTGCTAGGGGATTGGCAACTCTGCAGCAATAATGGGTCTATAGAGAGTCCCCTCAAGAACGCAACGTCACCCTAGACAGCAACGATGACCACGGAGCGGTTACACAAAGTCCTTGCCCACTGGGGAGTGGCCTCCCGCCGCCATGCCGAAATGCTGATCCGCAGTGGTCAGGTCTTTGTCAATGGTCAGCGGGCAAAATTGGGGGACAAAGTGGATGCGGCGCGCGATCGCATTGAATACCGAGGGCAGCGCCTGAACCCCCCCCACCCGCCCCGACGGGTCTATTTGCTCCTCCATAAGCCCAAGGGGGTTCTCTGTACCTGTCACGATCCCCAAGGGCGCCCCACCGTTCTTGATCTCTTGCCGCCTAGGTATCAGTGTGTGGCCGGTCTGCATCCTGTGGGGCGTTTAGATGCCGATTCCAGTGGGGCGCTGCTGCTTACCAATGATGGGGCTTTCACCTACTATCTCAGCCATCCCCGCCATCACATCCCCAAAACCTACCGCGTTTGGGTGCAGGGACAGCCGCCAGAAAGGGTGTTACAAAGATGGCGACAGGGTATTCCCTTGGACGGGGTGATGACGCTACCCGCAGCGGTTCAGCTCCTGCGCACCGAGGGCGATCGCTCCCTCTTGGAAATCATCCTGCACGAAGGCCGCAACCGCCAGATTCGCCGTGTGGCCGAGCAGCTGGGCTATCCTGTTGTTGCCTTGCAACGGATCGCGATCGGCCCGGTTCACCTCGGCAATCTTCGCCCCAGAGCCGTTCGTCCCCTCAGCCACCGTGAATTGGCCGCCCTTGCTTATCCAGCCAACCGTGAAGGCCCAGCCTGAGAGCCAGTCATTTTGGGTGGAATATGCTGCACCGGATGATCGGGATGGGTGGCTTCCCATTCCGCAAGAAATTCCTGTGTGTCTTTGACGGGCGGTAAGGGCAAGGAGCCACCGGGACCTGCCAAGGGACGCAAACCATTCAACTCCGCTAAAATGGCAGTGCCGTTGTTAATAACCACCGCCAAAATCGGGTCAAGGGCAAAGAAGACCCCCGACAGCAGCGCACCAATATTAGGAATGGCCACGATCGCTGTATTTTGCCAGACAATTTCCATCGCCTGCTTGGCAATCCGAATAGCAAGGGTCAATCCCCGCAAGTCATCCTCCATGAGCACCACATCGGCGGTTTCACGGGCGATATCGGTTGCGCCGGCAAAGGAAATAGAGACATCGGCATAGGCAAGAGCGGCAGAGTCATTGATACCATCGCCACAGAAAGCCACGACTTTACCGCTGTCATGGAGGGCACGCACCACCTCCACTTTCTTTTCCGGGAAGGCTTCGGCGTAGATATTGTTGGGGGCAATGCCTAAGTCTTTGGCCACTGCACGGGCAACGCGGCCAATGTCACCCGTCAGCATATGGGGAGTAATGCCTGCCCCCTTGAGTTCACGGATGACTTCAGGACTTTCATTGCGGATTGGGTCACTGTAGAGAATCACCCCAATCAAGCGACCATCCCCGGCCACATAGACAATTGACGCCCGCCCAGAATCGAGATCGGGGAAACGTTCATTGAGATCAATTAGGCAAATGTTTTCCTGCTCCATCATGCGGCGGCTGCCCACCCGCAGATCCACACCCCGCACTTTTGTGGCCACACCGAGGCCAACGCGGTATTCCCAGTCTTCACAGTCAAAGAGGGGCTGATGGGTTTCGCGGGCATGGCGGACAATGGCTTCAGCCACAGGGTGGGTGAGTCCCTGCTCAGCACTGGCGGCCATACTGAGGATGTCATCGGCGCTGAAGCGCGGATCCATGACTTTAATCTCGGTAACCCCTGCATGGCCTTGGGTCAGGGTGCCAGTTTTATCAAAGACAATGGTGTCAATCTGAGCCAGTTTTTCGATCGCCCGACCACTGCGGATGAGGACGCCATGTTGAGCGGCATAGGTGAGCGCCGACAAAATCGTGGTAGGCACCGAGACCCGAATCCCTGTACCGAGGTCAAGGGTCAGCAGGGCGATCGCCCGATTGAGATCCCCTGAGAGTAAGCCAACACCTGTGCCAATGGCCAAGGTTGGAATGACGGCTTGGTTGGCCACCATGGCAGCATAGTTTTCAATGCGCGTGTCATGCACCGGTGCCGACTGCATTAAGTTCACAATCACACCTGCACGGGTATTGTTGCCTACTCGCTCCGCTAAGATCACCAGTTGCCCCTCGACCAGCAGCGTTGACGCAAAAACCTCCATTCCCTCGCTGCGCGTTACCGGCACCGACTCGCCCGTGAGTTTGCACTGATCAATCAGGCCTGTGCCCCGCAAAATAATGCCGTCAACGGGAATTTGATCCCCCGGATAGACGACCACGCGATCGCCCTCGACAAGGTCTTTCACTTCAACTTCAACCTCAACCCCGTCCCGTTCCACAAAGGCGGTTTTGCCGAGGCAATCCAGCAAATCAAGGTTCGCCCGCTCCGATCCCCGTGCCGTGAGGTCGCGGATCACTTCCCCCCCCTCAATCAGACCCAGCATAAAGGAGGGGGCAAAATAGTGCCCCTGCATGGTGTGGAGGGAAATTGCCAAGCCATCGAGGAAGTCAATCGTTAACTGTTTCTCCTCTTGAATCGCTTCCCATGCTCGCTGAAACACCGGCATTGCCCCGGCAATCACCACACTGGCAATCACATAGCCGGGAATCGGTACCCCCATCAGGGAGGCCACACTCAACCCCAAACCCAGAGCCGGTAAGCCCAAGCGTTCCCAATAGTTAATTTCGTGAGCTTCCGCCGCAGGGGTGGCCTTCTCAGTACTTAGGGCGGGAAGATCTGGATTGGCCGCCACTTGAATCGACTCAAAAATTTGCCCTTGAATCGTTGCTAGGGCTTCCCCAAAGAGCTTGGGATTATATTCCACCACAAGGGAGCGGGCAGGGGGGTTAATGCGTGCCGTTGTCACCGCGGGTAAACTGCCCACAATGTAGAGCAGCCGTGCCCCATATTCAGCATCAAAGCCCAGCCGAGGAATGCGAATCCGAAAGCGACCCCTAATCCAATGCACAACTTGATAGTGAACGGTCTCTGTGGTGATAGGGCGGGTGAGTACTTCAGACTGCGGGGAACGACTTCGGGCAATAGTGGTCATGATGGATTCCTACGAATGGTCGGGCAAGTGAAGCTGGCTAAAAGTCTTGGTAATCTTTTCCCCCAATTGTGGATGATGTACACCAAAGTTGAGTCAAATTAAACCAGTCTCAGACAAGAAAGGCAATGCAATACAGGACACTTTATAGCTTAGGTCATCCTTAAGCCATTTCAGTTTTATCGGGCATCTATCGTACAATCTAGCTGCATATTGAGGAACAAGCAGATGATGGATACGGCGATCGCAACGATTCGTGCCCGCGAAATTCTCGACTCGCGGGGGCGCCCCACGGTAGAAGCAGAAGTTGAACTGGATTGTGGCATTGTTGGACTGGCGCAGGTTCCTAGTGGTGCCTCAACGGGGAGTTTTGAAGCCCATGAACTGCGGGACGGCGATCCCAAGCGCTACGGTGGCAAAGGTGTCCTCACAGCGGTGGAAAACATTGAAACCACCATTCTCAGTGCCCTTGTGGATCTCAACGCCCTTGATCAGACGGTGATTGACCAGTGTCTCTTGGAACTGGATGGCAGTGAGAACAAATCCAACCTCGGTGCCAATGCCATTCTTGCCGTTTCCCTTGCCACGGCTAAAGCAGCCGCAGAATATCTCGGTCAACCCCTCTACCGCTATTTGGGGGGGCCGCTGGCCAATGTCCTCCCCGTGCCGATGATGAATGTGATCAACGGGGGTGCCCACGCGGCCAACAATATTGACTTTCAGGAATTCATGATCATGCCCATTGGTGCCCCTAGTTTTCGGGAGGGGCTGCGCTGGGGGGCAGAGGTTTTTGCCGCTCTGAGTAAGGTGCTGGCGGATAAGGGTTTGCTGACCGGGGTGGGGGATGAAGGGGGCTTTGCGCCTAACCTCGACTCCAACCAAGCAGCCTTGGATATTTTACTTCAGGCGATTGAAACCGCAGGTTACACCCCCGGCACTGACGTTGCCCTTGCCCTCGATGTGGCGGCCAATGAATTTTATGAAGACGGCAAATATGTGTTTGATAATGCCAGCTGCACCGGCTCTGAGTTAATTCGCTACTATGAAGACTTGGTGAGCAACTATCCCATTGTCTCGATTGAGGACGGCTTGCAGGAGGAGGACTGGGATCACTGGGCACTCTTGACCGAAACCCTTGGCAGTCGTATTCAACTCGTGGGGGATGACTTGTTTGTCACCAATCCCAAGCGCTTGCAACGGGGGATTGACAATGGCGTGGCCAATGCCATCTTGATTAAACTCAATCAGATTGGCTCGCTAACCGAAACCCTGCAAACCATTGATCTGGCAACCCGCAAGGGCTACCGCTCAGTGATTAGCCACCGCTCTGGCGAAACCGAAGATACCACGATTGCGGATTTGGCTGTAGCTACCCGTGCGGGTCAAATTAAAACCGGTTCCCTCTGCCGCAGTGAACGGGTTGCCAAGTACAATCGCCTGTTGCGCATTGAAGCAGAACTAGGGGATCAAGCAGTCTATGCACCCACAGTGGGCTTGGGGCCGTGCTAGGTGATTCGTGCCCGCAAACGGTTTGGCCAGCATTGGCTGCGCAGCGAATCGGTTTTAGCTCAGATCATTGCAGCGGCTGAACTGCACGCGGGCGATCGCATCCTAGAAATTGGTCCCGGTCGGGGTGCCCTCACTCGCCCTCTTCTAGCCAGTGGTGCTGAGGTGGTGGCCGTTGAACTGGATCGGGATCTCTGTGGCCAATTGCAACGGCAGTTTGGCAGTGAGCGGTTCCAGTTGATTGCGGGGGATATTCTGCGGCTGGACTTAGCGCCCTTGGGGTGCAACAAAGTGGTGGCCAATATCCCCTACAACATCACAGGGCCGTTACTGGGGCACCTACTTGGCAGTATTGCGCGACCGCGTCGCCCGCCCTTTGAGCGGTTGATTCTACTGGTGCAAAAAGAAATTGGCGATCGCCTGATGGCAACGCCTAGTAGCAAGGCCTACGGTGCCCTCTCCGTACGGGTGCAATTTCTGGCCACCTGTGAGAAGGTATGTGCAGTGCCCCCCCGCGCCTTTCAGCCGCCGCCTAAGGTGGATTCTGTGGTGATCTGTCTGCGACCCCACGCGACACTGCCAAGGGTGCGATCGCCCCAATGGTTAGAAACGCTGCTGAAACAGGGGTTTGCCACTCGCCGTAAGATGCTGGCCAATGCCCTCAAGTCCCTTGTTGAACCCGATCAAGTGCGCCAAGCGCTGCTTCAGTTGGGGCGAGATGTCAATAGCCGCGCCGAAGCCCTCAGCCTCGAGGATTGGCTAGCCCTCAGTGAACTGCTACAGCAGTCCCACCAAGATCAACAAAATCCCCAACCCACCACAGGCGGCAGCACCAATGGTTGAATAGAGCACGGCATTGCTGGTGTCTTGACTCAGGCTGTCTTCTGATTTCAGGGAGACAAAGAACTTTTGTCCCTTGACGGTGGGACGTTCAATGCGTAGCGTGCCCGTTTGATCACTGGCGGTGCCCACGACCAACACCTGCCGATCCACTGGCGTGATCCATTCCTGATAGCGATAACCAATGGTATTGCCACTGCCAAAGGTGAGGCTGCCCACGTTTACCTGAAAGCTGCCAAAGCCAAGGCGGGCAGTGTTATTGGCGGGTCGAAATTCATCGATGACTTGGATCGTTTCCATGTCAGCCCCGCGGGGATCCACTTCAATCTCGCCGTAGCGATCGCGCACGCGGAAAGGAATGGTTTGGCTATTGCTGCTAATCGTGTCGGAGCGGCGTTCAGTGCGCCAGCGGGTGCGGCCTTCACTATCGGTTTCGCGCACCTGTTCTTCATACTCGCGGCTGACACACATGCGGTAATGGACGCAGGGCACCTGCTTTAACTCCGAGATCAGGGGCTGATCGACAACAATCTGACCAGAAACCTTCACATATTCCCGTAGGTTGCCACCGCCAATTTCCTGTGCCACCTGCTGTTGGAGCTGATGGAGATCCGCCGTGGTGGATGGCGTGGCTAGCTTAAGACTACGGAGCTTCAGGCGATAGTGGCGCTGTACAAAAAAGAGGGCAATCGCCGCAATTAGCAAAAGGCCACCAAAAATGCTCATCGGAGACTCCGCAACAGTAGCGCCGCCAATCCCTAGTTTAGCGATGGGTAGCCCACATGTTATGGGGCGATCGCCCGCCCTTCGGGGTCTTCAAGGACAAAGCCAGCATCGGCAATCATTTGCCAGTCTTGGTGGGGAGCTTGGCCGCGGGTCGTTAGATAATCCCCCACAAATATAGAGTTAGCGGCATAGAGGCCAAGGGGTTGCAGCGATCGCAGATGCACTTCGCGGCCACCAGCAATGCGGATCTCTTGGCGCGGCAAAAGCAGACGAAAGAGCACGAGAATGCGTAAACAGTGGCGCGGATTGAGGTTGTGCTGTTGGCCAAGGGGTGTCCCCGGAATGGGAATCAGAAAATTCACTGGTACACTGGTCACCTGACGCTGCCGCAGGGAAAGGGCAAGATCAATGACATCGTCATCGGATTCCCCCATACCCAAAATGCCGCCAGAGCAAGTTGTAATTCCAGCGGCTTGGATATTGGCCAAGGTCTGGTCGCGATCGCTAAAGGTGTGAGTGGTGCAAATTTCGCCGTGGAAGTTTTCCGAGGTATTTAGGTTGTGATTGACGCGATCGACGCCTGCTGCCGCTAGCCGGGCTGTTTGCTCAGCGGTGAGTAAGCCCAAGCAGGCACAGATTTTCAGGGGATAGCGCTCCTTAACTGCCCGAATAGCAGCAAGTACCTGCTCAAAGACCTTCTCATTGGGCGATCGCCCGGAAATGACCATGCAAAAGGTACCAGCCTTGAGTTGGGCGGCGCGATCGGCCGCAGCAAGAATTTTTTCCTGCGAGAGCAGGGGATACTTTTCAATCTCAGCCGTGGAGATTTTTGATTGTGAGCAGTAGTGGCAATCCTCTGGACAGAGACCACTTTGGGCATTGAGCAGATAGTGCAGCCGTACCCGATTCCCCCAGTAGTGGTAGCGCACCCGATAGGCCGCCGCCAGTTGATTCAGGAGTTCAGTATCCGCGGCTTGTAACACCGCCCGCGCTTGATCGCGGCTGAGGCATTCATCGGCAAGGGCTAAATCGGCAAGGTGCTGCCAATCGGTCGTCAATACTGTGTTCATGGTTTTTTCTTAGCTACGGAGGGTCACGGCGTATTTTTCCACAAGGCTGTCGCGAATGCGCTGATGTAGTTCATTCACCTCGGCCTCGGTGAGGGTGCGATCGCTGGCGCGGTAGGTGAGGCGAAAGGCCAAACTGCGCTGCCCTTCGGGGACACCAGTGCCACTGTACTCATCAAAGACTTCGACACTCTCAAGGAGGGAGTCGCGCCCGCCTGCAGCTTTCCAAATGGTGCGGCTGAGTTCTGCCACAGTGAGATCCGCCGGCGCAAAAAAGGCGAGGTCGCGATCGCTGGCGGGATAAGTTGAAAAGGGCTGAAAAATAATCTGGCGATAGCGTTCCTCAAGGCGGCTCAGGAGTACCTCCAGATCCAGTTCAAAGACATACACCGCCGCCGGCAGGTCGAGGGTCGCCGCATACTGCGGGTGTAACTGGCCAAAAATACCGAGCCGTTCTCCATTCAAACACAGGGCCGCCGTCCGCCCCGGGTGCAAGCGTTCTTCTTGGCGATCGCTCTGATATTCTACATGCAAACCAAACCGCTGAAAGACACTCTCGAGAATCCCCTTGGCTTCATACCATGTGAGGGGTTGGGCTTGCTGTGAGCGGCGTACCCATTTCCCCTGCCACGGATCGCCACCGATGATGCCCCCAAGGCGATCGCTTTCCCAAAGACCCTCTTCATCTTGACCAAAAACACGGCCAATTTCAAAACCATTGAGGGGCGGATTCCCCTGTTCTTGGTTGTAGCGGAAGGCCTGTACTAGACCCGTAATTAGATCCGTACGCAGCGACGAAAACTCCGCCACTAGCGGATTCACAACGGTGACTTGGTTGGGCTGACCACCTTTTACCCAAGAATAGTGCATCAATTCCGTCAGACCCGCCCCGCGAAAGGCCGCCCGTAGCTCCCGCAGTAGGGTGAGTTCCAGCGGTAGTGCTCCCAATTCCGATTGAGCGGGCAAGGTTTCCTCAAAGCGGTCGTAACCGTAGAGCCGCGCAATCTCCTCAATGAGATCCACCTCTCGCTCAATATCCCGGAAGCGGTAAGGGGGCACCGTCACCGACCACACCACTAACTCGTCCTCAAAGGTTTCTTGACGGCTGAGGTGAAAGCCAAGGCGGCTGAGTAGCTCTTCAACGGTCTCTGCGCCCAAATAGGCGAGTTCATCGCTCTCCGCTTCATCAGCAACCACGGCCCCCAAGAGCCGGTGCACTTGTTCCAGCCGCAGGGTGAGGGTACGTTCGAGGGGCGGACGCTGATCCGCTAGTGTAGTGTAGGTCACTGTCCCTTGAGCCACCTCAGTCAATAGGGCGATCGCTTCAGCGGTGGCCGCCTCTAGTTCTGCGGGGTTCACCCCCCGTTCATAGCGAGCCGAAGCTTCCGTGCGTAATCCTTGGGCGCGAGCCGATCGCCGAATCACCGGACTAGCAAAGAGTGCCGCCTCAAGGAAGACATTCTGCGTACCCTCGTAAACTTCAGTCTCTTCGCCCCCCATTACTCCGGCAAGGGCAACGGGCACATCCCCGGCGGTAATCAGGAGATTGTCGGCACTCAGCACCCGCTGCTCACCATCGAGGGTTTTCAGGGTTTCCCCGGCCTTGGCAAAACGCACGCCAACACTCACTGGGGTTTGGGCAGCAACCCCTTGCAACCGATCCCAATCAAAGGCATGGAGGGGCTGACCCCACTTCAGCAGGATGTAGTTGGTGATATCCACCACATTATTGATGGCACGCAAACCGGCAGCCTCTAACCGTTGCTGGAGCCAAGGGGGCGAAGGGGCAATCTGAACATTGGTGATCAGTGTGCCACAGTAGGCAGGACAGGCTTGGGGATCAGCGATTGCAAGCTGTACAGGAGCCTTAGCACGGGACTTTTTGGGGGCGATCGCCTTTGGGGCGGGTAGCGTCAGGGGAGCACCAGTAAGTGCGGCCACTTCACGGGCAATGCCCACCATACTCAGGGCATCGGCACGGTTGGCAGTTGAGGTCAGGTGCAAAATCACATCATCCAAGCCGAGGAGAGGACGTACATCTTCCCCGACGGTTACTGCATCAGCGAATGGGTGAATGCCCTCAGACTCTTTGGTTAGCCCCAACTCAGCAAGGGAGCAAATCATCCCCTCAGATTTCACGCCCCGCAGTTTTGCCGGTCGAATTTTCAGATCAATTTTGGCCAGATATGCCCCCGGTAGTGCCACAGGTACATACAAGCCTGCAGCGGCATTGGGTGCCCCACAGACAATCGTGCGGGGTTCCCCTTGACCCACATCCACTTGGCAAACCCGTAATTTTTGGGCATTGGGATGGGGTTCACAGGCCAAAATATGACCCACCACAACCCCTTGCGCCCATGTGCGCCGATCTTCAATTTCTTCGACTTCAAACCCCGCCATCGTCAGGCGATCGGCCAAAGTCGTCACATCGAGATCAACAGCCACCAATTCCTGTAGCCAGCGAAGGGAAACCCGCATGGAACCCTCAAAAAAACGTCATACTTTGCCATTTTTCAGCCTACTCTCCTGTGATGGCATTACACAAGTGTAAGTCGGTATGAAGCTAGGATTTCAAGAACGATCGCCGATGCCAAGGGGTCAGGCCATACTGCTCAAGGGCTTGACGGTGTTGGGGGGTGCCGTAGCCCACATTGCGTTCCCAGCCATACTGGGGATAACACCGAGCTAAGCGTGCCATGAAGCGATCGCGCCGTACCTTGGCAATAATTGAGGCACAGGCAATACTATAGCTGTGGCGATCGCCCCCGATAATGGCCGTTACCTTTTCAAAGGGTGCTGTTTTTGTTAATTTGCCGTCAATCAGGGCATGATCCCAAGGGGCAACCCGCGCTAGGGCACGCGCCATGGCTCGATAGGTGGCTTGCAGGATATTCACCTGATCAATTTCCGCCACACTGGCACTACCAATGCCAATGGCGATCGCGTGGTTATAAATCTGCCTAAAGAGGCGCGATCGCTGGCGGGCACTCAACTGTTTGGAGTCGCGCACCTCTGGAAGAGGCACACAGTCTACCGGTAAAATTACGGCTGCTGCCACCACTGGCCCTGCCAAACAACCCCGACCCACTTCATCCACACCGACAACGCGACAATAGCCCTGTTGCCAGTAGGCCTGCTCATAGATGAGGCTGGGCGGTTCCATGCTTAATGGCCAATCCCCACATAGCGAAAGCCCAGTGACTCTAGCCCCTTGCGATCCAAGAAGTTGCGGCCATCAATGATCACGGGTTGGTGCATCACCTTGGCCAGTTCCCCATAATCCACCTCTTGGAACTGTGGCCAGTCGGTCACCAGCACCAAAGCATCACAGCCATCGGCGAGGTGTAGCAAATCCGTTTCCACAATCACATGGGAGAGACCCGATCGCAGACCCGACTGGGACACGAGGGGGTCATAGGCCTTGACCTTGGCACCCAAGCGATACAGTTCCTCGATCAAATTCAGGGCAGGGGCATCCCGCAGATCATCGGTGTTGGGCTTAAACGTTAACCCCAAAAGGCCAATCGTTTTACCCTTGAGGATTTTCAGTACCTGTTGCAGTTTTTCAATGACAATAAAGCGTTGCCGCTGGTTGACTTGAACGGCTGCTTTGAGCAACTGGGCATCGTAGCCGTAGTCTTCCGCCGTGTGGATGAGCGCCGAAACATCCTTGGGAAAACAGGAACCCCCCCAGCCCAAGCCCGCTTGCAGAAATTTCTCGCCAATGCGGGAATCCAGGCCAATCCCCTTGGCCACTTGAACCACATCCGCCCCCACGCGATCGCAAATATTGGCAATTTCGTTGATAAAGCTGATTTTAGTGGCTAAAAAGGCATTGGCAGCGTACTTAATCATTTCCGCCGAACTGAGATCCGTCACCAACACCGGCACGGGGGGCAAGGTGGGATCAGCCGCATACTTACGTTCAATGATCGGCGCATAGAGTTCCTGCATGATTTGAATCGCTTTGCGGCTACTGCTGCCCAAGACAATGCGATCGGGATTAAACGTGTCATAGACCGCTGAGCCTTCCCGCAGAAATTCAGGGTTGCTGACCACATCAAAATCCAACGGCGGATGGGTCGCCCCGCCTTTAATGGCATCGGCTAAATCGGGGTCTCGCTCAACCACACCATCGAGAATAATCATCCGCACCCAGTCCCCTGAGCCAATCGGCACCGTGGATTTGTTGACAATGACTTTGTACCCCAGATGCAAATGGGCACCAATACCGCGGGCAACGGCTTCTACATAGCGGGTATCGGTTTCACCATTGGGTAAGGCGGGTGTACCAACGGCGATAAAGAGCACTTCACCAAACTCCACCCCAGCGCCAAGATCACTACTGAAGCGAATGTGGCCACTGGCAATGCAACCACGGAGTAACTCCGTTAGACCGGGTTCATAAATAGGGGATTCCCCCTGTTGCAGCAGCTTAACTTTATCAATGTTGTTGTCAATGCAAGTCACCTCATGGCCAATATGTGCCAAGCATACTCCCGTCACCAAGCCCACATAGCCAGTGCCAATCACACATACCCGCATTCCCTGTGGCCTCCCTAAACTTCCACCATCATAGGCGTATAGGGCACGCCTAGTCGCTCGGCAAAGTCAGGAATTGTGCGCTGTAATCCCTCTAGGAGGGGGACGGTCGGTTGCCAGCCCAACACCGTGCGAGCAAGGGTAATGTCAGGACGACGGCGCTGGGGGTCATCACTGGGCAGGGGCTTAAACTGAATTTCCACCCCCGGATTAATCAGGGCTTGGATTTTTTGGGCTAGCTCCAGCACGGTGTATTCATCAGGGTTGCCCAGATTCACAGGGCCAATGTGATCGCTATTCATCAGCCGAATTAACCCTTCCACCAAATCGCTGACATAGCAAAAACTGCGGGTTTGCGAGCCGTCGCCATAAACGGTGAGGGGAATGCCCTGCAAGGCTTGAACAATAAAATTGCTGACTACGCGGCCATCGTTGACTTGCATTTTGGGGCCATAGGTATTAAAAATCCGTGCCACCCGCACATCCACATTGTTTTGGCGGTGGTAGTCAAAGGTGAGGGTCTCTGCCACCCGCTTGCCTTCGTCGTAACAGGAGCGGATACCAATGGGGTTGACATTCCCCCAGTAGGACTCAGATTGGGGATGCACCAGCGGGTCACCATAGACTTCTGAGGTGGAAGCAAGGAGAAACCGTGCCTTTACACGTTTGGCCAACCCCAGCATGTGGAGGGTGCCCATGACATTGGTTTTAATCGTTTTGACGGGGTTGTACTGGTAGTGAACTGGCGAGGCGGGGCAGGCCAAGTGATAGATTTGATCCACCTCAAGGCGAATCGGATCGGTGACATCATGGCGGATCAGTTCAAAATTGGGGTGACCCATCCAGCGCAGAATGTTGCGCTTTGTACCAGTGAAGTAGTTATCTAAGCAAATGACCTCATGACCTGCTTCCATCAGCCGATCAACTAGATGGGAACCAATAAACCCAGCACCGCCAGTAACCAGAATACGCATTGTGTTGTCTAAATAGAGTTACGCTATTCCTTTGCCTCAGATTAGCACGAGTTCATAGGAAGCCAGCAATATTTAATGCCAGTCCGCGATCGCTCCCCGTTAGCTGCCAAATTGAAGGGGGCGGCCACGCACGTCGGTATTCACCCGCCCTTGGCTAAAAACAATCTCACCATTGACAAAGGTGTAAACTGGCCACCCCGTCAATGACCAGCCCTCAAAGGGACTCCAGCCGCACTTGGTGAGCAGTTCCTCGCGGCGCACTGGGCGATAGGTCTGCAAATCCACGAGCACCAGATCCGCATCGTCACCGGGGGCAATTTTGCCTTTATTGGGAATGTCGTAGGCCGCAGCAACGGCAGTGGACATCCAACGCACCACTTGGGGCACCGTACAGCGACCGGCCATGGCTTGGGTCAACATCAGGGGCAAAGAGGTTTCCACCCCCGGCATACCCGAAGGGCTTTGGGGATAGGGCTGCGCCTTTTCCTCTAGGGTGTGGGGAGCATGATCCGTGGCAATAAAGTCAATCACCCCATCCAATAGTCCCTGCCAGAGTTTTCCATTATCTCCTGCGGTGCGCAAGGGCGGGTTCATTTGAGCAAGGGAGCCAATGTTGGCATAGGCCTCTGTGGTCAGCAATAGGTGCTGGGGGGTAACTTCCACCGTTATCCAAGGAAGCTTGTGCTCGCGCAGAAAGTCCACTTCAATTCCTGTGGACAGATGGAGAATGTGCAGGCGGCGTTCGTATTTACGGGAGAGCTTCACTGCTAACTGGGTGGCGTTGAGGGCGGCAATCTCGTCTTGAATTTGCGAGTGTACGGCCACATCGCTAATGCCAGCAAATTGTTCGCGACGGGCACGGATGCGCCCCTGATCTTCGGCATGGACAGCAATGAGGCGTTTACCCTCACTAAAGATGCGGTCTAAAATTGGCTCCTCATCCACCAAGAGGGGGCCGTGCATTGACCCCATGAAAATCTTGATGCCACAGACGGGCTGGACGGTGTTGAGGACGGCAAGGTTATCCTTAGTAGCGCCGATGAAAAAGCCATAATTAACAACACATTTGGCGGCAGCACGGGCGAGTTTATCGTCTAGGCTGGCCTGATCAATGGTCAGGGGACGGGTATTGGGCATTTCTAAAAAACTGGTGACCCCCCCCTTGGCACAGGCACAACTGGCAGTAAATAGATCCTCTTTGTGCTCTAAGCCCGGTTCACGAAAATGGACTTGGGGGTCGATCACACCGGGCAGGAGCGTGAGACCGGTAGCATCAATAACCGTATCCTCTGGGTGGACGGTGACAGTTTCTGCGACTTCGGTGATGCGATCGCCCTCAAGGCGTACCTGTTGCTGTCGCAGTTCTCCCTCTGGGGTACAAATCACCGCATTTTGGATTGCGATCGCCACCCTGTTCTCCTTCAAAATTGGCTCTCTCCCTTGATCCTACTGACATTTGAGACCCAAAGACACGAGGTGTAAACTATAAACATCCGTAATACCTGTGGTGATAAAAATTTGCCCCAGATCTATCTTCGGAACGGAAATAAAACCCTTATACTGTAGAGCGTGTCTGTAGGTGGGGCGCGATCGAATCGCTATGGAATCTGGTATTGACTTACAGGGGCAGTTTATTCGTGCATTGGAATCCCTTGGCCTCTCCCATGATCTGGCCAAGCTGCTATGGCTACCTCTGCCAATGTTAATGATGCTCATTGTGGCTACCGTGGGTGTGCTGGTGGCCGTTTGGCTAGAACGGAAAATTTCTGCCGCTGTGCAACAGCGTATTGGCCCGGAATACATTGGCCCATTGGGGATTTTGGCTCCCTTGGCCGACGGCCTGAAACTCATTTTTAAGGAAGATGTTCTCCCTGCGAATACTGATCGCTGGCTGTTTACCCTTGGGCCAGCGGTGGTCGTGATTCCTGTCTTTTTGTCCTATATTATTGTCCCCTTTGGCCAAAACCTACTGATCTCCAACTTGGCGATGGGGGTCTTTCTCTGGATTGCCCTCTCAAGTATTGCGCCCATTGGCCTACTGATGTCAGGCTATGCCTCCAACAACAAATACTCCCTACTGGGGGGACTGCGGGCAGCGGCACAATCCATTAGCTATGAAATTCCCCTTGCCTTGGCGGTGTTGGCGGTGGCCATGATGTCCAATGGTTTGGGTACGGTGGAAATTGTCGAGCAGCAGTCGGAGTATGGCATCCTGAGTTGGAATGTCTGGCGGCAGCCCATCGGCTTTTTGATCTTTTGGATTGCGGCTCTGGCAGAGTGTGAGCGCCTCCCCTTTGACTTGCCGGAAGCCGAGGAAGAACTCGTGGCTGGCTACCAAACAGAGTACGCTGGCATGAAGTTTGCCCTCTTTTACCTTGGTGCCTACGTTAACCTTGTGCTTTCGGCACTCTTGGTCAGTGTTCTTTACTTCGGGGGTTGGAGCTTCCCCATTCCCCTAGAAACCATTGCCAATCTTCTTGGGGTGAGTGAGAGCAATCCCTTTTTGCAGATTGCCTTTGCGGTGCTGGGCATCACGATGACCCTGATGAAGGCCTACTTCTTTGTCTTTTTGGCGATTCTGCTGCGCTGGACTGTGCCCCGTGTGCGCATTGACCAACTCCTAGACCTTGGTTGGAAATTCCTATTACCCGTGGGTCTAGTGAACTTGCTGCTGACCGCTGGCTTGAAGCTCGCCTTTCCCGTAGCCTTTGGCGGTTAAGAAACTCCCCATTTCCATGAGGTGACACCATGAAATTCCTCAATCAGATTACCAACTATGCCAAAGAGGCAGTGCAGTCCGCTAAGTACATTGGTCAAGGCCTCTCCGTGACCTTTGATCACATGCGGCGGCGGCCGGTGACGGTGCAATATCCCTACGAAAAACTCATTCCCTCGGAACGGTTTCGGGGACGGATTCACTTTGAGTTTGACAAGTGCATTGCCTGTGAAGTGTGCGTGCGCGTCTGCCCGATTAACCTGCCCGTGGTGGATTGGGTCTTCAACAAAGAGATCAAGAAGAAAGAACTGAAGCACTACAGCATTGACTTTGGTGTGTGCATCTTCTGTGCCAACTGTGTGGAATACTGCCCCACCAATTGCCTCTCGGTAACAGAGGAGTACGAACTGGCCACCTACGATCGCCATGAGCTGAACTACGACAGTGTGGCAATGGGACGCATTCCCTATAAAGTGACCCAAGATCCGATGGTGGCCCCGATCCGCGAGTTTGCCTACCTGCCGGCGGGGGTAATGTCTGGTCATAATTTGCCTGCGGGTGCCCAACGGGCGGGAGAGCATCCGGAGGCGATCGCCAACACTGCTGAATCATCTGAGAACTAGGAGTTGTTGCTGTGGACTTAGCCACCCTGACCCAAACGATGACCTTCTTTGCCCTTGCCGCTGCAGTGATTGTTGCTGCCCTTGGCGTTGTGCTCCTGAACAACGTTGTCTATTCTGCCTTCTTGCTGGGGGGTGTGTTCCTGAGCATCTCTGGGCTATATATCCTCATGAATGCTGACTTTGTCTCAGCGGCACAAATTCTCATCTATGTCGGCGCGGTGAACGTTCTCATCCTCTTTGCCATCATGCTCGTCAATAAGCGCGAGGCCTATACCCCAGTGCCGGGGCGTTGGCTGCGTCAGGGGGGTGCCGCAGTAGTCTCCCTTGGCGTCTTTGCCCTGCTGACAAAAATGATTTTGCAAACCCCTTGGCAACTCAGTTCCCTGCCGCCTACGACTGACAGCATCACAACGATTGGCCAGCACTTTTTCAGCGATTTCCTCTTGCCCTTTGAGTTGGCCTCGGTCTTGCTGCTGATGGCCTTGATTGGGGCAGTGGTTCTCGCCCGCCGCGAACTGGTCTTGGAACCTGAACCCCTCTTAGGGGAAGAGGTGGTTCCCCCCTTGGAGTTGCCGGAACGTCCCCGTGAACCTGTAGCCTTGTCTGAAAAATAGGGAAAGACGATGCAGTTAACCTATGTTTTGATCTTGGCAGCACTGCTATTTTGTATTGGCATCTATGGCCTCGTCACCAGTCGCAATGCTGTGCGCGTGCTCATGTCCATTGAGTTGCTTCTGAATGCTGTCAACCTCAACCTGATTGGTTTTGCCAACTATCTGGATGGTGAGCAAATTAAGGGTCAAGTTTTTGCTGTGTTTGTGATTACGGTGGCAGCCGCCGAAGCCGCCGTAGGTCTAGCCATTATCTTGGCCATCTATCGCAACCGCCAGACCGTTGACATGGAGAAATTCAACCTCCTGAAGTGGTAGGCTAGAAACTGGAACTTGGCTCCCTGAATGGTCGTCTTCTTTTCAAGAACCAGTGTCAGCAAAGGGGCAATGGCCTATGACAGTGCGTCTTGGTAAATCGGTCACTTATCTGTCGTTAATGGCGTTGGGGGCAGCCGCTGCCATGTTTGCCACCCACTTAATGCCAACGTCAACGCCCTTGGTGACCCCCAGTTTGGCGCAGTTACCGGCACCGCTACCAGCGGGAAATGACATTAACTTTATTGCCCGTGCTGTTGAACAAGTAGGACCTGCCGTAGTGCGGATTGATGCTTCCCGTACGGTGCAGACCCGCGTGCCAGCCATCTTTAATGACCCTTTCTTTCAGGAGTTTTTTGGGCCAATGATGCCCCCCCGCAGCCGCGAGGAGCGGGGTTTAGGCTCTGGCTTCATCATTAGCAGTGATGGCCTGATTCTGACCAATGCCCATGTGGTGGATGGTGCCAATCGCGTACGGGTGACACTCAAGGATGGCCGCACATTTGAGGGTCAAGTTTTGGGGCAAGACCGACTGACGGATGTGGCCGTAGTCAAGGTGAATGCCAACAATTTACCAGTGGTGCGTCTTGGCAATTCTGATCATTTGCGCCCCGGTGAGTGGGCGATCGCCATCGGCAATCCCTTGGGTCTCGATAATACGGTGACTGCGGGCATCATTAGTGCGACGGGACGCTCTAGCGGTGATATTGGCGTGCCCGATAAGCGGGTGGGCTTCATTCAAACCGATGCGGCCATTAACCCCGGCAACTCTGGTGGCCCCCTGTTGAATCAACGGGGAGAGGTGATTGGCATGAATACCGCGATCATTGGTGGTGCCCAAGGCTTGGGATTTGCCATTCCCATCAACACGGCTCAGCGGATTGCCAACCAACTGATTGCCAATGGTCGTGTCGATCACCCCTTCCTTGGTATTCGCATGGCCAATCTCACCCCTGAGATGCAGCAGCGCCTCAACGCCAATCCCAATAGTCCTGTGCGTGTGCAGGAAAGTTCGGGTGTTTTGATTTTTCAAGTCTTGCCCAACTCTCCCGCTGCCCGTGCAGGTTTGCAACCCGGAGATGTGATCCGTCGCATCAATGGCCAAAACATCACCAAAGCGGATCAAGTGCAGCAAATGGTGGAAAGCACAGGCATTGGTCGCACCATGGAACTGGAAGTGCGCCGTAGTGGCCAAACTGTAACTGTGGCCGTGCAGCCGGCTCCCCTCCCTGCCCAAGCTAGTCGCTAACGTGCTGACGGCCGTTCTGATCATTCCAACCGGCATTGGGGCTGCCATTGGCGGCTATGCGGGTGATGCGATTCCCGTCGTTCGTGCTTTGGCTCAAGTGTGCGATCGCCTGATCACCCATCCCAACGTTCTCAATGGGGCAATGCTCTATTGGCCGCTGCCCAATGTTTGGTATGTGGAAGGCTATGCCCTTGATGAATTTGCTGTTGGCCGTTGGGGATTGCTGCCACCCCATCCCAATCGCATTGGCCTGTTACTGGATGCGGCGATTGAAGCGGATTTCCAACTGCGCCATCGTCAAGCAGCGGCGGCCTGTGCTGCCACCTTGGGTCTAATGATGACTGAACCTGTGATTACAGATGAACCCTTGGGCGTGCAGTTGCAAACCGCTGCCTCGGGGGCAACCTGGGGGACTCTGGCGAACCCCGCTAGTTTATTGCGGGCGGCAGAAAAACTGATTCAAGAGGCCAAGGCGGAGGCGATCGCGATTGTGACCCGCTTTCCCGACGATCCCGGTACGGCAGCCTTACAGCACTATCGCAGTGGCCAAGGTGTCGATCCCCTCGCCGGGGCAGAAGCGGTCATTAGTCATTTGGTTGTCCAGCACTTTCAGATTCCGGCAGCCCATGCCCCAGCCCTGCAACCATTGCCCCTAGAGGAGACTGTACATCCCCGCGCCCTAGCTGAGGAAATTGGCTACACCTTTTTGCCCTCGGTGTTGGTGGGATTGAGTCGTGCTCCCCGCTATAGCCCAACTGCTAGGGAGGCCCTGTGGCGACAGGACGTGGATGCGGTGATTGTACCCGCCACTGCTCTTGGTGGACGGGGAATTCTGGCCTTGGCTCAGCGGGGCGTCCCCATCCTAACGGTGACTAACAATACCACAACCCTCAATGTTACAGCTGCCGATTTGGGGATAGAGACAATCCCTTGCCAGTCCTATGCCGAGGCCATTGGCGTGTTGAGTGCGATGAAGGCAGGGGTATCTTGGCAAACGGTTACACTGGCAACCTGAAAAAATTTTTGCTTTTATTCCCATCGCCAGGCTGAACAAGTGTCCAACCCTATGAGATGTTGGTGAAGAGCAACTACCGGCATATTGTACAAGTTCACGGAGCTGAGTCGCGAGGAGGTGCTGCGCATGCTGGGGTTTACCACTGAGGAACTAAAGCGGACGCGATTTTATCAAGAAGTGTATGCTGAGGCACGAGAGGATGGATTACAGCAAGGATTACAACAAGGACTACAGCAAGGAGAAGCAGCCGTTGTCCTACGGCAGTTAAGGCGGCGGTTTGGTAGTGTGCCCAATGACCTTGAAGAAGGGATTCGTCAGCTCTCCCCCGATCAAATCGAAGCATTGGCAGAAGCACTTCTAGACTTCACTGACCTAGAGGAAGTGTTTGCGTGGCTAAATCGCTCTTCCTAGCCCATGCGCCGTGACTCTCTTTTTTACCAACTGTTTGCCCAACTACCCCAGACCCTCTTTGACCTTTTGGGCAGAGACACCCCTCAGGGGTATCGTTTTGAGTCCGTCGAACTCAAGCAAACGGCCTTTCGCATTGATGGCGTCTTCATGCCCCCTGACCCCTCAGGAATCGTCTATTTCTGTGAGGTGCAGTTTCAGCGCGATAACAGCTTCTATGAACGCTTCTTTGCGGAAATCTTTCTCTATCTGCGGCTGTATCGCCACACCTTTTCTGACTGGCAAGCGGTGGTGATTTATCCCCATCGTCAAGCAGAACAAGTGTCCTTTGACCCCTATGAGGTGTTGGTGAATAGTCATCGCCTGCATCGGGTCTATTTGAATGAACTGGGGTCACTTGAGGCGTTGCCATTGAGCCTAGCGCTGATGCAGCTCACAGTGTTACCTGAAGCAGAAATGCCGACAGCAGCACGGTTGCTGGCAGAGCGCACTCGCATAGAGGCGGTTCCAAGGCCAGAAGTCATAATGGAGTTGATCACCACCATTGTGTTGTACAAATTCACCAAGCTGAGTCGCGAGGAGGTGCTGCGCATGCTGGGGTTTACCACTGAGGAACTAAAGCGGACGCGGTTTTATCAAGAAGTGTATGCTGAGGCGCGAGAGGATGGATTACAGCAGGGGTTGCAGCAGGGATTGCAGCAGGGATTGCAGCAGGGAGAGACCCTTGTTGTTTTACGCCTCCTAAGACGGCGGTTTGGCGAGTTACCAGCTGGCCTTGAGGAGCGCATTCGCCAGCTCCCTGTCCATCAAATTGAAGCCTTGGCAGAAGCTCTCTTGGACTTCACTACCCTAGAGGAAGTTTTTGCGTGGCTAGAGCACTCCACCTAGCCGATGCGCCGCGACTCCCTTTTTTATCAACTCTTTGCCCAGCTGCCCCAGACCCTCTTCGACCTCTTGGGCATAGACACGCCGCAGGGGTATCGCTTTGACTCCGTGGAGCTGAAGCAAACGGCCTTTCGCATTGATGGCGTCTTCATGCCCCCTGACCCCTCAGGAATCGTCTATTTCTGTGAGGTGCAGTTTCAGCGCGATAACAGCTTCTATGAACGCTTCTTTGCGGAAATCTTTCTCTATCTGCGGCTGTATCGCCACACCTTCTCTGATTGGCAAGCGGTGGTTATTTATCCCCATCGCCAAGCTGAACAAGTGTCCTTTGAACCCTATGAGGTGTTGGTAAATAGTCATCGCCTGCGGCGGGTGTATCTGAATGAACTGGGGTCACTTGAGGCGTTACCGCTAAATCTTGCGCTGATGCAGTTGATGGTGATGGCAGAGGCAGAGATGCCCGCAGCAGCGCGGTTGCTGGCAGAGCGTACTCGCACAGAGGCAGTGCCAAGGCCAGAAGTCATAATAGAGTTAATCACCACCATTGTGTTGTACAAGTTTACGGAGCTGAGTCGGGAGGAGGTGCTGCGCATGCTGGGGTTTACCACTGAGGAACTAAAGCGGACGCGGTTTTATCAAGAAGTGTATGCTGAGGCACGGGAAGAGGTATTACAGCAGGGACTGCAACAGGGATTGCAGCAGGGAGAGACCCTCGTTGTGCTGCGTCTCCTAAGACGGCGGTTTGGCGAGTTACCAGCTGGCCTTGAGGAGCGCATTCGCCAGCTCCCTGTCCATCAAATTGAAGCCTTGGCAGAAGCTCTCTTGGACTTCACTACCCTAGAGGAAGTTTTTGCGTGGCTAGAGCACTCCACCTAGCCCATGCGCCGCGACTCCCTTTTTTATCAACTCTTTGCCCAGCTGCCCCAGACCCTCTTCGACCTCTTGGGCAGAGAAGCGCCGCAGGGGTATCGCTTTGACTCCGTGGAACTCAAGCAAACGGCCTTTCGCATTGATGGCGTCTTCATGCCCCCTGACCCCTCAGGAATCGTCTATTTCTGTGAGGTGCAGTTTCAGCGCGATAACAGCTTCTATGAACGCTTCTTTGCGGAAATCTTTCTCTATCTGCGGCTGTATCGCCACACCTTTTCTGACTGGCAAGCGGTGGTGATTTATCCCCATCGTCAAGCAGAACAAGTGTCCTTTGACCCCTATGAGGTGTTGGTGAATAGTCATCGCCTGCATCGGGTCTATTTGAATGAACTGGGGTCACTTGAGGCGTTGCCATTGAGCCTAGCCCTGATGCAGCTCACAGTGTTACCTGAAGCAGAAATGCCGACAGCAGCACGGTTGCTGGCAGAACGCACTCGCATAGAGGCAGTGCCAAGGCCAGAAGTCATAATAGAGTTAATCACCACCATTGTGTTGTACAAGTTTACGGAGCTGAGTCGGGAGGAGGTGCTGCGCATGCTGGGGTTTACGACGGAAGAGTTGAAGCGGACGCGGTTTTATCGGGACGTCTATGCTGAGGTACGGGAAGAGGTCTATGCTGAGGTACGGGAAGAAGTCTATGCTGAGGCACGGGAAGAAGGGCGACAGGAAGGGCGGCAGGAAGGATTGCAGCAGGGAGAGACCCTCGTTGTGTTGCGGCAGTTAAGACGGCGCTTTGGCAATTTACCAGCTGGCCTTGAGGAGCGCATTCGCCAGCTCTCTCCCCCTCAAATCGAAGCATTGGCAGAGGCTCTCTTGGACTTCACTGCCCTAGAGGAAGTTTTTGCGTGGCTAGAGCACTCCACCTAGCCCATGCGCCGCGACTCCCTTTTTTATCAACTCTTTGCCCAGCTACCCCAAACCCTTTTTGATCTTTTGGGCAGAGAAGCGCCGCAGGGGTATCGCTTTGACTCCGTGGAACTCAAGCAAACGGCCTTTCGCATTGATGGCGTCTTCATGCCCCCTGACCCCTCAGGAATCGTCTATTTCTGTGAGGTGCAGTTTCAGCGCGATAACAGCTTCTATGAACGCTTCTTTGCGGAAATCTTTCTCTATCTGCGGCTGTATCGCCACACCTTTTCTGACTGGCAAGCGGTGGTGATTTATCCCCATCGTCAAGCAGAACAAGTGTCCTTTGACCCCTATGAGGTGTTGGTGAATAGTCATCGCCTGCATCGGGTCTATTTGAATGAACTGGGGTCACTTGAGGCGTTGCCATTGAGCCTAGCGCTGATGCAACTCACCGTGCTAACTGAAGCAGAGATGCCGACAGCAGCACGGTTGCTGGCAGAGCGCACTCGCATAGAGGCAGTGCCAAGGCCAGAAGTCATAATAGAGTTAATCACCACCATTGTGTTGTACAAGTTTACGGAGCTGAGTCGGGAGGAGGTGCTGCGCATGCTGGGGTTTACCACTGACGAACTAAAGCGGACGCGGTTTTATCGGGACGTCTATGCTGAGGTACGGGAAGAGGTCTATGCTGAGGTACGGGAAGAGGTATTGCAGCAGGGATTACAGCAGGGATTACAACAGGGATTGCAACAAGGGCTGCAACAGGGATTGCAGCAGGGATTGCAGCAGGGAGAGACCCTCGTTGTGCTGCGGCAGTTAAGACGGCGGTTTGGTGATTTACCAGCTGGCCTTGAGGAGCGCATTCGCCAGCTCCCTGTCCATCAAATTGAAGCCTTGGCAGAAGCTCTTCTGGACTTCACTACCCTAGAGGAAGTTTTTGCGTGGCTAGAGCACTCCACCTAGCCCATGCGCCGCGACTCCCTTTTTTATCAACTCTTTGCCCAGCTACCCCAAACCCTTTTTGATCTTTTGGGCAGAGAAGCGCCGCAGGGGTATCGCTTTGACTCCGTGGAACTCAAGCAAACGGCCTTTCGCATTGATGGCGTCTTCATGCCCCCTGACCCCTCAGGAACCGTCTATTTCTGTGAGGTGCAGTTTCAGCGCGATAACAGCTTCTATGAACGCTTCTTTGCGGAAATCTTTCTCTATCTGCGGCTGTATCGCCACACCTTTTCTGACTGGCAAGCGGTGGTGATTTATCCCCATCGTCAAGCAGAACAAGTGTCTTTTGACCCCTATGAGGTGTTGGTGAATAGTCATCGCCTGCATCGGGTCTATCTGAATGAACTCGGGTCACTTGAGGCATTGCCATTGAGCCTAGCGCTGATGCAGCTCACAGTGTTACCCGAAGTAGAAATGCCGACAGCAGCGCGGTTGCTGGCAGAGCGCACTCGCATAGAGGCAGTGCCAAGGCCAGAAGTCATAATAGAGTTAATCACCACCATTGTGTTGTACAAGTTCACGGAGCTGAGTCGGGAGGAGGTGCTGCGCATGCTGGGGTTTACCACGGAAGAGTTGAAGCGGACGCGGTTTTATCGGGACGTCTATGCTGAGGTACGGGAAGAGGTCTATGCTGAGGTACGGGAAGAGGTATTGCAGCAGGGATTACAGCAGGGATTGCAACAAGGATTGCAACAAGGATTGCAACAGGGATTGCAGCAGGGATTGCAGCAGGGATTGCAGCAGGGAGAGACCCTCGTTGTGCTGCGTCTCCTAAGACGGCGGTTTGGCGAGTTACCAGCTGGCCTTGAGGAGCGCATTCGCCAGCTCCCTGTCCATGAGATTGAAGCCTTGGCAGAAGCTCTTCTGGACTTCACTGACCTAGAGGAAGTTTTTGCATGGCTAAATCGCTCTTCCTAGGCATCATAAATCGCTAGTTTGGACTTTTGAACAATTGTGTTTTTGATCTTTAAGGATGATTGCTGTGCGCAACAATCCGAAAAATTGTCTGGAGGCTGAAATTTTTTACCAAGGAAAAACCATACTAATTACTAGCCTATTTCAGATCTATTGATCGCTCCATAACTAGTGGTAGGTTATTGCTCCCGTGCGTTGACTAGGTGCCCCTATGAAAAAGAATGACCGACGCTTTGGCCTCTCGAAACGGCAGTATCGCAAGCTGACTCGCGCAATTCGTCATTTGCTTTACCAGTTGCGCCTGTGGGTACAGCGACGGCTGACACCCCTAGGGGGGCGGCAACTGCGGTTTGGGCGTCGGGGGTTTGTGTTGCCGACCGTTATTATCGTTATCTTAGTGCTCACTATTACAGTGGGTGCCTTGATGCTGCGGACACTGAACCGCACTACTCAAGTGGCGGGAGAACGCCAAGATATTCAAGTACTCAATGCTGCTACGCCTGCTATTGATCGCGCCAAGGCCAAACTAGAGTATCTCTTTACTCGGGATCCACGTCGCCCCAGTGGCGTGCCAGGGGAAGATCGCCTACGAGACCTGATGTTGAATGTGGGTGCAAACCCCGATCCCTACACTCTTGCCGATGAACAACGGATTGACATCAATGGTGACGGTAATGTCGATAACGCTTGGGTTTTCCAGCCGACCCCCAACTCAATTGTGGCGTACTCCATTTTAATGACCCGCCCCAACAATACCCAAATTAATCAAAGCGATGCTCAAAAGGCCGCAGCCCTAGTCACTCGCAACCGTCCCCTCAACATTTCAGAAATGAGTGGCCAATGTGCCAGCGCAGGTGGAGTTGCAGCACAAACGGCAGAAGCAGGTTGGGATAGTGTGGGCACAGCTAGCCTGCGCAAAAACTTCCAAGTTAACGCCTTTGTTTATGAAAATCGCAATGGTGGTCAAGCCCTTGCCACCCTTGACTTTGTTCAAGAACGTGAACTCGACCGTGGGAACAAGTGGGGAGCATGGTTTCGAAACGACTTAGAGATTTTCCCGGGGCCTGCCTTCCGTTGGAATGGTGCCATGCACACCGAGGGAAGTATTTTTATGGGTGGTGGTAGCAGTTTCTCGGCCTTTCTCGTGAGCGCTCCCAGTTCATGTATCTATACTCGAGCTGCTTCCGAAATTACTACAGCCCAGGTTCCCGACACATATGATTTTGACAATGACGGCAACACGTCCGAGCCAATATTTCAAGGCCAGTTTATTTCGGGCACCTTACGGGACAATACTATTAGCGGCAGTACTACTGTTCATTCCTACCGTGAATCACCTGCACTTCCCTTCACTACAGGTGACAATGATCCACCCGGACAAAATGTAATCTTTAACGGCAATCGGGATTCAGTTGTTAGCTCTGTTAATCAACCAGCTCAACTAGCCCTCAACCCTGTCTTAATCGTTACTGAAGATCGCAGTCGCTCCCGTGCATCTGACACCAGTAATGCTAGCTACCGTGATCCTAACTGGGTACAGCAATTCTACGGGCCTGCTGACAGTGGTGGTACGGGTCGATTTTCCAATCAGCAGGTTTCAAAGCCATACGTGGATGATACGTACCGTGCCGACGATCGCTACGGCCCCAAGCCAATCTATGCCAATGTTAGCCGTGATGCCCTTGAAAATGATCCCGCTGTAGCCGCAGAATTTGCCGATCGTGTGATTCCGTCTGGAAGCCGCATTGGTGATCAAATTCCCTCCTCTAACCAACTGTTATTGCGTAATACTGTTCCTGAATCTGCTGAAGCGGATCGACGGACAGAAGTTGGTCTAGATGGCTACTGGGAGCGGCGGGCACGCCAAGAAGGCCTACGAATCATTGTGGGGGAACGCTTGGAACTAGGCAAACCTCTTGATCCACCTGCGGGTGATACCGCTAATATCAGCCGCCGCAATGAGTTTTATCAGCACCGCACACTGCGGGATGATTTGGCGGCCGTGCAGGCCACAGCCGTTTATCACTACAAAGCGAGGGGAACAACGATCTACCCCAGTATTCCCGATCCGTTCACGGAGCCTTATCCAGGGCAAAACAGCGGGGGCTATGAGCCGATCGCCTGCTTGGCGACTACTCACCACCACGGCACACCGCAAACTGCCCTGCGCAGCATCATGTTCAACCAGTACGATGGCATTCCAGGCTTGTCCCCTAATTTCCGCTTCTTTGACTTCTTTACTGGGCGCGGCACCAATGGTTGGGAGTTTCAGCCTCCTAATTTCAACAGTCCAGAGATGCAACAAGCGATGCGGAACCTCGTGGACTATGCGGGTGATGGTGTGGATGGAGCGTTTCCGCCCAAACAGGAAATAGGGGGAACCACAATTCACCCCAATCCTGATAAGACCCGTGCTGGGAATTTCTCGAACCTTGCCCGCGCGCTTCAACTCCTAGAGCAAAGAGGCAGCTTGAGCGCTCTAAGCTTGGCCGATCAAAGTACAATCCACACCGCAGGCTGTATGTTGGGAATGCTGGCTCATAGTGTGGATACGCTGGAAAGTCTTCGCTATGAGGATTTGAACGAACAACAGCTCAGTAATCTGAACACTGCTATTCTCAATTTAGATCAATTGCAGCAACCTAATCCAGGGTCTAGTCCCCTCGCCGATGGGGAAGTGATTCCCTTACGCGACAGTGCAACGACAAGTACTGTGCAAGTCATTCGGCAAGGCTTCAGTGCTAATCAGAGCCTCTCCTATCGCGGGGGCTATTGGGATGCCAATGCCTACATCACCGCCCTGATCCCTAATGCTCGCTGGAGTCAGCGCCCGCTGCAAGAAACTAATGCCGATGTCAATGCCCGTCTTGCCCGCTTAATTGCCCTCACGGAGCAGGTGAAATATGACCTTAATCCACAAGGGTACACGTGTGAAATTCCTAATCAGTATAGCAACTTGCGGAATGCTTTTTGCCTAGGGCAAGACAAACGAGGATTTGTGATTGGCCAGGAGTTTGAGATGCCGAACCCCGATGGAATAGTGACTGTCAATACAGTGCCTCGTGTCAAGCTTGAAGATGCCCCCAGCTATAACTTTGACCTGCGCGACTCTGATAAGGGCAAAAGTGTCTATGTCACTGGTGCGGGGCGGATGATTTTGGAAGACTTCACCACTGATAACCGAGGTAAAGTTCTCACCGTCACTCTAAAAAACCCCAACCCCGTCCCAGAAGGTAATGCGCCACCAGGAAAGAAAATTCCAGCAGGAGCTTCGGCTTCCCTTATGACCACTAACAGTCTGGAAACAGGTACCATTACCGCTGCTGTTGGATTTCCGAATAACCCCACTCTAAACCTTGCCAATCCAAATGGTAATTCCACGGTAACGATCACCTACACAGGACTACAACTGCAGGTAGGGGATATTATTGAAATTCGCCGTCCCACCACTGGTCTTGGTGTCCTAGAGGGACGCTTTGTGGTCATTGCCACTCCTGCAACAGCTACAGCAACCCTACGCTACATTGGCGGCACAGAACGTACGGGTGGGGGTACAACTCCCATTGCTGTGAACTCGACACTGGTGGTGCTCGCACGCCGACATAACAACCCCACCGCACCGATTCTCGGTACCTTTAATACGGTGATTAAATATCCAGCGTTGCGGGAGATCTTCAACCCGCCGGGGGGGCCGTCTGTAACTCCGGGTGATATTAAAGCAAACCCACGTATGAATCCAACAAATTTCCTTACCCCTACCGAGCCAGCTACTGGGACTCTAGTGAGTAATATCCGCTATCCCAGCCGCCTGAATCAAATCATTGGCTTTGACGGCAATGCTCGCAATGTCGCTTTCCTTGATAACACCCTCTTCAATGGTCGTGAAGAGATGGCGGTGCGGGAAATGGATATTGACCTTGACCTGCTGCGGCGCACTCCTATTGGTGGGGATACATGGCTGCCGATGGGGGGCATTGTCTATGCCTTCCGGGAAGATGCAGTGCGCGAAGATGGCATTGCCCGACCTGCCATTACAGGTCAAAACTGGATGAATACTAATCCCAGCAATCCTCATGATCCCATCCGAGCCGCCAACGGCATTTCGACAAAACCAGTGGATTTCTTTGCGGATCCAATGCGGCGACCCAATGGCTTTCGATTGTGGAATGGCCGGCGCCTTGACCGCCAAGGAATTCCTGCCGAGAAGAATATCGCTGGTCTCTCCTTTATCAGCGATAACCCCGTGTATATTCAGGGGAACTTTAACCTCCACAGTACCAACGGCACAACAAACAATCTGGAGGAATTTACCACAACCCTAGACGCAAACTGGAGCAACTTCTATAGCCGTGATACGCTCGATAATCGCTTTGCTCGGCCTAACTCCGACACTTGGCGACCCGCAGAAATCCTCGGGGATGCGGTGACAATTCTCTCTGACAATTTCTGCAATGGCTCTGCCAATGATTATTTTGCCAATGCCTACAATGACCCTGTATCGAACATGGGGAATAGCTCTCCTGAAAATCTAAGCACAAACTACCCCCAAACTAATGTTGGTACCTCTAGTAATGCTATTGTGAGTAATGTTGGTAACAACCGCATCTATCCTACGTGTGGTAACAATAGCTCCTTACAGCCTGCATTCCTGAATGCCAACCGTCCTAGTGACAACTTACCTAACAATACAGTTTGGCTGCGGGAAAGTCCCTTTGATCCCAGTTCACCGATTTACGTGGATCGTAATGGCACGCCTTGGGCGATTAATTACCAAACAGGTAAACGGGTGGATCGCGATGGTACTCCCCTCACAAGCTATCCCGATGGTGAACAGGGCCAAGCCAGTAACCCTTACAACAGCTACTATGACTTTGGTTCTCAACGTAGCCGCAACGCAGCAACGGATACCCAAGTCAATGCGGTAATCATCAGTGGCACTGTGCCTTCGCGACCCACACAGTCCTACGGTGGGATGCATAACTTCCCTCGCTTCATTGAAGCTTGGAATAACCTATGGATCCAAGGAGCATTTATTCAACTGAACTTCTCTACTCAAGCCACAGGTCCTTTTGATCAAGATCAGTGGGAAGTACCAAACACGGCTGCGTGTCGAGATGTCAATACCGCATTTAACTGTGCGGCTCAGGCTGCTGAGTGGATTAGATATTACTCTCCGCCTAACCGTCGTTGGGGCTATGACGTGGGTCTGCAACTGGCACCGGCAGGGCCAGTGGCGTCGCGCTTTATTACACCTGCCCGCCAACGTAGCGAATACTATAGGGAATTACCGGCGGATGACCCCTATATCCTGCGGTTGCGCTGCGCTCCCCGTCCAGGAGGCGGTGGTACGGTAGATCCTTCAGTAACAGGTTGTCCGTAAATGGAGGTGGGTTCTAATGAAAATCACGCAAATAAGACAATCACAATTACATAGTGCCGAACAGGGTTTAACACTTGCTGAATGTATTGTTGCCATCCTACTAGTTAACGTTGCGGTTGCCGCGCTTGTGGCGCCCTTGATGTTGGTAGCAGCCACACGGGTGCAGAACGATCGTATCTCCCAAGCAAGCGCTCTTGCTCTTTCTGAGGTCGATCGCATGCGAGTACTCATGGAACAGGGGGTTAATGTTACTACCGCAGTCATCCCACCGCCTAGCTCTGTCACGGCTAGTTTAGGGCAACCCGAACTGCTCTCAAATCAACCTCCACCAACAACAGTGGTTACCTGCACTGGTGGTGGGATGGCACTACCCACTTCAGCAACTGAAGGCTGTCTTCGCGTATTTAATAACAGGGAGTTTGTTGTTCAAATTTATCGGGGTAGCATTACCTTTGGCCCCAATAACCGCATTGTGGGCTATCCAATGCAGGTTCGAGTCTATAATCGCGCAACATTTACAAATGGTTCTCCTAGCACTGCAACTCCAATTGGTCAGCAGCCGGCAACAATGACGACCTCAATTGGAAATTTAGAACTGCCCCTTGCTGTAATCACGACAGATATTGTCCAAGGTGACTCTAGCACAGCGCTTTGCTCAATTAGTCAATGCTCTTAAGAATCAGTTGAGGTGCCTATGAAATGGCGGCAGTGGCGGCGAGCAGCCCAAGGATTTACGATTATTGAGATATTGATCTCATTGTTGATTGGCTCTGTGATCACAGTTTCCCTTGGAGCTATCCTCATTGACATGATTGAAACTGAATCGCGTGAGGCATCTCTCAACGAAGTCAGACAAGAACTACAGTCGGCAATGAATTTTATTATTGCTGATTTATCCCAAGCAACTTTTGTCTATGATGGTGATTGCCTTCAAGGTAGCGGGCTTTGCGCTAACTCAAATGGTAGTGCACGTACACCTATTACTTCTTACTTACCGAATTTTGGTGCAAATATCCGTCCTATTTTAGCAATGTGGATTTTAGAGCATTTGCCCTATGATAACAATCCTGCTTTCGTCATGCCCACGAATTGTCCGCCCGAGAATACTACGTGCTTGCGGATTCAAAACTCGCGTCGTTCTTACACGTTAGTTGTTTATTACTTAGATACAAATACTAGTAGTGAATGGCAGGGTGCTGCTCGCCTACGGCGCTATCAATTACGACAGTATGCAACTATTAACGGCACAAACATTACACAAACGCCCGGTTACGTAGATCCCACTGAAAACACCAACTTTGTTGCTTGGCCTCTGAATATTAACACGGGGGCAAACCTTCAAGCTACATCTCCCAGTAATGACTTGAGTAATTTACCAGTTGTGGCTGATTTTATTGATGGTAACTGGAGCGAAGTAGATCCTACCCCAATTGCCTGTCAAGGTGAGGTTACTAATCCACGAATTGGTGCTTATGTGCGCACACCATTGGAGACAACGACACCACCCAATAGCTTTTATGGATGTGTCCTGAGTCGCGGTTCTAATTTCAATACAGCAACATTCGTCTATTTGCGGGCTAATCCTCGCGGTAAACCAGCAATTCGTCCCCAAGATGAGGCTGTGCGTCCAGTGCTGACAACAACAGTACTGAGTCGGGGAGTGTATCAGAAAGTCCCCAGTAACTAAGGGAGGATAGATATGGCAAGGCTAAGGCTTACCCAACAAGGGTTTACACTCATTGAAATTTTAGTTGTTGTGCTAATTATTGGCCTACTGGGGAGCTTAGCAGGTGTATCTTGGTTTTCATTGCTCAACGAGCAACGCATGCGTTCCGGAGTTAACGAAGCCATGTCTGCAATGCGTTTGGCACAGGCAGGGGCACGGCGAGAAAATTTACGCTGGACAGTAGCTTTTCGTACCCATGATAATCAGGTGCAGTGGACTGTCAATCGAGCCACTATGCCAGTAACTCAGTGGCAGTGGCAAAATTTGCTAGAGAACGATGCTGACAAAATCGAAATTGTCCCTAGTCAGACAACACTGCCCCTAATTGATGGTTCCTATCGGCTCACCTATGAATTTAATGGTCGTGTCGCTATTACTCATACGCCACCGCAACAAATTACATTCCGACCAAAGGGTAATACTGCTGTCGGCAGCCAACGCTGTGTACAAGTAGTGACGCTGTTGGGGACGATCCGATCCCGTAGGGGTGCCGATTGTTCCTAAGGTTGTTTTTTGTTATCTTTGTTATCTATGTATTAATTATCTATGTATTAACTGAGAGCTGGCAGTCTTGGTCGAAAAGAGCGCAGGCGCAGAGCATTCATCACTACGGAGAAGGAACTAAAGGCCATGGCTGCACCGGCCACCATGGGATTGAGGAGCCAGCCCGTTAAGGGATAAAGGATGCCAGCGGCAATGGGAATGCCAGCCACGTTATAGAGGAAGGCGAAAAAGAGATTCTGGCGAATATTTTGGATTGTGGCGCGGCTGAGTTGCAGGGCGGTGACAATGCCCTGAAGATGACCGGCAATGAGGGTGATGTCACTGCTGGCGATCGCTACATCGGTACCGGTGCCCAGAGCAATGCCGACATCGGCTTGGGCGAGGGCGGGGGCATCATTCATGCCATCCCCCACCATGGCCACGCACTTCCCTTGCCGTTGCAGTTCAGCAATGATCGCTGCCTTTTGATCGGGGCGGACACTGGCAACGTAATGCTCAATTCCCACTTGCTGGGCAATGGCCGCAGCGGTTACGGCCTGATCGCCGGTCAGCAGAATCACCTCTAATCCCATGCGCTTCAGGGCAGCCACTACCCCTGGGGCTTCGGGTTTCAGCGTGTCGGCAAGGGCGATCAGCCCCCTGACTTGGGCATCCACCGCTATCCAGATGACCGTTTTCCCCTGCTGTGCAAGGGTTTGAGCTTGAGGCTGCCAAGGGGCGGTGGCAATGCCGTGGGCTGCTAGAAAGGCTGGGGTACCAATGAGCACCCATTGATCCTCAACCATGCCCTGTACCCCTTGACCAATGGTGGCCCCAAAGTCGCGAACCGCTTGCGGCGATACCCCCTGGGCTTGGGCATACTCGACCACGGCGGCAGCCAAGGGATGTTCCGAGTGCCATTCCACACTGGCGGCCAGCCGCAAAAGGGTTGTGGCATCCGCCTGAGAATAAAAATCGGTGACGCTGGGATGGCCTTGGGTGAGGGTGCCTGTTTTGTCGAGAACCACGGTTTGCACCCGATGGGCGAGCTGGAGACTGCGGGCATCTTTAATCAAAATGCCATACTCCGCTGCTTTGCCGCTGGCCACCATGATTGAGGTGGGGGTGGCCAAGCCAAGGGCACAGGGACAGGCAATGATCAAAACGCCAATGGTGGTCAACAGGGCTAGGGTGGGATTGCGGCCAATGGTCAGCCACAGCAGCCCCGTCAGGAGGGCGATCGCCAGCACTGCCGGTACAAACCAAGCCGTGATGCGATCCGCTAGTTTTTGAATGGGGGCTTTTGAGGCTTGGGCCTGCTGCACCAGTCGAATCATTTGTGCCAAAAAGGTTTGCGACCCCACCCGCGTGGCTCGGATCTGCAGACTTCCGGTTTGATTGAGGGTGGCGCCAATGACTTCATCCCCCTCGCGCTTTTCCACTGGTAAGCTTTCCCCCGTTACCATGGATTCATCGACGGTTGAGGCCCCAGCCACAATCTCACCATCGACGGGAATCTTTTCGCCGGGACGCACCAGCAATCGATCCCCCACTTGCACTTCAATCAGGGGCACCTCCACCGCTTCTCCGTTACGAATTACCCGTGCCGTTTTCGGTTGCAGGGCGAGGAGTTTGCGAATAGCGGCAGCAGTTTCCCGTTTGGCGCGACTTTCGAGAAAGCGTCCCAAGAGAATCAGGGTAATGACGACGGCTGAGACTTCGTAATAGACCTCTGGCATGTGGGCATGGAAGGCTTGGGGAAAGAGCGTCACAAAGAGCGAGTAGAAAAAGGCGACACTGGTGCCCAGAGCCACTAGGGTGTCCATCGTTGCTGTGCGATAGCGCAGTGCTCGCCAGGCGCCCTCATAAAAGGATTCACCACTCCAAAACTGAATCGGCGCTGTCAGCAACAGTTGCAGCCAAGGATGGTGCAGCCATGGCGGGATCCAAGGGAGATGCCAGCCCGTCATCATGGGTAGATTCCCCACTAGCAGGAGTAGGGTGGCGCTACCGGCAAAGAGGAGTCGGCGTTTGAGACGGCGCAGCTCAGCCCGATAGGTCAATTCTGCGGTGGCGGTGTCAGTTACCAAGCCTTCTTCAGGCAGGCGCTCTGCGTGATAGCCGGCTTTAGCGATCGCCCCCTGTAGATCTGACCAGGTCACTTGCTGGGGATCGTAGGTGACCGTGGCCTGAGCGGCGGCAAAATAAATTTCACAGTCCCTGACGCCCGGTAGCGATCGCAGGGCAGTTTCAATGACATTGGCGCAAGCGGCGCACTGCATCCCCTGCACCTGGAAGGTGAGCTGGGTGATCATTGGGGCGTATAACCGGCTTGACGAATGGCACTGCGGATGTCTGCCGCTGGGGCTTGGGTGTCAATTTCTAGCTCTTTGGTTGCGAGATCGGCGCTAACAGTGGCACGGGTGTCAACCGCTTGAATGGCTTGGATAATGGCATCACGACAGGCGCCACAGGCCATGTCGGGCACGCGCAGCTTGAGAACCATGGTGAGATTCCCCTAGAGCACTCCCTATTGAGAATCTTCAAGTCTCCAGTCAACTAGAGAGTCAAGGGGCTAAACTTCCACTTCTGTGGTTTGGCTTTGGGGTGCCAATTGACGGGCGATCGCCACCAATTCCTGCTCAAAGGCCAACTGCGCCCGATTGGTGCGGCCACCTACATAGAGGAGATCGTTTTCCTGCAGCCCCCACACCTGCGAGTGGGACACATAGCTCATGATCACGCCGGCCATCAACAGGGCAAAGCCCGCATAAAACAGGGGAATTCCCGGATCGGCTTTCATTTGTAGCCCTGTACTGCCCACCAGTTCAACCAATGTCAGCCTGACCCCATTGATTTCTGTACTCATGCCGGTGCGCAAGCTGGTGAGAAACTCGCCCTTGGGGCTGTAGATGAGCACCGTGCCTTGGAGATCCCGCGCAATCAGGGAAATCCCCTCCGAGAGATCCGGTTTCGTGGGCAGCCATGTGCCCCAAAGACGACCTTTGCCTTCTGTGTCTAGCTGGGCCATGGGCAGTTGCAGCACGGGACTGTTGTTTAGGCGAAAGCGAATGGCGGCAATACTCCAGTCCGCCTGATAGAGGGTGACTCCGCCATACTTCAGGGGCTGGTTGACATGGATTGTGCCCCGCTTCACCTCTTGGCCTTGCGCATCCAGTATCGAGAGGTCTGAGTAGAACTGATCAATCTCCCCCGCATCACTGTAATCAATCCAAAAGCGATTTACCCTGACCGACCAGTGTTGGGGAACCCGCGCCAAGGGACCCGCCTGCACAATGTGCTGAAGATGAAAGGTTTCACCACTGGGAATCAGTTCCTGCGCCATAAAGCCCGTCAGCGCCCCCAAAATCCCCCCCAGCAAAATCAGAATCATACTGGCATGAACCACAATCGGGCCCATGCGACCAACAATGCCTTTGCGGGCATAGAGTTGATTGTCGGTTTGCCAGACGCGGTAGCCCTTTGCGCTCAAGGCAGCGGCCAGTTCCTTGAGGGAGCCTTGGGGAATCGTGGTGCTCAGGGCCAGTTTGGTGAATTGACGCGGTTGGGAGTAGTACTGCCAGCGTTGGGCCGTGGTGAGGGCAGGCACCTGCCGACTGAAGGTACAGGCCGTTAAACTGGCGCCAAAGAGCACCAACAGAGTGAGATACCAAGGGGTGCGATAGACATGATCTAGCCCTAGGGCCAGTAGCACCCGCCAACTGAGAAAACCAAACAGGGCAGGGTCTTCGGGATAATTGGCCTGATAGAAGCTGAGGGATTGCCCCTGCTCAATCACGGTGCCGGCAATACTGGCGATCGCAATCACCAGCAACAGGAGAATTGCTAGGCGCAGATCACCTAGGAGGGCAAGCACACGGCGCAACACAGGGGCACTGATCCTCATTTAGCTTGGCCAATTCACCCAGTCTTGGGGCTTGAGAAAGGTGGTGTACAGTTCCGCTTCGCGGCTGTTGGGTTCCGGGGTATAGCCATATTCCCAGCGCACAAGGGGGGGTAAGGACATCAAAATAGACTCGGTGCGGCCATTGGTTTGCAGGCCGAAGATGGTGCCGCGGTCATAGACGAGGTTGAATTCCACATAGCGCCCGCGCCGATAGAGCTGAAATTGCCGCTCGCGATCGCCATACTCGAGGTGACGCCGCCGTTCCACAATTGGTAGGTAGGCTTCTAGAAAGGCTTGGCCACAGCTTTGAATAAAGGCAAACAGGTCTTCCCAGGAGCGACTGCCAATGGAACCGACCTTTTGACTGTAGCGAGCAGCTTCGCCATGGGGATCAGGGCCGCGGTAAAGCTCGCGATCGCTGCCATCTTGGTAGTCAAAGAAAATGCCGCCCACGCCACGGGTTTCGCCGCGATGCTTGAGGTAGAAGTATTCATCACACCAGCGTTTGAACACGGGGTAGTACTCGCTGTGGTGGCGATCGCAGGCAGCCTTATGCACCTGATGGAAGTGTTTCGCATCCTCAGCAAAGGGGTAGTAGGGGGTCAAATCTGCGCCACCGCCAAACCACCACACCGGCCCAGCTTCAAAGTAGCGATAATTCAAATGCACCGTTGGCACATAGGGATTGCGGGGATGGAGCACCATGGAGGTACCCGTGGCATAGAAGCCATGCCCCGCCGCCTCCGGCCGCTGGGTCAAAATTGAGGGCGGCAATTGCTCCCCCCACACCTCTGAGAAATTAACGCCCCCCTGCTCCAGAAGCTGGCCATTTTTCATCACCCGCGAGCGACCACCGCCCCCTTCGGGACGTTGCCAACTGTCCTCTTGAAACTGGGCACCGCCATCGGCTGCCTCTAGGGCCTGACAAATCTGATCCTGGAGGTCTTTCAAAAAAGTCGCTGCCCGTTGACGCGAGTCGCTGGGCACAGCAGGGGTAGCAGAAGTGGCAACAGTCATAGTAAATATCGAAATCCTAATCAACGGTCTTCAGTGTCAAAAGTCGCTTACAAGCGTGTCTAGGCTTTATTGTACTGTTCTGCCAGCACCTGGGCGAATTTTGCGGCAAGGGCAGCTACCCACTGTTCATCCTGCTGGGTATAGCAGCGGGGGGCATTGGTGCCGAGAATCATCACCGTTTGCGCATCCACCGGTTGGCAGATCACCCCTTGGGTATTGGGGGGCAAATAGTCAAATTCAATGCGTCCGGGGTAAAGGGCTAAATTCACTAAATAGATGGGGCGTTGGGTTTGCAGGGCGCGCTGGACAATGGCACCCGTGGCGCTCATTGGTTTGGGCCCCAGAATACCGCGCCGCAGGAGGGGGCGATCGGCCCGCCAAATGACAATGGACTTTGTCGGCGTATTCTTCAGCAAGGTATAGGACAGCCAAGCCAGCTCTGTTTTCAGGGCAGCATCCAGATCATCGGCAAGTTCAAATCCCTCTTCCCCTTCAAGAATCACGGCTTCTGGCGGTCGGGGCTGCACCCGCTGCCAAATTAGCGTCGTTAAAATGAGCACCGCCGCAAGGATCACTCCCACGACATCGGCGCGTGCCTGGGAAGGGGTCAGGGTGGGGGTCAAGAGGCGATTGATGAGGAGAAGTGTGCCCCCCAAAACCCCCGTTGCAAGGGGTAAATAGCGGAGAACTTGGTCATTCATCTAGAATTTTGAAAAATTTTTCAGTGGCAACGTAGCTATCTATTATTCCCCAATGCCAATCTCACAGTGGTAGGAGTGAATTGAGTAATGAAAGCACAAGGCTTCCTAAAAGCTGGCCAGCGAGCGATCGCGGTTGTTGGCTGGGTGAGTTTGAGTCTTTTGGGTCGTCTCCCCTTTGCCCTTGCTACTGCTCCTCCACCGGCGGTCACCGCTCCCCTGCGCCTAGAAATCAGCCTATCACGGCGCCAATTGACCCTCTATCAAGGACAAACTCCCCTGCGCCGGTATCCAGTGGCCGTGGGTCGTCCGGGGTGGGAAACCCCCACAGGTCAATTTCAAGTGCGGGAGATGATTCGCGATCCCGCTTGGAAAAATCCCTTTACTGGGGCAGTGATTGCCGGCGGCCATCCGCGGAACCCCTTGGGGCGGCGTTGGATTGGCTTTTGGAGTGATGGCACCAATTGGGTTGGGCTGCACGGTACCCCCCATCCGGATTCCATTGGTCAGGCGGTTTCCCACGGTTGCGTGCGGATGTACAACCGCGACATTGAGGAGCTTTTTGAGAAAGTCAAGCCGGGTGTGCCTGTGATTGTGGTGCGCTAGAAAGGGGCAACAAGGGCAGCGCCAAAAAAGACGACGGCGATCGCATCCACCAGACCATGCAGGAGAACGCCCGCCCAGAGGCGCTGGGTACAGGCAAAGGTGAGGCAGTAAAAGAGGGAGGCCAAGGTTGCCATGATGATATACACCGCTCGGTAGGCCATGAGGGGCAGTTGAATATCGGCATTCGGCTCATTGCCTACATGGAGAATACCAAAAAGCAGCGAACAAATGAGAATGGCACCCCAAGCAATAACCACCGGCCGCTGGCGATCGCCCCCATAGTGCTGCCACAGATCCCGCACGAAAATCATCAAACCACTGCGAAAGAGCACCTCCTCAAAAATACCCACCCGCATTGCAAAGAGGGTGACATAGACAAACACCGCCAAAGGCGAAGGCGTCAAGTTAAATTTCGCCAAGGGCAAAAAGCCCAATAGACTCCCCAAGGGCACCATGGTTACCAAAGCTGCCAAGAACATTGCCGCCAATAAACGAGCATCGCGCCAGCGGGGTTCAAAGCTATAGCCAAAGTGCGATCGCCCCAGCCCACCGCCAAAAATGATCACCAAAATAAACAGTTGCAGTGCCACAAAAGGGCCAAAGCGAAAGTAGGGGGTCGAGAACCAGTAGAGGCTAAAAAGCGAGACCGCAATTAGGGGAAGGTCGTGTAGTCCCAATCCCGTGGGGGTCGCCCGTGGGGGGTGTCGCCGCTGCCAATCGCCCCAAGCACATAGGAGCAAATAGATAGGGGTAATGATGAATCCTTCCGTGTACGCCTTGGGGAAGGCTGGCGAAATCAACCCACTGTGGCTGAGCAACAAATAAAGCGCTGCTCCACTGATCCAAGCCCACAACACTGGTGGCGGTGTGGTTTGCTGCCGCAAGAGGAAAGGGACGCGCACCATGGCCCAGACGCCTCCGAGAAAGATCAGCAAGTTCAGCCACGGCTGATCAGCAAAGATTAAATTGGTGAGAACCCGCTGCCAAGGAAAGCGGCCTGCTTGGGGGAGAATCAAGCCAATGGCAATGTACAGTGCCAAACTGAGGAGCAACCGCCCCGGCCACCGTTGAGCCATCTTATTAAAATCCCGCTGGCCCCTTGCCCACCACAGCACTGGGAAACCACCAATGATGACGACGGCGGCGGCCTCCACCACACTTTCGAGCCACGGCCAAGGGGTTGTAGACAAATCGTGCAGGTAAAGAAGTTGGGCCAAAAACCACAGCCCACAGGCAGCGATCGCCATCTGTTGCTCGCGGTTCGCAGAAAACCGCGGTGAACGGAGAAAGGCTTGGGGTGCGCTGGCTAGCCACTGACTGACCGTCTGTTTAGGCTGGCTGGTGAGGTTAGGAATCGGCATTCGAGAACCATCGCGATCGCAACTGCGGGCATAGCGTTATAATCAAGGCTTATTCCCAACAGGTGGGAATGCTTTATCTTGACCGAAATTGTTGCCATTTGTGCACCCCGCAACTGCATTTTGCCATGACGACCCCCACCCTTGATCGTGATCGGCTCAGCCAACAACTTAAAGATTTAGAAGCCAAAGCCCTACAGGCGATCGCTGCAGCCCGCAGCCTCGATACCCTAGAGCAATTGCGCGTTGCCTACTTGGGCAAAAAAGGCGAACTCTCACAAATTCTCGCCCTTATGGGCAAACTGCCCCCTAGCGATCGCCCCACCATCGGTACCCTCGCCAACACCCTCAAGGAAAAACTGCTCCAAGAACTAGAAGCCCGCCGCGAAACCCTGCAAGCCGAAAAAATTGCTGCCCAACTGGCGGCTGAAAGCCTTGATGTCACCCTGCCGGGCATCTATCGTCCCCAAGGGCACATTCATCCCCTCAATAGCACCATTGACCGCATCCTCGATATTTTTGTGGGTCTCGGCTATACCGTTGCCAATGGCCCCGAAATGGAAAGCGACTACTACAACTTTGAGGCGCTGAATACACCTGCAGATCACCCGGCGCGCGATATGCAGGACACCTTTTACCTGCCCGATGGCAATCTGCTGCGCACCCACACCTCCTCGGTGCAGATTCGCTACATGGAACTCAATGATCCCCCCATTCGGATCGTTGCCCCCGGCCGCTGTTACCGGCGGGATACGGAGGATGCCACCCACGCGGCTGTGTTCCATCAGATTGAGATTTTGGCAGTGGATGAGGGGCTGACCTTTACCGACCTCAAGGGTACCGTCACCACCTTTCTGGCGGCACTCTTTGGCGATGTTCCCATTCGTTTCCGTGCCAGCTATTTCCCCTTTACGGAACCCTCGGCGGAGGTGGATGTGCAGTGGCAAGGACGCTGGCTAGAGGTGATGGGCTGTGGCATGGTGGATCCTGCTGTGCTCAAAAATGTCGGCTACGATCCAGAGGTCTACACGGGCTTTGCCGCCGGATTCGGTGTGGAGCGGTTTGCCATGGTGCTGCATCAAATTGATGATATTCGCCGCTTTTACACCAGCGATTTGCGCTTTCTGCGGCAGTTTTAGGAGGATAGGGCCTTGGCTGAACCCCGTCTGCTCGCTGTCCTGAACGGTAAGGGAGGCGTTGGTAAAACCACAACGGCAATCAACCTAGCAGCCACCTATGCCGAGCAGTACAAAGTGTTGTTGGTGGATACGGATCCCCAAGCCTCGGCGACGTGGTGGTTTCAGCGCAGTGGCCAATCCATGGGCTTCGATCTCGCGCAGGAGGTCAACCCAAAACTCCTCAGCAATGTGCGCCAGCTCTCTGGCTATGACTTGATTGTTGTCGATACGCCGCCGGCCTTAGCCTCCAGTGCCCTAGCAGCGGTGGTACCGATCGCCGACTATCTGGTGCTGCCCACCCCCCCCGCCCCCATTGACCTTGCCGCCCTCATTGAAACAGTGAAGCAAGTGGTGCAACCGTCTAACGTTCCCCACCGCGTCCTGCTCACCCGCGTTGACCCCCGCTGTGTCAATGAAGCCCTCGAAGCCCAAAATACGCTCTTGCAGTTGGGGGTAGCAGCCTGTCACTCCTTTATCCGCGCCTACAAAGCCCATGAACGGGCGGCTCTCGATGGGGTTCCCATTACCCAATGGAAGGGCAAGCAGGCGAAGGAAGCTCAAGCGGATTACCGCCGCGTTGCTGAAGAGTTACAGCGGGACTGGCGATAGGGGCAAGGATATGGCAGGCAACTAAACCACCAAAGGGGAATCTGTACTCTAAAATCTAGATCCGCACCTAAATGATTTTGTTTTTCCTTGGAGCCAAATTGAGGTCAACAGCGCGTGGACACAACCGTACTCAGCCAATACCGTCAGCAAACCCAAGAGCGTGCTGCCTTGGGAATTCCCCCCTTGCCCCTGACGGCGGCAGAAACCTCGGCGGTCTGTGATCTCCTGCAACACCCCCCAGCGGGCGAAGAAGACTACCTACTGCACCTAATTCGCGATCGCGTGCCCCCCGGTGTCGATGAAGCGGCCTACATTAAAGCCGGCTTTTTGACAGCGATCGCCAAAGGAGAACTCACCAGTCCCCTCATCACTCCCGTGGCAGCGGTGGAACTCCTAGGGACAATGCTGGGGGGCTACAACGTTCAATCCCTCATTGAGCTGCTGCGCCATGAGAACCCAGAACTTGCCCGTGCGGCGGCCACTGCCCTCAGTCATACCCTCTTGGTCTATGACGCCTTTCACGATGTCCAAGACCTGATGCACCAAGGGAATACCTATGCCCGTCAAGTGATGGAATCTTGGGCTAATGGTGACTGGTTTACCTGCCGTGAACCCCTTCCAGAAGCGATTACCGTCACTGTCTTCAAAGTGGCGGGTGAAACCAACACCGATGATCTTTCCCCTGCCCCCCATGCCACCACTCGCCCCGATATTCCGCTGCACGCTACGGTGATGCTGGAAAGCCGCTTGCCGGGGGCACTGCAAATCATTGCCGAACTGAAGCAAAAGGGCTACCCCCTTGCCTATGTGGGGGATGTGGTTGGCACTGGTTCCTCCCGCAAATCCGCCACCAACTCCGTGATTTGGCACATTGGTCGCGACATTCCCTACGTCCCCAATAAGCGCACCGGGGGCGTCTGTCTCGGTGGCAAAATTGCCCCCATTTTCTTCAACACCATGGAGGACTCCGGCGCCCTGCCCATTGAGTGCGATGTTACCCAAATGAATATGGGGGATGTGATCACGATCTACCCCTACCGCGGCGAAATCACCAATGCAGCGGGGGAGGTCATCAGTGTGTTTACCCTCAAGCCCGCTACCCTCTTGGATGAAGTGCGAGCGGGGGGGCGCATTCCCCTTCTCATTGGGCGTACCCTCACCGACAAAGCACGGGCTGCCCTTGGCCGAGAACCCAGTCCCCTCTTTACTCGTCCCAAGCCCCCCGTTGAGAGCAGTAAGGGCTATACCTTGGCACAAAAGATTGTCGGTAAAGCCTGTGGTCTGCCTGGCGTGCGCCCCGGCACCTACTGTGAACCCGTGATGACAACGGTTGGCTCCCAGGATACGACAGGCCCAATGACCCGCGATGAACTCAAGGAGCTGGCCTGCCTTGGCTTTGGTGCGGATTTGGTCTTGCAAAGTTTCTGCCATACCGCGGCTTATCCCAAGCCCGTTGACATCAAAACCCACAAAGAACTGCCAGACTTTATGACCTCGCGGGGGGGCGTCTCACTGCGACCGGGGGATGGCATTATTCACTCTTGGCTCAACCGCATGCTACTGCCCGATACCGTGGGCACGGGGGGCGATTCCCATACCCGTTTTCCCTTGGGCATTTCGTTCCCAGCAGGTTCTGGCTTGGTCGCCTTTGCAGCGGCCTTGGGGGTGATGCCTTTGGATATGCCGGAGTCGGTGCTGGTGCGCTTCAAAGGTGCGTTGCAACCGGGGGTGACGCTGCGGGACATTGTCAATGCCATTCCCTATGTGGCCATTCAGCAGGGTAAGCTCACCGTTGCCAAGGAGAATAAGAAGAATGTTTTCTCCGGACGGATCATGGAAATGGAGGGGCTGCCGCACTTGCAACTGGAGCAGGCCTTTGAACTCACCGATGCCACAGCGGAGCGATCGGCCGCAGGGTGCACGATTAAACTCAGTGAAGAAACGGTGGCAACCTACCTGCGCTCCAATGTAGCCCTCCTGAAAAATATGGTGGCTCGTGGCTACGGCGATGCGCGTACGATTCTACGGCGGGTGAAAAAGATGGAGGCATGGCTGGCCAATCCCAGTCTCCTCTCTGCCGATCCGGATGCCGAGTATGCCGATGTGATTGAGGTGGATCTAGATCAAATCAAGGAACCCCTTGTGGCTGCCCCCAATGACCCCGACAATATCAAAACCCTCTCCGAATGTGCTGGCGATCCAGTGCAGGAGGTCTTTATTGGCTCCTGTATGACCAATATTGGCCACTACCGTGCCGCTGCCAAGGTACTGGAAGGAGAGGGGGTGGTGAAGGTTCGCCTCTGGATTGCACCCCCCACCCGCATGGATGAGCAGCAGTTGCGCGAAGAGGGCTACTATAGCATTTTTGCTGCCGCTGGTGCCCGCATGGAAATGCCAGGCTGCTCCCTGTGCATGGGCAACCAAGCCCGTGTTGCTGATCACACCACGGTTTTCTCCACCTCCACCCGCAACTTTAATAACCGCATGGGCAAAGGGGCACGGGTCTATCTTGGTTCTGCAGAGCTAGCAGCAGTTTGTGCCCTACTGGGGCGCATTCCCACCCGCGAGGAGTACCTAGAGATTGTGACGCGGAAAATTGATCCCTTTGCAGCGGATCTCTATCGCTACCTCTACTTTGACCAAATTCCCGACTACGAAAACCAAGGTCGCCTCATTTCCAAGGAGGAGGAAGCAAAGCTACTGGCCAGTATTGGCGGCTAGCCGTTGAGCTACATCCAATGGGAGAGGCCAATGCCGGCTTCCACACAGAGAAACCCGAGGATAGGCGTACTCAGCCAGTACAGCCACGCAATGCGGGGGTAGCCTTCACGACGCAGGTTCGATACCTCCAGGATAAACGTAGAAAAGGTGGTCAAAGACCCCAAAAAGCCGACGGTGATGCCATAGCTAAGCCACAGCGGTGCCCCCCAACGGACTAAAACAGGGCTCAAAAAGCCCATAAGAAAGGCACCCATGAGATTCACGCTCAGGGTACCGAAGACAAGGGTGCCAAAGCGGCGATCGCTCCATAAACCGACGTAGTAGCGTGTCAAAGCGCCGGGCACAGCCCCAAGGGCGATCGCCAACAATCCTTCAGGTGAGATCATCCCATTTCTCCCAATCGGCTAACCCCCGCAGCACTAAGCGGCTGCCCAACTCCAAGGCCAGCAATCCCAGCCCCGTACTGCCGAGCCAGTAAAAACCCTCGACTGCCGCATCTGTGATCCCCAAGAGCTTGTCGTTATCCAACTCGTAGGATGAAAAGGTTGTGTAGGAACCAATAAACCCCGTTGTCAATAGCAAGCGCAAATCGGGGTGCAGTACAAACGTGCGGGCAAAGGCAAGGGGAGCAATCACCCCCAGCAAAAAACAGCCAGTGACATTCACAATCAAGGTAGCAAAGGGCACATTACCCGCAAGATAGGGTTCCAAATAGGCCTCCAGTAAGAAGCGACTCAAGGCAGCGGGGATGGCTCCAAGACTAACGGCCAACGCAGGGCGCAACCGAGGATGAATCGAGATCACGAGCGTGGCTCCTCCACAATCAACACGGGTCGAGTTGAGGTCTCAAGAATACTCTGACACACAGACCCCATGAGAACACGCTTGAGACCCTTTTGACCATGTTTGCCAAGAATGATTTCCGTCACGTTGTACAGGGCAGCGGTATCCAAAATGGCTTCGGTAATCGGGCCAGCGGTCACAATGAAACGATAGCGAATGTCTGCGAGGTACTGCTTAATTTGAGCTTCGAGTGTGGCCACTGCCTTGGGGTCAGGTACGTCCTGCACATGGAGCACAATCACTTCCGCATCAGCACGCCGCGCTAATTCCGCCGTCTTTTGGAGAACGTAGGGGGTGACACTCGAAACATCCACCGGTGCTAAGAGGACTACGCGTGGTTGTAGCAGGACTTTGGTGGGATCCACCTCGCCCTTTTGCAGGAGTTTTGGCGCAAACGTGGGAATTGCCCATGCCCCCAAGGGAGCCGTAATCAGGATCGAGAGAACCGCGATCGCCAGCATCGTTTCACCCCCCGCCACCCCAGCGGATAAGGGCAAAGCACCGATCGCCGCTTGCACCGTTGCCTTTGCGGAATTCCCCGGCAGCAAAAAGAGGCGTTCGGAGAGTGTCCAATTACTGCCTAAGGTGGAAAGATACCAACCGATGCCCCGCCCAATCAAGGTACCCACCGCTAAAATCACCAAACCCACACCGAGGGAACTTTGCAACACCCCCAACTGGACACTGGCACCCAACAGCACGAAGAGAAAAATCTCTGCCACCTGCCACAGCACATCAAAGCCGCCCCGCAATTGCCGCGCTAGGGGGGCATCCATCTCAATCAAGAAGAAGCCGGCACTCATCACCGCAAGGTAGCCGGAAAACAACGGCAGGCGATCGGCCAAGCCCACTGCTCCCAAGGCCACTGCTGCTGCCACGAGGGTTGTTTGCACCCGATTTTGACTCCAGTTTTGCTTGACCAACAAAAAGACCAGCGCCCAGGCCAAGCCATAGCCCACGATCAAGCCACCACCAATTTCAAGGAGTGCCTGCACACTCACCCCCAAGGCGGGCGGCAAAGCCCCTAGGAATCCTCCCTCATGCTCAGACCCCATCAGCAGACTAAACAGCAGCAGTATGACTACATCGGAAATAGCACTGCCCGAGAGAATTGCATCACTAATCCCCTTGTCCACGCCCCAGCCCAAACTTTTTAGCCGTAGCATGCCCGGCACAATGACAGCCGGGGACTCCGGTGCCACGATCGCCCCCAACAATAGCCCTTGGCGCACATCAAATCCCAGTAGCAGCATCGCCACCCCAGCCACAACGACCATTTCACACAGTGCGGGTAATACACCGAGGCGTAGCGCCACCGTGCCCTGTTGTGCCAACTTCTGGCGATCCAAGCCCAGCCCCGCCTTCATCAAAATCACCATCACCGCCACGGCCCGGAAGGTGGGGGCTGCCGTTAGGACATTGGTTTGCAACAGATTCAAGGCCGCAGGCCCGAGGACAATCCCCACGAGAATCATGCCGATCAAGGCCGGTGCCCCTAGTCGCCGTGCCAACTGACCCGCAAAGAATCCCAGCAGGAGAATCAGGGCAAGGGTTTCTAGAATGGCTGACATTGCTGCAAACTTCGCTGTGACACCGAACCCTACCCTATCGGATGATCAGGTCAATTTCCAATGCCCAGCGTCCGTAGCGATCGCTGCAAATTCCTTATATGCTCTATAGTGCTTGGTTATTGGCGGAGCATAGGCAAAATGACATATTGCTTGGGAATTCTCACCACGTCGGGTCTGGTGATGGCGGCAGACTCTCGCACCAATGCGGGGGTGGATTATATTTCCACCTATCAGAAACTCTTTGATTTTTCGGTGCCGGGGGAGCGGGTGATTGTCATTTGTACCGCTGGTAACCTTTCAATTACTCAGGAAGTGCTCACGCTCATTCGCCGTGATCTCAAGGGTCAGTTGGAGCACAGTCTCAACTCACTGCCCAATATGTACGAGGTAGCCCGCTATGTCGGTGGTAAGCTGCGGGAGGTCACCGATAGTCATCGCCCTTGGTTGGCCAAAGATAACATTGACTACCAATGCACATTTCTGGTGGGGGGGCAAATTCGTGGCGAGGAACCCTACCTCTACCTGATCTACAGTCAGGGCAACTTTCTGCAAGCGACCCCCGAAACTCCCTTTCTTCAAATTGGTGAAACAAAATATGGCAAGCCGATTTTAGACCGCACGTTGCGCTTCGATACGCCGGTAGATGCGGCGGCAAAGTATGCACTGCTCTCCCTTGATTCAACGATGAAATCCAATATCTCCGTCGGCCCCCCCCTTGACCTGATCATGTACCGCACCGATAGCTTTCAGATCTGTCACCGCGCCGAATTTGTCTTGGGTGATCCTTTTTTGTCGAAGGTGCGGCAGTTCTGGGAGGCCTCCCTGCGGCGGGCTTTTGAGGAAATGCCCGACATTGAATGGAATCGGCGTCAACCCTCCCCCACGTCCTCAATGGTGCTACCAACACCGGAAACCCTTGTTGCAGATTAGAAAAAGCCAACTATGACATCTCCTTCGTTAGCGCAGCAAGTAGCAGCTCTCGGCATTGATCACATTCAGCGGCATCTATTCCTATGTGCTGATCAAACCAAACCCCTGTGCTGTGACAAGGCAGTGGGTTTAGAAGCATGGGAGTATTTGAAAAAACGCCTCAAGGAATTGGGCTTGGATCAACCGCGCCCAGAGGGCTGTATTTTTCGCACAAAGGCCAATTGCCTACGGGTGTGTCAACAAGGCCCCATTTTAGTGGTCTATCCCGATGGCGTCTGGTATCACTCGGCAACGCCAGCAGTTATTGAGCGGGTGATTCAGGAGCATGTGCTGAGGGGGCAGATTGTCCAAGAGTATCTACTGGCGTCACCACCGCCCGAAAGAGCAGGCGATCGCCCCACCAATAGCCCGCATGGGTAATGCGCACCGGTGTCCCTTCCTCTAAGGGCACGCGATCGCTTTGGTGCTGGTGCGGATCAAAGGGAACACAGGCTCCAACCTCACCAATCAACCGAATCCCCCACTGCTCGAGGAGTTGAAACACTGGCTTTACTAGGGGCAAAATCCGCTGGGCGGGGGCGGTGGGGTTTTGGCTAGCAGCATAAGCGGCAGTGGGCCAGAAGCGCAGAAACGGCTCCAGGATCTGAAGGGCTTGGTGTTGGAGCGCCGCCTCAGCAGCCGATTCACCATAGAGCCACTGAAACAACTCCAAGGGAGTCACCCCCAGAACTTGGGCAAGGTGTTCGAGGGTTTCTAGGCGCAGTTGGTGTAGGTCGCCAGACCAAATGGCATTGGCTTGCTGGCGGCTAAATCCTTTACGGCGTAGTTGACTCTTGCGGGTAATGCCGGCCATGGCGAGGCGGGCTTGCAGACGCTGGCTCATGGTTCTAGGCGCTGCCCCGTTTGCTCATCAAAGAAGTGGAAATGCTGGGGATCAGGGCGCAAATACAGGCGATCGCCCCGCTGAATCGGCTGTTGTCCCGGCAAGCGCACCCGCAACAATTCTCCTGTTGCAGTGAGGTGAACCGTCAACCCCGTTTCATGGCCAAGGGCTTCCACCAGATCTACTTCAACGGGCAGCGTATTCTCTGCATCGGCCGTCGCCAGCACAAAATGCTCAGGACGAATCCCCAACCATGCCTTGGATACCGAGGGTAAGGGCTGGCTTAGGGACAACTGCCAATGGTGGTACTGAATCTTCCCTTGGTTGAGGGTCACGGCTAAGAAATTCATTGGCGGTGAGCCAATAAACTCAGCGACAAAGCGATTGGCAGGGCGTTGATACAGGTCGAGGGGGCTGGCAATTTGTTGGATTTGACCTTGGTGCAGCACCACAATGCGATCGCCCATCGTCATCGCTTCCGTTTGATCATGGGTCACATAAATGGTTGTGATGCCCAATTGCCGCTGAAGTTGGACAATTTGAGCGCGGGTTTCGGTGCGCAGCTTGGCATCAAGGTTTGAAAGCGGTTCATCCATCAAAAACACTTGGGGATTGCGGGCCATGGCTCGTCCGAGGGCCACCCGCTGCTTCTGACCACCCGACAGTTGTTTGGGATAGCGATAGAGCAAGTGACCAATTTGCAACATCGCCGCAATCTGCATCACCCGTTGGTGAATTGCCCGCTCGCGGGGAAAAGAAAGTTGCATCCCCTTGGGGAGCGATCGCGTCCAGCGGGTCAGGGTCGCTTCAATGGGGGCGGGTAACAGGCCATTCATTTGCGAGTTGCGGCGCAAGCCAAAGGCCAAGTTGTCATAAACCGTGAGATGGGGATAGAGGGCATAGCTTTGAAAAACCATGGCAATGTCCCGCGCTTTGGGGGGTAAACCATTGACCACGCGATCGCCCACCCAAATTGTGCCCGTGGTTGGTTCATCCAAACCCGCAATCAGCCGCAGCAGGGTACTTTTGCCACACCCCGAAGGCCCCACCAGCACCAAAAACTCGCCCGCACCGACCCTCAGATCAATCCCTTGCAGCACCGTGACATCATGCCCGCGCTGGGGGTCGCGATAGACCTTGGTCAGTTTTTCAAGGCGTACACCGGTCACGATCGCTATCCTAGAGGGGCTAATTGGCTAGAATCCCACACTGAGGCGAATCTGACAAGACACCTAGGCAAGGTGCAGATTCAGTACCGAACGGGGCGCACGGCGGACTCGTGCCCGAATCGTCGGCAGTCCGAGCCGTTGACAGGCTTCGTAGCGATGACACCCCGAAAAGCCATAGTACTGCCCTTCGACTTCAAGGACATCAATGGGTTCCTGCTGGCCAATTTCCGCAATGGAGGCCATCAAGGCTGCGACTTTTGCAGGATCCGTTTGCCGCATCAGGGGACGACGAATGGCATTGAGGGGCAAATCGATCACTCGCATTGACTTATCCAAACTCATTATGACTTTATTTTAGCAAGCGATCTGCAATCGGCCACAAAACGCCCTTGAATAACTTCCTAAGTTTGCAGTAAGACAATAGGGGTCGGCTTTTAGCCGTTGGTTGTGCAGTTTACATGGGTTTTTTATGGGTTTGCAACGTCGTCGCTTCCTCACCCTTGCCGCCGCCGGTATGGGGGCAGCACTTTTTCCCCAAGGATTACAGCTTCTCTATCAACGGGCAGCCCAAGGTGAACTGCTGACCACACGCGGATTTGGCCCCTTGGTGAAGGATCCCAATGGCCTGTTGGATTTGCCGGCAGGCTTTCAGTATCGGGTGTTTTCCAAGCTGGGCGATCGCCTGAGTGATGGTGCCCCCGTCCCGACGCTCCATGATGGCATGGCCGCCTTCCCCGGCCCCGATGGCACGACCATCCTTGTGCGCAACCATGAGATGTATCCGGGGCTACCCCGTGCCTTTCAGGGGGTGGTGGCTCCCAAGGAGCGGATGTATGACCCCATTGCCCCCGGCGGCACCACTACACTCGTGGTGAGTAAAGATCGGCAACTCCTCAAGCATTACGTTTCTTTGGCCGGTACCTCGCGCAATTGTGGTGGCGGCAAAACCCTTTGGGGCAGTTGGATTAGCTGCGAGGAAACCATTTCCACGCCCGAACACCCTGCCAACCGCGGTCCGGTGCAAAAACGCCACGGCTACAACTTTGAAGTACCGATCAGTGCCCAAGGCCCCGTGACGCCAGTTCCCCTCAAGGCAATGGGGCGCTTTCAACATGAGGCGATCGCCATCGACCCGCAAACGCATATCGTCTATCAAACAGAGGATCGCGGCGATAGTCTCTTTTATCGCTTTATTCCCAAGGAACCCACCAACCTTGCTGCTGGCGGCCAACTCCAAGCCTTGAAAATCAAACGCTACCCGAAAATTAACACCGGTCAGGATTTTCCCCTACGCAAACCCTTCGAGGTGGAATGGGTAAATATCACCCAGCCTGACCCTCCCCTAGACACCGTGCGCTATGAGGGCTATGACAAGGGGGCAGCCCAATTTGTACGCGGTGAAGGCCTCTGCTACCACAATGGCGAGTTTTACTTTACAGCCACCAGTGGTGGTGAAAAGCGGCTAGGCCAAATCTGGCGATACCGCCCCGGTCACACCGCAGCAGATGGTGGCACGATTGAGCTGTTTGTCGAGTCCCCCGGCAAAGAGGTTCTTGATTATCCCGATAACTTGACGATGGCCCCTTGGGGAGATCTCATTTGCTGCGAAGATGGCGACGATGCCATTAATCGCCTCATTGGTATCACCCCCCAAGGAGAGCTATACACCTTTGCGCGCAATGCCCTCAATGATCAAGAACTGGCAGGGGTTTGCTTCTCACCCGACGGCCAAACCATGTTTGTCAATCTCTACCATCCGGGGATGACCTTTGCCATTTGGGGGCCCTGGGATCGGCGGGGTTAATGCCCACAGTAAAAGGGAGCCAAGAATGACCTGACTCCCTCGTTATTTTCCTACTGACTCAACTCAACACTTCAACCCAGTGTCATTGCTGCCTTAGCTCAGCGCCACAGGGGAGCGATCGTAGGTGGCACCAAAGACGGGGTTAATTTTCCCTTGGATTTGGTTCCAGTAGTGGGCTGCCGCCACCGGCATGCCGATTGCTTCTGCCATCCGGGCAAGGAGGGTTTGTTCACGGCTTTTAATCATCACATGATGTGCCATCGCCAAGGAGCGAGCCATTTCGTTAACCGTTGCCGTCACGGGCACAGAAGCCACATTATCGGCCAAGCGAGCAGCGGGAACACCGGCGGGTTGTTTGCCTTTTTGATACTTGACACCCCGATAGGTCATGATTTTTAAGGAGTCTTCCGGTGGATTTGTCGGAGCAGCCACACGATAGGTGCTACCGCGATACTTGGCCACGACATCCGTTGCTTGGCTGTTGATCGCTGGAGGAACGTAGTTGTATTGAACGCCGCGATAAGTAAGAGTCGTCATAATTTTCGCCCCATTTTTATTACAAGGTGGACTGATTGAGGCGCGTTCCTTCGGGATCTGTTGCCCTACTTCCGTCCCTCGCGAAGGTACAACGCTGACAATTAAACTCGGTCTGAAAAGCGTTTACTGATGTCCTGCGAGAGATGAACGATTTATTTCTGTATCTAATTTAACAATTTCTCGACCTTAAAGCAAGCCGTTCATAGAAATTTACAATACTCGGGTCAACACTTCCTTAGGGGTGTCATGGGCTAAGACAACAAAAAAGGCCAACCCAGAGGATTGACCCAATTAGATGATTTTTGAATGTTTATCGAGGAGTGGTTTTAGCCCTCGGCTAGGGGATAGACGCTCACGCGCTTGCGATTTTTGCCATAGCGCTCAAAGGTGACCACACCCGCGATCGTTGCAAAAAGAGTATCGTCACTGCCGCGACCGACATTGACGCCGGGGTGAAACTTTGTCCCCCGCTGCCGTACAAGAATGTGACCGGCCTTAACCACTTCACCGCCAAAGTGCTTGACCCCCAGACGCTGGGCATTGGAGTCACGACCGTTGCGGGTACTACCTGTTCCTTTCTTGTGTGCCATGTTAACCTCCTAGGGATTCACCGTTGAGACGAATCTCGTTGATCATGATGCGGGTCAGTTCTTGGCGATGGCCTTGTTTTTTGCGGGTTTTCTTTTTCGGACGCATTTTATAGACAATCACCTTGGGGCCGCGACGATGCTCCATCACCGTACCAGAGACAACCGCACCACTAACGTAGGGTTGACCGACGTGGACTTGGCTATCGGTTTGCACCAGCAACACCCGTTCTAGATCAATTGTGCCCTCTGGCTCGACGGGGAGCCGCTCCACATCGTAAAAGCGCCCGGCTTCAACGCGCAGTTGCTTGCCACCGGTCTCAATGATTGCGTATGCCATAGAAACTAAAAAACTCCTTGCCGTGCAGGTGAGGGGATGCGTGCCTCTTGCAAAACCTGTTCCGTGCAAACTCAACAATTTTCCATCATAAAATTTATCCCCTGTGGCTGTCAAACCCCTAGCCAACCCAAGGCAGACTGCCGGTTGAACGTTTGCTCAGTTTGGGGCGCTCATCGAGGGAGATGTCCTTAAACATGTCTGGATAGTAAAAAACAATGAGGGTGGTACCCACACAAATGACATCTTCATGGTGGAGGAGGGTGCTGTGCTGAATTGGCAGGCCATTGAGGAGCGTGCCATTGCGACTGTGGTAATCACTAATGAAATAGAGGGGCTGCCCCTTAAAGAGAAAGGCGTTGATGACGGCATGCACTCGCGAGACGTAGGTATCTTTGAGGAGAATACTGCAATCCAGTTGGCGACCAATCGTCCACTGGCGATCGGGACTGAGAATAACTTCCCGTTTCGGCAAACCACGTTCGCGAATGATCAGCCATGCTTTGGGGTAGGTTGGTGCTGACATGGGTGTCTCCCCCCACTCTGGGATGCCCTTAGCCTAGATCGCCTAGATGACAAACGTTGCCCCATCCCCTTGAGCCGCTTGCCAACTACGGGCATCAAAGTATAAATCCTCAAGGGAAATACTGGCCAAGGCATCTTGAAGTTTTTGGTGCAGACGTTGCCAGAGGCTGAGGGTTACCCAATCTGCTGTGCTGTCTTCTGGTTGGGGAGGATGCAAAAACAGGGGGGTCGGCGATTCACCAACGGCAGTGAGGATGTCCCGCAGGGAAATGGCCGCCGGGGGACGAGCCAGTTGATAGCCCCCATAGACGCCTCGCAGCGATCGCACCAAGCCAGCCCGCCGCAATTCAATCAAGAGTTTTTCCAGATAGGGGGCAGGAATCTTTTGCCGCTCAGCAATGGCGCGCACGGAGGCAGGCCCATAGTTGGGTAACAAACTCAAGTCCAATAGAGCCTTGATACTGTAGTGGCCACGGGTGGTGAGGGTCACGCTGCTTTGCCAACGGTGGTAATGTACAGAACCGCTTCTTGCGGGGGAATGCCCAAGAGATCGTTGACCTGATCATCAAAGAAACCGCCAATGCCACTGACCCCTAGCCCCAAAGCGGTGGCAGCCAAATTGATCCGCTGTCCAAGGTGGCCAGCATCCATGTGGAGGTAGCGATAAGCCCGTTCCCCATAGCGAGCGATCGCCCGCTCCAGATTGGCGGTATGGAAAATCACCACGGCGGCATCGCGACCGAGGTCTTGATTGAGGCAGAGGAAATGCAACTGCTCTTGAAAGTTCTTGAAGCGAATTTGGCGTAGCTCATGCTCGGCCACAGCATAGTAGTAGCAGCCCTCCTCCAGATCCTTGACCCGCGTCACGGCAATAAAGGTTTCCACCAATGTCGGGTCAAAGAAACTAGGGGCTTCATCTAGGCCTTGATCGCGGTAGTCCTGAGGATGGTAGGCAAAGGTGAGCAGGGCAGCCAGTTGATCCACCTCAATCCCTTGGCCACTGTACTGACGAGTCGAGCGCCGCTGCAGAATGGTTTGCTGGAGAGCGGCTAGATGGGTTTCCCAGTCAATGATGGTTTTGCTGAGACTCACCCGCAGACCAAAGGGAAAGTTGTATTTACTAGCAGGGGGTTCAGTAGGCTCCTTGGCAGGGGGGCTGGGGGTCTCTTTGGCCATGCCGTAGATCATGTCACTATTGGTGAGGGCACTGGCACGATGGTAAGCCTTCAGTAGCTCGCCACTGGCGATCGCCCCATAGTCATAGCAGGTGGCAGAGGCCAACACCGCGGGGAAGGTGGACAAGTTTTCGCCCACTTCGAGTAAATTGGCAAGGGCAACCACCGCCAACACCCCCTCCTGTTCTGGATCAAGGTAAAGCAGTTCATTCATTTGGGCATCCACAAAACCACCAATGAAGTGAGCGCGAAAGTCATGGATATTGGCGGCCAGTTCCACATTCCCCAAAAGGTGCCCAATGTCGAGGCAAATGCGGCGATAGGCGCGATCGCCATAACGCCAAGCGGAACGGTAAAAGACGGCTGTCACGATCAGCGCAATGTGCGTCCTTTCTAGCGCTGGATGCCAAAGACAAGCGGCCTGTAGGGCTGACCAAGAATAGCTTTGCCACACCTGCACAAGGGCATGGTCTTTCACTTGGTAGTTATAAATGCCAGCGGGAATGGCGGTGTCGTTGCGAGTGAGGAGATAGATTTCCGCTGGATATAGCCCCCCGGCAGAAGGTGCTGCCCGCATATAAAAGGGCTGATCGGGATAGGGAACCACCCCAGTAATGCCATAGGTACAGTACAACAACCGTGAGAGTCGCTGCCAGTGGGGGTGGGCTGCCCCCTGCTCAGGTTCTAAAAACGGCTTGAGGGAGAAGGACTGACCAAGGGGATAGGTTTTGAAGGGACTGGGCTGGCGACTAAAATCGAGCGGTGCTGCCTGTTGGGCTAAGGTCTCAGGGGCGTACTTGGTGCGTTCGTGGTAATGCTGTGCCAAGGAAAGCGGTTGAAACCCCATTGTGGTGCCTCACCAAGTTAAGAAACCATTAAATAAAATGAACTTCTTCAATAAATCCCCCTACAGTCAAAAAGGTTTAGGTAGAAATACTTAGTCACAGTACAACGCTCTTTATACCATTATGGCCAAATTCAGCAATGAGGAACTATTGGCAGCCTATGCAGCGGGGGAACGAGATTTTCGGGGCAGCGATCTGACGGGTCTGAGCCTTTTTGACACCAATCTCAGCGATGCCGATTTTAGTGACAGTGATCTGGAGAATGCCTATCTGCCCTATTGCCAGTTGAATCGAATTCAAGCGACTGCCACCAATCTACGCCACAGTGAATTAGGGGATGCTCAGTTGTATCAAGCGAACCTTGCGGCAGCAGATCTTGAAGGAGCCAACCTTGTCCGCACCAACCTCCGATCGGCCAATTTGGAACGGGCAAACCTGCAAGGCGCTAATCTTCAGGGGGCGGATCTGCGCTATGCCAATTTGCGACAAGCGAATCTCCAAGGGGCCAACCTGCAACAGGCCAATTTAGAGCAGGCAGATTTAACGGCAGCACAGGTACAGCGGTGTAATTTTTTTCGGGCAACGGGTGTTGATCTGTCGGCTGCGGTGTGCGATCGCACCACGGTTTATCCCGATGGCTATTTTTACCCCTGACTCAGGGTGATGAGGGTGACTGGATTGAGGGGATGGAGGCGGTGGCCTTGACCCAAGGGAACGGAGCGGCTGAGTTGCACGTGTAGCACTTGCGGGCTGATTTGCTGGGTTTGACACCAGTGGAGAACTTGGCCTTGGTGTTCAAGGGTGGCGATCGCCAGCACCACCCGGCCGCCAGCTTTCAAGTGTGACCAACAATAGTCAAGATTGGCCAGTAATTGGGCACCACTGCCGCCAATAAACACGCGATCCGGTTGCGGCAAGCCACTGAGGCTCTGGGGAGCCGCCCCTTGGATTGGGATCAGATTGGTCAAACCAAAAGCCTTGCGGTTGCGCTCAATCAGTTGGCAGCCAATCGCCGTTTTCTCGATCCCATAGATGGTGGCTTGGGGAGCAAGGCGGGCGATTTCCACAGCGACACTGCCGGTGCCGGCGCCTATATCCCAAACGGTTTCAACAGTGCTGGTGAGGGCAAGTTCCGCCAAGGCCAATACCCGCACTTCCCGCTTTGTCATCAGGCTGGGGCGATCGCCAAAGGTGAAAAATTGATCATCCCCTAAGCCAAAAACGGGCTGTTCCCGAGGGGGTAGGTGCTGGGGTTGACGCAGGAGCACCACCAAATTCAGCGGATGTACCGGCGGAAGCGTTGTCACCGGTTGGGCTAAGTCCCACGGCAGAATGGCTTCCTCTGCACTACCCAAGGCCTGACACACCCACGCCCGATAGGACACAGGCAGGTGCAATGCTTGGTATAAGCGGCTAATGGCAGCAATATTAGCCTCACCATCGGTATAGATGGCAATTTTCTCCACCCCCCGCTGCAACAGCGGCACCAACCCCGCTAAATCGCGACCATGGGCACTGTAGATCACGGCATCCTGCCAAGGGAGCTTGAGGCGACTAAAGGCCAACTGCACCGCACTGAGGTGGGGATGAAACGTCAACTGATCCGGGGTAAAAACTTCAAGGAGCCAGCGTCCCAAGCCGTAAAACAGGGGATCGCCACTGGTGAGAATGACCACTTGGGGGTCGGGGGTTGTTGCCAAGTGGGTTTGAATCGCCTTGAAACTGGCGTTAAAGTCTCGTAGAGACAAGCGGGGGGCGTCTCCATGGGGAATCAACTGAAGATGGCGATCGCTCCCCACCAAGAGCGTCGCTGTGCGAATAATTTCCTGAACTGTTGCCCCCAACCCTGCCAGCCCCTCTAGGCCAATGCCGACTACATGAATCGGGGTCACGCTGACTCCTCACTATCGGCCAACTCCAGTAGGGCATTCACAATCGCTGCCGCCACAGGCGACCCCCCCTTGCGACCGGCAACGCGAATTTGAGGCACGGGCAGTTGGGCAAGGGCTGCTTTTGACTCTACAACATTGACAAAGCCAACGGGGACACCAATGACGCCCGCCGGCGGTACACGGGTTTGTTGCAGGCGATCGCACAGGGCAAGGAGCGCCGTTGGCGCATTCCCAACCACAAACAGGCCATAGGGCCACTGTTGCCAAGCGCGGATCATCCCTGCTTCGCTGCGGGTTTGACTAGGGGCGGTGTGGCTGCCATCGTCGAGGGCGGTAATAATTGGATTCTGAAAGGTACGGCTGACCATGGTTTGAATGCCGACCCTGACCATGGCCACATCGGTAATAATCGGCACACCTGAGCGCAGGGCCTGTGTGATGTGGGCGATCGCCCCCGGCGAAATCTCCAGCAGGTTCTTAAACTCAAAATCTGCTGTGCTGTGGATAATTCGCCGCAAAATCGCATAGCTTGGGGCATCAAAAGGGTGAGGACCGATCTCGCGATCAATGATGGCAAAACTGGCTTGGGCAATGGGATGCAGCAGAGACACAGGACTTCTGATAGGATAGTAGAACTGCCTAAACGTGGAGAGATGGCCGAGTGGTCGAAGGCGCAGCACTGGAAATGCTGTGTGGGGCAACTCACCGAGGGTTCGAATCCCTCTCTCTCCGTCCTATTGTTATCTTGCCACTACAGGGGGTATCCTTTGCGGCAACCAAGGGAGAGGTAGCTGCCCTAAAATAGAAAACATAGAGAATACTCCCAACGCAGTTAGGGGTTCTTAAGTGCTTAATTTCTAACCCCCTTGAGGATTCTTTACTATGCGTTTCTCCTCAATCCCTTGGATAGTAATTGCCAGTATGCTGCCTGCTGTACCTGTCTTTGCTAATTCCGCTGCCATTGGCACGATTCAAGTTAGCCCCGACTTGCGATCGGCACTGCAATCAGCCCCCGATCCTACGGCAAACCCCAATGCTGTCCAACCTGCGAGTAATATGGCAGAGATTGAAAACAGCCTAGAGATTTCGCCTGTGCCTACTCGCCCCGATCCAAAGGTGTACAGGCAGTTTGAAGAGCCGCGTAATAATCGCGGTCTTGGCTTCAAAGTGGGCATCTAGGGATTCAGGGCAGTACTTTTGGCCGCGTGCAGTTGGCCATTGTGTTGATCGAGTAGAGCTTGAGCGGCAAGGGCGTCCAGTCCTGTCCAGTACATGAGCAGAGCACGCTTCACTTGGTAGCCACTGCGTTCGAGAAGGTCTGCTGCTGCTGCGCGATCAATTCCCGTGAGATCCGTAAGAATCCGCAGGGCACGATCCAAAAGCTTACGGTTGCTGACGGCTACATCCACCATGCGGTTGCCATAGACTTTGCCCAACTGCACCATCACTCCCGTGGAAATGATATTCAATGCCATCTTTGTGGCAGTACCGGCTTTCAAACGGGTGGATCCGGCAAGGAGTTCAGGCCCCACCAACAGGCGAATGTCAATGTCGGCAGCCCGCTGTAGCTGATCCGAGGGAACACAGGCCATAAAGACCGTAAGTGCCCCTACTGCTTGCGCTGCATCCAGTGCCCCATGGACATAGGGAGTGGTTCCGCCAGCGGTAATCCCAATCAAGACATCTTGGGCAGTGATCTGGCGATCGCCCACCACGGCAGCGCCATCTTCGTAGCAATCTTCAAGGCCTTCAGAACTGCGCACAAGGGCAGCCTCACCGCCAGCCAGAATGCCTTGAACCAAATGGGGCGGTGTACAAAACGTGGGCGGACATTCGGCAGCATCCAAAACTCCCAAGCGACCACTGGTGCCGGCACCAATGTAGAAGAGGCGTCCCCCTTGGCGAAGGCGGGCTGCTGTGGCGGTAATGGTTTGGGCTAAGGCCTCGCGGGCTTGGGCGATCGCCCGCAGCGTCTGGGCATCTTCCTGATTAAAAAGATCAACTAGTTCCAAGGGAGTGAGCTGATCCAGATTCTGGCTGGCGGGATTGATCTGCTCCGTCAAGAGATGACCACGACTAGGGAGTTCTTGGAGGTCTGTCATGGCCGCGCTGAAATTTCTGCCATTTCAATCACAGTGCCGTCGTAGTCCTTAACAAGGAAATTGAGGGGGCGATCGCTGCGCATTTTGTAGCGCAACTGCCGCCGCTGAATCCGCAGCAATAGGAGCTCGAGGCACTCACGGTCAAAACAGACATGGCGCTGACGGTTGCGTTCCCCCTTGCTGGCACCACTAATGACATGCAGTTGCGTATTTTTCTTGAGTTGGTACCACAACCCATCCCTAGGGCTGGGGCGCTTGGGGCTGCTGTAGCTCAAGGCCGAGGGCACATAGAGCGGATCCATCGAAGCCACGCCAAGGGTTTGCTCATAGTTGTAGTAGTAGTGCAGCGGTACATCAGCGATCGGCAAATGCAACTCCTGCTCGTAGAACTGCCGCGCGTGCTCTAGATCCGAAACCATGATCGTATAGACTTTGGGGGCACTGGACAAAAAGAGCCACATTGCCCCTGCGTAGCCCATCAGCAGCATGATCATAATCCCCTGGGTGGAGAATACCCCATCCCAGAGACCATCCAGCCAAGCAAATAAAGGAGGAGTCAACAACATGCCAAGGTTCTGGGGAAAGCTCCTTTCATTCTAGTGACTATCGTAGTTACTGTTCGGGTTTTTCACCGAATTTAGGTCTTTACTCCATTTTGACATACTCCTACAACTAAAGTCGCAAAGGGCTTTTCCCTATGAAAGCGATCGCCCTGATGATTTTAATGGGCATCAGCTCTGTTTATGTAGGTGCCCACTGGGTGAGTGATGTATTAGCAGGCTACTGTGTGGGCGATGCGATTTACTTAGTAACGGTGCGATACCTCGAACGCTCCTAGATGTTTGGTTATTTGCTAGGAGCGGCCCAACCTATTCATCTGCAAAGATGTAGTCGTAGAGTTCTTCGGGCTTAGGCTCAGGACTTTCCTCGGCAAAGGCCACAGCATCATCAACAATTGCCTGTACTTTTTGCTCAATGGCACGCAGGTCTTCGCTAGTGGCCAATTCCTGCTCCACGAGGTAGGCACCCAGCTTTTTGATGGGATCGCGCTTCAGCCAAAATTCTTTCTCTTCTTTGGAGCGCAGTTCATCGGGATCGGCAAGGGAGTGCCCCCGGAAACGGTAGGTCAACGCTTCAATGAGGGTGGGGCCTTCTCCGGCACGGGCACGGGCGATCGCCGCCTCAGCCACTGTACGCACCGCCAGCACATCCATGCCATCCACTTCTTCACCTACCATGCCAAAGACCTTGGCCTTCTTGTAGATTTCTGTTTCGGAACTGGCACGCTCATGGGCCATACCGATCGCCCACTTGTTATTTTCTACAATGAAAAGAATAGGTAATTTCCAGAGTGCCGCCATATTCAAGCACTCAAAGAACTGGCCATTATTGCTGGCACCATCGCCAAAGAAACAGGCGGTGACCTGATCGGCTTTGGCATCGCCCATCACCTGACGGCGGTACATCGTCTGAAATGCTGCCCCCGTTGCGACTGGAATCCCCTCAGCGACAAAGGCAAAGCCCCCCAAGAGATTATGCTTGGCAGAAAAGAGGTGCATTGAGCCGCCCCGGCCTTTGCTACACCCCGTTGCCTTGCCAAAGAGTTCAGCCATCACTTCACGGGCAGGAACACCGGCGCTCAGGGCATGAACGTGATCGCGATAGGTACTGCAGACGTAATCATCGGGACGCATCGCCTTGATCACACCTGTAGAGACTGCCTCTTGACCGTTGTAGAGGTGGACAAAGCCAAACATCCGCCCTCGGTAGTACATTTCGGCACACTTATCTTCAAAGGTGCGCCCCAGTACCATATCTTCATAGAGCATTAACCCCTGCTCACGGGTAATCGTGGTTTGGGGAATGGACAAAGAGGGCAGACTACGCTCTTGAACCATAGTAGGCAGTGATCAACCTAGGGTAAACGCCGTACCAACAGGGCAAGCCGCCGTTGGCATCACACTATTGTACTCAAATTACAGCCCTTTTCTTAAATATGGGAGTGACAAGGGAATGCCAGCCTCGGCTAATCACAGTAAATGAGTATTCCTGCCCCCTGCTGGTTTGCTAAAAAGAGAAGCAGGATAGATGTGGGCAGCAGCCATTGCCTCTGGGTCAAAACGTTTTGCTAGGGTCGTTTGCAGACCGTGCCATGCAGTTTCTAGGATGCAACTGGGTAAGTCTCCTTCCTCTGCAGCTACGATGAGCGCTTCAAGGTCTGTTGGCGGTTCATTGTCGGGAATGGCGATTAAAATTGCAGCAATACTCATTCAGAAGTCCCCAGTAAACTTGATCGAGGTAATCAGCAACTAACTTCCCAGAAGGAAGGCAACGAGGAACAAGCCATAGAGCAGACCAAACTTCAGGGCATTGAGAATTTGACCAAAGAGAGTTTGCCGCAGTTTCCAGCGATCGCTATAGAACAAGGCACTAATCACTTCAGCAATAATTGCTACGATGCTCGAGGCCACAATATCTAAATAGCCCAATTGACCTGCACTCGAGGAAATGGCCAAGCCCAAGAACACCCCAAAAAGAAAGGCAATAGTCAGTGTCGCTAGCCGTCGCCACGGATTTTTTAACTGCTCCTGAATCCCAGCGCCTAGACGATCAAGCAGGGTATTAAGACGGGTTTGCTGCATATACTCAGGACGGGAAAAGGTTGCTAGGGTGGGCAGAGAGTGAATGCTTGCCAGTATATGTTAAGTCGTGTTGCCGATGCGGTCTATTGGTTAAATCGCTACATTGAGCGGGCAGAGAATATTGCTCGTTTTGTTGATGTCAACTTGAACATGCTGCTGGATCTGCCCACGAGTCTTTCAGGTCAATGGGATCCCCTAGTGCTAACAACGGGGGATTTGTCCTTTTTTCAGGAACACTATGGCACGGCCACGGCTGAAAATGTGATTCAGTTCCTCACCTTTGACACCACCTATGCCAACTCGATCATCTCCTGTCTGCGGGCGGCACGGGAGAATGCCACATCCATTCGCGAGGTGATTTCCTCAGAAATGTGGCAGCAGGTGAATGCCTTCTATACGATGGTGCGGGAGGCGGCTAAAGCCCCGGATCAATTGGAGATTGCCAGCTTTTTGGAGCAAGTGAAACAGGCCAGTCACCTTTTTGCCGGCGTGATGGATAGTACGATGAGCCACAATGAAGCGTGGCACTTTGGTCAAATGGGGCGGCTACTGGAGCGAGCCGATAAAACCTCGCGGATTCTTGATGTGAAATACTATCTGCTGTTGCCCTCAGTGGAAGATGTGGGCACACCCATTGATGAATTGGGTTGGATTGCGCTCCTCAAGTCCGCCAGTGCCTATGAGATGTATCGTAAACGGGGTTCGCATCGGATTACACCCGCAGGGGTCGCAGAGTTTTTGATTCTCGATGCCGAGTTTCCCCGCGCGATCCGCTTTTGTCTGTTGCAGGTGGAAAAATCCCTCTACAAAATTACAGGAACGCCCTTAGGGAGCTGGCACCAGCCCGTGGAACGCCAACTGGGACGCCTGCGATCGCAACTGGACTATTTGACGATTGATGAAATTATTGGCCAAGGCATGCACGAGTTCCTCGATCACTTGCAGCAGCAAATGAATGAGGTGGATACGCAAATTTTTCAAACGTTCTTTACCCTAGAGCCTGTGAAAGCCCGCTAGCGTGACAATTGAATTGGGGTATTTCCTAGGGTTGACGGTGGGCTTGGTGCTGCTTGAGGTATTGGCGCCCATTTTGAATCACCGCTAGCATTTCCTTGAATTGGCGTTCCATTTCCGCAAGGGTGCGATCGGCATAGGCATCCGCTTCCTGTTGCCGCTCTTGACATTCATGGCGGGTCACTTGGCGCAGATGGGCTAGTTCTTTTTCTGTGTTTTGCCGTAGCAGATTGATTTCCTCGATCGCGCGCTGGCGCATAAACTCCACCTCTTGCTGCACCTGCTGGCGAATTTTCTGGGCTTCGAGTTCTGCCTGCTGGCGAATCCGCAGTTCATCGGCAATTTGGGCAGCCCGTTGCTCTGCGGCACGGATAATTTCTTGGGCGCGGTGCTGGGCGTGTTTAATGATCTCATCCCGCTGATTGAGAATCCGCTGTGCGGCCTTCAATGATTCGGGGATCGCCTGTTCAATGTGGGTAAGCTGATTCAGGATCTGCTCTTCATCAATGAGTTTGCGGCCGGTCAGCGGGATCTTCGTCCCTTCGAGAATTAGGAGTTCTTCCAGCTTTTCCAATTGTTGCAGGAGTTGCAGCGGTACGGAAGGGACATCAAGCGCTTCATTTACTCCAGTGGTCGTTGAGATGGGATCGGCGTTTGAGTAAAGCATGCTTCTAAATCCTTTGCAACAGTGGCTGGTACTAGATGACGAACATTACCGCCAAATCGGGCAATTTCTTTTACTAAGCTACTACTTAAGAAACTATACTCATTGGACGTGGTGAGGAACACGGTCTCAATCTCTGGCCAGAGGCTTTTATTGGTGTGGGACATCTGCAGCTCGTATTCAAAGTCCGACAGAACCCGTAGCCCCCGCAGAAGAACTGTTGCTTGTTGCGATCGCGCGTACTCAACGGTCAGGCCATCAAAGGTATCCACCCGCACATTTTTTAAGTGAACGGTAGCCGCCTCTACTTGTTTGATCCGTTGGCTGACGCTAAAGAGGGCTTTTTTTTGTGGGTTGTGGGCGATCGCCACAATCACTTCACTAAAGAGACGAGCACCCCGCTCAATAATGTCCAAGTGCCCTAGGGTAATGGGATCAAAGCTTCCAGGATAAACAGCAAGCATAGGCGGCTCAATAACGAGATGAGAGGTTAAACAGCATCAAGGGTAAGACAATCATCGCTGATTTCTCGGAACAGCGGATACCATTGCTGCATTGGCAGGCCACTCGCGATCGCCCCAGAAATTTTCTGACTGTATCTTTGCCGATCAACCCTACAACCAAGGGGATGAATGATCCCCGTCTGTGGATAGAAATGGAGCTGCTGCAATTAATAAAAATTAATGTAAAGAGTTGTAATCAGAATATAAAAAAATCAAATTATTATTACAGCTTTATTGACAACATTTGTAGCCTTAGCTACCAAATTTAGGCTCAATATGAACTAATGTAAACGATTTCTTAAATTTTGCAGTGTCACGTAGCGGCTATGTTACAGAATGGTGACGCAAAAACTATTTGTATCAAGCAATACTTGACGATCTCAGATCTCAGCATTTATAACAGAAACATGTTTCATTCAAGGCAGTTAGGGTTGTCTTTCACTTAAATACCTTAAATTAACCTGTAAAACTAAAGTAATTGGTGTTTCCCTGATGATGATTAGTTTTTTTGAATAACTATTTCGTTATATTAACTTGCTTCCCTAGTCCCTGCGTTTGTTAAACAAGTATTAAGTATTCATCATTGACTTAACTTCTTACACATCTGAAAGTACGTGCATGTCACGTGCCTCTCTCCCTTTTGCTGCTATGTCCCGTCCTAACTGTGAGGGTTCCCCCTATGAATATTTCTCCAGTCACTCGCTACTATATGCGGCGCTTACTGGCAGAGCATCCCGCCATTCAATCCTATGTTGCCCGTGACACACACCCACTGGGCATTGAGGAAGAATACCTAGAGCGTTACATTAATCTAGATCATTTAACCTATCCACAACTGAATCAATTAGAATTTCTCATTGAGTTACATCAAAAAATAAAAGTTAACGAACCACATCAAACTCACCAGCTTCAACAGATTGAGCAGAAAATTTTTGACCTCATTGGTATTCAACTTCCTGTCTCCCACAGTGCCTTAACAGATTTGATGTCTTTCTTTAGTCAGGTTGCGGAAACTCAAGAGCAGATTCCTGTGCCTAGCGTAAACCATGAATCGACAAACCTTGCTGATTACTATGAATACTGTCGGCGAATTACAGAAGTAACGGTACGCTACCTTGGCAAAATGATTGTCACTAACTATTGGTTATTGACACGACCCCGTGAAAGCTGGCTGGCGCAAATTCAAGTGGAGCAGTTCCACAACCGTAACTTCACGCCCCACGATCAACTTTTAACCAACTATGAAGTCGAAACCTTGCAACGGTGGATCCATGATTTCATTCGGCATTGCTGTCGTGTCCTGCCCACTCTACCGCGCCTTCTCTTGGCAGCAGGAGTTCCTTCCCACCTGCTCTACGATCTCGTTCGTTAACGGTCAGGTTATTCCCGAAACGGGCTTCCCTATGCAAATATCAATGGAAATCAAAAGGTTCTAGGAGCGTTTGCAGCACGGTGGGCAACTTCTCGGCTAGCTCTTGGGAATGGCTATAGATGAGGCGCTGGCGACTGGGAACTTCAATGGGAAGAGGCGCCCGCTGGCTGGGGTGCTCCTGCTGAATGACAAGGATTTGATTGCGGCGTTTGCTGGCAAGGGCGTAGCCGAGTTCTAGGGCAATCATGGTGGACAACTGGCCATTCTCAACCGCTGTGCCATCGGCAACAAACAGGAGCGAGCGACGCAATTGGGTGATCACGGGACTATCCAGACGCAGAGGAGCCGTGGCTGAGCGTGGGCTTTCGACCAGTTCCAAGGGGAAGCGACTAGGGGTATTGGTCACAAATGCTTTGAGGGCGGTGCGAATCTCGTCACTACTGGGGCTATCGGCGGGACTGAAAAAGAGGGTCGGTTCCAAGTAACTCAGGCGATCGCTCTTGATGAAATAGATTTCATGACTGAGAACATCAATGTTGGCGATCGTATAGCTGCCGCTCCCCTCAATATAAAATTCCACGGTTTCCCCAAGGCGATAGCGTTGAAACCACTCCGAACGCTGCACCGTTTCTAAGTCATCGAGAAAATCTGCCCGCAGTGCCGTTTTCAGCAAGCTACTTTTGTTGAGCCGTAGATCGTGGGGACGTTGCTCGATGTGTTCGAGGGGTTCATACTGCGGTAGGTACCATGCCCGCAGCGCAATAATCGCCATTCAATTATTCCACCTAGGTACTGCCAATTATGTTAGAGCATAAATACAGTCCTTTTCTGGGGTACACAGATGAGCACTGACTGAGCGTATTCCATCCGTGTGAAAAGGGCTGTAAATTAAGTCCTACTGGCATAGGAGACAGCCAATGACAGCAAAATTATTGCTGGTGGATGATGAGCCGGGGGTGCGCGAGGCGGTAACGGCCTATTTAGAGGACAGTGGCTTTGAGGTGACAGCAGTGGCCAATGGTCAAGCGGCTCTGGAGTATCTAGAAACCAATGTACCCGACCTGATTATTACGGATATTATGATGCCGCAGATGGATGGCTATGCCTTTTTGGAAACAGTGCGCCAACAACCCCATCTCAACCATATTCCCGTTATCTTCCTCACAGCGCGGGGCATGAAGCGCGATCGCATCCAAGGCTATGATGCTGGCTGTGATGCCTACCTAGCCAAACCCTTTGACCCCGATGAACTGGTGGCCATTATCAAAAATCTGCTGCGGCGGCAAGCGGCTGCTCGCGATGAGGGAGAACCCAATCTGGCCAATTTAGCTCAACAAATTGCCGAACTGCGGGCAATGCTCGTCCAACAGGGCAAACGCAATCCCACGGCTCCCCCAATTCAACTGGATCTCACCCCCCGCGAAGCCAGTGTGCTGCAACTGGTGGTCAAGGGTCTGATGAATAAGGAAATTGCCAGCCAACTGAATACCAGTGTTCGCAATATTGAAAAGTATGTCAGTCGCCTCTTTGTGAAAACCGGTACCAGTAGCCGCACAGAACTCGTGCGCTTTGCCCTTGAACATGGCTTGGCTGATTAGGTTTAGAGAGAGGGATCATTTTGCCAGAACCAGTCGGCAATGCGGGGTTTGGCTTTTTCCGTTGCTGTGGGATTGAGGAGGATAATGGCTTGGCGGAGGTTGGGGGCCAGCCGTCGCTGTACCCGTTGGGGAATGCCATCGCCAAAATAAACATGACCCCGCCCCGTCAGCACCACAATCAGGCGATCGGGATGCCGCTGATGCTGTTTAGCAATGACTTTGGCCATCGTTTCATCCCAAAGGACTTGAGCTTGGTAAAAGAAGTCAAAATTCATACTGTGGCTCATCCCTTGATGGGCAGCAACAAAAATCTCCTGCAGGCGATCGCGATAGGCAGTGTTGCTCAAGTCAATATCTGCTAGGGGTGGAATATAGCGAAAATCATCTTCCCCTAAGCTCTCTAGACCTTGGCGTGCCACTTGGCGGGTGACTTCGGTGGGCGTATTCAGGGCAATCAGGGGAATCTGCTGCTCCTTGGCAAAGCGAAAAATCGGTGCATACAGCGACCAAGGGAAGCCCCAGCGCTGGGCATATTGGGTTTGCTCCAGCAATTCCATCTCGGTAATTTCACCGCCAATGTAGGCATCGAGGGCGGCTTGAAAGGGACGCTGAATCATTTCAAGGGCGATCGCTAGGGGGCGACCCCGCCGTTGCAATTCCTGCAAAATTTGCAGTTGTGCCTGATGATCGGCCACGCTATCGTGGGTTTCACCCAAATAGAGGATGTGCTTTTGCTGCCAGTCGGCATAGGCTCTTTGCAGGGGGACGGATTCACTGCCCCGCCAGACCTGCTGCGCTTTCACACTGTGGGTTCCCGCGACCAAAAGGGCGATCGCTAAAGTAAAAGCTAAAGGCTGCCAAGCAGGGGACGATCGCCACTGGCGCAACCGCTGTCCAAGGGGGGATGCCAAACGATAAAATATCTGCCAAGATCGAGATAGAGTCGTTGACGGTATGGTGACGACAATTATCTTCTGCGCGTTCCCCATTGGGTTCAACCCTGTTATCCAACGCTGAAACAACTATGCAATCTCCCTATCCACTTGAACTCAGTGACCCCGCTGCCAGTGACGTCGGTTCCACTCATCCTGAACTGAATGGTAACGCACTGGTGAAATCGGAGACGACCTCTACAGAATTGGCCAAGGCGGAAGTTCGCTTGAGTGACCCCCGTGCCGAAGCGCTGCGGCAAATGCTGGAACGCCATCGCGGTACGCGGCAGTTGATTATTCTCCAAGATTTTCCTGACCCCGATGCCCTCTCTTCGGCATGGACCTATAAACTCATTGCTGAGCAGTTTGAGATTCAGTGCGATATTGCCTACGCCGGTGCCCTGAGCCATCAGGAGAATATCACCCTAGTGCGGCTGACGGGGATGCCCCTTGTGCGCTGGGCGGTGCAAGGTACGAAAAATAAAGATCAGCGGGATTGTACCTGTTACCAAGGCTACGTTCTCATTGACAACCAAGGCACCACCAGTCAACTGCTGCCCATGGTGCAGGAGGCTGGCCTGCCGGCGATCGCCATCATTGATCACCACAGTCTCCAAGAAGCCATTCAAGCCGAGTTTACAGACATTCGACCCACGACCCGCGCCACGGCTACCATCTTTACCCAATACCTGCAAGCGGGGCTACTCACCCTCGACAGTAGCAACCCAGTTCACGTGAAATGTGCCACGGCTCTGATGCATGGCCTGCGCTCTGACACCGATTGCCTCAAACAAGCCAAAGAAGAGGACTTTCTCGCAGCCGCCTTCCTGAGTCGTTTTATTGATTATCAACTGCTGAACACCATTTTGCAGTCCCACCGCTCGAAGCAGGTGATGGATGTGATCGAGCGATCGCTGAAAAACCGCTCCATTCACAACAATTTCTCAATTTCTGGCGTGGGCTATATCCGCTACGAAGACCGCGATGCCATTCCCCAAGCGGCGGATTTCCTTGTGACTGAAGAGAACGTCCACACTGCCGTTGTCTATGGCCTTGTCCACGACGAAGACGAAGAGGTGGAACTGATTATCGGTTCGCTGCGCACAACAAAAATTACCCTTGACCCCGACGAATTTATCAAAGAGGCCTTTGGTAAGGATCGCCAAGGACGCTTCTTTGGTGGGGGTCGCTCCCAAGCCGGCGGTTTTGAAATTCCCGTGGGCTTCTTGTCGGGTCTCAATGAGAATCCAGAATACGCTAAACTCAAGTGGAGCGTTTACGATACGCAGATTAAGCAGAAGCTCCTCCACCTCGTCAATCCGAAGAACAATGTCCTCCACGGTACGGAGTAAGACACTGTTCGTAGTAATCAAGTTTTAGGTCTTTATGACGGAGCTAACAGTCCTTTTTTTCCGCCACGGAATCGCGGTCGAACGGGAAGTGTTTGAAGGCAGTGATAGCGATCGCCCCCTGACGGCCAAAGGCGAAAAGAAAACCCAGCAGATTGCGCGGCGGTTACTTGATCTAGGCATTGAGGCAGAACTGATTCTCTCCTCCCCACTGGTGCGGGCACGGCAAACGGCAGAAATTCTCCTTGAAGTGGGGGTTGCCCCCGATCTGATGATTTCTGACCTGTTGGCTCCAAGCGGTCGTTTGCTAGATTGGCTCCATTGGCTCAGCCACTGGCGTCAAGACCATGAGGGTGCCCTTATAGCGGTGGGTCATGAACCCAATCTCAGTCACTGGACCGAACTGCTCATCTGTGGTAAAGCCTTGGGACACCTCCAGCTCAAGAAAGCCGGCATTATTGGCCTGCTGATTCCAGAAACCGATCCCCTTGGTAATAGTCAACTTTTTTGGCTGACGCCTCCCAAGTTTTTACTTAATGGCAGTGGCCTTGCCTGACTACAGGTGTCCATTCCGATGCTTCGACCCTCTCGCCACTGCTCTCCCTAAAGCGACAAAATAGAAGTACAGCCTGCCACAGGATAGAATCGTGAATTCTGAGTCGGAAATTACGGAGCATTTACCGCCCGATGTTCTCAGTTGGCTGTATGCCTATCAGCGGGAGCATCAATTTACTAGCCTTGAAGCGGCAATTGTTGACATTGTCTGCAAGTTTTATATTCAAGCGGAGCATTTGCCTGAACGGCTGGCGGATCTAGAGCGACGGGTGAATGCCCTCAGCCGTGAAGTGATTCATCTGCGCCAACAACTGCCCGAAAACTACGATCGCCTACGGGAACAGTTGGCAGCGGTGCGCCTGAGTCATTCGGGCATTCTCCACAATTTGCGCGATCGCGTGGAGGCCTTAGAGTCCGAGGTGTTTCCCGGTCGCCCTAGCGCTGCTGACGTAGAGGCTGATAGTTGAGGAGTTCCTCCAAGGTTGCCAGCAAATCCACTTTCACAAATGTGATTTGATCCTCAGCATTGAGGCCAAATTGCCAAGCCACATTGACGCTAAAAAGGGGGAGTGTAACTTTACCCACAAGGCGGTAGCGACGTTCTGTGCCCTCTGTGCTTAGTAGTTCTCCTTTAAGGGGTTCTGCCCGCATACCCACGGCTTCAAGGTGGAGATAATGGGCGATCGCCCCGCGGCCAATGACAGCATCCTCAAAGGGCGGATAGAGAACTCCCGCCTCAGCAAACAGGGCGGCCACATCTTCGTAGCGTTCCTCATTGAGGGCAGCAAAATAGGCGATCAGCGTCGGTTCATCAATGCCGAGAACAGGACTTCCTTGAACAAGATGGGTCATGGTTGCAGTTCCTCAGTGGTTTGAATCGAGACAAAAAAAGGGAGCGAGCTGCCCCCTTGCGTAACCCATGGCATCTCAATTAGACGGCAAGTGGATCCACACCCATGGCGACCACTGCATTCCGCAGGACAGTAATCTGCTGACCAAAGTCAAGGGCTTTGATGGCTGCAAACACGCGATCGGCATCGCGGCTGAGGGTATAACCGGGGGGCACAGGTACCACAAACCCCTGTTTCATCAGTTCTGCCAGTTGATACCAGAAGGCGAGCTTGGTGTTGGGGCTAAAGACACCGTAGGCACGGGTGAGAGGGGTGTCCACATTGGCCACCAAGTCGCGCATGAATTGAAGTTGATCATCAAAACTGAGTGCTTTGACCTGATTGAGCAGCCCTTCCGCCAGTTGTAGGCGAGCCGTACCGGGGGCGGCGGCTGTAATCGAACGACCCGTTTCTGTGTAGATAAACCACAGGAGTCCCAACTTGTCATCCACGCTCAGGCAGTTAAAGAGAGTGGTTACCTCTTGAACCGCTGTGGCTAGGGTGGTGGGATTGAAACGCGTATCGGTGGTGTAGGTCATATCGCTTCAGAGATGTTAAATGTCTAGTCTGTCGCTAGGGTTATCTCTGCCTCCTAGTCAACAGTATGTTACATATCTTCATAAAAAGCAACACAAGTTTATAAATACCGACAATAAATCTATCTTATATGTTAATCAAATAGAATAAACTCAATACATTGTAGAGGGCTAAACCCAAGGACATGTCCTAGTTAATCCCGCTGTTGCCCTCTTGCGCAAAAAAGCAGTTAGCAACCTCCATGGTGGGTTGTTACAAATGTTAAGATTGCATCGGTTTTGGCAGGAACACTGCTGTGGCTCGACCAACCCTCTACGTAGCAATCACCAATCATGGCTTTGGTCATGTGGCGCGGACAACGGCGCTGGTGAATGCCATTCGCCGCCAAGTGCCTGATCTCTTGCCACTGATCGTGACGGCAGCTCCCTATTGGTTGTTGCAGGCGAATCTGGAGGGGGAGTTTATTCATCGTCCCCGTGCCCTTGATCTGGGGGTCGTGCAAGCCGATAGTTTGCAAATGGATTTGCCCGCAACCCGTGCCAAGCTCTTGGAACTTCAGGCGGCAGCCCCTGAGTTGATCCACGCCGAGGCAGATTTTATTCAGCAAAATCGGGCACAGTTGGTGCTAGCGGATATTCCCCCTTTGGCGGTGGCGATCGCCCATGCAGCGGGGGTGCCCTGTTGGATGGTTAGTAACTTTGGCTGGGATTTTATCTATCGCTCCTTTGGCGATGACTTTAGCGAGATTGGGGATTGGGTGAGTAATCTTTATAGCGGGTGCGATCGCTTGTTTCAACTGCCCTTTGCCGAACCCCTCAATGCTTTTCCCCACAAAGAACCCGTGGGACTGACGGGAGCCGAACCGCGTTTTGAACCAGAGGAGTTGCGGCAGCGCCTTGGCCTCACCACTCCCCGCGATCGCACGGTTTTGTTGACCTTTGGCGGGTTGAGCCTGCAGGCCATTCCCTATGAAGCCCTCAAGGACTTTCCCGATTGGCAGTTTCTCACCTTCGATGGGGCTGCACCAGAGGATCTGCCAAACCTACTGAAGCTCTGTGGCCGTCAACTCCGCCCGCTGGATGTGATGCCTCTCTGTGGTCGAGTCGTGTCCAAGCCCGGCTATGGCACCTACGCGGAGGCCTGTCGCTTGGGGGTACCGGTGGCAACGATTCGTCGTGATGATTTTGCCGAGGGGCCAATTTTAGTGGCCGGATTGCAGGCTCATCACTACCATCAGATCCTCAGTCATGAAGAATTTTTTGGTGGCCACTGGCACTTTTTGGCAGCGGAACCTCAGCCGCCTTTAGACCCCACACCGCTTGATCTTGATGGCAATTCTAAGATCGCTACCGCTGTTGCTTATTATTTGAATCAACACAATTCCTATTCGTAGCAATTGCCGTGGGTATCTTTGGATGGCAAACAGCCTCGCTTTTAAAAAAGGCTTGGCAGCTTTATCAGCAACAGCACTGGCGCAGGGCACAGCAGTTGGCTCGTCAAGTCATTGAACGTTCCCCGCAGCCAGAGGCCTACTATTTGTTGGGGGTGATTGCCGAGGAACGGGGGCAACCCCTTGGGGCGCAAGCGGCCTATGAACAGGCGATCGCCCTTGATCCGTGGCATGCTGCTGCCCACTATCGGCTGGCGATTGTTCTCCACGATCTGCTGTCGCAACCGGCCGCTGCTGTACCCCACTATCAACGCGCCCTTGAGGTGCAGCCAGAGTGGGTGGAAGCCCACAGCAACCTAGGGAATGCCTATTTGGACTTAGGGGAGATTGAGCGGGCGATCGCCTGCTATCAAAAAGCCCTTTCCCTGAATCCGGACTTACCGACGACCCTGTATAACTTGGGACTGTGTCTGCACTCCCAAGGCAAACTTACAGAGGCCAGTGCCTGCTATGAACAGTCGCTGTATCTTAAACCCGGTCAAGCGGATGTCCACAACAATCTGGGCAGCGTTTATCTCGAACTCAAGAACTACAGGGCAGCGATTCGTCAATTTCAAGCTGCCCTCAGCGCCAATCCAGAACTATTGGCAGCGCACTACAATCTGGGCTATGCCCTCCATTTACAGGGCAACCTTGCAGCGGCCCGCGATCGCTATCAAGAGGTCTTGCTGCGGGAAAATAAACATCCACAGGCACTCCTGCAACTGGGGCAAATTTGCCTCAGCGAAGCGGATTTTACGGGAGCCATCCGCTACTACCAACGCTGTCTTGACCTCAACCCTTGCAACGGTTCTGCCCAAGCGGGCTTGGCCACAGCGCTTCTGGAAACAGGAAACCCAGAGGCGGCCCTCCACCACTTTCGCCAAGCCGTTGCCCTAGACCCCAATGGGGCGGATGTGCGCCTCAACTTTGCCCTTGTCCTGCTCATGCTAGGACATTTTCAAGAGGGATGGGAGGAATACGAATGGCGCTGGCAACAACCCACGGGCGGATTACGCACCTATGCGCAACCCCGTTGGCAAGGTCAATCCCTAGAGGGGAAAACCCTCTTTGTCTATAGTGAGCAGGGGCTAGGGGATTGCATTCAGTTTGTGCGCTTACTGCCCTTGATGGCGCGGCGTGCCCAACGGCTCATTTTTGCTGCCTATCCGCCCTTGGTGCGCCTGTGTCAAACACTGCCGGGGATTGAAGTGATAAGCACCGAGGAGACGCCTCCCCCCTTTGATTGCCATACCCCCCTGCTGAGTCTGCCGCGCTACTTAGGCATTGATAAAGACCACTTTCCTAAGTTCAAGCCCTATTTCCCTTTGCCCGCCCACCCACCCCACAGTATCTTTAATATCTCTAAACCTCGGATCGGTCTGGTTTGGGCCAGCCATAGTCAAACACGCACAACGGCGCAGCGGTCTTGTCCCCTTGAGTATGTCCTACCCCTGCTGCGGGAATTTGAGGTGCAATGGTATAGCCTGCAAAAGGAGCGATCGCCAGCGGAAGCTGAACAGTTACAGGAGGTGGGGGTGATTGATTGCCAGCCCTATATGGGGGATTTTCTGGATACGGCGCTTTTGATCCAGCAGTTGGATGCTGTGGTAACAATTGATACGGCTGTGGCACACTTGGCGGGTGCCCTAGGGAAGCCCCTGTGGATCCTGTTGCCCTTTGTGGCGGATTGGCGGTGGCTCTGGCAGCGATCGCGATCGCCTTGGTATCCTTCGGCGCAGTTAATTCGCCAGCCCCAGCGGGGTGATTGGCAAGGGGCGATCGCCCAATTGCGGACTGCGCTTCAATCCCACTATCGGATGCTCAGCAATGGGATACCCAATTGAGCAGAAATTAGTGATTGCAGTGGCCTCCAGTGCCCTCTTTGATTTGGGGGAGGCGGATGATGTCTTTCGCAATGAGGGGACCGAAAAGTACCGCCAATTTCAGCGGGAAAGGAAATACGATGTCTTGCCGAAGGGGGTGGCATTTCCCTTTATTCGCCGCTTCTTAAATCTCAACCGTGCCTATCCCGAACAAGAGCCCGTGGAGGTCGTGCTTCTTTCGAGAAACGATCCCGATACCGGTCAGCGGGTCTTCTATTCAATTCAGCACTACGGTCTGAACATTACCCGCGCCGCATTTTTGGGCGGCAAATCCCCCCATCCCTACATTCCTGCCTTTAATGTGTCCCTATTTCTCTCGGCAAATGCCAAGGACGTGCAGCAGGCGATCGCGGCTGGGTATCCAGCGGGCATGGTGATTCGATCGCCCATTACCGATCAGGAAGAGGATGCCGAGTTGCGCATTGCCTTTGACTTTGATGGTGTGCTAGCGGATGATGAAGCGGAAGCCGTCTTTCGCCAAGGGGATCTCGAGCAATTTCAAGCCCATGAACTGCAAAAGGCCAACATTCCCCACAACCCAGGCCCCCTGAGTGACCTGTTTAGAAAACTGGCAGCCTTTCAACAGTTAGAGATGGCCAAAGAACAGCAGGATGCCAGCTATCGGCGGCTGTTACGGATTGCGATTGTGACGGCACGCAATATCCTTGCTAGTGAACGGGTGGTAACTACCCTCAATAGTTGGGGCGTCATGCCGGATGAAACCTTTTTCCTTGGCGGTATGGAGAAGGTACGGGTTCTCAAGCAACTCAAACCGCATATTTTCTTTGATGATCAACTGACTCATCTAGAATCAGCAGCGGGTTCGATTCCCTCAGTGCATGTCCCCTTTGGCGTGCGCAACTGTGACATTTGTGGCATTTATTATGGGCAGACCTGACGCCCATTCATCTGAACAATGGAAACATCTAGCTCGCGATCATCAAGTTCAAGTTTGCCACTGGCAGTAACAACGCCGCCCACCCTAAGAACGCCATTGCGCAGGGCAGGTTTGCAGGCATCCGGTAGATCGAGCTTGTAGCGTTGGTTATTGGCCTCAATTAAGACTTCATCATCATCAACAACCGCCGTAATTTGACCCGTAAGCGTGGCGGGCACCTCCTTACCAGCACGGCTGGCGATCGCTCCTGTGATCAACATTCCTGCCACTCCTAATGCCAATACCAACCAACGCAATCCCATGGCACAAATCCTCAAGTAGAAGGTTTCCCAATAATTTGACGAGCGATCGCCCCCAAGAGTTCAATTAAGTTTTCTCTGCCGACGGATCTATTCAAATTTCCTAAAGTCTGATTTTGGCGTTGAATCCCTCGGAGTCTCTCTATAGGAGGCTTTGAGTATTTTTAGTAGCTTTGTAGAAAATAATTTGACACCCCTCGCAGGGGATCCCTCGGAACAGGGGGCTGCAATCCGCTCAGGGAGAGGCTATATTAAAGATGCGCTTGCTTTCCTTCGGGGAAGTAAAATAAATGAAAATTGGTAAAGTACGCTAAAAATAAGCACAAAAAAAGGTCAGTGTCGTTGCCACCGACCCTTGAATAGATGAAGACGAGTTAAGTTTCTAGGAGTTTATTCCTCATTAACGGGGAACAACGGCAGGCTGCACTTGGATGCCCCATGAACTGAGCGTGCCTACATTACAGCCACCTTGCCGTCCAATCGCCCCAATTTGAATCGTGTGATTCCCCCGCTCCCAATTGCCACCAATGGGCAAAAAGGCTGAACGGTTGGGGCCAAGGAACTCCGTTTCGACCCGCTGTCCCTGACGATTGGTGGTGAAATATTTCACTTCCGAGCAGTGGGTAGCAGGCGCAGTGACTTGGAGGGCATAATCCCAATACGGACTTTCAGAGCGGAAGTTGTAACGCGCCATTTGATCGCAAACTTGGCCACTGCTGTTGCAGTTGACGATAATCGGTGGGTTTGCCTGTGCTGCCGTAGTAGCAACCACAACACCTGAAACCACAATACTGCTTAGGGTGATCAACCGATGGGTGAAGGAGTGGAGAGACATTGGAGGCTCCTATGGAGTGGATACCCCAATTATTGATGGCAATCCTGTCGCCGCCTGAGACCTCAATCACTGATGGGTTGAGAGATTGATCACCGGAAAGTAACTGTTGCTTCCTCGCAGGAAATGGAAAAACTGCTAGGCCATTTCACGCACACGGGGCTGGCCATCCACAATCTCACCAATGAGGATGACATCGGCCACGTTGACAAACAGGCCATTTTCGACAACGCCAGGGATGTTGTTCATCGTTTTCTCTAGTTCGGCGGGGTTAGAAATGTCATCAAATTTGACATCAAGGACAAGGTTGCCTTGATCTGTCACCACTGGGCCATCTTTTTTCACCCCCATGCGCAGTTCAGGCTGCCCCCCAAGAGCTTGCAGGGCACGAGTGACGGGAGCCACGGCAAAGGGTAACACTTCCACGGGCACAGGGAAAGTGGCACCCAATTTCTGCACCAGTTTGCTGCTGTCCACCACGACCAAGAACTGATCCGCAAGGGAGTCAACAATTTTTTCACGGGTATGAGCTGCCCCACCCCCCTTGATCAGGTTTTTGGCGGGATCCACTTCATCGGCACCGTCAATGGCAATGTCTAATTTCTCCACATCATCGAGGGTGACTAGGGGAATGCCATACTTTTTAGCAAGGACAGAGGCCTGAAACGAGGTGGGCACACCAGCGATGTTGCTCAGTTCTCCGTTGCGCAAGCGATCGCCCAAAAATTGGATGACAAAGGCGGTGGTTGACCCAGTGCCCAAGCCGACAATCATTCCAGACTGCACGCGATCGGCAGCAGCTTTGGCAACAGCCTGCTTCATTTGCTTGACTGCATCATCACTCATGGGCGAATTCCCTCATTTTTTCCAAAAGCACCATACCACAGCGGCCGCCCTTTACAGCCCTTTTCAGAGAGTCGGAACCTAGGCCTCAGGCTGCCAGTCCTTGGAAATGAGTTGCAGGTGACGTTGCAAACAACGATAATGCTAGTGATTAAGTGAGGGTATCTCAGGGATGGCGATCGCGCGCGCAAGGAAAAAATGGCAGTGGTTCTCCCTGTTGGGCGCAGCAGCAACCGTTTGGGCACAGACGGGACTGGCGGCTGAACAAATTAGCCTTGTGTATCCGCCCTTTGGCACCTTCAACATCCAAGTGAGTGACCTTGCCAGCTTTGCCAAAACGGGTAATACCAGCCCAGAGCTAGGGTTTTTAATTCGGTTGCTCCCCAATGATCAACAGCCAAACCTGCGGGAGAGCTTAACCACCCGTATGGACCTAGCACCCACAACCGTTAGCCAGTTTGTCAACAGCCCCATCGGTCAAGCCTTTCTGGAGCGTATTGGCCAAGTCATTCGTGCAGATAATGATGTCAATGGTGGCCCAGCCCTTGGGGAAGCCCTGAAAACCGCCGCCAGTTCCCCCGCAGGCATTACCCTACTCTCAGTACTACAGGCCTTTCCCGGCAAGAGTGTTAAAGTCAATGGTGAACTCGGTCTGAAGGCAGTGGGTGCCTTTACCCGTGCCGTGAATCAAGAACAACGGGCGCAAGACTTTATCGAACGCTTGGCGCAACTCCAACCAAGAACGCCACTGCCTGCCAGTAGCCTTAATCCTGCCCAAAAAGGACCCTTCCAGTGGCAAAAGCAAAAAATTGAATTTACTAATCCCAATCGCACCACAGGCTCCATTCCCGCAGATCTCTATGTCCCCACAGGAATTACGGCGCCGGCCCCTCTCATTGTCATTTCCCACGGTTTAGCCTCAGACCGCACGACATTTGCCTACTTAGCAGAGCACTTGGCTAGTTATGGCCTAGCGGTTTTAGCAGTCACTCACCCCGGTTCCGATGCCAGCCGGGTCAGTAGTTTTCTCTCCGGGACACCCCTCGACTACGAGAACTTGCCAAAGGATTGGGCGCAGCGTCCCCTCGACTTGAAATTGGGGGTAGATGCTGTAGCGGCGTTAGTTCAGAAAAATCCAGCCCTGAAAATTGACACCAATAATGTGGGGCTATTTGGCCACTCCATGGGGGGCTTTACCGTACTGGCAGCGGCTGGGGGTACCGTTGACTGGAATGCAGTGAAACAACGCTGTCTAGCAGCCGCTAGGGATCTCTTTATCTTTAATATCTCAGTGCCCCTGCAATGTCGTAGTCTCGGTCTTGCCGATGGGCCCTCTACACTGGCGGATCCACGGGTCAAGTCTGTGATTGCTGTCAATCCAGTGAGTAGTATCCTCATTGGCGAACGGGGCATGGCCAATATCAAGGTGCCCACGCTCATTGTTTCCAGTAGTCGGGATGTCTTTGCGCCACCCTTAGAGGAGCAGATCTGGCCTTTTACATGGTTGCAGGCGCAGCCCAAGTATCTTGCCATGCTCGTGCCCGGTACCCACTTCTCAGCAGTGGGGGTCAGTGAAGCGGGAGTATTACCGGTTCCCAATGATCTCATTGGCCCGAACCCACAGTTGGCACAGCCCTTTTTCAAGGGACTGGCGGGGGCTTTCTTTGGCGTCTTTAATCAAAAAAATGAGTCCTTGCGTCCATTCCTGAGTCAAACCTTTGTCAATCAGGTGACCCAGCCCACTTTTCAAGCCTATTGGCTGGATCGCATCAATCCCCAGCAGTTGCAGGAGGTGCTCGCGGGGCGCATTGGCACTCAACCACGAAGATAAAGTGCCCCAGAAATCAGTGTGAGGGCGATCGCCCCCCCATAAACAATGAGTATTCCCCCCTGCCAACTGGGTGGTAAGGGAGCGAGAAGTAATGCTACGGCCATAATCTGGCTAACGGTTTTGGCTTTGCCCCAAAGGTTTGCCCCCTGAATTTGAGATTGCTGCACCCGCCAACTGGCAATTCCGAGTTCCCGAAAGAGGATCAACGCCACTGACCATGCAGGCACCTCTCCCCATTCAATGCACAGGAGCAGGGGTGCAAGAATTAGCAACTTATCCACGAGCGGATCCAGCACTTTGCCCAAATCCGTGACCTGATTAAAACGGCGGGCAATGTAGCCATCCAGCCAATCCGTCAGGGCTGCCACCAAAAATAAACCCACCCCCCACCAGCGATAGACCACTCCATGATTGAAGGAGAGCAAGCCTAGGATCACTGGCACAATCAACAGGCGAGCAAGGGTAATCGTAGTGGCGAGGTTCACAGGCATAGCACTCATGCAAAAGAAAACCCCCTCACGCAGAGGGAGTTCATTATCTTTTATCGCAGTCAGTGCTTAGTACAACTGGAGCGACTTCAACTGCTTATCGAACATGTGGATAGTGTCCACAAAGCGCGCTGTCTTCGACTGGGTGGAAATGACCAGAGATTGGGTACGGGCACCCCCCCTAAAGAAACGCACCCCTTTCATGAGGATACCGGGGGTAATTCCACAGGCAGCAAAGAGAACGGTTTCGCCGGAGGCCAATTCCTCCGCTTCATAGACCTTGTCGGGATCAGTGATGCCGGCTTTTTTGAGTTCTTCGAGGTTGCCTTCGCGGGTGCGATTCGCCCATTCCTTGGTCATGACCACAGCGGGATCATAGACCAGTTGCCCTTGGAAGTGCCCCCCTAAGGCGCGCATGGCAGCAGCAGAAATCACCCCTTCCGGCGCAGCACCAATTCCCATCAGGGCATGAATGTTGGTTCCCGAAAAGGCACAGCAGAGCGCTGCCGAGACATCGCCATCGGAGATCAGTTGGACGCGGGCACCCGCATCGCGAATTTCTTGAATCAAGTCATTGTGGCGATCGCGCTTCATTACCACCACCACTAACTCATCAATGGCGCGGTCAAGGCATTCCGAGAGAATTTTCAAGTTTTCGGTGGCGGAGTTGCGAATATCCACCTTGCCCTTGGCAGCGGGGGGCGCCGCCAATTTCTTCATATAAAAGTCGGGAGCCGCAAACAACCCCCCTTTTTCCGAAATGGCCAGCACAGCCATCGATCCCGGTTGGCCATAGGCGCAGAGATTGGTCCCTTCACAGGGGTCAACGGCAATGTCAATTTCAATGAGTTCTTCGGGGTTACAGTATTGGGCAGCATCGGGACGGGTGCAGATACCCACTTCTTCGCCAATGTAGAGCATGGGGGCTTCATCCCGTTCCCCTTCGCCAATCACAATACGACCGCGCATATGGATTTGATTCATGCGGTTGCGCATGGCATCCACGGCGACCTGATCGGCCATGTGTTTGTCGCCCTTGCCCATCCACCGCGCTGAGGCGATCGCCGCCTGCTCAACAACTTCAATAATCTCTAAGCCAATGACGTTATCCACACAACCCTCCTAACTGCACAAGTTGATCCCGCAGAGGTTTCCTATCTGAGCTTACAGAACTTTGGGATCTAGAAAATAATTTCTCGTTGCAAATTATTTGCTCCTACCGCCAAGGGGTTGTCGGATATCCTTTGGCCGTGGAAAAGACGCTCAAGGACTAGGGGGTAGTCAAAAAGAGCAGTTGCTCTGGGGGCAGATGGTCAAGGTAATAGCCCTCTTGAGCCAGCACGATCAACAGACGCAGGCCACAATCGGGATACAGGTGCAGATCTGCCCAAGGAATGGCCACTTCTAGGCAGATGCCCAAGGCATAGCGGGCATGGCTGGGTCGCTCTTTCCACTGGTAGTTGGCGATCGCCTCCTTGAAGGCAATCTGTTGCTTTTCAAAGTCAATCACCAATTGATGGTGGTACAGGTAGTTGAGGGGGGCTTCGTCGGGGCAATCTCGCAGATCAGAGAGGGGGCTATTGTACGTCACCATGTTGGGGTAGTACCAGCAAAAGTGCAGGGTGCTGATGTCATTCCCAAAGGGCTGTTTCTGGTTCGGAGCATCAAGACGCAGATAGATATTTAGGTGATCCACCCCATACCAGAGGCGACTGATCAGCGTTTGGCGGTGCATCGTCCCGCGGCTGCCACCGATTTGAATCCGGCCAGCAAAGTTCCAGTCCTGCTCATCACCGCGCCCATCAATCTCAGGGTGAATAAAGCCTTGGGGCGGGTAGGTATCCTTGGCTTCGTGGACTTCTAAGGGATCATTGAGAACCTCAGGAATTGGCTCCCCCAATGCTGTGTAGAGCGCCATCAAATGCTCACGGAAAAGCTGATCAAACATGGCATCGTGGTTCGAGGAGTGGCCTTCACCAAACCACCAAAACCAGTCAGAGCCTTCAGCCGCCAAAAGGGCTTGCCATGCTGCCGGATTCTTCGTTTCAGTGGCTTCGGGGTGACGTTCAAGGGTTTGGCGGGCAGCCCCTAGATAGTCCCAAGCTTTGTTTTTTACCGGATCGCCAATCCATGTACAGAAATTGCCATCAATCCAAGAGCCGCTGTGGAGAGCAGAACCCGAAATCACCGCACGTGGGGGATATTGTTGCAGATACTGCGCCACAGAAACACAGGCAAAGTGCTCGTTCTCGCTCAGGCCTTGGTAAAGCCTTTCTAAGAAGGGCAGGCCGTCGCGGGGATAGTACTCCCAGCAGTTTTCACCATCGAGGGCAATGGTCACAAGCCATGGTTGTGCCAAACTGGATTGGCCAGTCCCTTCATAGGCAATGAGTTGCTGGCGAATACCCTCAAGCTGCTTGAGCAGATCCGCTGCCGCTGCTTCGGGAGCCATGGCACTGTAGGTAAAGCCAATCAAATCCGAGAGGCGGTGATCGCGAAAGACAATGTTGAGATCCCCTTTGGCCGTGGTCAGGCGGTAGGGTTGGTAAAGAACATTGGCCTGTTGGACAACCCCCGCTTCGTTGCGGTGAAAATAGGTTCCCGTTGTCCAGCCCAAGATTGCTTCATCGGAGCAAATCCACTCAAATCCCTGCTCGACAATGGGTTCAAGAATGGCTGGACTTACGGATTGCTCTGACGGCCACAGTCCGCGGGGCGATCGCCCAAAGAATTGTTCATAAAGAACTCGCGCCCGCCGCAAATGCCGAGGAACATCTTCGGGATATTGAAACCGCTGTTGGGGCAGGGCAATGTTGGGAACCGCTACTTTGGCGGCATCGGTATCCACCAAGAGGGGCAAAATGGGGTGGGTATAGGGGGTTGTGGTGACTTCAATTTGACCCGCCTCTTGAAGGGCGCGATGCTGGGGAATGATTTGGCCAAGAATTTCCCGCTGTTTGGCAATGATCCGCTGGCGATCGCTGAGGCTAAAATCCCGCCCTTGGGACAACCATTGGGCAATCTCTGGCTCATCCCAGTAGAGGGGATCGATCCAAGCTAAATTGTGCCACGCCAACAGATCCCCATAGTCTTGGGGCTGCCAGTGTTGCCAACACCAAGTTTTCCCCTGGGTTTGCCGCTGCTCGTAGAGTTCGCGATAGCGGGGATGGGGGTCAATCATCGTGCGGTGGTGGGCATCAAAGAAATGCTCAATGATAAACCAGCGCTGCTGATCGGTGAGCTGCTCCACCGGGGTCAGTGTGGCTGTCAGATAGGGATCAAGGGCCGTACCGTTGACATAATCCTGAATTTGCAGCAACAGGGAGGGGACAAGGTTGACGGTTTGCTTGAGGCGGGGATATTTGGCGAGGACTAAGATCAGATCTAAGTAGTCCTTCGTGCCGTGGAGCCGTACCCAAGGGAGCAGGTATTGACCGGTGCGACAACTTTTGTAGAGGGGTTGGTGCTGGTGCCAAATGAAGGCAACGTGCAAGGGATAGGCCACAACCAATTTGCCTCCATGACTTAGGACAGACGCTTTCTCCAGTATTTCAGAGGAGTTTGGTGTGGTACCACTTTGTTACACAACATCTCAAACGCCGCAAGAATCTTAATACCCAATCAGGGGGTTCCCTCTCTCGTCCATATCGCCCGATCGGCAGTGGGCTTCCCGTGAATTGGGGAACTGGGGCTAGTGATCAGGCAATCCTGTGGTGCGTTGGGAAGAACAACCTAGTTAGGATAAAAGAGCCATTGGGAAAGGTTTGATGATCCTAGGCAGGAAGCCACAACCATCATCCCTCAGGAAAGCGCCTATCAGGATGAATTGATGGAGGGCGATCGCCAAGGAATGGCCCCCAAAGATTTGGATCGCCTTTGGCAAATTTTGCTGGCTGCTCAAACTAGGTCTTTCATCAAGACTTGCCCTCGGTGCGACGGGCAATTATCTTAGGGGTGACGAGTTTGCAAAGGTCTCAATGAAAGCCCAAGTGTTCCGAGGGGTGAATCAACTCAGCTACGAGGACATTCCCATCCCTGAGATTGCTGCCGATGAAGTGCTAGTGCGGGTCAGGGTGGTTGGGTTGTGCCAATCGGACATCAAAAAAATTCGCTATCCCCTCTATGAGCCGCCTCGTATTTTTGGCCATGAAACGGCGGGTGAAATTGCGGCGGTGGGTGAGGCCGTGACGGGTTGGCAGGTGGGTCAGCGGGTGGTGGTCATGCACCATATTCCCTGTATGCACTGCGCCTACTGCTTGAATGAAAACTATTCAATGTGCCATGTGTATAAAACCGTTACAACCACGGCGGGGTTTATTCCCAGTGGTGGGGGCTTTGCCGAGTATGTGAAAGTACCGGGGCACATTGTGCAGCATGGCGGTCTGATTCCGATTCCCGATGAGATTAGCGATGAAGAAGCCAGCTTCGTTGAACCCACCAACTGTTGTCTGAAGGCAGTCAAGAAGGCGGGCATTACTGCCGGTCAAACAGTGCTGATCACTGGGGCAGGGCCTATTGGCCTGATGTTTATTATGTTGGTGAATCTCTTTGGGGCACGGGCGATCGCCACCGATCTACTGCCCTCCCGAATCGCCAAAGCCAAAGAAGTGGGCGCCGCTGCCGCTTTTGATGCCCGCGATCCCGATCTCAGTGCCAAGGTGCAAGCCCTGACCCATGGCTTGGGGGTGGATGTCAGTCTTTTAGCGGTTCCCAGTGAAAAAGCCTTTTTCCAAGCCCTAGAGTGTACGCGCAAGGGGGGCAAAATTCTCTTCTTTGCCGAGTTTCCCGATGAAGTGGAAATTCCCCTCAATCCCAACATTCTCTATCGCCGTGAGATTGATCTCATGGGGAGCTATAGTTCCTCCTACCGCTTACAGTCGCTTGCCTGCGACATTATCTTTAACCGCCGCATTGATGTCAAAGCCCTGATCAGCGATCGCTATCCCCTATCAAAGCTGGCTGAAGCGGTGGAGCAGGCAGTACAGCCGACGCCGGAAACCTATAAAATCCTCATTTATCCAGAATCCTAATGCACGCCCTATCAATTCCCACGTGGATGGTGCATATTTCCAGTGTGCTGGAGTGGATGGCAGCCATTTGGTTTGTGGCACAACTGGATCGCCGCTGTCCGCAGCAGGGATGGCGGTGGTTGGCGTGGGCAATGCTACCAGCGTTGGTGAGTGCCATGTGTGCCTGTACGTGGCATTACTTCGATAATGCAGTGACACTGGCTTGGTTGGTGGATCTGCAAGCGCTGCTCACGTTCATTGGCAACTGTACCCTCTGTGGTGCAGCAGCATGGCTGTGGTGGCGATCGCAAAGCGCACTGTAGCTGCCCTCTTGAAGTAAAGCTTAACAAGATTGATTGAAATTGGCAGTGCTCAAGGACTTCCAGTATCCTGTAATCAGGTTCCCCCGCAATAGGGTGTGACAAATGCAACAGTCCAATACTGAACTTTGACGTAGAACAAGGAGGAACGCTTGCCCGTCAGTCTAGCCCTAAACGCCTAAACCTCTGTGGAGGCTGCGATGGAAAGTAGTGCCGAACTCACCGCCTTGTTCGTCATCACCGTTGTCCTAGGCATTGGTGCCCAAGTGACTGCCCATTGGTTACGGCTGCCGAGTATTGTCCTGTTGTTACTGGCGGGTATTCTTTCAGGCCCCAGTGGCTTGGGGCTAGTCCATCCGGAAGTTTTAGGCGAAGGCCTAGAGGTGTTAGTGCCCCTGTGTGTGGCCTTGATTCTCTTTGAGGGGGGCTTGAGCTTAGACCTGAGCCGCGCTGACCAAGATATTACGGGTAGCCTCTGGAAGTTAGTGACGCTGGGGGGATTGGTGACGTTTGTGGCTGGCGCCATGGCTGCCCATTGGATTGGCGAATTTCCGTGGCAACTGGCTTTTCTCTATGCCTCCCTCGTGGTGGTGACCGGGCCTACGGTTGTTGGACCGCTGCTGCGGCAAGTGGGGGTAGAGCACAAGCTAGCGGTCATCCTCGAAGGGGAAGGGGTACTGATTGACCCCATTGGTGCCATTTTGGCGGTGATGGTGCTGAACGTAGTTCTCAATCAAGACCTCGGCATGGGGGCGATCGCCCTAGGGATTGTCCAGCGCTTGGCCGTTGGTACCTTGATGGGCGGTATCGGTGGCTGGTTTCTCAGCCGCTTCCTGCGTCGCGCTTGGTTTCTGGGGGATGATCTGCGCAACTTGTTGGTGTTGGCCGTCCTCTGGGGCCTGTTTTGGCTGTCGGATCAAGTGGTCAGTGAATCGGGTCTAATGATGGCGGTGGTGCTTGGCTTGGTACTGCGCTGGTCGGATGTGCCGGGGGGGCGGCTACTGCGGCGTTTTAAGGGGCAACTGAGTACGCTCTCGATCTCGGTCTTGTTTGTGCTGCTGGCTGCGGATCTCTCGATCGCTGGTCTATTGGAGCTAGGTTGGTCGGGGGTGTTCACGGTGTTGTGCTTAATGTTCCTGATTCGTCCCCTCGGCGTTGTCCTATGTACATGGGGCAGTGATCTCAGTTGGCAACAAAAAGCCTTCCTCAGTTGGATTGCGCCGCGGGGAATTGTTGCGGCTTCAGTGGCTTCGCTATTTTCGATTACCCTCACCAATGCGGGAATTAGTGGGGGGGATGCCATTAAAGGACAAGTGTTCCTGACGATTTTGATGACGGTTTTCGGCCAAGGCCTAACGGCGCGCTGGGTGGCAACCCAACTGAATGTGCGTGCCCAAGGGGCTTCAGGGGTGATGATTGCTGGCTGTACGCCCTTGGGTCGTTTGTTGGCGCGGATCTTGCGCGATCGCGGCGAAGAGGTGGTGATGATTGACACCGATCCTGAGGCCGTTGAACAAGCCCGCCGTGAACACCTACCCGTCTATCTCAGTAGTGCCCTTGACCTGAATATTTTGCAGGAGGCCGGCATTACTCAATTGGGCACCTATCTGGCTGTGACTAGTAATACTGAGGTGAATGCGGTGCTGGCACAGCGCGTCCTCGAAGAATTTCACCCGCCACGGGTCTTGGCCGCCCTTGAGGTAGAGGATTGTCCCCTAGGTCTGAGTCCAGCCTTTGCTCGGCAACTGTCCATCAAAAAATGGAACCAATATATCAACACTGAGGCGGTTCGTTTGGGGGAACTGGTGATTGAGGAGGAGCGATCGCAATTGCAACGCCAGCACCTTGACGCCTTGATCCGCTCTGGGAAAGTGCTTCCCCTGCTTGTGGAACGGCCAGAGGGATTGCGGGTGGTGCGAGCCAATGAAGAGTGGCAAGTGGGCGATCGCCTGATTTACCTGCTCCACAGCCCCAAACCCCATACCCTACCCGCCGCCTTAATTTCGGGCTGGCAAATGAATACCCAAGTAGAATCGGTTCTTGTCCCCAGTGAAACCCCTACGCCCAAGGGAACCTAATCTCCGGCACTGCGTCCATAGGCATCAGCAGAGTCAACGATTGACGTGTTTTCCCAATCAAAATTGCTGAGGGGTATCCAAAACCCTCTCAGATAACTTGAATACCCTCTTACTTGGAGAGATTTGCTATGCAAAGCCTCGCACAGCGCAGCTTGGCTGTTTTGAGCTGCGGTTTAATGAGTTCTGGTACCCTTGCCCTTGTAGCGGCTGTTCCGGTCCAAGCCCAATCCCGTTTTACCGATACCCAAGGCATCTGGGCACAGGCCTGTATTGACCACCTTGCCAGTCGCAACATTATCAGCGGCTATCCCGATGGCACCTTTCGCCCCTTTGCCCCCGTCACTCGGGCTGAATATGCGGCCATGCTGGGGAAGGCGTTTCCCAATGCCCCAGTGGTGCGTACCCCCAGTACGTTTAACGATGTCCCCAGCACATTTTGGGCAGCGAGTGCGATTCAAAATGCCACCCGTACCGGCTTCTTGAGTGGTTACCCCGGCAATGTTTTTCAGCCCAATCAAAATATTCCGCGTGTTCAGGCGATCGTGGCCTTGGCCAGTGGCTTGCAATATCCCACACCGCCTTCTGTGGAGGGGGTCTTAGCCCAGTTCAATGATGCGGCGGCAATTCCCGCCTATGGACGTGCCGGTGTGGCCGCTGCCACCGCTAAACAAGTGGTGGTGAACTATCCCAATGTGCAGTTCTTTGCGCCGAACCAACTGGCTACCCGTGCCGATATTGCGGCTTTCCTTTGTCAAGCAACCCGTGCCCCCGCTGCCCAAGCGCTGGTTCCCAGCCAGTACATTGCTGGTGCAGCCACCGCTTCCCCGTCACCCCTTGCTCTACCCGCCGGTCAGCAAATTCCGGCTCGCTTCCCCGATGCAGAGCGGATTGTCGTCAGTCCCAATGAAACCGTGGCGATTCGCTTGGTGACGGCGGCGGATGTGCGCGATGGCCAAGGGCGGGTTGTCATTCCCCTAGGCAGTGAAGTTTTTGGTCAGATTCAGCCGGCCCAAGGGGGGGCGCAATTTGTCGCCAACACGGTGGTGATCAATAACCGACAGCTGCCGATCGCCGCCAATTCCCAAGTCATTCGTACGATTCGCGATGCCCGTGATCCCAACATTGGCAATATTTTCCGTAATGCGGCCATTGGTTCCGCTGTTGCTGCGGGGATTTCTGGCTTGGCGGGAGACCGCAGGATTACGCCCCTGAAGGTTCTCACAGGAACCCTGACCGGTACAGCCATTGAAACCAACCAAGGACGGCCTGCTACCTCCATTATTCGCGATACGCTGATTGGTGCCGCTTTGGCCACGGGTGCTTCTGCAGTGATTGGCGATCGCAAGATTACGCCCGAAAAAGTGATTACCGGTGCAGCCGCCGGTGCCACCATTGGTGGTGCGATTGATCCAGCCGTGCAGCGACTAGTGGTGATTGATGCCAATACGGATTTGGGCTTGACCCTGACTCAACCCTTTACTGTCTCGCAATAGAGACTAGGCACGCGCTAACCCCAGCGATCGCGCGCAGTCCTCGACAGCCTTGGCCACTGCCGGTGCCACCCGTGGATCAAACACTGAGGGGATAATATAGGCTGAGTGCAGTTCCGAGGGACTGACCAAGGCCGCGATCGCTGCTGCCGCCGCGAGGAACATCTCCTCCGTCATGCGGGGTGCCCGACAGGCAAGGGTACCCTTAAACACCCCCGGAAAAGCGAGCACATTGTTGATTTGATTGGGATAGTCACTGCGGCCAGTGGCCACCACCGCCACATGGTCATAAATAAGTTCGGGTTGGATTTCCGGAACGGGATTGGCCATCGCAAAAACAATCGCTTTTGGGGCCATGCGCTGCACCATTTCCAATGTCAGGACGCCGGGGGCACTCAAGCCAATAAAGACATCGGCACCCTCTAGAGCATCAGCCAGCGTTCCTGTTTCAGCGACGGCAAATTCCTGCTGTGCTGGTGTTTGTGCTTTGTCTTTTGAGAGGATGCCTTGGCGGTTGCAGAGAGTTAGATGGTGGGCGCCGGCTTTGCGCAGGAGCCTAGCCACGGCGATGCCGGCTGCCCCCGCACCGTTAATGACAATGCGCACCGTATCTAAGGATTTAGCCACTAGTTGCAGGGCATTTTTAAGGGCGGCAAGGGTGACAATGGCCGTGCCGTGCTGGTCATCGTGAAACACAGGGATATCCAATTCCGCTTGCAGACGGGCTTCGATTTCAAAGCAGCGGGGGGCGCTAATATCCTCTAGATTGATGCCACCAAAGACGGGGGCGATGTGCTTCACGGTGGCAACAATTTCATCCACCTCCTGCGTGCTCAAGCAGATGGGAAAGGCGTCCAGACCGGCAAATTCCTGAAAGAGCATAGCCTTGCCCTCCATCACCGGTAGAGCAGCCTCTGGGCCGATATTGCCCAATCCCAAGACCGCACTGCCATCACTGACAATGGCCACCGTATGGCTTTTGATCGTCAGTTTGTGCACCAATTGAGGATCGTCAGCGATCGCCTGGGACACCCGACCGACGCCCGGTGTATAGGCCATCGCCAGATCGTCGTACTCCTGAAGGGGATGCTTGCTTCTAACGGTGATTTTGCCGCCCTCATGGAGCCGAAAGGTGCGATCGCTCACCTCTAGCACCGTGGCTTGGGTGTCAGATTTCACAGCATTGACAATGGCCGCAGCATGATCGCGGCTGGCAGCCACCACCACCAGTTCCCGTAGGATTTTATTAGCGGTTTTCTCGATCAGGGTGATGGAACCCACTTGCCCCTGTTGCCCACCAATGATCTGGAGAACGGTTCCTAATTCCGTTGGATCTAAGGAAGTCTTCAATCGCAGCGTCAGACTATAGGCAGGCGTCGGGGTCAGCTTAACCATTCAGACTTAACCAAAAGTTAACGGCAAAAGGTACCGTCTGATGATAGCACCTCTGCCTAGCTTCCGGTTTGGGTGGCAATGGGCAGGGACTCGGCTTTGCAGGCGGCCAAAATGGCGCGATCGCTAGCACTAATACGACGCAAACTATAGAAACTGGGTAAATCAATTTCTGCTTGGTAGGGTTCCTCCTCATAGGTGGGTAGAACCGTCACCTGCAACTGGCGATCCCCCACGGTACCCCGAAAACAATCAAAGGAGGAATTGGGCATGTAAAACGCCCCATAGACCTTCTGATCTTTGACTTCAAAGACAATATAGCTATGACCCACCTGTTGGGGTTGGGGCGACTCGCCAAGGAGATACAGGCCATTGACCAATGGAGATTGATTTTGTCGGGCCAAGAGCGGTTGAGCGATCGCCAGCCCATTGGTGAACCCAAGGGTAACAACTCCCAATACAACTGAAAGTGACCAACCCAAACGTGCCAACGAAATCATTCTATTTCCCTACCTGAAACGCGAAGTGGCCTAAACCAGCGTTTTGAAGCCTCAACCGTAGCGAAGGGCGGTGTCGTTACGCTGATACTTTGATCCTGACAGGTGAATAGCCGTTTTTCGTTGGAACTATGCCAGTAGTGGCACAGGCACAAATTGACCCCTAAAGAGGATAGTCCTTGCTAGCGTTCCCATTTAGTCCACTGCCTTGAAGGGAAGGGAGTTTATACCATTATTTGCTGAGCAGTAGAAGATGGCAGATTGTTTGAGTTCGCTGGATGAACAGAGTTCAAGCGACAAGAGGCGATATCTTAACACTACCAATAACTAAAGAACAAAAGAACAACTACTGTTTTTGATTGATAAACTGTCAGAATTCTCATTTAATCCACTTCCCCGAAGAGAAGCAAGAGCACCTTCAACATAGCCTCTCCCAGAGCGGATTGCAACCCCCTGTTCCGAGGGATCCCTTGCGAGGGGGGTGAAATTATTTTCTACAAGGCCACTGAAAATACTCAAATCCTCTCCTAGAGAGACTCCGGTGGATTCCACGAGAGAATGGGCTTGGCGGCAATTTGCTGAATCTGTCGGACGCGGCTCAAACCCTGTGCAAAGGGCTGTAGGTGACATCAAGGGAGGAATTAATTTCTTTTTAACCTTGGTATATTTTGGGCTGATAGAAAACGTTAATTTTCTTTGCAAGGTGTTGGGGTCTGTAGTCTGGATCGCATGGATAAGGGAAAGCGAGAGGCTATGATGATTGTCAAATTGCTTCTGAGTTCGGGTTATGACACTGTACATCGGCAACCTCTCCTATGAGGCGACAGAAAACGATCTTCGCGAAGTTTTTGAAAAATATGGTGCTATTCGCCGGATTGTGTTGCCGGTGGATCGAGAAACAGGCAAACGGCGTGGCTTTGCTTTTGTTGAACTGGTGGATGAAACTCAGGAGGCCGCTGCCATTGATGATCTCGACGGTGCAACATGGCTAGGACGGGTGCTCAAGGTCAACAAGGCGAAGCCCAAACAAGCGGGGGGGCAGTCAAACCCTGCCTTCTAAGGGCATACTGGTAGGGAAGTGCTGTTCACTCTTCCTGCTATGCCTCGACGTTCGCCATCGCCACCGCGTCCCCGTCCTCAAACTCGTCGTCCCCCACAGCCAGAATCAAAGTCAGCGGTGAATACCCGCACTCTGGCGGTGTTGGGAGGGGTCTTTATTATTGGCGTCGGTGTGGGTGTCACCTTTAGCAAAACGACCACCCTCAATCCTGATAACGTGGCTTCAACGCAGTTTATTGATCAGGCGGCGCCCAATCCCGATATTTGTGTGCAATTTGGCGCGAGCGCGATCGCGGTGGATACGCGGATTTTTGTCACCTTTAACCCCTTCTCGGTCTTTGTTTCCCAACCTGTGATGCAACCGGGCTGTGTGATTCGCGCCAATAACGTCGCCCTCTTAGAACAGCGACAACTCATTACGGGTGAGCAATTGCGCAGTTGTCGGCAACGGCTGAATACCTTTGGCTATGTGGGCAACTTGGAGAGTAACCCGGAAATAAGCTGTGTCTATCAGAGCACAACAGATAAAAACCTCTTCCTCAAACTCTCAGGCTTGGGCAATGGTGCTGCGGGTGAAACCGGTAATTTCTAGGACGCAACAATGAAGGCGATGAAGTGGCCACGGCTGCGCTGGCGTGCAAGTCAGGGTGTACAACGCTTGGGTACAGCCTTTCTCTTGGCGGGTCAGGTGATCTTTTATCTGGTGCGGGGGCGAATTGCGCTGCGCAACTCAATTGAGCAAATGGCTTTGGTGGGGCCTGCCTCCCTTAGTGTTGCCCTGATTACAGCGGCCTTCGTGGGTATGGTGTTTACGATTCAGGTCGCCCGTGAATTTATTACCTTTGGTGCCACCTCTGCGGTGGGTGGCGTACTGGCGATCGCCCTAGCGCGGGAACTAGGGCCAGTACTGACAGCGGTGGTACTCGCCGGGCGAGTTGGCTCTGCCTTTGCGGCTGAAATTGGCACCATGAAAGTCACTGAGCAAATTGACGCCCTCTATATGTTGGGCACGGATCCTGTAGATTATCTGGTGGTGCCACGGTTTATTGCCTGTGTGCTGATGTTGCCCATTCTCAATATCTTGGCACTCGTAACGGGGCTGTGGGGGGGCTTGATGATTGCCGATTATCTCTACGGCATTCCCCGTGGGGTCTATATTGAGTCCATTCAGAACTTTCTGCAAACTTGGGATCTGTGGAGTTCAATTATCAAGTCAGGCATTTTTGGCGGTGTGGTGGCCATCATTGGCTGCAATTGGGGCATTACAACCACAGGGGGCGCCAAGGGGGTCGGTCAATCCACTACGGCGGCTGTGGTGATTTCGCTATTGGCGATCTTTATTCTCAACTTTTTCCTGTCTTGGGCTCTCTTTGGCGGCAGCAGTAGCCTCGTACCCACGTTTTAGAGAGCTAGTCTGTGGAACTGCGGGTGGGGGAAGGCTGGCGGGTGGGCTGGCGCAATGATCAATTCTATGCCGCTCTGGTGGGCGCTGAGGATTGGGCCACGGAACTCACCGCAGTAGAATTCAAGGCATTTGTGGATTTATTTTGCCAACTTCACGGGCAGCTTCAGGCGATCACCCCCGAATTGATGGCAGAGGAAATGATTACCCTCAGTGGCAGCAACGATGCTGTGCATTTGGAATTGGAGGGCTATCCCCATGCCTATAGCCTGCATCTAATTGTGTTGGGCGATCGCCGAGTTGAGGGGACATGGCCTGCCCCTGTGCCCCCAGACTTTCTCCTTGCCTGCTGTGAGTTGCAGCACAGGATTGCGGAGGGGCAAAGTTTAGAATAGAAGACATCCTTCTCGGTTGCGATCGCCCCTATGACCTCTGCCAAATCCTCGAAGGTCAGCCCCGCTTTGGCGGCACTGGTTAACACCATTAAGCAACTGCAACAGCAAGAGCAAATTGGCGGACTCATTGCTCCCTTGGTCAGCTTTGTCCAAGAAACCCTCGGCATGTCCTTTGTCTGGCTGGGACTATACAATGAAGCCGCCAAACAACTCATTGGCCAAGGGGGAACCACGCCCGTTGGTGATCATCCCTTCCTCAAGCAGAAACTGACCCTTGCTGCCGGCAGCCTTCTCGATCAGGTGTTGATGAACCGCAAGCCGATTAGTTTGCCCAGTCTCAAGGAGGAAGCACGTCTAGCAGAGTTACGGGAAGCCGCTACCCGTTTGGGCATTCAAGGCACGGCCATCTATCCCATTATCCGCCATCGTCAACCCCTCGGCATTCTCATGATCGGTTCCACCACATGGGGCGATACCCTGCGGGGGGATGATTTGGCCCACATGAGCCTTTTGGTGAGTGCCCTTGGCGCCGAACTGGAACACCTAACAGCCACGCCAGCAACGAAAGCAGCACCAGAAGCAAAGCAAGCGGCTGCTCCCACAATTACTAGTGATGACCCCGTACGCCATCTGCTTCAGGCGGCCAGCCGTGCGCCTAGCTTGGGTCAACGCATTGAAGCCCTGTTGCTGGCAGTGCACCAATTCTGTCAACCTCAACGTACCAGCCTTTTTTGGCGAGATTTGGAGCAACCCCTCTATCGGCGGCGCAGTTACACCGTTGGTAAACTCCAGAGCCGCGAGAGCCAGCGGCAACCCTTAGCGATTACGCAGCAGGAGTTAGCAGGTTGTTATACTGCCCTTGCCAGCGGCCAAACCGTGAGTGTCAGCGATAGTCAAAGTGTGGTCAGTGCTACCGCACCCTTACGGTTAATGCAAATGCTGAATTGCCGTGCCCTAGTGGCGACCCCGATTGTGGTGGGCACGGATGTCGTGGGCTTTCTCACATTCGAGCGCAGTGAGCCTTACCCTTGGAATGACAACGAGAAGAAACTCCTCCAAGTCACCGCAGAGCTATTGGCCCTAGCCGCCCCCACTGAACGCCTCGAGCACCTCCTAGCACAGACCCAGCATGCCCAAAGCTTGGTGAGTGAGTTGGCGCAAGCGATTTGTGATGAGCAGGACTGGAAGCGGGTGCTCCAGCATGCGGGCGAAAGGTTAGCGGCAGATTTAGGGGCACAGTGGGTCTTTTTGTTAAGCTACAACTCCCTGACCCAAGCGTTTGATGTCCTATTTCAGTATCCAGCGCCCCGGGGGCGCGATCGCCATCCGCCCTTCCCGCCATTACAAAAAATGGATTGGCAACTTCTGGAAACAGCAACCACAGCCATTGCCCTTGAGGACTACAGCCATGAACTGCGCCTCTACTCTTGGAAAGAGGTTCTCGGCAAGCTGCATATTCAGTCCCTTCTAGTGGCAACCACCACCCCCGGCCATTCTTTGGAAGCACTGCTGTTAGTGGGGCGCACTGAACCCACAGTTTGGAGCAAAAGTCAGCAAACCCTGATCCAAGAGGTGGCGCGCACCCTTGGCCTCATTAGCCATCAGTGGCAACTGCAAACCACCAATACGCAGCAGGAGCAGGTGCGATCAGCGATGTTGGCGGGTTTTACGGCACTGCAACGCACCCAAAACCTCGAGCGCATTGAACTGACGGGCTTGCAGCAACTGATGAACTTGATGCAGGTGCCCCTTGTGGCCTTAGTGACTTGGCGACCCGGTCAGACGGTTGGTTCGATTGTGGCGCCGCCCCCCGGCCATCCCAAATTTGCCATTCACAACGATGCTGAGATTGCCCTCTATGAGGATCCGCTGATCCACAGTGCCCTGATGGCCTCCCAAGCCGATGTCACCAGCAATCCCTACGCTTGGTTAATTCAAACCACAGCCCTAGAACTGGATCCGCGTACGCGGGAATGGCTCTCAGGACCAGACATTGGCCAAATTTTGGCGATCGCCCTGCGCACTGATCCGGAATACGAACCCTCTGGGGTTCTCATTGTCGCCGATCGCCGCGATCGCCGGTGGTCAACCTTGCACCTAGAGGCCTTCCTTACCCTTGTCAACCATTTGGCTTGGGCACACCGCAGTACTTCCCTCATTCAAATGCTCACCCAAGGCTGGCAAACCCTTGAAACCCTCAACTGGTACAAGCACCGTCGCCTTGAACAGGTCTATAGTCAACTTGCGAGTCTCTGCCATCAGTTGACGCAATGGGTTCAGCAACACCCTGAGGCGGCTCCCCTGCTGCGGCGGTTGGGCACACTCCTGCAAACCCAGTTGGAATCCCTCCATCCCCTCTTGAGTCATGAGGTATGGCAACTGGACAAAACGACTGACACAGCAGGCCTAGCGGTGCTCCTCAAGCGAGTGATGGATCGCATCGAAAATTGGAAGCAGCGCAAACAACTGTGGATTCAAGTTCACAATCAACCTGTCCTCACCCTCAATGGTGACATTAGCAAGCTGGAGTTAATCCTTTACGAGTTGTTGCTTTTTGCCTGCCAGCGATCGCCCTCCCAAGGCCGCATTGACATCTGGTGCCAACAAATTGAAGGCATGGGTCAGGGGGGCAAAATGCAGTCTTGGCTGGAACTGTCAATCACCGACAATGGGGAAATAGAGCCACAGTTACTCATTAAACTGCACCAACTCGAACATCTCGACTGGCTTGCTCCCTCCAGCCTTGATCAGCCCCCCGGACGACACCTCAAAGTCTGCTTTAACCTGTGTCAACGCCTAGGCTATAACCTCGATATGTATAAATTAGAGGATGGCCGCTTCCTGAGTCGTCTGCTCATTCCCCTGAATAGTGGCGACACGGGTACCTTTGAATTGCAATCCTCACAGCCGCGCCAATGACCCTAAGCACGATCGCCCTTCTTGGCCTCCCGAACACTGGTAAATCCACATTTTTCAATCGCATTGCCGCTGCCCGTGCCCATGTAGGCAACTGGCCGGGGATTACGGTGGACTTAGCAGAAGCCGAGATTTCCCTCAATGGTGAAATGGTTAAACTGGTGGATTTGCCGGGCATCTACGATCTGGCGGGGACGGCTGCCGATGAAACCCTTGTGCGTGAGTTTTTCCAACGGGTGCCGGTGCGGCTGGTGTTGGTTATTCTCAATGCCAGTCAGATTCAGCATCAATTGCGCTTAGCCCTTCAGGTGAAGGCTTGGGGACTACCAATGGTGGTGCTCCTGAATATGGCCGATGAAGCGCGGCAACTGGGGATTCAGATTGATACCGAGAAATTGAGCGATCGCCTTGGGGTGCCGGTGGTGGCCCTGAGTGCCAAATATGGTGGTGGTTATTGGGAGGCCTACGAAACGATTTGCCATGCCCTCAAGGAAGCACCGATTCCCCAAGCCCCGCTCTTCAAGCCAACGTTGCCAGAAATTGAACCGGGGGCGATCGCGCCCCTATTGGCGGGCACTGTTACTTTCCCCAGTCGCACCGTTCGCAGACTAACAGAACAGTTGGATCACTGGTTGCTACACCCTTTGTGGGGACTGCCCCTCTTTTTTGTAGGGCTATACCTTGTCTTTCAAGTGGTATGGGTGCTAGGGCTGGGGGTTCAAGGCTGGCTTAGTGATGCGTTTGAAGCCTTTCAGGGACAGGTGCTGGAGCCATTCCTTGCGGGGCTGCCCCCCTTGCTCAGCAGTTTGCTCATTGAGGGCATCTATGGCGGTATGACCACGGTGGCAGCGTTTGTGCCCTTAGTCACCATCTTCTTTATTGTGATGGCGATCGTTGAGGACAGTGGCTACCTTGCCCGTGCCGCCTACCTGATGGATGGCCTGATGGCACGCTTGGGTTTAGATGGACGCAGTTTCGTCCTCAGCTTGATGGGCTTTGGCTGCAATGTCCCCGCCCTGATGGCCACCCGCATTATTCGCTCGCCGGGGCTGCGGCTACTGACGATGCTGATCATTCCCTTTTCCCTCTGCTCAGCGCGGCTACAGGTGTTTGTCTTTCTCATTGCCTGTTTGTTTCCCCCGCAGTGGGGGGCAGTCGTCCTGCTGTCTCTCTATGGCTGGAGTATTCTGGCGGCCTTGCTTACTGCCCTCTGTTTCCAGGGCTATTTCCCGAATACGGATCCCTTTTTGCTGGAGTTGCCCCCCTATCGCTGGCCGACGGGGCGACAGGTGATTCTGCGGGCGTGGGGGGAGGTGCGGCATTTTCTCTCGCGAGCCGCGGGCTTCATTATGATAGGTGTCTTGGTGGTGTGGGCATTGACCCATTTACCCCTGAATGCAACGCCCTCAAGTCCAGAAACGTGGGCGGGTCAACTGGGGATAGCGCTACAGCCGCTTTTGGCACCGGTGGGCATTACACCTGCCCTGACGATCGCCCTGATTGTCGGCTTTGTGGCCAAGGAGATTGTGATTGGCGCGTTGGCGGTAATCTATCACCTTTCGGGTACCTCGTTACAGCAGGCGATCGCCCAAGATTTAACGCCCCTACAGGCCTACAGCTTTATGCTTTTTACTCTCCTGTACACCCCCTGCTTGAGCACCCTTGCCACCCTCTGGAGTGAATCGAAACGCGGGCAGTTTACGATTTTTGCGACCCTCTATGCCTTGGTGATGGCGTGGGTGGTGAGTGGCAGTGTCTATCAACTGGGGCACTGGTGGGGATGGGGCTAATGGCCACCCTTTGCGGCATTGGCGTAGGCCCCGGCGATCCCGAACTCATTACCCTCAAGGGTTGGCGACGCTTACAGCAAGCAAGGGTGATTGCCTTTCCGGCGGGACTACAAAGACGGCGCGGCATTGCCGAGGAGATCATTTCCCCCTACAAAGAACCCCAGCAAATTTATCTGCCCCTCGAATTCCCCTATGTCCTTGCAGAAGATGTTCTAGAACAGGCATGGCAAAAGGCGGCAGAGCAAGTCTATGCCTACCTCGCTCAGGGCATTGATGTGGTCTTTGTCTCTGAGGGGGATGTCAGTTTCTACAGTACGTTTTCCTATCTAGCGGCAGCCGTCCAGAGCCTTGACCCCCATATTGCGATTGAAGTGATTCCGGGAATTTGCTCGCCTTTGGCTGCAGCGGCTAGCTTAGGGGTGCCCCTGACCTTGGGGAGCGATCGCCTAGCGATTTTGCCAGCAATGTACCACGTGGAGGACTTGAGGCGGGTATGGGCATGGGCGGATGTGGTGGTGTTGATGAAGGTGCGATCGGTCTATGGCCACGTCTGGCATTGGCTCAAGGAACAAGACTTGTTCGATCAAGCAGCAGTAGTGACTTGGGCAACAACCCCCAAACAGCAGATTTACGCCTCCCTTAGGGACTATCCAGAATTGGAATTGCCCTACTTTTCGCTGCTCATTGTTTGGAAGCGGCGCCTGCAGGCTTGGGGAGTAGGGGGAAGGGAATAAAAGCTTGTACCTGTTCCCCAGCTACTTGGGTTATTGCATACTATCCTGTTAGCCCACGCCCCATAGCCGGTTGGCATATCTATGATTTGTTAAATAAGCCTAGACTCTATTCAACGAAAGTGCTCTGTCGTTAAATAAGACTTAACAACCTAGCTTTGGTGTTCATGACAATCCTAGATGTCCACTCAAATAGTCCTGTAACTGTTGGGCATGGTCGTGGGCGAGATCGGCTAAGGGGAGGTCACTGAGGGGAAAGGCTTGTACTGCACGCACTTCCTTGACATCCAAAACCTGCGGCTCACCGACAACGCGGGCAGCGATCGCGATACACACGGCATGGACACGGGGATCTCGCTTCGGGTCAGAGTAAACCCCCACTAGGCCTTCAAAGCTCTTGAGGCGCAGCCCTGTTTCTTCCGCCAGTTCGCGGGCACCCGTATCAAGAATCGTTTCTCCCCAGTCCATCATGCCCCCCGGCAGTGACCATTGGCCGGTATCGCGGCGTTGAACCAAAATTAGGCGATCGCCCGCTGTCAAGGCAATCACCGACACTGCCACAAAGGGGTGCCGCCAGAATCGCTTCAGGAAAAAACGGACAACTCGCCAGAACCAATTCACGCTTGCAGCTGCTCCAGATCCGCCAGCACTTGTGCCACATGGGCATCGGGCTTCACCCGCCGATAAATAGCCGCAATTTTGCCCGTGGGATCGATGAGAAATGTATCCCGATAAACACCGAGATACTCCTTGCCCATGAACTTTTTCGGACCATAGCTGCCGTAGGCTTGGGCAACGCTGGTGTCCACATCGGCCAGCAGACGAAAGGGCAAGTTAAGCTTTTGCTGAAATTTGGCGTGGGAGGCGACACTATCGGGGCTAATGCCTAGGATAACGACGTTGCGATCGCCCAAGGTGGCACTGACATCGCGGTAAGCACAGGCTTCTTTGGTGCAGCCGGGGGTATTGTCACGGGGATAAAAGTAGAGAATCACCCACTGACCTTGAAAGTCCGCCAAACGCACCCGCTCACCCGTAGCATCCGCCAGTTCAAAGGAAGGGGCGATCGCCCCAACGGTCAGGGACATTTCTGAGCAATTTCCAATGGTTGGCCATATCTATCTTCCCCCAGTTTGGCTCCTGCTGTGGTGGCCAAGGGGTGTAGCCTTTAGCCCTCAGAGATAAAGAGGCGAATGAACAGGTACAGCATGAGCTGGCGATAACGATAGAGCAGGAAGGTGATCGCCGGTGTCAGAACCACAAAAAAGCCGTACAGCCCCACCACGGTGGCTAAGTCCGTGTGAAAAAAGTCGCGAGCCAGACGCACAAAATCGTGATCAATGCCCCCTTTGCCCATCAGGTACATCTCCCGAAACACAGGATTAAACTGCAACTGCCAGGCAAAGCGCATATTAAAAAACACAATGAAAAACCCCACCATACCGTAGAGGGGACGTTCAATGGGATAGCGGCAGCCCCAACCACTGAGGGCACGGTAGAGAAAAATGACGGCAAAAATGAGTTCAAAGCCATGCCCCATCGCTACAAAGAGCATTTCATGGACTGGACTAAAGGCCACAAGGGTATAAAGCAGCGTAAAGACCCCAAGGCAAATAAGGGTCAGCCGATTGTGACGGTAGAAATAGACCAAGGCCAGCAATCCCGTATAAATGAGCAGGACGATGCCACCCGCGCGATCGCCATGGAGAGTGACACCACCACCGTAGCGAAAATCAAAGGCGGGAACCGCTGGATAGCCAAAGAGCCACGCCATCACCGTATGCCCCACCTCGTGAACAAGGGTAATCAGCGGACTGAGCAAAAACGTCACCTGCTCTGATGTAAGAAGAAGGAGCGATAGACCCAACCCCGCCGCGATCACTTGCCAATCTTTGGTGCTGAGGGGTTGGACAGGAATGCCGAACTCTTCCTTGCGAGGAGGAGAAGGGAGGGAGAGAGTCTGACGTAGATGCTCCCCCTTGGCAAGGCGTTGTAACTCATGGCGACTGGTGAGATCAAGCACCTCTTCCCAGAGTTCATGGCTGTCTTGGCAGGCCGTGATCAGGATGCTGCTGTGGGCATAGCTTGGCCAGTGGATCAGTTCGCGAGCGAGTAGCGTTAGCACAATTGCAGCTGGGACACTCGTTGGACACTGGAGGTGCAACAAGAGACATTCGCGCCGCTGGCTCACCGTGACGGTTATCCCCTTGGGAGCAAGAGCCGCTTCTAGGAGGGCTTGAATGGCCTTGAGATCTCCAGTGGCAGCCGCTGGGCGCAGGGAGGAGCGGGTCATGATCTACTCCGATTCCAGTCGGCGTAACCATTCGCGATCGATGGCTTCCGATTGGGCGAGTTCCTGCTCCACTAAATCCTGATCTGAGCGATAGATAACATCCTGTTCACGGATTTGCCGCTGCTGGGCATAGGCTTGAGCTGCCCGTAATTTGGCACGCAACTGCGGTGTGGGATTGGTCAGAATATTGGCGTAGTGGTAGCGGCGGGCATTGCGATCGCGAATGCGTTGATTTTGCCACAGTAACCAGTAGTACCGCCCCAAGGGAATACCCAAAAAGCCAATACCATAGCCCAGCAAAATCCAAAAGATGGAGGCCACAAAGGCCACCAGCCCCCCCAGTTCTTGGGCGATCGCCCCATCTCCCAAGAGGTACCACAGCATCAGCGCCCCGATCAGATTGACACAGCCCAAGCCAATGGCCACCATAATTTGCCAAGCGGGTGCCCGACTAAAGCGCCAGCGGTGCTCTTCCAAGATGGGGGGAAGCGTCTGCCGTTGACCTTTGCGAGTTTGAGCCGTCGTTTGTAACTCAGGAAAGCGATAGATAATCTGCCCTGTCTCTGTGACTTCGGGGCGACCGTTAAAGTGGGTGAGCACCGGCAGCATATACCACTCATCGTCCCCCGGATCTGTTTCTAAATCGAGATAGGGGGCAATTTGCTCTGCCGTGACTGCCCCGCCATTGTTGCGGATCACTTGGCCAATGAGTTGCCAGCGGCGTTCTTCGAGGTCGGCATTGGGATTGCCATCGCCAAAGAGGAAAGAATAGACCCCCTCAAAGAAGTTCATTTCCTCGTCATTGTCCTGTGACCGGGGGCGCGATCGCTGGGGAGAGGGATCGCCAAAGAAATACCAAAAGTCGGGAAAGACCCAAAAATTGATGCCACCGCCCCCCCAAGAGCCGCCTTGGCCGCGATCGTCACCGTCTCGCCCTTGACTGGAAAGGGCAATCAAAATGATGGCGATCGCCAGAAAAATCAGAACTATCGAAACAATGAGAAAAATACCAAAGGAAATGCGAATCAGATAGAAAACAACACCCCAAACCCGCTGCGCCACCGCCCGCAGTCGCAGTTGCCAGTATTTTGCTTGCAGGATACTGCGAAAATTTCTCGGGAAGACGTAGGCAATATCGCCGCTTTCGGCCACTTGTAGCGTGCCGCCAACATCGGCAGCCAAGGCCATTAATCCTTTTTCAGCCGTTTGCAGTGGTAATCCCACCGTACCCGCCACATCCCCTGCGGTCACTCGGTACCCCAGTGTTTCTACAGCTTGCATTAGGCGGCGATCGACCGTCATGTTTGCCTCCCTCTTCGGTAAAAGGCCTCCTGTTCCACCCTAACGTTTTCCCACAGGTCTTGGCGAGACAAAAAAAGAACCCACCCCAAGGGCAGGTTCACAGCACGGATCAGTCTGAGACAGAGGGGCAATTAGCCCACCGCTTCAAAATAGACTTTGGATTTGACAGGGTCAGGGTTCATCGTTTTGTCGCCGGGTTGCCAGCCCGCAGGGCAGACTTCGTCGGGGTGAGCTTGGACGTATTGAATCGCTTGTAGCACCCGCAGGGTCTCATCGACGCTGCGGCCAAAGGCCAGGTTATTGATCGTTGCGTGTTGGATAATCCCTTCTTTGTCAATGATGAAGAGACCGCGCAGTGCCACCCCTTCCTCGGTCAGCACGTTGTAGGCGGTGCTGATTTCTTTTTTCAGATCAGACACGAGGGGATATTTGAGATCGCCAACACCACCAGCTTTGCGATCGGTTTGCGTCCACGCCAAGTGGGAGAACTGGCTATCCACAGACACGCCAAGGATTTCGGTGTTCAGTTTGGCGAATTCATCGTAGCGATCGCTAAAAGCGACAATTTCTGTGGGGCAAACAAACGTGAAGTCCAAAGGATAGAAGAACAAAACAACGTACTTACCGCGATAGTCCGAGAGCTTGACGGTTTTGAACTCTTGGTCATAAACAGCAACCGCTTCAAAATCCGGGGCGGGCTGACCAACACGCAGACAGTCAGACATAGAAAACCTCGTACTCCTAACTACGACAGGTTGAATAGAGCTGTTCACATTTTTTAACAGCTATGCTTACTATATCATACTCATAACGGTTTTGATTATGAAATAGCTGATCGCTGCCACCGTTGCTCAAGGAAGCGGGAGAGCCGTGACAGAGGAAAACAGAGGGCAAAGTAGAACATCGCACCCAAGACATAGATAAAGAGCTTCCGCTGCGGATCGGTAATGGGATTGGCAAAGGTGCTCGTCATGTTTTGCAGTTCGGGCACACCAATCACCACCAAGAGGGCGCAGTCCTGCATCAGCGTAATGAAGTTATTGGTAAAGGGGGGCAGGATAATCAAAATGGCTTGGGGCAGAATAATCCGCCATAGGGTTTGCCGACCCGAGAGGCCAAGGCTGAGGCTGGCTTCTGTTTGTCCCTTGGGAACCCCCTCTAGGCCACTGCGAAAGACCTCACTCAAATAGGCACCATAGTTAAAGCCCAAGCCAAGAATGCCGTAGAAAATGTAGTTAAAAAGCGGCGACACCAAGCGGTTGCTTTGCAGCACGGTCATGACATCAAAGGCAATTTGCCGAGGATCAAAACCCCATTGACTCAAGAGCCCACCAATGCCAAAGCCCCACACCAGCAGTTGCACCAAGGTTGGGGTACCGCGCACAAATTCAATGTAAACCGTACTCAGCCAGCGCAATGGCGGGACAGGATGCAACCTCGCCCAGGTGGCGATCGCCCCCAAGATGACCGCCAACAGCAAACTAAAGACTGAGATCAAAAACGTCGTAATTGCCGCCTGCAGGAGAAACGGCGCGTACAGTATCAACGTCTCATGAAAGTAATAAAGGTAGCCACAAAAGGCAAGAATGCCCAGTCCTAGGCACACCAAAAAGATGCCATTGAGCCATTTTGCCCAAGGAGGAATAAACGGTGCCACTTGCTGCATTCTCGAAAAGCCATCATTTTTGTCAGGATGATGATACCATCTCGTTCTCTAGGGAAGCATTTTCCACAGCACGACAGAAAAAATAGGCGAGGAACTCTTGATTGCCCGCAGGCCCTAAAATCGGCGAGGGAGTCACACCGTGGCACTGCCACCCCAACGCTTCGGCGGCGGCAATCACCTGATCCACGGCTTCTTGACGCGCCTTGGCATCGCGCACCACACCATGTTTGCCGAGGCGATCGCGCCCCACTTCAAATTGCGGCTTAATTAAGGCAATTAGCTCTCGCGGCGGCAGCAGTAATTCCCATAGGGCGGGTAAAACTTTAGTCAGGGAAATAAAAGAGAGATCCACCACGCCGAGATCGGGGCGGGGCGCATCGTCAGTGTAGAGATCAGCGGGGGTTAAATAGCGCAGGTTGGTGCGTTCCCTGAGGATAACGCGCGGGTCTTGGCGCAGTTTCCAATCCACTTGGCCATAGCCGACATCAATGCCATAGACCCGTTTGGCGCCCGCTTGCAACAGACAATCCGTAAAGCCGCCCGTGGAAATACCGCCATCTAAACACACGCGATCGCGCACCACCACAGGAAAGACCCCTAGGGCATGGGCAAGTTTTTCACCCCCCCGCGAAACATAGGCGGCTTTTGCCTTCACCTGAATGGTGGCATCCACTGCCACCAGCGTGCCCGGCTTATCAATGGGGACATGGTTGACCTGCACTTCCCCAGCGCGAATCCAGCGTTGTGCCTGTTGGCGGCTCTCACACAGGTGCCGCTCCACCAGAAGACTATCCAAGCGTTGTTTGCGGGGACTCATAGGTTTTTCCGAAGGGGCGCAAAGGCAAAGAGTTGGTTGACATCCAGTGTTAAACCGTGCAAGTTCCCTTGAGCAAAGAGGGTGGTTTCACTCTGCCACAGGGGTATAAAAGCAACTGCCGCGGCATTGAGTTCCTGAAGCTGGCGCAAGAGCTGTCCACGGCGTTGGGGATTGACCTCACGGCGACTGGCAACAATGAGGTCATTGGCCTCAGGACTGTAGAAAAAGGATCCCCACGCCGCACTGGCACCACTGTCGCAGCCTGTTTCCACAGAACCGCGATCGCAACTCAGGAAGGGTTCAAGGTAGTTATCAGCATCGTAAAAATCACCATACCAATCGAGCAAGACCAAGGGGTAAGCCCCACTGTCTAAATTGCGGTAGATCGTAGCCGAGTCAGCGCTGTCCAATTGCACCTGCACGCGATCGCCCAAATCCCGCTCTAATGAGGCTTTAAGAACCGTTGCCGCCAAGACATTACTGGGAACATTGGCACGGTACCAAAGGTTGACCACCAAGGGCTGCTGTGGTGAAATGGTCGTGTTCTCCAACCAGTGGTCTATTTGGCTCGAATCGCCGTCTCCATAGCGATCGCGAAAAACAGGCTCACTCTCAGGAAATAAACTGGGCACCAGCGAGTACAGGGGTTCTGCTTCCCCCAAAAAGACCCGTTCCGCGAGGCGTTGACGATTGACACTGGCGGCCAACACCTGCCGCGCCGCCAATTGATCCCAAGGGGGCTGGCGCAAATTAATGCTTAAGACGGTGACAGCATTACCTGCCCCGGTAATGACCTGCCAGTGCTTTGTTGCTGCTTGAGTCTTGAGGGCGCGAATTTGATTGGGATCGAGCGCACCGATCGCCACATCGACTGCCCCCGTGCGAAAGGCATTGTAGAGATTAGCGCTACTGGAAAAGATTTGCAGGCGAATCCCCGTATTTTGGGGCTTGGTTCCCCAATAGTCGGCAAAGGGTTCAAGGCGTACCCCATCGGTACTGTAGGCCGCTAAACGGTAAGGGCCTGTGCCCACAAACTGCGTCGGCAAAAAGCCATCGCCCGCTGCACCATAGGCCGTCGGCGAAACGGCACACAAGCCGCTAAAGGCCAACAAATGGGGAAAAGCCACAAAGGGTTCCTTGAGGCGAATTTCCAGTAAGTCCTCCGCGATCGCCTGAATTTCCTTAACGCGCCCGGCCAAGAGGGAGGCGGGTTGGCCACCACTATTCATAAATCGCTCAAGGGAAAAGGCCATGGCGGCTGCATTAAACGGTGTGCCATCGTGAAAGCGAACCCCCCGCCGCAGGGGAATGCGGTAAGTCAGGCCATCCTCGCTCACTTCAGGTAGCGCTGTGGCCAGTTGGGGAATGAGGTCTTTGCCTTCGTAGGTATAGAGGCGATCGCCCAAATTCAACAGCAGCAGTCCCGCCAAATTTTCGTAGGCATCAGCGGGGTCTAGGGTGCGCAGGCGAGCCGTGGTACCAATGACAATACTGTCATCCCCTTGGCGAGGCTCATCACCGCCACAGGCAACCAGCAGCAGGCTCAACAACAGTACCAGACATCCCCACAGTAGCCGTCGTGTCACGGATACACCCGCTCGGTACATCATCCACTAGAATAAAGGGCGAGCGATGGGACTCGAACCCACGAATGGTGGAACCACAATCCACTGCCTTAACCACTTGGCTACGCTCGCCATGCTTCCTGAGCTAGTCCTCTAGCATAGCATAGAGAACTCTCCTATGAAAGTGCCTCTCCTTTCCCAAGTCATGGCACGCCCTCTTTGGTGGGGCGGTGGCGCCTTCTTGCTCTTGGGGATCATTGCGGCGGTTCTGACGAATCCCACCCCTGCCGACTATCAACGCCGCGCCGCAGCGGAAATCAATACCTTCCTTTTGACTCAAGTGTGTCCAGAGATCATCAATCGCGATAGCGCGATCGCCCAAGTGGCTTTAGAAGTCTGCGATCAACTGGAATCCCGCCCAGCAGAAGACATTGAACGCTACATCGCCTACAACACCCAATCCTATAACCTTGGCGTCGCCACCCTCTTTGTAACCGAACTGCCAATTCAAACCATCTGGAGCCTCGGCCTCTTTGGTCAAATTATTCCGCTAACGCTATAAAGCCCCCTTCAGGTGCCAAATGCAAGAATCCATCGCCCAAGATATCAACCTAGTTCTTTGGGGAAATGCTGTCCTAGGGGCAATCGCTGCCGATGACCCCTCAAGGGAGGAGTTGGAGTTCCCCCAGCCCGCGACATTTCTTGATCTGCGTAAAGAGGATTCCTCGTGGCGGCAAATGCCCTATGCCCCTGACCCCATGACTTGGTTGGAACGCCTGCGGGGGGAGGGTGCTGAAGCCTTGCAGTTATTCTACGAAGCCTCCCAAAATCCAGAGATTCCCGATCGCATAGCGATTGTCTTTCCCGGCGGTGGTGGCCACTGGTTAGTTGAGGTGGTGAAGTCCACGGGGTGTGATTATTGGCGGAGCCGCTGGCGGTGGAGTGAACGCGATCAACGCTGGGAGGTGGCCTATGGGCGTATTCTCTGCAATCATCCCCGCTTAGCCTCGCCGATGAGAACGATTCCCCCAGACACCATCCGTGCAGAGTTACTGACTCACCTCGACCGAATGACTGAGTTTGCGGCTAACCATGACCAAGAGACCTTTGCCCGCACCTTTGACCTTGCCCGACAAATGCTCAATAGCTGTGGTTCACTCACGGGGGAGGAAAGGCCTTGGCCAGTGAGTCGCTTAGCCGAGCTTTGCCAACAACTCCTGAGTGCCGTAGAGGTGGCTTGGGTCTTTGGCGGCATGGGGTCGTGGAATGATCTGACCTTTAGCGGTGACAGCCAAACGGAATACGAAACCCTATCGGATACCCTCTATCAGTTACTGAATACTGCCATTGTTGTCGCTGTTAATTCCAGCGCGATCGCCCCCGTTTCCTGAACCTCATCGTCGGACAGGGAGTATCTTTATGACCTCTAATCGTTCACTCCTGTTGCTGCTATTGCTCCTCCTCCTTGGGGCGCTAGGGTTGACCTTGATTGCCCATTGGCGGCGCATCTCCCTCTGGAGCTATTGGGCTGTCCCTTTGGGAGCTATCCTGCCTTGGCTACTGGTCACTGCGCTGCTCCTTTTTAGGATTAGCTTCATCCAAGACGCCGATACCAAACAGGCAGCGATCATGACCGCCCTCTTTCCGATCCTAGGGAGCATGGGCTGTTTCCTGCTGAGCCTTGTGATCAGTCTAGTGATTGATCCGATGATGACGGCAACGAGTCGTTTTATCTCGTCCTTTGTAATTTCTGGGGGTGCAGGGCTGGTTTTCCTATCTCCTGTGCTGTACGCCGTCTTTACTGCTGAATAGCCGCTGTATCAAGGGAACACTGTCATGGTGGAGCAGGGAAAGGCTGTGTCAAGATATATCAACGAGGAGAAGCCGGTGAAAGATAATTATCATGATCGGGAAAACCCTTGGCGGGCGCTATAAACTCATTCGAGTCTTGGGGGCTGGGAACTTTGGCCAAACGTTTCTTGCTGAGGATGTTCATCGCCCCATTCGTGCCAAGTGTGTGGTTAAGTACCTGCGCCCCGCCCGTACGGATGCGGCCTTTCTCCCTTTGGCGCGATCGCTCTTTCAGCGGGAGGCACAAATTCTAGAGCGGCTGGGCAGTCACGAGCAAATCCCCCGCCTCCTTGCCTACTTTGAGGAGGACAACGAGTTTTACCTTGTCCAAGACTTCATTGAGGGTCAAGTCCTACGGCAGGAATTGTTGCCGGGCTGTGCGTGGTCAGAGGCACGGGTGATGGCGTTGCTCCAAGATGCCCTGCGGGTTTTGGCCTTTGTGCATCAATGTGGTGTTATCCACCGCGATATTAAACCCGATAATCTGATTCGTCGCCAATCGGATCACCGCTTAGTGCTCATTGATTTTGGGGCAGTGAAGGAGATGGGGGTCTCCATTGGTGGCGGTACCTTGGTGGGAGAGACCAATCCACAGACAATTGCCATTGGCACACCAGGGTATATGGCCCCAGAGCAAGCCCAAGGGCGTCCGCGTCCGGCCAGCGATCTCTATGCCTTGGGGATGGTGGCGGTACAGGCATTGACGGGGTTGAGTCCTCTGCAACTCACCCAAGACCCCTACGGTTGTTGGTGTTGGCAAGCTGCTGAACCAGTGAGCGATCGCCTAGTGCAGTTTGTCAATAAACTAATTCACCCTTCTCCCTACGAGCGCTTTGCCACGGCTACCGATGCCCTTGCCAGTCTGCAACAGGTGGAGGTGCCCAGATCCTTTTGGTTTCGCCTTGGCAAATTTCTCAAAACTCCCGTTCAAGACCTCTGGCGATCGCCCGAAGGGCGCGCTGCGCGATCGCCAAGGGAGGATCAGGGTGCTTCTACAGTGCCGCCCCGTCCACTACCCGCTGTTTCCCCGCTGCCGCCACAAGTCACCGAACCGAAACCAGTGTCCTCTCCAGCGGCAGCCACCGCCGCCCTTTCCAACCAAGGTCGCCATGTTTTTATCAGTCACTCCAGTGACGGCACCGATTTGCAGTTGGCCAGTGCCCTCCAAGAGGTGTTGCAAAAAGCGGGTCACCAACCCTTTATGGCCAGCCAAAGTATCCGCCTTGGGGAGGCATGGGCACAGCGGATTGATCAGGAGCTAAAGCGGTGTGATTTCTTTGTTCTGTTGCTCTCACAAACGGCGGCGCAAAGTGAAATGGTGCTTGAGGAAGTCCGCACGGTCAAGCAGTTGCAAGCCCAACGGAGCGATCGCCGTCCCTTTATTCTGCCGGTACGGGTCAATTTTCCGCTAGATATGCCCTTGAACTATGAGTTGCGGGGCTACCTGCATCGCCTACAACAGCGCTTCTGGCGATCGCCAGCGGACACCGACACCCTGCTGCAAGAGATTCTCGACTTGGTGAATGCGACTACTGCCCCTGTAGCCACCAGTAGCGATGCCGCCCAAGAAACCATTGCTGAATCTGCGCAAATTGGCACATTGGTGGGTGATGGTGCGCCTGTTCCCGTGGCTGAGCCAGAACTCCCAGAAGGGCAGGTGGAAGTGGCCTCGGCGTTTTATATTGAGCGCCCCCCCATCGAGCAACGCTGTCGTGAAACCCTCTTGCAACCCGGCTCCCTGATTCGCATCAAAGCCCCCCGTCAAATGGGCAAAACCTCACTCATGGCACGGCTGCTGTACCGCGCGACCCAAGAGGGCTATGGCATTGTTCCCCTCAGTTTTCAGCTGGCGGATGCCCAAGTCTTCAGTGATTTGGAAAAACTCCTGCGCTGGCTCTGTGCCAGTGTGGGGCGGCGATTAGGGCTAGAAAACCGCCTCAATGAGTATTGGGATGACATTTTTGGCAGTAAATACAACTGTACCGCCTACTTTGAGGAGTATCTCTTACCCAATTGCCAAAAAGCGGGGACACAGTTTGAGGGTCGTCCCCTTGTCTTGGGTCTCGATGAAGTGGATCGGGTGTTTGAGTATCCGGAAGTGGCCAGTGACTTCTTTGGCTTGTTGCGGGCATGGCATGAAGAGGGCAAAAACCGCGATATTTGGCGCAACCTGCGCTTAATTGTGGTTCATGGCACCGAGGTTTATATTCCCCTTGACATCAACCAGTCCCCCTTTAACGTTGGCTTAGCCGTTGACCTGCCCGAATTTAATCAAGAACAAATCGCCGAGTTGTGTCGCCTCCATGGTTTGACCCTTTCAGAGGCGCAGATCCAAGAACTTCAGCACTTGGTGGGGGGGCATCCCTATCTGATTCGCCTGAGCCTTTACCATCTTGCTCGCCAAGACTTGACATGGCAGGCGTTAATAGCCAATGCGGCCTCAGAAACGGGGTTATATCGAGATCACCTGCGGCGGCAGTGGTGGCATCTCCAGCAGCAGGCGGAACTGGTGCCTGCTTTTAGGAATATTTTGCAAGTGGAGAGTGGCAGTGTCGTGGACAGCACTGTTGGCTTTAAGCTCCACAGTTTGGGACTGATTACCCTAGAGGGAAATTTAGCTAAGGTGCGCTGTGATCTTTACCGCCGCTATTTTGGCGATCGCCTGCACTAGTGGACTGAATCATTGGCAGGACAGGCAGCGGTTGTGCGAGCAACAACTCCCTTGCTAAGCTAGAGGAAGAGGGGTTCGGTTATCCGCCAATGACTCTCGTCAGTCTCGGAACTGTATCCCGCTGCCCAGTTATCCTTCGCGGGTTATGCCGTCTATGACGTTAATGTACGTTGCGCCTCAGTGGCAAACCCTAGCATTTCCCTCGACACTTTTTCTCCAACCCATCCTAGAGATTCTACTCAGTGATCTTCCCCCCCAGTACAAAGATGAAATTAGGCTAGGTCTCCAAGAAGCCCTCGTCAATGCGGCTCGCCACGGCAATCAACTCAATCCCGAAAAGCTGGTGTCTGTCCGTTATACCTTTTCTCCCGATCAATGCTGGTGGGTGATTACAGATCAGGGGGATGGTTTCTCTCCTCCTAGTAATGTTTCTGAGACCGCTGATGAGTTGTTGCCAGCCGCCGACTGTGAATGTGGTCGGGGCTTATTTTTGATCTATGCCATCTTTGATGAGGTCTATTGGAACCCGAAAGGAACTGAATTAAGTCTGTGTAAGTACCTCACCTAAGCGGATTACGAACCTTTGAGCTAGAGGGGAATGACATCAACCCAGTGGCGATACTGTGGCTCCCGGCCTTCAACAATGGCCTGTAATTGTTTTTGCAGTTGGCGTGTCAGGGGGCGATCGCTCGGCAGCGTGTAGGTCTCAATCCGACTGACGGGCACAATTCGCGCAGCCGTGCCGGTCAAAAAGACCTCATCGGCGATCAACAGTTCCGTACGATCCACAGGCCGCTCAATCACCTTGACACCGGCTGCTTGCCCTAGTTCAATCACACTGCGGCGCGTAATCCCCTCCAGAATATCCTGATCCACGCTCGGCGTAATCAATTGCCCATCCCGCACCAAGAAGAGATTCATCCCCGACGCTTCACAGACTTTCCCTTGATCGTTGAGGAGAATCGCCTCATCAAAGCCAGAGGAAACAGCCTCTGTTTTTGCTAGTGCCGAGACAATATAGGAGGTGGTCAGCTTGCCCCGCAACGGGAAGGAGCGATCGCACTGCCGCTGCCATGAACTAATGCGACAGGTAACGCCTGCAGCTGACAGGTAATCGCCAAGGGGCATGCCGTAAATAAGAAAATCCTTCTCAATGTCATGGAGCCGTGGCGCAATGCCTAGCCCAGAGGTATAGACCAAAGGCCGAATATAGAAGGGCACGCTGGGTTGGTTTTTTTGCACCCATGCAACAATTTTCGACTTAATCTCGCTGGTGGGCAATTCATAGCCCAAATAGTGGGCACTGCGACTGAGGCGACGACAGTGATCCTCCAGCCGAAAGAGGAGAATTTCCTTGGAATTGGCCGGATTGGGGAGACCGCGCAAGCCTCCTAGGGCGGCTGTTCCGTAGTGGAGGGCATGGGTGGCCACAGAAATTTTGGCCTCTGCAAAGGGAACAAACTGACCGTTGAGATAGGCGTAGGGGAGAAAGTCACTCATGCGTCAATGGGAAGCGTTGACAAAAGACAGATGCAACCAAAGATCAGCTGCAATCTCAATAGTCTAACATTTTGGCTTAACGCTCAAAAAATTAGGGCAACGGCTCCCCTGAGGTGACCTCTTCAATGCTAGACACCTGTAGGACTAAACGAAAAGAGCGATTCATCCGCTGTTGGATAAACTCTTCCATGAGTGCCACTTGTTTTGGGGTGACCGGCTCGCGGGCACGCACATTGACCCGAATCACGGGTGGGTTACTGACCCAATTCGTCTCCATGCCCAACAGATCGAGGCGTTGAAATGTCAGCGTTCCGCGAATGAGCGCCTCTCGTACTTGCTGTTGCAACCGCGCTTGTTCAATGAGCCGACTGAAGCTAATGGCAAGGGGAATCACCAACAGACCGGTGAGGGCAGCGGCAATGGTGAGGGGACGGCGCCCTTGGTGCAGAGGGATATAGCCCACAATGACAAAAACTACCATGCAGGCCAGCGTAATTCCTAACAGGTTTGTGAAATATAACAGCGTTGCACCCACACTCAGACTCGTATTCAACTGCGCTATCCCAAGGCCAACGGTGCAAACGGGCGGCATGAGCGCAACGGCGATCGCTGTCCCCGCCAAGGTGTTTGAAACACGGGGTTCCGCCACCGCATAGGCACTCACGGCACCTGCGGCCACCGCAATGCCCAAGTCCAGCAGATTGGGTTGGGAGCGGGCCATGATCTCACTGCCATAGATCTCAAGACCCACCATGACACCAATCGTCCAAGACATGCCAATGGCCATGAGGGTGCCGACAATCAAGGCAATCGCTGCCTCACGAAACATCTTGAAGTCGCCAATGAGAGCGGCTAAGGCCAATCCGCGAATCGGCAGCATCAGCGGTGCAATCACCATCGCCCCAATAATCACAGCGGCACTGTTGGCGAGCAAACCAAAGGTGGCGATTGCGCAGGACGTAACAATCAAGACCACATAGGGAACATTCAAATGGGATTCAGCATACAGTATGCGAATCAATTGATTGAGGCTTTCTGGCGTGCGGCGATGATAGCGGAAGGCTTGAACCTGATGCAACCAATGGGCAAGGAGTTCTTTCATGGACAACCTTGTACAGCAACTTACACGCGAGTGGTTAGATCAATGCTACAGGAACTGCCATTGATTAAACGTTGCTGCTTGTCCTATGGGATTGCCCGTCTCATCCAAAACCGTCCAAATCCAAGCATTTTCAATGCGAAACCGCCGCCCAGAACGAGAAATGCGAACACCACTGTAGTTGTTGGCATAGCCTTGGCGGGCTGCTGCAGCAAGAAGTCTCGCGCGTTCTTCTTGAGCCATGGGTTCCGCCGTCAACCGCGAAGGCAGTTGCACCAGTTCTGGCCAAGAGAGTTCCCACAGGGTGAGAGCGGCGTGGTTGCCATAGTTGAGAACGGGATCCGTCTCACAGCCGTGGGACAGCACTGGTTGTGACCAGTGGAACAACTGTTGCGCCAAACCCAAATCATCCTCAGCAGGATGCGGCAGGAGCGATCGCCCTGTCCACTGTTGAAAACTGGCGCAAATGCGTCGTGCCTGCTGGACGGCCAGTGGTTGTAACCAAGGCTCCATCACTTAGGCCGTGGTCAATACACGACTGGCGGCGGCTACCCCAGCGCCGGGGCTAAAGTTGCTGTACCCCAATTCGCCAAGCACGGCTTCAAGCGCACTGATGGCTGCCAAAATATCGCGATCGCTGACAAAGCCCAAGTGACCGACTCGGAAAATTTGCCCCTTGAGATGATCTTGACCGCCAGCTAGGGCAATGTCAAAGCGTTTTTTCATCAGGCTGCGAATCTTTTCGGCCTCCACCCCTTGGGGTGCCACCGCCGTAATCGCGGGACTGGCACAGTGATCTGGCGCATAGAGGGGCAAGTTGAGCGCCTTCATGGCGGCGCGGGTGGCCTGCATCAAGCGCTGGTGACGGGCAAAGATATTCTCTAAGCCCTCCGCTTGCATCATCTCCAGTGCGGTCTTCAGGGCAAAGAAGAGATTCACCGGTGGCGTAAAGGGGGTTGTGTTCTTGGCGGCATCTTTGCGGTATTTGCCAAGGTCAAGATAGAACTTCGGTAGTGTAGCGGTTTTGTAGGCTTCCCATGCCTTGGCACTCACACTAACAAAGGCTAACCCCGGCGGAATCATATAGCCCTTTTGGGAGCCAGAGCCAACTACATCCAACCCCCACTCATCAACGGGGACATTGACTGCTCCTAGGCTGGTGACGGCATCCACAATGATCAGGGCTTGGCCGTGGGCTTTGACATGGCGGTTGATCGCCTCTAAGTCGTTGATCACCCCTGTGGAGGTTTCACTGTGGGTAATGATGACCGCCTTAATCGTTTTGGCACTGTCCGCCTCAAGGGCGGCTTTGAAGTCATCGGGGTTGAGGGGTTGTCCCCAAGGGGCGCTAATGCGCTCGGTTTTGAGGCCGTAGGCATCGCACACTTCCCCCCAGCGATCGCCAAACTTACCGTTACAGCCCACAAGGACGCGATCGCCCGCACTGAGAAAGTTAATGATCCCGGCCTCCATTGCCCCTGTGCCACTGGCGGTCAAAATCAGCACATCGTTCGTAGTCTGATGCAGCCATTTCAACCCTGCCGTCACCGCCGCCATGATCTCGCTAAAGTCACCGCTGCGATGGCCAATGGGATGTTTGCTGAGGGACAGAAGAACTGACTCCGGTACCGGCGTCGGACCCGGAATCATTAACATCGATTTATCTTGCATCGTGAGTTGCGAACCAATCCTTAAAATGAAACGACTAAGCCCAGTGAGCGGCCATGTGCTCTGCCAAGTCCAGAACCCGCTGGCTATAGCCCCACTCGTTATCGTACCAAGCCACCACTTTCACTAGATTGCCCCCCATCACCATCGTGAGGGACGCATCCAAAATCGAGGAGGCGTTGTGACCGCGATAGTCGGAAGACACCAGTTCCAATTCACTGTAGTGGATAATCCCCTTCATGGTGGTTTCAGAGGCTTCTTTGATCACTTGGTTCACCTGCTCAGCAATGGTGGGTTTTTCCACCTGAGCAACAAAGTCCACTACAGAAACATTGGGGGTGGGTACCCGCAGGGCAATCCCGTTCAGCTTACCTTGCAACTCGGGAATCACCAATCCGACTGCCTTAGCAGCCCCCGTAGAGGTGGGCACAATGTTCATCGCTGCTGCCCGTGCCCGCCGCAGATCGCGGTGACTGGCATCGAGTAGGCGTTGATCCCCCGTGTAGCTGTGGGTCGTCGTCATCATCCCCTGCTGAATGCCAAAGGTTTCATGGAGCACCTTGACAATCGGCGCCAAGCAGTTGGTGGTGCAACTGGCATTGCTGACGATGTCTTCACTGGGATTGTAGGTGTGGTGATTCACCCCGACCACATACGTGGGGATATTGCCTTTGCCGGGCGCGGTAATCAGAACTTTTTTTGCCCCTGCACTTAAGTGTTTGCTCGCGCCCTCGCGGCTGGTAAAGACCCCCGTGGCCTCAATAACGAGGTCAATTCCCCAGGAGCTCCAGGGCAGATTTTCAGGGTTGCGATCGGACACACATTTGACCGCATGGCCACCGGCATAGATGCAGTCGTCGTCAGCACTGATTTCGGCATCGTGGAAAATGCCCAACATTGAGTCATACTTCAGCAAATGGGCATTGGTGCGGGGATCGGAGGTATCGTTGATGCCTACAATCTCTAGCTTGCTATTGGCTTTCCGCTGTAACCAGCAACGCATGAAGTTCCGACCGATGCGCCCAAAACCATTGATAGCGACTCTAACCACCTGATCCCTTCCTCTGTTTACTAACTCATTGCCAGAAATGATCTAGGAAACATTCTAAGGGGGAATGGTCATTTTATCGCGCTTTTTTTAACGATGCACCAAAGGGCGTTCCTCAAGAGGCGCAGACAAGGCCTCCGCCAAGGGGGCACAGCCAAAGCGCTCCTCCAGTAGATCCATGACGGTGCGGCCAAAGTCATTGGGATTGAGGCGCCAAGCCGCAAGGCACACTTCCCCAAAGACGGATCCCATCGGTTCGGGGTTCCAAAGCAATTTCTTAGCAGTCCAAGGCATGAGGCTCATGGGGTTGTAGCCGGGGCGCAGAATGCCGCGCTCGAGGGCATATGCCTCAAGATGGGTGTGGGGTTGCAGGCCAATAAAGAAAATGGCTGGCTCAACGTTATCTGCACCAAAAATGCGTTCCAGTTCGCGGTGGTAGGCAATGGTCTGGGCAATCGTTTCAGGGCGTTCGTCAATGACATTGAAGGAGTAATTCACAGAAACGAGGGCGTTGAACCCGGCGGCTTTCAAATCACGACAGTTTTGCAGCACCGTTCGCAGGTTGTAGCCCATGCGCATTTTCCGCACCAGTTCTTGGGAGCCACTGGTAATGCCGATTTCAAAGTAGTTCATCCCCGTTTGCACCATTAGCTCAGACAATTCGGGGGTGAGGTTGTCGGCACGGATGTAGGCTGCCCAGTGAATATCCTTCATGCCTGCTTTCAGGATTTCCCGCAGCAGGGCGATCGCGTCGGGGATAAATTTGCGAGCGGGGATAAACTGGGCATCGGTAAACCAAAAGTTGCGCACACCGCGATCGTAGAGCTGGCGCATTTCGGCGACGACTTCTTCAGCAGGGTTAATGCGCACCTGTTTGCCTTCAACCACGGTATAGACGCAGTAGCAGCAGTTGTGGGGACAGCCGCGCTTGGTTTGCACCCCAATATAAAAGTCGCCCCCCTGAAGGTAATACTCAAATTCTGGCCAAATCGTCTCGATGTAGTCGTAGTTGCAGGCGGTTTTTTCGATGGGGGTTGGCCATTCGTGGATGAGGCGATCGCGGGGCTTTTCCACACCCGCAATGTAGCAACGCTCCCCGGCAATTGGCTGGCTCGTTAGGACTTTGTGCAGCAGCGTTTCCCCTTCACCAACGGAAACAATGGTGCCTTTGGGCAGTTGAGAACCCAATTGTTCATAAAAGACACTGACCGCACCGCCACCGACGATGGTTGTGACTTGCGGATGGTGACGCTTGGCATGGTGGCGTCCCAAACGGATTAAATTGAGGTTTCGCCAGAGTTCACCATAGTAGGCACTCATCACCCGCAGACCCCCGATCGCCCCCCGCAGCTTCACCAAGGGATTGCGGGCGTAATAGACCTCAAAGGCATGTTGCAGTGGATTGCCCCCCCGTCCCCCCACAGGGGCATAGATTTGAATATCCCGCCAAGAAAAAACAAGATGCGTGGGTTCAAAGTCATCAATCACTTGGGCAAGAGCACGGCGAAAATCAAGGGGGGGCACCGTTCCCAAATCAAAAATGCGTTGTTCAACACTGGGTAATTGCTTATGGATATAATCCGCAAGATAGACGACACCAATGGGAAAAATGGGATTGCAGGGGAGACGGACGTAGAGGACACGCGGGGACATAGGCTAGCCCAAGATCTATGGAAACGCTAAATTCTTAATAAATCTCTATCGCTGTTTAGGTTGTAACACATTTGCGCCTTTCCAACAGGGGATCACGGGAACTCAAGGAAAGGATGAACTGTCCATCCTGTAGTTGAGTTTACAACTGGATCGAATTGGCAATGTTAGGCTAACAAGGGTAAAGACACGTCCTATAACAAACCATTACTTCCTATGCCGCAAATCTTTGATCCTGTCCCTAGCGATAGTTGCGATCGCATCCTCTGCTGTTATGTCAACGCCACCAGCAAAATTCAGGTGGTGCGGATTACAAATATTGCCAACTGGTATTTCGAGCGGGTTGTTTTTCCGGGGCAGCGACTGGTATTTGAATCGCCACGGGCAGGACAACTGGAAGTTCACAGCGGCATGATGGCAAGTGCAATTCTCTCCGACATGATCCCCTGTACGGAGCTACTGGTGCAAGAGGGGAGAGATAATTTTTTTCCCAGTGATCCCGTCAGCCAGCAACGGCTAGAATTGCTCAATGAGACGCCTGCGCCAGCGACTGAAAAAGTCATGATCCCTTGAGCCAGCTCCAGCCGATTTCTCGCCCCTACACAATTGCAGTTTTGGCCAGTAGTTTAGATGGCCGCCTTGCTCGCGCCGATGCTTTGGGTCAGCGCATTGCCTCGGCCTATGACTTTCAGCACCTTGAACAGCAGGTGGCACAGGTGGATGCCGTACTCTTTGGGGCGACAACATTGCGTTTGGGGGGGACAGCGATGCGCCTTCAGTCTCCCCATCTGATTGCTGAGCGTGAGCACCAAGGGCAATCGCCCCAACCGCTGCAAATTGTCTGCTCCGCTAGTGGTGAATTCGATCTCAATCTCCCTTTCTTTCGCCAGCCGATTCACCGTGCCTTACTGACCACCGAGAAAGGCGCCAGCCGCTGGCAAGGATCCACTGCCTTTGATCACTGTTGGTCTGCTGGGGTGGCGGAGATTGACTGGCCGCAGGCGTTTAGGCACATTCAAGAGGCTGGTGTGCAAACCTTGGCCGTGTTGGGAGGAGGACAGCTTTTCGCCTCCCTGTTGCAGATGGCTGCCATTGACGAGTTGTGGTTGACCCTCTGCCCCCTCCTCCTAGGGTCGGTAGCGCCTAGCCTCTATCCAGAGGAGATTGCCTTCTCAGGGAGGTTGATGCTCCTGAATGTCTTGCCCGTGGGCAATGAGGTTTATCTCCACTACCGCCTTAATTATGCTTGACTCATTGCGAGTAACCCTCAATCACCACTGAGTCTAATTAGTTCTCAGTCAGCACTAATCTGCATCTCCAAGGGTGAGGCAAGGATGCAATCACAGTAATTGAGCACTGGTGGCCGATGCCAACCCCACGTAACACCAATGCTGCCCGCTGCACCCCCCCGCTGTGCCATGAGGCCATCACTATCGGCATCGCCAATAACCACGGTTTGATTGGGTCGCACCCCAAGGCGATCGCACACCCTCAGGAGTACCTGCGGATCGGGCTTCGTGGGTGGCTCATCTCCCCCCTGCCAGCATTGGAAAAAGGGCTTCAGGTGATAGGTGTCTAAAAAAGCCTCGATTTCCGACCTGCGATCGCTAGAGATAATCGCCAACGCGCATCCTCGCCCATGGAGCCGTTGCACGAGTTCAATGACCCCCGGCAGGGGTGGTGTAAACGCTGCTTTGGCCGTAAACTTCAGTTCTGCTGCTTCAAAGGCAGTGCGCACCAGTTCTAGGGCGCTAACCCAAGGAACCTGTTGGGTAGCAACCAAGGCTGCAGCTGCAATTTGGTTCTCCTGCCGTGTCCCCACCGCTTGTAATCCAGTGGGATCGAGATGGTCGCCGATCACCCCAAAGGCCTGAAGTAGCAACGCTTTGAGGTTGGGAAAGTGTTCAGCAATTTTCACAGCGCGGGCGATCGCCACCCACCGCAGGTAATGGGCAACATCTGCTAATGTGCCATCTTTATCAAAGATCACCGCTGCTACCGAGGGAAAACAGCGTCCCTGACACCATAGCTGCACCATTGCCTCAACCCCTTGGGTAGTAGGATCAAAACACAAAGCATCGAAGATGATGAGGACACCTCTCCCTTGATTATCGTTATTGATAACTACGACAGCTTCACCTACAACCTTGTCCAGTACCTAGGAGAGCTAGCGCAGGAGTTCCCAATTGCTGCGGATCTGCGGGTCTTTCGCAACGACAAGATCACCCTCGATGAGATCGCTGCCCTCGCCCCTGCGGGTATTGTGATTTCTCCTGGTCCGGGTCGCCCTGCGGACGCTGGAATTTCCGAAGCCCTGATCCGCACCTATGCTGGCACACTACCCATCTTGGGGGTTTGCTTGGGACATCAAGCGATTGGTGAAGTTTTCGGCGGCACGGTGACGCTCGCACCAACCCTCATGCACGGCAAAACGTCAGAAATTTACCACAGTGGTGTGGGGGTGTTCCAAAATTTGCCCCAACCCTTTACCGCAACCCGCTACCACAGCCTTGTTATTGATCGTGACAGTTGCCCTGATGTATTGGAAATTACGGCTTGGACAGAGGATGGCCTAATTATGGGGGTGCGCCACCGCCAATATCCGACGCTGGAAGGGGTGCAATTCCATCCGGAGAGCATTCTCACCACCTGCGGCAAAGACCTGCTACGGAACTTTTTGCGACGGCTGTCCAGTCCATCGTTGTGAGCCAGCCACTTTTCGGTACACTGAGCTGGAATAGGAGTGTGGGGAGAGAAAATGGAACGGCGGCAGTTCTTGCGTTTGGCTCAAGTTGGGGCGATCGCCAGCCTGAGTGGACACTGGGCAGCCCATGCCCAAGGGGGGGGTCTCTCTCTGCAATGGTTTGGCCACACCTGCTTTCTCTTCACCGGCAGTGGTCAGCGGGTACTGGTGAATCCCTTCCGTCCCATTGGTTGCACCAAAGGATTGCGGCCTCCCCGTGTCACTGCGGATATTGTCATGATCAGTAGTCGCCTCCTAGACGAGGGCTACATCGAAGGCTTACCCGGTCGGCCTAAACTGCTTTTTCAACCCGGTTCCTATAAAGTCAATGGTTTGAGTATTCAGGGCATCCGCACCAGTCATGATCGCGTCGGTGGCTTTCGCTTTGGCGTCAACGTGGTTTGGCGCTGGCAGCAGGGGGGCATCAATCTCCTGCACATGGGCGGCATTGCCATGCCGATCACGATTGAACAACGCATTCTCATGGGACGGCCTGATGTGATGATTGTGCCAGTGGGAGGAAGTGACAAAGCCTATAGGGCTGAGGAGGCCAAGGCAGCCGTTGAAGTTTTGCAACCCCGTTTGGTCATTCCTTCCCACTATCGGACGGCAGCGGCTGACCCCAATAATTGTGATCTGACAGGGCTAGAGGACTTTTTGAAAGTTATGGAGGGAACCCCGGTTCGCCGCAGTGGGGGTGCCTCCCTCAGTCTATCGGCAGCCAATCTGCCCCAAAATACCACTATCCAAGTCCTCAGTATTTGATGAGGAAAACGGCTACATTGTGTGTCAATGTTTCCCGTAGAACGAGTTGAGGAAACGCCATGATTCAGGTCGAACACCTGACCAAGGTTTACGGTACAACCGTCGCGCTGCGGGATGTCAGCTTTTCAGCGGCCAGTGGTGAGATTCTCGGTCTCCTCGGCCCCAATGGCGCAGGCAAAACCACCACAATGCGGATTTTGGCGGGGTATCTACCGGCAACGAGTGGCACAGCATCTATTGCAGGCTATGAAGTCCACACGAATCCGATGGCGGTGCGGCAGCGCATTGGCTATCTGCCAGAAAATCCCCCCCTCTATACGGAAATGACGGTGGCGGGCTATTTGCACTTTGTGGCTCGCATCAAGGGCGTCAGTGCGGGCGATCGCCCCCAGCGGGTGGAATATGCCCTCAAAAGCTGCGGCCTCTGGGATCGGCAACAGACCATTATTCGCAAACTCTCGAAGGGCTATCGGCAGCGGGTCGGCATTGCCCAAGCGATCGTTCACGATCCGCCAGCCATCATTCTGGATGAACCCACGGTGGGTCTCGATCCGCGTCAAATTATTGAGGTGCGCAACCTGATTAAAAACTTGGCGGGACAGCATACAGTGATTCTTTCCACCCATATTTTGGCGGAAGTGAGCATGACCTGCGATCGCGCCGTGATTATCAATAAAGGCGAAGTGGCGGGCATTGGCAAACTGGATGAACTGCTGCAACGCCTCAGCGGTAGCTACACCTATGACCTCGAACTCTTGGGCGATCGCGCCGCTATTGAATCCCTCCTCCAACAGTTGCCTGCTCTGCAACAGATCACATGGGGCAATAGCACTCCCCAAGGGCGACAGCAACTTCAGGTCAGCAGTCCTTCAGAAATCGGTGCCGATCTCGCCACTCTCCTTGTCCAAAATGGGGTGCAACTCTTTGAAATGCGCCGCTCCCGTGCCAACCTAGAGGAGGTGTTCTTGAAGCTAACGACCGATGAACCCAGCGATACCACCGAAGAAGCCCGTGCTTAGCGTTTCCCTCCACGGGCTGCGTGTCCTCCTTGCTAACATTCTTGCCATCTATCGCCGCGAACTCCAGAGTTACTTTAGTGCCCCCTTCTACTATGTGATTGCCGGGGTGTTCTGGCTGCTCAGCGGCCTGTTTTTCCTCGTTGTGATGACGACAATTATTAGCCAAGTAGCTCAGCAGGATTTGCTGCAACAACAGTTTGGGGCGCCGAGCCAAGCCATTGACGTTCCCAAGCTCATCCTCGAAAGTTTCCTTGGACTCCTCGGCTCCATTTCCCAAGTCATTTTGCCCATGCTCTCGATGGGACTCTACACCGAAGAGCGCAAACGCGGCACCCTCGAACTTTTAGCCACCTCACCGATTACGAACTGGTGTGTGGCAACGGGTAAACTCTTGGCAGTGCTGACGTTTTATACCACGCTGTTGCTGCCTGTGATTGTCTATCAGTTTGTGGCGCTCCAACAGAGTACGCCCCCCCTCTCCCCTTGGCTAATTCTTGCGGGCAATGGCGGATTGATTCTTTTAGCAGCAGCCATTCTCTCCTTGGGGATGTTTCTCTCATCCTTGACCGATAGCACGATCCTAGCGGCCATTTTGGGGTTTGCGGTGTTGCTGATTCTCTGGGTACTCGATGTCTTGGCTAAAAATACCGGCGGGAATCTCAGTGATATCCTCACCTACGTCTCACCCCTAGAGCACTTTACCAACCTGACACGGGGAATTTTCCGCAGCAGTAGTCTTGTTGTCTTTGGTAGTTATATTTTCCTCGGCATTTTCCTCACGGCACAGTCCATTGATGCCTTTCGTTACCAGCGCAATTAGGGGGTACCGGTCATGAAACGCTTTGCCCTAGGCTCACCTGAACGATTGACCACGGTATTGCTGTGGGCGGCGCCACTTTTGATCATTGCTGGCTTGAGTGCTGGCATCGTCACCAATCGCTGGAATTGGTTACCCTTGAGCCTTTTAGCTTTGGGGGGGATTGCCCTACTGCTGTGGCTGATCCAGCAAAGTCGTGTCTCCACAGGGTTTTGGGGGCGGCGTTCTACCCAAACCAGTACGAATGCCATCCTGACTGTGATTGCGGTGATTGCTCTATTGGGCATCGTCAATTTTTTGGCCGATCGCTACAGGGTTGAAATCGATCTCACCGAAAACCGTGCCTTTACCTTAGCAGCGGAAACCCGTGATGTTCTGCAAACTCTGGAGCAGCCGGTGCGGGTATTGGTGTTTGATGCCAATGCCGCCAGTCGCGATCGCCTGCTGTTGGAACAGTACCGCCGTCAGGCCAATAACCAATTTTCCTTCGAGTTCATTGACCCCCAAGAGCAACCCGCCCTTGCTAAAAAGTACAACGTGACGCAAGTGGGGCAAGTGATTGTTGTGGCGGGCGAGAAAACTCAGCGCATTGATGAAGACCTTTCCGAAAGTAACCTCACCCCTGCCCTGATTCGTGTGACGAGCGATCGCACGATCCGTGCCTATTTCACCACGGGGCACAATGAACTTCCCCTCACAGGTGGCTCCGCCAGTCTCAGTGAAGTGGCTAAACTTCTTGAGCAGCGAGATGTGGAACTCCTGCCCCTGAATTTGCTGGAGAAGGGCAAAATTCCCGAAGATGCCAATGTCATTGTGGTCGCTGGACCGCGGCAACCCTTTTTGCGTCTGGAGCAGGATCTGCTCAAGGCGTACCTGAATCGGGGTGGTAGCCTGTTGCTAATGCTCGATGTTGATGTCAACGCCGGTCTGGATGATTTACTGAAAAACTGGGGACTCACCCTCGATAATCGCTGGGTCATTGATGGCTCTGGTGTGGGTCAACAGGTGGGACTCGGTCCCGATACGATTATTGTCACCACCTATGGCAATCACCCGATTACTCAACGCTTTGCCCAAGGTCCGAGTGTCTTTCCCCGCGCGCAAGCCATTCGCATTGATCCTGTGAAGGATGATGACATTGTGGAAATTGTCCTCTCGGGCCCGCAAACTTGGGCGGAAACCGACTGGCAGTCGGGCAACCTTGAATTCACTGAAGGTGTAGATACCAAAGGGCCGCTGCCGATTGGTGTAGCGATTACCCGTCAGTTGAGTGATAACCCACCGAAGGAAGCCCGCTTGGTGGTCTTTGGGGATTCGGAGTTTGCCACCGATGGCGTGATTGCCTACCAAGGGATTAATAGTGATCTCTTTGTCAATTCCGTGCTCTGGTTGGGCGATCGCGACCAAAAGGCACTCTCGATTCGGCCGCGTGAAACCACCAATCGCCGCCTGCAACTCAATGTCACCACCAGTCGTTGGCTAGAGATTATCAGTGTCTTTCTGCTGCCCCTTGTCGGGTTTGGCTCAGCCGTTTTTGTCTGGTGGCGGCGCCGCTAACTCTTCTTCTATGGCCAGAGCCTCCTGCCCTTACCCTTGTTTGCTCCTGTATGCCCTAATCGTTGGTCTGCTTGGTGGCTGCGTGGCCACGGCCTTTTATCTCGCTCTTAAGCTGGGGTTTGCGCTGTTGTGGGGGACTGATCCTAGCCAAGTGAGCATTGGCACGTGGGCGCACCTCTATCCTTACATGCCGCTTTTGACGGCCTTTGGTGGCTTGTTGGTGGGCTTATCGGTCAAATTCTTGGGGGCAACGGAGGGACTCGCGGATGCGATCGCAGAGTTACACCACGAGGGTCGGTTAAGTTATCGCTTTCTACCGGGTATGGCATTAGCTTCTAGCCTATCTTTGCTGTTTGGCAGTAGTGCTGGCCCTGAAAGTCCCATGATTGATATCAATGGCGGCTTGGGCAGTTGGTTCGCGGAGCGTTTGCATCTACCCCCAGAGAGCACCCGTATTCTCACCCTCTGCGGTATGGCAGCGGGCATGGGCGTGTTTTTTGAGTCCCCCCTCGGCGCCACACTGTTTGTTTTGGAAGTCCCCCATCGCCGCAGTGTGGAGTTTTATGAGGCAATCATTCCAGCCCTGATTTCTGCGGCTGCTGGGTTTACCCTTTTTCGGGTCATTACAGGCACAACCATTGGTGGCATTTATCGGTTCCCTGCCTACGATACGCTGCGTCCTGAGGATATTGGCTTTGCAGTGTTGCTCGGCATCATTGGTGCGGCGGTGGGAACACTCTTTATCCTTGTAGATCGGCAGATTCAACGCTGGCTGAACCCCTATCGACAATATCCTCTTGTCTTAATTGTGGCGGTGGGTTTTCTGATTGGTTTGATTGCCCTGATGCATCCGATCACCCTGTTCTACGGTGAGCGGCAAATTGAACAAGTCATCCAAGTGGTCAACCGCTACAGCATTGGCATTCTGCTGAGCGTCGCTTTCTTTAAGCTGGTTGCCCTGAGTCTCTGTCTGCGGGGGGGCTTCCGTGGGGGGGTCGTCTTTCCCCTATTTTTTGTAGGTGCTTGTGTGGGCATGGCCGTACATGAGGCACTCCCGAATACACCCTTGAGTGTGGCCTTGGCTGGCATGATGGCGGCAATCACGGTGGTGGTGACCAAAACACCTTTGGGGCTGGCGGTGATTCTGACGGTGATTTCCCATACATCAATGCTGCCCTTGATTACGATCGCCACCTTAACCAGTTATCTATTGACCTTACCCATTACTTGGATTCCCAGCCAGCGATCGCGCGAGGACACCCCTGATCCCTGAGAAATCATTAACAGAATATAAAATTCAGACACAACCCTTTACATTTTTCTGAGAGATTGGTTAATATAAGGTTACATTCCGTTGCACAACACCAGCGGGTGCGCCTAAGGCCTCTCAGGGACTCGATTTGGGAGTGTAAACGGTTTGTAACATTCATTCATCTTGTTCAACAGGACTTATCACTATGACGACTGTTTTACAACGTCGCGAGCAACTGAACCTGTGGGAGCAATTTTGTAGCTGGGTTACCAGCACCAACAACCGCCTCTATGTGGGCTGGTTCGGTGTGTTGATGATCCCCACTCTGCTCGCTGCTACCATCTGCTTCGTGATTGCTTTCATCGCTGCTCCCCCTGTGGACATCGATGGCATCCGTGAGCCTGTTGCTGGCTCCTTGATCTATGGCAACAACATCATCACGGGTGCGGTTGTCCCCTCCAGCAACGCCATTGGCTTGCACTTCTACCCCATTTGGGAAGCTGCTTCCCTTGATGAGTGGCTCTACAACGGTGGCCCTTACCAACTGATCATCTTCCACTTCTTGATCGGTGTCTTCTGCTACATGGGTCGTGAGTGGGAACTCAGCTACCGCCTCGGTATGCGGCCTTGGATCTGCGTGGCCTACTCCGCTCCTGTGGCTGCCGCTACCGCTGTGTTCTTGATCTACCCCATTGGTCAAGGCAGCTTCTCTGACGGGATGCCCCTGGGTATCTCTGGTACCTTCAACTTCATGCTTGTGTTCCAAGCTGAGCACAACATCCTTATGCACCCCTTCCACCAACTGGGTGTGGCTGGTGTCTTTGGTGGTGCTCTGTTCTCCGCCATGCACGGTTCGCTGGTGACCTCCAGCCTGATCCGTGAAACCACCGAAACCGAGTCTCAAAACTACGGTTACAAATTCGGTCAAGAGGAAGAAACCTACAACATCGTGGCTGCCCACGGTTACTTTGGTCGCTTGATCTTCCAATACGCCAGCTTCAACAACAGCCGTGCGCTGCACTTCTTCCTCGCCGCTTGGCCGGTGATCGGTATTTGGTTCACCGCTCTGGGTATCAGCACGATGGCCTTCAACCTCAACGGTTTCAACTTCAACCACTCCGTTGTGGATGCACAAGGCAACGTGATCAACACTTGGGCTGACATCATCAACCGTGCCAACTTGGGTATGGAAGTGATGCACGAGCGCAATGCTCACAACTTCCCCCTCGACTTGGCCAGCGCTGAGTCTGCTCCTGTGGCCATGATTGCTCCTAGCATCAACGGCTAATTCCTAGAGCAACTCTAACTAGCGTTTAGTTAAAGGAACCGCCTCTTCATCGGGGGCGGTCTTTTTTTATGATGATGGTCAAAGGGTAGAGACTTTGTTAATGAATGGTTGGACATCCCTCTTGGCAGTGGCAGTGCCTCTTGTGGTGCAAGCAGCAACACCAGCTCCAGAGATCATTACGCGGGCGATCGCGATCGCTGCCGAGCAGTTTGGTGAGGAACTAGAGCAAATTAGCGTGGTTCAAGTTCAGCCCAAAGTTTGGTCCGATGGCTGTTTGGGCTTGGGGGGATTGCGGGTTGATTGTGCTGAGCGTTTAACCCCCGGTTGGGAAATTACCCTGACGAATCGCAATGCTCCCTATCCCCAACAGTGGGTCTATCGCACCAATCAAAGTGGTTCCCTGATTCTTTGGGATGCCGCTGGCAGTCGAATGATCGGCACCCTGATTCAGCGCCCCCAACGCCTGAGTCCAGAAGAGTTGCCGCCCCCCCTTCCTGAGGGTGTAAGTTTTCGCGTGATTCGGCAAAGTGATGCCTCTGGAAATCGTTCACCCTCAACGACAACAACACTGCTCTATAACGATGGTCGGATTGTGCAGCAAACCACCAATGCTCGCGGGGAAACCCTCAGCCGCACCCTACGCACAGTGACACCTGCTCAAGTCAGTCAATTTAATCAATTGTTGAGCGATCGCCGGTTTGAGCGCTTCAATGGCTTTGACTTTGTACCCACACCCGTAGAACGACCGGTGCCTATTCATCTCGTCTCGACCCCCACCGCAACGGTGCGCTTTGCTGAAGCCAATGAATACCGCCTTGCCTCTGATTTGGTCGCTGTTTTGCGGGCATGGGAGCTATTGGTTGCCAAAGGTCGGCTGCCTAGCCAGATTTCATCACAAACCAGTTAAGAAAACAATGACTAGAGCCGCATACATTCATCTACCCTTTTGTCGGCGCCGCTGCTTCTACTGTGACTTTCCGATTACGGTAGTGGGGGATTCTCCGACACTGGCAGAATCACTTATCCAAGAGTATGTGGCTGCACTCTGTCAAGAAATTGCCCATACCCCTGCTGAGCGGCTACCGCTCCAAACGATTTTTTTTGGGGGGGGAACACCGTCTCTAGTCCCGCCGCAATACATTGGCCAACTGCTGGAAGCCCTCGATCGCCAAATAGGCATTGCCCAAGGGGCAGAAATTTCTATGGAAATGGATCCGGGAACCTTTGACTTAAAACAATTGCAGGGCTATCTCAAAGTAGGGGTAAATCGCGTCAGCTTGGGTGTACAGGCCTTTGACGATGAGCTATTGCGGGTATGTGGCCGTAGTCACGATGTGACCGATGTTGAGCGTGCAGTGGCTCTGATTCACGAGGTTGGGGTGAAAAATTGGAGCATGGATCTCATTTTGGGGCTACCGAATCAATCCCTGCAGCGTTGGCAACGCTCCCTAGAGCAAGCGATCGCCCTCAACCCTGCCCATCTATCCATCTACGACCTGATCATTGAACCCAAAACCGTCTTTAGCAAACGCTATCAACCCGAAACAGACTCCCTACCCACTCAAGAGCAAGCCGCTGCCGCCTACTGCCTTACCCACAAGAGGCTAACAGCAGCAGGGTATGAGCACTATGAAATTTCCAATTATGCCCGACCGGGGTTTGCCTGTCGTCACAATCAAGTCTATTGGCGCAATCAACCCTACTATGGCTTTGGCATGGGCGCCACCAGTTATCTCGGGCATCGTCGCCTCAGCCGTCCGCGTACCCGCCGGGAATACTATCAATGGCTGCAAAGTTTACCCGAGAGCCTCAATCAAGTCAGTCCAGATGCCCTGTGGGATCGCTGGTTGGAAACCCTCATGCTGGGCTTGCGCCTCAGGGATGGCCTCTCTTTAGCTGCTCTAGCGGATGAATTTCCGATGTCGTGGGTTGAAGCCCTACAAGCAGCAGCGGCAAACATGTCTCCAGAGATGCTTTCTTTGACGGGCGATCGCCTGCACTTGACCCAGCCAGAAGGATTTCTGATGGCCAATACCGTCATTGTCACTCTTTGGGAGGCGATGGAGAGATCGGTTTTCCGCCAACAGCAAGGGCAACCCCTACCGATACACTAGAGGTTGTCTGACCAAGAATACACTCACGGGAAGCATCATGTTGGAACAGGGAACCATTTCAATCCATACTGAGAACATTTTTCCAATTATTAAAAAGTGGCTCTACTCCGATCATGAGATTTTCCTGCGGGAACTGGTCTCCAACGCCGTAGATGCCATTCAAAAACTGCGGATGGTGGCACGCTCTGGGGAATATAGCGGCGATGTGGATCACCCGGAAGTGACGATCACGATTGACAAAGAAAATAAAAAGCTGGCGATCGCCGACAACGGCATTGGCATGACCGCCGAGGAGGTGAAAAAGTACATTACCCAAGTGGCCTTTTCCAGTGCCGAGGAATTCGTCCAAAAGTACAAAGGGGAAGGGGAAAACGCAATCATTGGTCACTTTGGGCTGGGGTTTTACTCTGCCTTCATGGTTTCAGAACGGGTGGAAATTGATACCCTCTCCTACCGCGAAGGTGCCGTCCCCGTGCATTGGACCTGTGATGGTTCCACTGAATTTACCCTCTCCGATGGTCAGCGCACCAGTGTTGGTACAACCGTCACCCTAACCCTGCAAGAGGGTGAGTTGGAGTACCTAGAACCCGGCCGCATTCGCGAATTGGTACGCAAATACTGTGACTTTTTGCCGGTGCCAATTAAGCTAGGGGGTGAGCAAATTAATAAGCAAATTGCCCCTTGGAAGAGTGCCCCCAATAGCCTCAGCAAAGAGGACTACCTAGAGTTTTACCGCTATCTCTATCCCTTTCAAGAAGACCCGCTGCTTTGGGTTCACCTCAATACCGACTATCCCTTTGTGGTCAATGGCATTCTCTACTTTCCCAAGCTGCGCCCCGATATTGATGTCACTAAGGGGCAAATTAAGCTCTACTGCAACCAAGTCTTTGTCAGCGATAACTGCGAAGAGGTGATCCCGCGCTTTTTGCTGCCTTTGCGGGGGGTCATTGACAGCAGCGACATTCCCCTGAATGTGTCCCGCAGTTTCCTGCAAAACGATCGCACGGTGCGCAAAATTGCCGACTACATTGCCAAAAAGGTGGGCGATCGCCTGAAGGAGCTATACCGCGAAGACCCGGCGGCCTACGTACGCTCGTGGCAAGACTTGGGCACCTTTGTCAAATTCGGTTCCATCAACGATGAGAAGTTCAAAAAGCAGGTGGAGGACATTCTCATCTACCGCACCACCGCTGAACTAACCTCTAAAGAAAGCGAAGATGTCTGGGCCAGTGAGGGGGGCATCCAAGTGGATGGCAAAACCTACACCACCCTCAAGGAGTACCTCGAGCGCAACCAAGAGCGCCAAGGCAAGCGCGTCTATTACTGCACCGATGAGGTGAACCAAGCCACCTACGTGCAACTGCTTAAAAGCCAAGGGATTGAAGTCCTGTTTATGGACAGTTTCATTGATACCCACTTTGTGCCGTGGCTGGAGCAGAACTACAGCGATGTCAAGTTTCTGCGGGTGGATGCAGAACTCGATGAGACGCTCATTGACAAAAACAAAGAGAGCGAACTAGTGGATCCCACCACGAAGAAGACCCGCAGCGAGCAGATCAAATCCCTCTTTGAATCCGTGCTGAAAAAGCCGAAACTGACCATTCGCACCGAAGCCCTCAAGGCCGATGCCCCTCCGGCAATGATCCTGTTGCCCGAAACCAGTCGGCGGATGCAGGAAATGATGGCAATGATGCAGCAGCAACCTAATGCGCAGTTGCCGGAGGAGCATACCCTTGTTGTCAATACCGCCCATCCCTTGGTGCAAAATCTCCTCAGCCTCAACCAAGGCACGATTATTCAAACCAGCGGCACCTCAGAAACGGGTGCATTGGTCGAAAAGCTGTGTCAGTATATCTACGATTTGGCTCTATTGTCACAGCGGGGCTTTGATGCCAATGGTATGCAGCAATTTACAGAGCGTGCCAGTCAAGTTCTGACCCAACTGACCACGATGGCCACGCGCTAACGTTTGCAAACGCGGGAGGTAACGCATGATTATTACGGTAGGCCTATTGGCGGGGGCGATCGCCCTACTGGCGTGGGGACTGTACCGCAACCTGCCCTACGGCAAGCTGGGGATTGTGGCTTGGTTGCAAACCCTTGTCCTGATGCTCCCTTGGCTAGTGGTTTTTGGCAGCCTCAGCTTTGGGATTGTGATTAACTTTGCTGCCGTGCTCTTTGGGCTGGTGTTCTCGATTGTGGCCTATGTTGCCCTTGGCCGTTGGTTGCGATCGCTGGCGGCCACCGCCGAATTGCCCCTACCCTCTGCTCCCTCTGGCCGTTCGGAACTAGAGCAAGCCACCACAGAGCAGACGACCCCAGCCCAGCCTACTGCACGACCCAGCCTTCCCGCTGAAGACCTACAAGCCATTCAAAATATCTTTAGCGTTGATACCTACTTCGCCACCGACTACATTCCCTACAAAGGGGGCGTGATCTGCCCGGGGAATCTGCGGGGAGAGGCCAAAGTGGTGCATCAGCAACTCACTGAACGCCTACAGGCCGCCTTGCCCGATCGCTATCGCCTCTTTATGGTGGCCAATGGGGATGGCAAGCCGATGGTCGTGATTTTACCGATGACGACCGAACCGATTCGCTCGGGCAATCTTCAGAAGCTGGCAGCGGTTTTCTTGGCGGTGGCCACCCTTGGAACCTGTCTCGAGACCAGTGCCATCCTGCAGGGGTTTAGCTTACTGGGAAATCCAACCACTGGCCTCTTCCAGCGATCGCTCCCCTTTGCCTTGGGTCTCTTTGGCATTGCTGCTATACGGGAAGGGGGTCACTGGCTAATGGCCAACCGCTATCGAGCGCGCTTAGGGCCGCCCATTTTCTTACCCGCGTGGCAGTTGGGGACTTTTGGGGCCATGACCCGCATTGAATCCTTCCTTGCCAATCGCAGTCAACTCTTTGACATTGGTGCAGCGGGGGCGATCGCCGCCGGTAGTGTTTCGCTGCTGCTGTTGGCCATTGGCCTTGTTCTCTCGCCCACGAGCCAGGGGTTAGAGGTGCCGACCCTCTTTTTCCAAGGCTCGATTTTGGTGGGGACGATCGCCAAGCTCTTTTTGGGGCAGCAGTTGCAAAGTGAAGTGGTGATGGTGCATCCCTTTGTGATTCTGGGCTGGCTGGGCTTGATCATGACGGCCTTAAACTTGATGCCCGCAGGACAACTGGATGGGGGGCGGATTATTCAAGCCATTTACGGTACCAAAACCGCCAAACGACTGACGATTATGACCCTTGTGGTCTTGGGCTTGGTGGCGATCGTCAACCCCTTGGCCTTGTATTGGGCGTTGGTGATTCTGCTGTTGCAGCGGGATATGGATCAGCCCAGTCTCGATGAGATCACCGAACCCGATGATACCCGTGCTGGTCTTGGTCTGCTGCTATTGTTCCTGATGGCCGCTACCTTGATCCCGATGGCGCCGGGGCTAGCGGGTCGCTTGGGAATTGGAGGCTAAATGCCCGATTCACTGCGGCAGATTTTGGCGGCGATCGCCCAAGGGCAACTGAGCGTAGAGACCGCCTATCGCCAACTGCAACACCTGTCCTACGAACCCATTGGCGATTTTGCACGCATTGATCACCAGCGGCAGCAGCGGACCGGCTTTCCAGAGGTGATTTGGGGACCCGGCAAAACCCCGCAGCAGATTGCCGAGATTTTGGAGCGGATGCGTCCCCACTATCCCTGTGTAATGGCCACACGTATTTCTCCCGAGGTGTTTGAGGCCCTGCGATCGCGCGTTGGTGGACTGCACTATTTTGAAAAGGCACGGATTTGCAGTACAGCCCCCATTTTGCCGCCGCAGTTTCCCCTGCCGGTGGGCTTGGTCTGTGCGGGCACAGCGGATCTGCCCGTGGCCGAAGAGGCAGCAGTGACGTTGCAACTGTCAGGATTTGGGGTTGAGCGATTTTGGGATGTGGGGGTGGCGGGGATTCATCGGCTGTTGAGTGTGCGCGATCGCCTAGAGGAGATGGCCGTGCTCATTGTGATTGCTGGCATGGAGGGGGCACTGCCCAGTGTGGTGGCGGGGCTAGTCTCAGTGCCCGTGATTGCTGTGCCCACCAGTATTGGCTATGGCGCGAACTTTGGCGGTTTGGCAGCGCTACTGACAATGCTCAACTCCTGTGCCCCCGGCATTGGTGTCGTCAATATTGACAATGGCTTTGGGGCGGCAATGCTGGCAGCCAAGATCTTGCGATCGCTCAGTCAACGGTTATAATGGTTATTTGTTCTTAATGTGTGATTGATCATCAGGTGACCTGTGGCTAACATCAAATCTGCCGCTAAACGTGCCCAAATTGCTGAGCGCAACCGTCTTCGCAACAAAGCCTATCGCTCGGCAGTGCGGACGCTGATTAAAAACTACTTGACGGCTATTAGTCAGTATGCTGCCGATCCCACTCCGGAAAAACTGGCGGAAGTCCAGCAGCGACTCAACTTGGCCTTTAGCAAAATTGACAAAGCCGTTAAGCGCGGTGTTCTCCATCGCAACACCGGTGCCCGTCGTAAAGCGCGGCTGACCCGTATCCTCAACAAAACGCTGCAACCGGCTGCCTAATCCCCATGTTGGTGGATACCCACGTCCATCTCAACTTTCCAGAGTACGCGCCCGATCTCGACTCAGTGGCTAAACGCTGGCGATCGGCGGGAGTGGTGCGGCTGGTTCACTCCTGCGTTGAACCCAGTGAATTTCCCACCATTCAGAGCCTTGCCGCGCAGTTTCCCGAACTCTTTATGGCAGTGGGTCTCCATCCCCTAGATACGGAGCAGTGGCAGCCGGATCTCAAGGAAAAAATTGCCCGCCTTGCCGCCAGTGATCCTAAAGTGGTGGCCATTGGCGAAACGGGTTTAGATTTTTACAAAGCCACGAATCGCGAAGAACAGGAAGCGGCCTTTTGGGCACAGTTGGAGGTTGCCCACAGCTTGAATCTGCCAGTGATTATCCACTGTCGGGAAGCAGCTGCTGCCGCGCGGGATTTGCTTCAACAGTTTGTTCGCGATCGCGGGCAGGTGCAAGGAGTGATGCACTGCTGGGGCGGTACCCCCGAAGAAACGGAGTGGTTTCTCGATCTGGGTCTTTTTATCAGCTTTAGCGGCACCGTCACGTTTAAGAACGCCAAACAAATTCATGCCTCGGCACAAATGGTTCCCAGCGATCGCCTACTGGTGGAAACGGATTGCCCCTTCCTTGCCCCTGTGCCCAAACGCGGCGAAAAACGCAATGAACCCAGCTATGTGCGCTTTGTGGCTGAAGCCGTCGCCCGTCTGCGACAATGTGACCTCTTGGAATTAGAACAGCAAACCACCCTCAACGCCTGTCAGCTCTTTCGCTTACCGCTGCCCGCTGAACTTGCCGCATAAATTTTTCAGGCATTGGGGCATTCACTGAGTCGAATCAACGTTAAAAAATCTAGCGCATTTGCGAGCCTAGCCATTTCAGCATCCTAGGATGGGGCTGTAGGCTAAAGACGGCTGTTTAGGATGTGTCCTTAATTAGCAAATGCTTTTAGTAACCTGTGGACTCTTTTGAATGCCGTTGGCACTTTACTTTGATCTATTGATCTAAGTTGATTTTCCTGATACTCATGCTGACTTGACGAGGATACTGTATGGTTAGCTCTCCTCCCCGTCCCACCGAACTCACCGCTGATATTCATGCCTTTGGGCCGGCTCGCGCCACGATTCAAGGACAGCCCTTGAGTGATAGTGAAGTTGAGGCCATGGATGCCTTCTTCCGTGCCTGTAACTATCTGGCCGTGGGCATGATCTATTTGCTCGATAACCCCCTACTCAAGGAACCCCTCAAGCCTGAACACATCAAAAAACGCCTCCTTGGTCACTGGGGATCGAGTCCAGGTCTGTCCTTTTGCTACCTTCACCTCAATCGCATTATTAAAAAGTACCAACAGGAGGTGATTTTCCTAGCGGGTCCCGGTCATGGGGCACCGGGGGTCTTGGCACCTGTTTACCTTGAAGGCAGTTACACCGAGATTTACCACAACATTAGTGAGGATGCCCACGGCCTCAAAAAATTCTTCAAGCAGTTCTCCTTCCCCGGTGGCATTGGGAGCCACTGCACCCCAGAAACGCCCGGCTCGATACACGAAGGGGGAGAATTGGGCTATGTCCTCTCCCATGCCTGTGGTGCTGCCTTTGACAATCCTGATTTAATTGTGGCGGCAGTGGTTGGCGATGGGGAAGCAGAAACGGGGCCTTTGGCCACCTCATGGCACATCAATAAATTCCTCAACCCGGCGCGCGATGGGGCAGTCTTGCCGATTCTCAACTTGAATGGCTACAAGATTAACAACCCGACGATTTTGGCACGGATTCCCCATCAGGATTTGGAAAACTTCTTCCGGGGCCTAGGGTATGAACCCTGCTTTGTGGAAGGTTCCGATCGCCCCTCAATGCACCAAGCAATGGCCGCCACCCTCGACTACTGCGTGACTAAAATTAAGGAGATTCAACGAGCAGCTCGGGAAGAGGGCGTCACCACCTTGCCCCGTTGGCCGATGATTGTGCTGCGCACCCCCAAAGGGTGGACAGGCCCCGCGGAAGTGAATGGCCACAAAGTGGAAGGCTTCTGGCGAGCACACCAAGTGCCCATGGCCGATGTCCACACCAACCCTGAAAACCTTAAGCTCCTTGAAAATTGGCTGCGCAGCTACCGCCCCGAAGAACTCTTTGATGAGAATGGCACATTTCGTCCTGAACTCAAGGCCTTGGCGCCAACCGGCAACTACCGTATGGGCATGAATCCCCACGCCAATGGTGGGCTATTGCGCAAGGATTTGAAAATGCCCGACTTTCGGCAGTACGGCATTACGTTTGAGAAACCCGCCCAAATTGAGGTGGAAAATACCCGTCCCCTTGGGGTCTTCCTGCGGGATGTGATGCGCAATAACATGACCAATTTCCGTGTCTTTGGTCCCGATGAAAATACCTCGAATAAACTCAATGCCATTTACGAGGTCAGCAAGAAATTCTGGATTGCGGAATACTTTGAGGAGGACGCCGATGGCGGTGAATTGTCCCCTAATGGTCGCGTCATTGAAATGCTCAGCGAGCACACCATGGAGGGGATGCTGGAGGGCTATCTGCTGACGGGTCGCCATGGCTTCTTCTCCACCTACGAGTCCTTTGTCCATGTCATTGACTCGATGTTTAACCAACACGCCAAATGGTTGAGCATCTGCAATGAACTCTCGTGGCGGGCGGATGTTGCCTCGTTGAACCTGCTGATTACGTCAACGGTGTGGCGGCAGGATCACAATGGCTTCACTCACCAGGATCCGGGATTTTTGGATATTGTCTGCAACAAGAGTGCAAAGGTTACGCGCATTTACTTACCGCCTGATGTCAACTCACTGCTGTCGGTGGCGGATCACTGCCTGCGCAGCAAAAACTATGTGAATGTGATTGTCTCCGACAAGCAGTTGCACTTGCAGTACCTGACGATGGATCAGGCAATTATCCACTGCACGAAGGGGCTAGGCATTTGGGATTGGGCCAGCAATGATCAAGGCTGTGAACCGGATCTGGTGATGGCCAGTGCGGGGGATATTCCTACCCAAGAGGCGTTGGCGGCGATCGCCCTCCTGCGGCAGGAGTTTCCAGAGCTGAAGATTCGCTATATCAATGTGGTGGATCTCTTTAAGCTGCAACCGGAAACCGAACACCCCCACGGCCTCAGCGATCGCGACTTTGATAGTCTCTTTACCCTCGATCGCCCGATTATCTTTAACTTCCATGGTTATCCGTGGTTGATCCACCGTCTCACGTACCGCCGTCACAATCACCGTAATTTGCACGTGCGCGGCTACAAAGAAAAGGGCAACATTAACACCCCCCTTGAGTTGGCCATCAATAATGAGATTGATCGCTTTAGTCTTGCCATTGATGCCATTGATCGCCTCCCCGGTCTTCAAGTGGCGGGTGCCCATGCCAAGGAGAAATTCCGCAACATGCAAATTGAAGCCCGCAACTACGCCTACGAGTACGGTGTGGACAAGCCGGAGTTTAGCCACTGGACTTGGCCATTTTAGCTTGATCCTCTAGGTTGATGTTCTGCCCCTCTCTTCGCTTATCGGCAAGGGAGGGGTTCTTCTTGGCGCACGGGCACTTGGTGCTGATGGAGATAGTCCTTGATCTGGGCGATCGTCAGTTGGCCATAGTGTAGAAGCGAAGCCAACAGTGCCGCCTCTGCTTTCCCTTCCACAAGAGCCGCGCGAATATGCTCACAGGTACCTGCCCCCCCAGAGGCAATCACAGGAATCTCCACCCGCTCAGCGATCGCCCGCGTCAATTCGAGGTCGTAGCCCGCCTGTGTCCCATCGGCATCCATACTGGTCACCAGCAGTTCGCCCGCACCCCGTTTAGCCATTTCCACCGCCCATTCAATCGCATCTAGCCCCGTAGCTTCCCGTCCGCCGCGCACATAGACTTGCCAACGGGGTTGGTCTGGATCGCAGTGGAGTTGGCGCCGCGCATCAATGGCGACAACAATACATTGGGCACCAAAGCGATCGCTGGCCTGATTCACGAGATCGGGTTGCCGCACTGCCGCCGAATTCAGGCTGACTTTATCTGCCCCGGCGCGCAATAGGTCTTTGATCATCGTCAGGGACTGAATCCCACCCCCCACCGTCAGGGGAATAAACACCTGATCCGCGGTGCGATAGACGACATCAATAATAATGTTCCGCTCTTCATGGGTGGCCGTAATATCGAGAAACACCAGCTCATCCGCACCCGCTGCATTGTAGGCTTGCGCCAGTTCAACCGGATCGCCGGCATCGCGCAGGTTGACAAAGTTCACGCCCTTGACGACGCGACCCGCCTTCACATCCAGACAGGGCAAAATTCGTTTGGCAAGCATTTAGCCTCCTTGGGACTACTGCACAGTGACACGGCGACCCCCGCCACTGACAAAGATAATGGCGCGACCCTCCGCCATCGGTTCCCAACCGACATCAAAGCCACTGCGCCAAGCCACCGCACGGGCTGCCCGGAAACAATCAAAGCTATCGGGACGCACAAAAAAGACAAGGGAATAGCGGCTGGGGGAGAGGCGATCAATGGTACGCCGAAAGTTGGACGCGGGTTTTTCCAGCGTGCTAAAGGATTCGCCACCGCTGCGATCGCGGGGTTCAAAAAGGGTTTGCAAAATTGGTTGCCCTTGGCTGTGCACCAGACTCAAGCGCACATCGTAGTGGCGGGTACGGTGGCGAAAGGACTCTAGTTGTTGCTGAATTTGGTGGGGATCTGCAAAAGGATTTTCTGTAATGCGCCGCAGGTGGCGATCAATGGCCTCACTGACTTGATCCTCCTCAAGGGGCAGGGCGCGATTTTCACGACACTCAAAGAAATACACCTGCTTGCGGGTTTCGCGGGCAATGGGCGTGCGCACAAGAGCAGGAGACACTGCTGCTGTCAAGCTGGCAAAGAGGCAGACAAAGATCATCACCCCCACGGTATTGGTGAGGACATCGAGGAACGAGTCCAGATTTTGACTGGGGGCTTGGACTTGGGGACGGCAGCGCGATCGCTTCATGAAGCGGCAGTACAGAGACTTCTTCTAGGTTATCGGAATTCTTGACCTCTGGTCTTAGCGCATCTGATAGAGTGGCAATTGAATAGCCTCAGTGATCAATTCTTCAACTCCCCCCTGCCTATGGCAATGCTAAAAACCCGTCCCCCTCGTCCCCTCACCTACCAAGCCTACGATCGTGTGGTTGGCAAACAGGGTCGGGTCTTGGTGTTGCTCTCGATCATGACCATATTTTTGCTGGGGGGCATTGGTGCCCGCTTGGGGTATCTGCAAATTGTTGAGGGCGATCGCAACCGCCAGATGGCCGATGAAAACCGCATTCGCCTAATTCCCAAACCGCCGGAGCGGGGGAAGATTTTGGATCGCAAAGGGCGGATCCTCGCGGGAAATAAGTTCTCCTACTCGGTATTTCTCTGGCCCCTTGCGGCGAAAAAGCCCGAATGGCCGCAGACGGTGAACATTCTCTCGCGGGTGCTCAATATCCCTGCCAGTGAGATCGAAGCGCGGGTCAAACAAGCAGGGGTGAATTCTCCTTCGTTGATTCGCATTGCCCAAGGGATTAGCCAAGCGCAAATTGTTGCCCTTGAAGAACACCGCAATTTCCTGACGGGGGTCGAAATTGACCGCGAGGCCATGCGCTTTTATCCCCACGGCGAAACGGCAGCTCACATCATTGGCTACATCGGCGAACTGAATGAGGAGGAACTAGCAGCACGCCGGGATCAGGGCTACCGCCTTGGCGATGTCATGGGCAAAATGGGCGTCGAAGCCACCTATGAAAAGGTACTACGGGGGACATGGGGCGGTCAGCAGGTGGAGGTGGATGGTCAAGGTAAAGTGATTCGCATTCTAGGCCAAAAGGTGGCTCGACCGGGGAATGACATCACGCTGTCAGTGGATTTGGACTTGCAAAAAGCGGCGGAAGCAGCCCTAGGGAGTCGGCCGGGGGCGATCGTGGCCATGGATCCCCGCGATGGTTCGATTCTTGCCCTTGCCAGCTATCCTGCCTTTGACCCCAATTGGTTTGCCCGCCGCATGACCCAAGCCCAGTGGGACGAGCTACAACGGCGGCAATTTCCCTTTGTCAACCGTGCCCTCCAAGGGTTCCCTCCCGCGAGTACGTTCAAAATCGTAACGACGGTGGCGGGTCTGGAGTCTGGGAAGTTTAGCCCTGATACGGTACTGATGACCTATCCTGCCCTCTACACAGGGGGCTTTGCCTTCCACGATTGGAACCGGGCGGGCTTTGGCCCTCTGGGCTTTGCCGGTGCCATGGCATGGAGTAGTAACACCTTTTTTGGTCAAGTGGCGCGCCGCATTGGACCTGAAACCCTGATTCATTGGGCGCATCGCTTTGGAATGGGGTCTAAAACCGGCATTGACTTACCCGGTGAAGCTCCCGGATTTGTGCCAACCCCCCAGTGGAAGCAAGAAACCTTTGGCGAGGGGTGGTACGACGGCGATTCCTTGATTACCGCCATTGGTCAAGGGGCCTTGCAGGTGAGTCCGCTTCAAGCCGCGGTCATGTTTGCAGTGCCTGCCAATGGGGGCTATAAAGTGCGGCCACACCTGATTGCTTCCGACAATCCCCATCGCTGGCGACAATCATTGAACTTAAAGCCCTCTACCATTCAAGTGCTGCGCCAAGGGTTACGGCAGGTAGTGACCAGTGGTACAGGGGCTGCCCTGAATGTTCCTGAGGTTGCGATCGCCGGCAAAAGTGGTACCGGGGAAGACCCACCTCGCCCTAACCACACTTGGTTTGGTGCCTATGCCCCTGCAGACAAACCGGAAATTGTGGTCGTCGCCTTTGCCGAAAACTCTGGTGGTGGGGGTGGGTCTGTGGCAGGTCCGATGGTGCTCAAAGTGATTCAGACCTATATGAAAATTCGCGATCGCTAGCCCCTTGCGGCCAAGCAGATTGTCATTCCCCAAGGTTGCGCCTAGAATTTGAAGGAATGCGTGTGATGGGGTGAACCATGATCGAGCAGCGCGTCCTTGCCCTTGGGCTGACAATAGGTCTCTTGACAACCGCCTTGGGGACTCGCCAGAGTGTTGCTGAAACGATTCTTGCTGAACCAGAAGCGGCTGCACCGATCCTTGTCAATCCTGTTCAACCGGTGGACAGTGAGCCTCTTGTTTTCTCCACAGACCCCGTGGATCCACCTCCCGGCAGCGAACCCCTTGAAAACCTGAAGCCTGCCCGCTCTATCCCCGTGGTGATCCAAGAACGCTCGACAGGCTGTCAAGCGATCGTTAGCGAGGGCGTTCCCCCCAACATTTGCCAAGCCCAAGGTGCTCCACACCCCCTAGTGACCCCCACGGCTACATCACCTTCTGCTCCAGCTTCCCATCGCCCCTTGGTGGCTGCAAACCCAAGAAATTTTGTGCCATCTGCCCAAACGGCTGCGCCGGCCTATGTACGCCAGCCCTTTCCGGGACCGAATCCCTTGCGTTGGCTAAAGGTCAACAATGGCCAAATGCTCTTTCCCTTGCCGTTTCCGGTGCCCATTACCTCAACTTTTGGCTGGCGCATCCATCCCATTTTTGGCGATCGCCGCTTCCATTCGGGAACCGATTTGGGCGCTCCTCAAGGGACACCCGTGTTGGCAGTTTTTGATGGTCGTGTGGTTGAGTCGAACTGGCTGGGGGGCTATGGCCTCACCGTCATTTTGCAACACCTGCCAGAACAGCACCAAACCCTCTATGCCCACCTCTCACAGCTTTTTGTCAATCCCGGTCAATGGGTGAAGCAGGGGGATGTTATTGGCCTTGTCGGCAGTACTGGCAACTCCACAGGTCCGCACCTGCATTTTGAAATCCATGAGATGACGGCTCAGGGGTTGATTCCCGTTGCCCCCGAAGCGCGGTTAGAATTGGCCTTAGCACAGTTAAAGCAGGCGATCGCCCAAGCGCGTCAGCAATCGAATCGCAGTTAGTAGGATACCGATGGTTATTGCGACTTCCCCTCACACCGATAATCCCCTCTTGCGGGGCGATGGTTTTCCCCCCTTTGATCAGATTGAGGTGAGCCATGTTGAGCCAGCCGTGCGCCAACTGTTGCAGGAACTCACCCAAGAATTAGAGACCCTCGAGCAATCCTTCACGCCCACGTGGGAAGGGCTAGTGGAACCCCTCGAACGTTTGAGCGATCGCCTCGGTTGGACATGGGGCATTGTCAGTCATCTCACCGGCGTCAAAAATAGTCCCGAATTGCGTCAAGCCTACGAAGCCGTTCAACCCCAAGTAGTGGAGTTTTACACCCGTTTGGGTCAATCGCGCCCCCTCTATGAAGGCTTTAAGGCACTGGCTGCCAGTCCTGAGTTCCAAACCTTTTCCCCTGCGCGTAAACGCATTGTCGAAGCCGCCATTCGCAACGCCGAACACAGTGGTGTCAGCCTAACGGGTGCTGCCAAGGAACGCTTTAATGCCATTCAACTGGAATTGGCCGAGCTATCCACCCAGTTTTCCAATAACCTTTTGGATGCCACCAAGGCCTTTCGCCTCAAGCTCACCCAACCCGATGAAGTGGCTGGACTTCCCCCCAGCCTACTGGCGCTGGCTGCCCAAACCGCTCGCCAAGATGGCATTGAGACCGCCACCCCCGAAACAGGGCCATGGCACATTACCCTCGACTTCCCCAGCTTTGGCCCCTTTATGCAGCACAGCCAACGGCGGGATTTGCGGGAGCAGCTCTATCGCGCCTACATTTCCCGTGCCAGCAGTGGTGAGTGGGATAACCGTCCCATTCTTGAGCGCATCCTTGCCCTGCGGGTCGAAGAGGCACAGCTTTTGGGATTCAACACCTATGCTGAACTCAGCCTTGCCAGCAAAATGGCCGATAGTGTGGCCAGTGTGGAAAAGCTCCTCGAGGAACTGCGGCAAGTCAGCTATCGTGCGGCGGCGCAAGAACTGGAAGAACTGAAAGCCTTTGCTGCTGCCCAAGGGGCACCCGAAGCCACCGATCTGCAGCACTGGGATATTCCCTATTGGGCTGAACGGCAGCGGGAGGCGCTCTTTGACTTCAATGATGAGGAACTGCGTCCCTACTTTCCTCTCCCCCAAGTGCTGGAGGGCTTATTTGGCCTAGTGAAGCGACTGTTTGGGGTGACGGTGGTGCCTGCGGATGGTCAAGTACCCGTTTGGCATCCTGATGTGCACTTTTTTGCCATCCTCGATGAAAATCATCTGACGATCGCCCACTTTTACCTTGACCCCTACAGCCGTCCTGCCGAAAAACGCAGTGGGGCATGGATGGACGATTGCCTTGGCCGTGCCAAATATCGCATTCAGGGGGAATGGCGCACCCGCTTACCCGTTGCCTACTTGGTTTGCAATCAAACCCCCCCAGTGGATGGCAAGCCCAGCCTGATGACCTTTAGCGAAGTGGAAACCCTCTTCCATGAGTTTGGGCATGGTTTGCACCACATGCTGACGCAGGTGGATGAAGCGGGGGCAGCGGGCATCAACAATGTGGAGTGGGATGCCGTCGAACTTCCCAGTCAATTTATGGAAAACTGGTGCTACCATCGGCCAACGCTCTTTGGCATGGCACGCCACTATGAAACGGGGGAACCCCTGCCAGAACACTACTATGAAAAACTGGTTGCTGCCCGTACCTATCGCGCAGGCAGTGCCCTATTGCGGCAGTTGCACTTTAGTTTGTTAGATTTAGAACTGCACCATCGCTATCAACCGGGGCAAGGAGAAACCCCCCAACAGGTGCGCGATCGCCTAGCGCAGACAACAACCATTTTGCCCCCCTTGCCCGAGGATGCCTTTCTCTGTAGTTTTGGCCACATTTTTGCTGGGGGGTATGCTGCGGGTTACTACAGCTATCTGTGGGCAGAAGTTCTCAGTGCCGATGCCTTTGCCGCCTTTGAGGAAGCAGGCCTAGACAACGAGCAAGCCATTGCTGAAATGGGACGACGCTATCGCGAAACCGTGCTTGCCCTTGGCGGCAGCCAACCCCCGATGGAGATCTTCAAAGCCTTCCGCGGCCGTGAACCCATTACTGAACCTCTACTACGGCACCGAGGATTGTTGTCGAAAACTTAGTTTGCCACTTACGGAGCCTTAGGCAGGCGATCGCCCCGCGTTTGATCCAGCCACTCAAAAATCCGATCCAACTGCTCCAAGGTAATGAAGCCATACTGCCAAAGAATAATCGGCAAAGATCCGCGCTGCTGTTGCCACTGACGCAAAGCCATCGCAATACTCTCTGGCGGCAGTGCCAGTTCCTGTTCAAGGTATTGCAGTAGTTGAGGAGAGTAGGGCATCGCACGTGAGGAGTGACTGATGAGGCAGGGACAACAAAACTTTTAGACTTGCAGTATAGCAATGGGATTCTCAGGATAGGGTGAGTTTAACAAAAGCTGCATATTATCTGAGAAGACGCCGAGGCTGATTGCAATGTTTCGCAGCATACCCTTAAGATAATTAAAAAAGATGCCCTATTTGTAAATTTTTATTACGATGCTTCAACAAGTTCGGCGCTGGTTTCGCCAAATTGGTTTAGTGATGGTGCTTGTGAGCTTCTGCTGGTTGGGAGCGATCGCCCCTGCCCACAGCTTCAACAATCCAGAGTTGTTGCCCGCGGAGCCAACCAATGTCGTTGACTTAGCGCAGATTCTGACACCCGTTCAAAAGGAACGCCTTGACAGCGAACTGGCAGAATTTGAAGCACAGACGGGCTGGAAGTTGCGCGTCCTCACCCAGTACGATCGCACCCCCGGCCTAGCAGTGCGGGATTTTTGGGACTTAGACGATCGCAGTATTCTGCTGGTGGCCGATACGCGCGGCGGCAATCTTTTGAACTTCAATGTTGGTGACACCGCCTACCGCGTCCTCCAGCGCACCTTTTGGGTTGAGTTGCAAACCCGCTTTGGCAATCAATACTTTGTCCGTGACAACGGCGAAGATCAGGCCATCCTGCAATCGCTTCATGCCATTGAAACCTGCCTTGCCCAAGGGGGGTGCCGTGCCGTACCGGGATTACCCCAAGAGCAATGGCTTCTCACCCTTGCCACCTCCATCTTTGGCGGCATCATTTTGGGCTTTGTGGCTCGTCCCCGCCGTGCGGATCAAAAAGTGGCTTGGACGTGGATTCTCCTCTTTTCGCCCCTGTGGGGGATGCTTTTCTTTGCCTTTGGCCTTGGTCCTGTTCTAGTGCGCACCCAAGAATGGCTACCCGTTCTGCGCAATGTTGCTGGTTTTGCCTTGGGTGCCATTGTTGCCTTTTTAATTCCTGCCCCCAGTGGGCCGCCGCCAGTGCTTGAGGAATAGGCACCTTGCAGACCCTTGATCAGAAAATCGCGTAGGATTGGGGTTAACTACACTACACCCTTGGTTGGGGAACCCGTCCCGTGCTATGAATAGTCATCATTCCTCGCGTCACATTGTCGGCATTGTCAAAGGCCCCGGAGACAGCGGTAGCGAGTACGTCTTTATTACTGCCGATGCCCAGCCTGTGCGAATGGGTGAATTTGTCTATTATGAGTTGAGCCATTCCCCAAGTGTGGCCTCAAACTCCCATGCTGCTGCTGTTCACCAAGTCTTGGGCAAGATTACTGGCTGCCGTCTGATTGAGCATCTACCGGATCGGATGTTTGCTGATCACGAACTGAATCCCGGTGCGGTGGCTGCCCTGATTGGTTTTACCTGTGAACCGGCGGAACTCTACGAAATGACCGTAGAAGTGATGGGGGAATTTCATGAGGTCTTTGGCTTTAATAATTTGCGGCGGCTTCCCCTGCCGGGTGCCAAGGTCTATTTAGCTGACGATGCGCTGTTGCGGCATGTCCTCAATAAGAAAAAGCCAGAGGAGGTGGGGGCTGCCCATATCGGTTCACTGTTGTTGCGGCAGGAGGGTGCTGTGCCCATTGCCCTCGATGTCAAGGAACTGGTGAGTACGCATGTGGCCATTCTAGCCGGCACAGGTTCCGGGAAATCCTATACCGCAGGGGTATTGGTGGAGGAATTGCTGTCGCCGAAAAATCGCGCCGCAGTGCTGATCCTCGACCCCCATGGTGAATACCACACGCTGGCGCAGCTGAGGGGACACCCCGCTTTTCAAGGGGCGGATGGCTATCAACCCCAAGTGAGAATTATTACGCCCCAAGAGGTCAAAATTCGTGTTTCTTCCCTAGAGTTTTACGATATTCTGACGCTGCTCCCCCCGATGAGCGATCGCCAGCAGGCCATTCTCAAAAAAGCCTATGACGAAGTACGCGGTCGTTTCAAAGATGGCCGTTGGAGTACCGAAGACTTGATTGCAGCGGTCTATGCTGTGGATCGCGTTGAGGATGAAGAGGGCAATGTCAAGCAGGGTTCCTCGGCTGATGCCTTGGCTTGGAAGCTGGAAAAAATGCAGCGCTCTGACTATTTCCATGCCTACAAGCATTTGCCCCCCTGCGAGTTGTTTGCCCCCGGCCAAGTCACCATCCTGCAAATGAATGAGATTCCCCTTGAGGAGCAGCAGGTGATTGCCACGGCAATTTTGCGCCAAACCAACCATGCCCGCATGAATACCCAAAAAGACCGCGTCTTTGAGGGGGATGAGCAGTACCTCCCCTACCCGGTGTTCATCTTAATTGAGGAGGCGCACCGCTTTGCCCCCGCCCATGAATCTTCCCAATGTAAGCAGGTACTGCGCACGATTCTCAGTGAGGGCCGTAAATTTGGCCTTGGGGTAGGCCTGATTACCCAGCGTCCTGGCAAACTGGATAGCGATGTGCTCTCCCAGTGTATGAGCCAGTTTATGCTGCGGATTGTCAACCCTGTCGATCAAGAGAGCCTTAAACATGGGGTCGAAGCCGCTGGCCGAGATCTGCTCAAGGAACTCCCTGCCCTGAGTAAGGGGCAAGTGATTATTGCGGGTGCCTGTGTGAATACGCCTGTCCTCTGTCGCGTGCGGCAACGCTTAACAACTCATGGGGGTGACACGCTGGATGCCCCTGCCCTGTGGCAAGAGTATTTTGCCCACCACAAACAGTTGGATCGCATGGTGGCAATGGCAGGCCCGGCACCCCGTCCTAAACCGCGAACCATTGGCCGGCGATCGCTTGAATAATTAGCCGTTGTCAACTCCAAAAAAATGCGCTAACTTAGGAGTAGCTCTACACAAGGGGCTGAAACGGCTTCGACGTCCTAGTGAAAGTTGGGCTGTGATGCAGGTCGAGAGTGGGCTATCTCTCGTTAATCCAGAGTCCAAACCAAAAGTAACTGCGAACAACATCGTTCCTTTCGCTCGTAAAGCTGCTGCGGTAGCCTAAGACCTCTAAACAGGTTCGAGCACTCGTTGTCCGACTCCGTTAAGGGCAGCGGGTTGACCCCAACGGATGCGCTAGGCAGTTCTCTCTGGTGGGCTGTTTAGCAAAGACTCTACCAGAGCATCCTACTGTTCGGGATAAGGAACAGTTCCCGCCTGAGGGTCAGAAAGGCTAAACCTGTGAAGGAGCAGTCGATGAATAGCTAGGGCGGACACGGGTTCGACTCCCGTCAGCTCCATCATCTTCCATGCAAAAAGTTCAAAATGCCTTGGGCGATCGCCCGTGCCATCTGCGTCCGCCATGCAGGATTTTGAAAGTTTGCGGCATCCTCTGCGCCCGTGACAAATCCTGTCTCGACAAGGGCAGAATCCATTGACGTATTGCGAATCACATAGAATCGTGCCGCCCTCACCCCGCGATCGCGAATGTTCAAGGAATTGAGAATACTATTGTGAATGGCAGATGCCAAACGACTGGAGCGTCCGGGGGCATAGTAGGTTTCTAAACCATTGACATCGGGGCGAGCCAGACTAATAGCATTGGCGTGAATACTCACAAAGGCATTTGCCCGTGCCCGTTCCGCAATGGCGACCCGAGGAGCCAAGTCTAAGTCAATGTCTGTGGTGCGGGTCATAATCACCTGCACACCTTGCTGCTGCAAAAATTGGGAAACTTGCAGGCTGATATCGAGAACAATATCCTTTTCACGAATGCCGCCAATACCAATGGCACCGGGATCGCGTCCGCCATGTCCGGGATCAATGACCACCACAAACCGGCCGCGGGGGACGGGCTGATTGGGGGGCTGAGGGGTTGCTGTGGGGGGAATATCAATTGGGGTGGGCGTACTGCTCGGAGGGTCATTTGCTCCCTGAATTTGCACCACAAACGCTTCAGCTGACAGGGGACGAGGGCCAAGGATGCGAAAGTTGGGCGCTGGGGTGAGCAGAATCGAGACGGTTTGGTTATCCTCTTGACGAAATTCAATGTTGCTTAAGGGACTACCGGTAACTAGGCGGGGTTCGCGCAGATTACTGTCCAACTGTGCTTGCCGTAGGCGAATGCGATAGCGATTGCCTTCCCAGCCCACGTTATAGAAAAGGGTGCGATCGCCCTGAATCAGCAACTCTCGTCCCCCCAAGTCAACGCGCTGAATCGTTGTGACAGGAGTTTGAGCACTGGCTGCAGGAATCACACTAGGGCGTTGGGACGGTGGCGGAGGTGGGGGTGTAATGGCCGTGGTTGAAGGCACAATCACAAAGCCATCATTACGGGGCGTCACTTGCCAATCGGCATCTTGAGGGTCAATGTCGAGGGTAATTTGGACTTGGCGATTGCTCTGAGTCCGTACCTCTGCCCGGACACGATCCCGACCAAAGCGGCGCAGTTCCAAGCGCCGCGGACTAAAGTTGCGAATCAATTCACTATTGCTGAGGAGAATTTCAATGCGATCGCGCCGAGGGCGGCGAATAGTGTAGCTTCCTTCGGGCAGGGGGCGATCGGCTAGCACTAGAAAACCTGTGGCATCTGCCCGCCAACTTCGCACTTGCAGCGGCCCTGTGGGCGTTACGGGAGGAGCAGAAGGAGGAGACGGTGGGGGTGGCGGCGGTAGCGAAACTGTTTGCTGCTGGGGGGTAGGCAGTTGCACCAACCAGTTATTAGCCGTGACTCCCCGAAAGCGCACCTGCTGCGGGTCAATTGTAAAACCAGCCGCATATTCCACCACAATCCGCGTCGTTTGGGGGTCAAACTGAGCAACCCGCACTTGGCGAATGGCACCACTGTAGTTTTGACTGATCTGGGGGCTACCGAGAACGACACCCGGCAAGTCAATGACAAGGCGGGTCGGGTTATAGACCAACTCAGCACGGGGCTGAACAGCGCGTTCGGTGCGAATTTCTAGTTGATTGGTGGCAGGGTTAAGTCGCCACAATTGTAGACGGCTGGCTGAAGCAGGCTGAGCCATGACCAGTGCAGCGGCAGGTGCCCATAGCAAACTCACTACAGCTCGAAATTGCCAAGAACGCCACGGTTGATCCATTCACGCTTCCTCCACCAGCGATGCACAATACACTGCCGAGTTGGCTAGCCAAGCCGCTCGCTCAAACGTGCTCAGCATACTTGATCGGGGACAGGTATGTGAACTGGCACACCCTGCGATTTAGTTTTGCGCGATCGCCCTTCATCAGATTCAAATTTCAGCTTGGTTCAAGTCCACTTAGACGCACACGGGTGCCAATGAGTTCTCCGATTGCATGATCTAGCCCGTTTTGCCGTAGCTTTGCCCTAGGAAATATCTGCGGAATCCTCAATGCCCAGTGGCCCTACCCACGATCGCCTGACTTGGATCGGCATGCCCCTTGTGGGCTTCACCGCCAGTGCCCTCACCCGTGATTGGATCTGGGGGGCAATTGCCAGCAGTAGCTTTGGTATTGGCGGCTTTCTCCTCAGTCCAGACCTCGATACCGCCTCTTTACCCTACTACCGTTGGGGCTGGTTGCGGGCAATATGGCTACCCTACCAAAAAGCCTTTCACCATCGTTCCTTTTGGACCCATGGCCCAGTGGTGGGCACGGTGATTCGGTTGCTCTATCTCAGCTTTTGGTTGGGGTTAGGACTGGGTCTTGTGGCCGGGGTCGCCGCATTCACAGGCCACCTTTCCCTTGTGCAGGAATGGCTACATCGTTGGCCGGGAATTGACTGGCGCTGGGGAGTTGCGATCGCCCTTGGCCTAGAGCTATCGGCACTGCTTCATGTCACCAGCGATCTGGTGGTTTCTCGGTGGCGACGCTGGCACCGCTAATGGTGGTGCGTAGGGCAAGGCGGCGCACTAATGGAGCGATCGAGCCAACCCACTGCCTGTTGGAGATGCGCCAGTGCCTCAGCATCATTTTCCTTGAGGAGATAGACCAGAGCGGCAGCCGCCTGTTCGAGGGCGCGGGCACGGCGATTTCCTTTGAGGCGATGCCAATCTTGGGGAGCAATCCTAACCGCATCAAGGAGGGCAGTGGCTAGTTCTTCTGCACGGGGAGTCGTTTGCACCATGACTTAAACTTGATCTAAGGGGAGAACTATCCTCTAGTTTAAGCAGTGGGCAACTGCCCCTAAGGCCACAGGCACTGGAACTTTACCCTTGAATCATAGCGTCTAAGGTAAAGGCAGGTGCATCCCGCCAAGGAGAGATCGTGATGGTAGCAAAAGTCACCCGCTCCCGCCCCGCCTTGATTGTGCTGGCGGTTATTGGCCTTGCCTCGGCTGGCACAGCGGCATGGCTAACCTTGAGTCCCCCCCGGCAGGGAGATCCGGTTCCTAATCCGGCGGAAGTTGCCCAGCAGCAGGAAACTCAAATCTTTTGGGTCAAGAATGAAGGGGATAGCCTCGTTTTAGTGCCCTCTACGGTACGGATCAATACCCCGGCAACGCGGCCAGAACTCTTTATTCAATCTCGTCTCGAGCGGCTTTTGGCGGGTCCTGCCAATCAAGATGTCACTACCAGCATTCCGGAAAATACCCGTGTCAATCGGGTAGAAGTCAAGGCCGATGGCATCCATGTGGATCTCTCCCCAGAGTTTACCAAAGGGGGGGGAAGTGCTTCGATGCAAGCACGCCTAGGACAGGTACTGTACACAGCAACAGTGAGTAATCCCAATGCGCCAGTTTGGATTTCCATTGGGGGTGAACCCCTGCGCGTCCTAGGGGGTGAGGGGCTAGAGGTGACGCAACCAATGACCCGGCAAGACTTTCAAACGGCCTTTGCCCTCCGCACCCAGTAGTGCCAAGCAAGTCCAAGAAGAATGAGACCACACCCCGACAGCCACACTTGGACTTCGACCCAAAAAGCCAGCCCTAGACAGCCGATTAAACCTGCAACCGCAAGCCAGCGGGGAAATTGTGGCTCCTTCAGTTGCAGTGTGGCAAGGTTGGTAATGACGTAGTAAATCAGCACGCTAAAGGCACTAAAAGACCACGTAGTTTTTACATTGCCAATCAGGATCAAGAGGGCAATCCCCCCACTCACCGCAAGAATGGCAGCAACAGGTTGTTTTCCTTGGGCTGGAATCTGAGCCAAAATTGCCGGTAAATCTCGCCGTCGCGCCATTGCCAACACCACACGGGAGAGGCCGAGCAACAGATTGAGCAAAATCCCCACCATGGCCGCGATCGCCCCCAGCGTAATCAGAGGCGGCAGCCAAGAGACACTCAATTCACTGGCGACAATCTCTAAAGAGGCAGCCGTGGTCAACTTCCCAGAGCCATGACTCCCCAGAACAATCAAGGCAACACTGAAGTAGAGCAGAACAACAATACCAATGGCTAGGGCAATGGCTCGTGGAATGGTTCGCCGAGGAGTCTTGACCTCCTCCGCCAGCACAGCAATACGGACATAGCCGGCATAGGCGACAAAGAGCAGTGCCGTTGCTTGGAGAAGATTCTTGAGCGAGAGTGGTTGCGATGCTGCCGACCAAAGTAGCCCTCCCTGTTGTTGGACGTGGCCAATGCCGACAAAGAGCAACAAACTGGTGAACGTGACTAGGAGAATCCCCAGATTCACTTGCACCGATCGCCGGATGCCCAAAAGCACCACACAGGTCAAGACCGCCAGTAGCCCCAGAGCAGCCATGATTTGCCAGCGCCCGCTATTGTCCTCTAGGCCGAGCCATTGGAAGAGATAGGCCATAGAGCCAAGGGCAGCAGTGGCTGCAGAAGCCGATTTGGCCAGTAAAAACATCCACCCCGCTGTAAAGCCGAAAGGGGGAGAAAGATAGCGATACCCATACTCGTAGGTGCCCCCACTCACAGGATGGGAGGCAGCCAATTGGGCACTACTGAGGCCATTACACAGCGCGATCGCGGCTGCTAGGATCAGGGCTATCAACACCCAAGGGCCAGCGAGGTCGGTGGCAATGCCTAAACTGACAAACAGACCCGTACCGATCATGGAACCTAGACCTGTTAAAGTGGCGCCCCACAGCCCCAATTCGCGTTTGAGCATTTTAGTCGAGTCGGTCTAGGAACGAACGCCTTCTAGCCTAGAGGATAGGGACGGCGATCGCTATAATTGGAGCAATTCTTAGCACGCGCGCAGGTATCAGGATCATGGCCAGTCCAGAACCCCCTAGCAACCAACCCGACGATCTCCTAGAAAACATCATTACTGATTTGGGTGAGTTGGACGAGCCTCCCGCACAGGATATTGATCTCAACTCCCTGACGGCTGAATTGGAGTCACTCACCCTTACCGCAGAACAGCGGGCGATCGCCCAAAACCAAGCCCTACAGGAGCAAATTAGCCAGCTCACCGCAGAACTGCACAACGTTCAACAGCAGCGAGATCAACTGAGCCAAGACCTTGCTCGCCTCCAGGAAGAAAATGCCACCTTGAGCGGCCTGCGGCAAAATCTTGAACAGGAACTGGCCCAGGCTCTCATTCAGCAAGATGAACTTCAGCAGCAACTGGTGACACTGCAACTGCAAGCCTCCCAGATTCAGGAACTGCAAAGTCAAGTGGCAACCCTGCAATCCCAAGTCTCACAAATTCAAGAACTTCAAGATCAACTTGCCTCACTGCAAACAGAAAAAACAGCTCTCGAACAACAACTTCAGGCGGTATTGGCTGCTTCACCACCCGCTCCTTTGGAGGATACCGCCCTTCTCGGTAATCCCCCAGACGCCGGCCTTGCCCAACAACTGGCGGAGATAACGCGGCAACTCACCCAAGTGGAAAGGGAGCGCGATCGCCTGCAAGAGGAACTTGCCCAAGCGCAAAATGAACTGCTCGGTCTGCAGCACGATTTAGAGGTGCTGCGCAACCAATCCGCAACCGTTGTCCCCACTGAACTCACCCTTGCTGCCCAAGAAAATCGCCAACTAAAGCGACAACAACGGCGGCGTGACACCGTGCTTTGGATCAGTGGCATTGCGGCAACGGTGGTTTCTGCTTTGAGCGTCAGCTTAAATCTGCCGCAGCCCATTGGCCGCATCATTCCCCCTGTCGCCGCTTTGGCAGTTCCTGTGATCACAACGCTGGTTGGTAGGGGTGGGTCAAGTGAAAAGACTGCTTAGGCGATCCCCCTCTGGGCTAAAATCTTAGGGCAGGGACGCTTTGCTTAGGAGTCTAGATTACCGTGCCCAATCTCAAAGCTATTCGCGATCGCATCAAAACAATCAAAGATACCCGCAAGATCACTGAAGCTATGCGCCTCGTGGCGGCAGCAAAAGTTCGCCGTGCCCAAGAGCAGGTCATGGCGAGCCGTCCCTTTGCCGATCGCTTAGCCCAGGTGCTCTATGGCTTGCAAACCCGACTGCGCTTTGAGGATGCCAATTTACCGCTATTGGCCAAGCGTCCTGTGAAGACGGTGGCGCTGCTGGTGGTGACGGGCGATCGCGGTCTGTGCGGCGGTTACAATACCAACGTCATTCGCCGTGCCAAGGAGCGTACCCAAGAACTGGAAGCCGAGGGCGTCAAGTATATTCTTGTCATTGTCGGTCGCAAGGCAGCCCAATACTTCCAGCGCCGTAATTATCCCATTGATGCCGTGTACTCTGGCCTAGAGCAAATCCCCTCCGCCAGTGAAGCGGGTCAAATTGCCAGTGAACTGCTTTCCCTCTTTCTTTCGGAAACGGTGGATCGGGTGGAACTCATCTACACCAAGTTTGTCTCCCTCATTAGTTCAAAGCCCGTTGTCCAAACCCTGCTCCCCCTCGATCCCCAAGGGCTAGAGGCGCCCGATGATGAGATTTTTCGGCTGACGACGCGGGGTTCGCATCTGGAAGTTAACCGCGAGAAAGTCACCTCAACCTTGCCCGCTTTGCCCTCCGATATGATTTTTGAGCAGGATCCCGTGCAAATTCTCGATGCCCTGCTGCCCCTGTACTTGAATAACCAGTTGCTACGGGCACTGCAAGAGGCCGCCGCCTCGGAATTGGCAGCGCGGATGACAGCAATGAATAACGCGAGCGATAATGCTCAAGCGCTGATTGGGACCCTCACCCTCTCCTACAACAAAGCGCGTCAAGCCGCCATTACCCAAGAGATTCTCGAAGTGGTGGCGGGTGCTGAGGCTCTGCGCTAGGAGTTGACCTCTGAAGCTGCTTTTTGTTTCCACTTCGGTTGGCCCTCTAGGCACAGGAAAAGGGGGCGGTGTTGAATTGACGATCCTCAATATGGCTCAGGCCTTGGGCGATCGCCAGCATACCATTCACATCCTGGCCCCCGAGGGTTCCCACTTGCCAGTGGCGACAACCATTGAACCAGTAGCGGGTGCCCTTCAAGTGCCAGCGCAGCATCAAAGCCGCGATCAACCCATTACCCTGCCGGCCAATAGTGTGTTAGCCAATATGTGGGCACGGGTGCGGCAGCTTCAACAGGAATTTGATGTCATTGTCAACTTTGCCTACGACTGGCTGCCCTTTTACCTCACTCCCTTTTTGAGTCGGCCGGTGGGGCATTTGGTGAGCATGGCCTCGGTTTCAGACGTGATGGATCAGGCGATCGCCCGTGTCATTGATGACTATCCGGGAACCATTAGTGTCTATACCCGTACCCAAGCGGCCACCTTCCCCTTTGGCGATCGCTGTGTGTGTTTGGGCAGTGGTCTGGATCTTTCCCTCTATGACTTTTGTGCAGAGCCAGAGGATTCCCTGTGCTGGCTGGGACGCATTGCTCCCGAAAAGGGACTCGAAGATGCTGTCGCCGCCGTCAATGTCACCCGCACCCCTTTGAAAATCATGGGGCAACTGCAAGATATAGACTATTGGCAGCGCATTCAAGCCAACTACCCCAATGCCCCCATTGAATATTTGGGATTTTTCTCCACTCAGGAAATGCAGGCACGCTTGCGGCGGTGTCGTGCTCTCCTACTCACCTCCCGCTGGGTTGAAGCCTTTGGCAATGTGGTCATCGAAAGCCTTGCCTGTGGCGTTCCCGTCATTGCCTACGATCGCGGTGGGCCGAGTGAAATTGTCCGTGATGGTCAAACCGGGTTTCTCATTACCCCGGATTCTGTCGAGGCCTTAATTGCTGCCATTGGCAAGATTGATCAAATTGATCGGGCGGCCTGTCGGCAGCAGGCGGAACAGGAGTATAGCTTAGCTGTTTATGGGGATAGGGTGGAGCAATGGCTACAACGGGTAGCAGTTTCCTCTCTGCCCTAAACCAGCAAATGTTGCATGGCAAATTCCGTGCTCCCCTATACAATAGGCAAGGTGCTAGTGGAGATGACACTTGGATGGGCTGGGTTCTGTTCCAAGGGACAAAGCGAGGACACTCACCCTTGCTCATTTCCTTTACGATGGCTGCGATCGCTAGTGCGGGTCTAGGGTTCTGGTTTTTGCGGAGCCTGTCCCCAACACCGATGGCTCTCTCAGAACCAATGCCTTTACCTGACCCAGTTCAACTTGAACGACCTCTGCCCCGGCCGATTTTGGATGGCCGCGATCCCCTATTAGCAACTGTCCCCAATCAAGCCCCCCAACCATCAGCGGCTACCTCTACCCACGCCAAGGCAATGTTGCCCACAGTGCCCCCTCCTGCTCTGCAACCCGTGCCTCCGAGCCAAGGTCCTGCACCCCAAGTGCGGGTGGCGATCGCCCGCGATCAAAGTCAACTGACCGTTGGCACCGCCGTAGCTACCGCTGTCACCAATGATCAACAGCAAGTGATGACGCAGCTTACCCCTTCCCAAGGGGTCGTGGTCACAGCCCGCGATGGCTTTTTGCTCTGGAATGGCCAACCCCTTGCCCCCTCCCTCTGGATTCGCCCCAGCAATCAACTTGCGTTTGTTGGCGATAAATGGTATCGCGGTGTGGTGCGCCTCATTGCCCAAGGAAACACGGTTACAGCCGTCAATCAAGTGGACTTGGAACAATACCTCGTCAGTGTCGTGGGTTCAGAGGTCTATCCCGACTGGCCAATGGAAACCCTCAAAGCCCAGGCGATCGCCGCCCGTTCCTATGCCCTTGCCCAAATGTTTCAACCCGCTAGCCGCTTTTTTGATCTGGGGAACGACGAGCGTTGGCAGGTGTATCGTGGGATTGAAACCGAGTGGAACACCACTCAAGCGGCAGTCCAAGCCACGCGGGGCATTGTCCTCACCAAAAGTGGACGAGTGATGGTTTCGATGTATGCAGCAACCGACGACATTGTGCGCGATGTCTTTGGCGGGCGTGGCATGAGCCAAACAGGTGCCTATGAACTGGGCAAGCGCGGCTATAACCACCTGCAAATTTTAGGCACCTACTATCCGGGGGCGGGTCTATCGCAACTGCAAACCCAATAACTCTTTGGAGGCCAAGTCCATGAAATCTCCTCTTTTAGCGACTGCCCTTGCCCTGACAACGGTGGTCTGCCTTCAGTACAGTGGGCGAGCAGATTCGCCCTTGACCTCCACCCCCTTCTACGAAGCCTATACCGATGTCCCCATGGTGATGCGAGCCAAGCGCAGTGGCCGCCTTGATCTGAAAATGTCGGAGTGGCTCTTTTCGCCGCAGGTTCCCACAGATCACAAAGCTGCCCTGATCAATGCCCTCGGCTGGGATTTCAACGGCAAAGCCAATGGTCAAGCCTACCGCGCCTATCTTGCCCTAAGACAGGGTACGACCCCTGAAAATATCCCGCTGGAAAGCCTTACCGCCGATGAGTTAATGGCCCTAGGGTATCTCACAGCAATGGACAACTACTTTCAACCACAGCGGGGGATGTCTTTTCTCAATATGGCACAGGAACGTGACCCCGAAAGCTATGCGATCGCGATGGTACGCGGCCTTGTGGAAGCACAAACCCTCTTTGATGTCAGTTGGTGTCAAGTCTGGCAAGCGGTGAATCACGTGGATGAAAATCCGCAACTGAAACGGGATTTACGCCCGAAGGCACGGGAGATTATCCTCAAATACATGCGCTTATACCGTCGGGATTGCTAAGTTTCAGGTTATGGGGTGTATCGAAGAGTTCATTGCAAGAACGACTCAACAAAAAGGCCACCTTGCCTTTGCCAAGGGGTGGGAAAAACTGGCGATTGATAAGTGGAGGATGAATGAGTATCAAGCAGTGATCTCAGCCCTCAACCATGCCTTAGCAATGGATCCCACCATGGCAAGATGTTGGTACCTGTTGGGCATGATCAGTGGTGTTGATAGTGATTTACAACAGGCACTAGCAGCCTACAAAAAAGCGATTGAACTGAGACCTGACTGGCAAATTGGCATTGACTTTCTCAAGTGTACGAGGTACTTGATTTACGTTTATAAAGATGTAGAAGAGCTACAGGATTGCCGTCAAAAAATCAGAGAATCCGTTGCCGAGTTCTATCAAACGTTTCAAAGTTTCTCTTTAGATAAGAAACAATATCTCTCTGAGTGGCTGGGGAATGTGAACACATTTTTACTGCCCTATCAAGGGAAAGAAACCCGCGATGTCCAACAACAGTACGGGCAGATGATCTACGAAATCATGACCAGTGTGATTCCAGCCGCCAAAGAACACCCCCCAATGCCACCAGTGAAGGTCAATGAACCCCTACGGATTGGGTTTGTTTCAGGGCACTTTCGTGCGCATACGGTTTGGAAGTTGCTGCTCCACGGCTGGCTTAAACATCTTGATAAAACACAATTTCAGCTTTATGGCTACTACGTGCGAGATTATCGCGATCGCTGGACAGGGGCCGCAGAGAGCTATTGCCATCGCTTTGTCATGGGCACTAAATCGCCTCAAGAATGGTTTGAGCAGATTCGTGCCGATCAATTACATCTAGTGATTTTCCCCGAACTGGGCATGGATCTGGAACTGATCAAGATTGCCGCTCTGAAATTAGCGCCGATTCAATGTATGTCTTGGGGGCATCCCGACACCTCTGGCTTACCCACAATTGATTATTTCCTCAGTAGTGAGTTGATGGAACCCCCTGATGGCGAAACGCATTACACAGAAAAGCTGATCAGGCTAAAAAATCTGGGGATTGCCTTTAGTCCCCCGCCACCCGATCCGCGATCGCCCATTACGCGGGAGGAATTCGGCCTCAAAAGCGATGCCGTTATCTACGGTTGCCTGCAAAGTGTCTTTAAGTACCTGCCACAGTTTGACCACATCTACCCCGAAATTGCCGCAGCAGTCGGGAATTGCCAATTTGTTTTTATTACCCACTTTATGACCAAAAACAGCCGCCAGCGGTTTGAAGGACGTCTAGAACGAGCTTTTGCTGCCAAAAACCTTGACTATAGGGCGTACTGCTTTTTCTCACGCCCCTTAAACTTCTATGGTTTTACCTCCATGTTGCATTGTCTCGATGTTTTCCTAGACAGCCTTGAATGGTCAGGGGGAAATTCTACCCTTGAAGCCCTCTACTATGCCCAAGTCCCTATGGTGACCACACCAGGACGCTTTATGCGGGGGCGGCATACCGCTGGTATTCTCACACTCCTAGAGCTACCGGAATTAATTGCGCCAGATGTTTCTGCCTATATTCAAAAAGCCATTGAACTGGGTCAAAGCGCTGAGTATCGCCAATTTATCCGCGAAAAAATTCAAAACAATCTGCCGAAGGTGTTCGAGGATCAAGCCGGGGTGCGCTCCCTTGAAGACTTTATTCGCACTGCGGTGCAGGAGTTTGCCACCTCTGGCCGCCTCCTATAACCAATTGGATTCTAGATTCAGAAGCGGCTCAAGAAGCCCTTGGCACCCCTTGCAAGGCGGTAACAATCGCGAAGATTAAAAATAGGGCACCACCGCCCAAGGTCAATGTCCGTTCGGAGATGCGTCCAGCCATCAGGCCGCCGCCTAGAACCGCGATCGCCACACAGATGCCGTGACCAAGAAGCGCGCCGAGGGCAACCCCTAGGGCATGACTGGTGGCAGCAAGGGTAATGGTGGCAATTTGGGTGCGATCGCCCCATTCAGCAATGAAGGTGAGACTAAAAGCCTCCACAAAAGTCGCCCAAGCAGGGTTACTGCCCCAACGGCTGAGATTGGCTTCCGCCTTTTCAACGGTTTCCACTGCCGCTTCACACTCCTCCTCACAGGGGCTATCCCCCATCCGCCAGCCTTGAATCAGCATCTTGAGACCAAAAATGGTGAAGAGCAAAATCGCCGCATAGAAGGTGAACTCTCGCGGTAAAAGTTGAAAGACCTTGCCCACGGCCACTGAAAGCAGTGTCATCACAATTAAAGCCGCCCATGACCCTAGGAAAACCCACCGCTTGCTGTGACGGGTCGCCAAAACCATGGCAATAAAGAAGGTCTTGTCTCCCAGCTCAGAAATCGCGATGAGGGACAGCCCCGCAGTAAAAGCCGTTAGCATAGGAAAGGATTCAAACTTTACCATTCCTTAAAGTAGCACGCTGTCATGACTGCACCGAATCTCACTGCCATCTTGAATCAGATTGATTTACCCCTCGATTGGCTAGGGCTGCGTTACGTTGAGGAGATTGTCACGACTCGCAGTGCTCGGGATGGAAATCCTGAAATGAACCAGCGATCGCGCCAGCGGGGCGTCATGGTTGAGGTGCTCGTCGATGGTCAATTTGCCTATACAGCAACCCCAGATTTGCAACCCAGTGCTATCCATCGGGCGATTCAGCAGGCCTATCAACAGGCGAAAACCGCTGCCCATTGGCGAGTCTTTAACTTTACGCCAGCGGCACGGGGCAAGGGCAAGGGACACTATCGATCGCCCCAGCGGCAACCTTTTGACCAACTTTCAGCCGCTGAATTGAATCACTTACTCCAAGACCTTTGCCATTGGCTCAAGGTTAGTGACGATATTGTCCAAACCCGTGCTTTTGTGCAGACCGTCGAGACCACTAGCCAGTGGTTCACCAGTGATGGCGGTGAAATTGAACAGCAATTTTATCAAGTGCTCACCGATATGAGCGCCACGGCTCAGGGGGCAGGGGTGGTTCAGCAGCGAACCGATCATGGTTGGTTAGCGCGGTGCTATCAAGGGGGGCTAGAGTGGCTGACGGCTGATCAATTGAGCGATCGCGCCCATCACATTGGCGAGCAGGCCGTTGAACTCCTCAGTGCCCAAGAGTGCCCAGAAACAACGACAACCTTGGTACTTGCCCCCGATCAAATGATGCTGCAAATCCACGAGAGCATTGGTCATCCCCTAGAGCTAGACCGCATTTTGGGGGATGAGCGCAACTATGCCGGCAGCAGCTTTATTCGCCTTGAGGACTTTGGGCAGCGGCAGTACGGCTCCCCCCTCTTGAACGTCACGTTTGATCCGACCGTTGCCGGTGAACTGGCCAGCTATGCCTTTGATGATTTGGGGGTGGCGGCTGAACGCATCTATCTCATCAAGGAAGGACGCCTCCTGCGCGGTCTGGGCAGCCTTGAAAGTCAGCAGCGAGCCGGGGTTGCCGGAGTTGCCAATGCCCGTGCCTGTTCTTGGAATCGTCCCCCCATTGACCGGATGGCCAATCTGAATATCGAGCCGGGCACACAATCGTTTGATCAGATTATCGGCAACATCGAGTCAGGGGTGTACATGGAGTCCAATCGCTCTTGGTCAATCGACGACTATCGCCTCAAATTTCAGTTTGGCTGCGAATATGCCAAGCGCATTGAAAATGGCCGCCTGACCCAAACCCTGCGCAATCCCAACTATCGCGGCACCACGCCTGAATTTTGGCACAGCCTCATTGCGGTGGGAGATGTCTCCACCTTTGGCATCTTTGGTACACCGTTTTGTGGCAAGGGAGAACCCAACCAAGCCATTCGTGTCGGTCACGCTTCACCGGTGTGTGCCTTTGCCAATATCCAAGTCTTTGGTGGCGGCTAAGTCAATGGGCGAGGTCAGACTCGAACTGACATGGGGAACCCCCGCTACATTTTGAGTGTAGTGCGTCTACCATTTCGCCACTCGCCCTCAGACTTATTACTATACCATGCTTTAGGACGACTGAGTTATCTCCAGAGCGTGACAAGCGCGATCCACAAGGGTCTGTAGGGCAGGCAGTTGCTCGGTGTGTTCTGAGTAGTACAAATTGGCATTGCCGCGATCGGTGTCCTCCCAAAACTTGGGCTGAGCCTGGCGCAGGCGATCGCAATTTTGCTGAAAGAGACGCTTAAACCCCGCCAAGCCGAGAACCGCTGCATCCTCCACCATATCCTCAACAATCCGCTGCGCAAACTGAGGTTGCTGCCGTGCCAAGTAAAAGAGGGCGAGTCCCATTTGTAGTAGGCGAACCCCTGTACTTTTGCCATAGGGGCGATCGCCATTTTGGGGTTGCCGCAGTTCCGGCGGATTATCTAGGCGCAGCATTTCCTCCAAGAGTTCCAGTTGCAGTCGCTCCTCCCACTGCTGCTCGTTCACCAAGATTAAGACCTTCTTTAGCTCAGCGGCAAAGACATCAACAATGAAATACAGTGCAGGACTATTCTGTGCTAACTCATAGACTTCATTCCCGTAGGCACGTAGATAATTCACACACTTTTGGGTGAGGTGGGGTCGCTGGTAATGCACCAGACTCTCAATAAACCGCCGATAGTGAAAAGCCAAGTTATAGAGATTGCGTGCCTCGTTGTGACGACTGCCGTGTTTAATGGCAAAGCGCATCATTGTATTAAAGCGAATAATGATTAGGTCCAGTAAAATGTCATCCCCCCTACTGAGAATGCGGTGGGCGATCGCGCACATCTCAGAGCCACACAGCGACGCGAGAGGAAACTGCTCCTCCTCCAAAAAGCGCACATAGGCATTCCCAAGGAGCCGAAAACACTTTTGCTCGTAGAAGGTATGGTTCTCTTCAATTTGACCAAATTGATCAAACATGGTCTTGAAGGCAATATCCCCCATCACCGCACCGCTGAGGCGAAAGAAATAGGCCGGGTAGCTGGGTTTGCAACTGATGTAGTGCTGCAGTAGTTCACTGACTACACCAATAATTTCAGCCTGCGCCCCGCGAAACGCCACATAGGCCAGCAAATCATCCAATTGGTTCAATCCCGCGATCAGGTGAGCCTGACTACGGCGCAAAAACTGCGGTTGATAGGACACCCCATCCTTGAGAACAATGCCCAGTCGACTCATGTAGTGATACTGGCGGCGGTAAATTTGCTGAGCCACACTTTCTGGCTGGATGGACTTGAGGATGTAGAAGATGTAGGGTAGTGCCGTCAAAATTGCCAAGGGCAAGAGGCCGTATAAATTCAACAGGATGCTACCCACAGGATGCCTGCCCAAGTCCTGCAAAATCTTGATGTAGAAGATATGGGCACCCCCCAAAACCAGACACCAGACATAGATCAGGCTCGTCCAGTCCTGCATGTACAGTTCAGTAATTTTGGGGATATTTTGCGCCGCAATGGAAATCACAATGATTAACGTGCCGAGGGTGAGGCCAATCACCGAGAGCCACACCTCTGGGGCAAAGCCAGTGTCAAAGGTACCAGCAACCAAGCCAGCAAAGAACCTTGGGGCAGTTGCTTTTAGATGAGCGAGGACAAGATTAGCACTGCTATCCAAGAGGGCAAGGGCAGCCAGACTCAGACCAAAAGCCACCAGCGATCGCGGCAGATGAGGAGTGGTCAAGAACCAGCGGTGGAGTTTCTTCAGCATCTATCCGTTTGAGTCAAGGGTCTCCGCTCCCGACTATGACACACCCGTGCGCAAATTTCCTTTCGCCCCTTTGATCTCTCTGGGAATTCATGCTAGGATATTGTTCTTGACTTGGGCTTGTAGCTTAGTGGATTAGAGCGGCTGACTACGGATCAGCAGGTCGGGGGTTCGAGTCCCTCCAAGCCCGTTGAGTAAAGCTGAATAAAACTATAGAGCTATTATTTTTTATTCAAATCAAAAAGGGTGACCGTAGCCACCCTCTATCACGTTGCTTATCGTTGCTCAGCGATCGCAGAGTGCTTAGACCACCACGGTTTTCTGAGTCACTTGTTTCAGTTCGCCTTTGGCATATTTGGCAGCATAGTCATCAAGGCTGAGTTGCTTGATTTTGCTGGCGTTGCCGGCGGTGCCAAATTGCTGATAGCGATCGGCACAGACTTTTTGCATGTATTTAATGGATGGCTTCAGGAAGTGACGGGGGTCAAATTCCTTGGGTGCCAAGGCGAGAGCTTCGCGCACCGCAGCGGTAATGGCTAGGCGGTTGTCGGTGTCAATGTTCACTTTGCGGACACCGCTCTTGATGCCTTTTTGGATTTCTTCCACAGGCACGCCGTAGGTTTCAGGAATCGTGCCACCGTACTGGTTGATGATGTCAATCAAGTCTTGGGGTACGGAGCTAGAACCGTGCATCACCAAGTGGGTGTTGGGCAAACGACGGTGGATTTCTTCCACGCGGCTGATGGCGAGGATTTCACCCGTGGGTTTGCGGCTAAATTTATAGGCACCGTGGCTGGTACCAATGGCCACTGCAAGGGCATCCACTTGGGTACGCTCCACGAAGTCCACAGCTTGATCGGGGTCAGTGAGCAGCATTGAGTGATCGAGGGCACCTTCAAACCCATGACCATCTTCGGCTTCCCCTTTACCGGTTTCCAAGGAACCAAGGCAGCCGAGTTCCCCTTCCACAGAAACACCAATGGAGTGCGCGACTTTTACCACTTCGCTGGTGACGGCCACGTTGTACTCATAGCTGGCGGGGGTTTTGGCATCGGCTTCAAGGGAGCCATCCATCATCACACTGGTAAAGCCGTTGCGAATGGCGGAGTAGCAGGTGGCAGGCTCGTTACCATGGTCTTGGTGCATGACAATGGGGATGTGGGGGTAGGTTTCCACCGCAGCCAAAATCAGGTGACGCAGGAAGTTTTCCCCAGCATATTTACGGGCACCCCGCGATGCTTGCAAAATCACGGGACTGTCGGTTTCATGGGCCGCCTGCATGATGGCTTGGATTTGCTCCATGTTGTTGACGTTGAAGGCGGGAATGCCGTAACCATTTTCGGCTGCGTGATCGAGCAGCAAGCGCATGGGTACGAGTGCCATAGGGTTATGTCCTCCTTAGTAGAGCGGATGTATCGCTTCGTTAACCTTACCGATAATCTTAGGCTATGTTTGCTCGTTTATGTTACAGGGGAGCGATCGCTGGCCTATTGAGAATACAGTCCTTGTTCTATAGATAAGGGGTACCCAAAGAGGGTGAGATTCAAAAAATCTCCCGTACGGGAACTTCAATGCCGTTAATCACGGGTACGGCAATGCCCCGCGAGACATGGAAGTAGATCCAATCCTCTAAGAGTTCGGAGAGATGCTCGCGGCATTCAAGCACTGTCTTGCCATGGGCCTTGACCCCCTCAAGGTCTGGAATTTCACCGTAAATCAGTCCATCCTCTGCATTGAAGTGATAGATAGCCCGCTCAAGAGCCGCATTCATATAGTCCGACAGCGACATCCCTAGGGCTGGCCTCCTGAAAGGTAGGCAGCAACAGCAGCAGCGGTTCGATTGCCATGTTCAACACGATCGCCCAAGGCGACACCCTCAGCATAGTTACTACACAGGAAAAGGCCGGGGGTTTGACTGAGGGCATGGGTCACCTGCTGCCACTGCTCAGGGTAGCCGACAATATATTGGGGAATCGCCCGTCGCCAAACCTTCATACCGAGTAAGCGTGCCTTGGCTGCAGGTAAATCAAGGAGTCGGCTCAAATCCTGCTGCACCTGCTGGACAATGGCTTCTTCGCTGAGGCTAGCCAAATCAGGATCCGTGGCACCGCCAATAAAACTCGTAAAGACTTGCCAACCGGCGGGAGTGCGTTGGGGAAAGAGACAGGACGACCAAATGGTGCCAAGGGTGCGGATGCCCTGACCGCGAGGAATGAGTACCCCAAAGCCGGGGCGGACACTGCGCCCGAGTCCAGCGGGGTAGGCCAAGACCACACAGGCCACGGTGGGATAGGGGATGGTAGCCAAAACACGGGCGATCGCTGGTTGAAAAGGTGCTACCAACTCTGCAGTTTGATAGGCGGGCGTTGCCAAGACCACACTGCGGGCGTGCCACGTTTGCTCACCACTGCGCAGCAGGTAGCCACCCTTGGATTCTGGGGTAATTTCCTGAACCGGGGTTTGCAGGTGAATCGGTGCCTTCAATTGTTGGGCGATCGCCCGAGGTAGCACAGCCAAGCCTTCCTTAAAGGAGCCAAGTTCCCCCGGTCGCATCTGCACACCCGTAGGCGGCTTCGGTTTAGGGGCTTGTTGACGCCGTAGGCGCAGGGCACCAGCAATGAGGCCACCCCCGAGTTTTTCCAGTTGGGCAATACGACGAAAAGCAGCAGCGGCACTCAGTTGTTGTGGATCACCCGCATAAACCCCAGAGACAAAGGGCGCCACCAGCCGTTCAGCCACCTCTTGCCCCAAATGGCGACGGAAAAATGAATGAACTGATTCATCGCCACTGCCCAGATAGGGGGGCACAAACCCAAGGGCACCAAGGGCTGCCCGCACTTTTCCCCAAGGACTGAGGAGATTTGAGGTGGCTAAGGCAAGGGGACGGGTGGGTTCTAGGGGGTAGAGGTGTCCCCGCCAGTAGATGTAGCGCGGTAGGTGGCGATCGCCCCGAATCAGTTCCGACTGCAAGCCCAGCTCAGCAATGAGTTGTAACAGGGCAGGGGTCGGTGCAAAGCTATTGGGGCCCAGTTCCCAAACAAAGCCCTCCGCTGCTTGTGTCGTAATATTCCCCCCAAGGCGATCGCTGGCCTCTAGGAGAACCACACTGTACTGGGGGGCGCTTTGCTGCAACCGCCAAGCCAGACTTAGGCCACTGAGGCCACCACCCACAATTGCGACATCTACTTCACTCACCCGTTTTGCTACCCTCCAACGTGTTTAGGATCGCTTGAACAACGAGTCGAGATAGACCCGTGCCGTGCGGCGATCGCATTCTCCATTTTGCAGCAAAAAGAGGGACAGTGCGGCCACAAAGACGCGATCCTGATCCCAATCGGGATGCCGCTCGAGGTAGTATTTCAGGGTCTCGTGTAGCTCCTCTGGAATCTCGGCAAGAATACTAATCGTGGCTTGAGCGTTCATACCGTGAGTTACCTCAATAAAACCAAGACAAAATTGCAGGCGCCATCAGCTCGCCCTGGGTAAACCTGTGGAAAACTCCCATAAAAGTTCTGACCAAATCCCCAGACCCCTGACTCAGAGCGGGATTTAGCCCTACATTCACAAGGTTTCAGAGCAAGTGAATCTCTATCCGTGGAACTCCATTGTCTGGGTTGTCTTGGGGTCTGTCAATCCTTGTTTTCACCCATCTTGGCGATCGCAATCCACGACAGAATAAGCGTTTCCGGACTTTTGGCGCTCCTTGCATTTTCCCCAAGGCTCCAGCAGCAGTTATCCCCAGAAATGTCTTGAAATCCGATCACACCGTCAAGGCCTGTGGAAAACTTTGCCCCAATCTGTGGAAAACCTTGGGAAAATTGGGGAATTTTTGGGGAAAGTTAGGGGAAAATTAAGGTTCTATTAAGGTTCGCTTCAGAGAAAATAAAAGCAGCAAAAGTCAGGGATTCATGACTTTATTAACTTTTGCGGGATTCGCGGAGCGATAAGTCCTGCCCTGTACCCGATGGCGTGAGAGGTCATAGACGGGCTTCAGGGGGCGGCCAGTCATCATCTTCAGGGGGAGTATGTTCTGGATTTTCGATGGTTGTCCCCTCTGATATTCCCTCATCCTCAATATCACTACTTTCGGGAATATCCCCTAGGAGATCGGCGGCAGCGGTGCGCGATTCTGGCACTGGAGGCAGCGTTTCTGTCGGTTCAGCATCGGGAGCAGATTCAGAGACTAGAGGCGGTTCAACCACTCCTTCAGAGGTCGCCGTCGGTTCTGGAGTCTCAACCACTGTTTCAGGAACTGCCTGTTCTGCCACTGGCTCAGGAGTTGCCGTGGGTTCTGGGGCATCAACGACTGTCTCAGGGGGCGTCACTGCTGCCGTTTCAGGAGGGGCTGGTTCTGCCACTGCCTCAGGAGTCACCGTGGATTCTGGAGTCTCAATTGCCGTTTCAGGAGATGCGTGCTCTTCTGGTGCTTCGGCGGTCACTGTGGGTTCTGGAGCGTCAACTGTTGTCTCAGGAGGAGCTGGTTCTTCTGAAGCAGTAACCGTTGCTGGTTCTGACTCCTCTGGGGTACTGGCAGTGGGCGGCTGCGGCGTTTCAACACTAGGGGTTTCTGGGGGAGTCATTTCGGCAACCCCTTCGGACGGCAGATCAGCCGGTGCGTCTGTAGGAGTGTCTGCGGTGGGACTGGCTGTTGTTTCTGCGACTGGCGCTGGTTCAGCAGATTCTTCTGGGACTGCGGCAGCTTCCTCAGTGGCTGGGGTGGGTTGTTCGGCAACGGTACTGGGGGTGCTGGTTTCCCCTGTCCACAGATCTTCTTTAATGTCGCCAGTATCCATCGGCGGTGGTGGGGTATCCACAGGAAGCTGGGGGCGATCCGGCTGTTTCTGGAGGCGATCGCGCAAGCTACTGATGAAGCCTTGCAGTTGCTCACCGATTTTTGCAAAGGTACCTTCGGGCAGCAGAGACTGGACTTTTTGCCAGAGGGCTTGAGCTTTTTGGGTGTCGGTGCGATCGCCCGGGTAGGTGAGTTGCCAGCGATAGCTGAGGGTCTGCCAACCCAACCAGAGAATTAAGGCCACTGCGGCTGCTGTTCCTAGGAGCAATCCACCGCCAATGCGATCGCCATAGATCCACAGAGTCAGGGCAAAGAATAATCCCGCGCCACTGGCCACCAGATCAAACCTACGGTACAGTTCCGGCAGGAAGAACCCCAACAGATACAAGCCTAAACTGGCGATCGCCATACTCCAAGCCAGCAAGTTCGTCAGCATTCCCAGTCCTCAGAAAGATAACGGCACACCGACAAGGCGGTATCAACCTTCTACCTTACACCGCACTGAATTTGTCTCTGCTAGAGTTTATTCTTTGTCGAACTGCTGATCCCCAAGGAAGAGGGTGCCACGGGCTGAATAAACTGTTTGCAAAAAATTTTTGGCTCAGAGTGACATATTTGCCTTGGATCTGCCAGTATTAGCCCATGAGGATTGAGGGTGACCTGCTATGATGAGCCTAAGGATTTATGCCTATTGATACTAATCTATTGATATTAATTATTGATTAACGTATTTCTTTTTGGTGGAGCAAAGGAGTTGTTTGTGGCAAATCAGCCAGTGATGGAGTTTAGTGAGCGTCCATTCCACTTCATTGGCATTGGTGGTATTGGTATGTCAGCCCTTGCCTACATTCTCGCCAAGCAGGGCTTTAGGGTGTCTGGATCCGATTTGCGTCCCAACCGCTTGACCGAGCAACTGGCTGAGTTAGGTGTGCAGATCTTTATTGGTCAGAGTGCGGCCAACCTTGAAAGGTATCCCTTTGCCCCGCTGCCTCAAGTCATCTCCTCCACTGCCATTGGCAGCGATAACCCTGAATATCAAGCGGCTCAACGATTGGGCTGTCCAATTTTTCATCGTTCCGATCTGCTGGCTGCCCTAATGCACCGTCACCAAAGTATTGCCGTTGCCGGTACCCACGGTAAGACAACCACCAGCAGCATGATTGCCTATTTGCTGTTGCAAGCCGGGCTGGATCCAACGATTATCGTCGGGGGTGAAGTGGCGGCGTGGCAGGGCAACGCCCGCGTGGGTCAAGGTCCTTACCTTGTTGCTGAAGCGGATGAGTCCGATGGCTCCCTGCGCAAATTCCATCCCCATATTGGCGTCATTACGAATATCGAGCTTGACCACCCCGATCACTACAATTCCTTGGAAGAGGTGGTGGCCACGTTTCAGCAGTTTGCTGATCAGGCAGACATTGTGATTGGCTGTGCCGATTGTCCGAATATCCACGATCGCCTGCATCATCCGCGCCTGTTGACCTATAGCCTTCAGCGACAAGCGACGGTGGACTACTGTGTGGATCATATTCAATACACCTCTGAGGGCACCACGGCACGGGTTTGGGAGCGGGGCACGTCCCTTGGCATTCTGCAACTGAGTGTCTTAGGTGCCCACAATCTCCAAAATGCTCTGGCGGTGATTGCAGTGGGACGTTATCTTGGCATTGACTTTGCCACCATTGCTGCTGCTTTATTGGAGTTTCGCGGTGCCCGCCGCCGCTTTGAAGAACGGGGACAGGTGAATGGGATTCGCTTTATTGATGACTATGCCCACCATCCCAGCGAAATTATAGCTACCCTAAAAGCAGCCCGCCTGCAGGTGGGTACGCACGCCCCTTGGCAACGGATCGTGGCAGTCTTTCAACCCCATCGCTATAGCCGCACCCAAACCTTTCTCGAGGCCTTTGGCCAGTGCTTCACCGCAGCGGATCACGTGATCTTGACGGATATCTATAGTGCGGGTGAACCCAATCCCGGCACAATTAGTGGTGCCGATGTGGCCGCCTGTGCCCGTCAGTATCATGCTGCAGTGGATTATTGCGCCACCCTTGAAGCGGTACAAACTCGCTTGGCGCATCTGCTGCAACCTGGGGATCTGGTGATCTTTCTTGGGGCTGGCAACCTCAATCAACTGATTCCGTCTGTAATGGCGGATCAAGAACAATTAAGTGTCTCTTCCCTCACTGAGGCGATCGCCCTATGACCTTGCCCTGCTTGCCCCAAACCCAGTGCCCTCTGCAACGCCACATCTCCCTTGCCGAGTTTACGACCCTGAATGTGGGTGGCTGTGCTGAATGGTTTGTGGAACCGCGTACGGTCGCTGAATTGCAGGCAGCCTACATTTGGGCGCAGGAACAGGAACTGCCAATTACGGTTTTGGGGGCAGGGTCTAATCTGCTGGTGAGCGATCGCGGTGTGGCGGGTCTTGTGATCGCAACCAAGCATCTGCGCTATCTCAAAAGTGATCTAGAAACTGGACAACTGACGGTGGGTGCGGGGTATCCCTTGCCCAAGTTGGCTCACTATGCCGCAAAACTGGGCTGGCGCGGTCTGGAGTGGATTGTTGGCATTCCCGGTACCGTAGGCGGGGCAGTGGTGATGAATGCGGGTGCCCACGGCGGCTGTACAGCGGAGCGGTTGGTGTCAGCAGTGATTTTAGAACCCGATGGCACGTTGGCGGTGGTGGCGGCACGGGAGTTGGGCTATGGCTACCGTACCTCTTGTCTTCAGAACAGCCAGCGATTGGTGTTGCAGGCCACATGGCAGCTGGAACCGGGACATGATCCAGCCCAGGTCAAAGCAGACACCCAAAAACACCTGAGCGATCGCCTGCGGACGCAGCCCTACGACTTCCCCAACTGTGGCAGTGTCTTTCGCAATCCTCAGCAGCAGGCGGCCGGTTGGTTGATTGAGCAAACGGGATTGAAGGGCTACCAGATTGGCCGCGCCCAAGTTTCCCAAAAACATGCCAACTTTATTCTCAACTGTGGCGGCGCAACAGCGATGGATGTCTATCGCTTGATTCGCCATGTACAAGCTGCTGTTGCGGATCACTGGTCCGTGTGGTTGCAGCCGGAAGTGAAGCTGATTGGTGACTTTGCCTAGTTGCTATGGCCATTACCCTCTGTATGATTGTCCGGGATGAGGCGGCACGCTTACCCCGATGCCTTGCCAGTGTGGTTGGTGTGGTGGATGAGGCGGTGATTGTGGATACGGGGTCACAGGATGAAACGGTGGCGATCGCCCGCCAGTGGGGAGCACGGGTCTATGAAGTTCCTTGGCAAGAGGATTTTGCTGCCGCTCGCAACATTGCCCTGCAATATGTCACTACCGAGTGGGTACTGGTTCTCGATGCGGATGAAACGCTGACACCGTCCTTTGCCGCCGTGCTGCCTGAGATCTGTCGACAACCGAATTGGCTGGTGGTGATATTGCTGCGGCAGGAATTGGGCGTTGTGCCCCCCTATACTTATGTGTCGCGCCTCTTTCGTCACCATCCCGACCTCTTTTTTCAGCGTCCGTACCACGAAACGATTGATGACAGCGTTCTTGCCCTGCAACAGCGGGAACCCCATTGGCAAATTGGTCAAGTTAACCGTGTGGCCATTGTGCACAGTGGCTACCTTGGTTCCCAGCGACAACAAAAGCAGGAACGGGCGGAGCGGATCATGCGCCGCCACCTTGAGCAGCACCCTGAGGATGCCTACCTGTGGAGTAAATTGGCAGGGGTGTATCTGGCTAAAGGAGCTTGGCAGCAGGCTCAGCACTGTCTGGAGCAGGGGCTAAAGGTCAAAAGCGTCCCCCCCGCCGTTGCCTACGAACTCCACTATCAACGGGGCAATCTCTATGCCGAACGCGGTGAGTGGCCGGCAGCCATCCAAGCCTATGAAACCGCCCTCAGAACCCCCACCCCTGCGGTGATGCATCTGGCAACCTATCTGCGGCTGGCGGAGGCCCAAAAGCAATTGAAACGCTGGGGCGATGCCCTTGCCACCTACGATCGCCTGCAAGCCGTGGATCCCACCTGTGCCTTAGCCTATCAAAATCAGGGAGCCCTGCTGCTGCGTTTAGGACAACTCAGACCGGCCCTTGACAAACTGCGGCAAGCCATTCATTTACTGCAGGTTCAAAATCCCCAAGAAGCGCAACGCCTCAGCCAAGAACTGCAAGCCATGGGACTGCTGTAGCTTACCACTGGGCGGCAATCGGCATCCGCCAACCGGAACCAAAGGCGCGATCGGTCACTTTCAACCCCGGTGCCGCCTGCTGACGTTTGAATTCTGCCCGTTGAACCATGCGGCGCACCCGCTGCACCAAGTCTAGGTCGTATCCCGCAGCGGCAATTTCCTGATCTGACTGGTGGCGATCGATCATTCGTACCAAAATGCCATCGAGAATGTCGTAGGGCGGTAGGCTATCCTGATCCGTTTGACCGGGCTTGAGTTCGGCACTGGGGGCTTTGGTGAGAATGTGGGGGGGAATGACAACGGCACCAGCGATCGCCAGCTCGGGAATCGGATGCCCCTGAGCGGCCTGCTGATTCAACCAATGGCAGAGTTCATAGACACGGGTTTTGGGCACATCGGCAATGGCTGCAAGGCCACCATTCATATCGCCATAGAGGGTGCAGTAGCCCACCGCCAGTTCGGATTTATTGCCGGTGGAAATGAGCAAGTGGCCAAACTTGTTGGCGATCGCCATCAGCAGCGTACCGCGAATACGGGCTTGGATATTTTCCTCGGCAACTCCACTGGGGGTACCAGCAAATAGAGGCGCCAGCACCTCACTGTAGGTCTGCATCAGGGGCGCAATCGGTAAGATCTGCGTGGCAATGCCCAGATTTGCGGCCAAGTCCTTAGCATCGGTTATCGAGTGATCGGAACTGTAGGGAGAGGGCATCAACACCCCCAGCACCTGTTGGTTGCCCAAGGCTGCCGTCGCGATCGCCGCCACCAAGGCGGAATCAATCCCCCCACTGAGACCAATCACCACCTGTTGAAAGCCACATTTGCGAGCATAGTCGCGCACCCCTAAAACCAAGGCTTGCCAAATTTCCTCAGGTTCGCCCGTGGCTGCAGGGGCGATCGCCGTTGGTTCGAGGTCTCCCTTTTCCCAGCGCACGGCTAGGTAGTCCTCACGAAACCCCTTGGCTTGGCTAACGATCTGCCCCTGACGATTCACCGCTAAGCTGCTGCCATCAAAAATCAAATCATCATTGCCTCCCACCTGATTGGCGTAGATTAAGGGACAGCCATATTGGCGAGCCGTATGTTCAATCAACGCCTGCCGTAACTTCGGTTTCCCCACACAGTAGGGCGATGCCGAAAGATTCACAATCAGATCTGCTCCCTGGGCCACCAATGCAGCAACCGGATTGCGCTGGTAGTGCCGCTCTCCCCAAAACTGCTCATTGTTCCAGAGGTCTTCACAGATGGTGACGCCAATTTTGAGTTGATCGCTGGCCGTCGTCAGCGTAAAGAGATTCTCCGTACCGCCGGGGGCAAAATAGCGACATTCATCAAAGACATCGTAGGTGGGCAATAACTGCTTCGCAAAGACCTGTTGCACCTGTCCCCCCTTCAGGAGGGCTGCGCCATTGTAGAGGGGCTTTTCGCCCTTGATGCCAGCGGCAGGATTGGGCAGGACAGTTCCCACGAGGACGGCAACCTCAGCGGGTAAGGCAGCGGCAAGGCGGTGCAGTTCTGCTTGAATCGCTTCAACAAAGTAGCGGTTGAGGAGCAGATCCTTGGGGGGGTAGCCACAGAGGGCGAGTTCAGAGGTGATCAGCAAATCCAGAGGGTGCTGGCTGCGGATCTCTTGGACTGCGGTGAGAATTGCTTGGGCATTGGCCTTGAGACTGCCGACGGTGGGGTTCAGTTGCGCAATCCACAGATGCACAGCCATAGAAATTCCTCAAAGGTTAGACAAAAACTAGGGGCTTATCCTTAAGGGGCGCAAAGGCCTCGCGATCGAAGCGGTAGAGCGTTGCCGGTCGGCCCGCGCCGCGGATCACTTTTTGGTGCGTATCCTGCAAAATGCCGAGTTTCAAAAGCCGTGAGCGGAAATTGGAGTAGTCGGAGAAGTTGGCTCCCAAAACGGTGCTGTAAAACTGGTAAAGATCATTGAGGGTGAAATACTCAGGCAACACATCAAAAGCCACAGGGCTGTACTCCAGCTTATTGCAGAGGCGGCGGTGACCGTAGGCCAAGATTTTGCTATGGTCAAAGGCCAGTTCTGGACAGGCACTTAGGGCAAACCACTGCACTGGAGATTCGCCCACCGCAATCAGTTCCGCATCGGCAAAGCGCACCAAGGCAAAGTAACTCACCGACAGATAGCGCTTGCCATAGGTGGTCTCGCGGGGATCCCGCGCCGGTTCGCCAAAGGTGTACAGTTGCTCCAGATAGAGGTTACTGACGCGAATTTTTTCCGCGAGGGTGCGATAGGCAGCCGCTTCGAGGGATTCCCCCTGCCGCACGAGGGTACCGGGGAGACTCCAATACCCGGCAAAGGGCACCTGTTGTCGCTGCACCAAGAGTACAAGGAGGCGATTTTGATCTGTATCCACGGAGAAAATGACGTTGTCCACACCGACAACAAATTCCGCAAGGGGCAAAGGGGAGGCGCTCATGGCTGGGAGTAGAGTCCTTGCTGCTGAATATACTGGGCGATCGCCGGCAGAAGTTGTTGTTCATCCCGCTGTTGCCGATAGGTCGTCGAGGAGACCGCTGGCCCCCGATAGTTTGCCAGTTCCATCTGGGGACACAATTGCCGCACAGCTTGCCAATCCTTGGGGTCAATGATGACGCCGGGACGCTGCAAGACCAAGAGCTTCACCTGTTTAAGGAGCTGCGCCGCCTGATACCACTGGGGCAGCTTAGCGAGAACATCACTGCCCACCACAAGGGTGAGGGGTTCATCGGGCCACTGTTGTTTCACCTGCTCAACGGAATGGATGGTGTAGGGGTGGCTGAGTTCGGGGTGGTGTTCGACGTTGGGGCGGTTGAGGCTGCGCACCAAGAGATTGAGCATGGCTTGGCGATAGGGCAAGGGGGTTTGCTGCCCTTTGAAGGGGTTATCGGCTGCCCACACTAGGACGCGGTCATAGCGATCGCTCAACCACTGGAGAATATCCCCGTGGGCGGCGGTGGGTGGATCAGCACTGGTACCAAAAAGGGCGATCGTCATGGGCGGTGGCGTAATTGTTGAATCAGGGTGTCAAGGGCAGGGGAATAAACCACGGGCTGGGTCACATCCAAGAGGGTCTCGGGCAACTCTGCTAGGCTGGCACGGTGGCGATCGCGAATTGTCGCCAAAGACTCCGGGGGAGAGAGGGGGCGCCCTGCCTTCATGACGGGTTCGAGGAGCGGTCTGCCCCAAACATTTTCCTCGCTGGCAAGGGCAAGGCAATCCCCACTGGGACGGCGATAAATTTGCTTGCGTCCTGGCAACGTCATTTTGCCACTGGAGGTCTTCATCACCCCCTGACCATTGATCTCGACTAGCTTATAGACCCCGTTGACGGTTTCGCCGCTGACCAGCTTGGTGCCAATGCCATAGGCATCAATGGGGGCGTTGGCTGCTTTCAAGCGCCGAATTTCGGCTTCATCAAGATCCCCACTGGCAATAATTTTTGTTTGGGGCAAGAGCTGGCGAATTTTTTGGGAGAGGCTGAGGAGATCCCCTGAATCAATGCGCACGGCCTTGACGATAATTTCCCCGGCCGCTTGGCGATCGGCCAAAGTAGCAACGGCGGCGAGGGTGTCATAGGTGTCTACCAAGAGTGCCCCTTCCGGGTAGTAACGCAGGAAAACCGTAAAGGCATCCTGTTCTGTACCAGCGAGGGTGGCGATCGCCATCACCAGAGAATGCGCCATCGTGCCTGTGGGGGAAACCCCCAACTGCTGTGCTGCTAAGACATTCGAGGTGGCTGTAAATCCGGCGGCGAGGGCTGAGCGTGCTGCCCACAGGGACGCTTGGGGACTAAAGGCACGGCGCGTACCAAATTCCAACAGATCAATCTCTGCCCCCACCAACTGGCGCAGCCGAGAAGCGCGGGTGGCCACAAGGGTTTGGTAGTTCACGATATTGAGCAGACAAGTTTCTAGCCACTGGGCTTGCCAGAGGGGGGCTTCAATCCGCAGCAGGGGTTCTTGGGCAAACACCACTGTCCCTTCCGGAACCGCCCAGACATCCCCACGAAACTCACTGTGGCTCAACAGGTCCCAAAATGCTGCAGGTGCCCGCTCAAAAACCGCTAGACTTTTCAAGTAATCAATTTGCTGGGGGGTGAATTGCACCTGTTGTAGGTATTCCAGTACCTGAGCCAACCCCATGGCCACCAAATAGGTGCATCCCCGGGGCAGTCGCCGCACACTGAGTTCAAAGCTGGCGGGCGTCCCAGCCAAATCCTCACCTGCGTAGGTGGCTACCATTGTCAGTTGGTAGAGATCCGTCAGCAAACTGTAATCACTGGCGGCCAAGGTGAAACCTGTCATGGCTTTGAGAGGTGAAGGATGTTTTATTTATAGTAATTTTTACCATAATTGTCAAGGCAATCCCATATCGCTGTGTAATCCGCAAGAGTGGTCAGTAGGGGAGCCGATCGCCAGCGTTCGACGCCAAAGCCAAGGGCATGACAGGGCTGCCATGTTTCAAAGAGCTGAAAAATTGCCGTGCGGGCGATCGCCCCTTCGAGGGCAGAGGAAAAGACCAACCGTTGCGGTTCTAAACCTTGACGCAACAGGACACTCAAGCGTTCTGGAGAGCCAAAAAGCGCTGGCTTAATCACAAAGCGTCCCGGCCAGCCGCGCTCTAACCAACGCTGCAATTCAGTGGCACTGACCACACTTTCATCGAGGGCAATTGGTGTTGTCACCCTCTGGGCTAGGGTCAATAGGGCTTGCCATTGGTCAGGGGGTAGCGGTTGCTCCACATACTCAATTTTGCCGTTCCCATGGCGATCGAGCCAAGCAAACCACCGCTCTGCAGTTGCCAAATCCCAACCCCCATTGGCATCAAGGCGTAATTTAGCCCCCTGAGGCAGTGCGGCCAGTAGCTCCCTGAGGATCCCTTGCTCCTCCTCTGGGGACAGGACACCGACTTTCCATTTGAAGGTAGTTTGCCCCTGCTGCCAAGGCTGCTGCCACTGCTCAAGGGCGGCTCGACCACTGCCTAAAAGGGCGCAGATTGGCCAAGGGCGTAGCCGATAGGGAAGTTGGCTCACACTTTGCCATGCCGTGGCAAAACCAAACTGGGCGGCGGGTAAGTCCTCAGGAATTGCGGCAATGATCTCTGGGGTGAGGTGGGTGGGCAGTTGCTGACACAGGGCAATAGCGGCACTGAGGGTTTCGCTGCCCCAGCCGGGAAGGGGGGCAATTTCACCGTAGCCGACTTGACCTTGTTCATCTTCGAGGCGCAGATAAATCCCTGAGCGCGATCGCCAGACCCGCTGCGCCGTTGCCAAGGGTTCTCGAAGGAGTTCCTCGTACACCCGCCATTGCCAGCGCATCCGTGCAGGCCGCTAAACCCGTTCAAGCGTTGCCTCGAGCAAATGTTTGAGCTTATGGCTGTTGTGAATCCCACTCAGCAGTGTGTAATGATTGGCATCCAGTTGCCAGTAGTGCTCGAAGCCTGTACAGCGGTTGGCATCCCCCAGCAAAATAAACTGCTGCACGATCGCATGGGGCGTAATCCATCCCTCTCCCTCCAGCCGACCAAAGAGGCTGTGTTGGAGCACATAGGTAAACACCTGCTCATCCAATTCCAACTTCCCCCGCGACTGCAACACTAATTCTGGCTTGACTTGATCGGGAAAGGTGATCTTGGCGGCCATTGAAAACCAGTCATCTTGGCCGTAGGAGACAAGAATCCTCCCCGTCACGGGAATGGGTTCCTGATTGGCCTCTAACCACATTCCCTTGAGCAGCCACCGCCCCCCATCAACTAAAAACGTATGATTCACGTTTCTCATATCCCCAATGGCTGTCCTGATTGTATCGTTACCCTATGGGTAGGGGTAGAGATCAGCAGAAATTCTTGTTGGTTTCTCCAGCTTGCGCGGGCGATCGCTATGATTAAAGGAATAGTCAAAGAATATCTCTGCTGCCCTTCCCTAGAAACTGAACTTCCATGCAGCGTCCTTGGCAATCCTGTTCTGCTCACCCTGCCCCCTTAGACTTTATCGAGCAAGTCAAGAGCCTCCACCCCGATGCGGGGGCAATCACTGCCCAGTTGCTTTGGCAGCGGGGCTATCGCGATCTTCATCGGCAAGTGCCCGCTTTTTTAAATTGGCGACACTACCAACCTGCCTCTCCCTTTGAGTTTCCAGAAATGCAAGCTGCCCTAGCCCGTTTGCAGAAAGCCCTAAACAATCAAGAAAACGTTGCCATTTGGGGAGACTTTGACACCGATGGGGTCACGGCCACCGCCGTTCTCTGGGAAGGGCTAAAACCGCTTTTGGGGGCGCAATTGGTGGACTTTTATATTCCAAATCGCCAGCAAGATTCCCATGGTCTCTCGCCCCATGGCCTTGAGGAGCTTCAGCAAAAAGGAGTTTCCCTGATCATTACCTGTGATACGGGCTGTACCAATGGTGCTGAAATTGCCTTTGCCCGTCAGTTGGGGATGGAGGTGATTGTTACCGATCACCACACCCTTGAACCCACACCCTTGGGGGCTGTGGCGCTGATCAATCCGCGGCAGTTGCCTTGGGAGCATCCCCTGCGCCATTTATCCGGGGTTGGCGTTGCCTACAAGTTCTTGGAAGCCGTTTACGCAACATGGCCAGAGAAAACCCAAGGGTATGCCCTCGAAAACCTCCTTGATTTGGTGGCCATTGGCCTGATTGCCGACTTGGTTGAATTGAGGGATGAGTGCCGCTACCTTGCCCAGCGCGGCCTAGAACAACTCGGCAAGCGTCAGCCCCTCCGCCCGGGTATTGCTGTCCTTTTGCAGGGCGCGTCCAAAGACACGGCTCGGCAACGGCAGATTAGTTTTACCGTCGCACCCCGCCTCAATGCTGTCAGTCGTGTAGAGGGAGATGTGCGGCCTTTGATTACGCTGTTGACCACCCAAGATTGGCGTCAAGCACGGCAGTTGGCACAGCACATTGAAAAAGTGAATGCAGAACGGCAGCGACGCCAAAAAGAGATTGCTCAGATGGCTCATGCCAAAGTCGCTCAGTTGGACCTCTCAGCATCGCGGGTGATTCTCCTCACCGATAACAGTTGGCCCTTGAGTCTTTTGGGGCTAGTGGCAAACGAGATTGTCAAAACCTATGGCCGCCCCGCCATTTTGCTTCAGACAAATCCAGAAACGGGAATGGCAGCAGGTTCAGCGCGGTCTGATGGCTTTGTGGACCTCTATGAGGCACTCTATAGCCAACGGCACTTATTTGAGGGGTTTGGCGGGCATCCCTATGCAGCGGGCTTTCGGCTGAAGGTGGCGCATATTCCCCTTTTGGAAGCCGCCCTCAACCAATTCTTGGCACAGCAGGAGGGCACAGCTAGCGCCACACCGCAACCCTTGCGGATTGACTTGGAAGTGACCTTGGATCAACTCAATGAGCGATTGCTCAAGGAACTGGAAGTGTTGGCTCCCTTTGATTCAACTCACCATCCCTTGCCGCGATTGCTGGTGCGCAATGTGGAACTTACTGACCTCAAAGATAACCAGAACAGGGGGAATCAGAACATCAGAAAATACGTCTCAATGCTGCTTCGCGATCCCCAAGGGAAGTCCTCCTTTCCTGCCAAGTGGTGGGATCATCAAGTGGCGGATTGTCCCAAAGAACGCTGTGATCTGGTGATTGAGCTAGAGCAGTGGCAAAAGTCCCTATCAGCCGTCATTAAAGAGCTGCGACCCAGTGCAACGAATGTCATCCAATCGGCCTCTTTTCAGTCCCTCATGGATTATCGCGATCGCCCCCACGAGGCAAGCGGCAAGGGTCTGCGCGTCGAAACTTGCCCGACATCACGGGAAAGCTGGCGCCAGTGGATTCAGCGAGCGAAAAGGGAACAGCAACCTTTAATTCTGGCCTACTCTCTCCCCCCAGAGCAGGACGCCCTAAAAGTCTGGCAGGTATTTTTGACGTTATGCCAACAAGCCAGTCAACAGGGAACATCTTTACAACGCGAGGAGTTGCGGGAACACCTTGGCATTGAAGCGGCCACCTTGAACTATGCCCTCAATGTGCTGGAGACACTGGGGGTTCAAGTTATGCAGAGCGGAGAAGAGTTTTGGTGTGAATGGCCACCTGAAGTGAAGTCTTCCCCCCATACGGCGGTGGCCTTAGAGACCTTCACAGCAGCGATCGCCGAGGAAAATTTCCGTCGTCGCTATTTCGCTGCCGCCCCCCTCCCAGCGCTTCAGGAAACACATTAAAAACTGGCTACAACTTTTTTCAGCAGGGAACCTGAGGAACACACACGAGCCGACAGGGGAAACACACAAAGGCGGGAACACACGGGCAATCAACGTTGATTGAGAGAAGAAGAGCGATCGCTCTCAGGAGAGCCTCAGTCTGGTTACACACAACGTGCCTCGGTGCAATGCCTGCAACCGTACTTTTATGCTCCCACGGCTGCCTTTGGCTGCCTACCGTGTTTCCACTCAATTTTTTGAGTCTCAGCAGCGCAGAAATCTTTGCCAAAATCCCGTAAAACCACGGATGCCTAGACGTACATCGCCTCCATGAGGGCATCGCTCATCGTGACGTTGGTGGCCACACTTTGAATATCATCGAGATTTTCGAGGGCATCCATAAGCTTAAGGACGCGCCGCGCGGTATCTTCATCGGTGATTTCTACCGTATTCATTGAGACCCAGCGGCTTTCGGTGTCGAGAACAGTGTAGCCGTGTTCTTTCAGGGTTTCGCTGACGGTTTCTAGGGCAGGCACGGGACAGCGCACTTCAGCCACCCCCTCTAGGATCTCGTAGGTTTCCACATCCGCCGCCAGTAGTGCCTCAAGGAAGGCTTCCTCATCTGTAGGGGCGGTAACAGTAACAATGCCCCACTGCTCAAACATCCAGCCCACACAGCCGGTTTCGCCGAGGTTGCCCCCCTGTTTATTAAAGGCTGCCCGCAGATCCGCTGCCGTGCGATTGCGATTATCCGTGAGGGCCTCAATCAAAAACGCCACACCCCCCGGCCCATAGCCTTCGTAGCGAATTTCCTCTAGGGGAGCATCACTGTCGAGGGTACCGGTGCCCTTGGCGATCGCCCGCTCAATATTTTCACTGGGAATCCCCGCGGCTTTTGCCTTCTCAATCGCACTGCGCAGTTGAAAGTTGCCCGCTGGATCCCCTCCCCCATGCCGCGCCGCAATAATAATCGCTCGCGATAGCCGCGCAAAGGTCTTGCCCTTTTGGGCATCCACCCGCGCCTTTTGCCGTTTAATGTTTGCCCACTTACTGTGACCTGCCATAGGGGAAACACATGCCAAAAGTCAAGAAGAACCCCGCTGAAATCAACGGGGCAAGTCAACAGGGTTATTTTGATCGAAGCTATCTTTAACGGAAACCGACAGCGGCTTGCCAAACAAAGGCCAAGGCCAAAAAGAGCACAGGAATTACCGGCAGTACATCCACGAGGGGATCAAAAATGGCGTAGGCTTCCGGGAGTTTAGCAACCAAAACTAAAGAATCAATCATGGTGTTTTCCTAAAAGAATTCAGCGATCGCAAGAGAACTGAAAAAATAGTACCATAGCCACTGCGGCAACGGGATCGCCATGCCAGACATTCTCCCTTTATCCGAAACAGACCCGCATGACTTTTGGATGCAACAGGCGATCGCCCTCGCAGCACAGGCAGGAGCCGCCGATGAAGTGCCCGTAGGCGCGGTGATTGTCAGTGCCGAGAATGAACTCATTGCCACGGGGGAAAATCGCCGCCAGCGAGATCATGACCCCACTGCCCATGCGGAAATCATTGCCCTCCGCCGCGCGGGTCAACGTCTAGGTACGTGGTATTTAACGGGCTGCCGCCTCTATGTGACCCTAGAACCCTGCCCGATGTGTGCCGCTGCCATTGTTCAAGCCCGCATTCACACCCTCATCTACGGGACGACCGATCCAAAAGCAGGGGCCATTGATTCAGTGCTGCAACTTCCGCAAAGCCCAGCGGTGTTCCACCGGCTTCAGGTGATTAGCGGGGTTCAGGCGGCGGCCTGTCGGCAGCAGTTGCAAACGTGGTTTCGCCAGCATCGTCAGAAAGAACGGCAATAATGCCCGCATCCCCCACCCGCTCCCGTAGGGTTTGGATGGTTTCACCCAGTAGGGGGTGTCGCCAGTGGGGGGCGATCGCTGCAAGGGGCACAAGGACAAAGGGTCGCTCGGCCAAGCGGGGATGGGGCAGGGTGAGTTCGGCAGTGGTCATGACGCGATCGCCATAGAGCAGCAGATCCAGATCAAGCGTGCGGGATCCCCAATGCTCTTGCCGTTGGCGACCAAACTGCGTCTCAATCCTTTGCAGCGTTTGCAGAAGTGCCCAAGGGGAAAGTTGCGTTCGGGCAATAAGACAGCCATTCCAGTAGTCCGGTTGCAGGGGGCCTACGGGGGTCGTGCGATACCACGGCGAGCAGGCTAAGACATGAATCCCCGGCGTTTGGGCAAGCACTTGGACGGCTGAGCGCAGTTGCAGCAATGGCTCACCAAGGTTGCTTCCGAGGGCGATCGCCACGAGGGGGGGGTCAGACGGGGATATACTTAAGTCAGTGCATTCTGCCATTGTGCCTGTGTAGAGTGCCTGCCACTCCTCCTGTTATACCTGCACTGTTCACCTATTGCCGAAATCGTTGTGGATCTCCAGACTCTCTTTCACACTGCAACCCCCGTCATTGGTGTTGTCCACCTCCTTCCCTTACCCACCTCTGCCCGTTGGGGGGGGAGCCTGAAGGCCGTTATTGACCGCGCAGAACAGGAAGCCACAGCCCTCGCCTCAGGGGGAGCCAATGCCATTATTGTTGAGAATTTCTTTGATGCTCCCTTCACCAAAGATCGGGTGGATGCCGCCGTCGTTAGTGCCATGACCTTGGTGGTGCAGCGGTTAAAGAATCTGGTGGCCTTGCCCATTGGCCTGAATGTGCTGCGCAATGATGCCTTCAGTGGTCTGGCGATCGCTGCCTGTACCGGGGCACAATTTATCCGCGTTAATGTGCTCACTGGGGTAATGGCGACAGATCAAGGCATTATTGAAGGCCAAGCCCATCAACTCTTGCGCTACCGCCGCGAACTGGGGCAAGACATCAAAATTTTTGCCGATGTGATGGTAAAGCACGCCCAGCCGCTCCACAGTCCGAACCTCGCCACTGCGGTACGGGACACCTTTGAACGGGGACTCGCCGATGGGGTGATTCTCTCGGGTTGGGCAACGGGACATCCGCCCACTGAGGAAGATCTATCCGTCGCCGCCAGTGCCGCCAAGGGACAACCCCTCTTTATTGGCAGTGGTGCCTCTTGGGACAATGTGGAGCAATTAGTGCCCTACGTCAACGGCGTCATTGTTGCCAGTTCTCTGAAGCGCAATGGCCAGATTGAACAACCCATTGACCCCATTCGTGTCAGCCGTTTTGTCGAAGCATGGCAGCGGGCCCACCACAAGATTCAGGAACTCAATCGCGCCAATGGCAACTGCCGGGGGTCGATCAATGAACCCCTGCCAGCCATGGTTGTGCACGGCCAAAAATGAGATCAGGCGATCGCTCCTGTTAACTGCGGAACATAGTGTCCAAGCCCATTGAGGTTGAGGCGATAGCTGCGGGGATGGGCAATCAAGTAGGCGGTGCTGCTAAAAATTTGCTCTAACTCCACAAGGCCATTTTCCTTGAGGGTGCGCCCCGTTGACACCAAATCCACAATCGCCTCTGCCATCCCCGTAATCGGTCCCAGTTCCACCGAACCATAGAGCGGCACTATATCCACGGGCAAATCCAACTGCTGGAAAAAGGCATCGGCACAGCGGACAAACTTTGAGGCGACGCGGCAATGGGGGGGCAAATCGCGGGCACTGCGGTAGGGGCTAGAGGCTTTGACGGCCACCGACAGCCGACACTGACCAAAACCTAAATCCGCTAGCTTGGCCACGTGGGGATTTTTTTCCCGCAGCACATCGTAGCCCACAATGCCCAACTGCGCTTGACCATACTGCACATAAACCGGGACATCTTGGGCACGTACCAAAAGGGCACGGGCACGGCCATCCTCAGAAAGCACTTGTAGTTGGCGATTTCCCGGCTCGAGGAGCGCTGCAAAATTTAAGCCCACCCGTTGGAAGTAGGCAATACTATCTTTGAGTAGGGCACCTTTGGGTAGGGCGATCGTTAGCATGGCCTAGACACTCTGAATCTGCAAATAGGTTGCCCCATCACTGAGGGCTTCGATCTGCGGTGGCGCATCACGCTCAATCCAAGCAATATAGGGAATCTGGCGATCGCGGGCATAGGCGCGGATTTGTTCTGGCGTCAGATCTAGAAGTGCCAACTCCACCCGAGTCGAGCCATCCAAGCGTAGGGTTTGGGCATGGTGGAGGGCAGCAGCGAGGGCGTTGCTTGTGCGGGGAACCACCAGCCACTGACTACGGGGAGCTAAGAGAGCCGCTGGGGGAATGGCGATCGCCTGCAAGAGCGCCTCGACATTAAAGACAAAACCAATCCCCGGCACCGTGGCACCGTCTGGATGATAGATACTGAGCAGTTGATCATAGCGCCCCCCTTGAGCCACCAACCGCAGTTCCGTTTCCGTGGGAATTAAAACCTCAAAGATAATCCCCGTGTAGTAATCAAAGGACTGCACAAGGCTGAGATCAAGGGTAATCGCCAAAGACTCAGCCACCAAGCCCAACAACTGTTGCAATTCCCCAAAGCGATCGGCCACCCCTGCCACGTCAGACCACTGCGCCAAGCGTTCCCCCACTTCCCTTGGAGTGCCCCGTAGATCAAAGAGGGCAAGGGCGCGATCGCGCCAAGGAGCGGGGAGAGCCTGCAAACTCACGCGGTCTAAATTAGCCAAGCACTGGCGCACCGTTTTTTGCAGCTCCGCTGGAAAGGGACTGAGCAACTGTTGCGTCAGGTGGGCATCCCCCACCAAGAGATAGGCCTCCTCAACCGCTAACGCCCCAAGGCACTCCTGCACCAGCCAGAGAATTTCTGCATCCGCCGCTAAACCTGTTGCCCCCAGTAGCTCCACTCCCGCTTGGAAAAATTCCTGCTGGTTGCCCAACTCTGCCACGGTTGTCCGCCGAAAGACATTGGTTTTGTAATAGAGCCGTTGGGGCAGTTGCCTGCCTGCCATACGAGTTACAGCGGCACGAGCGATCGAAGCCGTTAATTCTGGCCGCAATCCCAAGGGTTCATCACCACTGCCTTGGACTTGAATGACCGTCTCGGGATGAACCGTTCCCCCTGCTGTGAGGGTTGCTAGGGTCTCGATCGTCGGCGTAATAATTTCTTGATACCCCCAGCTTTGAAAGACGCGCTCCAAGCGCTGCTCTAGCCACCGTTGCCGTGCCACATCAAGGGGCAAAATATCGCGGGCACCACAGGCAGGTTGATACACCATAGTGAATTATTTTTTCCCAAAAAGACCAAAGAAGGAAGATTTCTTTTTCTCCGGTTTTGGCGGCTCAGTATTTTTTTGCTGTTGCTGGGCTTTGCGCTCCCTCTTGCTAATTGCTTCGAGTCCCTGTATGGCCGTCACCTCTTGAGGATTCAGCTTCAGGGCTTGATTAAAGTGAATTTTGGCCATACTGAGGGAGCCTTGTTGCAGGTACACCTTGCCTAGGAGAGCATTGCAGCGGGCACTGCGGGGGTCAATTTTCAGGGCATCCTTCAATTCTTTGATGGCTTCCAGATAAATGCCTTTATTAAAGAGTTCCTCTGCCCGTCGGAGGTATTGCTCTGTAAATTGCTCTGTTTTGGGAGCCTCTGTCGGCGGTGTCGTCCCTGTGGCGGCTGCTGGTGTGGCACGCACTTGGGTTTCATCTGATTTGGGTGGGGGTGCAGGCGTAGAAACGGTGGGTGTGGCTGCGGTTGCCTTGCCGCCCGCCGATCGCCACAAGTAAATCAAATTGAGTTCACTAATTTGTTCGCTAATTTTCAGGGCATTGTTTAAGTCTTTGTACTGATCTTGGGCAAGGGTATTGAGCGCCTTTTGATAGGCTTCTTCAATATTGGCGGCGTTAAAGACTTCCTGTGCCAAATCAAAGGTGGGCGTTGGCACAATATTGGCCGTTAGCAGTTGCTTTTCAAGCAAGCGCAAAATGACTTGATATTCTTCCCGCTCTTTTTCTTGGGAAAGCACCTCATAGGCAGGATTCACAAACTTGGAGAGCAAATCACTGGCCATTTTTTTGCCCGATTCATCATCACGGCTGTCGGGGTGCAGTGTCTTGGCAATTTTGAGATACCGCTTGCGAATTTCCCCGGGTGCTGCCGACAATGGAATGCCTAGGGCAGCATGGAGATCCCGTTTGGAGTTAAAGCGACCCAGACCGTGATTGATCTCGAAGGGCATAATCAGTGAAACCGCAGGGGCAGAACATCATTAGATTATACCTGCTGATAGAGGGGGTTGGTGACCAAACAATTGGGTAAAGCCCCGCCCTTCATGGCTCCGCCACGCTAGCGCGAAAGGGCAGCTTTGAATCTCTGAAATGTCCTAGAGTACCGTATTTTGGTGGTTTTTAGGGAAAGCGGACGATGGGACTCGAACCCACGACGTTCAGCTTGGGAAGCTGACATTCTACCACTGAATTACGTCCGCAGTCTTGCAGTCTATAATTTTAGCACGAACTGTCCGGCTGGCGATGGTGTTCGACTGTAATAACGGTATGCACATTGCCACGGGGGGCAAAGTCCCCTTTGATTTTCATGTAGAGGGGGTCGCAGGCGGCCACGAGATCATCGAGGACTTGATTCACCGCTTCTTCGTGGGAAATGTAGCGATCGCGATAACTGTTGATGTAAAGCTTAATCGCTTTCAGTTCCACCACCTTTTCATGGGGAATATAGCTAACGTAAAGCGTGGCAAAGTCAGGATAGCCAGAAAATGGACACTTACAGGTAAACTCCGGCAGGGTAATCTCAATGGTGTATTGCCGACCGGGACGTGGATTGGGAAATGTAATCAGTTGCCCTTCTTGAATGGCGCGTTCGCCGTACTTCATTTCTGATACTTGCATTGTTTGGTTCCAACAGCTTGAGAACGACTCAGAGATTCTTTTTAGACCATAACTAAAGTTTATCAAGATTTAAGTTCCTAGCCCCTCGACACCAACGTTGCAGGGTGAGAATAGGGTAGAGAGGTTGTTGAGGCAAGAGTGCTATGGAACGTTATCAGCCAAATGGAACCCCTCTCTCAGAGGCCGATAAAGCAGAACTAGCCCAACTCAAACAACTGCTAGAGCGAGCGATCGCCGACGGCGTATTGACTGTCGACGAAATGGCGCAAATCAAGCGACAAATTCGCGCCGATGGCAAAGTCACCTATGAAGAGCTAGAGCTTTACCGCCAGTTTGTGGAGGAGAAAATCCGCCAAGGGCTTTTGGTGCGGGAAATTCGCTAACGCCCTAGACTTTGTAGGGGATGTTGGTGTCCTGAAAGGAGTGGGCTGGATTCAGCCCCATCAAGATCACGGTGTCAATGACATGGATAATACCGTTCTCCGCTTCAATATCAGCGGCAAGGACAGTGGCGTTTTTGACTTCCAAGGGATGATCGCCATGAATCGGAATAGTGGAACCTTCGAGGGAAGTGACAATTCCCATCTTTTTCAGGTCGGCGGCTTTGTAGGCACCGGCAACCACATGGTATTTGAGAATCCGCGCTAACTGGGGAGGATTTTGCACAAGGGAGGTAATGGTGCCATCGGGCAACTTGGCAAAGGCATCATCATTGGGGGCAAACACCGTAAAAGGCCCCGGCGATTGCAGGGCTTCCACCAGATTGGCCACCTTGACAGCAGTCACTAGTGTGGAAAAGCCAGGAGTATTCACTGCAACATCAACAATGGTTGCCATAAAAGCGTGCCCCAAAACTGCGATGAAAATGCACAACGATGGTTTGCGATCGCCCCATTCATCAAGAGGATAGGGACTGTAACAAACGCTAGAATTAGCATACTGAACCCACGTCCTAGGCGCTAGCGATCGCTGGCGTCAGCCAGATAGGGAAATTTAATCATGGCAATCGCGTCGGTTAATCCCACAACGGCTGAGGTCTTAAAAACTTTTTCCCCCTTAGGGGCTGAGGAAGTGGAGAGGGCGATTGCCCAAGGGGCGACGACCTTTGAGACCTATCGTCTGACAGCCTTTGAGCAGCGTGCCCAGTGGCTAGAAAACACAGCAAATCTCCTGCAACAGCAGCGGGATGCGGTTGCTCGCCTCATGACCCTTGAGATGGGTAAACCAATGACAGAGGCGCGGGCTGAAATTGACAAATGTGCGTGGGTGTGTCGTTACTATGCCGAGCAGGGGACAGCTTTCCTGCGGCCTGAATTAATTCCCACAGAGGCAAGCTACAGCGGGATTCATTACCAGCCCCTTGGCATTATTTTGGCCGTGATGCCGTGGAATTTTCCCTTTTGGCAGGTGTTTCGCTTTGCGGCACCGGCCTTGATGGCGGGGAATGTGGTTCTGCTCAAGCATGCTTCTAATGTGCCTCAGTGCGCGCTGGCGATCGCCCAGCTCTTGAGGGAAGCGGGCTTTCCTGCGGGGGTCTTTCAAACCCTGCTGATTCTTGGCAGTGCCGTTGCTGATCTGGTGGCGGATCCGCGTATTAAGGCAGCGACTCTCACGGGCAGCGAAGCAGCGGGCAAAAGTTTAGCCCAAGCAGCAGGTCAGCACCTCAAGAAAACCGTTCTGGAACTGGGGGGAAGTGATCCTTTTATTGTCATGCCCAGTGCCAATATCCCCCAAGCAATTGCCACCGCTGTCCAAGCCCGCATGATTAACAATGGCCAATCCTGCATTGCGGCTAAACGCTTTATTGTCCATGAGGCTGTCTATGACACCTTTGCCGAGGGCATGAAAGCCGCCTTCGAGACGTGGGTGATTGGCGATCCCTTGGAACCCACCACACAACTGGGGCCTCTTGCTACTGCCGCCATCCGTGATGAACTCCACGCCCAGGTTGAACTTGCCCTTGCCCATGGTGCCAAGGTCTTTTACCGCCGCAACCTTGATCTGCCGAGCCATTGTCAGCAGGGGTATTTCTTTGCGCCGACGATGTTGGCAGAGGTCACTCCAGATAACCCCGTGTTTACCCAAGAGCTATTTGGGCCTGTGGCAATGCTCTTTCGGGTACCGTCCCTAACTGCGGCAATCGAACTGGCCAATGCCACACCCTTTGGTTTAGGCGCCAGTGCTTGGACACAGGAGAGCGATGAAGCGGAGATCCTCGTGCGGGATCTCGAAGCGGGTGCTGTCTTCATTAACGCGATGGTCAAGTCAGATCCACGTTTGCCCTTTGGCGGGATCAAGACCTCTGGCTATGGCCGTGAACTGGGACGGGCAGGACTGTTGGAGTTTGTCAATATTAAAACAGTGTGCCGCTACGGCGATACCTAACTGAGGGCATAAAATTTCCATTCGCGATCGCCTTTGAGTTCTAAAACGTACTTGTGGTACTGCATCAGGCTCTCACGATGGCCAACACTAATGTAGTTGCGGGTGGTGCGCTGAATGTGCTCATAGACCCGTTTTTCGTTGGCTAAGTCTAGGGCGCTGGTGGCTTCGTCCAAAATGGCGTAGGGGCGGTGATTTAGCAGCAGGCGGGCGATCGCCAGTCGTTGTTGCTCCCCAAGCGACAGCACATCATCCCACGCTAATTCCACATCGAGGCCACCGACGCGATCCGGCAAATGTGCCAAGTTGACTTCGTTAAGGGCGTGCAAAAGCACATCGTCCGGGGTCTGGCGATCGCCACTGGGGTAGAGCAGTTGGGTGCGCAACGTACCCAGCACCATATAGGGGCGTTGGGGCAAAAAGAGCACTTCATCTACGGGGGGACGAATAATACGGCCACTGCCACTTTGCCAGAGTCCAGCGATCGCCCGCAGGAGCGAACTTTTACCCACCCCACTCGGCCCCATAATCACCACACTTTCCCCCGCCTCAAGGGCAAATGTGACATCTTCCACCAGCCGCCGTGCCAAGTTCGGTGTATCCACAGCCACGTGTTCTAGGGCAATGTAGGACTTCTCCACCAATTGAATTTGGGATTGGGGGGGCACTGGGGGCGTTGTCAAAACCTCATCAAACTCTGCCAAACGCTCAATACCCGCAATAAAGCCCGTGAGGTTCGTAAACTGGTTCACAATGATTGAGAGTGCCCCCAGCACCTGCGAGAAAGCAAAGCTGGCTTGGCTAATAGCACCAAAGTCAATCTCACCAGCAAAGTAGCGGGGAGCAACCACAGCTGCTGGCACAATCACCACAAAGTAGTTGTAGGCCGTGGTGAAAAACTCCAGATTGCGCTGCCAGCCAATCAAGAGGTTAAAGTTCCGCAGCACCTCGAGAAAGCGTTGACGCACCTGTACCGACTCTTGGCCTTCACCGCGATAAAAGGCAATGGACTCGGCATTATCGCGCACATGGACAAGGCCATAACGAAAGTCTGCTTCCCGTCGCAGTTGGTTAAAATTCAGCCAAATCAGGCGTTGCCCAATCAAAACGGTCACAATCGTACCGACAATGGCATAGCCAACCAAGGTCAGCGTTAGGGTTTGGGAGATACTCCAGAGAATGCCACTAAAGGCAATGAGGTCAATAATTTCGCCCAGAATGATTAGTAGAAACTGGAGTGAGGTTTGGGTAAATGAGCGGATATCCTCGGTGATCCGTTGATCAGGGTTATCAATCTCGCCTTGGTTTTCGATGGTGTAGTAGGCTCGATTCTGGAAATAGCGATCCAAAAAATGACGGGTGAGCCAATCCCGCCAGCGCAGCCCTAGATATTCGCGCACGTAGCGATAAATGACGACAATCGGCGTCCCCACCACAAAAACGCCAGCATACACCAAGAGGAATCGCCAGTAGGTTTCAGCATTTTTCTCCGCCAGTGCCGTCTGGAAGAAGCGCCCGACAAAGCTAATGATCACGTTGAGGCCACTCACAGAGAGGGAAAGCATCAGCAGTAACCCCAAGAGTGCCCACGCTTGCCACCGCGGCAGCAGGGGTTGCCGCAGCAGCGCAAAAACGCCCAAGGGGACAATCACCGTCCCCAGCAGAATACTACGGCTGAGGGGCTGTGCCCACAGGGATTGCATCATCTCCATGAGGCCGCCAGCAATTTGTCCCATCAGTTCGGGGGCAAGGGCATTAAGGCCAAAGGTCACGGCTGCCGTCAGACCGAAGAGGAAGCCAAACATGAGGGCAATGACTAGAAAAAGCAGCAGGATAAAGATCACACTGCTGCCCCAGCGATCGCGGGGAAAGAAATAGGGTTGGGCAATCCGCAGAAACTGCCCCCAAACACGGAGATTAAAGCGATGGGTCGGCTGCGACATTGGCTTGTTCCTCGACAGTGGCAAGGGGCTACAGGCCTACTATTGTAGTGGGGGCAGCTACAGAGGAGAACGGATGCGCCATAAAAAAACGGCACCCACCACATCTCATATCTCACCGTGGCTCTATTGGGGGTTGTGGCCAATTCATCGCCTATTTTTGCCCCTTTACTTTTCGCGGATTACGATTGTCGGTCGCGAGCAGTTGCCCAAGGAGGGTCATTTCTTGCTTGCCCCCAAGCACTGTAGCCGTTGGGATCCGGTGATTTTGCCCTTGGTGTGGCCTTATCCGCTACGCTTTATGACCAATGCGATCGAGTTTGGCGGGGTGCAGGGCTGGTTTATCCGTCGTCTGGGTGCCTTTGCTGTGAACCTCAACCGTCCTCAGCCCAGTAGTTTGCGCCATGTGCTGGAGATTCTCAATGCAGGTCAGCCCCTAGTGATCTTTCCCGAGGGTGGGATTGTGCCGGATCAGGTAGTACGTCCCCTGAAGCCCGGTCTTGCCCGTCTTGTCTTGCAGGCCGATCGCCCCCTGCCGATTTTTCCCGTTGGTATTGCCTACGATCCACAGCCGCAGTTTCGTGCGCGGGTAGCCCTTTGGATTGGAGCGCCCCTGTGGACGCCCGCTGAGCGCGAGGGCAACCTCAAACAACAGGCTATGGAATTAACGCAGCAACTGGAAGCAGCCTTACATGCAGCCGTGCTTGAGGCCCGCAAATGTGCGCGATCGCAGGGCGAGTAGAGCTACTTTGTCACTAATCACGCAATTGGCCTAGATCAAGAGAATTTTGTAGAATAAAGACAAGATTGAACAAGTCCTCAAAAGCCTCAATCTTGATATTTTCCAAGCTTTGAGCGAGCGATCGCCCATCAATAGGGGTGTACTTAAAGACTCTTTATTAAGTTAGGCAACGTTGCGAAACAACCACCAATCCTAAAAGTTAATTAAGACAGCGGGCAAATTGTGCCTCTGCTTTTATGCTGAAATTATAGTTTTACCAAGCGCAGCACTGTACTGCTCTTTTCCCAAGAATGGAGCACGTTCAAAATGGCTACATAACAGATGTACCCCCTAGGCCGTAGGCAAGATGTAGAGAGCAATTGAAAACGGAGTTTTTGTTACCGGGATACTTTCTTAAGCGATTAAAATTTTAGCGAATTCTTAGAGAGGTGCTCTTCAACCCTATAAACGCTATCTCAAGCGATCTATTGTCACCGAGGTTCCAATGATGGTTTCTACACTCCCTGAAAAACAACCCGAAAAACAAAAGGTGACAGGTTACATTCACTCCGTTGAAACCTGTGGCACAGTCGACGGCCCTGGTATCCGCTATGTGATTTTTACCCAAGGGTGTCCGCTGCGCTGTCTGTACTGCCACAATCCCGACTGTCGTGAACCCCATCAGGGCAAGCTCGTAACCGTGGATGAACTGATTGCCGATATTCAGCGCTACCAATCCTATCTGCGCCAAGGGGGCGTAACAGCCAGCGGCGGTGAACCCCTGATGCAGCCAGAATTTGTCCGCGAAATTTTTGAGCGTTGTCACGAGTTGGGATTGCACACTGCCCTAGATACCTCAGGTTATGTGGTTTTGGAGGCGGCCAAGCCGGTGGTGGCGGCAACGGATCTGGTGTTGCTCGACATTAAATCCTTTCTGCCCGAGACCTATCGGCGGGTCACCAGTGTCACGATTACCCCCACCTTGGAGTTGGCCAAGTACCTAGATGAGATCCATAAACCGACGTGGATCCGCTTTGTCTTGGTACCGGGGCTGACGGATGATCCCGAAAATATCCGGGGATTGGCGCAATTTGTGTCGGGTCTGCGTAACGTGGAGAAAGTGGAGGTGTTGCCCTTTCACAAAATGGGGGAATACAAATGGCAGCAATTAGGGCTGCCCTATGAACTGTTTGATACGCCGGCGGCGAGTCCAGAGGATGTCCAGCGGGCGATCGCCCTCTTCCGTGAATACGATCTCAACGTTCATTAACTTGCCCATTTAAGAAATTTCTTTCCTAAGGAGTCGCCCATGACTGCCCAAGCCTTAACTCATTCTCAACCCGTTCAAACCATTGCCGATCTCGAAGCACTCATTGAGCGCGTCCAAAGGGCACAAACCCAGTATGCCCAGTTTACCCAAGAGCAGGTGGATCACATTTTCCACCAAGCGGCCATGGCGGCCAACCAAGCGCGGATTCCCCTTGCCAAACAAGCCGTTGCCGAAACGGGCATGGGGGTTGTCGAAGATAAAGTCATTAAAAATCACTTTGCCTCGGAATATATCTACAACAAGTACAAACATGAGAAAACCTGCGGCGTAATTGAGGATGATCCCATTTTTGGCATTCAAAAAATTGCTGAACCCGTGGGGATCATTGCCGGTGTGGTGCCGGTGACGAACCCAACTTCGACGACCATCTTTAAGGCATTGATTGCCCTGAAAACCCGCAATGGCATTATCTTTTCGCCCCACCCCCGAGCCAAGGGCTGTACGGTGGCCGCAGCCAAGGTGGTGTTGGATGCAGCGGTTGCTGCCGGGGCGCCCCCAGATATTATTGGCTGGATTGATGAACCCACCATTGAACTCTCCCAAGCCCTGATGCAGCACCCCCAAATTAAATTGATTTTGGCTACAGGAGGGCCGGGCATGGTGAAGGCGGCCTATTCCTCTGGCCATCCGGCGATCGGGGTCGGGGCGGGGAATACCCCAGTGCTCATTGATGCCACAGCCGATATTCCCACAGCAGTGAGTTCGATTCTCCTGAGTAAGGCCTTTGACAATGGCATGATCTGTGCCTCGGAGCAGGCGGTGATTGTTGTTGATGAGATCTATGATGCGGTCAAGGCCGAGTTTCAACGGCGGGGGGGCTACATTCTCTCCCCTGAGGAACGGCAGCGGGTGGCACAACTCCTCCTGAAAGATGGTCGTCTCAATGCCGCCATTGTTGGTCAATCGGCAGCCACCATTGCTGCAATGGCCAATATCCAAGTGCCGCCCGAGACGCGGGTACTCATTGGCGAAGTGAGTGAAGTCGGGTCGCAGGAGCCATTTTCCTATGAGAAACTCTGTCCGGTATTGGCCTTGTATCGGGCACCCCAGTTCCACAAAGGGGTGGAGATTGCCGCACAGTTGGTGAATTTTGGCGGCATGGGGCATACCTCTGTGCTCTACACCGATCCCCGCAATCAAGATGATATTGCCTATTTCAAATACCGCATGCAAACGGCGCGGGTTCTGATTAATACACCTTCTTCCCAAGGGGCGATCGGGGATCTCTACAACTTCAAGTTGGATCCCTCGCTGACCTTGGGGTGTGGTACGTGGGGCGGTAATGTCACGTCGGAAAATGTCGGTCCCCATCACCTGTTGAATATCAAAACGGTGAGCGATCGCCGCGAAAATATGCTCTGGTTCCGCGTGCCGCCGAAAATTTACTTCAAACCCGGCTGCCTACCCATTGCCCTGCGGGATCTGGAAGGGAAAAAACGCGCCTTCCTCGTCACCGATAAACCCCTCTTTGACTTGGGGATCACTGACCCGATTGTGCACACCCTCGAAGAACTGGGCATCAAGCACGACATCTTCCATGAAGTGGAGCCAGACCCGACCCTGAGTACGGTGAATCGCGGCCTAGAACTGCTGCGAGACTATCAGCCCGATGTGATTATTGCCGTGGGGGGTGGCTCACCCATGGATGCGGCCAAGGTGATGTGGCTGTTGTATGAGCATCCAGAGGTGGAGTTTGACGGCTTGGCCATGCGCTTCATGGATATTCGCAAGCGGGTGTATCAACTGCCCCCCTTAGGTCAAAAAGCCATGATGGTGGCAATTCCCACGACCTCGGGGACGGGTTCCGAAGTAACGCCCTTTGCAGTGGTTACCGACGATCGCGTGGGGATTAAATACCCCTTGGCGGACTATGCCCTCACGCCCACCATGGCGATTGTGGATCCCGACTTGGTGCTGCACATGCCCAAGAAACTCACGGCCTATGGCGGCATTGATGCCCTAACCCATGCCTTGGAGTCCTATGTATCGGTGCTCTCGACGGAGTTTACTGAGGGACTGGCATTGGAGGCAATCAAACTGCTGTTTACGTACTTACCCCGTGCCTATCGCTTGGGGGCGGCTGACCCAGAAGCTCGCGAGAAAGTTCACTATGCCGCCACGATCGCCGGCATGGCCTTTGCGAATGCCTTCTTGGGGGTTTGCCACTCGATGGCCCACAAACTTGGCTCCACCTTCCATTTGCCCCACGGCCTTGCCAATGCGCTGATGATTTGCCATGTCATCCGCTATAACGCCACGGATGCCCCTCTGAAACAGGCAATCTTTCCACAGTACAAGTATCCACAAGCCAAGGAACGCTATGCCCAAATTGCCGACTTTCTTGAATTGGGTGGTAGCACTCCAGAGGAAAAAGTGGAGCGCCTGATTGCCGCCATTGAAGACCTGAAGGCGCAGTTAGAGATTCCAGCCACCATTAAGGAAGCCCTCAACAGTGAGGATCAAGCCTTCTATGAACAGGTGCAAAGCATGGCCGAACTCGCCTTTGACGATCAGTGCACGGGGGCAAATCCTCGCTATCCGCTGATTCAGGACCTGAAGGAGTTGTATATCCTTGCCTATATGGGGTGTCGGCGGGATGCGGCAGCCTACCATCCAGCGGAAGCAACGTCGAGTTGATGTGGCGTTATCTGCCCCCCTTGGCAGCACCGGGGAGGGTGCAAATGGCGGTGGATCGGTGGTTGTGGCAGTCTAGCGATCGCCCCTGTCTGCGGTTTTACACTTGGTCACCGCCCGCCATCTCCCTTGGCTATAGTCAGCGGCAAATTCCAGAGCACTGGCAACACCTGCACTGGCAGGGGCAACCCATCGAACTGGTGCAGCGACCCACGGGGGGGCGGGCTGTTTTGCACCAAGGGGATCTCACCTACAGTCTAGTGGTGTGGGGGTTGGGGCAACGGCGGCGACAGGTTTATACCGATCTGTGTCAATTCCTGAGGGTAGGGTTTGAGCGCCTAGGATGGCCTCTGCAGTTGGGACAAGACCCCTATTCCTCTCAAGCGCCGATCAATTGCTTTGCCCAAGCCACCGTGGCCGATTTGGTTTTACCTACGGGCGAGAAAGTTATTGGTAGTGCCCAAGCCTGGCGGGGCGATCGCGTTCTGCAACATGGTTCAATTGTCCTGACTCCTGACCTCGATCTATGGCAGCAGGTATTTGGCAGTGTTCCCCATCGGCAGTCCCTTCCCCCTTTAGAGGTGGTGCAAACGGCTCTCTTGGACGCCTTTGAGGCGCAGTGGCAAGTGAAACTGACCCCGGAACCCTTGAGCGATCGCGAGTGGCAAGAGATTAATGCAGAAATTAACAAAGTATCAAACTAGGGCTGTGGCTTCGCCTTCTAGGCTATGATTGGCTTGTTGTCTTGGGGATTCACATGGCACGCTGGCTGACTGCGCTTGTTTTAGCCCTGACGCTTCTCATTACCGGTTGCGCCCCTACCCCGCCCTCTCCCTATGAGCAGGTGCAACAGGAAAGCACCCAGCGCAATGCACCCCCGGCAGTGAGTCGTGAAGCCACCCAAGGCAGTGAATTTAATCGCTTCTTTCCGCCCGAGGGGAATGGCTTTGAGCGCATCTATGTCCAAGAGAAAAAGGGCTTTGCCGAGGCTAAGCTGAAAAAAGATGGCAAAGAACTGGCGATGCTGGCCATTTCCGATACGATTAGCACCCCTGAGGCTGCCGCCAAGTTTCGAAACAGTACGATGCAGATTGCCGGCTATCCAGCAGTAGAGGTGGGAACCACACAAACAGCCATTCTGGTGGCCAACCGCTATCAGGTGAAGGTACTCTCCCGTGATCCCAGCTTTACCGCCAGCGATCGCCGCGAATGGATTGAAAAATTTGATCTTGCTGGTTTAGCCCAACTTGCCCCCTAAGGAGACCACCGTGAGCGAAGCTATCTACAAAATTGTTGATCAACTCCCCACTGGGGGCATCACCGTTATGGCCCTCAAGTCCTTGGATTTCATCATTCCCGGCCAGTGGCAAAATATCGTTGGTTTTGATAACACAATCCGCCATGTGACTGGGGAAACGGATCCTGCCTTGATTCGCCAAATTGGCGATCGCGCCGTGCGGCTCTTTAATGACAAATCCCAAGGCTATCAGCGGGCACTGTGGCTCTATCAAACCGTGGACAACACCGATGCTCTCTTAGGAGCGGCTGCCCTTGCCAACAAAGTGGGCGAGAAAATTTCCTTCCTCGGCTTCTTGGATAAAATGACGCCCAAGCCAGAGCGGGCGCAGTCCATTGACCTCAGCATTAAGCTGATTGTGGAAATTCTGGCCTTTTGTCAAATCAATGGCATTCCCGGTGACAGCCTCGGCGACTTCCTGCGTGCCCTTGCCGACTACAGTGGTGAATCCCTGATGCGGATGGCCGCCCTCATCTGCTTTGATGGCCTGATTCCCCTAGGGCCTGACTTTCTTCTCAAATGCTTGGGCACACTGCAAAGCTTGCAACCCAATGATCTCCAGGAAAACCCCACCTTCAAAGCAATTGGCAGTGTCGTGCCGGGGGGCAATCCCAGCGGTCAATTGGGCTTTATTGTCGAAAGTTTTAATGCCGTGCAGGGGTGGATGCATCAATTTGTCAGCAGCCACGAGTTAACGCCGCAAAAGGTGATCAATAGTCTGCAAAGCTTTATTGAACTCTCGAAGGATAACCTCGACTACTTGGGAGCCTTTTTGGACATGAGCACCAACTACTACTACCATACGGGCGTTCAGACCCTCGCTCGTCGCCTGATTGAGCGAGCAGTTGCTGAGATTTAAGGGAGCTGACACCCTTGGTTTAGGACATTTCCAGCATGCGTTGGATGGGTTTGAGCGCTGCAAGGCGGATGTCTTCTGGTAGTTCAATCTGGGGCTGGCGATCGCGCATACACCAATAGAGTTTTTCTAGGGTATTCAGGCGCATAAAGGGGCACTCATTACAATTGCAGGTCTGATCCTGAGGGGGCGCAGGGATAAAGGTTTTCTCTGGGTTGCGCCGCTGCATCTGGTGGAGAATCCCCGGCTCGGTGACAACGATAAAGGTATCGTGATCTTGGCGTTGGCTATAGTTGAGCAAAGCCGTTGTCGAACCAATAAAATCGGCATGGCGGAGTACGGCTTCTTCACATTCGGGGTGGGCAATCACCTGGGCCGTGGGGTAGGCGGCCTTGAGTTCGAGGATGCGTCGCTCGGAGAAGGTTTCATGGACAATGCAACTGCCGTCCCACAGCACCATCTGCCGTCCGGTTTGTGCCATGACATAGCGACCAAGGTTGCGATCGGGGGCAAAAATCAGGGGCTGATCCGCAGGCAACTGCTGCACAATTTTCACTGCATTAGAACTGGTGCAAATAATGTCACTCAGGGCTTTGATTTCAGCAGTGCAGTTAATGTAGGAAATCACCCAATGGTCAGGATACTGCGCCTTAAAAGCAGCAAAGGCGTCCGCAGGACAACTGTCTGCCAAAGAACAGCCCGCCGCCAAATCCGGCAGCAACACCAGCTTATCGGGGTTGAGAATCTTGGCGGTTTCGGCCATGAAATGCACCCCAGCAAAAACAATGACATCGGCATTGGTACTGGCGGCCTGCCGCGACAGCCCAAGGGAATCACCAATGTAATCGGCTACATCTTGAATGGCGGGGTCTTGGTAGTAGTGGGCTAGAATCACTGCATTCAGTTCCCGCTTCAGGTCTTGGATGGCCGCAATTAAATCCAACGGCAGGGACGGTTGAGGGGCAGCGAGAGTCGCAAACACAGGCAGTGGGTTCCTTTCGCAATTGGTAACGAGTCTCTCTATTATAGTGATTTTCACCAAAATAGGAATCCCTTAGGCATCATTGGCGAGCAGTTGCTGCACAAGGGCACGGGCACCATAGCTGACACCGGCCGTACCTTCCCCCGGATGCACGGAATCTCCCACTAACCACAGGTGAGGAATCGGGGTGCGGGTTGCTAAGCCAAAGGGGCCAAAGGTGCTCAGGCGTTGACTCATGCCCCCGACAATGCCATCTAGCCGCGCGGTATAGCGCCAGAAGGTGCGGGGGGTCGCCGCTTCACAGTGGACAATGTGCTCAGGCCGCAGATCAAAGAATTCCCCGAGGTGTTCAAGAGCTGTTTGGGTGTATTGCGCCTTGGTGGCGGCATAGTCTAAGTCAGGCTGACGCCAAAAATTCACTTCGGTGAAGCTCGAAGCAATCAGGGTGCGATAGCCAACAGGGGCACGGCCATCCCGCGGCTGACTGACGGAGACAAAGAGGGAGTTGTTTTCGCCAATGGGGCCTGCAGGATCGTAGAGAAATTGCAAGTGGGGCGGACAGGCTGTGGGAATGGCCGCCTCTTTAACGCCAAGGTAAATCACAAAGGCACCGGAGGCTGGGGGCAGGGTTTTTAGACGGCGAGCATAGCCCGCGGGAAGGGCATCCCCTAGGAGTTGGGGTAGGTTTTGGGCAGGGACATTGGCCACAATGTGATCGGCTTCGACCCGCTGAAGGGTTTTTGTTTTTAAGTTCTCCACCTGTACAGCAACGGCACGCCCCCGCTCGACTTCAATGTAACGCACCAAATGCCGGGTGTAAATTTGACCGCCATCGCGCTGCAAGGCATTGGCGAGTAAATCACTGAGAACCTGCATACTGCCGTGGAGATGGTAGAGGCCGTGGGGGTCTTGGGACAGACAGAGGGCGGTGGCGGCATAGAGGAGTGCAGTTTCACTGGCATCCACTTGGGAGTAGAGCTTGAGTTGCAAATCCAGAAATTGCCGCAGCCGGCGATCGCCCCCGACACCACAGAGAGTCATCCAATCGGTCACCGTCATCAGGCTAAAGGGCAACGTGAGAAGCGTCTCCGGACGCAGGGCTTGCACCAATTGCCACAGATCAAAGCCATTGCGCGGGGGCAAAATGGGCTGCCGCTGCTGAAATCGCCAACTAATGGCAAAGAGGTGTTCGAGGCCTTGCCAAAACCGCTCACTGTGGGGAAAGTGGCGTTGACGTTCCTGTTGCCAGCGATCGCGATCGCGCCAAACATTGATGGGCGTTGTTTCCTGCGGCAGATACACCGCACAGGCAGGATCGCAGGGGGTTGCTGCCGGCAGAGGCATCTCCAATTCAGCAAAAATTGCCGCGTGAATCCCCCCCGGCTCAAGGCCAGCCACTTGGGTGGCGCCAACATCGAAGGTAAAGCCCCGCCGCTGAAATGTGGAGGCACAGCCCCCCAGTTGGGCTGCCTGCTCAAACAGCTGAACGCGATAGCCCCGTCGTGCCAACAATGCCGCTGTGGTCAGACCCCCAATGCCGCCGCCAATGACGACCACCTGCTTTGCCATTTGTATAGTTATGTAAATTACCTGTATCTAGCACTTTAACGACGTTGAGCCAGTGCTGACAAGGAAAACGGCAAGCAACTAGCGCCGCCGCAACTGAAGCTGCTCATAGACCTGCCGCAGGGACACCCCATGATAGGCAAGGGCAACTAGCGTGTGGTAAAACAAGTCCGCCACCTCACCGGCGATCGCCTCGGGGTCATCGTCTTTGCAGGCCATCACCACTTCTACGGTTTCTTCGCCCAGCTTCTTGAGAATTTTATTATCACCGGCTGTGAACAGGCTGGAAGTGTAGGACTGTAGCTGTGGAAAGTCGCGCCGCTGACAGACCACGTTATACACTTGCGAAAGGGTATCTGCTGGTGGGTCTTCTACCCGTTGTCCGGCCTCCCCATGGCGGTGGAAACAACTGCGCTGCCCCGTGTGGCAAGCGACTTGGCCCACTTGCTCTACTGTTAACAACAGGGCATCACTATCGCAGTCGTAGCGGATACTTTTGACCCACTGGACATGGCCAGAGGTTTCGCCCTTGGGCCACAGTTCTTGGCGCGAACGACTCCAAAACCACGTACGACCGGTTTCAAGGGTTTTCTGTAGCGATTCCCGATTCATCCACGCCAGCATCAACACGGTGCCGTCCAAATAGTCTTGGATAATTGCTGGCACTAAACCCCGTTCATCGTAGCGAATCTCATCGAGGGGGAGGCTAAGGGTAGTGGCAGGCATGAATCGTTCGCAGGTCTCAAGAGGGTGACCCGGAGATCACGCCTACCGCAAGCATCCCGTATTGCTGCTTCCTTCCGGACCTGACAAGGTTGAGGCGTTGCGATCGCATGATTCCGAGCCAACTTGTATCCTAGCACACCCCATCGAGGTACATAAATCGCCCTATTAGGAATCTTTATCTCTCGTTTCTTAAAGAAAGTTTATATTAAAGAGGTAACAGCGTAAGATTTGGTAATGCCTATGACCCTTGCTGCACTGATGGTGACGCAGGCGGAGACCCTCAAAGGTCTCTTTCGGACATTGACGGCAACCAGTTGTCCCTATCGCTATAACTTTCATCTCCATACCATCTGCTCCGATGGCCAGCTGACACCGCAGCAAGTGGCACAGCAGGCAATGATCCATGGCCTCAAGGGATTTGCCATTACCGATCACCATGCCCTAGAGGGCTATTTTCAGGCTCGCATCTACGTAGAAGCCTATCCAGGAACGGATCGCCCCCAAATTTACACGGGCATTGAAATTACGGCTCAACTCTTGGGTACTGAGGTGCATATTCTGGGCTATGGCTTTGACCCCCATGCCTGGGTTTTGCATCCCTACGCCTTGGGAACTGCTCCCGAAGGAGAATTGGCACAAGCAGAACGGGTGATTGCGGCTCTCCATGAGGCGGGGGGTCTGGCAATTTTGGCGCACCCGGCACGTTATCGGCTGCCCGCTGAACAATTGATTCCCGCAGCTGTGGCGCGGGGGATTGATGGGGTGGAAACCTACTACTGTTACAGCAATCCCGATGTGTGGGAACCCACCCCTGAAACAACAGCCCTTGTGCATGCTTTGGCCGTTGAACACCAGTTGCTGGAGACCTGCGGCACGGATACCCATGGCCAAGATATTTTGGTGCGGCGATGACGGTGACTGAAATCCTGATCACCTTAGGGGCGATCGCCATCAGTGGGTTGGTGCTGCACTGGTTGATCAGGGTGCTGAAGGTGACCGTGGGTACTGCCTTGAGGATTGCCCTAATTGTCTTCCTATTGCAACTCTTTTTTGGCATTGGTCCCGATCGCCTGTGGGAGCAAGCGCAGTTTCTATGGTCACAGGTGGCGAGTTATTTGCCGATGCCTTCCTTGCCATCCTCGCAATAATGATAGGTTTCTGCGCCGGTTGAGCTTTGGCGGGCGTCTTTTGTCAGATCGGCCAGAATCCAGTAAACTGACCGGCATCAAGCCCCTTTGCCCCAAGGTCATGACTCAAACAGCATGGTTAGAACTTGTCAAATCCGTCAGTGAGCAGGGGGTTCAGCTACCCGCCAGCGGCCTCAAAATTGGCCGTGCCCCCGATAATGACATTGTCCTCAATGATCTTTCCGTGTCCCGCTACCACGCTTTCTTGGAGTGGCAAGAAGGGAAAGTTCACCTCGTGGATCTCGGCAGTACAGCGGGCACCCATCTCAATGGCCAACCGGTTGTGCCCAATACCCCCATTCCCCTCGAAGATGGCGACCTGATTACACTGGGCAACTCTGCTGTGCGCTTTCGCCTCATCTGGCACTACCACGACTATCAACTCCGTGCCACTGAGGTCAGCAAAGAGACTGAAGTCCCTGTGATTGAAGTGCGCACCAAAACATGGCGACAACGCTGGGGGCTACAGGAGCAAACGACGCTTTTGGGAACCCATCCCGCCTGCGATGTGGTGGTGGATACCCCTGAACTTTTGCCCTGCCACTTGAAATTACGCTTTGCGGATCAGCATTTGCAGGTGGTAGATCTCAGTGACCCGCAACCGGCAATGAATGTGCATTTGGGAATCGGGGAGAGTTATGCCCTGACGGAATTTGTCACACTGACCTATGTGGGGCAGCAGTTGCCCGATCGCATTGACACAGAGCGTCATGCCGTTGTCTTTAGCCCCGCGACGGAGTTGAGCACAGCAACAGTACTGGCGATTCCTGAGGCCGATGCGACATCCACCGTCCCCGTGAAGACGATTTCGGTGGTGGGATACAACACGTTCACGATTGGCCGCGATCCAAGCAATGATCTGGTGATTGAGCATCCAACGGTGTCCCGTCACCACGCCAAAATTGAGCGCCGCAATGGCGATTTCCTGCTCACGGATCTGGGGTCGAGTAATGGCACGTTTGTCAATGGCCGTGAGGTGGAGGAACCCACACTGCTGCGGGTGGGGGACAGTATTCGCATTGGTAGCGATCGCCTTGTCCTCAATGTTGATGAAACCCTGACCCAATATGCCGAATCGGGTCACATGCGCCTAGATGCCATCAACCTCAGTAAGGTGGTGGGCAAGGGAACGCAAATTCTCCACGATATTTCGCTATCGATCATGCCCAAGGAGTTTGTGGCCATCTTGGGACCTAGTGGTAGCGGCAAGTCAACGCTCCTCGATGCCCTCAATGGACTGCGGCCAGCAACAACCGGCACCGTACTGGTGAATGGCACAAATTTCTACCGCAACTATCAGGCCTTTCAAGCGCAATTGGGCTATGTGCCGCAGAAGAATATCATCCACGAGGAACTGACGATCGCCCAAGCCTTGGAATACGCGGCAAAACTACGCATGCCTCCCGATACAACCCCAGCGGAACGCCAACAGCGGGTGACCGAGGTGTTAACAGAATTGGGACTGAACCATCGTCGCGATGTACCCATTTCCCGCCTCAGTGGCGGTCAGCAGCGACGGGTATGTATTGGGGCCGAATTGCTCACGCAACCCAGTCTCTTCTTCCTCGATGAGGCCACCTCTGGCTTAGATCCGGGCACGGAAGCTGACCTGATGTTTTTGCTGCGGCAGTTGGCGGATCAGGGGCGAACGATTCTCATCATTACCCACGCCACCCAAAATATCCGGGAGTGTGATCTGGTGATCTATCTAGCGGCGGGCGGCCGGCTGGCCTACTTTGGTCCTCCTGATCAACTGCTGCCCTACTTTCGGGCTACCTTTGGCGATCGCTTTAGTGGCATTAAGCTTGAGGATTTCTCTGGTATTTATCGTGCCCTAGACAAAGAGAAAAACCCCAATGCTCCCACTTCGGCAGAACTAGAGGAAGCCTACCGGCGATCGCGCCTCTATCAGGAATATGTGGTCGGGCGACAGCAGGTGCTAGCTCACATGCCCGATGAAAGTCAACGGCGCACCAAGGGCAAATCCCGTCGCAGCAGTGAAACCAAGTCGAAAATCTCCCCTTGGCAACAATTTCTCATTCTCACCCGCCGCAATCTCACAATTCTTGGCCAAGATCGTAGTAACCTGCTGCTGACCCTCTTAATAGCCCCCCTCTTGGGGAGTTTGAGTTTTGTTTCTTGGCAGCGGGATCTCTTTAATCCGGAAACGGGGAATGGGGGTCAAGCCCTGACGATGATTTTTGTCACCAGTCTGATTGCTGTGATGATTGGTGCGATGACAACGATGCGGGAATTGGTTAAGGAGGTGGAGGTTTATCGGCGGGAGCGGATGATTGGCCTGCGGCTGTTGCCCTACATTGGCTCCAAGGTGGCGATCGCCCTTGGGCTAGCCCTTTATCAAGCGGCCACTTACCTTGCGGTGACAAAGCTGGCGGTGGATTTACCGGGAGATTGGGGGGTTACTTTTGCCATGTACGTCACCCTTGCCCTTGCCATTTTTGGCGGTATGGCGATGGGTCTTTTGGTCTCTGCCTTTGCCCCTAGCCAGAACATTGTGCCGCTACTGGTGCTGATGTTTTTAGTGCCCCAAATTATCTTTAGTGGCGGGATTCAGCCCGTTTCTTCCTTCGGGTTACCGGGGCAGATTATTAACCATCTGACGGTGATTAAGTGGCCCTTTGAGGCGATGGTGAAGCTCACGGGTATGGGGGATGACATTGCCAATGACCCCTGTTGGCTGGAGCCAGAGGAAGAGCGGGAAAAAATGACCGAGGAGATGCAGCGGGATTTTTGTCTTTGCTATGGTCCGGGTCTGTTTCAAACCTGCAACTTTCCGGGTATTCGCGCCAAATATGTACCGGCAGTGGATGAACCCGCCCCCCCTCGACCGGCGTCTCCCGGCGATCCCCCCAATGATCCAGCGGCGCTCCAAGACTATCTGCAACGGCTGCAAGCCTATCAGGCAGCCATGGATGAGTGGGAACTAAAATATTCTGAGTGGAACCGCCAACGCAGTCGTGCCATCAATGAAGCCCAAGGGATTATCAGCCGCTTCCAACGAGATCAAGGCTACATGTTTACCGTAGATGTGCAACGCCATTGGCGCGATCAAAGCATTCTCATCTTGGCAATGCTAGTGGCTTTGCCCTTCTGCCAAAAACGCCGTGACTTTAGCCGTTGATACGCTGGCATTTTCAGGGGTGGGGTTTTGGAGCAATTTTTTGAATAATGGAAAAGCTGTCCTCTTCACGCTCCCATGTCCACCCCCAATCTCTTGCTTATTGATGGCCATTCCTTGGCCTTTCGTGCCTACTACGCCTTTAGTAAGGGGCGAGAGGGGGGGTTGCGTACCTCCACGGGGATTCCCACTAGTGTGTGTTTTGGCTTTCTTAAGACGCTGCTGGAGATTCTGGAGCAGCAGCAGCCGGATCATGTGGCCATTGCTTTTGACTTGGGGGAGCCGACATTTCGCCACACAGCCGACGAAAACTACAAGGCGGGGCGGGCAGAAACGCCCGAGGACTTTATTACCGATATTGCCAATTTGCAGGCGTTGCTGCGGGCACTGCGTCTACCCCTGTTGAGTCAGCCGGGCTATGAAGCCGATGATGTGATTGGTACGGTGGTCCATCGCCTGCGACCCCAAGGATGGCAGGTGTCCATTGTCAGTGGCGATCGCGACCTCTTTCAATTGATTGATCGCGAAGGTCAAGTACAAGTCTTGTATCTGGGGAATACCCTTGGCCAACGCAAGCAGGGTCTGGAGGCCTTTGATGCCCTCAAGGTCAAGGAAAAAATGGGGGTTTGGCCCGAGCAAATTGTGGACTATAAAGCCCTCTGTGGCGATGTCAGCGATCGCATTCCCGGTATTAAGGGGATTGGCCCGAAAACAGCGGTGCAATTACTGAGTCAGTACCCTACCTTTGAAGATATTTACGCCCACATTAGTGAGATTACGCCCCCCGGCCTGAGAACGAAGCTGATCAATGGGGAGGCCGATGCCCGCCATTCCCGCACCCTAGCTCAAATTATCCTCGATGTCCCCTTGGAACTCCCCCTAGAGGAATTGCATCTGAGTCCCTTTGACTGGCCAACGCTGGATCAGCTATTGGATCAGTTGGAGTTTCGTGCCCTGCGGATGCAACTTCAGGACTGGCACCTCCGCTTGGGGGGGACACTGCCGGATGTAGAGAGCGATGCGGATGCAACATGGTTTTTTGCCCCGACGGACACCCCCGATCCAGTGAATGTGCAACTCATTGAAACGCCAGAGCAACTGCAATGGCTGATCGCCCAGTTAGAAACCTGTACCGATGCGAACCATCCCGTGGCTTGGGACACGGAAACCACGGCCTTGAACCCCCGTGATGCTGCCTTGGTGGGCTTGGGCTGCTGTTGGGGCGCAGCGCCTGATCAGGTGGCCTATCTGCCCTTGGGGCACAAAGAGGGGCAGAACCTACCCCTACCAGAGACCCTCGCCGCTTTGCGACCGATTCTTGAGGGCGATCGCTACCCCAAAGTCTTGCAAAATGCCAAGTTTGACCGCTTGGTGCTGCGGTTTCAGGGGATTCAATTACAAGGTGTCGTATTTGACACGATGCTGGCGAGCTATGTGATTAATCCCGAAGCCAGTCACAACCTCAAGGATCTGTGTCAACGCTATCTGCCCCTCCAAGCCCAAACCTACCGCAGTCTTGTCGGCAAAGATCAAACCCTTGCGGATCTGTCTCCGGCCACGGTGGCACAATACTGCGGCCTCGATGTCTATACCACCTATCTTCTCAAGGACAAACTAGAGGCCGACTTGACCCCCCGCCTGCGGCAACTCCTCCTAGAGATAGAATTGCCCCTCGAACCCATTCTGGCGGAAATGGAAGCCACGGGGATTCGTATTGACAGTGACTATTTGCGGCAACTCTCCCAAGAACTGGAACAGCAACTGGCAGCCCTGCAACAACAAGCATGGGATGCCGTGGGACAACCCTTTAACTTGGCCTCCCCCAAGCAACTGAGTGAACTGCTCTTTGGCACCTTGGGGTTAGATCCGAAAAAGACCCATAAAACGAAACTGGGCTACTCCACCGATGCCGCAACCCTCGAAAAACTGCGGGGAGATCATCCTGTGATTGAACTCATTTTGAACCATCGCACCCTCGCCAAGCTCAAATCCACCTATGTGGATGTGTTGCCCACCTTGGTGCGTCCGGACACAGGCCGTGTACATACGGAATTCAACCAAGCGGTGACCGCTACGGGGCGCCTTTCCTCCTCTAATCCCAATCTGCAAAATATCCCCATTCGCACCGAGTTTAGTCGGCAAATTCGCCGCGCCTTTATTCCCGAGCCGGGCTGGTTGCTGGTGGCAGCGGACTATTCCCAAATTGAGTTGCGCATCCTTGCTCATCTGAGTCAAGAGCCTGCCCTGCTAGAGGCCTACCAAAAAGGAGAGGATGTCCATCATCTCACAGCTCAGTTTCTCTTAGAAAAAACCGACATTAGTTCCAGTGAGCGACGCTTGGGCAAAATTATTAACTTTGGCGTCATTTACGGGATGGGAGCGCCGCGGTTTGCCCGTGAGGCCGGGGTGAGTGTGGCCGATGCTAAGGTGTTTATTCAGCGGTTTTACGATCGCTATCCACGGGTCTTTGACTATTTGCGGCAAATGGAACGGCTTGCCCTCAGCCAAGGCTATGTGGAAACCATTTTGGGACGGCGGCGCTATTTTGAATTTCAGAGTTCTGAACTGCAAGTCCTGCGGGGCAAGCCTTTAGAGGTGCTAGCCGATGTCGATCCCAGTAAACTAAAAATGAGCAATTACGAGCGGGGGCTATTGCGGGCGGCAGCCAATGCCCCGATTCAAGGGTCCAGTGCCGATATTATTAAGTGTGCGATGGTGAAACTGGCTCCCCTACTTTCCCCTGAAGAAGCCCGCCTGCTGCTCCAAGTCCACGATGAATTGGTGTTGGAGATGACCCCTGAGGCGTGGGAACAACTGCAAACTACGATTCCCGAAGTTATGAGTACAGCAGTACCCCTGAGTGTGCCCCTTGCGGTGGACATTTACGCGGCGGCCAACTGGCTGGAGGCCAACTAGGTTTGTTGATGCGGCAGCAACGCCACTGGCAAGTTTATTTCTGGCAAATTCTCCTCTGCCTTGTTTTGGGGGCGATCGCCCTCTCCTTGCCGGCCGACGCCCAAACGATTCGCCCCTACATTGACCGTGCCATGGATCAAATTAGTGAATTCTATCTTGACAATGGGATGCACTTCATTGTCATGGAGCAACACCAAGCCCCGATAGTGTCATTTCTCACCTACGTGGATGTGGGGGGCGTTGATGAACCGGAAGGCCAGACCGGTGTGGCGCACTATCTGGAACACTTGGCCTTTAAGGGCACCCGCCGCATTGGGACGACGGATTATACCGCTGAAAAGGAAAAACTTGCCCAACTGGATCGCCTCTTTGAGCAACTGCAAGCCACGACGGATGAGCGGCAACGTCAGGCATTGATTACGGAATTTGCCGCTGTGCAGCAGGCTGCCGATCGCTATGTGATTCGCAATCAATATGGCCAAATTGTCCAGCAGGCCGGGGGCGTGGGTCTCAATGCAACCACATCTGCCGATGCCACCCGTTACTTCTACAGTTTTCCCGCCAACAAATTGGAACTGTGGATGTCCCTAGAGTCGGAACGCTTTTTGGAACCCGTCTTTCGCGACTTCTATCAAGAAAAGGAAGTCATCCTTGAGGAGCGGCGGTTGCGCACTGAAAATTCCCCCACCGGCCAACTCTTTGAGGCCTTTTTGGCCACCAGCTTTCGTCAGCATCCCTACCGCCGACCCGTCATTGGCTACCGTGAGGATATTCAAAACCTGCGCCGCGCCGATGTGGAACGGTTCTTTCGCCAGTATTACACCCCCGACAAAATGACCATGGTGCTGGTGGGAGACGTGGATCCTCAAGAGGTTAAGAAATTAGCCAAGGTTTATTTTGGTCGCTATCCCAAAGGCGCCGCCAAGACCCCAACGATTCCCCCCGAACCGCCGCAAACGGAACCTCGGCAGATTACCCTCGAATTGGCCAGTCAACCCCTCTATATTGAAGCCTATCCCTGTCCACCTTTGGGGGATCCCGCGTACCTCACCTATGAAATTTTGGCACGTCTCCTCAGTGGCGGTCGCACCTCCCGTCTCTACCGTTCCCTTGTCCTAGAGCAAAAACTCGCCCTCAATGTCCAAACCTATGTGGGCTTCCCCGGCAACAAATACCCCAATCGCTTTCTCATTTATGGGGCGCCGGCGCCGGGTCAAACAACCGCTGCCCTTGCCGCAGGCATTGCCCAAGAACTGAAAGCACTGCAAACTGCCCCCGTGACCCCAGCCGAATTGGAGCGGGTGAAAACCCAACTGCGGATGGAACTGCTGCAAAATCTGATGTCCAATGAGGGCATGGCCAAACTCTTGGCGGAGTATGCTGTAAAAGCCGGCGGCTGGCAGCAACTCTTTGCCCGTTTAGAGGCCATTAATGACATTACCCCTGCCGATATTCAGCGGGTGGCTCAATCCCTGCAACCGCAGCAGCGAACCGTGGCACAGATTCAAACTCGCCCATGAAGTCCATTTGGATGGAATGGCTGGGGGCGATCGCCTTCTATACCTGTTTGCCCATTCCCCCTAACTGCCCCATGCAATTGGCGGGAGCTGCCAAGTGGTGTCCTTGGGTGGGGCTACTGTTGGCAATGCTTCTCTGGGGGGCGCAGTGGCTGCTGGCATTTTTGCACGTTCCCCCCCTCGTGGCCAGTGTCTTGGTTGTGGCACTTTGGCTAGGATTAACTGGGGGATTGCACTTGGATGGTGCCATGGACACGGCCGATGGTTTAGCCGTCAGGGATCAACAGCGGCGCCTTGAGGTGATGGCGGACAGTCGAGCGGGGGCCTTTGGCGTCATGGCAGGACTCGTCATTTTGCTCTTAAAAGTAGCGGCCTTGAGCAGTTTAGAGAGGGGTCAGGTCTTGGTGTGGGTATTGGTGATCGGGCGCCTTGCTCAGGTGTGGGCGATCGCCCGCTATCCCTATTTGAAACCCCAAGGCACGGGTCAGATCCATAAAGCCAGTGGCGTCTTTCCCCGCGATTTTTGGCCGAGTGGTTTACTTGTGCTATTACTCAGCTTCCTGCTGCCGCTTCCCCTCGGGCAATTACTTTTTGGTTTGCTCTTGATTCTCTTGATCCCGGCATGGTTGCAGTGGCAGTTGGGCGGTCACACGGGGGATACCTATGGTGCGGTTGTTGAGTGGACGGAAGCCTTGATGTTGGTTGCCTTGACGGTGGGATCGGTCAATTGATCCGGCAGCGCCACGGCCACGGTGATGATCCCCAAGACCTTGTAGCCAGCCCCCCGTAATACTGCGGCTGCAGTTCGTGCCGTTGTCCCCGTGGTATAAATGTCATCGCACAAAAGGAGCCAGCGCTGGCGTTGCAGACCCCGCCCAAGGCGAAAGGCATTGTCAAGATTGGCTTGGCGTTCTGTGAGTGAAAGCTGAAACATGGACTGGGTTGCTCTTTGGCGGATTAATCCCACTGGGGCAAGGGGTAGCTCAAGGGCACGGCAAAACCCCTCAGCAATGAGCGCTGCTTGATTAAAGCCCCGGCTCTGCAATTTATCGCGATGGAGGGGAATGGGCACAATCTGCAACGGGAGGCGTTGGGCGATCTTCGCTTCCAACCAACTCAGGGCTAACCATTGGCCAAACAGGGCAGCCAGTTCGGGGTGATTGTTGTATTTCATGGTGGCGATCGCCCGCTTGAGGTCTTGCTGATAATACCCCCAAGGAAAAAGGGGGAGACTGCCTCGCCAGTAGCGTTGGCGTTGGTGCACTTCCCATGACCTTAGCCGCCGTTCACAATCCCTACAGATCGTTTGGGGACTGGCTCGACCGCAACAGGAACAGGGCTGTTGCCCCAAAAAGGAGGTGAGCGATCGCCACACCAGCACACCCCCTAGGTACTAACAGTAGGCACTAATATCCTCATGGCACTCATCCGCCAAATAGCAGAGGGCACGGTAGCGCAACAGCATGAGCTCCTCGTAAAGGGGATTGAGGTGGCACAGGGGCGGAATGTGAATATGCCATTTTGCAACCACGATATCGCGTTCAAAGGGACACTGGGCGGGGATCAAGCGGCATAGACGATGCGCTAGCTGGCGATCGTGCACTTCTAGATGCTCTAGCCACTGCCGGACAGGCCACAAAATTGTGCGGAGCATGCGCTGCCCCAACGTCAAAATTGTCATCAACTCAACACCTCAACTCAATCATTGAAGTTAGCAGCGAAAAATCTCCTTCCTCGCCTTTTTAAGAAGGTAATTGCAATCAGTTAAAACAATGTCCTCAGAAGGGCAAATTTATCGCTGCATTTTATGGCAAAAGGAGCGTTGTGATTCACTTTGGATCGCCCTTAGCAAGGCGCAACATCCCAGAGAAATCTTAATGAAAATCGCATCACGATAGACAATCTCCTTGCTTCACAGGGATTTAGTAGTAGTGGATACATTGTTGAATTTAATGCTGATCCTGTATCCATCCTTATTCTAGTGAGTTCCACTGAACTTGACGATGGGGTTTTCCGAAAAGTTGCCCCCACAGTAGCGCACGTCCCCCTTCCTAAGCTAATCTGCAATTAGAGTCTGGCATCGGGGAGCAACAGCATGTTCAAGAACATATTGATTCCAACAGATCTCCATGATGGTCTCCCCAAACTGACCCACTACCTTGAGGCACTGAAAACAGCGGGTGCTCGCAGGTTGATCTTCTTCCATGCCCGCCCCATTGACGAGGATGGCGATAAGCCTCGGCTGCGGGAAAAAAAGCTGCAACAGGCACGCGAATTACTCAAAATCGATGCCGCAAAAGTTCCAGCGGATCTTAAAGCAGAAGTGATCATCGAAAACCGCCGCCCCGCCGATGCCATTCTGGACACCGTTGAAAAGCATCAAATTGACTTGGTGCTGGCCAGCCGTCCCATTCGCAATCTCTTGGACGAGAAGCTCTTCGGCAGTACAACCATTGAGGTGCTGCAACGGATTAAAGTGCCAGTGATGATTATGCGCCCGCAAGTGTTGTGGGTGATGACAACCGCAGAACTGAATCTCCGCTGTCAAAATCTCTTTCGCCACCTACTGGTGCCCTACGACCACAGCCCCTCTGCCCAACACCTTGTTCAAAAACTGCGGGAAGGCGTGCAAAAGCGCGATCAAACCAGCATTGCTGCACTGACCTTCTGCTGGATTATCAGCGATGCCGGCAAAGGGGAACTGGGAGTTGGCGAGCAACGTCCGAAGGCTGAAAAAATTCTTGCCGAGCTAAAGCAAGAATTCACAGGCTATGGCCTCAACGTCGAAACTGAGATTCGCTTTGGTAGCCCTGTCGTTGAAGCCCAACTCGCTGCCCACGATCGCGACATCTATGGGATTGCCGTTTCCTCTGGTTCCGTCGGTAAAATTTGGGAGTTATCAATCCCTAGCTTTGCCGGGGAGATCATTCGCCGTTGCGTCTTTCCCGTGATCTATTTCCCGCCCGCTGGTCGCTAATTAAAAAAAATAAAGAGGGGGCAGCAGAACTACCCCAAAGGCATTTCAATTAGGCACTAAAACTTAGCTAATCGTCACTTGGCGGGGTTCCTCAGGCGCGGCGGCCTTTGCTGCTTTTTGCTCCATCATTTCTGAGCGGGCTTCGGCAACCAAGTCTTGGAAAGACTCACTGGCTTCAGCGACAGCCGTCTGTGCCTTTTCATAGGCTTCAAACGCCCACATCAAGCCTGATTTTGCCGCATTGCGAGCTTGCTCTGCCAAGTTGTGACCGGTCATTGAGTCAACGGCACCCACAACGGGGGCAACAGCAACAGCACCCACCCCAAGGGCAAGCACGGTAAGTGGTTCTAAACCAAGTAACAGGGCTTCAAACTCCATTCTGCGGCATCCTCCAAAGGAAAAGAAATGATCAGCACATCGCACCCATCATAGCAAAGGTGCAGGGAGGGCAACGTCCCCACTGGCTTAATCGCTCCACTAAGATTCTTATGCAGGGCTGAGCCAAAAGATTAGCAGAGCTTGAGGGCAGTACTGGGAACCTCATCCCAAGAGGCCACGGTACGCAGGCGCACTTGCCAACCGGCGGCTTTTTGTTCTGTCGTCAAGTTTTTCTCAAAAGACTGCACACACTCCCTCGCCTGTGCTTCATCACGACAGGCAATACAGGCATAAAGCAGGCCAGAGGGATCAATTTGCTCGCTCACCCAAATCGTCCTCATCACTCACTCCTTGGCACAGTTTGCCGATGGCACGGAACTATCTACAGCCTAGGCGAAATAGAGAGTGATCGTCAGCGATTCTTAACAGCCCTTTAATAAGGCTCCCAACGCTGCCAACAATTGCCCAATGTGCTCAGAAGTGTGATCGGCTCTTAGGGTGATGCGCAGACGACTAAAGGGCACGGTCGGTGGCCGTACCGCCGCCACCCAACATCCAGCCTCTTGTAATTTCTGACTCCATTGGAGAACAGTGACTGGATCGGGAGCAGGCAGGCAAAAGATGGGGGTCGGTAGCGGACGGGGCAAAACGGGGCAACCCAATTCTTGCAGTCCTTCTTCGAGTTGTTGAATGCGCTCCTCAAGGGCTTGGCGCAGGGCAGGCTCTGCTTGTAGTTGCTCAAGGGCGGCAAGGGCAGCAGCGGTATCGGCAGGTGAAAGTCCCGTGCTATAGCTCCATGTGCTGGCACGGTGTTGCAAATAGGTGATCAGGGCTTGAGGGCCGGCAATGTATCCCCCTAAACTGCCAAGGGCTTTGCTGAGGGTACCCATTTGAATGACGGTCGGACTCGATTGCTTCAAGGCGGCTAAGGTACCGGCACCATTAGTTCCCAACACCCCTGTGCCGTGGGCATCGTCCACCAGTACCATGGCTGTGTAGGCTTCGGCTAGCGCCAATATCTCCTCTAGGGGGGCAACATCCCCATCCATACTAAAGACACCATCGGTGAGGATAAGACAGCGGCGGTATTGGCAGCGATGGGTTTCTAGAAGTTGGGCAAGGATGGCGACGTTGTTGTGGGGATATTCGTAGAAGACGGCCCGACTGAGGCGAGCACCTTTTTTGAGGCAGGCATGGTTGTAGGCATCCCCTAGTACCAAGTCCCGTTGATCCACAAGGGCAGCAATGGTACCGAGATTGGCGGCAGTACCGGAACTAAAGACTAAGGCAGCCTCTGTACCTTTCCACTGGGCGATCGCCCGCTCTAGTTGTTCATGAAGACAACGTTGACCACTGAGAAGGCGAGACCCGGTCGCCCCAGTACCCCATTCGTCAATCGCCTTAATGGCGGCTGCTTTCACCTGCGGATGGTTGGCCAGACCCAAGTAGTCATTGCTGCAAAAGTTAATCAATGGGCGGGGTGGCTCGCCAACACTCACCACTGCCCCCGGTGCGCTACTGAGAAGGGGTTGGCGATACCAATGGGCACGGTGCAGGGCATCTAGGGCAGGTTCTAGCCACGCAAAGGGATCGCTCATTTGAGAAACTTGAGAATATTTTAGGAAGACTGGACAAAGTCTAAACCAATACGTGGCGGGGCGATCGCGGGGGACGGGAATGGGGTTTATTGCCATTCTGCTGGTAGCGCCCATTCAATGGCTCTAGGTGCAGCCGATAGCCCACATTGCGCACGGTTTGAATGAGGCGCGGCTGCTGCGGATCCACTTCGATTTTCTTACGCAAAGATAAGATATGCGTATCCACGGTGCGGGGGTTGTCAATGCTCTCTGGCCAAGCTCGCCGCAGCAACTCCTGACGACTCAAAGGCGTGCCCCCCATTTGCGTCAGAACATAGAGTAGGCTAAATTCCTGCGGTGTCAAATCCACTGGCACATTGCGTACCACCACTCGCCGCTGCACTAAATCGACTTGTAACTCACCCAAGTTCAGGACACTGGGTAAACAGGGGCGTGCTCGCCGTGCCAAGGCCTCGACTCGGGCAAGAAATTCCTGCATCCCAAAGGGTTTGGCCAAGTAATCATCGGCACCCACCCGCAGCGCCGTCACCACATCCGCTTCATCCTCATGGGCGGAAAGAACTAAAATCAAAACAGTGTTTTGGTAGTGAAGCCAGCGGCATAATTCCAAACCATTGCCCTCATTCAAGTCCAGATCGAGAACAACCAAATCGGGATGTCGCAGTTGAAATACTTCCTGCCCCTGTTGACAACCACTGGCAAGATGAACGATGTGCCCCACTTGCTGTAGGTGCCAGCCAAGGAGGGAACGCAGGTGGGGGTTACTTTCAATAATTTCAACGTGCATCAACATGAATACATCCCCACAACAACGGCGGAGTACAGGAAAAAGAGATTTCTTCTACATGTCTGGGAGAGGGTGCAACAGAGTGGCAATGTCTGGATGAATTGGATGCTAATTTAGCAAATTTAATCCCAATGATTTCGTAACGACTAATACTTTAGGGTTTTTTCTTGTTCCTGTAATAGAAAATTCTTACTCTGGCTCTAGTGACAAAATGAAGTGGGGTTTCTAAACAAGCGGTATGGCAGTGCCCATTCTCAACCTTTTAGCGGCTGATGGTTCACGACAGCAAATTCAACTGGGGCGCGATCGCCTGCTTATCGGTACCGACCCCCAAAGCCAAGTGATTCTCGTCGGTGAGGGGATTTCCCGCCACCATGCCTTGATTATTCCCACGGAGACGGGTTATCAAGTGGCGGATCTTGGGAGCGCCAGCGGCACTTTTTTGAATGGTACGAAGCTGCGGCCACGCACCCCTGTGGCTCTAAAGGCGGGCGATCGCCTACAAATCGGTGACTTTGAAGCCATTTTTGATCCAGATGGCATGGCAACAACGGAACTGCCGGGCACGGTGGTGATGGGGGCTGCCAGTACGCCGATCTTGCAGGTGGCAACGCCCCAGTGGTTGCAGGAATTTCCGCTGCTGAAGGAGGAACTGGTTCTCGGTCGGGATCCGAAGGCGGACATCACCATTGACCATCCCTTTGTGTCCTTTCACCATGCCAAGCTGGTGCGATCGGGAGAGCATTACAAAATTATTGACTTGGGCAGCAAGAATGGCCTTCACTGGCGAGGCACAACGATTAGCGAACATGCCTTGGCACCGGGGGATGTGATCCATGTGGGGGAATTCCTGCGGCTGACCTACTTGTTGATGCCCGCCACGGAGGTTGTGGAGCAAACGCGCCCCCTCCAACTGCGCGATCGCCAGCAGGTGCGGATTGGCCGAGATCCCAGCAATGATATGGTGCTGGATCATCCGGTCGTCTCGCGGTTTCATGCCCGCCTCTACCTTCAGGAAGGACAGTGGTACATTGTCGATCTCGACTCTGCCAACGGCACCTTCATCAATAACCAGCGCCTTGAACCCCGCAAACCCGTGCCTTTACCCACGGGGGCTTTGGTGCGCATTGGCCCCTATAGCTCGCTGTTTACCCCCGACGAAACCATTGTTCCCCACAACGACAGTGGCAATCTGCGCCTCGATGCCATCCACCTCAGCAAAACCACCGCCAAGGGGGCAAAGCTGCTGCAAGACATTTCCCTTTCAATTTTGCCCCGCGAGTTTGTCGCGATTGTTGGCGGCAGTGGTGCCGGTAAATCAACACTCCTCGATGCCCTCAATGGCTTTCGCCCGGCGACGGCGGGCACGGTACTGGTCAATGGCTACGACCTATACCGCTACTTTGGCACCTATCGCACCCAGATTGGCTATGTGCCTCAGGATGACATTATCCACAGCGAGCTAACGGTGGCTCAGGCCTTGGACTATGCGGCACGACTGCGCTTACCTGCTGATTTTAGCGATCAAGAGCGACAGGAACAGGTGAACCGCGTCCTTGCGGAATTGGAGTTAACATCTCGTCGCAATGTACTGGTGAAACAACTGAGTGGCGGTCAGCGCAAACGGGTGTCGATTGGTGTGGAATTGCTCACCCGCCCCAGTTTATTTTTCTTGGATGAAGCCACTTCTGGCTTGGATCCGGGCACAGAAACCCAGATGATGCGGCTGTTGCGGCAGTTGGCAGATCAGGGGCGAACGATTTTACTGATTACCCATGCGACTAAGAATGTCATGCTCTGCGATTTGGTGGTGTTTTTGGCACGGGGCGGCCACCTTGCCTATTTTGGGCCACCGGATCAAGCCCTTAGCTATTTTGATGTCCAAGATTTTGATGAAATTTACCTCAAGATTGAGAGCGAGCCCAATCCGGCGGTGTGGCAGCAGCGCTATCGCCAGTCTCATCTGTATCAAACCTATGTGGTGGAGCGGCAGCGTCCCCTGAATGTGGATACGGGAGCAACCCGTCAAGTTCAACCGCAACGCCCCAAAACAACCTTGCCCCCAGTGGCACCGTGGCGGCAGTGGTGGATCCTCACCCAGCGAAACTTGGCCATTTTGCGACAGGATCGGGCGGCACTCATTCTCATGCTCTCCCTCGCGCCGATTTTGGGAGCCTTGGATTTTGTCCTCTGGAAGCCAACGATTCTCGATCCGGATCAGGGGGATGCGGGGCAGGCATTTACGATGGCCTTTGTTACTGTGCTGATTGCGGTGATGGTGGGCAGCCTAGCGACGATGCGGGAAATTGTTAAGGAACTGGAGATCTATCGCCGCGAACGGATGGTGGGGTTGGGGCTGTGGCCCTATATTTTCTCCAAGCTTGGCCCAGCAGTGGTGCTGGCACTGTACCAAGCAGCGGTTTTTTTGGCGGTGAAGTTTTTGGCGATCGATCTGAGCCTCGGTATTGGGGCGATCGCTGGCTTGTATCTAACGCTGTTTCTGGCCACCTTTGGTGGCATGGTGATGGGGTTACTGGTCTCTGCCCTCTCGCCGACGCAAACCGTGGCTCCCTTGTTAACGATTCTCTTTTTGGTACCGCAGATTACCTTTGCTGGAGCAATTATTCCTCTGAAGGATCTGGGGGGCGTGGGCAATCTAATCAGTGATGTGACGTTGACCCGCTGGAGTTATGCCAATGTGGTGTCCCTCTTCGGTTTTGGTCAGGATGTGGCGCGGGATGCCTGCTGGCAGCAATCCAAATCTGAACGGGAGAAACTCAGTCCTGAAGCCCTAGAGCAATGTCCGTGTTTTGATGATAACCTCTTTCAACGTTGCCGCTTTCCCGGCGTGCGCAAGGAGTACCACCCCGCTGTAGATGAACCCGAACCCCCACAACCTCCGGAACCGGGTGATCCACCGCCACTGCCCAATTCGGTCTTAGAGTTTGATCAGGCCTATCGCGATCGCGTCGAGGAGTACAATCAACGGGTCAAAGACTATCAGGCGGCCATGGAGCGCTGGCAAGACCAATTTGCCCTCTGGAAAGAGCAGCGGGGGCGGGCGATCGCCAGCGGTGAAGCTCTTATTGATCGCTTTTGGAGTCTTCAGAGGCACACGTTCAACGCCAATGTCACCGTCAATAACCTGCGCTTAGGGGGCATTATTGCCCTCATGCTGGGACTAGTGGGGGTTTTTCAAAAACGCAAGGATGTGCTTTAGGCTGTTAAGTGGGCAAAGGCTCGGCTCACTGCCCCTAAGGCCATATCAATCTCGGCAGCACTGACAATGAGAGGAGGGACAAAGCGCACCACCTGCGGCCCCGCGGGCACCAGCAATAGCCCCTCAGCAAGGGCAGCTTTGACGACTTCAGCAGCGGTGAGGGGGGTGTCGGGTTGCAGTTCCAGACCGTTGATCAGTCCCCAGCCGCGCACCTCAGCAATGAGCTGGGGATAGGTTGCTGCTAGTTCGCGTAGTCCTGTCCGCAGTTGCTGCCCGCGATCGCGCACATTTTCGAGGAGATTCTCTTTTTCAAGGATTTCACAAACCGTGAGCGCTGCTGCCGTGGCCAAGGGGTTACCGCCAAAGGTACTGGCATGATCCCCCGGCTGAAAGACAGCACAAAACTCCTTGGCAATCATGGCACCAATGGGAACGCCGCCAGCAAGGCCTTTGGCGGAGGTGAAAATATCGGGTTCGACACCGAGGGTTTCATAGCCCCACAGGAATCCGGTGCGACCAATGCCCACTTGCACTTCATCAAAAATCAGGAGAATGCCTTTTTCGGTACAGAGTTGGCGTACCTGCTCAAAGTAGGGGCGATCGCCAGGACGGACTCCCCCTTCTCCCTGTAACGGTTCCAACAGAATAGCGGCCACTTGGGGCTGGGATCGATCTAGCTGCTCAACAAGAGTCTGCAATGCCGCAAAATCGTTGTAGGGAACATAGGCGAAGCCGGGCACTAGGGGGTCAAAGTGTTGTTGGTATTTGGGTTGACCCGTAGCGGTAATCGTGGCGAGGGTACGCCCGTGGAAGCTAGCCTGTGCCGTAATGATGATCGGGTTGGCAATGTGGCGAACGGTATGGGCGTATTTACGGGCCAGTTTAATGGCGGCTTCGTTGGCTTCAGCCCCGGAATTGCAGAAAAAGACGCGATCGCCGCAGGAGTGAGCCACCAACCACTGCGCCAGTGCCCCCTGTTGGGGAATGTAATACAGATTTGAGACGTGGTGTAGCGTTTGCATTTGGCGGCTGACTGTCTCCACCAAAGCCGGATGGGCATGACCGAGGGTACAGGTGGCAATTCCCGCCACAAAGTCCAGATAGCTGCGGCCTTGATCATCCCAAACACGGCAGCCTTCACCGCGCACGAGCGTAATGGGAAAGCGGCTATAGGTGGTCATCACCACTTGGTCAAAGGCATCGGTACTGAAGGACGTTGGGAGAGCAGCAACCATTGACTCTGGACTCAAAGCAAAAACTTCCTGCTATCTTAGCATCTCCCTCTCGCTGTGGCAGGGGAGTTACAGGTCTCTCTAGAATTAGTGCTTATTGACCCCCAAGGATTGCTTCGGTACACTACACCTAGTATTCCGCCATTGAGTCCTGCCCCTATGGTGCAAAATCCTCCCCGTCCTCAAACCAGCTTCCCCGCTACGGCTCCCACAGCCTATCCCGTGTTTTACCGCACCTACAGCCGCCAAAATGAAGCGGGCGAGCGGGAGAGTTGGCAACAGGTGTGCGATCGCACCCTGCAAGGACTACAGGAAGTGGGGCACCTCACCGCAGCAGAAGTTGCCCTTCTCCGGGAAATGCAGCAGGACTTGAAGGCACTGCCCTCTGGCCGTTGGTTGTGGGTGGGAGGAACGGATTGGGTGCGCCAGCCCGAGAACTTTTCCGGTGCCTACAACTGCACCAGCACCAATGTCGTGGATTGGGATTCCTTTGGCCTGATGATGGACTTGGCCATGCAGGGCTGTGGCACAGGGGCGATTCTAGAGCAGAAATACATCTCCCAGTTGCCGCCGATTTGCAATCGCCTTGAGGTGACTGTCATTGGTCAAATTGGTCAAACCCCCAAGGAAGCGCGTCAAGAGCAAACAACTGTAATACTCACGGGGCAGACCTGTCAAATCAAAGTGGGGGATAGCCGCCAAGGGTGGGTGAAGTCCTACCAAACGCTGCTTGAACTCGCCAGCAATCCTCAACTCGCTGGTTCAGTTCAGGTGACGATTGACATTAGTGATGTGCGTCCTACGGGCGAGCGGCTCAAGGGGTTTGGGGGAGTTGCCAATCCAGTAAAGCTGCCAGACCTCTACCATCGCTGCGCGGCACTGTTGAATGCGGCGGTGGGTCGCCAGTTGACTTCTGTGGAGTGTTGTCTGCTGATTGATGAGGCAGCCGTTGTGGTTGTTGCTGGCAATGTGAGGCGTTGTTTGCCTGAGGATGCTTTGGTACACACAAGCAAGGGACTGATCCCTATCAAAGACATCCAAGTGGGGGACTGGGTGCAAACGCCCTTAGGGTTTCGGCAAGTAACCCAGAAATTTGACCAAGGCTACCAAGAGGCTTATGAAGTAATAACAAATGGTCCCTTGCTGCGAGCTACCCTAAACCATCGGATTGCAACTCTTGCGGATGTTTCAGGGGGAATTCACTGGAAATTTGTCAATGCCTTAAACCCGGGCGATCGCCTGCTTCACAATACTCAAGTTTTACCCGGTACAGTTACTCATTTGCCATCAGACTTTACTGATTCTCGACCACGCGGTAGTCATACTTCTCAAGCAATCACTATTCCAGAACTGACGGCTGATGTTGCTTGGTTAATTGGTTTTACCCACGGGGATGGTTATGTTAGCTTGGGACGCAACAAGTACAACAAACCCTTTGGTAGCATTTGTTGGGTTTACAACAGTTCAGATTCCAAGCTTGCTCAGCAGATTCATACTAAAATCAACTGTGCTCTTACTCTCTTCGGTGTACAAGCCAGACAAGAGTGTATTGAAGGTGAGAATACCTTGCGATCGCGAGTAACCTCTATTCATCTTGCAGAATACTTTCACCGCTATATTAAGCAACCTAAACAACCGTTAGAAGTCCCTAGCTTTATCTTGCAGGGAACGGTTGAGGTGCGTTGTGCTTACTTAGCAGGTCTAGTGGATAGTGACGGTTCTGCCTGTGGGCGGCCACCTTACCTATTAACGACTGTATATCCTAAATTTGCTCGTCAAGTTAGCGCTCTTTTATCTAGTTTGGGAATTGCTGTTCGAATCGGTGTCACACTCCCCCAAAAAGAGCATTGGCAACTCAAATATCACCTCAAACTACCAGCTTTTAAGGCTCGCTACAACAGTCTCATTGCACCGTATTCCTTGAAAGGCAAAATTCATCAAGGACAGGAAGCCCATGGCTTTACAATTCCTGCAACCATGATGCGGGAAACCTATACCTATAGCCAAATGCGGGAAATGGGTTTTGAAGGTTTCCGAAGCGTGGATGCCAATTACGAGAGGTATATTGCTGAAGCTGAAGTTAGTCTTGATATTCCCGTAACAGTAAAAGAACTAGGCAGCTATGACTATGTTCAGACCTATGATATTGAGGTCAAAGATGCCCACTGTTTTTACTGTGATGGTTATCTGATGCACAACAGCGCTGGTATGCGTCAGGGGGCAAGTGAGGATGAAGCTTTTGCCCAGGCTAAACAAAATCTCTGGCAACAGGATGAGCAAGGCAATTGGCGAATTGATCCCAAGCGGGATGCGCTGCGGATGGCCAACCACACCCGTGTCTTTCACACCAAGCCCAGTCTCGAGGAATGTATCAATGCCGTGCGCAGTCAGTTCTATTCAGGAGAAGGTGCCATTCAATGGGCCGGGGAAGCCGTTGCCCGCGCCAATGCCGATCTTTTGACTACAGCGGATCTCAAGCAGGCCTTCCTCCGTGCCTATGAAAATCAACAGGGGGAGGCGTTTTTGCGGCAACTGTTGCCCACTATCGATCAACGGGAGCTGGCTCACCGCTTGGGTCGTTATGGCCTCAATCCCTGCGTTACAAGCGATACGTGGGTACTCACAGAAGTAGGGCCGCGCCAAGTCAAAGATTTGATCGGCCAACAGCACGGCACCTATGTCAATGGCGAATTGTTTAGTACCACCGCCGCTGGCTTTTTCCTGAGTGGTATCCAGCCAGTTCTCAAACTTACCACCCGTGAAGGCTATACCCTACGGCTCACCGCGAACCATCGTTTGCTGAAAGTGACCGCCCAAACCCCGAAAAGACAATACACGGAATGGGTAGAAGCAGGTCAATTGCACGCAGGCGATCGCCTTCTTTTGCACAATCACCGTGATCTAACCCCTTGGGGTGGTAAGGGAACTTGGGAAGAAGGCCGTTACACCGCTCAAGCCCTTTATCAAGTTGCCACAGGAAGCGCTGCTGTGCAAACCCAAGCAGCAGGCTGTTTCACAGGGATTGAGCACCGCCAAAACGACTGGATAGCTGTACTCCCCCATACCTTAGAAAAGAACTTTCGCCTAATCACCATCGAAGAAGGCAGCTATGCATTCTACTGCGGGTTCCTCCGAGAGATTTTCGTTACGACTCAGTTAACATCAATACCACGGCTGCATGTCACACTGGGGGATCGACAACTAGCTTCACTTATTCAGCGCATGCTACTGCGTTTGGGAATCGTTTCGGTGGTTGCAGAATCATCCCTAGTTATCCAAGGGGATAATCTCACAACGCTGGCTCGGGTTCTGGAATTGGGGGCGATCGCCCATAATGACTCCTTACCTCCCGAACGCTTTACAGTTGTCGTTGAGTCAATTACTCCCGATGGCATTGAGCCAGTGTATGACTGTACCGTGCCCGGCCCGAATTGCTTTGATGCCAATGGCTTTGTTGCTCACAATTGCGGTGAAATTATTGGTGCTGATTTCCACTGCAACCTTGCGGAAATCCACCTGAATCAAATTGATCCAGCGGATACGATCACACAGGAAAAAGCCTTCAAGGCTGGTGCGCTCTCAGTGGCAGCGCTATTGAACCATCGCTTTGTTGTCGATCGCTATCAATACTCCCGCGCTATTGATCCCATTGTTGGCGTCAGTTTTACGGGGCTATTTGACTTCTGTGTTCATGCCTTTGGTGTGCCTTGGCTGGAATGGTGGGCCGCGGGACGACCGGATACCCCCCAAGGGCGCGAATTCAAAGCCCAAGAGGCAGCCTTCCTGCAACGCTGGCGGCAAATTGTCCATGAGACCGTCTGGGAGTATTGCGATCGCCACGGCCTCAAGCGCCCCAATCGCTGTACCACCGTCCAACCCTCCGGTACCAAATCCCTGTTGACGGGTGCCTCTCCCGGCTGGCATCCCCCCAAAGCCCAACGCTTTATTCGACGGATTACCTTCCGCAAGGGCGACCCCGTGGCCATGGCCTGCTATGACTTTGGCTACAATATCATTCCCTCCCAGTCCGATAAGGATGAGACAGGGAAACTTCTTGATGATCCCTTTGATCCACGGTGTACCGAGTGGCTAGTGGAAATTCCCGTTGCCGTCTCTTGGGCAGATCTGCCGGGGGCAGACACGATTGATATTAGCCAGTTTTCGGCCTTGGCGCAGTTTGACTTCTATATGCAGGTGCAGCAGCACTACACCACCCACAACACCAGTGCCACCATTGAGCTACGGGAACCTGAAGTCGAACCCCTTGCCACGGCAATTTACACGGCGATTCAGCAGGATCAAGGGTATATCTCTGCGGCGCTCTTGGCACGCTTTGATGCCCATGAAACATTCCCGCGTCTGCCCTTTGAACCCATTAGCAAAGAACGGTACGAGCAGGAAGTCACTGCGGTTGCTCGGCGCAAGCGGATCCATGATTTCCATGAAGCCCTCTCCCGCTATACCCAACCCCTCATGGAAGCAGGACCTGCGGGCTGCGACTCCGATAAGTGTCTAATGTCCTAGGAAAAGGGGGCAAACTCGCCCCTCTATTTAGGCAACTTTGTAAACCAGTTCTTCTTGGCGCGATCGAGTTGGCCTTGAACCATTCCAGAGACCATACTGAAGTCTGCCCCAGAAATATCGGCACCGGTAAAGTTGGCTCCTGAGATCGAGGCATCCTGCAATTTTGCTCCCTTCAAATTTGCCCGCTCAAAGTTGGCTTGCACCAGATAGGCACCGCAGAGATTGGCATCACTCAGGTTAGCTCCTTGAAGATTGGCTTCCCGCAAGACCACATTGGTGAGGATACAACCCTTCAAATCAGCATTGGTAAAATTGGCATTGGCAAAATTGGCACCGGAGAGATCGGCATTGCGCAATACCACATTGGAGAGGTCGACATCCACAAAATCCCGTTCTCCCCGCTTATAGGCCGTTAGCACTTGGGCAGCCGTCATCCGTACGGTGACTTTGGGGCGCAGATGCTGACCCGAGCCTGCCCCCACAACTGGCGGCCCACCCCATGGAGATCCTGTCATCCGCGATTGCCGCAACCGAGCTGCTGCAGCATTTTGACGCACAGAGGAGGCATAACTAGAGGACTGAGCTGATCCACGGGGTCGGCCTTGGCTGGGAGGGGCTGCAAGGGCATTACTGAGGTCATCATCCTCTGCTGTAACGGTAGGGGCAGCCAGCGCAGGTGTTTCTTGGCAATCAAGGAGCTGGAGATCGGCTAGGACATCGATCGCGCTTTGGTAACGGTTTTTAACGCTATCCTCCAGCATTTTGTCGAGGAGAGCGGCAAACCTAGGGGAGATATTTTTGACGTACCGCTTCCAATGCCATTCCCCCGTGTGCGGATCTCGCTCAATCTCTTTGGGTGATTTACCAGTGAGGAGATAAACACAGGTGACACCCAGAGCGTAAATATCGCTGGCATAGATGGGACGCATGGCCATTTGCTCCGGCGGCGCATACATCGGTGTTCCCACGGCAAAGCTGGTAAATGTGGATAGCTCTGGGGCATTTTCCACCATCGCCTGGGTGACTTTGTCTTTGACTGCACCAAAGTCAATGAGCACTAGCTTGTTGTCAATATCACGGCGGATCAAGTTGGCAGGCTTAATGTCACGGTGGATCACACCATTTTTGTGTAGGTAATCAAGGATGGGCAGCACTTCCTGCAAAACCTGCTTCACCTCTTCTTCGCTTTTGGGGCCAAAGCGTTTGACCTCCTGTTGCAGGGTGAGGCCACCCACATATTCTTGGATGAGATAGAACTCATTTTCATTTTCAAAGTAGCCAAGCAAACGCGGCAGTTGTGGATGGTTGCCAACTTTGCCGAGGGTGGTCGCTTCCCGCAAAAAGAGTTCCCGCGCCATGGCCAAGATATGGGGAGCAGTGGCGGCTGGCCGTAATTGTTTAATCACACAACTGGGGTTGCCGGGCAGTTTTGTATCCACGGCCAAAAAGGTAGTACCAAACCCTCCCCGCCCCAGCACCTTAATGGCTTTGTATTGATCGTTGAGCAACAATTTGCTGCCACAGGATTGGCAAACCTCTACATGATCGGGGTTTTCTGGCTTGACACAGTTTGGGTTTAGGCAGTAACTCATAGGCAGCCAAGGGGATGAATAGCACGTTCAACAGGGGGAAGGGTGATAGGGTGACCTGTTTTCAAGTCACAGCTCACAGGAATGTGCCCCCACCGCTAGTATGATTCAATAGCTTCCACAGGACGACTCCGTACTTTTACGATACTCTTTTTTCTTTGCCTCACCCTATCCGTGAAATTACGGAAGTTGGACAAAACGCTTACAGCCCTTTCCTAAAATATGGGATGCATAGGGACGAAGCTGATCCTGCTCGACAGTAGCTTTGACTGTTTTAAGGGTTTCCCAACCTTGTGAAAAGCGCCTTCGGTATGATACAAGGGTAGCACTTCATCATCCCTGCTGTGGCTTTGGCTATGACCCCGCTTGTGACAACTGATGCTAAAGATTCGCTGTGCGATCGCCAGCAGGTTTTGGCGTGGTTGACGGAGAATGTGCCTGCACCCCGACTCCAACATATCCTGCGGGTAGAAACGATGGCAGCGGAGCTAGCCCTACACCACGGTTTGGATGTGGATCGCGCTGCTTGGGCGGGGTTATTACACGATTTGGCAAAGTACTTTCCGCCGGAGCGGCTATTGAGCATGGCACGGGAGGCGGGGCTGCCGATTACGGAGGTGGATGAGGCGGATCCCCACCTGCTTCACGCGGATGTGAGTGCCCTTGTGGCGCGACAGCAATTTGGCATTACCGATGAACAGGTCTTAGCAGCCGTTGCCAACCATACCTTGGGTCAACCGGGAATGGATGCCTTGAGTTGTGTTGTGTTTCTCGCGGATAGCTTGGAGCCGGGGCGAGGCCAGACGGTGGAGCTAGAGGAATTGCGCAAGGTGGCTCACCAAAATTTACAGGAGGCGGTGTGGCGGGTGTGCGATCGCACGCTGTTGTGGTTGGTTGACCAGCACCGTTTAATTCACCCCCGCATGATCCTCACCCGCAACTGGGCAATGCAGGTGGCACCAGCAAAACCGAAAAAGAGCGAAAAGAAAGGCGCCGCCAAGGTTTAGAGGCCTTGCTACCCTAGAAAACGGGTTTGATCTCGGAGTTGCGTTATGACCACTGCTTCAGCAAGGGCTGTTCCCGGTATTTTCTCAGGTGAATTCATTCAGGAAACGCTCGCTTTGACCCGTCGCCTGTTTATCCAACTGCAACGGCGCCCTTCAACACTGGTGGCGGGGGTGGTACAACCCTTGATTTGGCTGATCCTCTTTGGGGCTCTCTTCCAGAATGTGCCGCAGGGTCTGTTTGGCGAGAGTACCAATTATGGTCAGTTTCTCTGTGCCGGTATTATTGTCTTTACCGCCTTTAGTGGCGCCCTCAATGCGGGGCTGCCGGTGATGTTTGACCGTGAGTTTGGCTTTTTGAATCGGCTGTTGGTGGCGCCATTGGCTTCGCGGTTTTCAATTGTGTTGGCCTCGGCTTTGTTCATCACAACCCTGAGTTTGATTCAGGTGGTGGCGATCGCCAGCCTAGGGGTGCTGCTAGGGACCGGGCTACCGAATTTAGCGGGCATTGGGGTTGTTTTGGCCACCGTACTAATCTTGGTTTTTGGTGTGACAGCCCTAAGTCTCGGACTCACCTTTGCCTTGCCCGGTCACATTGAACTGTTGGCGGTGATTTTTGTGATCAACCTGCCGTTACTCTTTGCCAGTACTGCCTTGGTGCCCCTGTCGTTTATGCCGCGCTGGTTGCAGTGGATTGCCAGCCTCAATCCCCTCAGTTTGGCGATTGAACCAATTCGCTATGTCTATTTACATCCTGACTGGCAGTTTAGTGATGTGGTCATGGTGGCGCCTTGGGGATCCCTAAGCTTGGGAGCAGCGCTGCTGATTCTTTTGGCGGTTGCCGTAGGGATGAGCCTACTCATTCAACCCCTGTTGCGGCGGCGCTTGGCCTAGACCACCCGCAGCGTGAAGCCTTGGGTACACCACTCCCGCACATCCAAGGAAAACTCATTCCCCTCCGGTTCACTGCTGAGATCCCCTAGCAGACCGAGAACCAAGGCAAGACTATCCTCACCAGAAATTAGCAATGGCTCTGAATGGCTAGGGTGGCTACTCAGTTGGCTAAAACGAGTCAGGGGGCGGGCGCTGCTGATGATAAAAACCTTCAGCCATTGGCAAGGGCGATTCAGCGTCCACGTATAAAGGGGAATATTCAAGCCCGGCGCAACCACCAACTGCCACGACTGCGTTTGCAGTGGCAGCAGGAGAATCCCCTGACTGCTATCCCAAGCAACGGCAACAATGTTGAGGGGGCGATCGCCATAGTTGTAGAGGCTCCAGCGGCAAGTATCCCCCTTGGCCAAGGTGAGGGGCGTGTCTAAGTTCGTGGCTGGCAGCTTGGTGCTCAGAACCTCCGGCAGGGGATTGGGGCTGCGGGGGGGGGATTGGCGGCTCAGGAGTTTTGCCGTTGGCGATAGTTGCTCAAGGGTTGTACACACAGCCACCTGACTAGAGGTGGGGTTCAAGGTCAGTGTCAGCCATTTTTGAGCCAGCAGGACATTCAGCAGGGGGTTCAAGCGACGGATGCTGGCTTTGGCGGCTTCATTGGTACCTGTGCAACTGTGTTGGAGCAACGTTCCCACCGGCCATTCCAATCCATAGCTACCCCCTGTGGCACTTCTAGTGAGAACCACATCTGGCAGCGATTCACTGCCGTTGAGCACAGCAACGTTCTCTTCGTTGGTCAGCGCATTGATGGCATCTACCCGCTCAATCTTGCTCAGCTTGGGGTCTAGTGCCACTTGTAGCTGCAGATTTTTCCCTAGGCGCCGTTGTTGCTCATAGAGGCGATCGCCCACTTGCAGGGGCTGACCACTTACCCCCTGAGCCATGATGCCATTAAAACTAACCATGTCAACGACCGTGGCACCATCGGCAGTGCTCCAACGACTGTGGGGATGACAATGGGCTAATAGCCAAGGACTGAGGCCGCCACACCAGATTTGAAGGGCGCGATCGTGACCGGTACTTTGCACCACACCATCAAAGCCGTGGGATAGGGGGACATTCCCCGGCAATCCATCGCTGACGAGATGAATTTCTGCCCCAGTTTGCCAGCGCAGTTCATCGGCGGTGTACATCAGGCTGGTCGCCAAGGGGCGATCGCCCCCCAAAGCCGCTAGATAATGGCTCAAACTAGCAGTAAAGAGTCCCATAGGAACGCCATTCAGGTGCGTTTCTACCCCCAAATCGACCCAGAGCAGATGATCCTTGGGAACTTGGCCTGTGCCACGGCTCTCTACAGGTTGCAACGGCACAAATCGCCAGCGCAACATCTCCCCCTCAATGGGTGGCGGGCTAAAGCGGGTGTCGAGCCATACCTGTACCCCTTTGGTACGCAGTAATTCAGCAAGCGGTAAGATGCCCTCACCTGCTGCTGTGGCATCGGCGAAAACCAGTGCTGGTTGTTGCTGCCAAAGCGTGCCGTAGCCACTAAAGTAAACTAACAGGGGCTGACCAGCGTGCTCCAGCACCCCTAGGGTTTCTTGAACCGCATCGAGGGTTGCCGCCTGTTCCGTCAGTAGCGTAATGTCACTGTCCGCTAGCCCCCAGCCATCTAGCAATAGGTTTTTCACTAGCTCAACATCCGTTAGACAACCGCCTAAAGGGGGCACACCCACCAACTGGGGATAGTGGTTAATGCCAATCAGGAGTGCTCGCCACGGACGAAGAGAGTCTGCCAAGGAGCCGCCTGCCGTTTGCCAAACCCACGGCATCAGTGTCAGTGCCGCAGCACCGTACAAAAAAGAACGACGGCTTAACCTCATGCCTTACCTCCCAACAGGCCCATCCTCAGATTCGAGCACAGGCACGACAACACTTATGAATTAGGACTAGTTCTATTCTCAAAGGTTGTGGACGCAATTCAGCGCACAGCGAGCATAAAACGTCAATTTTTCCTAGGGGTCTTCCCCCCGCACAATGAAGCAGACGCGCTGGCCAATGGTTACCGCATGATCACCAATGCGCTCTAGGTTGCGAATCAGCAGCAGGAGGATTAAGCGCAATTCCACTGGTTCTTGCGGATCCAAAGGGGTGCAGAGTCGCTCATAAAGACGTTGATAGTCGGCATCGACGGCATCATCGCAGTTGGCAAGGGCTAGCCCGACCTCAGGATCCAAATTAGCAATGGCGGATAGGGCTTCCGATAGTAACAGTTGCGATCGCTGGAACATCACGCGGATGTCCTCAAGGCAGGGTGGGGGTGGATAGCGCAGCAGCGTTTGACCCGCACGGCCAATTTCAAGGGCATAATCGCCGATCCGCTCTAGATCGCGGCAGAGGTGCGAGAGCATGACCAAAAATCGGAGATCCTCGGCCACAGGGGCTTGCAATGTCAGCAGGGCGATCGCCTCACGATTGAGTTCTTGGGCGCTGCGGTCAATGTCCCGCTCCCTTTGGATCAACTGCTCGACACTGAGGAGATGTCGCTCAATCAAGACACCATAGGCCAACTGACAGGCACTTTCCACCAGTGTCCCCAGTCGCAGCAAGTCACTGCGCAGACGTTGTAGTTGCCGTTCAAAATGGGTGGCCACGGCCTCAGACCAGCTCTTTGTAACATTAAGCCTAATAAAATCGCAACGAGTCCACCATTAGCGGTATCTTCAAATTGAATTGGTATTAATAAGTTCTTTATCGAAATAAATTCGGGATACATTCAGTGACGACACCACAGTGCTTTTCTCAAATACGGGGTACATCGAAGGAAATGGGAAGCTATCCTAGGCCAGCTTCTGCTGTGTTGAGCAGGTGCCATTATTGCGAAAAGAGCTGTAAAGTGAGGGCAAAAGACTGTGAGGCTTCTAAGTAAGCTAAATTAGGAGACCCCAATTCATGGAGGCGGGTTTACCGTCCCTGTTTCAAGTGTGTACGCCCCGTGCGGATGTCCGTCAAGGGCAGATCGTCGACTCAGATTTCGCGGCAGATTTAGCGCAGGTGATTCGCGGTCAAGCACCACCCGCCTATCAAGACCCACAGCAATTTTTTGCCCATACCCATCCCACGCGGGGATTGCGGCAATTACTCACCAGTGTTTGCCAGCGACTTCAGGGCAGCCATGAGCAGGTGGGAGCAATTTTTCGCCTTGATACCAGCTATGGCGGCGGGAAAACCCATGCCCTTATCGCCCTGTGACATATCCTAGGCAATCTTGCAAATGCTAGTCACCTCAATGAGTTTATTGATCCAGCCTTACTGCCTCGGCAAAAGGTGGGGGTTGCTGCCTTTGATGGTGAAAATGCGGATCCGCTCAACGGTCGCCAGTTGGCACCAGGCATTTTGGCACGCACTCCTTGGGGAGAAATTGCATGGGCGTTGGCGGGACAGGAGGGAAATGATGCCTTTGTGATTCTGGCCTATGTCTGTCAACTCCCTGAGACGAAAACAACCGTCTCGTGGCAGGGTAACTATCAGACAGTGGCGGGCAGTCACCTCGAATTTGAGTACGAGGGCGATCTCAATGATCTAGGACCTGTGAAGGACTTTTGGGCAGCACAGATGCGAGCAGCCAGTGAGAAAGAACTTCATGCCACCTACGCGATCGAGTTTTTCAAAGGATTAGAGTTGGCGGGCAATACCCCAGAGCAGGTCACAGAACGCCTCTGTCGCCAAGGGGTGGGGGCAGCCCATGTGCAGGCAAGTGCCTCAATTGCGACCTAGGAGGAATTCACGTCGCGTTTATGAGCAAACGGCGAGCAGTTGCAATCAATACCGGTACAAACCCATGAGCCGCCTCAAGCGCTGAAGCTAAAATTGCCGCATCTTCAACCTATTCATGCACCATTTGATTGCGCAGCTTACGCATATCTATCTAGGCTTGGGCATCGAGGATCAGACCCAGTTTTTCAGCCCGATCCAGATTCTGGGCAAACGTTGCCGTACGCTCGCCGTGCACAGCCAAATAGGTCGGCAATAGCTTATCGCCAACGGTATCTTGGAGACGACTAAAGCGGCAGACAAAAGCATCCACTCGCTCGGCTAAATCCTCATCCTCAGTCAATTGACGAGCACGCTCTGGTGTAAAAGGCTGGTCAAACAAACGCCGGTCAGTGGCTTCCAAGCGTAGAATTTCCCGCTCTACCAACTGGGAGAGATACTGCCAGCGGGCAGCAAGTCGCGAATCGAGCATCACAGAAGAATCCCCTCTTGACGGGCAACCTCGTGGATGGGCGAACGGAGGAGATTGGGTGCCGCTAAAACCACATCAACATTGCGTTCATCCAAAAAGCGGCTGATTCGGCCAGCAAGGCGGGCAGCCAGTAGAGCAGGCGATACCACTGGATAGGGCAGTTCCACGAGTAGATCGACATCGCCGCCCCGCAGATCATCGTAGATACGAGAACCAAAAAGGCGAACGGTGGCTTCTTCGCCCGCCAATTCGCTGACAATAGAGCGAATGCCAGTCACTTGTTCAGGTGTTAAGCGCATGCGATCGCCTGCTCATTCCTCTATTAAATTGATCTTAAGTCGAGACTGGGCCTAAGATTGCCGTTTGGGTAGTGCAGATTTTCATCAGTGGCCACGGGCAGCAGCTAAACTGCAAGAACTGAGCATTGATCCTGAGACCTTAGAGATGTAGCATGACCCCAACAACGACAGCGGCTCCCCTTCCCAGCCTAGAGTCTGCCCTTGGCCAGCCGAATTATCAACTGCGGGTGACCTATAGCCGTGCCAGTGATCTGCACATGGAGGTGTGGCAACTACCTGCGGTGGCAACGCCCGATCTGGTGAAGCCCTTGCGTTTGGGGGGCTTAGGAGGACGACATCTTGCCCTCATTGAAGAGCGGGTGCTACGGCAATTGGCGCGATCGCGCGTGAAGCTGGGGAAAGTACTGCCCCATGAACCTCAGGTGTATTCCCTGACAGAAGAGGTGGCACTACGGCTAGGGTTAATTTTTCGGGTGTTGGCGCCGATGCGCAGTCGCGACAAAATGATGGCCTGTGTGATGGGGATTGAGGAAATGGGACAGGAGGAAGCGGCCTATTGGTTGGGCATGGCACTGCATCACCAGAATCCTCGGCGGGTCTTGGCAGCACTACGATTGTTGTTGCAGGAATAAAAATTAATTTGGCTCCAAAATCTTAACAAGAATCCGCATCAAAGTCTCAAGATCGTCGTCGGGAACGCGGTACAGGGTTAGGCTTTGTTGAATTTGCTTTTGCGCTCGATGCAGGAGGCCAAATTGCCAAATATCCCCGGTGGAAACTGCCCCTTGCAGGATGGGCTGCGGACTCTCTGTCTATTGGTCGAGGGCAATCAGTTCAACGGCCAGTTGGGTAAAGCCTTTGGCAAGGTCAGCATTTTGGGCTTCAACCACCAGCAGCTTGCCGACAGCGTAAAGGTAGTAGTCGAGGGAGCCTTTAAGCTGGTCACTGACGGTGAGGGGATACTCGATGCGCAGTTGAGCGTAGTTATCGAAAGGTATAGGACTGTGCGGGCTAGAAAATAGCAGGTCTAGTCATCTTGCAGTCTGTTGCTTGGTTCCTGCGGCATCGCTCTTTTAGTGTAGCTTTTGGCTTTGACTGGACGGAGAAAAAAGGCGTAGCGGTGCATATTGCATCCTTACTCCAATGGATAAAACTTAGGCAAAGATATTGTGGGATGAGCAGTGATGAAAACGAATCTTGAGGCTATCAAGCAAGCGATCCAAGGCGCGATCGCCAGTGAAGCAGTGACGGTTGAAGTTTCACAAACAGGCTCTCAACTCACAGTGATTTTCAATCGCCCTAGGGACAAAACAGTGGACTTTACGGCTCTAGCGGATCAAACTGTGGATATCCTAAATCGGCAACCCTTGGGACGGATCAACTTCGTGAAATTTTATGGGCGCAAAACTGGGGGAACCCCTGAATGGGAATATGCCGAACCGCTATCCCCCCCACCCCCGCAAGCGGTTATTCAGGAAACACTGCAAACAGGTCTCTCGGAATTTGGGCAGCGGTTTCAGTTCTATAATCAAACCATTACGGCGACATCAGCCCTTGCGATCTTCCTCATGCTGTTGCTAGGGGGACTTTTCCCGAATAGCAAGTGGGAGTACAAGACAGTATATGTTACGGCAAAAACAGTATCTTTAGGTGCGTACCCAAAATTTTCCGCAAAAGAAGTTTCCCTGATGGAGTTGGAGAGTGAGGTAGAAAAGCTGGGTAAGCAGGGTTGGGAGCTAGTGGATTCTTTTGTGGAGGATGAAACGGTGCATCCCAATTTTGGCAACGAGGAATACGTAACAGGTTTGCAGCCCAATGTGCGCCCCAATAGGGTGGTGTTGCTTTTTAAGCGGAAGACGTGGTTTTAGATAGGGTTCAAGCAATGACAGGGTGGCAGGGGCGATCGCGCCGTGCCCGCGTGCTGAGTGTGCCGGCTGCCCTAGAGGAAAAGTTACTGCCCTTTGCCCCTGCAAGCCCGCCGCCTGCGGGAAACCCCAACGCTCTATACCCCTCAAGTCGCAAAAGCTGCCCCCACCCCTGAACCAGTTCTGACCTGTTCGCCCCGTGCTTTGGTTTGGCATTATCTGTATGATGCGCCGCGTCATTCCCCAGCGGGCGATCGCGTGGATGTGGCCTACCTTGCCTCCGGCCTACCCCAAGCGGTGCGGGTCACCACTGATCCTGAGTACTACGATCAGCACTGCGATAGCGTTGAACTTTGGTCGCCGGGCAGTCCCCTCTTTCCGCCACCGGTGATGATTCCCGAACCAACCCCTTCCAAGGGCATTACTCGTGGTGAATTTCTAGCGTTGCTTGGCGATCGCCAAAAATAGCCGTGCCAATGCGCACCATGGTTGCCCCAGCTTGCACCGCAAGGGGATAGTCCTGCGTCATACCCATGGAATACTCCTGCCACTGCAGCTGCTGCCACGGTTTTGTACGCAGTTCCTCGCCCCAAGCCCGCAATTCCTGAAAGACTTGCAATTGCTCTGCGGGGGGCAACCCCAAGGGCAGAATCGTCATCAGGCCACAGCAGCGCAGATGGGAGAGGGCATCGAGTTGGGGAAGGGCTGCTTCCAGTTCGGATCTTTCCCAGCCGTGTTTTTGGGGGTCGGGGCGGAGCTTCACCTGCAGTAGACAGTGGGGACTGGGGGCGTCGGTTTCCCTGAGAATGGCATTGATGCGCTCAGCTAATTTCCAGCGGTCAACGGTGTGAATCCAGTCAAAGAGTTGCAGCGCCTGCCGCACTTTATTGGTTTGCAGATGGCCAATGAGATGCCAGGTAATATCCGTGAGGTCAGCCAATTCAGTGCGTTTACTGGCCGCTTCCTGGACGCGACTTTCGCCAAAATCCCGAATGCCGGCCTCGTAGGCAGCCCGAATCGCGGCCGCTGGCATAAACTTACTCACGGCAATGAGGCGGACATGGGGGGGAAGTGTTGATTTGAGGTGGGTGGCGCGATCGCGAATTTCAGCAGCGGATAACACAGGCAATTTGCGGGCAAGGATGCTTTTTGATCCTAAAACCCTGTTGCAAAAAGTGAAACCATGGCAGGATTTTGAGTTTCCTTGACTAGGCTAGAGGGTAGGATTCAGAACGCTGCTATGGCTGTGCCCCTCAAACTCTCCCTTGGCCTCATTGGTTTACTCGCTCTCGGTACCCTTTTAGCGGGGAAGTTGCTCTCCCCAGGAGAAAACTTTATGTCCTCTGCCCAAGGTCAGCCCAATTGGGGAATTGAGTCAAACCCCTCGCCACTCCCTAAACCTGAACCGCCACCGCGCGTTTCTGTGGCTGACTACGATCGCTACCGCCAAGTCATTGAGCGCACCCGCAGCATGATCCACAACTCAGAAGCGCGGCGGCTTGCCGAGCAATATGGCTTGAACATTCTTGACATCACATGGGAGGACACCGCTCGCTACCACAACTCTGCCGTCGGCCCTAATATCAGTGACATGACGATTCAAATTCAGCAGTACAACCCACGCACCAAGGGTTATGAACTGAGTCTGATGCCCGTGATTCGCTTTCCCAATTTTAGCGATCGCACAGCGGATATTCCCCTCGAACGCTTCTTTATCTTGGTGGGCAATGAAAAGGGCAAGCCGCTTCAACGGGTCAACCTCAAGGAATTTCTCGGTAACTTCCGCAAGTATCTCCACAATCCCCGCTCCTGGGCAGGGAATCGTCGCTCCCTTTTGGCCGATCGCGATAGCCATGTGCTGGTGAGTGCCCAAGCCTGTTTCCTACCCATTCCACCCCAAGGGGAAGCCACCTTTAACCCTGTGCTGTTTAATTACCAGAGCTACGAAAAAAATCCAGCGGTTTTAGCAATTCTCGTCACTCGCCAAGGTACCAGCGCCACCGTTATTGACAACAAGCGGGATGCCTTTGAAGCGGGGCAGACGTGGGGGCAGCGACTGTTTTTCAATAAGAATGGCGAACGGGCGAGCCTAGTGGGACAACGCGCCAGTGATTTTGGGGTGAGAACTGGTGGTGGTGAGATTACCTCTGCCCAAGCGGAAGCGGCGGGGATGAATATGGTGATGCTGATCCAAGTGCCCCTGAAGCAAGCCCCTCGGCCCCGATCGGTTATGCCCCCTTTCTCGATGCCCGCCCCCGCCCTCATGGAGGCAGCACCTAGCGCTGGTCGTTCCAATGTGGAGGCGGCAGTCATTAGTTATGGCAAGGTGGAAGGCCCCTTCACTGAAATTGATAACCTGCCGATCGAGCGGGATCCCCGCTTCCCCATCCGCGTCACGGTGCAATTTTATAAAGCCACCGATAATGGCGTTGTTGCTGCCGAGGATATGCGCCACATCAAGGATCAAATTGCCAAGGTCTATAGCAATGCCGATTATGTCGGCAGCCTCGTCATTGATGGTGACACTGGGCGCCCCACGGAATACACAGGCAGCAAGCAGCAACCCCCCGGCTGGTGGGACGACTTCTGGCAACGGCACCAACAAAATACTGGTCAAACCCGTGAGGAAGCCCTAGAAATGTTGCGGCGATTGCGGGGCAAAGACTGGATGCCGAGGTCGCAAGGGGAATTGGAACAGGCACTGAAGGCGCTGCAAAATTCGTCCCAATAGAGCTAACGCCGCTGCTGCTTACTTACCCATTTGCGACTAAAGCGCAGTTCCATGCCGACGCCCTCTGCCCAGACTTGCAATTGCTTGAGGAAGGCTTGGCGATCGCTCCCTTGGAGAACGGCCAATTGATCCGCCGCTTCGAGGGCGTAGGGGTACCCTTGACCCGTAATCAGTTCACCGCAGAGCCAGCGAATCACCTGATCCAGTAAGCCCGCTTCGTAGAGCCACAGGGGGAGTTCGAGGCGCACAGGATAGCCCTGATGGGCCTTGAGGTAGCAAAAGCCAATGTTCTTAGCCCAAGGGCCATACCGTTCGAGGATGCCCCCGCGATCGCAGATAAACACAGGGGAGCGATCGCCCCATTGGGTCAACACCGTGCTCAACAGTTGGGCATCCGAGAGGTGGGGACTCGGCGCCAGCTGCTCCAGATGTCCTAAAAGAGTCACCAAATCCCGTGCCTGAGAGCTATCAATATAGGCCACCAAGGGAATCTGGTGTTGCCGGCTCGCGGCAAGGGTTTGGCACAGTGCCGCCACATATCGCCTCTGCCACTCGGGGGCATAGGACTCGGCAAACGTGGCCACAAAGGAGCCATCAAACAATAGTAATGCGGGTGCGGTTACCTCGGCCATGCGCTCCCGTAGGGTTTTTAATTCCAGTTCAAAGCGGCGCAGATGGATATAGCGTTCGTGGAAGCGATAAATTTGCGGCTGTCGCAACTGTTCTTCCGCTTGGCGCAGTTCCGCTGGTGTAATTAGTTCAAGGACAATTTCCTTGGCGTAGGGGCGATCGCGCCGATGGGGATTGAGAAACCACCCCGCCTGTACCACACCCACGGGCAAAAATAGCTCTTCACTGGGCACAATCTGGGAACCATCCACCGCCACAGTGGTGACATCCATGAGTTGAGTCATTGCCCACTCCTGCGCCGCCTGACGATGGGGCCACTGGATCTCCAAGGGAATGCGCCACCCCTGATGCCACGGTTCAATGGGACGTGCCCCCCAATCTGGGATCTGGGGATCAATGGCAGCGGTGATGTCGGCAATGGTTTGTTGCTGCCATGTCTTGAGAGCCTGTTGATAGGCCTGTCGCACCTGAGCTAGGGCGGTGTCATAGCTGAGAAATTCGGCCTTTTTATGATTTAGTTGCTGCACCAGTTGGGAAAGGGGTAACACCATGACTGGGAAAGACTAGAGAAACGCCTGTTGCTATTCTCAACGGAATAGGTATGGGTTTGCCTTGTGTCCCCTCCTGCGGTAGATATTAAGGTGTCCACTGACCCTCCCCCAAAAACTGTGAAGGCACTCACTCTCCTTGGCTCCACTGGCTCCATTGGTACCCAAACCCTTGACATTGTTGCCCAATATCCCGATCGCTTTCGTGTCGTTGGCCTTGCGGCGGGTCGTAACTTGGAGCGACTGATTCCGCAAATTCGCCAATTTCAGCCGGAGATTGTCAGTATTGCCGATGCCAAGCAACTGCCAGAGTTAGAGGCGGCACTGGCCGATCTGCCCCAAAAACCGCAACTGGTGGCGGGGGAATCCGGTATTGCGACGGTAGCGGCCTATGGGGATGCCGATGTTGTGGTCACCGGCATTGTTGGTTGTGCCGGTCTGGTGCCGACGATCGCCGCCATTAAAGCGGGTAAAGATATTGCCTTGGCCAATAAGGAAACGCTGATTGCCGGTGGACCCGTGGTTTTGCCGCTGCTTCAGGAGTACGGTGTCAAGCTCTTGCCCGCTGATTCTGAGCACTCGGCGATTTTTCAGTGTTTGCAAGGGGTGCCCGAGGGAGGACTGCGGAAAATTATTCTCACTGCTTCCGGAGGCGCTTTTCGTGATTGGCCGGTGGAGAAACTCTCGCAAGTGACGGTGGCCGATGCCCTCAAACACCCCAACTGGTCAATGGGACCCAAAATTACTGTGGACTCGGCAACCCTGATGAATAAAGGCCTAGAGGTGATTGAAGCCCACTACCTCTTTGGCATGGACTACGACAATATCGAGATTGTGATCCATCCCCAAAGCATTATCCACTCGCTGATTGAGTTGCAGGATACCTCCGTGCTGGCGCAGTTGGGCTGGCCAGATATGCGGTTGCCGCTGTTGTATGCCCTCTCGTGGCCAGAGCGAATTCCCACCAACTGGTCATCACTGGACTTGGTAAAGGCAGGAGATTTAACCTTTCGATCGCCGGATCACCAAAAGTATCCCTGTATGGGGCTGGCCTATGCTGCGGGTCGCGCTGGTGGGGCAATGCCAGCGGTGCTGAACGCTGCCAATGAACAGGCGGTGGCGCTCTTTATTGCCGAGGCGATTTCGTTCCTTGAGATTCCCCGTCTGATTGAGATGACCTGCGATCGCTACTCTGCCCAAAACATTAACAACCCTACCCTAGAGGACATTTTGGCCGCCGATCGCTGGGCGCGAGAAACGGTACAGGAGTTGGCACAACGGGGAGTTAGCCCCATGGTTGCGCTATAGAGTGTGTCAAAATACCATACAGATTGCTTCAGAGGAAAGCCAATGGATACCCGCGCATTCAAGCGATCGCTACATAGTTCCGAAAACTACCACCGCAAAGGCTTTGGCCACGGCGAGGAGGTGAACCAGCAGCTGCAAGGGGAGTATCAAAGTTCGCTGATTCAGCAAATCCGCGCCAATGGCTATCGCTGGCAGGAGGGGGATGTAACGATTCGCTTGGCGGAGGCCTTTGGCTTTTGTTGGGGGGTAGAACGTGCCGTTGCCTTGGCCTATGAAACCCGCACCCACTTTCCCACGGAGCGCATCTGGATCACGAATGAAATTATCCATAATCCCTCGGTGAATGAGCGCCTGCGGCAAATGGCCGTGGAATTTATTCCGGTGGTCAATGGGGCAAAGGACTTTAGTGAGGTGCGCCAAGGGGATGTGGTGATTTTGCCCGCTTTTGGTGCCAGTGTCCAAGAAATGCAACTGCTGAATGAGCGGGGCTGCACGATTGTCGATACCACTTGCCCGTGGGTCTCGAAAGTGTGGCACAGTGTTGAAAAGCACAAAAAGGTGAGCTTCACCTCGATCATTCACGGTAAGTACAACCACGAAGAAACGATCGCCACCAGTTCCTTTGCGGGCACCTATTTGATTGTCCTCAACCTCGAAGAAGCCCGCTATGTCTGCGATTACATCCTCAAGGGAGGCGATCGCGAGGCCTTCATGGCCAAATTTGCCAAGGCCTGTTCTGCGGGCTTTGACCCCGATCGCGATCTGGTGCGGGTCGGCATTGCCAATCAAACAACGATGCTCAAGGGGGAAACCGAACAAATTGGCAAACTCTTTGAACGCACGATGATCCAAAAGTATGGTCCCGATCGCCTCAATGAGCACTTCATGAGCTTCAACACGATTTGCGATGCCACCCAAGAACGCCAAGATGCAATGCTGAACTTGGTCAAGGAACCCTTAGATCTGATGGTGGTGATCGGTGGCTACAACTCATCAAATACCACCCATCTCCAAGAAATTGCCATTGAACATGGGATTCCTTCCTACCACATTGATTCTGCCGATCGCATTGGGCCGGGGAATCGCATTGAACACAAACCGCTGCATCACGCTCTCACTGTTACCGAGAACTGGCTGCCCGATCGCCCAATCACCATTGGCATTACGTCCGGTGCCTCCACTCCCGATAAGGTGGTCGAGGCGGTTCTCAATAAAATTTTTGCCCTGCGGTCTGTGGTAGCGGTTTCCTAGGCCTCTAATGCTTGGGTCAAATCCCAAGCGGGCGATCGCTGACAACTGATCTCGTAGAGGGCAATGCCCACCGCCACTGAGGCATTTAGGCTATTGGTGCGCCCCGCCAAGGGAATGGCGACAATTTCATCGCAGTGCTTTTGCGTTTGCAGGCTAATTCCTTCCCCTTCACTACCAACCACAAAGACCGTGGGGCGCTCGAAGGTAATTTTCGGTAGGGGCACCGCGCCACGTTCCGAGAGGCCATAGATCCAGTAGCCGGCTTCTTTAAGGGTTTCAAGGGCTTGGTTGAGGTTAATCACCCGTGCCACCGGCAAATACTCTAGGGCGCCGGCGGCGGCTTTGGCCACTGTTGCAGTAATGCCCACGGCTCGCCGTTGAGGAATAATCACCCCTTGCATGCCCAGGGCTTCCGCAGTGCGGATCATGGCACCAAGATTTTGCGGATCCGTAATACCATCGGCAGCCAAGAGTACTGGTTGATTCACGGTTGCGGCCTTGGCCAAGAGATCCTCAAGGGACCAGTAGTGATAGGCAGCCACCTGAAGGGCGATCCCCTGATGGCGCCCCCCCTGGCACAGTTGATCGAGGCGTTCGGGGGTCACGGTATCAATAATCGCCCCCTGCTGTTTAGCTTCATTCAAGCGTTGATGAAAACGTGGATCGTAGCGCAGCGAGGGAATCACCCAAATACGGTTGCAGGGGCGGCCACTTTCAAGGGCTGAGAGCACGGCATGGCGGCCATAGAGGAGTTCGGGGGCATCCTCGGCAGTTGGGGGTGCTTTCCGAATTGGTTGAGCTGGGGTGCGTCGCTGGGGGCGAGGAGGGCGGGTCGCGATCGGTCGGTTTTTTTTGCGGGGACGAGGTTTCTCAGTCATGAAAAGTCACTAAGATTGCAGATCTTCCCTAGGGTGTTCGCTGGAACATCGCAAGGGGGCGATCGCCATCATAGAACGTCAATGTATTTCCCTCAATGCGGTAGCGGTTCGTTTGCTCAAGGGTCTGTAAAAACGACATCTCCATCCTTTGTGCCCGTTGGCCAATACAGGCGCGCCGCGTTGTCGCCACTGCCGAAAACCGCAATTGCTGGCCATTGACGCTGTAACCACCGTTAAAGTTATTGCAGCCACTAAAGCCCGTTGCTCGCTGGGCATTGCTATCAAACTCAATAAACGCCGTATTCATGGGATTGCGCGGTGGCATCGGCATATTGGCTAGGCGCTGCAGTTGCCAGCGGCCACTGAGGGGACTTTCCGTCGCACCCGCTTCAAAGGTCAATAGCAGGCGATTGCCCTCAAAGAGTTGCAGCGTATTTCCTTGAACGCGGTAGCGATTGGTGCGACTTAGCCCCTGTAGCATCTGGGTTTCCACACTCTGAAGGGGTTCTTGGCCGCAGAGGCGTTGGGTGGTGGCTAAGGGGGCAAAAAGCAGACGCGGGCCGTTGGCGGTGTAGCCACCATTAAAGCTATTACAGCCCGTAAAACCATTGGCACGGCGGTTAGCACTATCAAACTCAATAAAGGCGGTATCCACTGGCACGGCTTGATTGCCAATGCGTCTGAGACGCCAGCGTTGACCGCTGAGGCTCAGTTCTGGGGGTTGGGAGGGAGGGTTATTTGCTGTTGCTTGTGTGGAAACCGCCACAGGCACCAAGCGCGGCAGGGGTAGGAGTCCCCCTGCGAGGCGATAGGTGACAGTACTGATGCGACTGGGGCAACAGAGGGGATCATTGGGCGTGTAGCGGGCAAAGTCTGCGGTGAAGGTGCCATCGTTTTGGAACTTGACCTCGCCTAGGAATGAGCCATCAGCGCGGGAATCCATGAGATTCGGCGATAGCGTTCCCAAGTAACGTCCTCCGGAAAAAACAAAGGCCTGATACCCCATCGGGCGACACATGCCATCAAAGCGACTATTGCCAAGAATAATTTCCACATTCTGATGGCGAATCGGGGTGCCCACGAGATACCAGCCTCGCTGTTGGATCAGGCGATCGGCCATGGATTGGGGAGAACGTAGGGTGCTGCGACAGCGGTTCAACTCACTGGGATCAGGATTGCCCCGTGGGGGAATATCTAGGATAGGAAGGTTGGGATTCCAGTTGCGCGGCGGTTGATCGAGCCAAGACTGAGGGGCGGCGAAACTCAGGGGGGCGATCGCCAGCGTTGTGGTGACTGTGTAGAGCGTTGCCAAGCCAACCGCAGTGGGAAACTGAATCATGGTGATGAAAGACCAAGCTCTATGGGGGTATCTCTAGGGACGTACAGAGAGTATAGGGGTTCCCTATCGATTCCCTCGCAAAAGATCAAGAAACCTTTAGCAAGTACGCTAGAGCCAGACCTTGGGCGATGCTGTAGTGCCCATAGCTAAAAACGCGGGGCACGTCGGAGTGCAGATGCTGGGCAATTTCGCGGTAGGCGTAGGGACTGCCATAGACCACCAGACCCGCCAGTTGATTTTGGGCTTGCAGTCGTTCGAGGGTGGCGATCGCTGGCGCACTTAAACCCGCTTTGCCTCGGAAGGGATTGCCACGACTAAACACCTGCACTAAGGTCGGTGCCTTGGGGAAGCCCTCAATCATGGTGAGGGGCGTTTGCTGATCAATCACCACCCGTTGGTCAAAGCCCCAAGTGGGGGGCAGTGTCAATGCGGGACAAGTACGGTTCAAAAAGCTAGCGTGTAGAGCATCATCCACGATCAGACAATTCACCCCTAAGGGCACAGGTTGCAAGGCTTGGCCAGCCCGCTCGAGACTGTCTTGGGCAATGGTGGTGGCCACCTCAACGGCTGGTGTCGTTTGGAAATAGTCCAACTGTAATGCTAGAGGCTGAAGGCGAGCCTTCGCGGCTTGAATGCGGGCTACAGCGGCCTGAATGCGCTCAGGAGGAATCCGCCCTGACTCAACGGCGGCAACCACCGCTTCAATGGCTGCCGGCGGATCCAAGGGCATGAGCAGAATATCGGCACCTGCTTCTACGGCTTTGACGGCAGCTTCGGCGGTACCGTAGGTGTTGGCGATCGCCCCCATGACCAAAGCATCGGTCACAATTAGACCCTTAAACCCCATCTCTTGGCGCAGGATTCCCGTGAGAATCGGGGGAGACAGGGTGGCGGGTCGCTCGGCATCCAAGGTGGGTAGGTGGACATGGGCGCTCATGACGGTATCCACCCCGGCGGCAATGGCAGCAACAAAGGGCGGCCATTCAATGGCTTGCAGGCGATCGCGATCGTGGGGAATCACGGGCAGTTCCAAATGCGAATCCGTGGCTGTATCCCCATGGCCGGGAAAGTGCTTTGCCGTTGTGAGCACTGGATAGGCACGTGCCCCTTGAATAAACGCGGTTGCAAGGGTACTCACAATGTCTGGCTCCTCGCCAAAGGCACGCACGTTAATCACTGGGTTTGCGGGATTATTATTCACGTCCACCACCGGGGCGAGAACCCAATTCAAGCCAATGGCTAAAGCTTCGGCTGCGGTGTATGCCCCCATTTCCTTTGCAAGGTCAACCGCCCGTTTTTGGTTCTTTTGGGCAATGGCACCTAAAGCTGCTGGCGGGGGAAATTGTGTGGCACCACTGAAGCGTTGACCAACCCCCTCCTCAATATCCGCCGCTAGTAACAGTGGAATCGTGGCCCAAGATTGGAGTTGCCGACAGCGTTCTGCCACTTCGACGGCACTGCCCCCCAAGAGAATCACCCCACCAACTCCCCAGTCTTTAATCCAGTGTTTTAAGGTGTTTTGGGGCGGCTCCCAAGCGGGATACTGAATCTGGCTGTCGTAGAGGTAGCCACTGGCTCGTACAACCACCATCTGCGCCACCTGTGCCCGCAGTGAAAGATCAGAAAGAGGGGGAATAAATGTCATGGGTGTGATATCATTCAGAGCAAAATTTCACAAATGAATAACTTTCTTATTCAGCATATAAAAAATTGTCTCAAACCCTCTCAGGTAACTGGTCTGATTTTTTATACTAAAAGTACAGCCTTTACAGCCCTTTTCTAAGTACGGGCTGCATAAGGGGAAATGAACCTCCTCTATAGGAGCCTTACATAGGAGCCTTACTTGTTTTGAGTGTGTTCCATTCATGTGAAAAGGGCTGTACCTAATGATCTTGAGGCGAAGTCCGATTCCGTTGCTTCGGGAGAGCAAGTTTCAAGTTTTTCCTGCGGTGTTCAATCATTAAGCCAAAGGCTGAAGCCTAAATCGCTTTCTTTAGGAGTTGACCTATGTTAAAAGCACTACGTGAGAAACTGCAAAGTATGATGGTCTTTTTGATGGAGGCATTTGGGCGCATCTTCACCCCTCGCAATGATCACTATCCTTCTACAGGAGCACAGCCCTTCACGGGAACGCCCTCCCGTAAGAGTTAGTTACTGTCTTCCGCAAGCAGAATCCCTGTAGAGACTTTACAGGTAAAAATAACTAGTATTCCTTCCGCATCAGCTCCGCCATAGCGGCAATTAGGGGGCTGGTGCAGTTTTTTTAGTTTTTTTTATGAGCTTGGGGCGATCGCCCAAACTGTTAAAACCTAGAGATAACGCTCAGCGCTAAGGATACCACCAAAAGGTTGCAACCACTGAATCTAACGACATATTTCAGAATCAGTTAAGGAATATTTCAGATATTGAATTTTCCGTTAACATTTGAGCATTCCCAAAGGCCTATGCTAACTTAAAAGTAGGCACAGAAAGAAAGGTTAACGATAAGAGTGAACTTAAGGCTTGTGCCTCCCAGTCCTTGAGTTCGGGATAAAGCAAAGTTACTCCAAGATAAATCTCACTCCTGTCTTGCGAGTAATATCAAAACCAATCCTTTGAGCTTCACCGTTGTATAGTTGTCTTCTCGCTTTATCCAGCCTTATCGTTTGTGTGGTTACTGCCGAAGTCCCCATCCTGTCGTCCATGGGAGTTAAGGCAAAGCTAGGTAACCTCCCAGTATCCAAGGTCGTCAACGTTGACAGCAATTCATTACCTAGTGTCCATGCTCCAAGCTTGATCGGTTGAGATCGCCTAGTGGGGGTTTGGATCGCCAGCTAAAACCACGTTTTGTCCACGTTAGTTGTTGAGTTACTTCGTCATTGCTAACTTCGTTAGGGGTCTTGCTGCCGTCAGCTTGACCCCCTCGTTTTATGTTTAGGCTATGGCGTGAGTTGCGGTTGTCGCATGGCGCGTGCCAGTTCTGCTGCTACTTCTGGACGCGAAAACTCTGGAGGTGGCAATTCGCCCCGGCGCAGCATTTCCCGTACCTTTGTCCCTGAGAGGTGAATGCGCTCTTCGGGTTTGCTGGGACTGGTTTTACTGGTGGCCATAGACTGGGTGCGGGTGCAGTAGAAGGCATGCTCAAATTTCAAGGGAATAATCCCCAAGGCCGCTGGATCAAATTCATCGAAGATATGTTGGGCGTCGTAGGTGCCGTAGTAGTCCCCCACACCAGCGTGATCGCGACCAACAATGAAATGGGTACAGCCGTAGTTCTTGCGGACGAGGGCATGGAAAATGGCTTCCCGTGGCCCTGCATAGCGCATCGCTGCCGGATTAATGGCCAGAATCACCCGATCTTTGGGGAAGTAGTGCTCGAGCATGATTTCATAGCAGCGCATCCGCACATCGGCGGGAATGTCATCCTCCTTGGTGGCACCTACGAGGGGATGCAAAAAGAGACCATCGACGATTTCAAGGGCACATTTTTGGATATATTCATGGGCGCGGTGGATCGGGTTGCGGGTCTGGAAACCGACGATCGTGCGCCAACCTTTTTCACGGAAGAGGGTACGGGAATCCACCGGATCAATGCAGTAGTTGGGAAATTGGGGATGGGGATGCCGCTCTAGGAGCCAAATCGGGCCTGCAAGGTTGACTTCTCCCTGTTCATAGACCACCTTGACACCGGGGTGTTTGTCATCTTCGGTGCGATAGACACAGCGCGCCTCACGGCGTTTGTCATAGGTATATTTTTCGGTGAGTTCAAGAATTCCCAAAAACTGACCGGCTGCGTTATCGAGGCGAATGGTTTGGCCAATTTCTAGGGGAGCCGCCACCTCCGCACTGACGGAGAGGGTAATGGGAACTGACCAAGGCAACCCATTGGCAAGGTACATTTCTTCAACGACCCGCTCGTAGTCGGCCTGTCCCATAAAGCCGGTCAGGGGACTAAAGCCACCAATGGCGATGAGTTCTAAATCGGAGACAGCGCGTTCATCGAGGGTAATGCGGGGCAATTGATCGGCACGGGCGAGCCACGCCTGTTTTTGTTCGGGGGAGAGAATCCGATTGACGAGGATACCGCCGTGGGGGGCGATCGCATCCTTTGTCTGTACTGTTGCTGATGGACTCAAGGTCGAACTCCTTTTTGGGGCTGGATGAACCTGTTGCAAAACTTCATAACTAAGATAGAAGTCATTATTGGACGAATAGGTGCATGAGACAACTGGTAGACCCCTATCGTTATGGCGTCGAGCGGGAGTGGTGCTGGCGGGGATGGCAGAGTCGCTATAGTTTTTGGCGACCCGCTCATGGGGGGTCTCCAGTGATCTTGCTCCACGGCTTTGGGGCTTCTCTAGGGCACTGGCGATACAATTTGCGGCTCTTGGGAGAGCATCAGCCGACCTATGCCCTTGATTTGATGGGGTTGGGGGCAGCAGAAAAGCCCATTGCGGCCTATGGGGCTGAGTTTTGGGCGGCTCAGGTTCATGCCTTTTGGCAGAAGATTGTCGGGCAGCCAGCGGTGATTGTTGGCAACTCCATTGGGGCGTTGATTGCCCTGACCTGTGCTTATCGCTATCCGCAGATGGCGGCAGGGGTGGTGATGCTGAGTCTGCCGGATCCAGCGGTGCGCGAGGAGTTGATTCCGAGGGCGATCGCCCCCCTTGTGAGCGGAATTGAACAGATTTTTACGGCTCCTTGGCTGCTGCGCACCCTTTTTTACGCGATTCGCCGTCCCTTCATTGTCAAGCGTTGGGCACAATTGGCCTACGCCAACCCTGATTGTGTGGATGATGAATTATTGGAAATCCTGCTCACGCCTGCCTATGACGATGGTAGCGATCGCGCCTTTGTGCAAATAACCCGCGCCATGAGTCGTACAGACTTTGGCCCCAGTGCTAAAACGATGCTCAAAACGGTGTCCCAACCCCTATTGCTGATCTGGGGCAAACAGGATCGCTTCATCCCGCCTGCGCTAAGTCAACGGTTTCAACAGGCACAGCCAAGAATGCAAGTGGTGGAGCTAGATCAAACCGGTCACTGCCCCCACGATGAGCAGCCCGATCGCGTCAATGGCCTGATTTTGGATTGGTTGCGCAGCCACAGACTGGCAAGGGGTTGAGTCCTACGGTTGCAGGCTCTATGATCACGACAATCTTCAGAGTTGGCATGGCGGATGTTTAGGCTGATTACGGTTTTCTGGGCGTTTATTTTTATTGGTGTTTTGCTACTCTTGGGGCGAATCGTGCGGCAGCGTTGGGTACTGATGCGATCGCTCTATATGCCCAGTTCAGTGATTGCGGGCGTTTTGGGACTCATTCTTGGCCCTAGTGTGCTGGGGGCGATCGCCAGTCAAATTGCTGCCAACTCCGGTTTAGGGAACGGCCTTTTTGCCGAAGACATCCTCGAAGTTTGGCAGCAGTCCCCCAGCATTTTCATCAACATAGTTTTTGCCTGTCTATTTCTAGGGGAGATCATCCCTAGCCCTCGGGAAATTTGGCAGAAAGCTTCGCCGCAGGTCGCCTTTGGTCAGATTTTGGCTTGGGGGCAATACGTGGTGGGGCTGCTGCTGACGTTGCTCGTTCTCACTCCTGTCTTTGGCATGGATCCAATTGCTGGTGCCCTGATTGAGATCAGCTTTGAGGGGGGGCATGGCACTGCCGCCGGCATGGCCGATACCTTTAGGGAGTTAAACTTTACCGCTGGGGCTGATATGGCCTTGGGCTTGGCCACTGTGGGCTTAGTCTCTGGGGTGGTTTTTGGAGTAGCACTGATCAACTGGGCACGGCGCACAGGGCGCTTGCAGATCAAACCCTTGGTGGACTCTGAAACCGAGGAGAATCTCGACCCTCATCCCCACGATGACCTAGAAACACGGCAACGGCGGCGACAACTGCTGCGGGAGTTACTCATTGATCCTTTGTCATTAAATTTCTGTTTTGTGGGTTTGGCGATTATTGTGGGCTGGGTGATTCTTGAAGCGCTGCGACTCCTAGAGCGTCTCACTTGGGGACAAACGGGTTTGAAGCTCATGGCCTATGTGCCCCTATTTCCCTTGGCGCTGATCGGTGGCATTATTGTGCAGCTCATCCTGACCCGTTGGCGCAAACAGTACCTGATTAGCCGGCCACTGATTAACCGTATTGGCGGTGTCGCCTTGGATGTGACGATTATTACCGCCTTGGCCACCCTCTCTTTAGCCGCCATTGGTGAAAATCTCATTCCCTTTCTCCTCTTGAGTGTGGGGGGAATTGCTTGGAATCTCTTTGTCATGCTCTATTTAGCGCCGCGAATTTTGCCCATGTTCTGGTTTGAGCGGGGAATTGGCGACATGGGGCAATCGATGGGGGTGACATCTACTGGGCTATTGCTGATTCGTATGGTGGATCCCCACAACCAATCGGGCGCCTTGGAAAGTTTTGCCTACAAGCAAATTCTCTTTGAGCCAATTGTCGGCGGTGGCTTATTTACGGCGGCAGCACCGATTTTGATCCGTAATTTTGGCCTTGTGCCACTGCTGGGATTGACAGGTGCGCTATTGTTGCTGTCGTTGTGGTTTGGTTTTTGGAACTATGGCCAAATCCGGCGATCGCTAGCGCAAAATTGACCCCATTCAGGGAGAAACCTAGAATAGAAACGACTTGAGCCGCTGTGCCGTCTCAGGTAAAAGCCGTGTTGTGAGTTTGCCGATGACCTCTGTCCTCCTCGAATCCGTTGTTGAAAGTGATGAACGTGCCGATCTGCGCCAATTTTCACGCATCCTGCAACTAGGGGAAAAACGCTATCTCCTGCGCAATGATATTTTGGGCGCCTTTGCAGATTACTGTCGCGACCTCGATCGCCCTGTCCCCACACCCTTCGAATCCCGCCTCAGCAAGCTGGTGTTCTATACCCAAGAGATCATTGTTGACAACGAAAGTCTGTGTTGGATTATTCGGCCACGGATTGCCCAGCAGGAGGTATGTCGGCTGCTGGTGGAGGATTTGACGATCGTGCCGATGACGATTCCAGAGCTACTGGATCTGCGCGATCGCCTAGTGAATCGGTACCATCCCAACGAGGGGGATGTTTTTGAAATTGATGTCCAGCCCTTCTATGACTACTCGCCGATCATCCGTGATGCCAAGAATATCGGTAAGGGGGTGGAATTTCTCAACCGTTACTTATCTAGTAAACTTTTCCAAGATCCGCGCCAGTGGCAGCAGAACCTCTTTAACTTTTTGCAAATTCACCGCTACAACGGCTATCAACTCCTGATTAATGAGCGGATTCGCTCTCCTCAGCACCTCTCAGAACAGGTGAAGCAAGCTCTTGTGGCCTTGAGCGATCGCGCCTCCGACGAGGCCTACAGTGAGTTTCGCTTTGAACTCCAAAATCTGGGCTTTGAACCGGGTTGGGGCAATACGGCGGCACGGGTACGCGACACCCTAGAAATTTTAGATCAACTCTTGGATTCGCCCGATCACCAAGTGCTAGAGGCCTTTGTCTCGCGGATTCCGATGCTCTTTCGCATTGCCCTCATTTCTCCCCACGGCTGGTTTGGCCAGGAGGGGGTGCTGGGGCGACCCGACACCGGCGGGCAGGTGGTCTATATCCTCGATCAAGTGAAAAGCCTTGAAAAACAAATGCGGGAGGATTTAGAACTGGCAGGGCTGGGGGTACTGGAGGCACGGCCTAAAATTATTGTCCTGACTCGCCTGATTCCCAATGCCGAAGGAACGCTGTGCAACCAACGCCTAGAGAAAATCTACGGCACCAACAACGCTTGGATCCTGCGGGTGCCGTTTCGGGAATTTAATCCCAAGGTGACCCAAAACTGGATTTCTCGCTTTGAAATCTGGCCCTATTTGGAAACCTTTGCCATTGACGCGGAGCGGGAGTTGCGGGCGGAATTTGGCCATGTGCCCGATTTAATTATTGGTAACTATTCCGATGGCAACTTGGTGGCTTTTTTGCTGGCGCGGCGAATGAAGGTGACCCAATGCAACATTGCCCATGCCCTCGAGAAATCTAAATACCTCTTTAGTAACCTCTACTGGCAGGACTTAGAGGATAAATATCACTTCTCGATGCAATTTACGGCGGATCTGATTGCCATGAATGCTGCCAACTTTATCATCAGCAGCACCTACCAAGAGATTGTGGGCACACCCGACAGTATTGGCCAGTACGAGTCCTATCAATCCTTTACGATGCCTGACCTGTACCATGTGGTGAATGGCATTGAACTCTTTAGCCCGAAATTTAATGTGGTGCCACCGGGGGTGAATGAACAGGTTTACTTTCCCTACTACCACTACACGGAGCGGCTAGAGGGCGATCGCCAGCGGTTGGAGGAACTGCTCTTTACCCTTGAGGATCCGCAGCAGATCTATGGTTACTTAGAGTATCCCGAAAAACGCCCTCTCTTTTCGATGGCACGGTTGGATCGGATTAAAAACCTCACAGGATTGGCAGAGGCCTTTGGCCGCAGCAAAGCACTGCAAGAGCGGTGTAATTTAATTTTGGTGGCAGGGAAATTGCGTACCGAAGACTCCAGCGATCGCGAGGAAATCGCCGAAATTGAGAAGCTCTATCAAATCATCCACGAGTACAATCTCCATGGCAAAATTCGCTGGCTGGGGATTCGTTTACCGAAAGCAGATTCGGGGGAAATTTACCGCATCATTGCCGATCGCCAAGGGATTTTTGTCCAGCCGGCGTTGTTTGAAGCTTTTGGCCTGACGATTTTGGAAGCCATGATCAGTGGTCTGCCCACCTTTGGTACCCGCTTTGGTGGCCCTCTGGAAATTATCCAAGATGGGGTGAATGGTTTTTATATCAACCCAACCCACCTAGAAGAAATGGCGGAGACTATCCTCCGCTTTATAGAGGCTTGCGATCGCGATCCGCAGCAGTGGCAACGAATTTCCAAAGCGGGTATCCAGCGGGTCTACAGCACCTACACTTGGAAAATTCACTGCACACGCCTGCTCTCCCTCGCCAAGATTTACGGCTTCTGGAACTTCTCTTCCCAAGAAAACCGCGAAGACATGATGCGCTATATGGAGGCACTCTTCTATCTGCTCTATAAACCCCGCGCCCAAGCCCTATTGGCAGAACACATGCAGCGGTGATATGGGTTTAGCGACTAGGCGGGAAGCCCCGCGATCGTCGAGAGTATGTTACACGTAATGGTAATCGATCGCCCAGCGAGCCAATTCAGTACGATTGTGGCAGCCTGTTTTCCCCAGCATATTGCTGACGTGGCTTTCCACCGTGCGCTGACTCACGTGTAGCTCAGCAGCAATTTCACGATTCGACATGCCCCGAGCGACGTATTGGAGAATTCGCGTTTCTGTGGGGGTGAGTTCGACACCGGGGGGTGGGGTGGGCACAGGCGGCGATTGCAGTCCTTGGGCTTCCCGTAGGCGAGCGGTTTGTTTGAGGAGGGCTTGGATTTGGGCTAAGAGTTCATCCGGTTCAAAGGGCTTGACCAAGTAAACATCCCCCCCCGTTTGCAGCCCCTTAATGCGATCGTGGGTTTGCCCCTTGGCCGAGAGAAAGAGCACCGGTAACCAACTGAGGTGTGTTTGTTGTCGCACTGCACTGACAAAGCTATAGCCATCCATCTGGGGCATCATCACATCACAAATAATTAAGTCGGGCGTCTGCTGCTGCAGAATTGCCAGACCTTCGTTGCCATGGGCTGCCGTCAGTACACGATACCCCTGCATCTCAAGGTAATCCTTGACCAAGAGGACAAGATTAGGGTCGTCATCCACCAGTAAAATCGTGGCATTTTGCGCAGGGGACGCCTCAAGGTTCATACATTCAGAGCAGTTAACGGTGCTGACGCCAAGTCTTACTAAGAATGAGTGTGCTCCTTTAGGATAGCTTATTCCTCTGGGGAGGAAGCGTTGGCAAATTCTGGGGCAGCCTCTTTTGGTGCGATGACAATCTGAGAACGTCCTGCTGCCTTAGCGGCATAGAGGGCGTCATCCGCTATCTTCACTAGTTGCAGTAAACTCTGTCCATGGGTGGGAAACTGACTGATGCCGGCACTAAAACTCACCTTGAAGCTGTCATGGTTGGGGGCGTGGAAGGCGTGATTCCGCAATCGCTGTAAACAGATGGCAAGGCGGTGTTTGGCCACATCAAGGGAAATATCATAGAGGGCAATTAAAAATTCTTCGCCACCCCAGCGAGCAACCACATCTTCCATCCGTAGGGACTGTCGCAGCATGCGGGCAGTGGTTACCAATACCTGATCCCCAACGTCATGGCCATAGGTGTCATTAATACGTTTGAAATGGTCTAAATCTAAAACAGCAATGCAAAGGGTTTGTTGTTGGCGGTTGGCAAGGGTCAAAAAGCGTTCAATCTCTTCTGTGGCTTTACGACGATTGCTCAATCCCGTGAGGGGATCTACCTCTGCCAAGCGTTTCAGGAGGCGAGTACGCTCTAGGCGATTGATGATCCGCGTCATTAGCTCAGGGCCGACAATTGGCTTGCTAACAAAATCATCGGCGCCAGCGGCAAAGAGTTGGGTGACGAGGGCTGGATCGGTGGTTGCGGTGAGAAAGAGAATTGGCAGCTGGTTCCAGTGGGGATCATTGCGCACCACTTGGCAGAGTTCTAGGCCGTTAATACCGGGCATCTGGACATCGAGAATGACCAATTCGGGGTTGGTGGCCTCTAGGACATCCCAAAATTGATCGGGATCCTGAAGGGAGGTGACACTCATTCCCCAGGGTTCCAAGAGCCGTTTCAAGATGGCTAGGGTGACGGCGTCATCATCCACGGTCAGGATACTAGCGGAGGTCATTTCTTGAGGTTGCAGTAACTGTTCGAGAGTCTGCAAGAGTCGCTCAAGATCAACAGGCTTACTCAAGGTGATCCGTGAGCCAAGGCGAATGGCGGCGAGGCGATCGCGCCAGGTGTCACGGGCAGTAAATACTAGGGCGGGGATGGAGGGACGATGTTGCCGCAACTGCTGCAAGAACTCGCGGGTGGTTACCTCATCAGGCATCACTTCAGGATTGAGAATGACAGCATTGGGCCAGCATTCCTCAAGTAAGGTGTTGACCAGCGGCCAGCTATCCATAGCGACGTAGCGGAACCCACCATCAACGGAGTGCTCCTCAAGGGAGCGAATTAACTCGGCGTCGTTGTCAATGTGCAGGACAAGGGGCAGGCCTGAGTCGTTATGATTGTCAGGTTTGGAGGTGGCGATCGCGCTGAGGAGTTGCTGGACAATTTCAAGAAGGGCAGCGGGCGAGCAGGGGTAGTGGTAATAAATCACTTGGGTTTCTGGCTGGGTTGGCCAATCCTTGCGCGTCAGGATCAAAATGGGTTCCTGAAACCCGCGATCGCGCACCTGCTGGCAAAAGGCCTCAACTGCCGTGCCTAAATGGGACTCATCCACAATCAATAGGTGATAGCGACTACTGGCCAATAGTCCCCAGAGGTCTTCAGAGCGAGCAACGACATCCACCCGATGATCCGCAGTGGTCAAAATGGAGACCAACGTTGCTGCCGTTGCCACGTCGTCGTGATAAAGCAAAATGGCCATAATTGCCCGCCAACAGCCTATTGCTATTACCCTACTGCCTTGGCTTGATCTTGCTCAAGTTCTCGGAGATACAGATTGCCGCTGGAGGGTAGTTACATATCTTTACATTTTATCCTTGTCAGATGCTAATAATTCTCAACAGTGATGCTATAGTAGGCCTAGGCTTTATTGAGATTTATCCTCAATAAGTTCAGCGTCGATATTATGCGTTTATCGAAGGAGGAATGTATGGCGATCGCCAGTGAATCCCCAACCTCTGTGACTACACCACCACCAACAGGTGCAGGTTTACAAACCTATGGCCAAGCCAATGTCAAGTACGACTGGTGGGCAGGCAATGCCCGATTTGTGAACCTCTCAGGCCTATTCATTGCCGCCCATGTGGCGCAAGCAGCGCTAACTGTATTTTGGGCGGGTGCCTTTACGCTCTACGAAATTTCCCAATACAAACCCGATCTACCCATGGGGGAACAGGGCTTGATTTTGCTGCCCCATCTGGCGACCTTAGGGTTTGGCATTGGCGAGGGCGGTAAAGTTGTGGATTTGTACCCCTACTTTGTCATTGGCACAGTGCATCTCATTTCCTCAGCCGTGCTGGGTGCCGGTGCACTCTTTCATACCTTTCGTGCCCCTCAGGATCTGAGTACTGCCAGTGGCCGGGCGCGCCGTTTCCACTTCCGCTGGGATGATCCAAAGCAACTGGGAATCATTTTGGGACACCATTTGCTCTTCTTGGGGTTCGGTGCCCTGCTACTGGTGCTCAAAGCAACAATCTGGGGCGGGTTGTACGATGCCAATTTGCAAACGGTACGCCTTGTCACCCAGCCCACCTTGGATCCCTTTGTCATCTATGGCTATCAAACCCACTTCGCCAGTATTAACAATTTGGAAGACCTTGTGGGCGGGCATATCTACGTCGCCCTTTTGCTCATTGGAGGGGGCATTTGGCATATTTTGGTACCACCGCTGACTTGGGCGCGAAAAGTGCTGATGTTTAATGCTGAAGCTATCCTTTCCTACTCCCTTGGCGGCATTGCCCTCGCCGGATTTGTAGCGGCCTATTTTTGTGCGGTGAATACCCTCGCCTATCCCGTAGAGTTTTATGGGCCACCCCTAGAAGTGAAACTGGGAGTTGCTCCCTATTTTGCCGACACGATTGACTTGCCCCTTGGGCAGCATACCCCGCGGGCTTGGTTGGCCAATGCCCACTTCTTCCTTGCCTTTTTCTTCCTACAGGGTCACCTTTGGCATGCCCTGCGCGCCATGGGATTTAATTTCAGGCAATTAGAAAATTTTCTGAACCCAGCTCTTGAAAATTAATTGCAATAGTTCCCCTCTTGAGCCATAGGTGCTGCCCTCGGTCAGAGCGATCGAGGGTTTTTTATGAATTTAAGGCAGGCTTTCATTTTTTGGGGAACGTTTGGTACCCCTAAGCTGTCGCGCGATCGCTGGCGCAAAGAAAATCAAAAAGGCAACTTGCGCCGTGAAGACCCAGCCATAATACCGCAGGACAGGATGTAAATCCCACTGCGCCATAAACCCTAGACTGGCCACTGTCCATAGGAGAATGAGGGTTGGTAGCAGCAGTTGGCGTTTTAGGCGAGCCATGATTAAGATTCTGCTGGGGTGTCGTTTTGCATGGCCTGCATGCGCGCTTTTGCTTTAGCTGCGCTCTTTTTCAGTGCTTGCAGACGCAGTTCATAGCGTTTGCGTTGACGGCGATTGGGGGCTTGCTCAATCAAGAGCTTGAGGGCACTGCCAAGGCTTTTGTAGGCGTTGGGGAGTTCATAGCCAAAACGAGTCGCAAGGGCGATCGCCCGCTCATCAGCAGCAATGGCTTCCTTGAGAACCTTTTCACCATTATTGCGCTGGTAGAGCCGCCAGCCCGAAAAGCCACACAGCCCAAGGGCAAGCAGCAGCAACAGGCCATCCTGCACCCAGAGTTCTCCCACAGCACCCCCTAAACCAATCGCCAGTGCTGCCATCTCCCAGCCATCGCGGGGAATCGTGTCATTTTGAATGCGGGCGACCTCATGCCAAAAGAGGAGATTGCGCTGATCCTTGGCCAATTGATCCCAACGGGCTAAATCAATTTGAATCTCCACCTCATCCTTGCCAATTTCTTCACAGGTAATGAGGGGAGGATTCACCCCACTAGCTGGTTCAATCATCACCCAGCTTTGCAGCTCTGGTGGCAAGAGAGACTTGAGACGACGCAATTCTGCTAAGTCAGAACGGGCAACTGAGGATGCAGCCGAGGTCATAGCACAACACAATCCTAGGGTATGTATTACCTATCTTAACAGTTGAAGGCTGACCAATCGGGATGACAGGATTTGAACCTGCGACCCCTTCGTCCCGAACGAAGTGCGCTACCAAGCTGCGCTACATCCCGATAACTTATCTAAGATAGCATCTGCTGGCTTTTTCCTCAATGGAAATGTGGGGGTTACAGGGCAAGGAAATTTAGGCCAATTTTAGTCCAACATCCAAACTAGGGCACTGAAAACTCCCACTAAGAGACAGTTTTAGGAATCTGCTTTATTGCGGCACCCACAATCGGTCAAACCGAACCCGTCCAGTAGAGCGGTTTTCCAAGGGTTCGATACCAACGCTTGTCTCTGGGGATGGCAACTGTAAACCTTAAGGAGAAGAACATCCCCCTCTCAAGTACGGTCAGACTTCGAGATCACCTTAAGTCGCGTGTTTGCCCTGATTCGTCTTGTTCATCTGCTCACAGCAGAACATTGCCCGCCGAGACAGCTCTACCGCACCAGAAAAACTATCCTAGTCGCTCTTCTTTACCTGATTGGCAACGCTCGGCTTTTTCCCGACATGGACGATCCGCAGGTGTGGTACACCGATTACTACGATTTAATCGTTGCTGCCAAAGCGCTGGGAACGGGGGATGACACCTTACCCCACTGACCTGAAAAACCCAATGAGTTCAAACGCTACTTGAAAATCAGAAGCTCTGACCTCGCTTGCCTGTTCATGTTCATTTGTTTTTCATCCCCGTGCCATAACGCTGAGGTGACATTGCAGCAGTTTTGCCCGTCCATTCAAGCTAGTCTTTTATGATATCTCTTATGAGATTAAGTATCTCATGAAAAGAATTGCTGTAAGTCTCAATATCTCACTTAAGACAAAATTCACACCAAAACTTTCAAATAGACCCAGCTCTTAGGATGATTGGAGATAGGTTAAGACTTGCTAAAGTCACGATGCCACTGCAAAGCTGTGCTATAAATTGAGAATCATATGCAATAACTAGCTTTCAAAAAATCATTAAATGCAATATGTCATCACTTTTGTGGCCACCCTTTACTTATATCGCCGACCCCCATTCTCGAAGACAGCGATGGAGACGAGGCATGTCTAATCTGATTTCCCTTGCTGAAGCTAAGGTGGGCGATCGCTACTGCATTATGAAATTAATGTGCAGCAATACCCAGCAACTGTTGGGGATGGGCTTGGCACCGGGGGCAATAATTAGCATCCTCCATCGGGGCGATCGCGGGGCAGTCATGGTGGCTCTTGACTCAAAGCGGTTTTGTGTGAACCACGAGCTAGCCCAAAACATCTTGCTCAAAGAGCTGGAATTGGCAGCTGTAAACCTACGCAGTGCCCCCATTGGTGCTCGCCTGCGCATTATCGGCTATGCCCCTACGACCCCCAGTTACAAACGCAAATTATTAGCCATGGGTTTAACCCCCGGCACCGAAGTTGAGGTTGTCCGCCATGCCCCCTTGGGTGATCCCACAGATATTAAGGTGCGAGGCTTTCATTTGAGCTTGCGTAAGGATGAAGCTGATGCTCTCAAAGTCCATCTGCTCTAGCAAAGGAGTGTGACATGGCAGCAACAATTGCGTTAATTGGTAACCCAAATTGTGGCAAAACAACAATTTTCAATGGTCTTACGGGGGCAAATCAGCGGGTGGGAAACTGGCCAGGAGTTACTGTTGAGCGCAAGGAAGGCCGCTATCGCGATCGCGACATCACTGTCCAAGTTGTGGATCTACCGGGGGTCTATGCCCTCGATGCCGAGGATAGCACTGGCTTAGACGAGCAGATTGCCCGCAAGTTTCTATTGGCGGGGGAATATGACTTGGTAGTGAATATTCTGGATGCCGCTAACTTAGAGCGCAATTTTTACCTCACATCGCAATTGCTTGATCTAGGAGTCCCCTTCATCCTTGTCCTCAACATGATGGATGTGGCTCGTGCCGCCAAAATCAAGATGGATATCCCAGCCTTGAGCCAGCGCTTAGGTCTGCCGGTGCTGCCTTTTTGTGCCAAACAACAACAGCATTTTGCTCAACTGCGGCAAACTATTCGCACCGCCTTGGCAGCACCACCTGTTTCCAGCGTTAGTGTGCCCCAACCCCCTGTGATTGAAGAGGCTATTGCTGATTTGCTGACTCAAGGCCTCAAAAATCGGGCACAGGCCTTGGCTTGGCTGCAATATATTGAATCAGTTCCCAATGATGTTGTAGCACCACTACGCCAATGGCGAGAGCGGATTCACCAGACCCTAGGAGAAGACATAGACCTTGTGATTGCCGATAGTCGCTATGGCTGGATTCAGCACCTAATGGCTGAGGTTCTGGAACAGGGCGATCGCCTGACAACAACAGTCTCCGATCGCATTGACCGCATTGTACTCAACCGCTGGTTGGGAATTCCCATTTTCTTGGCCGTCATGTACTTGATGTTTCTCATCTCAATTAATGTGGGGGGTGCCTTTATTGACTTTTTTGATATTGGTGTCGGAACGCTGGTTGTGGGTTGGCCAACCCAAGTGCTGGAAACATTCAATGCCCCCGGTTGGCTCATTGGTCTTCTGGCAGAGGGGGTGGGGGGCGGTATCCAAACAACGGCAACATTTATTCCTCAAATTGGCTTGCTCTTTATTTTTCTCACACTTCTTGAAGATTCTGGTTATTTAGCACGGGCGGCCTTTGTCATGGATCGGTTGATGCGCTGGCTGGGCTTACCCGGTAAGTCCTTTGTACCGATGATGGTTTCCTTTGGCTGCAATATCCCCGGCATTATGGCCACCCGCACACTCGAGAATCGGCGCGATCGCCTGATGACGATTTTGATGAATCCCTTTATGTCCTGTGGTGCCCGCCTACCGGTCTATGCCCTGTTTGTTGCTGCTTTCTTCCCCCGCAACGGCCAAAATATCGTGTTTTTGCTTTATGTGGTGGGAATTGCCGCAGCCATCTTCACAGGATTCTTGATGAAGCGCACCCTCTTTCAAGGAGAGATTGCTCCGTTTGTAATGGAGTTGCCCCCCTACCGTTTACCCACCTTCAGAGGGGTACTGCTGCGGGCTTGGGAGCGGCTAAAAACCTTTCTTAGTCGAGCAGGCAAGATGATTGTTGTCCTTGTCGTCATCCTCGGACTGCTCAACTCTGTCGGCACCGATGGTCGCTTTGGCCAAAAGGATAGTACTCAATCGATTTTGAGCGCCTTTAGTCGCCAAATTACGCCGATTTTCTCGCCAATGGGGATTCAGTCCGACAACTGGCCAGCAACCGTGGGACTCTTTACGGGGATCTTTGCCAAGGAAGTGATGGTGGGAACGATGGATGCCCTCTATACAGAGTTAGCTCGCCAAGAAGCTCAAAGCACTGAAGCCGGGGATACACCAGAAGAACCCTTTTCAGTTTGGGGGGGATTGCAGGAAGCAGTGCTCAGCATTCCCAAAAATCTCAGTGAGCTGGGACAACGGGTGCTTGATCCTTTAGGGTTCCATGTGTTGCAAGAGGCAGATAACCCCGAAGCAGCGGCTGAACTTCAGAGCGTGCACTACACAACATTTGGCCAGATGGCACAACGGTTTGGCACGACAACGGCAGCGATCGCCTTCCTGCTCTTTGTTTTGCTCTACTTTCCCTGTGTATCGGCCACTGCCGCCGTCTATCGAGAAACCAATTTGGGCTGGACCATCTTTGTAGCGGCTTGGACAACGGGATTGGCCTACTGGGTCGCCACTGCTTACTACCAACTCATGACCTTTGCGGCGCATCCGATGTTCTCGTTGATTTGGTTACTGGCTCTAGGGGCAGTGATGGGGATGGTAATCATGGCCTTGAAATATTGGGGCGATCGCCAGCGGTTTTCCTCGCCACAGGGGACATGATTATGCTCTTACAACTACAGGACTATATTCAGAAGCACCACGTGGTTTCCTTGGAAGAATTGGTTGCCCATTTTCAGGTACCGCCAGCGATGATTGAACTGATCCTTAGCCAACTCATCCGCAAAGGACGGGTGAAAAAAATCATCCCTAGCCACTGTGGCGGCTGTTATCAGTGTGGCTCTTACCCTCTTGAACTTTACGAATGGAGAATCAACAATGCTATCCCAAGCAATGACCAACCGGCTCAATGAGCAAATCAACCTTGAGATTTATTCAGCACATCTCTACTTGCAGATGAGTTCTTGGTGTGCCCACAAAGCCCTTGAGGGTTGTGCGGCCTTCCTTAGTCAACATGCTGATGAAGAAATGGCACACATGCGGCGGCTTTTGAACTACATGCATGAAACCGGCGCCTTGGCAATCCTAGGCGGTATGGAAGCTCCCCCACACACATTTCAGTCCCTGAAGGAGATGTTCAGTAAAGTTTATGAGCATGAACAGTTTGTGACTCACAAAATTAATGAGTTAGTGCAGTTAGCGGATACGGAGCCTGACTATGCGACGTTGCAATTTTTGCAGTGGTATGTGGCCGAGCAGCACCAAGAAGAGTTTTTGTTCAAGAGTATCCTTGACAAAATTGAACTGATTGGCACGGAGGGGCAAGGACTCTTCTTTATTGATCAGGAAATTGGCAGGCTTGCCCAAACCAAAGGAACCACGACAATGCAGTCAACACCCGCAGCCTAAAGCCAAAAGGGTGCCGCTTGAGAAAGTGTCATGTGCCGCTATAGGAGTGCCCAAGGACTCAGAGTATCTTTTAGGTAGTGAGGAGTGATTCGCAAACAAAAGTCTCGGGGTCGAAACACGGCAAGACTCCCGGGGCTTTTTATTTTGGGCGAAAACTGTTACGTTAAAGAATATGCCTTTGCGAATTTCTGGCCAGCGATCGCTCAAAACGCTGCCGGGTCACAGTACGCGACCCACCAGTGCCAAAGTCCGCCAAGCCATTTTCAATATCTGGCAGGGTCGCCTCCAAGGATGTTGCTGGCTGGATTTGTGTGCTGGTACCGGTGCCATGGGAGCGGAAGCCCTGCTGCGGGGTGCCCAGTGGGTAGTGGGTATTGAGCAGTCTCCCCAAGCCTGCCAAGTCATTCGTGACAACTGGTCAGCCGTTGCCCAACCCCATCAGCACACGCTGGTTTTGCGGGGAGATGTACGCCAGAAATTGCCGCAAGTCCCTATTCCGCAGTTTGACTTTATTTACTTTGACCCCCCCTACAATGGTGATTTATATCTACCCGTTCTCCAGTTGCTTTGGCAGGAGAAGCGTCTCAGCCCTAAGGGGGAAATTGCTGTTGAGTGTCGCACCAAAAATCCACCAGATTTAGAGGCGATCCTAGCGATCGGCTGGCAGCAGCAACGCATTAAAACCTATGGCAGCACAACAGTACTCTTCTTGGTTTGTTACAAAAATTGACATTTACAGACATTGGTGGTGCTGAATTGGTAGCACGGCAGTTGCAGGAGGCTATGCAGGCACGGTACATTGTCCATGAATATTCTTCAGCGAGTCATTGTGTGAGTCTCAGCTTTGGGGTGGCAGCCCTGATTCCGGGGGGCAGTGATTCTCCCTTAGAGCTTTTTAACGCAGCGGATCAGGCGCTTTACGATGCTAAACGCCAAGAACGCAACCGCATTGTTGTCCGCCCCATTGTCAAGTCGCCCACAGTGCCTCGTTAGTGGTTCCTTTATGGGGATTTCTTATGCAAACTCGCCCCCTCGGCCGCACAGAGATTCAAATTACACCGCTGATTCTTGGCACTTGGCAAGCAGGCAAACGCTGGTGGGTCGGTATTGAAGATGAGGAGTCCATTCGCACGATTCGTACCGCTGTCGAAGCAGGGATGACCACCATTGATACGGCTGAGGTCTATGGGGATGGTCATTCAGAGCGGATTATGGCCGCCGCCGTGGGAGACTTGCGCGATCGCTGTGTCTATGCGACGAAGGTCTTTGCCAATCACTTGCGCTACAAGGAGGTGATTGCCGCCTGCGAGCGATCGCTGCGCAACCTGAACACTGATTACATTGACCTCTACCAAATTCACTGGCCCGCCGGTTCCTTTGGCTCGGAAATCGTGCCCATCGAGGAAACCATGCAGGCAATGGTGGAGTTGCAAGTGGCGGGCAAAATCCGTGCCATTGGGGTCTCCAACTTTTCCCGTGCTCAACTGGCGGAGGCGATGCAGTACGGACGCATTGAGAGTGTCCAGCCCCCCTATTCCCTCTTTTGGCGTTGGGCAGAAACAGAACTCATCCCCTTCTGTATTGAGCATGAGATTACGGTTTTGGCCTACTCCTCTCTGGCTCAAGGGTTACTCACGGGTCGCTTTGGCCCCGGCCACCAGTTCGATCCCGAAGATAACCGCGCCAAAAACCAACTTTTTCAGGGGGAAACTTACGCCCGTGCCCTTGAAGCCATTGAACTGATGAAGCCCATTGCCACCAGCTTGGGCACAACGATAGGGAATTTAGCCTTGGCGTGGCTACTCCATCAACCGCAAACCTGTGCCATTGTTGGTGCCCGCCATCCAGAGCAGGTGCTAGAAAATATCAAAGCGGCTGACCTCCACTTGGATGAGTCGATTTTGGCCATGCTCGATGAAATTAGCCAGCCAGTCATCGCCACCCTTGATTCGGAGAATCCAGTAATGTGGAAGTGGTAGTTCAGATTCACCAATGTGTTTATGGAACTCCTTGGTCTTGGTGCAATTGTTCTCTACTTCTTAATTGCCCTGCGCTTTTGGCAAGGGTTTCACCGCACGTACTACACACAATCGCGCTTTGTCCTCAGCGTGCTGTGGCTACCGCTGCTCATGAATAAGTCCTATCGGGAAAACTTTCGCCGCGCACTGCTGGGCTAGGTGACTGGGGCGATTTGGCTGATTGGCGGCACCCAAGAGAGTCGCTGGATTGCCCAATTAATTGTCTGCCAAGGGTTTCCCTGCTGGGTGAGCGTGACCACAGCGGCGGCCTGCCATCTTTATGACGCGCATCCGTTGTTGAGTTGCCATATCGAGCGCTTGACCCCTGAGCGTGCCCGTGAGTTTATCGAGCAACATTCGATTCGAGCCGTAGTGGATGCGTCCCATCCCTTTGCGGTGGCAATCTCTGCCCTTGCCATTGCCATCAGCCAAGAATTTGGCTTGCCCTACCTGCGCTTTGAACGCCCAGCATTTCCGCCAGTTCTTGGCATCTATACTGATTTGCCAACACTGCTGCAAGGGAATCTCCTCATGGGTGAGCGGGTGTTGCTGACCCTAGGAGTCAAACATTTGGCAGCTTTTGTGCCCCTCCAGCGTCAGGCTACCCTCTTTGCACGGATTTTGCCCACAACAAGCGCACTGGAGGCTGCCTTGGCGGCGGGGTTCGATCGCCAGCGCTTAATTGCCATTTTCCCCCCCGTATCGCGAGAGTTAGAGCGCGCCCTCTGGCAACAGTGGCAGATTACAACGGTGGTGACCAAGGCCTCGGGTACCGAGAGTGAGCAGATCAAACAGGCGATTGCCCGTGAGCTGGGGGTGAAGCTGATTACACTGCAACGCCCGCCTATGGTTTATCCGCGCCAAACAAGCGATCGCGCTGGTATCGAGGCCTTTTTGCAGGAATTAGCCACCTCTAAACAAAGCGATCAGTCACCGCCCCCAGACTACTAGAAGACACTAGCTTAGCATACTTGGCCAATACCCCACGGGTATAGCGAGGTGCCGGGGGCTGCCATTTAGCCCGCCGCGCTGCCAGTTCTTCCTCACTGACATTCAGTTGCAGCAGCCGCTGATGGGCATCAATGGTGATCGAGTCTCCCTCCTCCACAAGGGCGATCGTCCCACCCACTGCCGCCTCCGGAGCCACGTGACCCACAACCATGCCATAGGTTCCACCAGAGAAGCGACCATCGGTAATGAGGCCGACACTATCCCCTAAACCGGCACCAATAATGGCAGAGGTGGGAGCCAGCATTTCTCGCATCCCCGGACCACCCACAGGGCCTTCATAGCGAATGACAATGACATCGCCGGGGTTGATCTTGCCGGCAAGAATGGCATCAAGACAGGCTTCCTCGGAGTCAAAGACGCGGGCCGGCCCAGTAATTTGGGGATTTTTCACGCCGGAGATTTTGGCCACAGCCCCCTCACTGGCTAAATTACCCTTGAGAATGGTCAGGTGGCCAGTGGCGTAGAGAGGCTTGTCAAACGGACGAATCACCTCTTGGTTGGGGTCGGGGGTATTGGGCACATCCCGCAGCCGCTCGGCAATGGTTTCCCCCGTAATCGTGAGGCAATCCCCGTGGAGCAAGCCAGCATTGAGGAGCATTTTCATTACTTGGGGAATGCCCCCTGCCCGATGTAGATCCGCAGTCACGTATTTACCCGAGGGCTTGAGATCGCAGAGAACGGGCACCCGCTGGCGAATGGTTTCAAAGTCATCAATGGTGAGGGGAACCTCGGCACTGTGGGCGATCGCCAGAAAGTGCAGCACGGCATTTGTCGAGCCACCGATCGCCATAATCACACTGAGGGCATTTTCAATGGATTTGCGGGTGATAATATCGCGGGGTCGAATATTCTTACGAATCGCCTCCACCAGCACCTTGCCCGCTAACTCTGTATTGTCGGCTTTTTCAGCATCCTCCGCTGTCATTGTTGAGGAGTACATCAGGCTCATGCCCATGGCTTCAAAGGCTGAGGACATTGTGTTGGCCGTGAACATCCCGCCGCAGGAACCCGCCCCCGGACAGGCATGGTGTTCAATCGCATGGAGCGTCGCCTCATCCATTTTGCCGGCACTAAACTGACCCACGGCTTCAAAGGCGCTAACAACCGTCAGGTCTTGACCCTGCCAATGACCGGGCTTAATCGTGCCCCCATAGACAAAAATGGCAGGAATGTTCATCCGTGCCATGGCAATCATCGCGCCGGGCATATTTTTGTCGCAGCCACCGATCGCCAGCACCCCATCCATACTTTGGGCATTACAGGCGGTTTCAATTGAATCAGCAATCACATCCCGCGAGACCAAGGAGTATTTCATCCCCTCCGTGCCCATGGAAATACCATCGCTGACCGTAATTGTGCCAAACAACTGCGGCATCCCCCCCGCTGCGCGAATGCCTGCTTCGGCGCGACTGGCAAGGGCGGCAATCCCCATATTGCAAGGGGTAATCGTACTGTGGGCACTGGCCACCCCAACAATCGGCTTGTTGAAATCGTCATCGCCAAAGCCCACGGCTCGCAGCATGGCTCGGTTGGGGGTGCGTTGAACGCCTTCTGTAATGATGCGACTGCGCCAGTTTTCTGCCATAGTGTTCTCGCGATCGGCCTAAACGTCAATAAAGCATCCTTCTATTTTCCCTCACCCGTGGGCGATCGCTCTAGCGGCCAAGCCAAATAAAAGCCTAAAGCCGCAAACAACCCTAGGCCAGACAAATATTTCACACTGTTGGGAATCAGGGGATTGGGCGACCAGAAGCCCTCGATAATGCCCGCAATCACCAAGAGGGGAACAATGCCAAACATCAGTTGTGCTGCCAAAGCGCCATTGCGTTTGAGTGCGCTCAGGCGACGGTAACGCCCCGGCAAGAGAATCGCTTGCCCCAACAACAGACCCGCAGCGCCGGCTAGAAAAATTGCAGGCAGCTCCAAAGCACCATGGGAACTGACAAACGCCCAAAAGGGATACCCTAGGTTGTTTTGCGCCACCAAGGCAGCGATCGCCCCGATATGCAGACCGTTATTCCAGAGGATATAGAGGGTTCCTAGTCCCCCTAGGATGCCGCCCGCTAGCATTGTAAAAGCCACACTCAGGTTATTGGTCATAATGGCACTGGAGGCTAGGGGTTCAACCCCCACGATCGATCCCATCCAGAGCTTGCCCTCCTCTTCCACGAGGGACAGAATGTCTGAGGGCACCACCAGCTCCAAAAATTGGCGATCGCTCCACGCATACCACCAAGAGATCGCCGCCGCCACCAGAAATACCCCCAAGGCAAAGGCCGTATAGACCCATGTTTGCTGGACAACCGCTGGGAAGCCCCGCTGGAAAAACCACCAAACTTGGCGCCAATCTTGGGAGCGCTCACCCTGATAGACTTGGCTATAACTCCGCAAGGTGAGACCCTGCAAATAGTTGACGATGCTACTGCCCAAGCGGCGAGTTTTTGCCCGCGCTAAATCCGCACTAACCAAGCGGTACAACTGACTGAGGCGGCAAATCTCCGTTGCCGATAGCGCTTGAATCCCCTCTGTCTCAGCACGGTTGAGGAGGTGTTCTAGCTCTAGCCACTGCGGCTCTTGGCGGATCAGCCAGCGTTCAACATTCATGACTATCCGATTCCTCTTGAATTGCCCCCAAAAAAGACTCTAGGCGTTTGCGGGGAATGTAGGGCCAGCCGCCATTGGTTTCAATATCCCGCAGTAGTTTATAGAGCGCTTGGCGGTTGGTGGGCAAGGCCGCTTGAAACTGATTGTTACAAATTTCACGATGCAATTGCTCTAAAAGCCGCAGCAATGCCAACAGGTCATGGACATTTCCATTGGCTCGCTCAGCCGCGATACGGATCCGTTCAGCAAGGGCGTTGAGGTCGGTTGTACTTAAAGAGGATGGTGAGGAAATCATTTTTTCTATTTTTTCTATAAAGCTTTTTGAACTAAGAATAACGATGTTCTAGCACAATTGCTACGATCGTATTACCAAAGAAAGAGGTTTCTGACCATGTTTCGGACACCTGTTGCCCTTGTGGGGGCAGCAACGTTGAGCCTCAGTCTGGCGATCGCCCCGCCTAGTTTCGCAGAAATGGAAGTGGAAGTGGCTCGCGACAGTAAAGGCCGTGTTTACACTGTGGATATGGATTCCCGTCGCTTTTATAGAAATAGGAATGGCATTATCCAAGTGGATTTTAGCCTCTCGACCCTTGGCGACGATTACTGGCATCGGGCAACAGCATCCTGTAATCCCTACGATGTTAAGAGTGATGATTACGGTTGGGATTGGACGGGAACCAAAAGCTATCCTCCCGGTACGATAGCGGGTGATATTGCCCGTGCAGTCTGCCGCCGTTAACCTGCTGCTGCACCAATACCCCGTGCAAGGTCAGCGGGAGCAAAAACCCCTAGCTCTGTAATAATGCCACTAATTAAATGGGCAGGGGTGACATCAAAGGCAGGGTTGTAAAAATCTACCCCAGCGGGTGTAATGCGGCTAAACCCCACCTGATAAATTTCTTGGGGGTGGCGCTCCTCAATGGGAATTTCCGCCCCAGTGGCAATTTTAGTATCAATTGTAGAAAGGGGGGCAGCGACAAAGAAGGGAATGTTGTGGGCTTTGGCGGCAAGAGCCACACTATAGGTACCAATTTTGTTGGCGGTGTCCCCATTCAGGGCAATGCGATCGGCGCCCACCACCACCGCATCAATCATCCCCCGCTGCATACAGTGCGCCGCCATCGTATCCGCCAGCAGGGTGACAGGAATGCCCTCTTGCACACATTCCCAAGCGGTTAATTTCGCTCCCTGAAGACGAGGACGAGTTTCATCGGCATAGACTCGCTCCAAGCGACCCGCCGCCCAAGCCGCACGCACCACCCCTAACGCTGTTCCATAGCCTGCTGTCGCTAGGGCACCGGCATTGCAGTGGGTAAGCAAGCGCAACTTCTCGGGTGTTTTCGGCAGGACACTAAGGCCGTTTTCACCAATGGCTTGACAGGTTTGCACATCTTCACGGGCAATGGTTTGGGCGGTTTCAAGAAGGTGCTGCTGGAGTTCCTCAAGGCTGGCTGTGGCTTGCTGGGCTGCCCCAAGCATGCGATCGATGGCCCAAAATAAATTCACTGCCGTGGGGCGGGTTTGCCGCAATTCGGAAGCGACATTCTCTAGGTGAGCCAAGAAGCCCTCGCGATCGCTCCCTGTGTATTCCCGTGCCCCTAAGACCATACCAAAAGCTGCTGCCACACCAATCGCTGGCGCACCCCGTACAATCATCGTCCGAATGGCGGTGGCCATCTCCGCTGCGGTGGTGATGTCCTTGAGTTCATACTGTTCTGGCAAGCGGGTTTGGTCAATTAACTGCACGCGATTGCCCGCCCACACCACAGGAAAGATGGTTCCGACATTTGCTGTGACAGCCACAACAGCCTCCGTGCTCACTAAAATTGAATACAAATCATAACCCAAGGGAGAGCCTATTCAGGCTAGAATCTAGCCCCCTAGGCAAAGGTCAGTTCACCATTCACCTCGAGACGGGTAAATTGGTTGGGAATCAGAAACTGCTCCCCCAAGGCTTCCGCCACACTGGGAGTAATCCAGCCCAGTTGCTTCAACAGTTGAATGGCAACGGCATACTTAGCACGCTTCGCACCATCACTCACCTTAATCGCCAATCCCATCCCTTCGCCCACACGACCCACACACTGAATCCCCTCAGCTCCGGACTTACTGAGGATTTCCCCCTCCGTGAGGCGCATCAGCTCGCTATCAAAGGCACCGGGACCGGCAACAAAATCAGGGTGGTGGGTCATGGCACGAACGACGCGCTCCATTGCCCAGTCATTGCCCGAGGCCAGTTGGCCGTAAAGGGTAGCCATCTGCACCAGTTGCATCAAATACGTGGGCGCCCCACAGTCGTCGTGGGCACAGATAAATTCTGCGGCGGGCATCTTCAGTAGTTCCGCCACCTTAGAGAGGATCAGAGCCTGAACGGGGTGATTTTTGTGCAGATAACTTGCCAATGGCCAATTACGCTGTTGACAAACCGCTAGCATCCCCGCATGTTTACCCGAACAGTTGTGCTGCAGTGCCCCTTGGCGGCCGGGGGGAACGGGACATTGCAAGGCGGTGGGATCCACATCGGCACGCCAGAGGATGTTAAAGACTTGGCGCACTTGCTCAATACGACCTTGGTGAGAGCTACAGATAATCGCGAGGTCGCGATCGCTCAAGTCAAACCGCTCCATCGTTCCCGTGGTGGTCACTGCCAAGGCTTGAAAGGGCTTGAGGGCAGAGCGGATAAAAGCAGCGGTTTCAGCGTTTCCTGCAAGGGCAAGAATTCGCCCCCGGGCGTCACAGACCACGGCATGGGCATGGTGGCGCGACTCAACAATCCCTTCCCGCAGTAAGCAAACATCGAGGAGAGGGGCTTGGGTGCGTTTGGACATAGGTTCGGTCATGCAGGTCAATGAGCAACAATATCAGCAGCAGCTACAGGAGTGCCCAAGCAAGGGTCAGTCCCAAAGAAAAGATCACGAGCGCCAAAAGGGTTACCTGTAACCGTTGTAAAATCGGGCGCAACTCGTAGGTATAGATCAGGCGATCTTGAGCCAATTCAGCTTCGGGTTTTTGCCACTCCTGACCGTCGTACCAGCCTGTTTCCTCATAAATGACGGTGGGACGGTGCAGGCGATCGCCCACGTAGGCCCAACCGAGTACAAGGCGCAAAAGAATCAGCAACAGCAGGAAGTTTGCTCCTAGCGCCCCAGCGAAGAAAACATGTAGGGGTGCCTCTTTCAGAGAAAAGCTGGCGATCGCCACCGGTCCACTGACTAGCCAAGCCATCCCCCACAGCAGTAGCAAACGCCGTTGAAAGCGTGGCCGCGGCCAACTCGACCATTCAAAAAACCAAGAGGCTTTGAGGTCACGATATTCGTTGATCGGTCGTTGATCTGCCGGGACAGGACAGAGAATCTGAGACACAGTGGCACAAGTTCAAGGACGCTGTTTCCAGCATACCAGTCTCGCTGAAATCGTGGATCGCCACACCATGCATGAAATCGGGCGATCGCCCCGTACACTAGAGGGTGTCACGCCTACCCCGCGTCTAGTGGGGGGAAAACTTTGTTGCTATATTGATTATTCCCTAGCTCCCTTGCGGCACCTTTGATGGAATGGCACCAGTCTGACGTTGCACAACTACGGGTTATTGACCAGTTGCTGGCCGGGCACAACCTGAGTCCAGCACAGTACGATATTACGCGCCGTGTGATTTATGCGACGGGGGATTTAGAATATCTGAATTTGATTGTCTATTCAGAGCAGGCCCTGCAATCCGGTGTGGCTGCCCTTGCCGCTCATACCCCGATTGTGGTGGATGTGACGATGGTGCAGGTGGGGGTGCTCTCCTACACCCAAAACACCTTTGGCAATCCCATTTACTGTGGGGCAGAAACCTTCACCCGTCCGCAGCAGGAAAAGTCCCGCATTGCTTTTGGCATAGAAACCTTGGCACGACGCCATCCCACGGCTATTTTTGTCCTCAGTAGTGATCATTCAGCCCTAGAACCTCTCCTGACTTTAGTGGAGGCTCAGGAAATTCGCCCTGCCTTAATTATTGACGCTGCCCCCAATTTTCTCCCCCCCATTTTGGATCGCCTGCAAAAGTCTTGGGTGCCCCACATCTCCATTAAGGGTTGCAAGGGGGGCGTGAGCGTTGCCACAGCAATTATGAACGGTTTACTCAAGTTGGCTTGGACGGCCTATGGTGACCCCCTTCCCTGAGACAAGTGAATGGCTCTGTATCGGCCAAATTGTCGGTGCCCACGGCCTGCGGGGGGAGGTGAAGGTCAAGCCCTTTAGTGATTTTCCCGAACGCTTTACCGTAGCGGGTTCTCGTTGGTTGCGATCGCCCCGGCAGCCCCAACCCTATGCGGTTACCCTTGTGCGCGGGCGATTTTTACCCCGTGTCGAACAGTTTGTGGTTACCTTTGCCGAAGTCAGCGATCGCACCGCAGCGGAGGCACTCAAGGGGGCAGAAATTTTAGTCCCCGCCAGCGATCGCCCACCCCTTGCTGCAAATGAATACCACCTCATGGACTTGATTGGACTCGCCGTGTATCACCACGGTGAGCGAGTTGGCGAAGTGGTGGGCTTGGTCAATGCCGGCAATGACCTACTAGAAGTGCAGTTACTCGACCCAGCGCAAGAAGCCCGCCGATCAGTGTATATTCCTTTTGTGCCAGCCATCGTGCCGCTGGTTGATCTAGCAGCCCGCAGAATTGAAATTGATCCCCCCTTGGGGCTGTTGCCCTGATCAATCCCTACCAAAATCGTTAATAATAGGGATACTTCTATTTTTTTAGCCCCGACTCTTGAGATTGTTGTTGAGTGAGTTGCCCCAACCCATCCCTTAAAACCCATTAATTCCACCTTGACGGTAGCCTTTACTTGAGCGATCGCGATCGCCCTACCGTTTGCCCCTTTGTAGAGATTTCAGAGCCTTTGAGAGACAGCATGAGCATTGGTAAAGTTCGCATTTATGACCTATCAAAAGAACTCAACCTAGATAATCGAGATTTATTGGCGATCTGTGAACAGTTGGGAATTGCCTATAAAAGTCACAGCAGCACAATTTCCGATGCCGATGCCGATCGCATTCGCGAAGCTGCCAAAACCTATCAACCCCATAGTGCCTCTCCCCGTAAAGTTTCAAAAACACCTCCTCCTGTGAAGAAAGCCGCAGCCCCTCCAAAAACGCAGCAAATTGTTGCTGTCCACACTCAACCCCGCTCTGAGACACCAGAAGCGCCCAAGCCTCAATTACAACAACCTCCCGCTCGTCCCCAAGCACCGCAGCCCCCTGCGCGACCCACACCCCCTGCGCCGGTTGCCACCAAGCCAGTGGAACCTGTGGCGCCCAAACCCCCTACACCTCCCGCAAAACCCGAACCGACACCACCGCGTCCAGCGCCTACTTTAGTCCCCCCGCCCGCCCGCCCCACCAAGAAAGCGGAAAAAGTCGCTGCGGCTCCCCCGCCCCGCAAAGAGCTAAAGGAACCCCCCAAAAAAGAAAAGGTGGCGATCGCTCCTGCGAAACCCAGCAGTCAAGATCGCATTGAAATTGTCCAGCGGGCAGTTCCCCCGGCACCCGTCAAGCCCCCGGAAATGGCGCCCAAGCCAGCTTTACCAGAGCTACAACCGCCACCCAAACCCGTTGCGCCAGTCCTGCGGGCACCAAATCCACCCAAGCCCGTCACCGAAACCGTTGAGGTACTCGATGACAAGTCCGTTAGCAAAGTCATCAAAGACCGCCACCGTCACAAAGACTTTGATGATGAGGAGAACAAACGGAAATCCTCCCGCGTCGTCAAGTTGCGTGAAGAAGTCATTGACGAAGAGGAAGAACTAGAACTTACCAGCCGTTTGGTCGGGGCACACCAAGTAACCGTTGATGTCAGCCAATCGCTGCAACGGCCACCCAAGCCCAAGGCGCCTCGTCCCGCCCGCCCCGTTACACCAGCGGCGAAAACCGAAAAAAGCAGCGAGAAAAAACAACCCCGCCATCGCGATCGCCGTCACGAAGAGCCAGCCGAAGCACCACCGCCCGATCACATTACGATTGAAGGCCCGATGTCAGTGCAGGAGTTGGCCAGTTTAGTGCGTCGCCCCGAAGCGGAAATCATTAAAATTCTCTTCTTTAAGGGAATTGCCGCCACCATCAACCAAACCCTTGAGGTGGAAACAATTGAACTCGTGGCCAAGGAATTGGGGATTACGGTGGAAACGGCACAGCAGAAAGCCGAGGCCACAAAAGTCACCGAAATGCTGGAGTCGAGCGACCTCGATCACCTGCAACGGCGTCCACCCGTAGTCACGATTATGGGTCACGTGGATCATGGCAAAACCAGCCTTCTCGATGCCATTCGCAATGCCAAAGTGGCCCAAGGGGAAGCAGGCGGCATCACCCAACACATTGGCGCCTACCACGTGGATGTCGAACACAACGGCGAAAAACATCAGGTCGTCTTTCTCGATACCCCCGGTCACGAAGCCTTTACCGCCATGCGGGCACGGGGGGCACGGGTCACCGATATTGCTGTTCTCGTGGTTGCTGCCGATGATGGGGTGCAACCTCAAACCATTGAAGCCATTAGCCACGCCAAAGCAGCTAAAGTGCCGATCATTGTCGCCATTAACAAAATTGACAAAGAGTCTGCCCAACCGGAGCGGGTCAAGCAGGAACTCACCGAATACGGCTTGGTGCCCGAAGAGTGGGGGGGCGACACGATTATGGTTCCCGTCAGTGCCCTGCAACAGCAAAATCTCGATACGCTCCTAGAAATGATCCTGCTGGTGGCTGAGGTGGAGGATCTCTACGCCAATCCCGATCGCCCTGCCAAAGGCACCGTCATTGAAGCCCACTTGGATCGGGCACGGGGACCTGTGGCCACATTGCTGGTACAAAACGGTACCCTGCGGGTCGGCGATATTCTGGTGGCAGGTGCCTGTTTTGGTCGGGTTCGCGCCATGATTGACGATCGCGGGCAGCGTGTCGAGGCAGCAACCCCCTCCTTTGCTGTCGAAGTCTTGGGTCTGGCGGATGTCCCTGCTGCCGGGGATGAATTTGAAGTCCTCAGCGATGAAAAAGCCGCCCGTGCCCTTGTGGAGGAGCGAGCCGCCGCTCAACGCCAATCCCGCCTTGCCCAAGCCGCAGCCGCCCGGCGGGTCTCCCTTACCTCGTTGTCCAGTCAAGCCCGCGAAGGGGAACTCAAGGAACTCAATCTCATTCTCAAAGCCGACGTTCAAGGTTCCGTCGAGGCGATTTTGGCGGCCCTCAACCAACTGCCCCAAGATCAAGTACAGTTGCGAGTCTTGTTGGCTGCCCCCGGCGAAATTACTGAAACCGATGTTGACCTTGCCGCCGCCAGTAGTGCCGTCATCATTGGCTTTAATACGACCCTTGCCTCAGGGGCACGCCAAGCGGCTGAGCAGCACAATGTTGATGTCCGCGAATACAACATCATCTATAAGCTCCTCGATGATATTCAAGGGGCAATGGAGGGGATGCTGGAACCCGAACTGGTCGAGGAAGAACTGGGTCAAGCCGAAGTGCGAGCTATCTTCCCCCTCAGCAAAGGAGCTGTGGCCGGTTGTTATGTCCTCAATGGCAAGCTCGTGCGCAACTGCAAAGTACGGGTGCTGCGCCAGCAAAGCGTCATTCACACAGGCATCTTGAGTTCGCTAAAACGCCTGAAGGACGATGTCCGCGAAGTTGCGGCGGGCTACGAATGTGGTGTGCGCTTGGATGATTTTCAACAATGGCAGGAAGGAGATATTATTTACGCCTTCCAAACAGTAACAAAACGTCGTAGTCTTGGCAGCGGTAGCGATAGAAACTAAACTGAGTCAAAGTTGATCAATTGATAACTCTAAATTCAAGATCAACCTGATGTGAGGAGAGCGCTATGGGACTGCACCGTCGTACGTTTTTGCGCCGTGTGGCACAGGGGATGGGGGCAATCGCGATCGCCACAGGGAGTAAAACCCTACTCACGGCCTGTGCCGGCAATGTCGATTCGACCTCTGGAACGTCAACTACGGGCACTGTCTCCAGCAAAGGTCTCCTCAATCCCGGTACATTGGCTTGGGGGGCTGAGGCGATTAGTGGTGCTCCCTACGTTTTTTACGACCCAGTTGATCCCGGTAAGTTGATTGGCTTTGAGGTGGAAATTGCCGACGCGATCGCCCAACTAATGGGGGTCAATGCCGTATTCGTTGCCACTGCCTACGATCAACTGTCCGCTGCCCTTGCCGCCAATCGCTTTGACATGATTCTTAACGGTTGGGAGATCACCACCGATCGCGATCGCACCCAACTCTTTTCCCAGCCCTACTATCGCTATGGCCAACAGATCGTTGTCCGAGCCAATGACCCCCGTTTTGAGCAATACACTGCCACGAGTGAAGTCACACTGGCCAATCTGGCTGGCATGACTGTCGGCACTGGCATTGGCTACAAAGCCCAAGAAATTCTTGAAAGGGACAAAAACATTAAAACCCGTGCCTACGATGGCAACCTGCCCTTTGATGATCTCGCCCAAGGGCGGATTGATGCCGTGATGCTAGACTATCCGATTGTTGCCTACTATGTTCTTGGCGCCGGTCCGGGGGGCACAGTGAACAATAGCCTGCGTCCAATTGGTGTCCCGATCTTTTTGAATAACTATGTGATTGCCTTTAATAAGAACAACCCCAAAGGAGAAACCCTCAAAACAGAAGTTGATCAAGCCATCGACATCCTCAAGAAGGACGGCACATTACGCCGCATCTACGAAAAATGGAAAATGTGGAATGATCAACAGACCCAAATTGGGATTGTGTGACATCCTCCCGACGCTGACCCTACGGTTCTCAACCTCACTTCTCGCTTGTGGGGCGAGGGATGACTAAAATCGTGAGGATGGTATTAGGGAGCAGGGCAAGCAGGTTAATCCAGCGGCTCATACTTGGATCCTACTCCCTTGTATCCAGTATTAACCCAATTGATTGAGGGGAGGCTGGCCACGCATTTGCCGTAAGGCATTTAGACACAGGGGACAATCACAGCCAAATAGCGCGATCGCGGTATTACTTTCTTCCTCAGTAAACTCTAGTACAGGAGGGGGCAGCGAACCATTATCACGACTGGCTTGCAGTTTTGTTTCCTGAGCGCCTAGGCGAGTACAGACCAGTTGAAACTTCTGGTGGGGATTAGTGACACACTCACTGCTTTCTGGAGGTGGCACGGGAATGGGGGTACTGAGTTGGGCATGGGCAGGTGCAATCAATGCGACCAAGCTCAGGACGGATCCCAAAAAGGTAGGGCTGACTAAAAGAGCGAGACGCAAAGCTGACATAGGGTTTCCTCACAACTTGTTACTTGATTTTGGAAAAGGTCTGTATCGCTAGTCTAACGATGATTGCTTGATTTGGCACAGCCGCGCAATATTCTGAATGCGAAAGCTCATCTTGCTCTTAGGATTGAGATTGTCGTTGCTGGCAATTTGTCGTAGGGCAGGGGATGCGATCGCCCACAATCAGGGTACGCCACTGTTCTGGTTTTAGGCGGGTTTGTGCCACCCGTTGCAGATCTGCTGCCGTTGCGGCTTTAACGGCTCGCTGATAGCGGAAGATAAAATCCTTGGGCAAATCGTAGTATTCGTAGCGCAGGAGACGATTGAGAATTTGCAGGCGATCGCGAAAATTAAAGACAAAGGAGTTGAGAATACTGTCTTTGGCGTAGTTCAGTTCTGCGGCACTAACGGGTTCCTGTTGCAGTCGCTGGATTTCCTGCCGTAGGGCGCTGAGAAACTTGGCTGTGGTTTCTGTTTGCGTTTGGCCAACGCCATAAAACACCCCCGGATAGTCAAATTCGGGACTCCAAGCGGCATAAACACTATAGGCCAAGCCCTGGCGCGATCGCACTTCATTGAAAAGACGCCCACCAAAGCCATTGAGAACCCCATTGAGAACATAGAAGTTAAACACGTCCGGATCTTTGAGCGTCCCCCCCAATTGCCCCGTGTAGATATAGCTTTGGGAGAGATGGGGGCGATTAATCACCACCGTTGTTGGCGACGTATCAACTGTTACCCTAGGTAAGGGGGGCAAAGGAGGTAAATTCGGTGGATCTTGCCATGAGCCAAAAATTGCTTCAAGGCGATCGCCCATTTGCGAGGCATCAAAGTCGCCCACCAAGCCCAAAATACAGCGGGAGGGAGCGAGGTACCTGCGGTAAAACTGCTGCACATCCGCCGGTGTGATCTTGGCAAGGGTCTCTAACTCTTGGGTGCGGGCATAGGGACTCTCAGCACCGTAGATCAGCTTGTAAAATTCCCGTTCTGCTTGGGCATTGGGTTGATCATCGCGGCGTTGAATGATCCCTTGCCGCCGCCGAATCGCCAGTTCAAATCGCTCTGGTTCTACTGCTGGCGCTTGGAGCATCTCCGCTAGTTGGCTTAGAACCGCTTCACTGTGTTCCTTGAGGCTGTTGAAATTAATCCGCCCTAAACTTTTGCCGACACCCGATTCAATGGCTGCTGCTCGATCCTCAAGCCATTGGTCAATTTCAGCGGCACGATGAACTTGGGTGCCACCCGTGCGAATCAGGTCGCCACTGACTTCTGCCAAACCCACCTGAGCCGGCGGATCCCAACGACTACCTGCCCGAAAGATTAAGGTGCCTCGCACCAAGGGCCACTCGTGATCCTCTAGGAGATAGACCACCATCCCATTGGCCAACTGACGGCGTTCATAGGCCGGCACTTGAATTTCCGGTAAGGGGGGAAATGTCAGCTCAGTGTAGTGCTTGGGGGTCATGGCTGCTGCCAAAGGGGGTGGGATCAACCATAGCAGGAGAGCCACTACGAGTCCAAGGCAAAGCGATCGCCCCACTGGACGGCGTCTTTGGAGCCAGACAGCCATCGAGAGAAAAAGAATAAAAATAATCCGATAGGATGAAGCCAACATATAACTGTTTTCTAAATTATGGGATATGTGAGGGGGATATCATCCTCTCCCAGAGCAGCTTTCACAGTTTTAAGTGTGTTCCATCGATGTGAAAAAGACTGCCACCCATGAAAATTACATTACACTGTTAAGAAATGCTTAACTTATTCCAAGTATTGTCAGGATAAAGACTGCACTGCAACCCAGTAAATTTTCTGTAAACAGAATAAAATCTCACGTCCTAGAATAGCAAGTGAGTCTCTTCATCAATACCGGCTTGATTGGGGAGTTTCTAGTGAAAACCGTTCCGTCATGAGAATTTGCCGAGGCGATTGATGTGAAGTCTGATCCGCCGAAGAAGTGGCGCCATCTTCTCGTTATTGAGGATCAAGAGGGTCGGCGTACCATTCCCTTGGAAGCCAGTACCTATACAATTGGGCGACATCCCAGTAATACGATTGTTCTTAAGTCGCCAATGGTTTCCCGTCAGCACGCTGTTTTGCTACGGGTTTTGGATCCCAGCAGTGGTAATTTTTTCTTTCGCCTCATTGATGGCGATCTACAAGGGAAGCGCAGTGTCAATGGTCTGACGGTCAATGGCAAGCCCTGTCAATCCCACATTCTCCAGCATAAGGATTTGATCGTCTTTGGGGGTGATGTGCGTGCCCGCTACCACGCGATCGCCAATATTTCTGACTCCGGGTTCAATCGCTACACCCGCGCCCTCGAAGCATCAAGTATCTCAGATCAAGACGTGGCCTCTTTGGGGGGTGCCTTCGTCAGCAGTGAAATGTCTGAGGTGACCGAAATCCAACTGCTGCGGTTGTCCTCTTTTCCAGAGTTAAGTCCCTATCCGATCATTGAACTGGCTCCCAATGGCCAAATTACCTATCTCAACCCAGCGGCCATTCAGGAATTTCCCGATCTTGGGGAACCAGATGTGCAGCATCCGCTGCTATCGCGCCTCAAAAGCTGGTCGTTGCAGGAAAAGCGATTTTCTGTTGAAGAAATCAACGTTGGCGATCGCACCTACGAAGTGACAATCCATCTGCTGCGGGAGAGCCAATTAATTCGCTGCTACATTACCGATATTACTGAACGCAAACGTTCTGAACTCGCCCTGCGCATTAGTGAAGAACGCTATGCTCTGGCAGCTGAGGGCGCCAATGATGGCCTTTGGGATTGGCAAATTAGCGATCGCTCGATGTATTATTCTCCCCGCTGGGAACTGCTGGTTGGCGAAACCCCCGGTACCCTACAACCCACCATCGAGGAATGGTGGCGGCGTGTCCACCCCGATGACCTAGAGCAGCTACGCCAGAGCATGAAGGAGCATCTTCTCAGTACCCGTCCCCATTTTGAGTGTGAGTTTCGGATTAAACACGCCGATGGCAGTTACCGTTGGATGCGATCGCGAGGCAAAGCCCTGCGCAATGAAGAGGGGCAGCCCTATCGCATGGCCGGTTCGATGACCGATGTCACAGAGTACCACTTGATTCAGGAGCAAATTCTCCACGATGCGCTGCACGATGCCATGACGGGGCTACCCAACCGGGTGCTCTTTATGGATCGGCTGACGCAGGCCATTACCCGCCGCGTGCGACGTCCCAACTCCCTCTTTGCGGTGCTGTTTTTAGATGTGGATCGCTTTAAGGTGATCAACGATAGCTTGGGGCACTTAGCTGGGGATCAACTCCTGATTGGCATTGGCCAGCGACTGACGGCCTGTACCCGCGCTGAGGACACGATCGCCCGCCTTGGGGGTGATGAATTTGCCATTCTCTTGGAGGAGTTAACGACTCCCGCCCAAGCGATCGAAGTGGCAGAACGAGTGCTAGTGGCTCTGAGCCGTCCCTTTCTCCTTGAGGGGCATGAAGTCTTTACCAGTGCCAGTATTGGCATTGCCTTCCCCAGCGAGGAAAGCAAAACGGCTGAGGACTTATTGCGAGATGCGGATACCGCCATGTACCGCGCGAAATCCTTGGGCAAAGCTCGCTATGAAGTCTTTAGCATGACGATGCGTGCCCAGAGCATTGCCCTGATGCAAATGGAAACTGATCTGCGACGGGCGGCAGAGCGCGATGAATTTTTGGTGTACTATCAACCGATTGTTGATCTATCAACGCTCAATATTGTCGGCTTTGAAACGCTGCTGCGCTGGCAACATCCCGAACGGGGAATCGTCTCCCCTAGTGAATTCATGACTGTCGCCGAAGAAACGGGTCTGATCCTACCCATTAGTTGGTGGGTGATGGCAGAAGCCTGTCGGCAAATGCAACGCTGGTCAAAGGTGTTTCCCCGCAGTCGCGGTTTAAGCATTAGTGTCAACCTCAGCGGTCGTCATTTCCAGCAAGCGGATCTGCTGCTCAACTTAAGATCAATTTTGTCAGAAACAGAATTTCCCGCTGAGCGACTGCGCCTTGAGGTGACCGAGGGCATCTTGATTGACAACAAGGAGGTGGCGATCGCCACCCTTGAGGAAATTCGCGCCATGGGCATTGGCGTGTATATGGACGACTTTGGTACAGGATATTCTTCCCTGAGTTATTTGCACCGTTTTCCCATTGACACACTAAAAATTGATCGCACGTTTATTTCCGCTCTCAACAATGAGGAATCTTCGGCGACAATTGTGCACACGATTCTCATGCTGGCGCATTCTTTGCGGTTGAAGGTGGTGGCGGAGGGTATTGAAACACGCGATCAGTATCGCGTTCTTCAGGCGCTTGGCTGCAACTATGGCCAAGGTTATTTCTTTGCCCGCCCCCTCTCAGCTCAACAGGTGGAACAGTTATTTGCCAGCCAATTGTTGCCGCACCTAGTACGCCCCACTGCCAAAAAGCACAATACGCACCGTCTCCACTAAAATTTCCAAATCCAGATTGAGCGACCAATTGTCAATGTAGTAGAGGTCAAGGCGTGCCGCTTCATCAAAGTTGCCAATCTCAGAGCGGCCAGAAATTTGCCACAGCCCGGTAATCCCTGGCATCACCTGATGGCGAATATGGTGCCAAGAATGAAAACGGGCAACATCCCGCAGGGGTAGCGGACGCGGCCCCACTAAGCTCATGTCTCCCCAGAGGACATTAAACAGTTGCGGCAGTTCATCAATGCTGGTCTTGCGCAGGAAACTGCCGAGGCGCGTGCAGCGGGGGTCGTTTTTGACCTTGAAGAGAATGCCATCGGCGGATTCATTTTGTGTTTCCAACTGCGCTTGGAGTTGCGGGGCATCGGCTCGCATGGTGCGAAATTTCCACATCTGAAAGACTTGGCCGTGGAGTCCTACCCGCTCTTGGCGGAAAAAGACAGGCCCTGGGGAGGTGAGTTTGATGGCGATCGCCACCACGATAAAGAGGGGTGCCAGCACCACGATGCCAAAGAGTGCCAAAATCACGTCCAAATAGCGCTTCAGCCGATATTCCCAACCATTGAGATACGTCATATCTACCCGCAGGGTGGGCAAAGCCGCCACAATTTCCGGGGTGCCGCGGCGGTAGAGCATTTCCAAGCTGGAGGGGATCAACCGTAGGGCAATGCCATGTTGGCGTAGCTGCCAATAGAGGGCTGAAGCGAGATGGGCTGGGGGGAGGCCTTCTACAATCACCTCTTGGGCTTGACAGTTGAGAATCTCGGTCAGGGTTTCCGGTTCATTGGCCATGGTGGCGATCGCCCTGCCGACAATCTTATAGTTCGAGCGTTGCTCTAGTAGGCTGCTGAGATGCTCCTGTCGCTCCGGGGGCGCCACCAGAAAAGCGCGAATCGGTTGCCGTAGGGTGCAAATTTTAAACGCCAGACTCACGGCTAAGCGCAAGATCACGGCGAAAACCACACTGAGACCCCAAGCACTAAAAAACAGTGAGCGAGGCAAATCTACCTTGGGATCATAGAAGTAGGCGATCGCCAGTGCCAACAAATAGCCCAAGCTCAGTACCTTAGCAAGGCGCAGATAATTTTTCCAATGGCCGCGCGGGTGATACAGCCCACTCACAGCAATCAAAAACAATAGACCAGTGGCAAAGAGCCAAAAGACACTGGGCAATCCCAGCCAGTACCACGCTGCTAAATCAGGGGGCAACGGCGCATAGAAGCGATTGAGTTGTAAGCCCAACTTCCAAGCCAACACCAACCCCACGAGGTCACTGGTCAATAGCAGCAGGGCAAAGGCCGTTTCTGAGCGTAACCACATCCGACGGCAGCGGGGTGCCCGAATATCGCGGGGAGACGTGTGAGACCGCATCATGGAGCAACACAACAACAATGGCTAGGGTTTAGTATTCCGCAGAACCCCAAGGGGCGATCGCGGTGCAATATCTCTTTGCAGACCCCCATAAATCCTTGACAATAAGAGACAAACAGTCCATTTACCTAACCTCCATGTCCAGCGATTTAATTTATCCTTCCACTCTCTTACTCACGAGTCTCTTGGCCGTCGGATTTGTGTTTTTTATTCGTGCTTCCACCAAAGAACGCATTGAAACCAAAGAATGGCTCATTGCCCAGCCCATTGCTGAACTTGCTCCCCGCCTCAAGCAGTATTTCCAGCAGCGGGGCTACCGCCTGCATACCGTCAGTGCTGATGGCAGTGAAGTGACGTTTCAGGGAAATGTTGCCGCTAGTCCCTTTTTGGCCGCATTGCTTTTTGGCCTTGCCGTCTCCGGTGCCACAGCGATCGCCCTTGTGTTGACCGTTCTCTTTCCCGATCGCGGCATTCTGGCCTTTGGTCTGATTGGCCTGACGCCCATTGCCCCGTGGTTCTATTGGCGAGGTGCCCAACGGCTCGAAACCGTCAAACTCTCTTTGCAACCCCATGCGATCGGTACCCAAGTCACCCTAGAGGGACACCGCGATGAACTAATGACTTTCGAGAACACGGTGTTGGGAGCTTTGTAGGCTGCCTTCTTGGCTGAGGTGCATAACGGAAAAAACATCACAGGATAATCTTTTGACGACCTGTGAGGGACTTCGCGATGACCTACTCGCAAACCACCACCACCACTGATGAGCGTACCTTTGGTCAACTCCTGCTTGAACTCGACATCCACCTCAGTCCCGAAGAAGTGGATCGTTTAGAGAAAAACTTTCGGGTGTATCTCGCCTGTGAAGGCTACCCCCTCACTAAAGTTCCCCACTGCGCTGTCGAGCGTCAGGTAGATAGTCATGGTCGCTTGATGGCTGAAACGGTCAAGCCCAGTTCCCTAGAGACCAACGCCGCCTTTGAGCGGGCTTGTCAATGTGCTCAGATGTCCCTGAGTCACCTCAGTGCGATGACCGAACGCTTCCTAGGGGATCTCCAAGACTTGGCCACAAGCCACGGTTACCCCAAACGGTTGGGAACTGACCTTGCGCGGGGAATTCTCGCCAACTATTGGCAACAGTGGGGTCGGGAGCGATTTTACCAATGGGTGATTTGGTTGGTGGAAAATTACACCAATGAATCCACGGAAGAAATTCGTGAATTGAGCGAACTCTATGAAACAGCGTTAGAAATTTATGATCAACTGTTTCGGGATTATTGCGGCTTTTCACCGCGTCTAGGGGCGAAATAATACCCAACTTCGGTGGGGGACTTTGCTAGAATCAGTCAACAGATAGTTTTTCTGTGGTCAGCGGTAGGCTATCGCTCCTAGGTATCTTGCGAGGTCGGGTTTCTATGCACTTAAGTGAACTCACCCATCCCAACCAGTTGCATGGGTTGTCCATTGCCCAATTGAGTCAAATTGCCGCCCAAATCCGCGACAAACATTTGGAAACGGTGGCGGCCACGGGAGGACACCTTGGACCGGGCTTGGGGGTTGTCGAACTCACCCTCGCACTCTACCAAACCCTTGACTTAGACAGAGATCGTGTGGTCTGGGATGTGGGGCACCAAGCCTACCCCCACAAAATGTTGACGGGTCGCTACAACAACTTCCATACCCTGCGGCAAAAGGGAGGAATTGCTGGCTATCTCAACCTCCGCGAAAGCCCCTTTGATCACTTTGGTGCCGGTCATGCCTCCACCAGTATTTCCGCGGCCTTAGGGATGGCGATCGCCCGCGATCTCAAGGGAGAGAAGTTCAAAGTCGTGGCCATTATTGGTGATGGTGCTTTAACTGGGGGGATGGCGCTAGAAGCGATTAACCACGCCGGCCACTTGCCCCACACCAACCTGATGGTGGTGCTGAACGACAATGAGATGTCCATTTCCCCCAATGTGGGCGCGATTCCCCGCTATCTGAATAAAATCCGCCTCTCGCCGCAGGTGCAATTTATTACTGATAACCTCGAAGAGCAGTTCAAACATATCCCCTTCTTTGGTGAAAACCTAACCCCAGAGATGCAGCGCATCAAGGAGGGCATGAAACGCCTTGCGGTTCCTAAGGTGGGCGCCGTCTTTGAGGAACTGGGCTTTACTTACGTTGGTCCGGTGGATGGCCACAATTTGGAAGAACTCATTACCACATTCCAACATGCCCATACGATTTCCGGTCCTGTCTTGGTTCACGTGGCAACGGTTAAGGGCAAAGGCTACGCGATCGCCGAGAAAGACCAAGTGGGCTACCATGCACAAAACCCCTTTGATCTCGTCACTGGTAAGGCCAAACCCTCCAGCAAACCCAAGCCCCCCAGCTACTCCAAAGTCTTTGGCGAAACCCTGACTAAACTCGCAGAAAACGATCCGCGCATTGTTGGCATTACAGCGGCGATGGCCACGGGTACAGGGCTAGATATCCTCCAAAAACGGGTGCCCAACCAATACATTGATGTCGGCATTGCCGAGCAGCACGCCGTAACAATGGCCGCCGGCATGGCCACCCAAGGAATGCGCCCCGTAGCGGCGATTTACTCCACCTTCTTGCAGCGCGCCTACGACCAAATTGTTCACGATGTCTGCATCCAAAAGCTACCCGTCTTCTTCTGCATGGATCGGGCGGGGATTGTCGGTGCTGATGGCCCGACCCACCAAGGGATGTACGACATTGCCTATTTGCGCTGCCTACCCAATATGGTGCTGATGGCACCCAAGGATGAGGCGGAATTGCAACGCATGATTGTAACGGGCATCAACTACACCGATGGCCCGATCGCCCTACGCTATCCCCGGGGCAATGGCTATGGTGTCGCCCTCATGGAGGAAGGCTGGGAACCCCTCGAAATCGGCAAAGGGGAACTCCTGCGCCCCGGTGAAGAGATTCTCTTGGTGGCCTACGGCTCAATGGTCTATCCGGCGATGCAAGTGGCAGAAATCCTCAAGGAACACGGCATGAGTGCCGCAGTGATCAATGCCCGCTTTGCCAAACCGCTAGATACTGAGTTGATTCTGCCTTTGGCGAAACAAATTGGCCGCGTGGTCACCTTAGAAGAAGGCTGCCTGATGGGGGGCTTTGGCTCGGCGGTACTCGAGGTACTCCAAGAGGCGGATATTTTGGTGCCGGTGTTACGTTTAGGAGTACCGGATATCTTGGTTGAGCACGCTAGTCCCGAAGAATCAAAGGCTGACTTAGGACTCACACCCCCACAAATGGCTAAAACGATCATGGAAAAGTTTGGGGTGGCTCAACCAAGGGTGGTCACTGCCTCCTAGGGAGGGGCGAGGACAATCGCGGCATTTTGCCCCCCAAAGCCGTAACTACAGCAGAGAATGTGCTCTAGAGGGGCAGAACGCGTCTGTTGGACAATGTCCAAGTCAAAGTCGGGAGTCTCACAGCCAACACAGGGAGGAATCTGCTGCTCCCGTAAGGATAAGCAAGAGAGGGCGATCGCGATCGCGCCAGCAGCACCTAGGGTATGCCCAAGGGCCCCTTTGTGACTGGTGACCGCAACCCCTTGACCAAAAAGGGTTTGCATCCAAGTGGCTTCGGCGGCATCGTTACGCTGTGTGCCCGTACCGTGACTATGGATACAGTCGATCTGTGGCGGTGTTAGCCCCGCCTGAGCCAAGGCCTTTTGAATGGCTAGGAAAGCACCGGTTTGGTGGACACTGGGGGCAGCCATATGCTCGGCATCAGCACTGAGACCCACTCCAGCAATTCGGGCATAGGGGTCAATGCCTCGCGATCGCGCCCGTGCCTCAGATTCTAGGACGACAATAGCACCGCCGGCCGCTAAGCCAAATCCCTGCCGCTGGCGATCGAAGGGGGCCGCACGCTCCTGAGCCAATACCCCCAACTGCCGAAATCCCGCCAAGGTCAAGGGGGAGACGGCGGACTCGACCCCTCCCGCCAACACCAGATCACACTGGTTCTGCTCAATGAGTAATGCCCCTTGGGCGATCGCCCACATTCCCGTGGCACAGGCGGCTGTGGGGTTGAGCACTATCCCCTGAATGCCTGCAATTTGTGCTACCTGCTGCGAGACAGTTGCTGGCAAGGTTTGTAACCATGTTTCTCGCGATAGAGAAGGCTGCCGTAACCACGTTTCCCACTGTGCTTGAAAGCCCCGACTGGAGCCAACCACCACTCCAGCATCGCCTAGGGGAACCGTTAATTTTGCGTCGTTGAGCGCTTGAGTTGTCGTCGCAGCAATAATTTTCTCAATCGGTAAGGTCGTTGCACCCACCAGTCCTTTAGGCGTGGCGATGAGTGCCGTTTTTCCTTGACAGTAGCGCCGCCATGTGGCGATCGCGCTCTCCCCCAGAGCTGTCCACAGACCAATACCGGTAATAACAACATTCACTGCACGATTTTATTCAAGATTTGTTCAGGATATGATCGACATCATCAAGCGTGACGTGAGGACAGCAGGCTTGGAAGCGGCAATGGAGTATTGTGTGGTGATGGTTACCACGGCCACAGAAGCTGAGGCACTCTCCTTGGCCGATCAACTCGTGGCTGAGCACCTCGCTGCCTGTGTGCAAATTCTGCCTATTCAATCAATATACCGCTGGCAAGAAACCGTACATCGCGATCCAGAATGGCAATTGCTCATTAAAACTCGCATCACTTTATTTGAGCAGGTGCGCGATCGCCTGCTGGCATTACACAGTTATGAAGTTCCAGAAATCATTGCCCTGCCAATTATTGCCGGTTCTCCTGCTTACTTGAGTTGGGTCAAAGAACAAACTCAAAAAATCTCTAGAGGTTAAGAATGCCTGAACCCAAAATCAAAAGCTTATATTACATTACCCATGTGAACAACCTCTCCTCTATATTCCAACACGGAATTCTTGCACATGAGCAAGTCGTAGAACGCGGTCTTTCCCCGACACCTATCTATAACGCAGACATCGTTGCGCATCGGCAACACCGCCTCGCACCAAATGGTCAGAGTCTATGGCAATATGCCAACCTCTATTTTCAACCCCGAAATCCCATGCTTTATAAAGTATTAAGTGAAATCAATAAAAACAATGTTGTCATTTTAGGAATTAAACCCCGTATCCTAGATATCAAAGGAACCTTCATTGCTTTAGGGAATGCAGCCCACTTCGTTACTGAAATCCGCGATGCTAAAACTGGACTACAAATCATCCATCGCGATTATTGGAGCATTCTCAATAATGACTGGTGGAAAACTGAAGATGGTACAAAGCGAAAAATTATGGCGGAATGCTTGGTTCCAAAAGTGGTTCCCCCCACTGAGATTCATTCTGTTTATGTTGCAAGTCAGGAGATGGTAGAGCGCCTTCGACAACAGTTCAGTTCTGTTGAAGTCGTAGTTGAACCCCACATGTTTTTCCAACCCCGACGACGTGCTGCAATTACGACTCATCTATCTTGGGTGGATGGAGATATGTTCTTCTCCCAAATGCAAACCTTAACAATTAGTGTTAATACCGTCGGTGTAATGGGTAAGGGATTAGCCTCACGGGCAAAATATCAATTTCCGGATATGTACGTCGTCTATCAAGATGTCTGCAAGAAAAAGCAACTTACAATGGGGAAACCATATTTGTATAAACGTGAAGCTTCTCTAGACAGCGATCTAGCGGATGAACCTTTGAGCTTACCCAACTTGAATGCCAATAAATGGTTTTTACTCTTTCCGACTAAAACTCACTGGAAACGATCGTCTGACATTACAGGAATTGAGCGAGGTTTGCAATGGTTAGTGGATAGCTATCAAGCAGAAGGCATTCAATCTCTTGCTGTTCCCGCCCTTGGCTGTGGCTTGGGGGGTCTAGACTGGAGGGAAATAGGACCACTGATGTGTCGTTATCTTTCACAAATGCAGATTCAAGTGGCTATTTACTTGCCCCAGGAACAAGAGGTACCAGCAGAGTTTTTAACTAGGGATTTTTTACTAGCCGCCTAAGGTGGCCGTTTTTTCCCCAACTGCCTAGCACAGTCTAGACATGTCCCCATCGCAAACTTAAGATAGAAAAATGGTTTCCCTTGCCCGCAAAAATCTCTTAGAAGACTTTAGTCGCTTTCTCGTGGCTCAACTAGGCATCACGTTTGCCGTCAGTCTCGTCACCATTCAAACGGGACTCCTTGAGGGATTTGGGCGATCGGCCACTCTCTTGGTGAACAAAAGCCAAGCGGATTTCTGGATTGCCTCCAGTGAGTTGCGCTATTTTGGCTTAACGTTGCCTATTGAGTATCAAGTTGTCCTCGATGCCCAGGCAGTTGCAGGGGTTGCAGCCGCAGAACCACTCCTGATCCAATCAGGTATGTGGCGCCGTTCAGAGACAGAGGCGATCGATCCAGTGCAGGTGGTGGGTATTGAACCGACAGGCACCTTGCTGCCCTTGACGACAGTTGCTGGTGCAACCCTGACGGAGCTAGAGGAACCCTACAGTGTCATCGTGGATCGCATTGACCTCAATGCCCTTTCCCTTACGGCTCTAGGGGAGCAAGGTCGCGTGAATAACTACCCAGCGACGGTCACTGGCTGGACGCGCGGTGTCAAATCCATTGTCTCTAGCCCCTATGTCTTTACCTCGTTAGAAACGGCGAACCTTTACTTGAACTTCCCGCGGTTTGATACCAGTGAGCCGGTTCCCGAATTTCTGCCGTTGGTGTCCCCCAGTACCCGCATCACCTATGTTATGGTAAAAGCCAACCCGGCAGAGGATCTAGCAAAAGTGAAGGAGCGCTTGCGGGCAGCCTTTCCCAACTATCAAGTGCTCAGTCGTGCCGCCCTGAGTGAAATGACGCGGCGCTATTGGTTGGCCAGTACCAGTGTGGGGTTCATTTTGGGGCTAGGAGCAGGGGTGGGCATCGTTGTAGGGATAGTGATTGTCAGTCAGATTCTCTATTCCTCGGTGAGCGATCGCCTACAGGAGTATGGCACCCTCAAAGCAATGGGGGCTTCTGACGGGTACTTGTATCGCATTATTATTGAGCAAGCCCTGTGGATGGCCGTACTGGGTTATCTGCCCGGTTTAGGCCTGTGCTGGGGACTGGGGATGTGGACCATGCAAGCCCGTGCCATCCAAATTATCATTACTCCCCAACTTGCCCTCGCCGTTTTTAGTGCCACCGTCGCCATGTGTGTCAGTGCTTCCCTATTGGCGATTCAAAAAGTGATGCGCCTTGATCCCGCCCAAGTTTTTCGAGCTTGAATCATGCCCCGCCCTACCCTCCCTTGGTCAACCTGTCCGCCTCAAGGAGAACCTGTCCTCAGTGGTTGGGAACAGGCGTTGAGTGAAGTGCCCCGTTGCCCCCCCTTGCCCCCCCAAATGCTCCCCTCTATTCGCGCGGCCTTTGCCTGTGCCCTCCATATGCACCAGCCGACCATTCCAGCGGGGGAGGGCGGCAGCCTCATCAGTCACTTGCAGTATATGCTGATGCATCCCCACGAGGGGGACAATCACAACGCAACCCAATTTCTCTGGTGTTATCGACGCATGGGGGACTGGATTCCCCAGTTGGTGGCTGAGGGCTGTCAACCGCGGATTATGCTCGATTACTCCGGCAACCTCCTCTGGGGGCTGGAGCAGATGGGACAGGAAGAGGTGCTGGACGCCCTACGGCGGATTACCGTGGATGCCTATGCTCCCTATGTGGAATGGCTGGGCACCTGCTGGGGACATGCGGTGATTCCCTCCACTCCAATCGCTGACATTGAGTTGCATATTCGCGCTTGGCAGCATCAATTTGTGGCCCTCTTTGGGGTTGAGGCGCTGCAACGGGTACAGGGCTTTTCACTGCCAGAAATGCATTTGCCCAACCATCCGGATACGCTCTTTACCTTGGTGACCTGCCTCAAACGCTGTGGATACAGTTGGTTGCTGGTACAGGAGCACAGTGTTGAACAGTTGGATGGGTCGCCGCTACCCTACGCTGCCAAGTATGTACCGAATGTCCTTGTGGCGCGCAACTCCCAAGGAGAGGTGGCGGAAATAACGGTGCTGATTAAAACCCAAGGCTCGGATACGAAACTTGTGGCGCAAATGCAGCCTTATCACGAAGCTAAGCATCTGGCCACTCACTGGCAGGCTCCCCTTGGTCCCCCCTGTGTGAGTCAAATTGCCGATGGTGAAAACGGTGGTGTGATGATGAATGAATATCCCCGCGATTTTATGCCGGTGTGGCATGAGATAAAAGCGAATCCAGAGGCGGGGGTGGTGGGTCTCAATGGCAGTGAGTACCTTGCCCTCTTGGCGGCTCAGGGAGTGACTAGCGATCGCTTTCCTCGCTGTCAGGCGGTACACCAACATCTACTCTGGCAGACCTTAGGGGATAGCCCGATGACGCCAGAAAGGGTTGCGGCAGCGATCGCCCACCTTGAACAAACCAATCCCCACTTCTCCATGGCGGGTGCCTCTTGGACGAATCACCTCAGTTGGGTCAAGGGCTATGAGACCGTTCTGCAACCGATGGAACGCCTGAGTGCCGAGTTTCACCGCATCTATGATCCTTTGGTGGCGGCTGACCCGCAAGTGACCCAAAGCCCTGCCTACCGCGAAGCGCTCCTCTATGTGCTGACATCGCAAACCAGTTGTTTTCGCTACTGGGGCAGTGGCCGCTGGACAGACTATGCAAAAACGATTTGCGATCGCGGGATGGCACTGTTGCAAGAAACTAGTGTTTGAGAGGGAGTTTGCCAAGAATTCGTAAAATAAGTTATGGCATGGCAGAACTGGTGCATACCTCCTTTAGGAGCGATTGTGGCGGGTTCCCTCGCCGTCGCCCTTACCCGTGAACCGCTTCCTGTGGTGGCGGTCAGTTCTGCGGGGGCATGGGTGGGCACTTGGGTGCAAGATCGTCAACGTCATTCCCTAACCCCCCAGATCGAAGACCTCCTCCAACGTTTAGAGGAAAGACTGCAACACCTTGAAACCCGCACTTCTGGAAATGGCCCGCGTCGTACCGCTATTTTCTACGACATTGAAAACCTGATCAAAGGCTACAACATCAAAGCCGCAGATGTGGCCAAAATCTCCCTCGCTGCCATCCAAGCCCATATTCGCCAAGCCTACCCCATCGAGCGGGTGCTGCTGCAACGTGCCTATGCCAACTGGAGTGATGCTCGCCTTGGGCCACTGCGCCGGGAAATGCACCAATTGGGCATTGAGCCTGTACAGGTCTTTGGTTTTTCCTACGAAAATCGCAAAAATGCTGCTGATATTCAATTGGCGATTGATGTGGTGGATTTGATTTTTCAGGATGACCGCTTTGATACGTTTGTGATTGTCTCCGGCGATGGTGGCTTTGGCTCCCTTGCCAAGAAGTTACGGCAGTACGGCAAAACAGTCATTGGCTGCGCCTACGAAGATGCGGCTGGCAAGAGTTTTCAGGCCATTTGTGATGCCTTTGTCCACATCCCTGATCCAACCGTAAAACCCCGCCCACCTGTCGCCAGTCCCGCTCCCCCCATTGAAGCGCCGCCGCCCAGCATCCCACCCTCCGCCATTCCCTTAGATCCCGATAATCGTCGTTTGTGTGCGGACTTGAGTGTCAGTTTGGCTCGCCATGCCGAGGGGGCGATCGCCAAAACGCGGCAGATTCTCGATTGGTACCGCCGTGATTCGGAGTGTGGCAAGCTCCTGCGGCAGGAAGGGCTACCCATTAGTAAAGTCCAAGGGGCGGTACAAGCCCTGCTGCCCAACTTTGACATTTTGCAGTTGGGGATGGTCAAGTTCTCGGAATACTTGCGCTACGTCTGCAAAAACACGATCTTCTGCGTCTTTCATCGGCAGGGCAGTGCCAATCAACTGCGTCTTGGCCTACGGGAGCATCTTCCCCCCAGTGCTGTGGTGATGGCCAATTTTGAAAAGCGTCCCCTCCATAGTCTGGCAACCTATCGCGCTTTGCTCAGTCACGAACGGGTGGCGATCGCCCAACCCCCAGCCTTAGCCTATGTTTTAGCGTGGCTCCTTGACCATCGCGATTGCGCTGCCACCCTAGAAGAACTGGCCACCATGATTGAGCAAACCGCCCCAGCGGAGATTGGTGGCAGTCAAATTGAAATTGCCTTGAATAACTGCCAAGCGGCCAATATTCTTGTGCCAGCTCCCCACAGTGGCGATCGCTATTTTGTTGCTGCGAAAATCACAACCCTTCCCGCAAGCTATGCCGCACTGGCGCAGTGGCTAGATCAGACCCTTCGGGTGTTTTTTGAACGGGTAGGGGCGCATCCGAAACCAGAACTGTTGCGGGCACTCATTGAGCCATCTGTTTCTGTGCACCAGTAAGCGATCGCCATGGAATTTCCTTGGTTGGTGTGGCTAGAAACCTGTGAGAGCACGAATACATGGGCATTGCACCACGCCGATCAACTCTATGGTGGTCAAGTCATCTACACTCAGGCACAAACACGGGGGCGAGGTCAGTACAACCGCACTTGGCAGTCCCCAAAGGGAGTGTTGACGGCCTCCTTTATCCTGCCGCAGTCGGCGGCGATCGTGGCTCCCAGTGTCCAAGCAGGGATAGCCGTGATGCGGGCGTTGAGTGGGCTGCGACCAACGGTGGAACGCCATCTGCAATTGAAGTGGCCGAATGATGTGATGGTTCAGGGCAAGAAACTGGCGGGAATTCTCTGTGAACGCCGTTCCCCTTGGCTGGTGGTGGGGGTGGGACTTAACCGCTGTGTTGATGTTGCCGCAATGGGTCTTCCCCAAGCCATTAGCCTCCACACGCTGCTTCATTCTCCCGAAGCGGTGCCTACGGATCTGGAACTGCTAGCGGCGATTCGCGCTGAGCTTTTGTGGTGTTGGCAACAGTCCCAAGGGGTGCAGATCACGGCGCAGCGGGATTTTTTACGGGGGCGATCGCTGACTCTTGTTCAAGGAGCACAAAGGTGGCAGGGCATCGGTGTGGGCATTAGCGATCGCGGGACGTTGCAAGTACGCCTGAACAATGGGGAGTTGCGAGAATTTAGCAGTGGCCATGTCCTCTACAGCGGCGATCGTGCTCCCTAGATCTGGCTTGCTGAAATGGGTAGCCCATCTGCGAAAATTGTCCTTGGTACTACAACCATCTGAGGTGGGCATGAAGGGTTGGCAGGTCTGTTGGCAACGGGCGATCGCTTTCGTTCTCAGCATCGTTCTCCTGTGGTCAGTGGGGGGCATCGCAGCGGCAAAATCCAGTGGCTCGCTAGCAGAGGTGGCGGCTCCTGTAGCCATTGAGGATATGAAGGATTGGTTCGATCGCTATGAACCTCGGCTGAAAATTCTCACCCCCGAAGCCAACCAAACCCTCCAAAGCCGCAACGTCACCGTCAAGCTAAGTGTCCAAGGGCTGCGCCTGTTTCAAGATCAGCGCACAGGGTTAGGCCCCCATGTGGAGGTGGTGCTCGATGATCTGCCCAGCCGCAGTGTCTATGACCTGAACACCCCCATTGAATTTACGAACCTTGAGCCGGGAACGCACCTTCTCCGTGCTTTTGTTGTGTACCCTTGGGGTGAAAGTCTGAAAAATCCCCTTGCCTATGCTCAAACGGCCTTTCATCTCTATACCGCAGATGAGGACACTCGATCTGCTAGTCTTCCCCTGATCACCTACAATCAGCCCAGCGACACCTATGGTGCTGAACCAGTGCTCCTTGATTTTTATCTCAGCAACCTGCCGTTGGATCAACAATTAAACAATGAGAAAGTCTGGCAGGTGCGCTGCACGATCAATGGTCAATCCTTCACGGTCGATCGCTGGCAGGCCTACTATCTCACTGGACTCCAGCCGGGGGATAACTGGGTACGGCTCGAACTTCTGGATGGCAAGGGTCAGCGCATCCCCTCTCCCTACAATCCCATTACCCGCCTCGTGACCTATCAACCCAATGGCAAGGATGTCCTCTCGCGCCTGCTGCGGGGAGAACTGGCCGCCAAAAATCTTCAAAGTAGCCTCAGTCCGGATCTCCCCAGCAACCTCCCCCCTGAACCGACCCCAGAGCCAACACCTGTCGTTGAGGAATCCGCCGCTCCCTCCGAGCCGACCCCAGAGCCAACAGCTGTTGTTGAAGAATCTGCCGCTCAGACCCCCGTTGCTGAGGAACCTACACCAACGTCGGCAGTAGAGGCACCAACACGCACCGTTGAACCTGTAGAGGAAACGCCCGTTGCACCAGAGCCAACCCCAGAACCCACCGTCAAAGCAGCCGAAGAGACACCGCCCCCCACGCCGCAAAAGCCCTTCTGGCAGCGCCTGAATCCCTTTAAGAAAGCAGAAAGCCCGACTCGTTCTGTTCTCGTTAGCCCGCGAGTTCCATCCAAGCCGTCCCCACCTTTGGAGCAACCGACTCTAGAGACCACTGCACCTGAGGTCACTGAACAGGAAACTCCTCCCACTCCAGAGGATTTGCCACAATTAGAAGAACCGACGACCCCTCAGGAGTAGAGTAAAACCATGCAAGGAACCTCACTGGCCACAGTACGTCTTCAACCCTCATTTGCTGTTCCTCTAGGGGTTCTGCTGTTAAGTCTGCCCCTGTGGTGGCTGCGCTGGTGGCTGGGCTTGCCCCTTTCGCTCTTTGCGATATTTTTGGCTGTGCAGGCGGCGACGCTGCGCTTGGAGTTTACGGCAACCGCTCTCGATGTCTATCGGGGCAGCCAACAGATTCGTCACTTTCCCTATCAGCAATGGCAGCACTGGGAGGTCTTTTGGCCGGCCTTCCCCGTCCTCTTTTATTTTCGGGAGGTCAAGAATATCCACTTTCTGCCGATTCTGTCTGACGTCAAAACTTTAGTACAATGCCTCCAAGAACGCTGCCCACGCACAGCCTTTATTTCCACGGTTCGCAATGACGGATGACCCTACGGTGACTGATGCCTCTGAACCTACCCCAGAGGAACTAACTGCCCTCAAAGCTCAACGGGATGCCCTCAAAGCTGAAATTCAAGCCCTTGATGCTGAGTTTCATCGTCTCGTCCACGATCGCCTCAAGTCCCTTGAAGAGCGGCAACAAAGTCTGCAACTCACGATTGAGCAACTAGAACGGCGCAAGGAACGCATTGAACAGGAGCTCCGCCGCAACTTTGTGGGTGCCTCCCAAGAACTCGCGATTCGAGTGCAGGGGTTCAAGGAATTTCTCGTCAAGAGCATGCAGGAGTTGGCGGCCACCGTTGAGGAAATGGAATTGCTGCCCCCGACGCCCGCTGTCGTGGAAACTGCCCCTGCCCCAGCAGCAACAGCGACAACGCCGCCCAAGTTAGTTCTCGATGAGGGATTTCAGGAGGAAGCGGATCGGATTCGCCGTTTGCTAGAGCAATATCGGAGTAGCCCCAACTACTATGGCCCTCCTTGGCAGTTGCGACGCACGTTTGAGCAAGTTCATGCTGAGCGGGTAGAAAGTTGGTTCTTTGATCTTGGGGGACGGGGTGCCCTGCGATCGCTCCCCAGTCGGTTGCAAAATATCCTTGTTGCCTCGGCAATCATTTCAATCCTGCGGGACTTCTATGGCGATATGTTGCGGGTTTTGGTCTTAGCTGATTCCCCTGAGCGGCTGGGGGACTGGCGACGCGGCTTGCAGGATTGCTTGGGCATTAGTCGCCAAGATTTTGGTCCCGATCAGGGGGTGGCGCTCTTTGAATCTGCGGATGCCTTGGCCTTTCGTGCCGATCGCCTCGAGCAGGAGGACTACATCCCTCTAATTCTTATTGATGATTCCCAACCCCAAGTCAGCCTTTCACTACTGCAATATCCCTTGCTCTTGGGCTTTGCCCCTGAACCCCAGTTGCGTCCTAGCCGTAGTTCTGATTTCTTTGAGTAGGGAGGCTCCTGTGACCACTGCACTCATCCTTGGACTGCTGGCGCTCGCTAGCTACCTGCTCGGCTCGATTCCCACGGGCTACCTCTTGACCAAAGCGCTGCGGGGGATTGATATTCGTGAGCATGGCTCTGGCTCAACGGGGGCGACCAATGTGCTGCGGGTAGTGGGCAAAGGCCCCGGACTAGTGACGTTTTTAGTCGATGTGGGCAAGGGACTAGGGGCAGTTCTTTTGGCGCGATGGGTTCTGGGGCAATCTTGGAGTACAGTACCGACCACTTGGTTGGAATTTGTGCTGCTGGCGATCGCCTTCATTGCGGTTCTAGCCCACAGTAAGCCGATTTGGTTGGGCTGGCGCGGCGGCAAATCCGTTGCCACTAGTTTAGGGGTGCTCCTCGCCCTCAATGCCCCCACGGCTTTGGCCACCTTTGGGGTGTTTCTCGTGGTCTTGGCGGCCAGCCGCATTGTCTCCCTGAGTTCAATCACTGCTGCTATCTCCTTGCCCTTCTGGTTTTGGTTCTTTACACAGTCGTGGCCCTTTGTCGGCTTTAGCGTGATTGCAGGTGCCTTTGTGATTTGGCGACACCAGAGTAATATTCAGCGCCTCCTTGCAGGGACAGAGCCACGGTTGGGCGCCTCGGAAGGATAGACCTCTTAGAAGGTGACTTTTGGACGGGTTCGGCGTTCCTTAATGCCCCCCATATTTTAGAAAAGGGTTGTATTTGTACATTTGGAAGACCTCTGAGGTTGCTACCATGAGTGGATACCAGTTTTGGTGGGGAGATTTGTGATGGAAACACTGCGGGGGCGTGATTTGCTGAGCATCGCCGACCTCTCACGGGCAGAGGCGGAATATCTGCTGGATTTAGCAGCACAGATGAAAATCGGCAAGGTGGCTTCCCAGTGTCCTAAGGTCTTGGGGCTGCTGTTTCAGAAGGCTTCGACCCGTACCCGTGTCAGCTTTACGGTGGCGATGTACCAACTGGGCGGCCAAGTCATTGACCTGAATCCCCAATCCATGCAGGTGGGGCGTGGTGAACCGTTGCCCGATACAGCACGGGTATTGGATCGCTATTTGGATGCGGTGGCGATTCGCACCTATGGTCAGGCAGAACTGCAACTTTTTGCCGACTATGCCCGCATACCCGTGATTAATGCCCTCACCGATCGCGAGCATCCCTGTCAGATTTTGGCGGATTTGCTGACGCTCCGGGAATCCTTTGGCACATTGGCAGGACTGACCCTCTGCTACATTGGCGATGGCAATAATGTGGCGCATTCCTTACTACTGGGCTGTGCCCTCTTGGGGGTGAATATTCGGGTGGCTTCGCCACCGCCGTTTGCCCCTTTGCCCGATATTGTGACGCAAGCCAAGGCATTGAGTGGCGGTAAGAGTGAAGTGACCGTTCTCACGGATCCGCAGGCCGCGGCTAAGGGTGCCCATGCGCTTTACACGGATGTCTGGGCGAGTATGGGACAGGAAGCAGAAGCGGGCGATCGCCAGCCCATTTTTCAGCCCTACCAAATTAATGATCAACTGCTAGCCCTTGCGGATCCACGGGCGATCGTTCTCCATTGCCTGCCGGCTCACCGCGACGAGGAAATTACGGCCAGTGTTCTTGAAGGGCCGCAGTCTCGGGTTTGGGAGCAGGCGGAAAATCGTCTCCATACCCAGAAGGCTCTACTTGCCACTCTCTTGGGATAGGGTGATGCTCTACTCCCGTTGGCAGAAATTCAGCCTCTCGGATCGGTTATTGCTGGTGGGGGCGGTCATTTGTGGGGCTTTTTTGCTGCTGGCGGTTCTTGCTCCCCTTGGCCAAGCCCTCGGTTGGATTGCCAATCCCCAAGAATTTCTTGACTTTCCGATTCACGCGCCGCCTTCGCCGCAGCACTGGTTTGGTACGAATCGCTTGGGCTATGATGTCTTTTCCCGCACGATTTTTGGTGCCCAAGCGGCTTTGCAGGTGGTCTTGGTGGCAACGCTTTTGAGCTTGGTGGTGGGGGTGCCCTTGGGATTGTTGAGTGGCTACCGCGGGGGCTGGCTCGATCGCGGGTTGCTCTTTTTCATGGATACGATTTACACGTTGCCGGGGCTACTCCTAGCGGTAACGGTGGCCTTTGTGGTCGGCAAGGGGGTGCTCAATGCGGCGATCGCCCTTAGTGTCGCCTATATTCCCCAGTACTATCGCGTTGTGCGCAACCACACGGTGAGCCTAAAAAATGAGGTCTTTATTGAAGCTGCCCGCGCCCTTGGCGCCTCGACCCCCCGCATTCTGCAGCGGTATCTTTTGGTGAATGTGCTTCCCAGTATCCCCGTGCTCTTTACCCTCAATGCTGCCGATGCCATCCTGACCTTGGCAGGGCTGGGGTTCTTGGGCTTAGGGTTACCGCCGCAGGTACCAGAGTGGGGGCAGGATCTGCGACAGGCCTTGGATGGGTTGTCGGTGGGCATCTGGTGGACGACGCTCTTTCCGGGGCTAGCCATGACATTGCTGGTCGTGGGTCTGTCGCTCCTTGGTGAGGGCTTGGGAGAACGTCTTGATCCCCGACAGTTGAGTTAACCAACAGTGCCTAATCATGCCTGATCATGTCTTGGTGACCGGTCCGAGTCGCAGTGGCAAGAGTGAATGGGCAGAAGCCGTTGCTACCCAAAGCGAACAACCGGTGATTTATATTGCGACGGCGATCGCCCCCCCAGAGGATACAGAATGGTTGCAGCGGATTGAACAGCACCGTGCTCGCCGCCCCGCTGAGTGGCAATTGCGGGAGTGCCCCCTCGAACTGGCTGCCCTGCTGCGTGACCTGCCGCCTGATCATTGTGCCCTTGTGGATTCCTTGGGAACATGGGTGGCCAATTGCCTAGATCAATCTCAAGATCAATGGCAAGCAACCGTTACTGAATTCCTAGCGAGTGTGCAAGGGTGTGCCGCTCAACTCATTTTTGTTGCTGAAGAGGTGGGCTGGGGAGTTGTTCCTGCCTATGCCAGTGGCCGCTGTTTTCGCGATCGCCTAGGGGAACTGTGTCAGCAATTGAGTCCGTTGATGGCGGAAGTGTATCTTGTCACAACTGGCTTTGCACTGCCGCTGCACCAATGGGGTATTTGTCTCAGACATCTTAGGGATAAATTGGACTCGCAAGGATAGCCCTCAGGGGGATTCCTCAGTGGTCATGGGGGCAAGGGCAGCCACAATGGCATCGGTGACACGATGTACAGGATAAATTTCTAGCCCCGCGATCGCACAGGCTTGGCTTTGGGGAATAATGGCACGGCGAAATCCCAACTTCAGCGCCTCCCGCAGCCGTAATTCTAACTGGGAAACCGCTCGCACCTGTCCCCCTAAGCCCACTTCGCCAATGATCACGGTTTGGGGTTGTACCCAGCGATCGCGAAAACTAGCCACAACAGCCACCGCCACCCCGAGATCAGCAGCGGGTTCCGCCACATTCAGCCCGCCAGCGGACGCCACATAGGCATCTAGCTTCGAGAGGGGCACCCCTAGGCGTTTTTCTAGGACGGCGAGAATTTGCAAAAAGCGATTGTACTCAATGCCCGTGGCCGTGCGGCGCGGAGAGGGATAACTGGTGGGGCTGACCAAACTTTGCAACTCAACCACAAGCGGACGGGTGCCTTCACAGGCCACAATGGTGGCGGTACCGGGGGTTGGCTCGCGATCGCCCAAAAACAGCGCGGAGGGATTCGTGACCTCGGCTAAGCCCTGCGCGCCCATTTCAAAAACGCCAATTTCTTGACTAGCACCAAAGCGGTTTTTGACAGCGCGTACGAGGCGGTGACTGGCAAAGCGATCGCCCTCAAAGTAGAGCACGGTATCCACCAAATGTTCCAGCACCTTCGGACCGGCGATCGCCCCTTCCTTTGTGACATGCCCCACAATAAATAAACTCATTTGCTCCCGCTTGGCTAAGCGCATCAAGGCGGCTGTGCCCTCACGGACCTGAGACACCGAGCCGGGGGCAGCCGTCAGTTGGGGCAGATACACCGCTTGGATGCTATCAATAATCGCCAGATGGGGTTGCAGATGGGTAAGTTCCTGCAGGATGACCTCTAAATCCGTCTCGGCCAAGAGATAAAGGGAAGGGGGGGCAGCAATGCCCAAGCGTTGCGATCGCAATTTCACCTGCTGCGCCGATTCCTCTGCACAGACATAGAGCACCCGCTGCTGTTGCCCCAAGGTGGCTGCCATCTGCAACAAAAGCGTGGACTTGCCAATTCCCGGTTCGCCGGCCACCAACACGAGGGAGCCAACCACAATCCCCCCTCCCAAAACCCGATCCAACTCAGCAAATCCAGAGGCAGAACGGCTCTGGGTCTGTTCGCTAATCTCTCCTAAGGCCTTGGCGCTGAGGGGGTGGGGAGCGGTCGATTTTCGGGAGGTTGTGCGTCGAGCAGCGGTCTCTACAGGGGTAACCACCTGCTCATCAAGGGTATTCCACTGACCACAGTTGGGACAGCGACCAAAGTATTGCAGAGACTCGGCACCACACTCGCGGCAGATATACAGTACCTTGGCCTTGGGCATCCCTTGCCGAGTTCAATCCTATTGCACACTCAAAAGTTCAACGTCAAAAATCAGCGTCGCATTAGGGGGAATGACCCCGCCGGCACCGCGTGCACCATAGCCTAGGTTCGGGGGAATAATCAGCCGCCGCTGCCCCCCGACGTGCATTGAGCCAACTCCTTCATCCCAGCCTTTGATGACTTGACCGACACCAATTTGAAATTGGAAGGGCTGACCGCGATCGCGGGAGCTATCAAAAATGCGGCCATCGGTGAGCATTCCTGTGTAGTGCACCGTTACCCGATCGCCCACTTGAGGCTGCGCCCCTGAGCCGACAACAATATCTTCGTATTGCAAACCTGAAGGAGTGGTCACCACCTTTGGATTCCCCATAAGTCCCGCAGCCTCCGTTGACGCTTCCAGCGGCACACTGGCGATCGCGATCGGAGCGGCCACCAACCATACCACTACTAGGACAATACCACAGAGGAGCCAGCCGTAGGCTCGATGCACCCGTTGTCTTACCATGAGCGATTTTTTAACTCCCTAACGTCCCGTTCTAGGCGATCAATGCGTCCCCGCAGTTCATCAATTTCTGACTGTTGTGGCACCCCCAAGCTCTCTAGAAACTGGCGCGTTTGTCGTTGCACCGCTTCATCGAGGGAGGCGGCATCTTCTTTGAGGTGGGCAAGGACTTCATCCACCATTGCCTTGGCCTGATCGGCATTGAGGCGTCCCTCTTTCACCCATTGGTCGCTCACTTGACGCAACTTCTCGGCCACAAGGGAGGTGGTGCCGACACCAATTAAAAGCAATTGCTGAAGCAGATTTTGCTGGTTCATGGGGCACGTTCAAAACGCCTATCTTGTATTGTGCCATTGGCTCCTAGGCTTGCGGTAAGATGAGGGAGAGGTCAAGTTGTATAGATTCGCATCGCCAGCGAGGTTGAGGATGATTGAAAAAATTGCCATTGGTCTGTGGGCATTTTCAGCAGTTGGCCTGATTGTATTGGTCTTGCTCCACAGTCCCAAGGGGGATGGCCTCGGTGGTATTGGCGGTCAAGCCCAGCTCTTTACCAGCACCAAAAGTGCAGAAGCGACCTTAAACCGTGCCACGTGGACTTTGACAGTGTTGTTTATGGCGCTTACCGTTGCTCTGAGTGCTGGTTGGCTGCGCTCAATTTAGTTTGGGTTAGCGTGTCTTTCTCCTTTGCGATTCGTGCAGCGACCCCGGCGGATGTTCCAATCATCTTCCAACTGATCCAAGCGCTTGCGGCCTATGAAAAGCTCAGCCACGCAGTAACGGGCACAGAGGAAGCGCTGCGGCAGCATTTGTTTGGCGATCGCCCCTATGCCGAGGTACTCCTTGCCCATACCCCCACAGACGTTATTGGCTATGCCCTGTTTTTCACCACCTACTCCACATTCCTCACCCGCCCCGGCCTTTGGCTAGAGGATTTGTTTGTCCTCCCCGCCTATCGGCGTCAAGGGGTGGGCACTGCTCTTCTGAAGGCATTAGCCCGGCTAGCCAGCGATCGCGACTATGGCCGTATCGAGTGGAGCGTCTTGGACTGGAATACTCCCGCGATTCAATTCTATGAGCGCATCGGTGCGACTGTGCTACCTGACTGGCGTATCTGCCGCCTCAGTGGTGATGTTCTCAAGCACTTCGGACATCCTGACGAGCCTGTGTGACCCGTCGCCCCAGATAGCGGCCAAGGGTGTAGGCCAACCATTCCAGATCCCTTGAGGTCACGCTAAGGGCATTTTCAGTCAGTTCGATCGCTTGGCTACCGGCACGAATCACCAGTTTGCTCGATAGCTCTTGGCGATCGCCCTCGCGATCGCGGTACGTGCTGTGGGGCTGAAATTCAATCTGTTCAATCACTTCAAGCGGCAGGACTTTGGGACGACGCCAGCGGAAACCAAGGATATGTTCATAGAAGCGCAGATCCTTACGGGTGACCATCAGCACCTGCCATCCCAATAGCATGTAAAGAATGCCGCCAATGAGGCCTAAACCGACAGCAAGATGACCAGTAGCAAAAACAGCCATCAGCCAAAAGCCAGAACTAATCGCTAGACTGTACCAGACGACCAAAAACCCATTCCAAGCCACTGCAAAGGGAATCAGGAAGAGGAGACTGACATTAAATCCAACCGGGGGAATTTGCACCAGTAGCCCTTGGGGTGTTTCTCTCACCTGTAGGCGGGAGCCGTAGGGCGGCGTTTTTGTTATGAGTGAGGCCTCGTGGGGTGATGTGTCCAGTCGCTTTAGGGCTTGGCGAGCCGCAGTCGCGGAGTCAAATCGCTCCTCAAGGGCGGGCGCGACCATTTTTTCGAGCCAGCGGATAAAAGGGGGACTCAAGGAGACCAAGGGTTGAAATTGAACCCGCAGTTCCTTTTGCGGCAGCTCATCGGGGGGAGTGCCGGTTGCTAAGTAGATGAGGGTCATGCCCAAGGCGTAGAGATCACTGGCGGGTAGGGTTTTACCGCCGAATTGTTCCGGGGGCATATAGCCATAGGTACCCACCACGGTTCGGGTGCTGCCTGCGATCGCGGTTTGTACCGCCCCAAAGTCCACAAGATAGACCTTGCCAAGATCATGACCGGAGCGATCGCCCAAGAGAATATTTGTCGGCTTAATATCGCGGTGAATCACCGGTGGTTGACGGCCATGGAGATAGATCAAAATATCCAGCAGGCGATCGGCCAACAGCCGCAAATCCTCTTCACTAAACACTCGTCCTTCTGCTTGCCATGTGGCGAGGGATTTTGCCTCAATGTAGGTTTGCACCAAAGCAAAGCCCTTGAGATCAGGGGTATTGATTTCAAAGTAGTCGAGATAGCGGGGAATGGCCGGATGATCCAAGGTTTGCAGCACAGCCGCTTCCCGTTCAAAGAGCTTAAAGTCGTCCCATGTCATGCCGCCACCAAAAAGCAGCAGCTTCAGCACCACCTGTTCATAGCGCCGCCGATCCAACGCCAGATAGGTGCGTCGCCCCGGATGAGACCCCAGTTCGCGCAGGAGTTCATAGCGATCGCCCAAAATTTCACCAATGAGCTGCGCCACAGCGTTCTCCAAGCTGGCTACCCCTATCTTAGCCATTGAGTTGCTGCACAATCTCTGGGGCAATTCTTGTGAGCACCTTGAGGGCTTTGAGGCTGCCTTGAATCAAATGTGCCGCCCCACGGGGGTTGCGCAGCATTGCAATAGCCAGTGGCCCCGGCCGCAAATTGCCTTGAGCATCAAAGGCTTGACTCAAATCGGGGAGGTCGCGATCGCCACCATCACTGATCACCCGCACCATCACCACCGGCATTCCCGCTAAAGCCTTGAGGAGTGGCACCCCTTCCATATCCACCACCTCCACCCCCCAGCGAACCGCAAGACTCTGTTTTTCCTGAGCCTGAGAAAGGGTTCTTGCGGTTGTGATGCCTTTTACCCGTCGCCAAGCAGGCGCTAATTTCGCCGATAACGTCTGGTCTAAAGAATACGTTTGCCCTGTTTCATCCTGACACGTGGCATAAACCACCACTTCACCGATGCGATCATCAGGACGTAAGCCGCCACAGACCCCCAAGATGAGAACCATGGCAGGCGATTCCCTGAGGGCACTGATCAATGCCGGTGTGGTCACTGTGGCTGCCCCCGCTCGGATCGGAATAATCACCCCCTTGGACGCCTGTAGCCCTCGTTGTACCGCTTGATATTCTGCCCCTTGGGGCACAAGGACGAGGCATGAGGTCATTGTTTTATCATTACCGTCTTAACTTTTGGATAGACCGATCGCGGGCAATTTAGAAACTGACCAATGGAAAGAGTGTCACACTCAAGCGTCCGCTATGGTGGACGAGAGGCATTTTCCGCCAAATCTGATACCGTTGTTAATTGTTGAAGCTATGTTATTGTTCTGGCAAATTGTGAGCTATCCACCATTCTACCTCAGGCAATCTCGGCAACTGTCACAGGCCACCTAGACAAACAAAAATGAGTATGATAGCTATAGATTTTGCTCAATCCTTGTTTGTGGAAGTCATCCCCTGCTGGGTTGCGATCGCGAGACCCTTTTGGAGAATCGTGAATTGACTGCCCTAGAGTGTTGGCCTGAGGAACGGTCGAGGATTGACTCAACTATCGATCAATGCGTGTAGGAGTGAACCCCCATATGATTCAAATGGTGCTGGAGAACCCAGTTTCCGTCAAGGATGCTGAGCGCTTTTGCCAAGAGATACTCCCCCAAGTCTCGCGCACATTTGCCCTCAGTATTCGCTTCCTCCCCGGAAATTTGGGTCGGGCGGTTCTGGTGGCCTATCTCATCTGTCGCATTGCCGATACCGTTGAGGATGATCCGGTTGCCAGTGTCCCCGCAAAAACAGCTCTATTGGATCACCTGCTGGAGTGTTTTGACAGTGCCGATCTAGCCAATAGCTATGGTGAAACGGCACGGGGGGTTCAGGGGGAGCCAGCCCATGTCCAACTGGTGAAAAATACGAGACTCGTCTTTGCCCTCTACCGTTCTTTGCCCCTCACGTCCCAACAGCACGTCCAACGCTGGGTGAGCGAAATGGTGCATGGGATGAAAAAATTTATTAACCTCTATCCCAATGGCATTCGCATTCAAACCCTCGATGAATATAAGGAGTACTGTTATTACGTCGCGGGTACCGTTGGCTATCTCCTGACGGATTTGTGGTACGAGCATTCCCCCAGCATTGGTGCCGATGAATACCAAGTACTCCTCAAGCGCTGCGCTGCCTTTGGTGAAGCGCTGCAAACGGTGAACATTCTCAAGGATATTGCTTGGGATGCGGAGCACGAAAACTCGATCTATATCCCCAATGAATCTCTGCTGCTCCAAGGCAGTAGCCACCACTCCATCCTCAGTGCTGAACATCTTGAGCAAAATCATGCCGCCATTAAGGAATTGATTGCCCTTGCTTGGCATGATCTCGATGAAGCTCAAGCCTACTTGCTATCCGTGCCCAAGGCGGCAATTCCGATTCGCCTCTTTTGCGTGCTGCCGCTGCTCTTTGCCTATGCCACCCTACGGGAACTCACTCACTCGACGGCGATGCTGCAACCGGGAGGGTTAGTTAAAATTAGCCGTGCAGAGGTGAAATCCCTGATGGTCATGGGGCCTTTATCGATTCTCAGTAACCACAGTCTGCGCTGGCTGATTGGCCAAGTACGGCAAAAGCCTTTCATCCTTGGCGGACTTTAGGGAAATGTGCCAAAAAAGCCAATGGTTGGGGGAACCAGAATCCGTTAGGATAGGGGGAGATTGCTGAATTGTTGCAAATCTTCATAACTTGACATGAATTGTATTATTCACCGCCGTGCTGAGTTTGCCGCCAGTCATCGCTACTGGTTGCCAGAATGGTCTGAAGCAGAGAATTTGGCTCGGTTTGGTGCCAATAGTCGCTTTCCCGGCCACGGTCATAACTATGAGTTGTTTGTTTCAATGGGGGGCGTTGTTGATGACTTTGGCATGGTGTTGAACCTATCGGATGTCAAGCACATCATTCGCCGTGAAGTCATTGAACCCCTGAATTTTTCCTATCTCAATGAGGTGTGGCCAGAGTTTCAAGCCACATTACCCACGACTGAACATATTGCACGGGTGATTTGGGATCGACTCTCTCCCCATTTACCCCTTGTGCGCATTCAACTGTTTGAACACCCCCGCCTTTGGGCGGACTACACGGGAGACCCTATGGAAGCCTATCTTTCTGTTGGTGCTCACTTTAGTGCGGCGCATCGTCTAGCCCTTGAGGATCTCAGCTACGAAGAAAACTGCCGCATCTATGGCAAGTGTGCTCGCCCCCACGGCCATGGCCACAACTACCACGTGGAGATTACGGTCAAGGGGGCGATTCATCCGCGGACGGGCATGATTGTTGATTTGATCAAGCTCGAGGAGGTACTCAAGGAACAGGTGATTGAACCTTTGGATCACACGTTTTTGAATAAAGATATTCCCTATTTTGCGACGGTGGTGCCGACGGCAGAGAATATCGCCATTTACATTGCCCAGTTGTTGCAGGAGCCGATTCGCCAGTTGGGGGCGACGCTGCATAAGGTGAAGTTGATTGAAAGTCCCAATAACTCTTGCGAAATTCTCTGTGAGGAATTGCCCCCTCGCGATGGGGTGCTCAGTGGTGTGCTGCCAGTGTTGGAGCGAGTCTAGGTGATGTTGAGCAATATCCCTTGGCTACTAGCCGCCAGTTTACTGACAGCAACGCTGCTGATCTATTTCCCCTACATTTTTGTTGTGGTGGGGCGCTTGCAGGCGGGCTTTGATATGGCGGCTCCCCGTGCCCTCTTTGAGAAACTGCCCCCCTTTGCGCAGCGGGCGGTGTGGGCACACGAAAATAGCTTTGAAACCTTTATGCCCTTTGCGGCGGCAGTGTTGCTGACCCTTTTTGCGGGGGTGCATAATTCAACGGTGGCGATCGCCAGCCTCAGTTTCGTTGCGGCTCGCTTTTTGTACAGCATCTGCTATATTGCCAACTTTCCCCTTGGTCGCTCTCTGATGTTTGGTGTCGGCACAGCAGCCACCTTGATGCTTTTTTGGCAAAGTCTCACCGCCCTTAGCCGTTAATATAGTTTATAAAATCCTTGAGAAAATGCACTGAGCATAGAGTATTCTAAATGTCTCTTAATAATCTCCGCACTCTCTACCAGCAAGTCATCCTAGAGCACTACAAGAAACCTCGCCACCGTGGCCGCACTCAGCCTGTGGATCGTCAGCAGCGGGGACATAACCCTTCCTGTGGCGACACAATTGATTTAACTGTTGCCCTAGGCACCAATGAGCAGGGGGAGACAATCATTCAGGATATTCAGTTTGAGGGGGAAGGCTGTGCGATCGCCATGGCCTCAGCGGATTTGATGGCCGATGCCCTGCGGGGGCAACCGGTGAGTCGTGCCCTACAAATGGTGGAGCAGTTCCAAGCGATGATGAAGGGGCAGTTTGAGTTCCCTCGGGAGTTTCGCAAGCTCAATGTCATGCAGGGGGTGGCTCAGTTTCCGGTGCGGATTAAGTGTGCGACATTGACATGGCATACCCTGCGGGCAGCGTTGCAGCAGGATCAAGCCCCTGGGAATGGTTTTGTCAGTAATGAGGAGGAAGAGTAGTGCTGACCCCCGCCGATTTTGCCACCTATAGCCGCTGGGCTGGCATTGCCACCCTTGTCATGGCTGGCTTAACCGCACTCACATTTGTTTTTCGCTGGGGTGTGCGCTTTCGCTTTGTTGGTATTACGGGGTTTCTCGGTGTTGTGACAGTGGGACTCTTTGCCTTGAGTATTGTACCGATTGTGCACTCCCCAGTGCCCGGTGCTGGCAAATACACCCTCGTCTATGACAACGGAGCAACGCAAGTCGTGATCACAGTGCCCCCGGACATTGAGAGCAGTACCCTTGAGGCAACGCTGGTACAGGCAGCGAATGATTTATTTTCCTTGGGACGGCTCGGCCGAGGGAGCGATCGCCTGACGGTGATTGCACGAACCATCGAACATCCTGAACCGGGGGTGACTGAACCCGTCATTTTGGGGGTGGCCACCCGCTCCTTGAGCGATCGCATGGATACAAATGTGACGGTCAAATTGCTCAAAACCTAAGCGCATGTATGGTATATTAGTAATTCCGAGGACGCATAGCTCAGTTGGTTAGAGCACCACGTTGACATCGTGGGGGTCACTGGTTCGAGTCCAGTTGTGTCCATTTTTCTAAATCTGCACTATGGGGAAGCTTGCTGCCACCCCTTTCTTAAGAGTGAATTGCAAACTTTGTACTCAATTGCTAATCCCTAGGATGCGGACGGAGGGACTTGAACCCACACACCTTGCGGTACTAGAACCTAAATCTAGCGCGTCTGCCAATTCCGCCACGTCCGCAGCAAACCTAGTCTAGCGCACTTTGGGTAGGGAGTGCCCAAGTTTAGTAATGGTTCCCCACTTTGCGATGGTGAACGGCAGTCATGCCATCGGGTTTTGAGACGCGGCCACTGTCAACAGTACTATAGACAATCCAGTGATCGTGGGCATCAAGACGGCTGACTACTGTGCATTCCATGTAAGCAAGGGCATCAGCCAAAATGGGACTGCCATTACTGGCTGGATAGGTTTTCACATGGGCAAAGCGATCGGCGCCCGGTGGAAAGCGCTTCAGGAAATGGCGCATCAGGGGCTGGTAGTTCCCTTCTTCAAGAACATTGAGGACAAAGGCATCCCCCACGTGTAGGAAGGACTCAATGGCCCGATCCTTGGCCACGGCAATGGAAACCCCAAGAGGTTCGGTACTGGCCTGCGCCACCCAAGAGGCCAACATGGCACTGTTAATGGCACCTTTTTGGGCGGTGATAATGTATAGCCCACCGCTCAGGCGACCCAAGGCTTTATCGAGGTCAGTATCCAAGGCTTTCATCTGCTTGACCGTGCGATCGCGCAACAGCCATTGACCCATGTCGGTACCCGCTTCTTCCGCCTCTTGAAAGAGGGCATCGGTGGGAGTTGCTGTGACCCGAATCACAGGAAATGAAGGCGTCAGTCCCGCATCCCGAAACTGGTTGAGCAGGGGATAGGCCGGTTCAGCATCGGCCACACCACTTTCAAAGACCCCAATCGCCTGCTTGGCATGGGCGGCAGCGCGAATGGTACTCAGTGCCGTTTTCGCCACGGCAGTGGTGGGTGGGGTACCAATAATGATTCCTGCAGCAATCTCGGTGAGTTCGCGAATATCTTGGGGTTCAGCGGTGAGCAGATCCATTTTTTCAACCACCACACCGGTTTTGGCTGCCCCCCGTTCGATCGCTTCGGCAAGAGCATTGGCATAACCATAGTTGGCGGCGTAGAAAATAGCCACCGTCGTTGCCGCTTTGGCCTGTTCTTGACTCCAGTTGCGGTAGGAATCTAGCCATTGCGGGAGATGATAGCGCAGCAGTGGGCCATGGCCTGTGGCCACCAATTGCACGGGGGGCAGGGGTTCCAAGCGCTTGAAGGCCGAAAGAACGGAGCGGGCATTAGGCCCCATCAGACAATCGTAGTAAAACTTGAAATCGGGTTCTAGTAGTTCCGGTTCGCTGTCAAAAGGATCATCATTGCAGAAGTGGGCACCAAAGACATCGCAGGTAAATAGGGTCTGTGTGCCGTGATCATAGGTGAGGATGGTGTCGGGCCAGTGGAGATTGGGTGCCATGACAAATTCAAGAATATGCCCTTTCCCCAAGTCAAGGCGATCGCCATTTTTCACCTGTCGCTGACTAAAGGGCTGATGGATCAAATCCCCCAGAAACTGCAATGCCACCTTTGAGGCCACCACGGTTACATGGGGGGCTTTTGCCAATACATCCTTGACGAGGCCACTGTGGTCGGGTTCGGTATGGCTGACGATGAGATAGTTCAAGTCACTGGGGTTCACTAGTTGCCAGAGTTGCTCGAGGTAGCGATCACCAAACTTGGCATGGGACGTATCTACGAGGGCAATCTGTTCCCCTTTGATCAGAAAGGAATTGTAGGTGGTGCCATTTTCAAGGGCAAACTCAATATCAAAGCGATCGCGATCCCAATCTAGGCAGCGAATTGCCGTCGTCTCAGGGGCAATGTCCAACACCTGAAGCGTTAAGCGCGGTGGACGTTTGGGCGTAGTGACGGCCATAGGCAGTTCCTCAATCTTTGAAACTACCTTTTATCCTGACATATGAAGAAAGGTAACAGGATTCAAAGTTTTTAATAGCGGTGATAACAGGCTTTACAAAGGGCAATGCCTATGCGGGTTCAAGGGGTGCCATTGTCAGCCCCGCCCGCAAAAGTTGCTCATGGTACAGTTCCGCCTGTTCTTGGGGTCCCACCCAAACAATGGCTTGGCCTTCGTAATGAACTTGATTCGTTAATGCCCACGCGCGATCGCTGGTCATATTGGGAATGTATTTCATCAAACAGGCAGCCACGTGCTGAAACGTATTGACGTCATCGTTGAGAACAATGACTTTGTAGTTGGGGTAGTGCTTGCGAGTAACCTGTTGCCGCTCTTGGGGAACAACGCTAGGCATAGGTCAAACATTTTTGTAGCTACACTGCCCCTTAGTTTAACTTATTTGTGAAGGATTGGTTGGTTTGCTGTAGGAACATTGGGAAACCTCCTATGCTATAGCTAGACTTAGGTTGATGACTTAGGGGCATTGGTGATGACGGCAATGAATGTGTTGGGAACACCCCTGGTGTGCTGCTGTCAAAATCCACTCACAGGATTCTATCGCGATGGTTTTTGTCGGACGGGGGCAGGAGATGTCGGTGCCCATGTGGTCTGTGCGCAAATGACCGCCGAATTTCTCACCTTTACCCGTTCGCGGGGCAATGATCTTTCGACGCCAGTGCCCGCCTATCAATTTCCGGGGCTGAAACCGGGCGATCGCTGGTGTCTGTGTGCCTCCCGTTGGCGGGAGGCCCTAGAGGCTGACGTAGCTCCCCCAGTAATTCTGGAAGCAACCCATGTCAGTGCCCTTGAGTATGTCTCCCTAGAGGATTTGAAAGCCCACGCCCTTGGTGGTAACCAGCAACCGTGATCTGGGGAATACTCAAGTATGCCCGATCCAGAATCCGATTTTCGCTTAGATCCTCGCTATATTGCGGGTTTAGCGGCCTTTAATCGCGGAGATTATCAACTGGCGATCGCTGCCTTCAAAGCCGTCATTGCCAGCCACGGTCAACGCCGCGAAGGTCTCAAGGCTCATCTGCACCTGATTAAAGCCTATGCCCACACCCGCCAGTGGCAAGAGGCCATTGATCTGTGTCAACTTCTAGCGCGATCGCCCCTCCCCTCCATTCGGGCTTGGGCAGAAAAACATCTGCCAGAGTTAGAACGCTATTTGGATGAGGAACCCACTTCCTCCTACCTTGAGTGTGTTTCAGCGCCGAGTTCAAGGCCGCCTATGCAACTGCGACCGGTGCCTCGCCTCTATTTATGGCTGAGTCAGGGGGCAACGCTGCTGCTGATCGCGTGGCTACTCCAAAAACCGCTACAGGTTTTGATTGCGAGCCTCCTTAACTACGCCAATGATCCACTGACACTCCTGCGGGGCTGGGAAGGGGTAATAGCTTGGTTTTTAGTGGGTTGCTTGGGATTGGGGTTACTCAGTGGTGGCAGTTGGCTGTGGTCATGGCGATTGCGAGCTGGCTATGGTTTGCGCCCTCTGAGTCTTGGCGAACTTGAGGAGTATAGCCCCGAAACGGTGACGCTCTTGGGGCGTTTGTCGTGGTCGTGGTGGCAACCCCGTCCCCAAATAGGCTGCTTGATGACGGCAGCACCGATCATTTTTAGCTATGGACGCTGGCAGCGCCGCATTATTGTCAGCGAAGGTCTATTGCGATCGCTCTCTGGCGAGGAACTGCTGGCTTTAATGGCCAGTGAAATTGCCCAACTACGGCTGGGGCTGAATACCCTAGTGACCCCCCTTGTACTGCTATTGCAACTGCCCTATGACCTGTACTGTTGGTGCAGCCGTTGGGGCGATCGCTTTGCCCCTCCCTATGGCAAGCACTGGAAACGGCGGATCATCAGGGGTACCCTCTATCTCCTCTGTGCCATGGTGGGTCAGGGGAGTTATCTTCTCTTCCGCGGACTAGAGATGCTCTGCTTCTGGAGCAATCAATTGCGGCACTACTATAGCGATCGCCAAGGGGCAGCCTTGATCGGTAATCCCAATACCCTTGTGATGGCTTGGTTGCGCCTCATGGCAGCCACAGCAACGACGGTGTGTGCCCAAGGGGAAATCGGTGCCCCCCTAGAATCCTTGCGCCTGCTCCTACCCCTAAATCCAACCCAAGCTGCCCTGTGGGGCAATCAACCCCTCGATTGGCCAATGCTGCTCCGCTGGGATACCGCCCATCCCCTGCGCTATTGGTTTCGCTTGACCTCCTCCCATCGTCCCCTTGGACTACGCCTGCAAGCCCTGATGACCGATGCGCGGCAATGGCGACTGGAACCCCTGCTTTCCCTGCCCTCGACTTCCTCCCTTCGCTGTCAACGGGCCTGGCTACAACTGGCTCCCTTCTGGGGGGCGATCGCGGGAGTCATCACGACGATTATCCTCACGGGCGTTGGTCAATTTGCACTGCGGGCGGGGACGATCGCCTTTCCTCTGTGGTGGTTGGCGGATGGGTTAACCTTGGCACGGGGCTTCATTCCCATTGGCCTTGGGTTAGGTCTCTTTTTACGCCTGAATGCCTACTACCCGCCTCGGCCTCCCCAAACCTACACCTTGGGTCAGCTTCTCCATCGTCTTTTGCCCCTCGATAGTCCCGTTGCCGAGCTAAAGGGGCATTTACGGGCAGTGACCGGCTTGCGCAATGGTCTAGGACAGCACCTGTGGCTGGAGACGGATCAGGGCTTGTTTCCCCTGCGCTGCCATCGAGCTTGGGGGCCGATTTGGCCAATCCTTGAGCCAGCCTATCTGAAAACCTTGGCGGGGCGATCGCTGGTGGTACGCGGCTGGTTTCGACGTGGGACAGTTCCCTTTGTTGAGGTGAGTGAGTGGCACTCCCTGGATTTACAGCAAAAGCAATCTTGGGCTGCCCCCTATTGGGCGATCGCCATTGCCACGCTGTGGATTCTCTACGGCCTCATGACACTATTGGGTTGGATCTAGACATCTAAGACTATGCAACTTTCCCAAGCCCATCTGCGCACCCTGCAAACCTGTGCACGGCAATATCAGTACCGCTATCTTGACAGCTTGATACTGCCAGAGGCCACACAATTAACGGAAACCACTGCCCAAAAGCAGGGTCGCGACTTCCACCGCCTGATGCAACAGCACTTTCAAGGACTCGATATCCGCCCAATTCTTGAGGCGCAGCCCGAATTACAACCGTGGTTTGCGGCCTTTCAAACCATGCCACCGCCGATGATCGAGGGCCAAGGGGAAGCAGAGCATGTCCGCAGTCTGGGCTGGCAGGAATTCACCCTTGTGGGCGTGTATGACTACGTGATTTTTGGCCAAGGGCAAGCGCAGATCCTCGATTGGAAAACCTATGCCCATCTGCCCGCCCCAGACACCTTAGCCCGTCATTGGCAGACTCGCCTTTACTGTTATCTCCTGGCAGCCACCAGTCCCTACCCCCCCAGCGAGATTTCCATGACCTACTGGTTTGCCCAAGGAGAAAAGGGGGCAAATTTCTACACCTTTCCCTACAGTGAGGCGATCCACCAGCAAATCCACCATACCCTAGAGCAGTGCCTTAGCCAACTGCGCCAATGGTTACAAGCCTATGAGCAAGGACAGGAGCTGCCCCAAGTGCCCCCAGCCCAGATTCGGAAATACTGCGATGCGTGCGCCTTTAATGAGCGGTGTCAGCGTGGCCAGCCAACTTCTGTTTCGACCATTGACCCATTCCTAGCCGTGCTCAAAGACTTGAGTGTAGCCCGCTAAATCCAGATCGACAATCGCGGGTAGACAACTCAGAGCCGTTTGGAATAACTCAAAGCGTTCTTCCCGTTTCAGCATGGCCGTGAGCTGCTGCCGCAGAGGAATCAAATAGCGCACATCATTAGCGGCATAACGGATTTGATCCTCCCGCAGTGCCATGGCATTCCCCCAGTCGGAGCTTTGCGCGGATTTATCAATTTCTACCCCCAGCAGATCCAGAACCAAATCCTTAAGGCCGTGGCGGGGGGAATAGGTGCGGGCAATCTTACTGGCAATTTTGGTGCAGAAAACGGGATGAACACGGATCCCCAAATGGTAGCGCAAGGTGGCCAAATCAAAGCGGGCGTAGTGAAAGATTTTGGTAATGCGGGGGTGCTCTAGGAGTTGCTGAAGGTGGGGGGCTTCGGTTTGGCCACGACCAATCTTGACAACGGCCACTTGCCCCTCGGGGTCACACACCTGCACCAGACACAGGCGATCGCGGGGGATATTCAAGCCCATGGTTTCCGTATCCACGGCCAACTGATCGGCATTGAGAAAGTGCGCTAAGGCTGTAGCACTCAAGTCGTACTCAAAACACTCAAGGGGAAATTCCAGATCCATGATTCGCTCGCAAACTACGTCGGGGGCAATTCTGAGGACTGCTCTTTGGCGACATCAATGCGTTCCAATTGCCAGAGAATTTGGTTGCTTTCACGGCGCACCCGCGAAATCTGCCAATTGCGCCATGTCCATTCTTCACCGCGACTGGTGACGGCACTGGCGTGCACATCCATCAATTCTGCCAATTCACCACTGGTAATCAAGTATTTACCAGCCGCCAATTCATCGGCAACCCGCAGTGTCACAATTAATTCTTCAAGGCGGGCGCGGCGCTCAGACCACTGGGGCGATTTTCCCCCCAACCACTCGCCGTCACCATCAAGCCCCAAGGATGGTTGCACCATGGCTCCCTTCTCGCGATCAACATTGCTCCAAAAATCTTAGCGAGAAACGATGTGATTTTTAACCCACCTAGGCGATCGCCCACCACGCCGAGGATAGGGCTAGAATGGTTTTAAGATTTGTTAATTACATTGAACCGAACACCATGACGGTAACCTTGACCCCTGCATCCACCCTCCACGAGCGGGTCGTGATGATCGCCCACCGCCTTGGTATTGAGAAATTTGACCTTGGTGGCTCCCATGTGGATGAGGTGAGTGTCCAAGTGCAGCAGGGAGAACCCAAACAGGTGAAGGCCTCCCAGCGATCGGGAATTACCGTGCGGGTGTGGAACTCAACGGGTCGCCTAGGGGTTGCCAGCACCACCCAATTGGACGATCGCGGTCTGGAAACAGCCCTAGAAATGGCCAAAGAAGCCAGTGCCTTTGGCGTCACCGAGGACATTCCCGACTTTAGTCCCTTGGCCACAGCGCCCCTTGGGGAGACGACGCTAACGACGGCTGATGTGCCCCTTGCCCCGGCGAAAACCCTCTTGGATCAACTGATTGCTGCGGAACGAGACCTCTTGGAACGCCACCCAGCGATCGCCAGTGTGCCCTACAATGGCCTGAGCCAGCGACGGTTAGAACGGTTTTATCTCAACAGTGAGGGTGCCAATCGCCAGCAAACCACCACCACAACCACGCTCTATCTCTACAGCAAAACCGATGAGGCGGGTCGCAAACCCCGCAGTGCGGGTGCCATTCGCATCAGTCCCGATCTTGAGCACTTAGACATTGCGGGCTGCATTGATGAAGTGGCCGACAAAACCATTCGCCACTTAGCCTATGAACCCATTGTTTCGGGTCAGTACCCCATTCTTTTTTCACCCGCCGCCTTCCTCAGCCTGCTCAATGCCTTTAGCAATCTCTTTAATGCCCAAAACATTTTGGATCGTCAAAGCCTTTCGACGCCGGAGTCCCTCCATCAGGCGATCGCCAGCCCCCTTCTCAGCATCTATGATGACGCTCGCCACCCTGAAAATGTCGGTCAACCCCTCTTTGATGGCGAAGGTACCCCCACCCGCCGCACCCCTTTAATTGAGCAGGGGATTCTCACGGGTCTCTACCACAGTGCCGGTACGGCGCGTCGCTTTCAAACCCAGCCCACGGGGCATGCCAACTTAGGGGCAAAGGTGACAGTGAGTGGTCACTTCTACGATGTCCCAGCGGGTGAAGGGGGCGATCGCGCCGATGGCCTTGTTTGGATTGATGAACTCCATGCCCTCCACGCGGGCGTGAAAGCCCTTCAAGGCTCATTTTCCCTCCCCTTTGACGGTTGGTTACTGCGTAACGGCGAAGCCATCAGCATTGAAGCGGCCACCGTGGCCGGGGACATTCGCAGTCTGCTGAAAAATATCCTCCATCTGGGCACTGAGGTTGAAGTGACCCCCTACGGTTGTTGTCCGTCCGTGTGGGTGAGTCCCCTTGCGATTACAGGGGAATAGCTAAACCTGCATCAAGTCGAGACTACGGGAGGTGCCCAAGCGGGTAGCCCCGGCATCAATGAGTTCAAGGGCTTGCTCCCGGGTACGAATGCCGCCAGAGGCCTTTATGCCGACGCGATCGCGACTCAAGCGCTTGAGCAAACGCACATCCGCAACCGTGGCACCACCGCGCCAGCCGGTACTGGTTTTCAGGAAAGCCACCCCCGCGTCCAAGCAAATATCCACTGCCAGTTGTTTTTCTTCCTCTGTCAGCACCGTGGTTTCCAAAATTGCCTTAACGGTTACCCCCGTTTCCGCGCAGATTTGGGCGATGTCGCGATAGACGGCCTCGGTGTTGCCCTCCTTGAGCCAACCCAAGTTAATGACCACATCCAACTCAGTTGCCCCACTGTCAACCGCCTCCTGCGCCTCATAGAGTTTCGTGGCACTGGTGTGGGCACCACTGGGAAAGCCAATGACGGTACACACTTTCACGGGTGTGCGATGGAGCAACTGGACTGCGGTCTTCACCCACACGGGCATGACACAGACGGCGGCAAATTTCCACTGTTCGGCTTCGGCACAACACCGTTCAATCTCTGCTGGGGTTGCCAAGGGGTCAAGCTGGGTATGATCAATGTAGGGTGCAAGGTCAAACAAATCACGTTCCGTCATAGGAATTCACCCAGAACAACCCTATTTTTATTAACTAAATAATAATAAAAACGGGGACGGAAAATGAGACCTTGGGAGATCGGTTCTCCCACCCCCCACCTAAAATTCACCCTTGCTAGATTAAAACTAGGCTATCACAGGCACGCTGACCTGTTGGCCAGACTACCTTTTTGGGAGGACACTCTATGGAGCCAACCATGAACCCTCGCAATCTTCAAGAAAGTGCTGATTCCCTCTGGAACTATCTGCAAAGTTTGGATGCAGAAGTGGTGGCTCGCCTGTCCCGTCCCGCGTCGCCGGAAATGGCCATTGTGATGGAACGCCACATTGGCAACCTGCTGGGCTACTTGCCACCGGAGGGGTTTGAGGTTTCCATTACCACGAATCGGGAGCACCTTGGGCGTCTCTTGGCTTCGGCAATGATGAGTGGTTACTTCTTGCGCGGTGCCGAGCAACGTCTTGAATTCGAGCGATCGCTGCAAGCGGCTGCCCAAGGGGAAGACAGCAAATAACCCATGCCAACGGTACAGGACCGTGGGGGCGGGTATACACTACCTGCCCTTCGTTTTGCACTTTTACAGTGGTATCAGCAGCAGGGGCGGGATTTACCTTGGCGGCACACGCGCGATCCCTATGCCATCTGGGTCTCAGAAATCATGCTGCAGCAAACCCAAGTGGCCACGGTGATTCCCTACTATCAGCGTTGGCTAGCCACCTTTCCCGCGATCGCCGACTTAGCGATTGCCGATTTGGAAACCGTCTTGAAACTGTGGCAGGGATTGGGCTACTATGCACGGGCACGCCATTTGCACCGCGCGGCTCAACAGATCATGGCCGATCATGGGGGGCAATTTCCCTGCACCTACGAGGCCGTGGTGGCGTTACCGGGAATTGGTCGCAGTACCGCAGGTGCGATCCTCAGTGCTGCCTTTAATCAGCCCCAGCCGATTCTCGATGGCAATGTCAAACGGGTGCTTGCCCGTCTCTATGGACTCACGATCCCCCCCAAGCAAGCGGAAGCCCAACTCTGGCAGTGGTCGGCGCAACTGCTGTGTTCCCAAGCCCCCCGCGATTTTAATCAAGCCCTGATGGATCTGGGGGCAACCATCTGTACACCCCGCCAACCCCTGTGTCATGCTTGTCCTTGGCAAGATCATTGCTTGGCGCATCGCCACCAGTTAACCCATGAGATTCCTCGCAAAATGAGCCGTTCCCCCTTACCCCATAAAAAGATTGGTGTCGCGGTGATTTGGAATGCGGCAGGTCAGATTCTCATCGATCGGCGGCCACCAACAGGTCTATTGGGGGGACTATGGGAGTTTCCGGGGGGCAAAATTGAACCCAATGAGACGGTTCAGGAGTGTATTCAGCGGGAAATTCGTGAGGAATTGGGCATTGAGATTAGTGTTGGTGAGCATTTGATTGACATTGATCATGCCTACACCCATTTTCGGGTGACGCTCCATGTCTATTACTGCCAGTATCTTTCAGGAAGTCCTCAGCCCTTGGGGTGCGATGCCATCCGTTGGGTGACCCCTGAGGAATTGGAGCAGTTTCCCTTTCCAAAAGCCAATACTGCAATTATTCAGGCCATTCACGAACGGGGCAGACCCACAGCCTAGGCGTTTGCAACGACACCCTCAGCCGCCGCCGCATCCAAAAACCAAAGGGCATTGCCAGTAATCAGCCGTGCTGGATAGAGATGGGGATCAGTTGTCCCAGAGAAAATATGACGTAGGGCAGTTTGTTTATTGGCACCCGTCACGAGAAAGAGAATTTGACGGGTATGGTTAATCAGGGGCACTGTGAAGGTGAGGCGGGGCTGGCCATCCTTGTTGCCCACGGTAATCAAGCGATCGCCCACCGTCAGCGCTGCTGTGTGGGGAAACAGGGAGGCCGTATGGCCATCGGGTCCCATACCGAGCAAAATCAGATCAAAGCTGGGAACTTCTCCTTCACGGATGCCAAAGGTTTGGCGCAGGATTTGCTCATAGCGATCGGCAGCGGTCTGCGGATCCGCATCCGCCGTTGGCATTGGGTGAATCTGATTTTTGGGAATCGGTACATGATTGAGCCACGCCTGAAAGGCCATCCCCGCATTGCTGTCGGGATGATCGAGGGGAACATAGCGTTCATCCCCCCAGAAAATGTGCCACCGTGACCAAGGGGTATCCGCACAGACAAGGCTTTCATACAACGGTTTAGGCGTGTTGCCGCCGGCAAGGGCAAGCGTAAATTGTCCCCGTTGGGCGATCGCCCCAGTGGCCTGCTCAAGCACAAACTGCTTTGCCGCCGCCGTCAGGGCAGCCAAATCTGGAAAAACACGTACATTGGGTGTTGGCATAGAAGCATCCTCCTAATTGGAGCGAATCACACCATCGGTCGCCGTACCCAGTCCGGGACTGGAAAAGGGATCAGCATTGCCGCGCCAGTTAAACCCATTAATGCGCAAAAGAATCGTCGCCAACTGGCGATCGAGGTTATAGCGAAACATCACCCCATAGGTGCGACGGCTATATTCCACAATAATGTTTGTATCAAAAACTCTCCCTGTGTCCACATTAATTTGCATTTGGGCACCCGCTCGCAGCGGCCCGTAAATCTGCTGCAACAATCCCACGTTGAGCACACTAAAATCAGTAATCCGATCAAAGAGAAAGGGGGAGGATGGCTCACTCAATGTCTGTGTAAATCCCACATCAAAACTGGTGTAGTCAAACCAATGACGAGAAAAATGACCCACTTGACCCCGAAACCCTGCCCCTGCAACTAACGCGGGTTGGGTACTGCCATTGGTATAGTAGTTCGCTACACCGCCTACCTGGCCATAGAACTGCAAGAAGGGTTGGACAGGACGGGGGCTATAGCGCAGGCCTTGGGTTCGCGTCGGCGGCAAGGGAGTGCCCCGCCAAATGGGCATCACCCAGTTAAGACTTGCGGCAGCTTGAAGACGACCTAGGCTTGGCTTAGGGGGTAGGGAGGGATCATCACTGGCTGCCGTGACGTATTGACCTCCCAGAAGATAACTGAGTGCTAGGCCCTGAGTTAAGGGAATACCTGTACCACTGAACGTGCCGCCAAAGCTACTGGTAATTTCTTGCTCCCCAAGGGAACGATTAAAAACCCGTTGGCGATAAAGGGCAGAAACAGTTAGGAGATTGCGGGCATCAAAATTGTAGAACAAGTCTACCCCTGCGCGTGACGTACTCGGCCAGTCGTTAGGGTTGAGCGTATTCAAGAAGCCGTAACCGCGCACACGAGTCTGCGGCGTGAACCGATGGCCTAGCTCGATCGCCGCCCCGTAGCTTTTAGCATCAAAAACATCAAAGTCATTGTTGATGATCCGTTCTAAATAAATGGATGGCAGGAAGGTGATTTGGGTATTGGGAGTGTTGATCGCTCTGTAGCGATAGGCGAGAAATACGCCGCCGCGATCTTGTTCATCATAGCCAAACTCAAAGGGCAACACTTCGTAGGGACGACCTACAACAAACCGCCGCAGCACAATGGGTAAGGCCACCCGCTGATCAAAGACCACACGACCCCGTCGTACCTTGAGCAGGGTTTCATCGGCACTGAGGGGTTCTGCTGTTGCTTCCTGAGCCCGTGCCTCCAGTTCTGGTGGACTAAAGGGGTCATTGGTAATCCGTAGATTGGTAGCAAACCAGCGGCGGCCATCAAACTCTAGGCGATCGGCCTCAAAGCGCAACCGATCAAATGTTTCTGTCACTTCGGCTTGGGGATCTGTGCCCTGTTCGTCAAGACCGGGGAGAGGGCTAAGGGGTGGGGGGCTAGGAGAGCGGGTCAGGCTCAGGTCTTGATCCACCCTAGCGGTATTGACGACGCCGCGAGCATTCGTGAGAGAGCCTTGATCGAGTCTGAGGTTATATTCCAAGCGATCGCCCTGCAGGACTTGATCGCCGCGCGTAATTGTCACATTACCTTCCGCCACCAGAATTTGGGCGTCAATATCGGTTTGAATACGATCAGCGGTGAGTTCGGCTTCCTTGAATCGGAGGAAAACATTGCCAATGGCATTAAATAATCGCCGCATCAGATCAAACTCTTGGCGATCGGCCGTCACCTCTAAGGGTTGATCACGGACAACGGGCGTTTCAGCATTGGCCTCCCCAAGACGGAGGGGGGCTGTAAAATCCGGTGTTAGCCTAGGGCTGATCGGCTTTGTACTGCTGAGATCAGGGGCTACCGTTGTTCCAAGTAGCTCCGCTTGTGATGCGCCGCTGACCTCAGTAATTTCTGCGGGTTGTGTCGGGGGGGGCAGACTAGCAAAAAGGGGTAAAAACAACAACGGCCAAACTTCCTCACGACCACTGCCTAGTTACGTTACCCGATGCCCACCCCCTTTGGCGAGGATTACTCGAGATCCTTACGCTTAGGGTTACGAGCTGGGTCACCCGAGAGGAACCCGAAAACAAAGAGCAGGACAAAGAAGGTCACAATGATATAAACGGTAATTTTGAGTGTTTCCATGATGTTGTCGTTTTTCGTAGCGTCACCTTCTGATCATACGGGATGAGGGACTCCCTCGCATCCCCTAAAACACTTGGCTTTTTGTGGCATCCGACAGCGTGGGAATTTCGGCATAGATGCCGCGTACAGACTGCACCACCGCATAGATGACGCCAATCACCGTGGCAATAAAGACAAAGTTGAAGAGCACTTTAATCAGCAGGTCAAAACTAGCAACGCGGACCAGCAGTTGTACCAGTAGTTGGACAATAAACAGCACAATCCCCATCAACAGTGCCTGCATCGTGTTATAGCGAATAAAAAGGCTGATACGACTGTTGCGCACCACCAGCAGGTACAACAGCATAAAAACAATTAGGCCAGCAAAGGGAATGGAGTAGATCAAGGCTACCGGTAAAACCACTAACACCAGTGCTTGCAGTGGTGGAAACAAATCAAACAAAAAGCCACCAAAGGGCATGACGTAGAAGAGCGGCAGCAGATACGCTAAGCTGGCAAAGATACGATCTAACGCAGTGGTCGTGGCACGCCAAGTCATGGGTTGCTCCTTTTAGGGGTTGGAGGGGGATTGACTCATGACCTTCAGCAGTAGATCCGCCGAAATCATGTTGCATTCCACAACTTTACTGACCAGCGGTGGCCCCACTCGCGAGACAATGATCCCTTGCAGCTCCGGATTATTTCTGACTGACAGGATAGCAGCACCGATGATGGAACCGGAATCGGGAGCTGGGTTAGTACCATTGGTGGGTAGCATTTTGAGCAACTGGGCGATATCTGTACAACTTGCCCGTGACACATATTTTGCCAAGGAATCACTCAGCTGCTCAACCATGGTCTTCATCATTTCCGGAGGCAGCGGGCTGGCGCCTTGGGCACGCACTGGTTGACCTGCTCCTAGGACAAGGATGCCACCCATCACAAGGGGAATGCCGATAGCCGACTTGAGCAATTGCAACATGTTCAACCTCATGTTCATTTGAACTCTCAGCCAATGTGCCAGCAAACTAGCTGTGACGCTCCTCAATCACCCGATCAATCAAGCCGTAGTTTTTTGCCTCTTCGGCGGACATAAAGAAGTCACGATCCATATCCCGCTCAATTTTTTCGAGGGGCTGGCCGGTATGGTAGGCGTATAGCTCATTGAGTTGTCGCCGTACCCGTAAAATTTCGCGAGCTTCGATCTCAATATCCGTTGCTTGGCCACGGGTACCACCAGAGGGCTGGTGAATCATGATGCGGGAGTGGGGTAGTGCCAACCGTTTGCCTTTGGTACCGGCTGCAAGGAGGAAAGACCCCATCGAGGCAGCCAGACCCACACAAATGGTGACGACATCGGATTTAATATGTTGCATCGTGTCATAGATTGCCATGCCAGCGGTGACGGAGCCACCGGGGGAGTTGATGTAGAGCATGATGTCTTTGCCCGGATCTTCGGAGTCAAGGTAGAGCATCACCGCCACAATTTGGTTGGCAATCTCATCATCGACTTCTTTACCAAGGAAAATAATCCGCTCGCGATAGAGACGGTTGTAGATGTCAATCCACTGGGTGTAGGGTTCACCGGGCATCCGGTAGGGGACTTTGGGTACTCCGATGGGCATAGAATCCTTCCACGCTGAGCTATCAACGCCGCAACCTGAGCCACGAAGGCGGCTTTTCTCCCTGATTCTAACCTATTCCAAAGACCTTCGCTCTAAACCTGGCAGAGGCAGAGGGCAAACCACTGCTGAGGGTCGGTAAAGGCCTTGATCCATCGAAATCCAGCAGCCGTTAATGCCGCCTTGAGGGCAGCAAGATCAAACTTGCGGGAAATTTCGGTGAGAATCGGTTCACCCACAGTAAAAGTGCACTGAAAATCAAGGGCAGCCAAGGTAACGGTTTGCCGCTGCTGTGAATCGAGATACATTTCAATTTGCTGGGCAATCGGGTTATAGATGGCGCGATGGGCAAAGGCTGCGGGCTGAAAATTTCCTTGAAAGCGCCAGTTGAGGTGATGGAGGAGATTGCGGTTAAAGGCAGCCGTCACCCCTTGGGCATCGTTGTAAGCAGGGAGCAAAATACTCGTGTCTTTGATCAGATCCACGCCCAGCAGGAAATAGTCCCCGTCCCTAAGAACCTGATGAATCTGTTGAAAAAGGGTCTGGCATTCGCTGGGGGAGAGGTTGCCAATGGTGCTACCGAGAAAGCAGAGCAAGCGCCGAGGTGCCAAGGGGGGCGGTAGGTGCTCTAAGCCCACTTGATAGGTGCCGACAAGACCATGAATACTGAGCTGCGGATAGTCGGCAAGAAGAGCCATGGCACTGGTTTTGAGGATTGAGCCACTGACATCAATGGGACGATAGTAAAGCCGAGGTTGTACGTGGGCATAGGCCGATAGGAGAAGGCGAATCTTGCGATCGCTGCCACTGCCAAGTTCCACCAGTTCACAGGCGCCCGTGAGTTGGGCGATCGCCCCGGCGGCGGTCTCTAAAATGCCCAATTCTGTACGGGTGGGGTAGTATTCCGGCAGCTCACAGATTTGCTCAAAGAGGCGTGATCCCGCAGCATCGTAGAAGTAGTAGGAGGGAAGAGACTTGGGTTGCTGAGTCAGACCTCGGATAACATCTTGGCCATCCCGTTCTGTGGCGAGACTGGGTAAGTGGGTCAGGTGCAGGCGATCGCTCACAGGGAAAGCGGCTCCAGAATGTGCAGACCTTAAGATATTTTAGCCTTTAGCCGCTGCTCCAAACGCCGTCCCCACCACGCGATCGGCAAACTCATTAGCAGGTAGAGAATTAAGGCCAGCGCATACAGAGGAAATGGCTGGCTACTGTTGCGAATCACCCACACCCGCATCACTGAGGTTAAGTCCACGCCGGCAATCACACTGACAATGGCCGAATCCTTGAGCATGTAGATAAAGTCATTGACGAGGGGTGGGATCACAATTTGAATGGCTTGGGGCAAAATGATGCGCACAAATCCCTGTTGTTGACTCATGCCTAGGGAGAGAGCCGCTTCCCGTTGCCCCACATCCACCGCTTGCAGACCCGCACGAAAGACCTCTGCTTCATAGGCGCCATAGTTGAGCGCCAGGGCTGTCACCCCCGCTGTCCACGCATTCACCCAAGTCGCAAGATTCATCTGGGCTAATACTGCACCGACGCCGTAGTAGAGCAGGAGCAGTTGGGTGATCATGGGGGTATTGCGCATTAGCTCAATAAAGCCAAGTGCTGGCCAGCGCAGAAACAGAAAGGGGGAGGTGCTCATGGCGGCGAGGACAATGCCTAGCAACACCGCTAGCGGAAAGGAAATGCCACAGTAAATGAGTGTATTTAGTGCTCCCCGCAAAAAGGCCGGCAGGGCAGCTTGGATCAGTTCCATCGAAGAGATTGGGTTACACCTGTTGCTCTAACTTAATGAGGGGTTCAGGGAGCTATCAGTCCCGCGCTCTACCTAAAAGGTGAGCGACATGGACTCCCCGCACCTGTCGATTTTCCACCGCGACGCGGAAGCCAGCTACGATGGGGACGAGATTAAGTCTTTATCGTACACTACAGTCCAGTCATGTAGTCCTCAATCTCCACCCACACCTCTGCACCACAGAGGACGGCACAGATGGTCAGACCAATGATGTCAAGGAGTTGATGCTCTAGCAAGTGTTCTGCGCGGGGGTCTTGTAGGGTTTTGACGTGGTCGAGCAGACCGGCAGAGGGTCGGCATGGTGACATTCCCACAAACGATTGGCTTACTTTTCTACTATGCGTTTGCTCTAGAAATCCTCGTCCTAGGGTTGCGATCGCGCCCAGCCCCTTGATATACTAGGCAAGCTGATTAAGTTGCCCTCGGCACATCAGTCTATTTCTTGCCCATTTTTGGTTGGACACCATCATCACTGTAGGTTGGGTATAGTTGCATGGCTCGATATCGTGGCCCTCGTTTGAGAATTGTCCGTCGTCTGGGTGAACTGGCTGGTCTCACCCGCAAAGCCCCCAAGCGGAGCTATCCCCCTGGTCAACACGGCCAAGCCCGCAAAAAGCGCTCGGAATATGCCCTGCGCCTTGACGAAAAGCAAAAACTGCGCTTCAACTACGGGGTTTCGGAGCGGCAACTGGTGCGCTATGTGCGTAAGGCCCGTCGGGTCAGTGGTTCCACGGGGCAAACCCTTCTACAGTTACTGGAAATGCGGCTGGATAACACCGTTTTCCGCCTTGGAATGGCACCAACGATTCCAGCCGCCCGCCAACTGGTGAATCATGGCCATATTCTGGTCAATGGTCGCAGCGTTTCTATTCCCAGCTATCAGTGCCGTCCGGGGGACGTGATTACGGTTCGCGATAATGAGCGATCGCGCCGCTTGGTGGAAACCAACCTGCAAAATCCCGGACTTGCCAATCTTCCCAGCCACTTGGAACTGGATAAAAGCACCCTCACCGGCAGAGTCACCGGTATTGTCGAACGGCAATGGGTGGCTCTCCAAGTCAATGAACTCCTCGTGGTTGAGTACTACTCCCGCAAAGTCTAGAGTATCGCCGCCCTTCCTATGGCAGAAGCCTATCTTCTGGAAAAACTCCGCACTGTCGAGCAAACCTTTACGGAACTGACCCGTCGCTTGGCGGATCCCGATGTGGCGGTCAACCCAACCGAATTTCAGAAGGTGGCTCGCTCCCGTGCTGCCTTGGAGGAGACGGTGAATGCCTATCACGAATGGCAGTCCCTCAATCAGCAACTGGTGGATGCCCGCCAACTACTGAAAGAAGCAGTCAATGAACCCGAGCTACGCCAGATGGCTGAAGAAGAAGTCGCGGATCTCAGCCGCCGCATTGCCGAGCTCGAGGAACGCCTAAAAATTCTGCTTTTGCCCCGTGACCCCAATGATGATAAAAACATCATGCTAGAAATTCGAGCGGGTGCTGGGGGCGATGAAGCGGGAATTTGGGCAGGGGATTTAGTGCGAATGTACTCCCGCTACGCCAAAAGCCAAGGCTGGCAGGTGAGCTTAGTCAGTGAATCCCTCGCGGAAATGGGGGGCTTCAAGGAAGCCATCCTCGAAATCAAGGGCGATCGCGTCTATAGCAAGCTGAAGTTTGAATCCGGTGTCCATCGCGTGCAGCGGGTGCCTGTCACCGAAGCGGGGGGGCGAGTTCACACCTCTACGGCCACCGTGGCGGTAATGCCCGAAGTGGATGAAGTGGAAGTAGAAATTGATCCCAAGGATATTGAACTCACCACAGCGCGATCCGGGGGTGCCGGTGGCCAAAACGTCAACAAAGTAGAAACAGCCGTTGACCTCTTCCACAAGCCGACGGGTATTCGCATCTTCTGCACCGAAGAGCGTAGCCAACTGAAAAACAAAGAGCGCGCGTTCCAAATCCTACGGGCAAAACTCTACGAAATGAAGCTGCGGGAACAGCAGGAAGCTATTACCTCAATGCGTCGCTCCCAAGTGGGTACGGGCGATCGCTCCGAAAAAATTCGCACCTACAACTACAAAGATGACCGCGTCACCGATCACCGTTTAGGACAAAACTTTAGCCTCAGCAGTGTCCTAGAAGGGGATCTAGAACCAATTATCCAAGCCTGCATTAGCCGTGATCAGCAGGAACAACTGGCACAACTGGCTGCCGAACAAGCCTAGGAGGATCAAATGACCAAATTTGTGGCTTGGGGACGCTACTGTGAAGATGTCCTTGAACGGCGTTCCCCCCATCGCCAAGCACACCTCGACGGCCTTGCGGTTCAAAAAGCCCAAGGGGTGCTCATCACCATTGGTCCTACGAAAGACCTGCGCTACTTTTTTGCCATTTACGAGGCGGATAGCGAAGAGACCGTGCGCCAATTGATTGAAAACGACCCCTACTGGCAGCATCAGGTGTGGACAGAGTACAGCATTCATGAGTGGATCCAAGCCCTCTAGAGGCGAGGGCGGATCCGAAACTCACTTAGGGCGCAAGGGCATTGCCCCGCATCAGGCTACCAATCGTTTTTGCCGTAATTTTCAACTGCACTAAGGGATTAGCCGGCACCACCGTCTTGTAGAGGTAGCTATCGAAGGTGAGCTTCTGTACATCAATATCGCTACACATCTCCACAAAGGCCTCACGGGTGGCATCGGAGCGATAAAAGACCCGTTGCAACAGATCTAACACTAGGTACGTCATGCCGTAGGCTTTGTCCCAGCGCTTCAGGTACAGCTTGAGATCTGCTTCGGTGGGGATACGGCGACCGCTGTTGGAGGTTTCAACAATCGTTTCAGCGCACATGCGGGCTGACTTGGCGGCAAAGTAAATGCCTTCCCCTGAAGATTTCGTGACCGTACCGGCTGCATCTCCCACCAGAGCCACGCGACCGACCACCCGCCGCGGCCGAGGATGCTCAGGAATGGGGTGAGCTTCCACTTTAATAATTTGCCCCCCTTCCAGTTTGGCAGCAGCACGGGCGCGGATTCCCGCCTGCAGCTCCCGAATGCGGTCTTTGTTGACCTTCATGGTGCCGGTACCCACGGCCACATGGTCATATTTCGGGAAAACCCATGCATAGAAGTCTGGGGACACGTCATCCCCCACGTACATTTCTGCCAACTCGTTGTAGTAGGCCATTTTGTCCTCAGGCAGGCGGATGCGCTCCTGATAGGCAATGGCGTAGTTGTAATCGCCGGCATCAATTTCCTTGGCAATGCGGGAATTTGCCCCATCGGCACCAATCACCACATCCACTTCAAGGGTCTGAGCTGTGCCATCCTCTTGGACATAGTGGAGGGTGTAGGGCTGATCGCTGGTGGCGGGCTGCTCCAGCTTAAAGACGGTGCCATTGATCAAGTTGGCGCCCAAATCCGCTGCCCGATTGCGCATAAAGCTATCGAGGACTTCGCGGCGACACATACCGATATACTCGTGGTCTTTGAGGGTATGGCCAATGTTCACCTCGATATTGGAGGGGGAAATCATCTTCATTTTGCGCACGCGGCGGTCAATGATTTCCGGCGGCAAGTCAAATTCACTGACCATGCACAGGGGGATCGCACCGCCACAGGGCTTGGCATTGTCTAATTTACGTTCAAAGAGATAGGTCTGGATTCCGGCTTTGGCTAAGGTTTCGGCGGCTGAGGAACCCGCTGGACCACCACCGACCACTGCTACCCGAAGTGACAACGGACGACTCCCAATTTTGGCTAACAAACAACAGCTTGGATACTATCACGGCAATTTTTTGTCTTCAAGGATTTAATCCCGAAAAGCCGCATCTGTAACAGTTTTCAACATTTGGCCATCGTTGATCCGTTAGGATAGATCTATCTATGGATTCAGAATTGATCCAGCGTGCGGACTGTAGCAGAAGCTACCCAATTTGTCTCTCGCGGTGGAGAATGGTATCATTTGCGAGGTTGTACAATTTACACCATTTCCCAGAGAAGTTTAAGGTAGGGCATTCACATGGCATCGTCTCCTGTTGCGCCCGTTGTTTTGATGATTTTGGATGGCTGGGGCTATCGCGAAGAGACCTACGGTAATGCGATCGCTAGCGCCAATACGCCTGTCATGGACAGTTTGTGGCAAGCCTACCCCCACACATTGATTTGCACCTCTGGGAAGGCGGTGGGACTCCCCAAGGGTCAAATGGGTAACTCCGAGGTGGGGCACTTAAATATCGGTGCTGGGCGCATTGTTCCCCAAGAGTTGGTGCGCATTTCCGATGCCGTTGAAGATGGTAGCCTCTTTAGCAATCCCGTCCTTGTGAAGCTCTGCCAAACTGTGCAGGAGCGCAAGGGCAAGCTGCATTTTATCGGTCTGTGTTCTGCAGGCGGGGTGCATTCCCACATTGATCACCTCTACGGCTTGGTGGAACTGGCCAAGCGCCATGAGTTACCGGCCTGTATTCATGCCATTACCGATGGTCGCGATACACCCCCCCGCGATGCCGCAGGTGTCCTTGAGGAATTGGAGCAACGCCTGAAAACCATTGGCTGCGGACGAATTGTGACGGTGAGTGGTCGCTACTATGCCATGGATCGCGATCGCCGTTGGGATCGCACCGAGGCGGCCTACCGCGTCATGACCAGCAATGAGAATATTCAACCCCTGCGGGCGGTGGATGTGGCCAGTAAGTCCTATGCCCAAGATATTGGCGATGAATTTATTGTCCCCACGCGCATTGCTGAAGGAGCCGTTGAACCCGGCGATGGTGTGGTGTTCTTTAATTTCCGTCCCGATCGCGCCCGCCAACTCACCCAAGCCTTTATTGACCCTGATTTTAGCGGCTTTGAACGGACGCTAATTACGCCCTTGGAATACGTGACCTTCACCCAATACGATGCTAACTTTAACTGTGGTGTCGCCTTCCCGCCCCAAAACCTCAATCATATCCTTGGGGAAGTGATTGCCGAGCATGGCCTGAAGCAACTGCGGGCAGCGGAAACGGAAAAATATGCCCACGTCACCTATTTCTTCAATGGCGGCCTTGAGGAACCCTTCCCCGGCGAAGATCGCATTCTTATCCCCAGTCCAATGGTGGCCACCTACGATCAAGCGCCAGCCATGTCTGCCCTTGCCGTAACAGAAGCGGTTAAGGAGGCCATTGAGAAACAGGAATATGCCCTAATTGTGGTGAACTTTGCTAACCCCGATATGGTGGGGCACACGGGGCAGATGGAAGCTACCATTCAAGCCATTGAAACTGTGGATCGCTGTGTAGGCGTATTGGTGGAAGCAACAACAAAGGTGGGGGGCACGCTGCTGATTACCGCTGATCATGGCAACGCTGAGTACATGATTGACGAGGACGGTAACCCTTGGACGGCTCACACCACCAACCCCGTTCCCTTCATCTTGGTGGAAGGGGAGAAACGCAAAATCCCCGGCCATGCTACAGATGTGAGCCTGCGAGAGGATGGGTGTCTGGCGGATATTGCGCCAACAATTCTGGAAATTTTGGGGCTGCCTCAACCCCCTGAGATGACCGGGCGATCGCTGATTGCCAGTGCCCCCTATGAAACGCGCCTCAATCGCACCCCAGTCTCTGTGAAGGTCTAAGGGCATTCTCAACCCAAGAGCGACGGCAGAAAATTTTAAGAAATCTTAAAATAGGAACAGTGCTTGTCCTGTTTTTATGGCCACGTTTCGCTCCATTCTGGGTTACTACCGCGCCTATCGGGGGATGGCGATCGCCAGTATTACCGCAGCTAGTCTCTGCGAACTGGTGGATTTGCTCGTGCCCTATGCCATTGGTCAAATTCTCAACCTGCTCTCGCAACAACCCCTCGATCCGCCAGTGGTGGCGATCGCCCATACGCTCCAAACATGGACGGGCTGGAACAATCCCTTTGGCGTCAATCTCACCGTTCTCGGCAGTATTGTCTTTTTGGCCACTGTGGTGCGTGCCCCAATTCAACCGTGGCTGGGGGTATGGTTCCACTGGTGGATTGCCTTGGCTGCCCGCCGCGACCACACTCGCAAAGCCGTCGAGAAAATCCTGACGCTGCCCCTAGAATTCTTTGAGGAAAATAACCCGGGTCGCATTGCCAACCGTGTTAGCAAAGGGATTTCCAACCATACGTGGAGCTATCCTGAGATTGCCGGCCAACTGATTCCCAAACTGGTACGGGTGCTGGGGATTGGCGTGATTGTCTGGTGGCTTGATTGGCCGATCGCCCTTGGACTGTTGCTCTCCTTTACAGTGATCTTGGTGCTGACCCTGCACACCCTACGGCGCATTATTCAAAAAGAAGAAATCCTCGACAGCCACATCGAAAGCACAGAAAGCCGCACCTCAGAAATCATTACCAATATCAAAACCGTCAAAGCCTTTGCCACTGAAGCCCGTGAACTTGCTCGTCAACAGCAGCGTCTCGATCGCGAGTTCAAGATGGTCATTGACCGCATCCATCGCGGCTATATGCACCTGATTACTTGGCAGGGAACCGTAGTCCAGTTCTGTCTTTTCAGTTTGTTGGGGTTTTCCCTAGCGGCCACGATCGCCGGCCGGGTCTCCATTGGTCACTTTATTACGATTTACACCCTTGCCAGTATGGCCTATGCCGAAATTACCCCCCTCTCGCAGGTGTCGGAGGTGTTTGCGCGCCGCTATGCCTCCATTTTGCGCTTCCATGAATTTATGGAATTGCCCCCCGGTCGCGATGCCATTGATCTGGAGCAACAGGAGATTCCTAGCCTGAAGTTTTCGGGCAAAGTGGATTTTCAGCACGTTTGGTTTAGCTACACGCCGGGGCGTCCCATTCTGCGGGATATTAACTTACTCATTGAACCCTGCCAAACGGTGGCCTTGGTGGGGCGATCGGGTTCCGGGAAATCCACCCTGATCAAGCTTCTCTTTCGCTACTTCCAGCCGGATCAGGGGCAAATTCTCATTGATGGCCAAGATATTCAAACCCTCGATGTCCGCGCCTATCGCCGCCGGCTGGCCATTGTCCACCAAGAAGTGGATGTCTTTAATGGCACCCTCTGGGATAACCTCACCTATGCCAACCCCGAGGTCAGTGCCGACGCCGTCTATGAGGCCTGTGCTATTGCGCGGGTGGATGAATTTGTGCAGCAGTTGCCCTTGGGCTATCGCACCATTGTCGGTGAACGGGGCTTGCGGCTTTCGGGGGGACAGCGGCAGCGCCTAGGGATTGCCCGTGCCCTCTTAGCAGATCCCGATGTCCTGATTTTTGATGAGGCCACCTCAAGTCTCGACTATGAATCGGAGCGGGAAATTCAACTGGCCCTGCGCTCCATTACGGGTACTCGCACAATGATTGTGATTGCCCACCGCCTCAGTACGGTTCGGGATGCCAATCAAATTGTGGTCTTGGATCAAGGGACAATCCGTGAGCAGGGAGACCATGAGACACTCCTCGCCCAAGGGGGATTGTATGCCCATCTCTACTCGATTCAGCGCGATCGCGCCCCTCGTGCCTAACTGAGATCCACACCAAGGAAGCGATCCAAGAGTCGATAGCGCCAAAAGCTGCGCAGGAAAATCACCCATAGCAAAACAATCAGTACAATCAATGCCCACAGCGACCACGAAAGGGGTTCCAACTCAGCCACTGCCCGTAGGGTCGGCGAAAAACTAATTGTCAGGAAGGCAGCCAGCAGGGCTAAAACCACAGCAACATAACGCCAGTTGCCCACTAAAGGCGCACCGCCAACCCATGTGGGATGGGGAGGTTTGAGAAACAGGACTAAACAAAGGGAGGCCAGCATCAGGGTCGTCACCAAGGCCGTGCGGGCGATCGCCACACTCTGCCCTAGTTCTAAGAGCACCTCGCGGCCATTCAACAGCGTTGGATCAAAGCGTCCTTGGAGCAATGCCACAAGGGGCGTCAGTTCCCGTGCCAACACCCCCAAGTACATGAAAATGGCCAACAGTGCGAGGCTTAGGGTGGCGGGGATGACAAAGTGCAGCAATGAACGAATCAGCGATCGATGGGGACGCGGCCCCGGCACTGCCCAAAAAGCCACCGCCAAGGTCGGCAGACCCACTCCCCACAGGGTTAGCAGGCTATTGTGCTTAATCAGCAGCGGAAAGGCGCGCCCTGCCATGACCGTGACTAGACAAAGCAAACTAAAGCTAAACACCCGCACCAGAAAGAGCTTCGTGACATCTTGAATGCCGTTGTAGATGCGCTGTCCCTCACGAAAGGCTGCTGGTAAGGCGGCAAAGGAATCCGCAAGCAATACAATATCAGCCACATTTCGGGTAATGGCACTGCCACTTTCCATGGCGATGCCCACATTGGCCTGCTTCAGGGACAGCACATCATTGACACCATCGCCAATCATGGCCACCTGATGCCCGAGGGCGCGCAGTCGAGTCACGAGTTTCGCCTTTTGCTCGGGGGTAATGCGACCAAAAACCGTGGCTTTCTCGGCCATTTGATCAAAGCTAGGATCATCCATGGCGGCGAGTTCTGTGCCGGAGATGGCGATCGCCCCCGCATCGAGGCCGACTTGTTTACCGAGGGCAACCACCGTTTCCGCATGGTCACCGGAAATAATTTTGATTTGAATTCCAGCCTGTTGAAAGCGTTGCAAAACATCGCGGGATTGGGGTCGCAGGCGATCGCCCACCCAAATCACTGCTAAGGGTTCAAGATCTGGGGGCAAGAGGGGAGTCTCCTGCCGCTCATCCCATTGAGGATCACTGCAACTACGGGCAAAGAGAAGCACCCGCAATCCCTGCTGCCGTCCCCGCTGGAGTAATTCAGTCACCTCAGGGGAGAGGTCTTCAGCCTTGAAGAGGACATCCGGTGCCCCCAAAATAAATGCTTCTGAGTCATGCCACGCTGCGGCACTCCACTTGTAGGCGGAGGAAAAGGGAATTTCGAGGCGTAGGGGCTGGGGCCTGCCGTCAAAGGCCTCCGTGAGGGCAACAATGGTGCGGTTCGGAGCACTAACACTGGCGGTAAACGTGGCGAGAGCCGCTTTTGTCTTTTCCTCTGTATCAGTGAGGGCGTACCAGCTATGGAGTTCAAGGGCATTGGCCGTCAGTGTGCCCGTTTTATCAAGGCAGAGAATATCGACGCCACTGAGTGATTCAATGGCATTTACCTGCTGCACCAAGACATTGGCACGGGAGATACGCAGTGCCCCCAAGGCATAGGTGAGCGTAATTGTCAGATACAAGCCCACGGGGACAAGACCCGCCACCACTGCCGCCGTTTGCACACTCATTTGTAGGGTGGTCAGGCGTACCAATAGCGAGAGCAGCACCAATAGCCATAGGAAAACCGCCAGCGCCAGAATGACGCGGATAATCAGGTTAATTTCCCGTTGCAGGGGAGTGAGTTTGTGGTGGTGGGTTTTGGCGGCAGCAGTCAGTTGATGGGCGGTACTGGCTTCCCCCACCTGTTCGGCGACATAGGCAGCGGCACCGCGCACACAAAAGCTCCCGGAGTACAGGCGATCGCCCGCTTGCTTGGAGATGAGATCCGACTCCCCTGTGAGCAAGGACTCATCCACTTGGATCTGTCCATCACCAACGACGGTGCCATCGGCAACGATTTGATCCCCCGGCTCCAAAAGGAGAATATCCCCTTCTACGACTTCTGCAGGATCAATAATGGCCTCTTGGCGATCGCGCAGCACCTTGACACGGGGACGGGTGAGGAGGCTAATTTCATCCAACTGCCGTTTGGCGCGAATTTCCTGCAGGATGCTAATGATGGCATTGAGAAACACCACCACGATGATGGCGGCCACATCCCCCGGACGACCTAAAAAGAGCAAAATGACGCTAATAAAAGCAAAAACCCCATTGATAAACGTGAAGAGGTTTTCCCGCAAAATGTCGCCATAGGTGCGATTGCTTTCACTCGCTTGACGGTTAATGCGACCTCTGGCTTGCCGCTCCGCCACTTCCGCCGCTGTCAGACCCGTCAATGGTGCTGTCATACCCTAAGTTTCCGCTGACTTAACCACAAACACCGAACAGGGGGCATCCGCCACAACGGCGCCACTTACTGAGCCTTGCACAACCCGCTCAACCCCCGTGAGGCCGCGACTCCCCAGCACAATTAGGTCTGCCCCATAGATATTGGCCAAGCGTAAAATTTCCTCGACGGGGTCACCGGTAACAATTTCAATTTCCGAGTCACAGGGGAGGTGGCTTTGGAACTGTTGTAAGTGCTGCTCAATACTACGGTAGGTGCCCATTTGCGGATGCAACGAGGGGCGATCGGCACTGACGCCAAAACCCGCCTCTGTCGGTGAGATCACATGACTGAGAATCACTTGGGCATCCGGGTCAAGATTTAACTGTGCCACCGCCGCCATCACCCGTGCCGATAGCTCACTGGTATCGAGGGCCACTAAAATTGTTTTGAACATGCCTGTGACTCTGTACTTGCAATCTCTTAGTCTGCCATAAGGGTGCTGGGATTGATGGCTCCTAAGGTCACTCAAGGCAGGGACAAAGAACAAACATAGTGTCAACATTTGTTACAACCCTCCCTGGGGATCATAAGACTTGTGGAGAATTCCCACAAAACGCTGACATTTGCGCCCATTTCCGAGGGGATCGCAGTAGCGTGAGGATCAGTACAGGACAGCAGGTGAATGTGTTGTGACGGTGTCGGGCGGTTATAAAAATGCCCGGATGAGTACACCAAGGAATTGTTCTGTCAAGACTACAAACCCTATCCAAGAGTGCCTATGAAAGTTGGGGTCGTTAAGGAACGCGAAGTGGGTGAACAACGGGTTGCCCTGATTCCCGAAGTCGTTGCCAAGCTGGTGCAGCAGGGGTATCACCTTTGTGTGGAGTCCGGTGCAGGAGATATGGCTCACTTCAGCGATGATGACTACCGTGCAGCGGGTGCGGAAATTGGTTACTCCATTGAAGAGGTCTGGGGCAATGTGGATGTGGTGCTCAAGGTGGCGCCGCTGCGCGATCGCGAGGTGGAGTGGATTCGACCCGGCACCACCTTAATTAGTTTTCTCAATCCCTTGGGCAATCCATGGCAGATGCAACACTTGGCAGAGCGGCATATTACTGCCTTTGCCCTCGAGTGCATTCCCCGCACCAGTCGTGCCCAGAGTATGGATGCTTTGTCTTCCCAAGCAGCGGTGGCAGGGTATGCGGCGGTGTTATTGGCCGCTTCCCATTTGCCGCGCTTTTTCCCGATGTTGACGACGGCAGCGGGTACGATTCCCCCCGCTAAGGTGTTTGTGATTGGAGCAGGGGTGGCGGGCTTGCAGGCGATCGCCACCGCGCGGCGTTTGGGAGCTGTGGTTGAAGCCTTTGATATTCGCCCAGCGGTCAAGGAGGAAGTACAAAGCCTCGGTGCCAAATTTGTCGAAGTCAACCTTGAGGAGGAGACCGTTGCCGCCGGCGGCTATGCCAAAGAGGTTTCTGAGGCGGCGAAGCACAAAACCCAAGAGGCGATCGCTGCCCATGTCCAGAGTGCCGATGTGGTCATTACCACTGCTCAAATTCCCGGCAAGCCTGCCCCTCTTTTGGTGACAGAACGGATGGTGGCCAGCATGAAACCGGGTTCGGTGATTGTGGATTTAGCCGCTGAGCAGGGGGGCAACTGTGCCTGCACAGAACCGGGGCGCTCTATTTGTCATCAGCGGGTCACTATTATTGGCCCGATTAATCTGCCCTCGACAATGGCGGTGCATGCCAGCCAAATGTATGCCAAAAACATTTCAACGCTCCTGAAGTACCTCACCCCCCAAGGGGAATTGGTTTTGAACTTTGGGGATGACATTGTGGATGCCGCCTGTATCACCCATGAAGGGCAGGTTCGCAACCCACGGGTACTGCAACTGCTGCATCCTGCCCCAACCTTGGCAACAACGGTTTAGAGATGTCCCTAGAGGATTCGTTCTATGACAGATCCCATTCTTGTCGGTCTGATGATTTTTGTGCTGGCCAGTTTCATTGGCTTTGAGGTGATTAACAAAGTCCCGCCCACGCTGCATACTCCCTTGATGTCTGGTGCCAATGCCATTTCGGGGATTGCCGTAATTGGTGCCCTACTGATGGCGGGGAGTGGGCACACCACTTTAACGGTGGTCTTGGGATTTATTGCGACAGTGCTCGCCACGATTAATGTGGTGGGCGGTTTTTTGGTCACGGATCGCATGTTGCAGATGTTTAAGCGGTAGGAACCATGGATTGGCTAACACGCATTGAAGAATTGAGCTATCTGGGCGCTGCGGCGCTCTTTATCCTCGGTTTGAAAAAACTGGGGTCTCCGGCCACGGCCCGTCAAGGAAATCGCCTTGCCGCCTTGGGGATGTTGATTGCGATTGTGGTCACGCTCCTCGATCGCCAGATTATTAGCTATACGGGCATCCTAGCGGCCATGGGCCTCGGCAGTGTCATTGGCGCGATCGCTGCCTACAAAGTGGCAATGACGGCCATGCCCCAGATGGTGGGGTTACTCAATGGCTTAGGAGGGGCGGCCTCTGCCTTGGTGGGCATTGGTGAATTTTGCCGCATTGTGGCCGTGGGTGAACCGCTGACCCCCAGTACGCTGATCACGATTATTTTGGGGGTGCTGATTGGTGGCGTCACCCTTACTGGTAGCCTTGTTGCTTTTGGTAAACTTCAGGGATTGATTTCGGGAACCCCGATCATTTTCCCGATGCAGCAGGCGATTAACCTCGGCTTGCTGGTGGCTTTCTTGGTGGCCAGTGGCTGGGTGTGGTTGGATCCAAGTCAGATGCCGATTTTCTGGGGCTTGGTGGCGATCGCCAGCATTTTGGGGGTGCTCTTTGTTCTGCCCATTGGCGGTGCCGATATGCCGGTCGTGATTTCCCTTTTGAACTCCCTTTCGGGCTTGGCTGCCAGTGCTGCCGGTTTTATTGTGGGCAACAGTATGCTGATTATTGCTGGTGCCTTGGTGGGGGCTTCGGGGCTGATCCTGACGCAAATCATGTGCAAGGCCATGAATCGCTCCTTGGCCAATGTGCTCTTTGGGGGCTTTGGTAGCTCGACCACAGGCAGTGCTGAGGGTAGTGTTCATGCCACCGCGAAGTCAGTGCGCACCATTGACCCCGAAGAAAGTGCGATGATTCTAGGTTATGCCAAGTCGGTGGTCATTGTCCCCGGTTATGGAATGGCGGTGGCTCAAGCACAGCACAGTGTCAAAGAACTAGCGGATCAACTGGAGCGGCTGGGTGTCGATGTCAAATACGCGATCCACCCGGTGGCAGGTCGCATGCCCGGTCACATGAATGTGCTGCTTGCCGAAGCCAATGTCCCCTACCCCCAACTCAAGGACATGGAGGACATTAATCCAGAGTTTGAGCATGTGGATGTGGCACTGGTCATTGGTGCCAATGATGTCGTGAATCCAGCCGCTCGCACCAACCCCGGTAGCCCCGTCTATGGGATGCCCATTCTCGATGTGGATCGGGCACGACACACGATTGTGATCAAGCGCAGCCTCAATCCGGGCTTTGCCGGTATTGACAATGAGTTGTTCTACAAGGACAGAACTCTAATGCTGTTTGGCAATGCCAAGGAAGTGCTCAATCAACTCATTGCTGAGGTGAAACACCTCTAGGAGGGGGTGGCGGCCACGCTGCGATCAAACACCGGGGCAATTTCCTCAAGGTCAAACTGATCAAGGCGATCGAGCACCCAATGGCAGCGACGCTGGAGCATGTGGAAGGGATAGGTGTGCGCGACCCCCAAGACTTTGACACCGGCCTCGCGGGCGGATTGCACCCCCACCAAGGTGTCCTCGATCGCCAGACAATCAGCGGCTGTGAGATCGCCCCCTAGGGCTTGCAAGGCTGCAATGGCACGGAGATAGGGGTCGGGATAGGGTTTGCCGCGTTCCACACTTTCGGCACTGATAATGCAGTCCACGATGCCAGTCAAGTTTCCCCGCTCAAGAGCCAAGTCCACATCGGATTGCAGGGCACCGGTGACAATGGCAATTTTCAACTGCGCAGCATGGAGTTTCTCCAGCAGGGCGATCGCCCCCGCAAAGAAGGGAAAAGGCTCCATATTGGCCAAGCGTGCGCGGTAGGCGACTGCCTTTTGTGCCACCAGTTTATCCAGATAGGCGGGGGTCACTGCCCGGCCGCGGCGGCTGAGGAGATTATCCAAACAGGCGCGATCGCTGCGGCCTAGGCAAAATAGGTCGTACTCGCCCCGCTGGGGTCGCAGATTTTCTTGCAGCAGAATCTCCTCAATGAGGGCAGCATGGATCGCCTCATCGTCGAGGATGACACCATTGAAATCAAACAAAACTGCCTTCAGGGGCATACCTAGCGTGCTAACTCTGGGAATAACTGCTGAATCCGTGCTTGGAGTTGCTCCGCCTCGCTGCAGTGCGCCATCTCTACTGGGGGTCGCATGAGGGATTCTCCGACTAAAATGGCCTGGGCACCGGCTTGTGTCACCCGCTCAACATCGGCACGCTGATGAATGCCCGATTCACTGACCACAAGGATGTGGCGATCGCGCAGTTGCGCCCCATAGGTGGCCAAAAGCTGTTCAGTGGTGGCTAGATCAACACTAAAGTCCGTCAAGTTGCGATTGTTGATGCCCACCAACTGTACGTCCTCCAGCTCAAGTACCCGTTCCATCTCCTCGGCGGTGTGCACCTCCACTAATGCGGTTAGCCCCAAGCCATGGGCAATGCGCAGGAAATAACGCAGATCGCGATCCGAGAGAATGGCAGCGATTAAGAGAACCGCATCAGCGCCCCGCAACCGCGCCAAGAACATTTGGTAGGGGTAAATGATAAAGTCCTTGCACAGCAGTGGCACGTCCACCACTTGGCGAATTTGGGCGAGGTACTCAAAACTGCCTTGGAAAAACTCCCTGTCCGTCAGGACGGAAAGGCAAGTCGCGCCAGCGGCAACATAGGCTTGGGCGATCGCCACCGGATTAAAGTTGGGGCGAATAATGCCCTTACTGGGAGAGGCCTTCTTGACCTCAGCAATCAGTGCTGGCTGGGTGACGGGTTTTTGCAGTGCCCCTAAAAAGGAGCGCACCGGGGGTGCATCGAGTACCTGACGTTGCAAGTCCGGCAGGGGGAGCACTTCCCGCAGTTGCTCTACCTCCTGTTCCTTGTGCCACACGATTTTCTCAAGGATATTGCGGGGAGCCTCATCGGCCACCGGTACTTGGTAGTGGAGGTTGCGAACGGTTACAGCAGGATTAGGGGGACGCCGGCGAATTTGCATGATGAGTGTCGTATGGAGTTGCAACAGTTGAACACTAAGATAAATCACATTGGTTGTACTAAACCATTCTCCTTTAGTCCTTATTCACAATATTCACAATCTGAGTTCAGATGGCCATTGGCGTTTGGGTTTTAGGCGATCAACTGTGGCAAGGGCAATCAGCCCTGCAAAGCTGTCCAACCCCTGTGCCCGTCATCCTCATTGAGTCCCGCCAATGGGTGAAACAACGCCGCTACCATGCTCAAAAACTCGTGCTGGTCTGGTCGGCCATGCGGCATTTTGCCCAAGAACTGGAAGCAGGCGGTTGGCCGGTGACCTATGCGATCGCCCCCAACTTTGCTACCCCACTGCGACAGTGGATTGCAGCCCACCATATCCACGAACTGCGGATCATGCAACCCAGCGATCGCCCCTTTCGGGATCTGATCGCTACCCTCGATCTCCCCTGTACCATTAAGTTCTTGCCCAACAATCACTTTCTCTGGTCAGAAGCAGAATTTCAGGACTGGGCGAAAGGTCGCAAAACGCTGGTCTTGGAGTATTTCTACCGCGCCGGTCGCCAACGGTTTCAAATTCTCATGGACGGCAAATCCCCCGTGGGTGGCAAGTGGAACTACGATGCCGAAAATCGCCAACCGCCGCCTACTCGCCTCAAACCGCCACCACCGCTGCGCTTTTCTCCCGATCAGATCAGCCAAGAAGTCATTGAGACAGTGCGCCAAGGGAACTTTGACACCTACGGCCACATCGAACCCTTTGACTGGGGAGTCACCCGCGCCCAAGCGCTGCAGGTCTTGGAAAACTTTATTGAATACCGCTTGCCCCAGTTTGGCCCCTACCAAGATGCCATGGTGGCAGGAGAAGAGAGCCTGTGGCACAGTTTGCTGTCCCCCTATTTGAACCTAGGGCTATTGCACCCCCAAGAAGTGATCGATGCTGTCTTAGTCGCCTATAGGGAACGGCCGCTGCCCCTCAACAGTGTGGAGGGCTTTATTCGCCAAATTCTCGGCTGGCGCGAGTATATGTATGGTCTCTATCACTACCTTGGTGCTGACTACTGCCAGCATAATTTCTTTCAGCACACTCAATCCTTACCGACGTTCCTTTGGCAGAGCGATCGCACCTCGATGAATTGTCTGCGCCATGTTCTGCAGCAAATTGAGCGCACAGGCTATGCCCACCACATTCAACGGCTGATGATCCTCGCCAACTTTGCCCTGATTACTGGCTTGTCTCCCCAACAAGTGGAAAACTGGTTCCACAGTGTCTTTATTGATGCCTACGATTGGGTGATGCAAACCAATGTTTTGGGAATGGGCTTATTTGCCGATGGCGGGCTGTTGGCCTCCAAGCCCTATGCGGCGTCTGCTAACTACATTCAACGCATGAGTAATTATTGCCAAGGGTGCGCCTACGATCCCAAGCAACGGGTGGGCGATCGCGCCTGTCCCTTTAACTTTTTTTATTGGCACTTTCTAGCCCGACACCGCAAAATCTTGAGTCGCCAAGGACGCATGAGCGTGATTCTGAAAAATCTCGATAAATTTAGTCCCGCAGAAACAGCCGCAATTCAACAGCAGGTAGAACAGTGGTATGCCGAAAATTCATAAAATTCATCGATTAAGAAAATAAAAACTGTATCCCAGATTACTAGGATTTCTTAAATCTTAAAAGCTGGTAACTCTATACATTCCTTGGAAATTTCAAACCTTTTAGACCCTAGTGCGAATAAAACTTAACCAAAAGATAACCAAAAAATAAATTCCTCCTACTCTCAAGTCGAGATAATTTAACTGAGGTAAAGCAAAAGTACAGTTTTCACCCTAAAAAATTCAATACTCATTCCGGGGGACAATCAAATGAATGAGACAGTCAATATCCAACTGTCCGCAGCCGCTACGTTGGCTGACTTACCCTATTTTTCCTATCAGGTTTCCCCTGAAACCATCTCTGAAGAAGTGGCTGACGAATTTCAACGTTACCCTGAGCTACCGGGGGTCCTAGTGGTGGCAGGCAATCGCGTCATCGGCATGATCTCCAAGGTCAAGTTTTTTGAGCGCATGAGTAAGCAGTTTGGTCGCGATCTCTACTTGCCGCGCCCGATTAAATTGCTGCCAGAAATTGCCGCCCCCCAAGTACCGCCCCTTGTCTTGATGGCACGCACTCCCGTCGAAGAAGCCGTGGAACAGGCCTTGAGTCGCCCCCCCGCCTTTGTCTACGAACCCGTGGTCGTGCGTAAGGGCAAGCAACTGGTGTTGGTGGATATGCGGGTGATCCTGATTGCCCAAGCGCAAGTGCTGAGCAAGAAAAATCTCTTCATTCAGCAGCAGCACCTCCACACCCAGCAACTCCTTGAGAAGTTAAAGGTGGAAAAAGAGCGGAACCAAGACTATGCCAAGCGCCTTGAAAGCGAGCTAACCCGCACCCAACAAATGAACGAAGCCCTAGAGCAGCAGGAGCGCTCTGTGCGTGAGCAAGCGGAGCGGATTGCCCAACTCAATCAACGGTTCGTCTCCATTAGCCAAGTTCTTTCCCAGCGGGGGCGCAAAGCCTTTCAGCAAACATTCACCGGGGTTAACCAAATTAGCCGTCACACAGCGGAGGTTTATCGCCTCAGCGAACGGCTGAAACAGGACGTGGAAATTATCGACCAAGCCACCCATCAAATTGCTGAGATTACCCGTCAGGTGAAACACCTTGCGGTGCAGGCGGGGCTGATTGCCAGTCGCAGTGGCCAGCAGATGGCTGGTTTCGATTTTATCAGTGAGGCAATTAACAAATTGGCCAACCAAGTGGTCTTTGCCAACCAACAAGTAGAGGAAATGGCCAATCATTTTCGCCATCACATTCGCGAGGTTGTAGAGTCCACCGCCTCTGGGGAAAAAATCGCGCGATCGCTCCTCAGTCAAGTGGAAGATACGCAGCAAGCCATCCAAGAACTGCAAGCGCTCCTGAATGCTGAGGAAGTCTCTACGGACTATGAGGAGATGCCGACAGCTGCGGTTGCTTAGGGCAGTGGATTTCGGCGATCGCCACAGGGTATTTTGGAGCTAGAACACCCTATAATTTCTAGGATTGAGGATGCCCCAACCCACTGTTATTCTCCATGGCGGCGCCGGCAGCTCGCTCCAAGACAAAGGCGGTCTCATTCCCGTCCGCCAATCCCTGCATACCATTGTCAGCCAAGTGGTTCAGGCCCTAAAAGAAGGGGCAACGGCGATTGAGGCAGTGGTTTTGGGGTGTCGGCTCCTAGAGGATGAACCGCGCTTTAATGCAGGCACGGGGTCTGTGCTGCAATCGGACGGTCAAATTCGCATGAGTGCCTCGCTCATGGATGGGCAGCGGCAGAGCCTCAGCGGTGTCATTAATGTCTCACGGGTGAAAAATCCCATTGATCTTGCCCACTGGCTGCAACAGTGCCCTGACCGTATTCTGTCCGATGTGGGAGCAGCAGAACTGGCTCGTGAGCTAGGGATTCCTGTGTATCAACCCCTCACGGATCAGCGACTCTACGAGTGGCTCGAGGAACGCAAAGGCAATTTCCAAAAATCGATGGCCGGAGTCGTGGCCGAGGAGGCAAGGCGGGGCACGATTGGTGTTGTGGTTTTAGATCAGCAGGGACACTTGGCCGTGGGGACTTCCACTGGCGGCAAGGGCTTTGAGCGCATTGGGCGGGTGAGTGACTCCGCAACCCCAGCCGGCAACTATGCCAACAGCTTAGCAGCAGTCAGTTGTACTGGCATTGGTGAGGATATTCTTGATGAGGCGCTGGCCACGCGGATTGTGGTGCGGGTAACCGATGGCTTGTCCCTAGAGGCGGCCTTTGAAAAATCCTTCCGCGAAGCCGCTAGTCGGCAACGCGATTTTGGCGCCATTGGCCTCGACCATCGGGGGGCGATCGCCTGGGGCAAAACCTGTGATGTCCTGCTGGCGGCCTACTGGGATGGAACGACCATTGGCGATACCTTGGAATTACCACCGGGGCTACAGGTGGGCAGTCAAAAATAATTTATCCTTGGTGTCAAGTTTTTTTATTGCTCACTACATCGGATTGGGTGCATCTGTTGGGTCAAACGCCTATAATCTTAAGTGTTTTTACATTTGGCCGATGTCCCTTGAGGGAACCCTATGACCAATACGACCTCGCCTGCCATTCTCAATCCGATTGCTCGTCCTGAAGTTCCCCAAGAACTTGCTGAAAATATTATTTTGACTTCCCTCAATGATGTCTATGACTGGGCGCGGCTATCGAGCCTTTGGCCACTCATGTATGGCACTGCCTGCTGCTTCATTGAGTTTGCGGCCATGATTGGCTCGCGCTTCGATTTCGATCGCTTTGGCTTGGTGCCCCGCAATAGCCCCCGTCAGGCGGATTTGATCATCACCTCTGGCACTATCACGATGAAAATGGCACCCGCCTTGGTTCGCCTCTACGATCAAATGCCCAATCCCAAGTACGTGATTGCCATGGGTGCCTGCACGATCACAGGGGGAATGTTTAGCTCTGATTCTTATTCCGCCGTGCGTGGTGTGGACAAGCTGATTCCCGTGGATGTTTATTTGCCCGGCTGTCCGCCCCGTCCAGAGGCGATCATGGATGCGATCGTCAAGCTGCGTAAGAAAATTGCCAACGAGCATATCAACGAGCGTGGCAACCTTGCTCAAACCCATCGCCTCTTTACCGCCAAGCACAAGATGAAGCCGGTGCCCCCTATTTTGACAGGGCAATATCTCAATGCTCCCAGTCGCCAAGCTCCGCCCCCAGCCCTTGCGCAAGCCATGGGAATGGCCGTTCCTGCTCTTGGGGAACCCGTGAGCGAAACCCGCACCGTTGCAGAGTAGTTTGGTCATCGTTGGTAAGAGGTAGGAATCATGGCAGTTTCAACGGAACTTTTGGTACTGGGTGTCTATAGCGCCTTGGCAGGGCTATATCTGCTGGTGGTGCCGGCGATCGTCTATGCCTATTTGAATGCTCGCTGGTATGTGGCTGGCTCCTTTGAACGGGCATTTATGTACTTTCTGGTGACGTTCTTCTTTCCGGGATTACTCCTGCTGGCTCCCTTTATTAACTTTCGTCCCCAACCGCGCTCCCTCAATTCCTAGGTGCTATGCGCCGCATTGATGTTCTAGGGATTGGCATTGGTGTTTTCTTTACGGGCGGCTTGGTTTATCTCCTGTTGCGCATTGCGGGGATTGAGCCGCTCCAAGCAGGGATTTGGAGTCAAGCCATTTTTGTCTTGGTGGTTCTGGGTTGGCTCTCGACATATTTCCTGCGGGTCTTTACAGGACGGATGACCTACCATCAGCAACTCAAAGACTATGAAGAGGCAGTGATGAGCGATCGCCTTGCACGGATGTCACCAGAGGAGCTAGCCGCCCTTGAAGCAGAAATTCTAGCGGAATCCAGCGAGATTGCCGATCCAGAATTGGGCGATAATTAGCTCAAGTCTCCCCGTGGCTTAAATAATGCACTTTCCCCGCTCCTGTGGTTTACTGCTTCATCCCACGTCCCTGCCTGGTGGTCATGGCATTGGTGACTTGGGTGCGGCAGCTCGTGAGTTCCTTGAATTTTTGGTTGCCAGTGATCAGCAGTACTGGCAGGTCTTGCCCCTAGGGCCAACAGGCTTTGGCAATTCCCCCTATATGTGCTACTCTGCCATGGCCGGCAACCCACTGCTGATCAGCTTGGATGAACTGGTCAAGGAGGGCTGGTTAACGGAAGCAGATTTGGCAGGACTCACGCTTGAGAATAGCGATCGCGTCGATTTCGAGGCTGTCATTAGCCAAAAACTCCCCCTGCTCCGCCTTGCTGCTCAACGCTTTCAGAATCAAGCCACCCCAGAAGACTGGCAGGCCTTTCGCGACTTTCAAGCCCTTGCCCACTACTGGCTGCCCACCTATGCCCTCTTTATGGCGCTGAAGGATCACCACGAGGGACAGCCGTGGTATGAATGGCCCGCCCCTTTGCGCGATCGCGAACCCACTGCCCTTACTGCTCTGCAAGCCCTTCTCAAAGAGCGCATCTTTGAATACGAATTTCAGCAATTTCTCTTTTATCGGCAGTGGCAGGCTCTCAAGGAAGCCGCCAATCAACAGGGCATCCAGATTATCGGTGATATTCCCATCTACGTTGCCCACGACAGTGCCGATGTCTGGGCCTTTCCCCAATTTTTTGAACTCAATCCAGAAACGGGTGGGGCTGCCCTCATGGCCGGTGTGCCCCCAGATTACTTCAGTACCACAGGACAACTCTGGGGCAACCCCATTTACAACTGGCAAGCCTTGGCTGCCGATGGCTACTCTTGGTGGATTGAGCGCTTCCGTGCCCTGCTCTCCTACATGGACATTATCCGTGTGGATCACTTTCGCGGCTTTCAGGGCTACTGGCAAGTGCCCGAAGGGGAGGAAACAGCGGTCAACGGCGAGTGGCAACCGGGTCCTGGTGCTGCCTTCTTTGAAACCTTGCAAGCTGCCTTGGGACGACTGCCTATTCTCGCCGAGGATTTAGGGGATATTACCCCCGATGTCATTGCCCTACGGGATCAGTTTCAGTTTCCGGGGATGAAAATTCTCCAATTTGCCTTCGGTGGTGGTTCAGATAATCCTTTTTTGCCCTTTAATCAAGAGCGCAACTGTGTGGTGTACACCGGCACCCATGACAATGACACAACTGTCGGCTGGTACCGCAACCTAAGTGACTGGGAACGGCAGCGCCTCATTGACTATTTGGGCTATACCCCCAGCGAACCCCACTGGGCTTTGATTCGCATGGCCCTAGGAACCGTTGCCAACCAAGCCATTCTTCCCGTTCAAGATTTGCTCGGCCTCGATAGTCATGCCCGCATGAATTTCCCCGGTACTGGCGAAGGCAACTGGGCGTGGCGGCTAACTGCGGGCCAACTCACCCTTGAACTTGCCGCTCATTTGAAGCACTTGGTGCACCTCTTTGGCCGTCAAGCGCCACCGAGACCCCAGCCTGTTGAAACTGAGGTAGAATCCTTTGAAACTGAGGAGTAGCCCTAGGCTCGCCGCCGGCCGTCGGGCATAATTGTGCCCCGCAAATCCACTTCACTGAGGTTGGCACCACTCATATCCGCAGCGGTCAGGTTCACCCGCGTCAAATCCGCCCGCGACAGGTTAGAGCCGGAAAGGTTGGCATCCCCTAAATCTGCCCCACTCAAGTTAACACCGCTGAGATCGACGGTTCCCAGTAAGCTACCGCTAAACGTTGCCCGGCTGAGGGTGGCTCCACTGAGGGTGGCGCGGCTGAGATTCGCTTCTGAGAGGGTAGCACGACTCAGGTTGGCTCCCACCAAGCGGGCACGGCTGAGATTCGCTTCTACCAAGTCAGCACGGCTAAAGTTGGCTTCCGTTAACTCCACGTCGCGGAGATTGGCACCACTGAGATTGGCACCCCGCAGCTTCACGCCATTAAAGACGAGGCCACTGAGGTTGGCACTGCGTAGATCCGTTTGACTCAAATCCGCATTGTCCAGCAATGCCCCCTGCAAGTTTGCCCCTTGGAGATTCGCCCCCCGCAGATTGGTGCCCACCAGTTTGGCATGGCTGAGGTTGGCGCCCCGTAAATTCGCCCCACTGAGATCCGCACGACTAAGGTTGGTATGACTCAGATTCGCGCCACTGAGATTGGCACCACTCAAGTTAACCTCAGAGAGTTCTAGGGACGAGAGGTCTGCCTTTGCCAGTTCAGCTCCCACCAGATTGGCCTTGGCAAGGTTGGCTTCACTGAGCTTGACTTCTGTGAGATCAACGCGGCTGAGATTGGCTCCCGTGAGATTCGCCGCCGTTAAATTAGCACCACTCAGGTTCGCACCGCTGAGGTTCGCGCCACTGAGATTGGCATTGCTGACATCCGCCTGAATTAAATCCACACGGGTTAGGTTCGCCTGCTTTAGATCCGTGCCATGCAAATTCGCGCCCTGTAAATTTGCCCCCGAAAGGTTAACGCCGTCGAGTGTCAGTCCCCGTAGATCCGCATTCGCCAAATCCACACGGGAGAGATTGGCTCCCTGAAGCACCGTTCCCCGTAGTGTGGTTTCACTAAGTTCAGCGCGGCTGAGATTGGCTCGCGTCAGGTTTGCCCAACTGAGATCACTGCGGCTAAGGTTTGCGCCAGCGAGGTTGGCATCCACCAATTCTGCCTTGATGAGCATGGCATTAACAATTTCTGCGCCACACAGCACCGCACCACTGAGATTGGCTCCGCTCAGGTTGACCCACTCCATGTCGGCACGGGAGAGAATAATCCCCCGTAAATCAGCGTTGATAAACTCGCCATTTGTCAAACTGGCACGATTAAAGTCCCGTTCACCGCTGGCATAGCGTTTTAAGAACTCTTGGGGATTCATCAAAAAAAACGGGTCTGGAACCCCGCCCTTGAGAACGGCTCTACACTCTAAGCCTAGCTTAATTCGCTAAAACCACACTACGCTCGTGAGAGGATGATAATTAAGGACTTGCGCTCGATGCTCTCATGGATACCATCCCTATTCTTGATCTCAAAACCCAATATCAATCCCTGCAAGCAGACATCGATCGCGCAGTTGCCCGCGTACTGGCATCCGGTCAGTTTATTCTAGGACCAGAGGTACAAGCCTTTGAGGAAGAGGTAGCCGCCTATTTAGGGGTGCGCCATGCGGTAGCAGTTAATTCAGGGACAGATGCACTGGTGATTTCCCTGCGCAGTTTGGGAATAGGTGCTGGGGATGAGGTGATTACCACCCCCTTTTCGTTTTTTGCGACGGCAGAGGCGATTAGTTTGGTGGGTGCCCGCCCGGTCTTTGTGGATGTGGAACTGGACTCTTTTAACCTTGATCCCAGTAAAGTTGCCGCAGCGATTACCCCCCGCACCAAGGCGATTTTGCCCGTGCATTTATTTGGGCGACCGGCAGCCATGGGAGCAATTGTGGAACTTGCTCAGGCTCATGGGTTAGCAATTCTTGAGGATTGTGCCCAGTCCTTTGGTGCCCGCTATTGCCCACCCTGTGAAAATTGTCAATGTACAGAGGTGACTCAAAAGACTTTAGCCCATCAATTCACGGGGGCGATCGGCAGCATGGGTGCCTTTTCTTTTTTCCCAACCAAGAACTTGGGTGCCTATGGTGATGGGGGGCTGATTACCACCAATGATGATGATTTAGCCGAGCGATCGCGCATGCTGCGGGTTCACGGCTCCCGTCAACGCTACCACCACGAAATGATTGGCTACAATTCTCGCTTGGACAGCCTACAGGCGGCAATTCTGCGGGTGAAGCTACCCCATATCGATCGCTGGAATCAAGAGCGACGGCGAGTCGCCCAAACCTATAACCAAGCCTTGGCGGGTCTTGAGACGGTGGTCACCCCAACAGTATCTCCGGGACATGTATTTCATCAATATACGATTCGGGTACTCAATGGCCAGCGGGACGCCCTTGCGGCTTACCTGAAGGCGGCTGGCATTAGTTCAATGATTTACTACCCGATTCCCCAAGATCACTGTCCAATGTATAAGGGGCAATCTCCACCCAATCCTGTGAGCGATCGCCTTGCTCGCGAGGTACTGAGCTTACCCATTTGGCCTGAGTTGAGCGATGCCACCATTGAGCATATTGCCGCAACCATTCGCCAGTTTTTTCAGAACCCTTAGGTACATCGCCTAACGATTTGTCCTCATTTAACACAACCTTAAGATCTCACTCGCTAAGCTAGCAACAGCCCTTTTCTCAAACCTGTAATGTTGCTAGGGCAGGAGTGCAATGCCATGAAGGTTGCCGTTTTCAGTGCCAAATCCTACGATCGCCAGTTTTTGAATGCCGCCAATGCAGCGCAGGGGCACCCCCATCTCCTGACCTATTACGATGTGCTGCTGCGCCCTCAAACAGCCTCCTTGGCCGAGGGGCACAATGCCGTCTGTGGGTTTGTCAACGATGATTTGGGAGTGGAGACCCTAAAACGGCTGGCAGAGTTGGGAGTGCGTCTGGTGACACTGCGCTGTACGGGCTTCAACAATGTGGATTTGGCAACGGCGGCCAGCTTGGGCATCACAGTTACCCGCGTGAGTACTTATTCCCCCTATTCAGTGGCGGAGCATACGGTGGGGCTGATCCTGATGTTGAACCGCAAACTCCACCGTGCCTACAACCGTGTGCGCGATGACAATTTTTCCTTGGAGGGGCTGATGGGCTTTGACCTCCATGGTTGTACGGTCGGAATTATTGGCACGGGTAAAATTGGCCGTATTGTTGCTCAGATTATGGCTGGTTTTGGCTGCCACCTCTACGGCTATGATCCCTACCCTAGTGAAGCCTTTAGGGAGATTGGTACCTACACAACCCTAGAGACGCTGCTGGCGGCATCCGATATTGTGACGCTCCATTGCCCCTTGGTGCCCGAAAATGAACATCTGATCAATGCCACCACGATCGCCCAAATGAAGCGAGGGGTGATGTTAATCAATACCAGTCGCGGCAAACTGGTGGACACCAAAGCAGTGATTGAGGGCATTAAAAGCGGCCAAATCGGCTATCTGGGCATTGATGTCTATGAAGAGGAAGACTCCCTCTTTTTCCAAGATCTTTCGGACACGATTATCCAAGACGACACCTTTCAACTCCTGCAATCCTTCCCCAATGTGGTGATTACTGCTCACCAAGCCTTCTTTACCCGCAATGCCCTCACGGATATTGCCCGTACGACAATTGAAAATCTGACCTGTTTTGAGCAAGGCCTGCCCCTAGCAAACGAAGTGGAACAGATGTAAGGCTCGGCGAAACGGTTATCCCCATAACGTTTCCGGCAAACAGATCCGCTATAGTAGCGATCGCGTTTATTTCAGGAAAAAAGTCATGGGGCGTGCAGAAAAAGTCATTTTGGCCTATTCGGGGGGAGTGGATACCTCTGTGTGTATTCCCTATCTCAAGCACGAGTGGGGCGTGAAGGAAGTCATTACCCTCGCCGCTGATTTAGGACAGGGGGATGAACTGGAACCCATTCGCCAAAAAGCCCTTGATGCTGGTGCCAGTGCCTCGCTGGTGGCCGATGCCAAAGCTGAATTCATCCGCAACTATGCCTTTCCAGCCATTCAGGCCAACGCCCTCTACGAAAATCGCTATCCCCTCTCGACGGCCCTTGCTCGCCCCCTGATTGCCAAGCTCTTGGTGGATGCGGCTGCTGAGTATGGTGCCGATGCCGTTGCCCACGGCTGTACAGGGAAAGGCAATGATCAAGTCCGCTTTGATGTGGCGATCGCCGCCCTGAATCCCAACCTCAAGGTCTTGGCACCCGCTCGCGAATGGGGCATGAGCCGCGAAGAAACCATTGCCTACGGCGAACGCTTTGGCATTCCCGCCCCTGTGAAAAAATCTTCTCCCTACAGCATTGACCGCAATCTTTTGGGACGCAGTATTGAAGCCGGCCCCCTTGAGGATCCGTGGATTGAACCCCTTGAGGAAATCTATTTGATGACCCAAGCCATTGAAAATACCCCCAACTCCCCGGAGTATGTGGATATTGGCTTTGAGGCCGGAATTCCCGTTAGCCTCGATGGCCGCTCCCTCGATCCCGTAACGCTGGTGAGTGAACTCAATGAGCGGGTAGGGCGCCACGGCTTTGGTCGCATTGACATGATTGAAAATCGCCTTGTCGGTATTAAATCCCGCGAAATTTACGAAGCCCCTGCCCTCTTGGTGCTTATTGACGCCCACCGCGATTTGGAAAGCTTGACCTTAACCGCCGATGTGACGCAGTACAAACGGGGGATTGAAGAGACCTACAGCCGTTTGGTCTATAACGGTCTTTGGTATAGCCCCCTCAAGGAAGCCTTGGATGCTTTTATTCAACAGACCCAGCAGCGGGTCACAGGCACAGTGCGCGTCAAGCTCTTTAAGGGAACCGCACGGGTGGTGGGGCGGCAATCTCCCTACTCCCTCTACACGCCCGATTTGGCCACCTATGGTGCCGAGGATCAATTTGATCACAGGGCAGCCGAGGGCTTTATCTATGTGTGGGGGCTACCCACCCGCGTCTGGGCAGAAAAACTGCGCCAAGGCTAATCGGGGGCTTCGACAATACACCACTCATGGAGTTCGTACTGCACACACTGGTGTTGGACGAGGGGATCGCGGGCAACAATTTCCTCAGCCGCCTTGCGGGAATCGGCCTGAAACAACAACATGCCACCCCCTCGCTCAGCCCAGTATCCCGTGCGGGCTTGATGCCCTGCGGCAATGAGGGCGCGCACATAGGCGCGATGGGCACCAACGTGGCGATCAAAGGTGGCCTTGTCCACAATACCGCGTTCAATTTTGACAAACCATGGCATCGGTCAGTGGCTCCTCTGGATTTCAATCAAGACCTAGAATAGCTATAAGCAGTGTGCCTGAGTGACTCTGTTGTGCCCTGATTGCGAGCGGCTATGAGCAAAGCCATGACCCTTGAAACCTTGTTAAGCGAATTTGCCCGTGGGGTGCGAAATTTCCGTGGTGTGAATTTGGCGGGCAGTGTGTTTCCGTTGGTGCAACTCAGCCATATTGATTTGGCGGGAGCCAATCTGCAGGGTATCAACTGGAGCGGGGCAGATTTGATCAAAGCGAACCTTGCCAATGCCAATCTGCGAGGCGCCAATCTGATTGGTGCGGATCTGAGTGGTGCTAATCTGACCGATGCCAACTTGCAGGAAGCCATGCTCAGTGGCGCCATCCTAGTGGGTGCCTACCTCTCGCGCGCCAATTTGCAGCGGGCAGTGCTCAGTGGGGCAATCCTCAAGGGGGCGGTGCTCCATGACAGTAACCTCAAGGATACAAATGTGGTGGGGGCAGATCTCTCAGAGGCGGATCTGACCGGGGCGATCGCCCGCCGTCAAGACTTAGAGGAAGCCAAGCTCTCAGGAACTATACTGCCCAATGGCGAAGTGGTCTTTGATGAAGGGGACATTGAAGAGGTACCGTTGCCCACTCCAACGCCAATGGCTAAGCCAATGGCAACCGCTAACGAAACCACTGTGATTGAGTGGACCAATGAGCAGGTGATCCAAATGCTGATCCTGCAACAACACCCCCTGCCCAGTACCTACCAAAGTGCTGATTTGAAGGTGGCTAGCCTCGGCAACCACTGTTATCAATTGCGCACGGTTACGGAAACGGTGGTGGCGGTGGTAGAAGGTGAGAGTGTGGCCAATGAGAAAGTAACCCTTTTTGCCGAGGCGCCCTTTGCCGATGTGGTGGCCAGTGTCCTCCAAGCCCATTCCTTCTTGCCCACACAATACATCAGTGACCCCGTGCCTGCATGGCAGTACGAGCAAGTACCCATTCCCCGCGGCAGTGAAGTCCGTTTGGGAACGGCACGGCAGCTCTGGAAAACGTGGTGGTTACTCTTGAAGTCCACGGCTACAGGGCAGGAGCCAGCACAGCTACAACTGTTGGTGGGCAAGGAGTGGCAGCCCATTTGCGATATTGCCTTTTCACCGTCGGCGGGCGGTGGTCTGATTATCAAAACGGCTACGGGCGATCGCCACTATCCTGCCGATGCGTCGCTGATTTGGCTAGAAAGTGTCCAGTCTGGCTCACCCACAACCACTGCCCCAGCGCCCACCCCCACAGCACCTCTCTGGAATGGTGTCCTGAAATTTGAAAATAACTGCTTAACGATTCAAACGGCGGCGGGATCCGTCTGTGTGCGGGGGGAAAATTTGACGGTCACCATCGGTGGTCAGGCGATCGATCTAACCCAGCTCTAATGATCGTTGTTCAGCCCTTTGATTTTAGTCGCTGGCCGATCGCCGTCAGTGATTTACCTGCCGATACCTACCTCGTGGGTGGAGCGGTGCGGGATGCGCTCCTCGGTCGGACAACGTTGTACCCCGACTTGGATTTTATTGTGCCGGCGGATGCCATTGCCCTGACCAAAAAACTAGCGGATAAGTACAAGGCTGGCTTAGTGGTTTTGGATCGGCAGCGGCAGATTGCCCGCTTAGTTTTTGCCAACACCAGCGTGGATATTGCTCAGCGGCATGGTGAGACGCTCTTAACGGATTTGAGCGATCGCGATTTTCGCCTCAATGCCATTGCCTACGACATTCACCACCACCACATTGTCGATCCCCTCGGTGGCCTTTTGGATTTGCAACGCCGCCAAATTCACTATGTCGCACCAGAAAATCTCGCTGCTGATCCCCTGCGACTCCTACGCGCCTATCGCCAAGCCGCCCAACTGCAATTTACGATTACGCCCGAAACGCGGCAGGTGATCCAAACCCTTGCCCCCCAACTGCGACGAGTCGCCCCAGAACGGGTGCGGGTGGAACTCAGTTATTTTCTCAGTGCCCTTGAGAGTGCCCCCTATCTCACCCTTGCTTTTCGCGATGGCGTGTTGGCGGTGTGGCTGCCGTCGGTCACCGAGGAGCGGATTACCCACTACCATGCCCTTGAATCCACCCTAGGGAATTTTCCCTTCCCAGCCCTTTGGCCGGCGCTAACGACATCTATTGCCGCAACAACTGCCCCCGGCGAACCCCAACGGCGAACCCTAGCGGCTTTGGCCAAGCTCACCTGCCTCGTGAATGCCAGCGATCGCCGCGCTGCCGAGGAACTAACTGCCCTCACCTACACCACTGATGAAATTCGCATTGTCCAAGTCCTGTGCCGATTGCTCAACCACTGGCTAGTCCCCCTCGAACACCCCCTGAACCGCGAGCAAGCCTTCTATCTATTCCGCGCGGCGGGTAGCTATTTTCCAGCCTTTGTTGCCCTTGCCCTGAGCCGGGGCATCCCCAAAGCGCATCTAGTGCCCTTGGTCAAAGGGTGGTTAGACCCCAAGGATGCCATTGCCCATCCCCCCCAATTGGTGCGGGGTGCCGATCTGGTAGAAGTGTTTCAGGTCTCGCCGGGGCCGCGTGTGGGTGAATTGTTGCGAGCTGTGGAAGCGGCGCAAGCGCGGGGAGAAATTCGCGATCGCCCCCAAGCCCTCGCCTATGTGGCAGAAATCCTAGGTGGTTCAAGGCAACCGCGGCACACTTAGGAGAGGGGCAAAAACATTTCCTGCCAAAGGGTGTCATAGCGTTTTTGGGCAGCCACATCGAGGGGGAGCAGGAGTTCACTCTTGGCAAAGGCGGTGGGAGTCGCTAGGGGAATATAGCGATGCAAGAGAGTGCGTCTTAAATCGCTCACCAGCGGCGAGGGAGCATCACTAAACTGGCTGAGTTGCTCAGCAACTTCCGGTTGCCACCAGTAGTTCAACCAAGCCAAGGCTGCCGCATCGGGGTTTTGGCCACAGACCCACAAATCCACCCACAGCGCTGTCCCACTGGCGGGAAACACGGCGGCATAGGTCTGCGGATCTCGCTTCAGCAGCGGCAGTACATCCGTTGACCAACCCACTGCTAATTGTGTACTGCCCAGCATCAGTGGCTGCAGGTAGGCGTCAGAACTAAAAAAACGACACCCTTGGCGGAGACGCTGCAAGCGTTGCCGTAATTCGGGGTGGGTGGGTGGGGCATTGTAGGATAGCCCTAGGGATTTCAGCGTCAACCCAATCACTTCCCGCGGCTGATTTAACAGGCTATAGTGGCCTTGAACGCTTGGATGCCATAGGACATCCCAATCTGTGGGTTCCCAGCCCAAATCGGCAAAGAACTGGCGGCGATAAATGAGGACTGTTGCCCCCCAGCGATAGGGCAGACCCCAGAGAGCATCGTCTTTGCCAATGAGTTGCAGTAATGGCTGCCACGGTTCAGCCCAGTCCCACCGGTTTTGAATCAGTGGTTTGGGAATAGGGGCAATCTGTCGTTGCGCCACGGCCTGAGCTATCCAAGCATCCCCGAGACTGAGGACGGCTGACCCGAGGATTCCCGCTGCAAAGGTGTTGGCTAACTCTTGGGGGGTTTCCCGCAGCCGCAGCTGAAGTCCCACGCCGGCCTGTTGACGAAAGCGCTGAATCAATTGGGGGGGTAAGGATTTTCGCAGTAAATAGACGGTGAGTCCTGTATTGGCAGTGGCTTGACACCCACTGAGGGCGATCGCCCCCAAGGCAAACAACCCCTGACAAAATTGCCGCCGCTGCATTAGCGTTGCCACCGAAACTGCAATTGACTTGGCTGCCCTGGATCCCCCAGTTGCTCGATGCCGCGATCGTTGGCCACAAGGTGCCGTAGGATCAGGTAAATCCGCTCCAGTTGATCCGGCGCATTCACAGCGTCGGCGATCGCCCCCAAGTCAAGGGGTTCATCACTTTGTTCTAAGACTTTAACAATCTGCCGTTGCAACGCCAAATTCGCTGCTGCTGCTTTCTTGCCCGCTTCCACCCCCGGCTGATGGTAGGCATTGATATTCACCAAGAAGCCATAGAGACCCACTGCTCGCTCATAAAGGGCAATCAGAGCACCCACCGTTTTGGGCGTCACCTCTGGAATCGTCACCGTCAGGGAAGGGCGATCCTTTTCATAGAGGGCTTGGCGCGTGCCGAGCAGCAAGCCACTGAGGTAGTCCCCTGATGTAATTCCCGGCTCTACTTCAATGCCGGGTTCTTGACCATCCCGCAGCACTTCAATAAAGGTGACAAAGAAGTTGGGCAGGCCATCCCGCAACTGCTGCACATAGGCGTGCTGATCCGTGGTTCCCTTGTTGCCATAGACCGCAATCCCTTGGTGGACAATGTTGCCGTCGAGGTCTTTTTCCTTGCCGAGGGACTCCATTACCAACTGCTGCAAGTAGCGGCTAAACAGGAGCAGACTATCTTTGTAGGGCAGGACAACCATATCTTTTTCACCCCGACCCTTGCCCGCATGGTGCCAAGCCAAGGCGAGTAGGGCAGCGGGATTTTGGCGAATCTTCGGCACGCGGGTTGCCTGATCCATCAATTTTGCTCCCGCGAGGAGGGCATCAATGTCAATCCCTTGCAGGGCAGCGGGCAATAGACCCACCGTTGACAGTTCCGAGGTACGCCCCCCCACCCAGTCAAACATCGGGAAAATGGCCAGCCAACCGTTGGACTCCGCCACTTGGGCAAGGCCACTGCCCGGCAGGGTGACGGCGACGGCGTAATCGGCAAAGGCCAGACCGGCACGTTGGAAGCGGGCTTGGGCTTCTAGCATGCCATTGCGGGTTTCCGGTGTCCCCCCCGATTTGGAAATGACAATCACCAATGTCGTCCGCAGGCGATCGCCTAGTTCCGCAAAAACCCGCTCAAACCCGGCAGGGTCGGTGTTGTCCAAAAAGTGAATGTTCAGGGGGGGATTCACAGGGGCAAGGGCAGCCGCCACAAACTGCGGACCCAGGGCAGACCCCCCAATGCCAACAGAGAGAATATCCGTAAAACGACCCCCTTGGGGTGGGGCAATGGCGCCACTGTGGACTTGCTGGCTAAACTGCTTCACTTGGGCAATGGCATCGCGAATTTCGGCACGCAGTTCTGGAGTTGGTGCCAAATCGGCATCCCGCAGCCAGTAGTGCCCCACCATGCGGCCCTCATCGGGGTTGGCGATCGCCCCTGCTTCCAATTCCTTCATTTGCTGAAAGGCGCGCTCAAAAGCTGGCTCTAGGCGACGTACCACTTCTGGGGTCAGCCCCATACGACTGACATCCACATAGAACTCTAACTCAGGGTGGTAGTACAACCAGTCTTGGTAATGCTGCCAAAGAGCCAAAGCATCCATAAGAAAATCTTTTCGCGCTACGATCTCAGCGTACCTCAACAACTGTCCCTTACTGGGAACATCAGCTTTCCCTTAATAAACACCCTAGGCAGATTGTGCCTTCAGAAAAGCAGCAAATTCCTCTAACGCTATCCGCAGGCGATCGCCCGCCACCTCAACAAAATCATTGTGATCGGCACCCTCGACCCAGAGGGAAAATTTTGGCTCACGGGCAATGGCAAAAAGGTATTGGCCATGACGAAAGGGCACAATGCTATCGGCAGTACCGTGGAGAATCAACAGCGGCACCTTGACTTGCGGCAGTTTATCTCGATTGATAAAGCGATCAAAGGGAAACAACGGGAAAGGCACCACCACCCGAAAGATGGAAGTAAAGGTACTTTCTAAGACCAACCCCGCAATTGCAACCTGTGTTGCCAGTTCCGTCGCCACCCCACCGCCAAGGGAACGGCCATAGAGAATCACCCGCTCTGGGGGGACTCGCAGTTCCTCTGTGAGATAGGTATAGGCTGCCAAAGCATCTGCGTAGGCATGACGCTCACTAGGGCGACCCGAACTCAAGCCGTAGCCACGATAGTCGTAGGCGAGGACGGAAAACCCCCACTGCCGCAGCGTCTGTAGAAAGGGTTCCACCATGCCGAGGTCTTCCCCATTGCCGTGACTAAACAGCAGCGTAAAGTGAGCGTCTGGGTTGGCGACATACCGCACCGCAAGGCGATCGCCCTGCCCCACTGGAATCAGCCGGATCTCCTCAGAAAGGGAGTAGGTAGGACGGGGTGGATGGAAGATCAGGGCATCGGCGCCAAAGTAGAGATAGACCGCAATGATCAGATAAATCAGGAGTGCCGATCGCCCCAAGCGCAACCAACTCCACTCCCCCAGTACCCAGTCTCGCAGCCAACTCATTTACTCTTTGAGTTCAGACTCGGTGCCACCAGTGTCCCTAAGGGTTGATCCACCTGCTGAGCCAGTGTCGGTACCACTTCCCGCGCTCGCGCAATCACCTGCCCCGTGGTGGCATCGTAAATTTGCGTCAATAGCTTGGGATAGAGGCCAATGCCAATAATTGGTACCAAAAGACAGGCAATGATAAACACCTCGCGGGGTTCAGCATCCACAAGGGCTTCATGCTCCACCAATTCCTTGTTTTCAGGGCCGTAGAAAATTTCCCGCAGCATCGACAGCAGGTAAATCGGTGTCAAGATCACCCCCACTGCGGCCAAAAAGACCACAATCACGCGGAAGGGCAAAGAATAGGCATCACTGGTGGCAAAGCCAATAAAGACCATGAGTTCAGCCACAAAGCCACTCATCCCCGGCAGAGCAAGGGAGGCCAAGGAGCAGGCCGTAAACATGGCAAAGATTTTCTTCATTTTCTGGCCAACACCGCCCATTTCCTCAAGGATCAGCGTGTGGGTACGGTCATAGGTGGCTCCCACCAAAAAGAAGAGACTCGCCCCAATCAAGCCGTGGGAGACCATTTGTAGCACCGCCCCACTCATGCCCAAATTGGTAAACGAGGCAATCCCAATCAGCACAAAGCCCATGTGGGAAATCGAGGAGTAGGCAATTTTGCGCTTGAGATTGCGCTGCGCATAGGAGGTCAGCGCCGCATAGATGATGTTGACCACCCCCAAAATCACCAAAACGGGGGCAAACTTGGCATGGGCTGCCGGCAGCATATCGACATTCATGCGAATCAGGGCATAGCCACCCATCTTCAGGAGAATCCCCGCCAGCAGCATGTGCACCGGCGCTGTTGCTTCACCGTGGGCATCCGGCAACCACGTGTGCAGGGGGACAATCGGCAGCTTGACGCCGTAGGCCACCAAAAAGCCGGCATAAACTAGCAGTTGAAACCCAATGGCATAGTCCTTGGCCGCCAAGGTCTGCATATCAAAGCTAATCGTGTCGCCATAGAAGGCCATGGCCAAGCCCGCCACCAAAATAAAGAGGGAGCTGCCAGCCGTGTAGAGAATGAACTTTGTTGCCGCGTATTGACGCTTGTGCCCCCCCCAAATTGCCAAGAGCAGGTACACCGGAATCAGCTCCAGTTCCCACGCAAGGAAAAAGACCAGCATATCCTGCACGGCAAAAACGGCAATCTGGCCACCATACATCGCCAGCATTAAGAAATAAAACAGTCGCGGCTTCAGGGTCACTGGCCAAGCCGCCAAAATCGCCAGCGTGGTAATAAAGCCCGTGAGTAAAATCAGCGGCATGGAGAGGCCATCTGCCCCCACTGACCAGCGCAGGCCAATTTCGGGAATCCAGTCATAGCTTTCCCACAGTTGCATGCCGGGGGTGTTCAGGTCATAGAAATTCGTGAAGGCATAGACAATCAAGGCAAAGTCAATCAACCCCACCGTCAGGGCATACCAGCGGATTGGGCGTCCTTTGCCTGTGGGATCTGGAATGAAGGGAATCGCCAAGGAAGCCACAATTGGGAACAGGATAATCGTTGTCAGCCAAGGAAACGTACTCATGGCAGTCGTGTTTACTCCTCCAGCAGTTGGGAAAGAACCATGACCGGGGTTAGGCTTGCACCGAGAAGATGACAAATCCCAACACCGCCAGCAGCACAATGAGGGCGTAGAATTGGGCACGGCCATTTTGGAAGTATTTCAGCCCTTCACCGGTGACCATCGTGACAAAGCCCGTGAGGTTGACCACGCCATCCACCACGTTGTAATCCACTTCCAAGACCTGACGCGCCAAGCGACGACAGCCTTTAATGAAGACCGCCTCATAGAGTTCATCGAAGTACCACTTATGCAGTGAGAACTGGTACAGCGGTTGAATGGCTTTGGCGATCGCCTGCGGACTGGGAGTGCCCTTGAGATACATCAGGGAGGCCAAGGTAATGCCAATCAGGCCAATGCCCACAGAGCTACCGCCAAGGATGAGAAACTCCGTCAAATCCACCGCGTGATCTGCCACCATCTCCTCACCGGGAGCATGGATAAAGGCCGCAAAGAGATTGTTGAAGGGGGTACCCACAAAACCAATCAACGTCGAGGGAATTGCTAGCACCACCAAGGGTAGGGTCATTGTCCAAGGGGATTCATGGGGTTCAGCAGTCTGCTGATCGTGGTGGGCATTGTGATCATAGTGTTCCTGTAACTCTGGGGGCACATTACGGAACTTGCCCTCAAAGGTCATGAAGTACATGCGGAACATGTAAAAGGCGGTTAAGCCCGCCGTGAGCCACGTCAGCAGCCACATTGCCGGGTTGGCATGAAAAACGGCGCCTAAAATTTCATCCTTTGACCAAAAGCCAGCAAAGGGCGGCACGCCAGAAATGGCCAAGCACCCCACTAGAAATGTTGCCCCTGTAATGGGCATATACTTGCGCAGCCCCCCCATGTAGCGCATATCTTGAGCCAAGTCTGGGTTATGGCCAACCACCCCTTCCATGCCATGGATGACTGACCCCGATCCAAGAAAGAGCATCGCTTTGAAGTAGGCATGGGTCATCAGGTGAAAAAGGCCGGCACTGTAGGCACCCACGCCCATCCCCATGACCATGTAGCCCAGTTGGGAAATGGTTGAATAGGCCAAGCTCTTTTTGATGTCGTTTTGGGTGATGGCAATAGTTGCCCCCATAAATGCCGTAAAGGCCCCCGTCCAAGCAATGATGGTCATCACTTGGGGCAATTGCTCAAACACAGGGAACATCCGCGCAATCAGGAAGACTCCGGCTGCCACCATGGTTGCCGCGTGAATCAGAGCAGAAATGGGGGTCGGACCTTCCATCGCATCCGGCAGCCACACATGCAGGGGAAACTGGGCAGATTTGGCCACAGGGCCGAGAAAGACCAAGATGGCAAGAATGGCGGCAAGACTAGGGGAAAGTAGCCCGGTATTGACCAGTTCCGTCAGGCGATCGCCCATGCCACCAAAGTCAAAGCTACCCGTCGCCCAAAATAGCCCCACCATGCCCAACAAAAGGCCAAAATCACCGACACGGTTGGTAACAAATGCCTTCTGTGCTGCTTCCGCCGCGCTTTTGCGGTCATACCAGAAGCCAATCAGCAGGTAGGAGCACATCCCCACCAATTCCCAAAAGATATAGACCTGCACCAAGTTGGGACTGACGACCAACCCCAGCATCGAGGAGCCAAACAGGCTGAGATAGGCAAAAAAGCGAACATAGCCCGCATCATGAGCCATGTAGCCATCGCTGTAGAGCATGACTAAAAAGGCCACCGTTGTGACGATGACCAACATCAATGCCGCTAAGGGGTCAATCACGTATCCCATGGCAATGTGGAGATTGCCCGCCGCTGCCCATTCAATCATTTGCGTATAGGGGGCGTGGCCTTGGACTTGACTCCAGAAGAGGCTCAGAGAATGCACCATGGCGATCGCCATCAACGCCATGATGAAAATGGCACTGGGTCGCCGCAGTTTCGAGGTGGTCTCTGAAAAGGCAATCAAGCCAAAGCCAACAATCAGCGCTCCCAAGAGGGGTAAAACGGGAATCAGCCAAGCGTATTGATACAGGGGTTCCATGCGTGCCACCTAACTTTCCATGAGAGCTGCCTGCCTAGAAAACCAAATAGGTATGAATCGCTAGTGTAGGCAAAACCCTCTACATTCTGCCATATCCCTTTTAGCAAGGGACGAGGGCTACCAGTGACAGAAAATTAAAAAACGGATTTTCTTTAGCTTTGCCGCCATTAAGAAGGCATGATTGGTGATGGAACAAGCCAGAAAGGTTCACCCGTCTAACGATATATTGATGCACTGATGAGGGAGATGGCGATGGAATTGCGTTTTGTAATGGGACGCTTATACCGAGTGGGGTCTGTCATGGGGGGGGCGATCGCCCTGATGTTCATCCCCCACACCACCCTTGCCCAAAATGCCCCTGATTCGCGCATGGTGCAGCGGGTCGAGAACGCCACATTTGTCCTTGGCGAGTTTACATTTAACAACAACAACCGCATTCCACCGAGGATTGTCCAGCGCGCTCAAGGGATTGCCATTATTCCCAATGTCGTTCAAGCGGGGTTTCTCTTTGGGGGCCGCCGTGGCGCCGGTATTCTGCTTGTGCGCAATGAAAATAACGAATGGAGTAAGCCCGCCTTTATCACAATGACCGGCGGGAGCTTTGGCCTGCAAATTGGTGCCCAATCCACGGATGTGGTGCTGGCCTTCATGGATAAATCCGTCGTCATGCGCAGCTTGGCGCAGTCCTTTCGTCTAGGGGGCAATGTCTCCGTTGCGGCAGGCCCTGTGGGTGGCGAAGTTGTCAGTCCTACGGATCCGAGTCCCCAAGTCTTTTCCTACACGCGCAGTGCAGGTCTTTTTGCTGGTGTTGCCCTTGAGGGCGCCAATATTAGTTTTGACCGTAGTGCTAGTACCCGCTTCTATGGCCGGCCTAACCTGACGCCAATGCAAATTTTCGAGAACTCGCCCCCCCTCCCTTCCCCTCCCGTCCTCAATGGTCTCTACAATGCCCTTGCCCGTGCAGCGCGCTAATCCCTTCTCAAGACAGTGATAAGATAGCAGTCAATAGTCCGCACTGTATAGAAGGAACACTATGGCACAGGGACAGGGTTTTGGCTTCGGTCTTGGCAAAATGAAGGAGCTGGCCGCAGCCATCCAGAAAGCACAACAAGTTCAAGAAGGCGCCAAGAAGCTGCAGGAAGACCTCGAAAAAATGGACATTGAGGGTCAAGCAGCGGGGGGTGCCGTCAAAGTGGTTATGAGTGGTACCCAAGAACCCCGCCGCGTCGAAATCAGCCCAGATCTCCTGAGTGAAGGGGCTGAAGTGCTCTCTGATTTGGTGACCGCCGCCATGCGCGATGCCTACCAAAAATCCACCGCCACTATGCGGGAACGGATGGAAGAGTTGACAGGTGGTTTGAACGTTCCGGGTCTCGGTTAATGCACTGCCCCGCCCACCATGGCACCCAAGCTACGGCTCCTGATTGTGGAAGATGATCCGATGATGCAACTGGGGCTAGGACAAGCTCTAGGGGAGCAGTTTGCTGTGGTGGGTTATGCCGAAGATGGCTATGGTGCCATTGATATGACACGGCAGTTGCAGCCGCAAGTGGTCATTATGGACATTGGCCTACCAAGGCTAGACGGGATTGCAGTAACCCAACGGCTGAAGCGAGAATTTCCTGACATTCATGTGGTGATGCTCACCTCCCACCAATCGGCTCTTGAGGCCGTTGCCGCCCTTTCTAGTGGTGCTGATGCCTACTGTATCAAGGGAGAAACCGTTGAGCGATTACTGATGGCGATCGCTGCTGCCCAAGAGGGAGCCACCTATCTTGATCCCCAGATTGCCCGCCATGTGATCCAGCACCTGCATCCGCCCCAACCGACAATGGACTATCACCTTTCGCAGCGGGAACTGGATGTCCTGAAGCTGATGGTGGAAGGCTATAGTAACCCTGAAATTGCCAGTAAGCTGTTTCTCAGTCCAAATACTATCAAGACCCATGTGCGGGGTATTTTGAACAAGTTGGCGGTGGATGACCGTGTGCAGGCGGCGGTTGTTGCACTTCGTAACGGTTTAGTCTAGGCCTTCCCCAAGACTCAAGAACACTTGTTATCGTGAAGGGGAACCGTCGGTGTGTTGAGCCTGTGTCCCATGGCATCCTATAGCAATGAGGCAACGGTTTTAGCCTCGGATCAAGAATCATCCTGGATGCTGAAGCGGGAAAAAGCCATTGGTCAAGCGGAAGGCATTATTGACCGGCTCTACGGCATTTATGGTGAGATCTTTGACGTGAATGTGGCGGGGCACTGGCTGATCATTAGCTTGTTTATTGCCCTCATGTTTGCCATGATTGTCGGCATTCAGATCTATTTCGACACCCTCCACTAGGGGCGTAACTGGTGAATTCTCTGATCCCACTAGGACAAACCCAACTTCAAGAGTACGTCACCGCCTTGGCGTGGGGCGATCGCCATCTGTTGGCCGCTTCCGCCGCAGGAGAGGTCTATCACATTGATCCAGAGGTGGGTGAGCAACTCATCTTGCAAACGGCGACCGATCAAAGCTTAACGATCCTCGCGGTGGCGAGCGATCGCCAGTGGTGGGCAGCGGCGGGAGAGCAGGGACGGGTACTCATTGGTTCCTTAGCTCACCCTGAGAATCTTCAGGTGCTCCACTACGGTTCCCACTGGATTGATCAACTGGCTTGGCATCCCACATTGCCTTGGGTTGCCTTTAGTCTTGGTCACTACGTCCAGATTTGGGATGCGGCTCAAGCCGATGTCATTGCCACCCTTGATTTTGCAGCCTCGTCAGTTTTGGCTTTGGCTTGGCAACCTACGGGTGATGCTTTGGCCGTTGCCGGTTATGGCGGTGTACGGGTGTGGTCGGCTAAAGATTGGGATGCCGATCCCCAAGAATTGGGGTTTATGTCTGCGACAGTGGGCGTAGCCTGGTCCGCCACAGGGGAATATTTCGCGGCCAGCAACATGGATCACACCCTTTTTGTCTGGCGTTGGGGCGATCAGTATCCGTGGCAAATGCAGGGCTTTCCCGGTAAAGTGCGGCATCTTCACTGGTTGGAAACCGCCAACCAAGCCCCCCAGCTCCTGAGTAGTTCCCAAGAGGGGATTATCCTCTGGCGCCTCAGCGAGGACGAAAGCGGCTGGCAACCCCAAGTGCTGGATCTGCACCGTGGCACTGTGCGCGCCCTCTCTATTCATCCCCAAGGTCAAGGCTTCGTGTCCAGTGGCGATGAGGGATGGCTGTGTTATTGGCAGCAAACTCAACCGCAGGAGTTACTGCAAGGTGCCCAAGAATACTTCACAACTCTTGCTTGGCACCCCAAGGGATCGTATTTAGCCGCTGGGGGCACCCAAGGGGAACTCTGGGTTTGGCAAGCCGGTTAGGGAGAACCCGTGTGGTAGGATGTTGCTGCGGGTTTAAGCTAGAGTGCCGATGAAACTCATTGATCGCTATGGCCGTCTTTTTGGCAAGCTGAGTCTTCTAGACCTTGGGGCAGGGCTTGTTCTCCTGTGCGTTTTGGCGGGCTTGTTCCTCCTGCCGGGGCGATCGGGCACCTCGTTGGCACAAATGACCGCTGCCCAACCCATTGAAGTAGATGTTCTCGTTCTGGGTCTGAGTACTCCCACTCCCCAAGACCTGATTCCCAAGGGCAGTACCGCCAACTTTATTATTCGCAACCAGCCCTACGGCCAAATCACTGTGAAAAATGTCCAGGTTCTGCCGCGCACAGTTACTGTTTCTCAGCCCGATGGGTCGGTTAAAGCGCTGCCAGATCCCCGCCCAGAGATGGCCTATAGTAGCAACCTGCTCTTGACCCTCGAAGGCCGAGGCCAAATCACTAACAATGGGCCTGTACTGGGAAATACTGGCATCAAAGTAGGGACGCCCGTAGAATTAGAGGGCAAAGAGTATAATTTCCGTGCCTCGGTGATTGCCGTTAGGCCGTTGTAGGACAGTAGGCAATGCAGTCAATTTCAACTTTGACTCCCTTCGGCAGGCGCGATACTTCCACACAGGCACGGGCAGGTGCTGTCTCGGCATCCATGTACTGAGCATAGATTTCATTCATGGCGGCGAAGTCATTGAGGTCTGCAAGATACACGGTTGTTTTCACCACCTGTGACCAATCGCTACCGGCGGCCTTGAGGACAGCACTGAGATTATCCATCACTTGGCGGGTCTGCTCCTTGACATCTTCGCCACCAACAATCTCACCCGTTTTTGGATCAAGGGCAATTTGCCCTGCGAGAAAGACCCATTCCCCATGGCGCACGGCTTGGCTATAGGGGCCGACCGGCCTAGGCGCATCAGTGGTACAAATAATCACTTTTGTCATAAAACTTAAAACAATTTACATATCGGGGGCGATCGCCCCAAAAGCCGATTTTACAGGGAATTGAGCCACGGCCACCTGTATTAAATCAATGGATATGATAGCGCATATATTATGCATTTATACCCCCACAATCATGTCAAGAATTCAAGCATCTTAAATAATGTTAATTATCGGCAAAGTCTGTACTCCCCTTCTATAATGCTGAATTGAGCATTCGCCTCCTGAACGGGCTTTATCGTTCCATTCTGGGTCTTTAGATTCACGATTCTTCACAATCATTGATCTAAAGATCTTTCTATATTGCCGAGGTGAATGCCCTCGTTCCTTCCTTGCCTAAGAGAGAGGAGAGACTCGATGACCATCAGTCCACCGGAGCGAGAGCCAAAGGTCAAAGTCGTGGTTGATAATGACCCGGTGCCCACCTCCTTTGAAAAATGGGCAAAACCCGGGCATTTTGACCGCACCTTGGCCAGAGGCCCCCAAACCACCACATGGATTTGGAACCTCCACGCTCTTGCCCACGATTTCGATACACACACGAGCGACCTTGAAGATATTTCCCGCAAGATCTTCAGTGCACACTTCGGCCATCTGGCTGTGGTGTTCATCTGGCTGAGTGGGATGTACTTCCACGGTGCAAAATTCTCAAACTATGAGGCTTGGCTGGCCGATCCCACCGGTATCAAGCCCAGTGCTCAAGTGGTCTGGCCCATTGTGGGTCAAGGCATTCTCAATGGTGATGTCGGCGGTGGTTTCCACGGCATCCAAATCACCTCGGGGCTATTCCAACTGTGGCGTGCCTCTGGGATCACCAATGAGTTCCAGCTTTACTGCACCGCAATCGGTGGCTTGGTCATGGCTGGCTTAATGCTCTTTGCAGGCTGGTTCCACTATCACAAGCGCGCTCCTAAGCTGGAATGGTTCCAAAGCGTGGAATCCATGCTCAACCACCACCTCGCCGGCTTGCTTGGCTTGGGGTCTTTGGCTTGGGCAGGTCACCAGATCCACGTCTCGCTACCCATCAACAAACTCTTGGATGCAGGGGTTGCTGCTAAGGATATTCCCTTGCCCCACGAGTTTATCCTTAACCCCAGCTTGATGGCCGACCTATATCCCAAAGTGGATTGGGGTTTCTTGAGTGGCGTCATTCCCTTCTTCACCTTTAATTGGGCTGCCTACTCGGATTTCCTGACCTTTAACGGCGGCTTGAACCCTGTTACCGGTGGCCTGTGGCTGTCGGATACGGCTCACCATCACGTGGCGATCGCCGTCCTCTTCATCGTTGCCGGTCACATGTACCGCACCAACTGGGGAATCGGCCACAGCCTCAAAGAGATTCTTGAAGCCCACAAAGGCCCCTTCACCGGTGCCGGCCACAAAGGTCTGTACGAAGTGCTGACCACCTCTTGGCATGCCCAACTGGCGATCAACCTAGCCATGATGGGTTCGCTGAGCATTATTGTGGCGCAGCACATGTATGCAATGCCCCCCTATCCTTACTTGGCTACCGACTATCCCACCCAACTGTCGCTGTTTACCCACCACATGTGGATTGGCGGTTTCCTGATTGTGGGTGGTGCTGCCCACGGTGCCATCTTCATGGTGCGTGATTACGATCCGGCCATGAATCAAAACAACGTTCTGGATCGGGTACTGCGCCATCGCGATGCCATCATTTCTCACCTGAACTGGGTGTGCATCTTCTTGGGCTTCCACAGCTTCGGCCTGTACGTCCACAACGACACGATGCGCGCCTTTGGTCGTCCCCAAGATATGTTCTCGGATACGGGGATTCAACTTCAGCCCGTGTTTGCCCAATGGGTACAACACCTGCACACCCTAGCCCCCGGTGGCACTGCTCCCAATGCAGCAGCGACCGCTAGTGTTGCCTTTGGTGGTGATGTGGTTGCAGTCGGTGGCAAAGTCGCCATGATGCCCATTGTTCTGGGAACGGCCGACTTCATGGTGCACCATATTCACGCTTTCACGATCCACGTGACAGTGCTGATTCTGCTGAAGGGCGTCCTCTTTGCCCGCAGCTCTCGCCTCATTCCCGATAAAGCCAACTTGGGCTTCCGCTTCCCCTGCGATGGTCCCGGTCGTGGCGGTACCTGCCAAGTCTCCGGTTGGGATCACGTCTTCTTGGGTCTGTTCTGGATGTACAACTGCATCTCTGTTGTAATTTTCCACTTCAGTTGGAAGATGCAGTCGGATGTCTGGGGTACTGTTGCTCCCGATGGCACGGTATCTCACATCACGGGCGGTAACTTTGCCCAAAGTGCCATCACCATCAATGGCTGGCTACGGGACTTCCTGTGGGCACAAGCTTCTCAGGTGATTGGCTCCTATGGTTCAGCCCTATCCGCCTATGGTTTGTTGTTCTTGGGTGCTCACTTCATTTGGGCCTTCAGCCTCATGTTCCTCTTCAGTGGTCGTGGCTACTGGCAAGAGCTGATTGAGTCCATTGTTTGGGCCCACAACAAGCTGAAAGTTGCACCGGCCATTCAGCCCCGTGCCCTGAGCATTATTCAAGGCCGTGCCGTCGGTGTAGCCCATTACCTCCTAGGGGGGATTGCCACTACTTGGGCATTCTTCCTAGCTCGGATTATTTCTGTAGGATAGGGGCGAGGAGGAGATAACCAACTATGGCAACTAAATTTCCGAAGTTTAGCCAAGACCTCGCACAGGATCCGACCACACGCCGGATTTGGTACGCCATCGCCATGGCTCACGACTTTGAAAGCCACGATGGCATGACCGAGGAAAATCTTTACCAGAAGATTTTTGCCTCCCACTTTGGGCATCTGGCCATCATCTTCCTGTGGGTGTCTGGTAGCCTATTCCACGTTGCGTGGCAGGGGAACTTTGAACAATGGATTCAAGACCCTGTCAACACCCGTCCCATCGCCCATGCGATCTGGGATCCTCAATTTGGCAAAGCCGCAGTGGATGCCTTTACCCAAGCGGGGGCTTCTAACCCTGTGGACATTGCCTACTCCGGTGTCTATCACTGGTGGTACACCATCGGTATGCGCACCAACGGTGACCTCTACCAAGGTGCCATCTTCCTGCTGATTCTGGCTTCGCTGGCCCTCTTTGCCGGCTGGCTGCACCTACAACCCAAATTCCGTCCTAGCCTCTCTTGGTTCAAAAATGCCGAATCGCGGTTGAACCACCACTTGGCGGGTCTGTTTGGGGTTAGCTCCTTGGCTTGGGCGGGTCACCTGATTCACGTGGCCATTCCCGAGTCCCGTGGTCAGCACGTGGGCTGGGATAATTTCCTGAGTACCATGCCCCACCCCGCTGGTTTGGCGCCTTTCTTTACGGGCAACTGGGGTGTCTATGCCCAAAACCCTGACACGGCTAGCCACGTCTTTGGCACGGCAGAGGGGGCGGGAACGGCGATTCTCACCTTCTTGGGTGGCTTCCATCCCCAAACGGAGTCCCTGTGGCTCACGGATATGGCGCACCACCACCTTGCCATTGCGGTGCTCTTTATTGTGGCGGGTCACATGTACCGCACCCAGTTTGGGATTGGCCACAGCATTAAAGAGATGATGGATGCCAAGGACTTCTTTGGCACGAAGGTGGAAGGTCCCTTCAACATGCCTCACCAAGGCATCTATGAAACCTACAACAACTCGCTGCACTTCCAGTTGGGTTGGCACTTGGCCTGCTTGGGCGTGATCACCTCCTTGGTGGCACAGCACATGTACTCGCTGCCACCCTATGCCTTCATTGCCCAAGACCACACCACGATGGCTGCCCTCTATACCCATCACCAGTACATCGCTGGCTTCTTGATGGTGGGTGCCTTTGCCCATGGTGCCATCTTCTTGGTGCGGGACTATGATCCAGCCCAAAACAAAGGCAACGTGTTGGATCGGGTGCTGCAACATAAAGAGGCGATTATTTCCCACCTAAGCTGGGTGTCCCTCTTCTTGGGCTTCCACACCTTGGGTCTCTATGTCCACAACGATGTCGTGGTGGCCTTTGGTACCCCCGAAAAGCAAATCCTGATTGAGCCGGTGTTTGCTCAGTTCATTCAAGCGGCCCATGGCAAACTGCTTTACGGTTTTGATACGCTGCTGTCGAACCCCGATAGCATTGCCAGCACTGCTTGGCCGAACTACGGTAACGTCTGGCTCCCTGGTTGGCTCGATGCCATCAACAGTGGTACCAACTCCTTGTTCTTGACGATTGGCCCCGGTGACTTCTTGGTGCACCACGCCATTGCCCTAGGTCTGCACACCACCACCTTGATTTTGGTCAAAGGTGCGTTGGATGCCCGTGGTTCCAAACTGATGCCAGATAAAAAAGACTTTGGCTATGCTTTCCCCTGTGATGGCCCTGGCCGTGGCGGTACCTGCGATATTTCTGCATGGGATGCCTTCTATCTAGCGATGTTCTGGATGCTGAACACCATTGGCTGGGTTACCTTCTACTGGCACTGGAAACACCTTGGTGTCTGGGAAGGCAATGTGGCTCAGTTCAACGAAAACTCTACCTACCTCATGGGTTGGCTGCGGGATTACCTCTGGTTGAACTCGTCGCAGCTCATCAATGGCTACAACCCCTTTGGTACTAATAACCTGTCGGTATGGGCATGGATGTTCCTGTTTGGTCACCTTGTGTGGGCTACAGGCTTCATGTTCCTGATTAGCTGGCGCGGTTACTGGCAAGAGCTGATTGAAACCTTGGTGTGGGCACACGAGCGCACTCCCTTGGCCAACTTGGTGCGTTGGAAAGACAAGCCGGTGGCGCTGTCCATTGTGCAAGCCCGTTTGGTGGGTTTGGCTCACTTCAGTGTTGGCTATGTCTTGACCTACGCGGCCTTCTTGATTGCTTCAACCGCCGCCAAGTTCGGTTGATCGAGTTGAGATAACTTTCGTTCAGTCCCCTGCCCTCGTGGTGGGGGATTTTTGTTTTTGATAAGTTTGATAAAAAGTTGTAGCTGCTTGTTTCAAGTCGGCAGCAAACTAGTTCCTTGCCAACGACCAAAGTTAGGGATTTGTAACGTATCTCAATATACTAGTCCCCTAAAAACGTTTTCAATGACATCACGCTACTTTTTAGATATCCTAGGACTGAATTTTGCCATTGATGAGATTGGGTTTTAACTGAGGACGGTTGTAATGCGTGATACATTTAACCTAGCTATTTTGAGGTTTTCATCTAAGAGCCCTATTGAAGGCTTGTTGGCTCAAATTAGTACTGAAGAAACTTCCCAAATTGTCGGTGAAAATTCAGTGAATCCAGCTTTTGACCTTAACAATTTGGGGAGCCTTTTAGCGCAAGTCATTATTGCAGTTGCTTTGTTGCTCATTGGCTGGATTGTTGCCACTATTCTGGCAAAGATAACACGCTCGGTTTTGAAACGACTGCGCGTTGATGAACGATTGACCCAGTTCTTTGGTGGCAATGAGTCGCTTCAGAGCATATCAGTGACTGCTATTCTGGCAGCAGTGGTTTTTTGGGTCATCTTTTTGCTGGCGGTGGTGGCCTTTTTGGATGCCCTGCGGCTAACAACGGTTTCCCAGCCCCTCAATGCATTTCTCAATCAAGTTTTTAGTTTCCTGCCCAAGCTGGGGGCAGCCATCTTGCTGGCGGATGTGGCTTGGGTAGTGGCGACCATATCAAAAATGGTGGTTACTCAGTCCGCCCGTTCTTTGAATTTGGATCGCCAACTCCCCCTAGAATCTGAGGGGAATGGTTCCTCAGAGGGGCCGGCCACCATGTCTGTGGCTGAGATGTTGGGAAATACCCTCTATTGGTTTGTTTTTCTTTTCTTCCTGCCCTTAATTTTGGGGGTGCTTGATCTGCAAGGCTCATTGCAGCCTGTACAAAATCTCTTGAATGATATTCTAGGGGCACTGCCTTTTGTCTTTAAGGCGGTGATTATCGCGGTTGTTGGTTGGTTTATTGCCCGCATTGTCCGCAGCTTAGTCGTTAACTTAATGACGGCCATGGGGATTCAGCGCATTGGTCAGCGCCTCGGTCTAGGGCAAACCAGTTTAGGGGAATCCCTAGCAACGGTCATCGGTACGATTGTCTATGTCTTAGTCTTGATTCCCACGGCGATCGCCAGCCTTGACGCGTTGCAAATTGTGGCCATTACGGAACCGGCAACGGCAATGCTCAACCAAGTGCTGACGGCATTGCCGAAAATTTTTACTGCAGCCATTATTCTGCTGCTGGCCTATGTAATTGGCCGCTTTGTGGCGGAGACGCTTACCAATTTCCTGCAAACCATCGGCTTTGATCAAGTGTTTGTCTGGCTAGGTCTAGAGCGTCCGACGGTGGATTCTCAGGAGTCTCAGCCTGCGGAGGCACCCGAGCAGCGCTGGCGACAGCCCTCAGAAGTGATGGGCATCGTTGCCCTTGTTGGCGTTTTGTTATTTGGGGCGATCGCTGCCGTTGATGTACTGGATATTCCTGCTCTCAGTGCTTTTGTCACTGCCCTAGTAGTGGTGATTGGTCGGGTGTTGGTCGGAACGCTGATCTTTGCGGTAGGATTGTATTTTGCCAATTTAGTGTTTCGGCTTCTTGCCAGTTCTGGCACCTCCCAAGGGCGTTTTTTCGCTCAGGCGGCGCGGCTAGCAACGATGACATTTGTGGGGGCAATGGCTTTGCAACAGATGGGCATCGCAACAAGTATTGTCAATTTAGCCTTTGGCTTGCTCTTTGGTTCTATTGCGGTGGCGATCGCCCTCGCCTTTGGGTTGGGATGCCGTCAAATTGCCGCGTCTCAAGTTGAAGAATGGCTGAATCTGCTTAAGGGCAGGAATTCCGAAAATTCTTGAGCAAGGTAGTGGAGTAAGTTAACGCAGGAACGCTGTTTTAGCCACCAGAGGGGGAGAAATATTTCCTCTCCCCCTTGTCTGCTAATCAGGCTAGCGGAAGGAGGGTTGGTGGCGGATCAGATCTAGGAACTCTTGGCGGGTGCGGGCATCTTCAGCAAACACCCCTTGCATTGAACTGGTGACCGTCCAAGAGCCCGGTTTTTGTACACCTCGCATCACCATACACATATGGGTGGCCTCAACAACCACAGCCACCCCTTGCGGTTTCAGGAGTCCTTGCAAAGCATCTGCAATTTGTTGGGTTAGGCGCTCCTGCACCTGTAGCCGCCGCGCATACATCTCGCAAATGCGGGCAATTTTTGACAGGCCAATGACCCTGCCATTGGGAATGTAGGCGACATGGGCACGACCAATGATTGGCAGAATATGGTGCTCACAACAACTAAAGAGATCGATGTCGCGCACTAAGACCATCTCATTGGTGTCTTCGTAAAAAACGGCGTCATTCAGTAGGTCATCCAAGGATTGGCGGTAGCCACTGGTTAAAAACTTCAAGGCTTGCACAACCCGTTTGGGGGTATCCCGCAGGCCTTCGCGATCGGGATTTTCCCCTAGCCCGATGAGGAGTGTGCGAACCGCCTGCTCCATCTCAGCATCCGACACCTGGGTCGAGACGCAGGTGGGTATACTTTCAAGGCTGCTTTGCACGGTTAACAACTGGTTACGGGATTGCTGGGACATAGGGTACCTAAAATAATAACGATTATCATTCTATTTACTGGTGGAAATGGTGTCAATGAAACTGACATGAAAGTCGGTTTAGTTGAGCATAGAATTTACAGGGGAAAGGCAGTCAAAATAAAATCCCCCTCATCCGCACTGGGAGAGGGGTTAGGGTGATTGAATCTACTAATTTAGCTTATCTAAAGCTGCGGTACAAAGCGCTCTTTATCGGGAACAACGGTGTATTCAGCAACAATTTGCCGGAACTCTTCACCATCAATGGTTTCTTTCTCTACTAGGAGATCAACGAGGCGGTCAATGACCACGCGATTGTCCCGGATAATCTTGATGGCGAGTTCGTAGCTGTGCTGCACCAACTCCCGCACTTGGGCATCAATGCGCGCCGCAATTTCTTCGGAGTATTCTGTTCGAGACACCAAGTCCCGCCCCAAGAACACTTCACCGTTTTGGGTTTCCAAGGAGAGAGGTCCTAGATCTGACATACCAAAGCGGGTCACCATTTGCCGTGCCATCGCTGTCACTTGCTGCAGGTCATTGCCAGCACCAGTCGTGACCTCAGCATCGCCAAAGACGACGTATTCAGCCGCTCGGCCCCCAAGGGCACCGGCCATCCGCGCCATGAGTTGCGATCGCGAGATCAGACCAGAATCCTCTGAGGGCATGAACCAAGTGAGACCACGGGCTTGACCGCGGGGCACCAACGTCACTTTTTGGACAGGATCGTGCTCTTTAAGCAGTGTCCCGACAATGGCATGACCCACTTCGTGGTAGGCGATGAGGCGCTTGCTCTTGCCGTCAATCAGCGGTGTGCCCTCCATACCAGCGACAACCCGATCCACGGCATCGTCAATTTCCAGCATGGTGATGGCGGGTTTCCGCCGACGGGCCGTGAGAATCGCTGCTTCATTGAGGAGGTTGGCCAAATCGGCTCCCGTAAAGCCGGGGGTACGGCGAGCGATCGCCTCAAGGGAAACTTCAGGCGCCAATTTCTTGTTGCGGGCATGCACCTTGAGAATCGCCAAGCGACCCTTAATATCCGGTGCATCCACCACCACCTGTCGGTCAAAACGACCCGGACGCAGGAGAGCCGCATCCAAGACATCCGGGCGGTTGGTTGCCGCAATCACAATGATGCCGGTATTCCCCTCAAAGCCATCCATTTCGGTCAGCAGTTGGTTGAGGGTTTGCTCCCGCTCATCGTTACCGCCGCCAATGCCAGCCCCGCGTTGGCGACCCACAGCATCAATTTCATCAATAAAGATGAGACAGGGAGCGTTTTCTTTGGCTTTGCGGAACAGATCCCGGACGCGGGAGGCACCAACACCAACAAACATCTCGACAAATTCTGAACCCGAGATGGAGAAGAAGGGTACCCCTGCCTCACCGGCGATTGCCTTGGCCAGCATCGTTTTCCCTGTGCCGGGTGGCCCTACTAGTAGCACCCCTTTGGGAATGCGAGCACCCACCGCTGTAAATTTCTCGGGCTTCTTCAGGAAGGTGACCACCTCTTGTAGTTCTTCCTTGGCTTCATCGACACCAGCAACATCGTCAAACATGACACCCGTTTTGGCCTCCATTTGGAAGCGGGCGCGAGACTTACCAAAGTTCATCGCCTGACCTGGGCCTCCGGGCACGTTGCTGGAGCGGCGGAAGAGGAAAAAGAGTCCTCCCAAGAGCAAGACGGGGAAGAGTAAATTACCCAAGAGTCCCCACAGGGCACCATCATTGCGAGCCGGATGAACATCAATTTCTACGTGCTGCTCCCGCAGTTTACTAATGACTTCTGGAGCCGTCCCCGGCATATCTACCCGTACCCGCAGGGGGCGACCGTTAATCAGTTCCGGATCAGAGACATCCACAATGGCGGTGCGACCATTATCGAAAATGTCCACTTTACTAATGCGACCCGCATCTAAATAGTTGAGGAATCGCCCATAGCTCATGCGCGTACTGGCGGTATTCAGAGGAGGCTGACTTTGATTGAGCATAAAGTTGCTCGCCCCCTGCCAGAGGAGAACCCCCATGAGCAGTAGGGGGATTGACCAAAGGAGAACAGTTTTCCAAGAGACTTTCATTGGCGGCGCTTTTTATCAGGTTCTTAACTAAATTTAACATATCCCTCCCAAAGGGGGGGTATTAGTTCATCATGCCCTCAAGCAGGCGATCGCGCCGCTGCTGGAGAACTGCCTGCAGCAGAGGATAGCCCCGTAACTCAGGATCCTGGGCGATCAGTTCACTGGCCGCCGATCGCGCCGCCTCTAGGCAATCTTGATCCTCAACGAGGCTAGCGAGGGCAAAGTCCGGTAATCCCGATTGCCGCGTCCCCAACACCTCCCCCGGACCGCGCAGCCGCAGATCCATCTCTGCAATAAAGAAGCCATCCTGAGACTGTGCCAGCACATTCAGCCGTTGCTTGGCAACATCATTGCGAGAACTATTGAGCAGCAGACAATAGGACTGTTGGGCACCCCGCCCCACCCGCCCCCGCAGTTGATGGAGTTGGGATAGGCCAAAGCGTTCGGCATGTTCAATGAGCATCACCGTGGCATTGGGGACATCCACCCCCACCTCAACCACCGTGGTAGCCACCAGAATATCCAATTCCCCCTTGGCAAAGGCTTGAATTGTCGCATCCTTTTCACTCGATACCATGCGACCGTGGAGCAGCCCGACCCGAAAATTGGGAAAAATCTCCGTTTGTAATCGCTCGTGCTCGGCAATGGCGGATTTCAGATCCAGTTTTTCCGATTCCTCAACCAAAGGCAGGACAATATACGCTTGCCGCCCTTGGGCTACTTCCCGACGGATTAAATCGTAGGCGCAGGAGCGATCGCCCCGTCCCAAGACGGTTGTTTGAATCGGCTGCCGACCGGGGGGCAATTCATCAATTTGACTCACATCCAAATCCCCATGGAGGGTCAAGGCAAGCGTGCGGGGAATCGGTGTCGCCGTCATGGTCAACACATGGGGCAGGAGTCCTTTAGCTTGCAGCTTTGCCCGTTGCGCCACCCCAAAGCGGTGCTGTTCATCAATAACCACGAGACCGAGGCGCTGAAACGTCACCCCCTCTTGGATCAGAGCGTGGGTGCCCACCAGCACCGGCAATTCCCCTGTTGCCAATTGATCCAGAATCTGGCGGCGCTTGGCTGTACGTATCGATCCTGTGAGCAGTTCCACCGGCACATGGAGGGGGGTGAGCCATTCCAAGAGCTTGCGATAGTGCTGCTCTGCCAGAACCTCCGTGGGTGCCATTAGTGCCCCTTGATAGCCGGACTGCACTGCCGCCAATAGGGCAATCACTGCAACAACCGTTTTCCCTGACCCCACATCCCCTTGGACAAGGCGATTCATGGGAATCGGGCGCTCTAAATCCGCCAAAATTTCCGCCACTACCCGCTGCTGCGCCCCTGTGAGTTGAAAGGGCAGCCCTTGGTAAAACTGCTCAATCAGTTCCCCTTGGGGATTGAGGGGGGCACTGGCCTGCTGTTGCTGCTGGCGCCGCCGTTGCAGTAAGCCCAGTTGCAGGTAAAAAAATTCATCAAAAATCAGCCGCCGCCGTGCCAGACTCAGTTGCGTTCGATCCGGCGGAAAGTGAATGTGCCGTAGCGCCATGTCTAAGGGCAGGAGTTGGTGACGTTGGCGTAGCCCCTGCGGTAGGGGATCAGGATAGCCCTGCACCAAGGGCAGAACGCGATCGACCGCACGGCGAATCACATCGGGAGATACCCCCTCCGTTAAGGGATAGACCGGCACAATACGGCCAATCGTGAGGGAGTCTATTTCTGCCCCAGCATGATCCAGCACTTCCAACTGCGGATCTTCAAGGGTAAGGCCATACTTTGTCAGTTTCACGAGGCCAGAGGCAGCCACAATGGTCTGTGGGGCATAGAGGCGTTTTTGCTGCTCTTGCCACCCCCGTTGGGCATAGCGGGCACCCGCATAGAAGCGACTCAGGCGAATTTGCCCGGTGCGATCTTGAAGAACAATTTCTAAGATCGTCAGCTTGGCATTGCGGGGACTGGTAAAACAGTTGCAACGGCGGACTTTACCCACAAGGGTGACGGTCTCCCCAGCTTGCAGTTGCTGAATCGAGACTTGGCGGGCATAGTCAATGTGATCGCGGGGGAAGTAGTAAATGAGATCCGCAACCCTATAAAGCCCGAGTTTTTCCAGTTTCGCCGCAGTGCGCTCACCAATCCCATTCACTGTTTTGAGCGCTTGATCGAGGGGACGGGGGCGCGGGGGTGGACTTGTGAGTTGTTTGTGGACATCGTGGAGCAGTTGGCGCGTTTTCACCACGAGGTGTTGTCGTTGGCTGGGGGAGAGATCGTTGTAGTGGGCATAGGCTGCCGCCGTTTCCTGCCAGCGATCGCGCATCTGAAGGGGGAGTTGTTGCAGAGGGGCTTGCATTAACGCTGCGTGTAAATACTCATTAAACCGATAGGTATTGCCCTGAAGGTTGCAAAAACCCCGCGCCGTTTCAATGGCAAGGGCGCGTTGTAGGCGTGGCCAGTCAAGGGACACAGCAGGCCTCCTTCCCTATTGCTCACCATCCATTGCTTCGGGGACACTGGCGGTCGCGTCTGCGGCTTCATTGGCTTTCCACGTTTGCCACCATACCCGACTGGCCTTGAGAACCAGATATTGCCGCTGTTTTTTATGCAGTTGCTTCTGGAGGGTGGCCAGACGTGCTTCCAGTTGGCGAATTTGACTGCGCTGATTGCCGAGGGGGGGATGCTGAAACTCCAGTTCCTCAAGTTGCAGGTAAATGGCTGCCATGGGGTGATGACTGGAAGATTCCCTTGGGGACTCACTGGTGTCTCGCTCCTCTTCGCCCTCCTCTTGTAGTTTCTGCTCATCTAGCATCATCGTCAACAAATGGGGAATCCGCCCAAGGGGACGATTTTCTGCCTTACTGGCAATCTCTAAAATGACTGCGATTGGGGCAGGCGGTAAGATAGCCGCCCGTTGTAGTAGATGGTTAATCTTGAGCGAACTTTGATAAAGAACTTGGCTCAATTGCTCTGATAGGGAGGGGGGTTCCTGTTCCTTGGTTGCGTCTTCTTCCCCATTCGTTGCCTCTTGCCTTGCAGTTGAGTCTTCTTGGCGACGGGTCTGTAGGCTTAAAATCGTGGTTTCCAAGGCGATCGCCAGTTCAACAATCTGACGCTGAAGGTCCTGTCGCTCTGGGTCTGCAAGGGTCAAAAATTGCTCTGGAAAGACTTGGGTGCACACCTGATAACTAACCGTGATCAACTGCTGGCGGGCAATGGGGGCGAGCATTTCTAGATAGACATCATAAAGCTGACGCATTTCCGCCAAGGCGGCCAATAGCATCCCCTGTAACCCTAAAATTTCCCGCTCAACGGCTTCTAAGTTACCCGACATACACGCCTAACCGGCAAAACAGTGCTGCTGCGTTTAAGAAGACTGTTTCTACAATCTATTACAAAATCTTGGCGAGGATAGCCTGTTCACCGACTCATGGCAAGATGGTGGGGTTGCAAAGGTGAGACAGAAACGTGAATATTATTCTCTGGCTGCAAGCAGTCATCCTCGGCTTCGTGCAAGGTATTACAGAGTTCTTGCCCATTAGCAGTACCGCTCACTTGATTCTCTTTAGTGACCTCTTGGGGTGGAAAAGTGTCTGGCATAAAACTGCCCTAGATGCGATGCAATTTGGTAGCGTGATCGCGGTTTTTGGCTATTTCTGGCAGGATATTCGCCAAATTGTCCAAGGGGCTTGGCAGGCATGGCAACAGCGGGATTGGCAGCGGGAAGAATGGAAACTGTTGGTTGGGATCACGGTGGGCACGATTCCCGCACTAGCGGCAGGACTTCTTCTGAAATGGGCCAAAGTCGAGTTGGATCGGCCTCAGATCATTGCCACGATGGCGATCGCCATGGCGATTCTTTTGGGACTCGCAGAAAAATGGGGTTCCCGCAAACGCACCTATCAAGACATTGGCATTTTAGATGGCTTTCTAGTGGGTTGTGGCCAGATGATTGCCCTGCTGCCGGGGGCTTCGCGTTCAGGATCGACGCTAACGACAGCTTTATTTTTAGGGCTGGAGCGGCAAACAGCGGCGCGCTTTTCTTTTCTGTTGGGCATTCCCACACTGACGATCGCCACCCTTGTCCAAGCCAAAGATGTTTTTGATGAGGGGACGCTGTTTATTCCTCTTGTGATTGCCACACTCTCGAGCATGTTTTTTTCCTATTTGGCAATCGCTTGGCTGCTGCGATTCCTGCAACGCCATTCCACTTGGGTTTTTATCTGGTATCGCATTGGCTTGGGAACTGCATTGTGGGGCGCGATCGCCCTCGGTAGTCTGCGAACCTAAGGAACAACATTTAGCAAAATTTAACCTAACCTGTGGTCGAGATCACAGGGAAACTACAGAGGCTTTGCCATACTGAGTATGAAATAGTGAAAGTAGGGAAAATTGTACAGGGACGCGATCGCTCTACAATGACGTGAGCAAGTAGCGCCCTAGCCGCTTACTTTGGAAACGGTAGGGAAACCAAACCATGGGTGTCTATGTCCAATAGGGCACTGAGTACTGATCATACTGACCTAAAGGGTTCTACCTTGTCTCTGTTGCAGGCATACCAAGACAACCCTGCACGCGAATTGCGGAATCGCCTTGTCGAGTTGAACATGGGACTGGTACGCAAGGAAGCCCATCGCTGGGTACAGTGCACCCAAGAAAGCTTTGACGACCTGATGCAAGTGGGCACCCTTGGCCTCATTCACGCCATTGAACGCTTTGATCAAAGTAAGGGAGTGGCCTTTAGTTCCTTTGCCATTCCCTACATTCGCGGTGAGATTCAACACTACCTGCGGGATAAAAGTCCGCAAATTCGCGTCCCCCGTCGTTGGCAAACCCTCCAAAGCCAAGCAAAGCGAGTCATTCAGGAGTTACGCCAACAACTGCAGCGTCCCCCCAGCGATAGTGAAATTGCCCAAGCCCTCGATGTCCCCCTTGAAGAATGGCAAGCGGCAAAATTTGCCAACTACCACACCACCCCGGTCAGCCTAGATGCCCCCACCTTTGAGGGTGAGGAAGATGCTGTTTCCCTCGGTGACATCGTGCCCGATCAACGGTACCAAAGTTTTCAACTCGCCCAAGAAGATCGCATTCGTTTGCAGCAGTGTCTGCAAAAACTAGAAGCCCGCACCTGTCAGATTCTGGAATTTGTCTTTTTGTACGATTTGAGTCAAAAAGAAACCGCTGAACGCTTGGGTCTAAGTGCGGTCACAGTCTCTCGCCAGATTAAAAAAGGCCTCCAAGCCCTACAACGGATGATGAGTCACGACGAGGCTGAATCCTGAAAACGCATAAAATATATTTATGGTTGATTTTGCTGCCCCCCTAGCGGCTTTAGCGGCACATCGTTGGTTCAAACTCATTAACGGTGCCAGTTTCCAAGATGTTGCCCAAATCTATAACCTGACCTTGGCCTATGCACTGGCAGGGGCTGATTGTATTGATGTGGCCGCCGACCCTGCCGTGATTTACGCGGCTAATGACGCTTTGACGGTTGCGGCAAGCCTTGGGGCCACTCGCCCCCTGCTGATGGTGAGCATCAACGATGGTGCTGACCCCCATTTTCGTAAGGCCACGTTTGATCCGAGTCGCTGTCCGCCAGGGTGCGATCGCCCCTGTGAACGCATTTGCCCTGCCACTGCCATTCGCTTTGATGAACAGGTGCAGGGGGTGGTGCGCGATCGCTGTTATGGTTGTGGCCGCTGTTTACCCCTCTGCCCCTTGGGCTTGATTCGCACCGATGAGCAACCCGCAGTCTTTGAGCAAATCACGCCCCTGATCCAGGCGGGCACGATCCAAGCCCTCGAAATTCATACTCAACCCCAACGCTACAGCGCCTTTCACGAGCTTTGGCAGCGAGTTCGTCCTTGGGTGCGCTATTTACAGGTGCTGGCCATCAGTTGTCCCCAAGGAGAGGGAGTAATTGACTATTTGCGCTGGATCAATGGGCAGATTCAACCGTTGGAATGTGCCCTCATTTGGCAGGCGGATGGTCGTCCCATGAGTGGCGATATTGGTGATGGCGCAACGCGAGCCACCATTCAATTGGGTCAAGCCATTTTAGGGGCAAATTTACCCGGATTTGTGCAGTTGGCGGGCGGCACAAATGGCCATACGGTTGCTAAACTCAGGGCAATGGGATTGCTAGATCCACAGGGAATTGCTGGTGTTGCCTATGGTAGTTATGCTCGCAAACGCCTTGCCCCTTTCCACGCGATCGCCGACCAACCTTGGCAAACTGTTCCTGCCGTCCTTGCAGCGGCTGTTGCTGAAGCAGCTACCCTTGTGTCTCCTTTGAAATCTGTCCCGTCACCCTCTGTACCCTATGGCTGAATTGACTGCTGGACAACGCCAAGTCACTGACGATCTCGATCAATTATTGGCGATCCTACCGCCGCCCCTTGGACAGTCTCTCACCGATCATCCGCAGCGGGAAGAACTCTTAGAAATCGTTCTCGATTTGGGGCGATTGCCGGAAGCACGGTTTATCCACAGCACCCAATACCTTGCCGAGACGCCCGTCAGCCGTGAGATGTTGCAATATGCCGTGGATCGGGTGGGCGAGTTTAGTGGTGACAATCGCGCTGGGATTGAGCGTACGCTGCACCGCATTAGTGCCCTGCGCAATCGCCAAGGAACGATTATTGGCTTGACCTGCCGGGTGGGGCGAGCCGTCTTTGGCACGATTGGTATGATTCGCGACTTGGTCGAAAGTGGCCAGTCTATTTTGCTTTTAGGTCGCCCCGGTGTTGGTAAAACAACGGCACTACGGGAAATTGCCCGCGTCTTGGCCGATGAGTTGCACAAACGGGTAGTGATTATTGACACCTCTAATGAAATTGCGGGCGACGGTGATATTCCCCATCCAGCGATTGGCAAGGCACGACGAATGCAGGTGGCTCGCCCGGAACTTCAGCATCAGGTGATGATTGAGGCGGTGGAAAACCACATGCCCCAAGTGATTGTCATTGATGAGATTGGCACCGAACTAGAGGCACTAGCAGCACGCACCATTGCGGAGCGAGGCGTACAACTGATTGGTACTGCCCACGGCAACCAAATTGAGAACCTGATGAAAAACCCCACCCTTGCCGACTTGGTGGGGGGCATTCAATCGGTCACCCTTGGGGATGAAGAAGCGCGGCGGCGCGGCACCCAAAAAAGTGTGCTCGAACGGAAGGCTCCCCCCACGTTTCAAATGGCAGTGGAAATGCTGGAGCGCGATCGCTGGGCTATACATCTCGACGTGGCTGCTAGTGTGGATCTGCTGCTGCGGGGTCGCCAACCGTCACCTGAAATTCGCAGTGTTGCCGCCGATGGCTCAGTGGTGATTAGTCGTTCTGAGCCGACTCCCCAGCGATTGGAGGTCAAACCCCTGTCCCAGCGTCCCTCTTGGCGCAACAGTGGCCAGATGCTACCCATCCCTGAGGGCACTAAAGAACCCCTACGAGCCAATTTTGCCCAACTACTGGAGGCAACCCTAGAGGCGCCCACGGTCGGCCCCAATGGTGAGGAACTGCCCCTGCATGTCTTTCCCTACGCCGTCAGCCGCCACCATTTGGAGCAAGCCATTCGCACCTTGCAGCTGCCCATTATTGTCACCAAGGACATTGATCAAGCAGATGTTATTTTGACGCTGCGCTCCCACCTCAAGGGAGAAAGCAAGCTGCGGCACCTTGCCCATATTCATCACCTGCCGGTGCATGCCATTAAAACCAACAGCATGGCTCAAATTGTGCGGGGACTGCGACAGCTGCTTGGCATGGAAGACCCCAGCCCAGCGGAATCAGCGGATCTTTCCCTTTTTAGTCCGACAGGGAGCGATGATGAGCTAGAGGCCCTTGAAGAGGCACGCTTAGCCGTTGAAGAAATTGTAATTCCCAAGGGTCAAGTGGTGGAGTTGTTACCGCGATCGGCCAACATTCGGCGAATGCAACACGAGTTGATTGAGCACTACCAGTTGACCTCCTGTAGCTTTGGGGAAGAGCCGAATCGGCGGCTGCGGATTTACCCGAATCTGTCACGCTAATTAGGGATTTACCGGCGCCTGCAAAAAGGCACCTCTGCGCTCAATGGGCAAAATATGCTGCAACCGCCAAGGGCAATGGCCTGCTTGGGGAGGCCAAAAATGACACTGGTGGCCTCATCTTGGGCGCAGTAAGTATAGTTTGGGCATGAATGCAGGTTCCTGTTTGTCAGCGGCTGAGGTTTAGAAATTGTGCGAGTAGTTGATCATTCATGGGTTCTATTCCCTAGGCTATGATCGTATAGAAAATATCGGAATTTGTCGGCAATCATCAATCAAGTCAATGACACAAGCATACACCCCTGAAGATGTTTGGCGATTATTAGGCGAGCTATTAGAAGCCCAAAAGGAAACTGAGCGGCGTTTTCAGGAAACTGAGCGGCGTTTTCAGGAAACTGAGCGGCGTTTTCAAGAGACTGAGCGTTTACTACGGGAAGAAGCACAACAGCTCAACCAACAGATTGGTAAATTGGGTAACCGTCTTGGGGAATTTGTGGAATGGCAAGTACGTCCAGCCGTGCTGCGCTTATTTCAGAGTCGGGGGATTGCCGTCTCTCAACTCTACAGCGATGTGATTCTCCAAGATGGGAACGAGAGCCTAGAGATTGATCTGTTGGTCGTTAACACCGATGAAGCCGTTCTCGTTGAGGTGAAAACCAAGCTCAGCCAAAGTGATGTGGATGAACACCTAGAGCGGATTGCCAAATTTCGCCGTTTGGCTCATCAGTATCGGGGTACAAAACTCTTGGGAGCCGTGGCGGGGATGATTGTGCCCCCTGAGGTGGCTCGCTATGCCTATCGGCAGGGTCTATTTGTGTTGGCACAGTCGGGAGATGGCGTGGCAATTCTCAACGACCCGCAGTTTCAGCCCCGCGCGTGGTAAAGCATAGTGGCAGTGCCCTTGCGCAGTTTATGATGGAAATTCTCTGAGTGCCTCCTAGGCTATGATGAGAGGGTTAGCTGTAGCCTAGAAAACCCGACCAAGATCATGACACAAGCATACACCCCTGAAGATGTTTGGCGGTTATTGGGGGAGTTACTGGAAGCTCAAAAGGAAACAGAACGCCGATTTCAAGAAACTGAGCGGCGTTTTCAAGAGACTGAACGGTTACTGCGAGAAGAAGCTCGCCAACTTAACCAACAAATTGGCAAACTGGGTAACCGTCTTGGGGAATTTGTGGAATGGCAAGTACGTCCAGCCGTGCTGCGCTTATTTCAGAGTCGGGGGATTGCCGTCTCTCAACTCTACAGCGATGTGATTCTCCAAGATGGGAACGAGAGCCTAGAGATTGATCTGTTGGTCGTTAACACCGATGAAGCCGTTCTCGTTGAGGTGAAAACCAAGCTCAGCCAAAGTGATGTGGATGAACACCTAGAGCGGATTGCCAAATTTCGCCGTTTGGCTCATCAGTATCGGGGCACAAAACTCTTGGGAGCCGTGGCGGGGATGATTGTGCCCCCTGAGGTGGCTCGCTATGCCTATCGGCAGGGTCTATTTGTGTTGGCACAGTCGGGGGATGGGGTGGCAATTCTCAACGACCCGCAGTTTCAGCCCCGCGCGTGGTAAAGCAAGGGAATTCTCCTCTGAGGTGTGGGAGCGATCGCCCCCTAGGGTATGATTGTAGGGTTAAACTCTGTGAATCGTAGGCAACCCCTGAGTGCAATGGGTCTTGCTGAGCAACGTTTCCAGAGCGGTTGAAAACGATTGGAATTACACATTTTAGGATGACCACCCCTTTACTCCTACGTGCTGCCCGTGGTGAAAGCGTTGAGCGTCCCCCCATTTGGTTGATGCGGCAAGCTGGACGCTACATGAAGGTCTATCGTGACCTGCGCGATCGCTATCCCTCGTTTCGTCAGCGATCGGAAATCCCTGAACTGGCTATTGAAATTTCACTCCAACCCTTTCGTGCCTTTGCCCCAGACGGTGTGATTCTCTTTTCGGATATTCTCACGCCCCTGCCAGGGATTGGTATTCCCTTTGACATTGTCGAGAGTAAAGGGCCAATCATTGATCCACCCATCCGTACCCTTGAGCAGGTGCAACAACTCCATCCCTTGGAACCGGAAGCGGCCTGTCCTTTTATTCGCCCGATTCTCTCAACCCTGCGCCAAGAGGTGGGCGATCGCGCCACGGTGCTGGGGTTTGCCGGTGCCCCTTGGACACTTGCCGCCTATGCCATTGAGGGCAAAAGCTCCAAGGACTACATTGAAATCAAAACCATGGCCTACCGTGAGCCAGAGTTGCTCCACAAGTTCTTAAACCATTTGGCCACTGCCATTGCCGACTACCTGTGCTATCAAATTGACTGTGGTGCTCAGGTGGTGCAATTGTTTGATTCGTGGGCGGGTCAACTCAGCCGTCAGGACTACGATAGCTTTGCCTTCCCCTACCAAAAGCAGGTGGTTCAGCAAGTTAAAGCCGTCTATCCTGATGTGCCCATCATCCTCTATATCAATGGCAGTGCCGCAGTGGTCGATCGCATGGCAGCAACTGGGGCAGATATTGTCAGCCTTGACTGGACTGTGGACATCGGCACGATTCGCCAGCAGTTTCCTGCCAGTGTCGGTCTGCAGGGGAATTTAGACCCCATCACACTCTTTGCCCCCCAGCCAGTGCTCAAGGAACGAGCGCTAGCCATTATCGAAGCGGGTCGCAAGGGCAAATATATCTTTAACCTTGGCCACGGCGTTCTCCAAGGAACCCCTGAGGAGAATGTGGCCTTTCTTTTTGATCTGGTGAAGTCCCTCGGCTAATGCGCATCTTAATCACGGGTGCCACTGGTTGCATTGGCCAGTACATCGCTGAGGCGCTGATCCAAGAGACGGATCATGAGCTCTTTTTGCTGGTGCGGAATCCAGCCCGGTTGCAAGTTGATCCTGACCAGCGCCCCGGAGTGAACGTCATTCAGGGGGATCTGATGGATCTGACGCCCTTAGCACCGCTACTGCCCACCCTCGATGTTGCGATCCTAACGGCAACCGCTTGGGGAGGGAACAATGTCTTTGCCATCAACTACGAGCAAACTTGCCATCTCCTCAAGCAACTGGAGCCGCAACGCTGCCAGCGGGTCTTTTATTTTTCAACGGCAAGTATCCTCAATCATCAAATGGAACCGCTGCCGGAAGCAGGCACCTTGGGAACGGATTATATTCGCTCCAAGTATGAGTGTCTCCATGCCATTGAGCAGTTACCCGTGGGCGATCGCGTGATTGAACTGTTTCCGACAATGGTGTTTGGCGGCGGGTCTGATGGTAAGCGTCCCTCGTTCATCACTGAGGGCATGCGCGAAGTTCTCAAGTGGCTGTGGTTGGCTCGCTTTTTCCGCGCTGATGCCAGTTTTCACTTTGTCCATGCCCGCGATATTGCCCAAGTGGTTCTCTACCTGTTGCAGCATCCTGAGTATCCCGTACCGCGTCGGGTGGCTCTGGGTAATCCGCCAATTACTGTCAATGAGATGTTGGCGCAGTTGTGCGCTGCGGCAAAGCTGCCCATCTATTTGCAAGTCCCCTTGACACTGCCAGTGATCAACTTCTTTGTGCGGGTATTTCGAGTGCAGATGTCGCCGTGGGATTATTTTTGCTTGAACTATCGTAACTTCACCTATGACACCGTGCTCAATCCCCAAACCTTGGGGCTAACTCCCTACTGTGCAACCGTTGAGGATTTGCTACGCTGTAGCTTGGGCACAGCAGACCTCTAAACCCACAGTTAAAGAGTCTTTCATGGCAGGGATTTGGTTACTGAAGTCGGAGCCAAGCGTTTTTTCTTGGCAGGATTTGCAGGCAGCCCCACAACAAACCACCTGTTGGGAAGGAGTACGCAACTACCAAGCCCGCAATTTTATTCGCGATCAAATGCAGGTGGGCGATCGCGTGCTCTTTTACCACAGTAATGCCAACCCACCAGCCATCATGGGCATTGCCGAAGTCGTCAAGGCCGCCTATCCCGACCACTTTGCTTGGGATGCGGACAGTCGCTACTTTGACCCCAAAAGCACGCCTGACAATCCCCGCTGGTTCATGGTGGATATTCAGTATCGCCGCGATTTTTCGCCACCAATTACACTTCCAGAACTGCGGCAAACGCCCGGCCTAGAGGGGATGCTGCTGTTGCAAAAGGGCTGCCGTCTCTCGGTACAACCGGTCACCGAACAGGAGTGGCAGATTATTCTCGGTTTGCGATCGCCCTAGGGTTGGCGAGGCAGACGGCGCAAATAGGGTAAATTTTTCAGGTGGCGATCGCTAGAGTATTGAAAGCCAAAATCCGCATATTCTGCGGTATTCACCAGTCGCCGAAAGGCCGATAAGCCAATCCGCCGCTTGCCATCGAGGGTACTCACCTTGGAGTTGGGGTTGTCTGGGTTGCCGCCCAAGAGTTGAAAGGCCTCTTCGGGAGTCAGCCACTCCTTACTGGGATCACCGGTGGGAATTTTTTCCTCGAGGTGTTTGAGCTTGGTGACGAGGCTTTCCCATAGGTTGCGGCGCGGTTGTTGCTGCTGCGAACGAGCGGTCAGCGATCGCCACAGTAGTTGCAGCTGCACCCCCAAATACTGGAAAAATCGCTTGATCAACCGCCCGATCTGACTCAAAAGCAGGGGTAATCCCGTGGGCGGCGGTGGGGGCGATCGCTCGATGACCACCGTACTCCAACCGCAGACACTACACACTTGGCGGCCAGAGGACAAGGGCTTTCCTAAACGAGCACCACAGCGAGGGCAAGTTTCCAGCATTTGTTGCGTTTTACGACTGATGAATCAAATTTTAGCGGAATTGCAGCGGCTACCGAGGGCGGCGATAGAAGGGGCGAGGAACCACTACTGCTGGGACTTGGCGATCGCGCACCTGTACCGCCAGTTCCCGACCGATGTGGGCAAACTCTGGAAAGACATAGCCAATGGCGATCGCCTTCCCCAAGGTGGGAGATAGGGTGCCACTGGTAACCTCCCCCACAGCCTGTGCCCCCGCATAGATGGGATAGCCGTGGCGAGCAATGCCTTTGCCCACGAGTTCTAAACCCACCAATTGCCGCTCAATCCCCTGTTGCTTTTGGGCTAAGAGGGCCGCACGACCTACAAAATCGGGCTTTTGCCAATCAATCAGCCAATCGAGACCCGCCTCTAGGGGAGTGGTTTGCTCATCCATGTCTTGGCCGTAGAGGAGCATGGCCGCCTCTAAGCGCAGGGTATCCCGCGCCCCCAAGCCACAGGGAGTCACACCCGCCGCCAGCAGGGTTTGCCACAACTGTTGCCCCAGTTCTGGTGTGACAAGAATTTCCCAACCGTCTTCGCCCGTGTAGCCGGTGCGAGCCATCCAAGCGGGCTGTTCCAGTAGGTTGACTTGAGCATGGCGATAGGCCTTGAGGTCATCTAGGGAGCGATCGCACAGGGGAGCTAAGGTCGCTGTCGCGGCAGGGCCTTGAAGAGCAATCAGCACCTGTGTCGCTGACTCATCAATGAACTCAATACTGGCGGGTAAATACGTCTGAAACCATACCCAGTCCTTGGCAGTGGTGACTGCATTCACAATACAGCGGACTTGGCCATCCCCAATGTAGAGAATGACATCATCGACAATGCCCCCAGCCTCATTGAGGAGAACGGTGTATTTCGCTTGGCCGGGCTGGAGACGATTGAGATTGGTGGGTACCCGTTCTTGGAGTGCCGCGATCGCCTCAGGGCCGCGCAGCAGAAACTTGCCCATGTGGGAAATATCAAACATCCCCACCCGCTGCCGCACCGCTTGGTGTTCCTGCAAAATGCTGCTGTACTGAAGGGGCATCTCCCACTCGCCAAAGGGGGTAAACCGTGCGCCTTGATGCAACGGATAGAGGGGGGTACGACGCAACGCTTCAGCCATAGAGATCATCCAATTGTTGTTGTAGTTGGGTGGGGGTCAGTGCCGGTTCACGGCAGCGCAAGCCTTCACAGACAAGGGCAACTGGCTCGAGGTCATCGCGAACTTTGAGGACAGCCGTTGGCAAGTAGCGATCCCAGAGGGTTGTGACCTGATCAGGCCGCGCTTGGACACAGACAGGACGCAGATACCACTGCAACGCCGCCAAAAGGCTCGGACAACTCTGGGGAGACTCCTTCATCAATGGGCTAAGGAAACGCAATCCCTTTTCTGCCTGTTCGAGGTAGGCGGGATTCTCTGTGAGCAAAAAGAGTTGCACCAAGTTGGCGATCGCCACCCCATTCGCAGAAGGTGTAGCATTATCGAGACCTTCCCGCTGGCGCACAATCAAATCGGCGCGCTCCGGTGCATTGTAGTAGCCCCCCTCTGTTGCCGCCAATTCCTGATCAAAGAGGGTTTGATACTGCGTGGCCAATTCCAGCCACGGCTGCGCCGCCTCCCCCACCGCTAAACTGGCTTGATGCAGAGCAATCAGGGCTTGGATCCAGTAGGCATAATCCTCGGCCTGCGCCACTTCGGCCACGGTGCCGCCATAGTTGAGGCGGTAGAGTTTGCCTTCTTGATATTGATGCTCGTGGAGCCATTGTGCCGCTTTAGCCGCTCGCTGCCAGTAGGTGCGCTCTCTCCAGACTTGGGCTGCCGTTGCTAAGCCAGTAATCATCAGGCTATTCCAAGCCAAAATCATTTTTGTATCAGTGACCGGCGGAATCCGTCCCGGCCAAGCCTGTCCCTTTGCGGTTGCATTATCCGTGGCCACGGGAAAGGGTTGATCCATGGGCGTATCGGCACCATAGCGGCGAGCAAAGAGTTTACGCAGAATCGGTGCTAGCACCTCAGGATTCGCCGGCGGGCGCACTTGCTTGAGCACAATCTTGCCCTCGAAGTTGCCACTGGGAGAGATGTCAAAGTGGGCTTGCAGTTGTGCCAATTCCGTTGGGGTTAGGGTCTGCTCTAGCTCTGCATATTGCCAGCAATAAAAGGCACCCTCCTCAGGTTCAGGATCATTGGCACTGACAAAGCTATCGGCATCCTGTGCTGCATAGAAGTACCCCTCAGGGGCCGTCATTTCGCGATCGAGCCATTGAATCGTTTGGGCAATTGCAACGGGAATCTGGGGGGAGCGATCGCCCTGCTGCCACAGCCGCACTAAATAGGTCACAATTTGGCCATTGTCGTAGAGCATTTTTTCAAAGTGGGGCACCGTCCATTGGGGATCGACGGTGTAGCGATGCCAACCACCGCCCACATGGTCATAGATGCCCCCCTGCAAGAGATTGCGTCCCCGTTGCCGACACAGGTGCAGCAGTTGCGGGGGATTGGGACTCAAAGCCAATCCCTGAAGCAGCATTTGGGCATAGGGCATCATGGGGAAGCAGGTGCCTTGGGGGCGATCGCGCAAAATCGGCGTCACTTGGCGAATCCCTGCCCTTAGGAGTTCTTCACTCAGGGGGACGGCTTCTCCCATCTCAGCGGGGGGAGCGAGATATTGCCAGAGGGTGGCCTGTTGGGCGGCTAACTTGTCCTTTTCTTGGTCATAGAAGCGGCGCACCGCCTGCAACACCTGTAAAAAGCCCGGACGGCCATAGCGCGGCTGCACGGGAAAATAGGTACCGCCATAAAAGGGACGGCGATCCTGCGGCGTCAGGAATACATTGAGCGGCCAGCCTCCTTGACCCGTCATCAGTTGCAGCGCCTGCATGTAAATACTGTCCAGATCGGGTCGCTCCTCGCGATCCACCTTAATCGGCAGGAAATGGGCATTGAGATAGGCGGCAATCTCCAGATCCGAAAAGGCTTCCCCCTCCATGACAGTGCACCAGTGGCAACTGGAGTAACCAATCGAGAGAAAAATCACCCGATCCTCTGCCGCTGCTTTGGCAAGGGCTTCATCACACCACGGCCACCAGTCAATGGGGTTTTCGGCATGCTTGCGCAGATAGAGACTTTGGCACTGGCTAAGGCGATTCGGCATGGCAGCGCACCATTTCAACACTAATTTGACCCGTAAAATTGGGCACGGGGGGGGCAAGTTTGGTTACACGCACAGCAGCCCGCTGCACTTGGGGGGGCGCTAGGCACAGTTTCATAATTGCTGCTGCTAGGGTCTCAATTAAGTGAAAGCGTTGCTGCTGCATTAACTGCTCGATGGCTTGCAAGAGGGGGCGATAGTCAAGGGTGTCCTCAAGGCGATCGCTAGCGGCAGCTTGTGTCATATCCAACCAGAGCTTAATATCAATCTCAAACCACTGGCCGAGAATTTGTTCCTCTGGCAGGGCGCCCGTATAGCCGTAGTAGCGAATTCCCGAGAGGTGGAGACAGTCAGTTGATGATTCGCTCAAGGGGATCGATCCATGACAACACAGGAAAAAATGCTGCTGGGCCTATTGATTTTTGTGCCCCTTGCCCTCCTTAACTTTATCGTCAAAATGCCGCCAATGGTGAGCTTTATCCTCAGTGGTCTCGCCATTGTGCCCCTTGCGGCTGGGATTGCCAATTCCACAGAGGCGATCGCCGAAGTCATTGGCCCTGCCCTTGGCGGACTCTTGAATGCCACCTTCGGCAATGTGACGGAGATGATTATCGCCATTGTCGCCCTGCGTCAGGGTCTGGCAGAGGTGGTAAAAGCCAGTCTCAGCGGTGCCATTATTGCCAATTTGCTTTTGGGATTGGGTCTGGCCATTGTTGTTGGGGGCATCCGATTTCCAGAGCAACAGTTCTCAGCACCTGTGGCACGCATTAATGCCTCTGCCCTCACCCTATCGGTGATTGTGCTGATGACCCCGACCGCGATTCAGGCGGCGGCACCCAGTGTGCCGCTTCACTTGATTGATCACTTCTCCTATGCGTCGGCGATTTTGCTGCTGATTTTTTACGGTCTGATGTTGCTCTTTTCCATGAAAACCCATCGTCACCTCTACCTGATGGATGAGACGATCGCTGGTCAGGAACCCTCCCCCACTGTCAATCTCAAGGTGCCCCTTGCCATTCTGCTGGTGGGTACGATTTTGCTAGTCTTTGTTTCCGACATCCTCGTGGATAGTTTGCAGGACAGCATTAGTGAAATCGGGTTGACCCAATTGTTTACAGGCGTGTTTCTCATTCCCATTTTCAGCAGTGTGGTTGAGTTCATCACCTGTATCAAGTTTGCCCTCAATAATCGTATGGAAGGGGCAGTGGCGGTGGCGATTGGGTCTAGCTTGCAGATTATCCTTTTTGTGGCGCCGGTGCTTGTGCTGGTGGGCTGGTTCTTGGGTCAACCGGAGATGAACCTGAGCTTCAATCTCTTTGAACTGTTGGCCGTTGTGGCTGCGGTTGCCATCACCAACTCCATTAGCAACGATGGCCGCACGAACTGGCTAGAGGGTGTCTTGCTGATGATCACCTACCTCGTGCTGGCGATCGCCTTCTTTATTCACCCATAAAAAAATGCGGATGGCGAGACTCGAACTCGCAAGGCAAAGCCACACGCCCCTCAAACGTGCGCGTATACCAATTCCGCCACATCCGCGTAGCTTTATGATTATAGCGCAGATGGCTAAATTTCTGAAAGTGGTGATCTGGCCTCTCGATGGCAGAAAATTAAAGTGCCCTTCTCTAAAATTGCTGTCTCGCTGATCTTGGGAGAACTGCCATGAATGCAGCCGCCTACTTGATTGGTACCGTTGCCCACAGTAGTGGCCTGCCCGTCAAGACCATTCGCTATTACGAGGAATTGGGGCTGTTGCGAACTGTTGGCAGAACCAGTGGCGGCTATCGCCTCTTTGCTGAGGATGTCTTTGCTCGCCTAAGTTTTATCAAACGTGCCCAGTCCCTTGGCCTCACCCTGAGCGACATCAAAGCCTTGCTTGAGGTATACGATCGCGGTGAGATTCCCTGTGACCACATCAAGGAAAAGTTAGAGGAAAAATTGGCGGCCATTGAGGCACAAATTCAGCAGTTGCAGATTCTTAAACAGGAATTGCAAGGCCTCCTCTCCGGCTGGCGATCGCCCGCGCAACTCTCAGAGGGCACGATCTGTCCCATTCTCCAGCCAGTGGTGTGCTCGTAACTACTCGTTCATATTCTTGTAGGTGGCCACTGCCGAAGGGGAAATCTGGTTGAGATAACGGAAAATCCAATACTTAAACACCGTATCTAGCATCACGGGAAAGGTAGCGATAAACATATTGATAAAATCCTCGTTGCGCGGAAAGCCAAAGTGCTCGAGGGTATTGTTCACCAACACTTCCCAGCCGTGGGGGGAGTGGTATCCGACAAATACATCTGTAAACAAGATAATGATAAAGGCTTTGGCACTGTCACTAAGGCCATAGACTACTTCATCCAAAAAGGCCTTGACAATGGCCAGTTGCCGTTGACCCGTAAACACCAGTCCCAAAAAGACCGTAAAGCCCAAGGCATCGGAAAGGATGTTTTTCAGGGGTTCAATCAGTTCCTTTTGGTATTCCGTGGATAGCTCGATCGCCTTTTCGCGGATGCGGTCTTGAATTTCCTCTGCAGAAACAGGAACATTGCTCACCAGACTTTCAAAGCGAATTTTATTTTCAAAGCGAGCCAGTTCATCGAGAATGTTGTCTTCCAATTGTGAGTTAATGATGCGTTCAATCTGCCCTACCGCCTTAAAGTGGTTGACCAAGGGACTCACAATCAGGGCCTTGGAAATTTGCTGGGTCAATAGGGGCAAAATCACCAGCAAGAGCATAAAACGAACCGCTAGACGGGTGCGCAGCTTTGAGGTGCGAAAATCACGAACGACTTCAGCTTCGGTGGTTTCATCAGAATTGAGTTCACGGCGAAAGCGATCGGCGGTGCGCAAAATCGAGCGGGGAATAAAGCTGCTGCTGTCCAGCTTGGAATCATCGGTGAGATCATCACTGATATATTCCGAGAGATAAAGGGAATCATCCTCAATTTTGTCGAGGGCATCTGACTGTTGGCGTTGTTGGGGATCTTGGCGACTGAGGCTGGGACGGGCAAGGGCATTGAGTTCCTTTTCACGCTGCCGTTTATAGCGGTTGAGGGTGGCATCAATCAGCCGCAGCTTTTCATAAACGCTGGGTTCCTCCGTCGTGCTACTGACGGTAGCCGTCACCGTATAGGTTGCCGTTGCACCATTGACACTATCGTTGACAGGAGTGGGGGGGCTTTGGGGGGGAGCAAGGGGCAAAATTTGACGGCTGGCGCGGAACTCCGTCATCCGCATACGAATGGTTTTTAGCAGTTGTTTTAGCTCTGTCTCGAAATAGGTAGAGACTTCTCCCACGGGTAGATTGAGGGGGCTAATGGGTTGACCGTCAAAGTGTTCCAGTTCGATGGCGCGAATTTTCAGAGCGGCTTCATAGGCTTCCTGTAGGGCGCGGTTCGGAGTTGTACGATACCACTGCTCTGCACGCTTGATCCAGTCTCTGAGGCGAATAAAGGGATTGCTGGACATTGCTGTTGTTCTTAACGGCTACCGCAAAAGCAATAAATCGATAGGATAGATAAAGATCGTAGCAAATTGACTTTGCAGGCTTTGTTGGCGGTGTTGCAGTGGATCAGTGGCGGTAGTCGCAGTGGCAAGACCTGTGCACTGGTGAGGGAATTTGCTCATTGGGTTGGGCAGGACAAGTCCGTGATTCCCCGTGAGCGATCGCTCCTCTTTTTGACGGATACCGTAGAAGGCCGCCAAGTCATCCAACGGGAAATTGAGTCACAGTTGGGCAGTGGCTACAGACCTTATATCACCACGCCAGTGGGCTTCATGCAGGATGAGGTGGAACTTTTTTGGCCACTACTGGTGCAGGCGAAGGCCGTTGATCCGCATCCCCCTTTGCGTCTGAAACCAGAAACGGAGTTGGTGTGCGCAGAGCGGTTGTGGCAGCCTTGGCTAGCCAACCATAGGTTTGCTGTCCTTAGTGAAAATCGCGATCGCGCCACCCGTCACCTGCTCGATATTTTTCAACTAGCTGCCTTTGCCCGCCTTAGCCTAGATGATCTACCCCAACTCATTTGGGATCATCAGCTTGAGATGCCTTCAGAAACCGTGGGGGCAATCGTCACTGCCCTGAAACAGTGGCAAAGTTGGTGTACTGCCCACAGCCTTCTCACCTACGGCATCACCACGGATTTATTTGGCCGAGTTCTCCTTGACCATCCCCGATACCAAGCCTCCTTGGGGCAACGGTTTCAGTGTCTTCTTGCTGATAACATCCACAACTATCCAGCGGTGATGGCAGATGTGATCGCCCGCTTTAACCAACAGGGGATCAAGATTGTCCTGACTCACCAACCCATTGGCGCTGTCCGTCTCGGTCTCGGAGCTGATCCCGATGCGTTTCTCAGCCTGAAAAACCAAGCCACCGTCATTGAGCAACCCTGCCCTGCCGAAACGATTTTTGGCAACACCCCTCTCCAAACTGAGATTCAAGAACGCCTCACTACGCCCCAAGCCACGCTGCCTGAAAACATCGCGGCCATTCAAACCACTTCGCGGATGCAACTGTTGCAGGAAGTAGTTGCGACGATCGCCACCGCCATTCATCAAGGGATGGTGCAACCAAACGAGATCGCCATCCTTGCCCCCGGTTTAGATAGCGTTGCCCGCCATGTCTTTAGCACTGAGCTAAAAAAACGCGGCATTCCCCTCGTGATCTGGAATGAGCAGCGCCCCCTGATTCAATCCCCCTTTGTGCGTGCTCTTTTGACGCTGTTGCTGTTTGTTTATCCGCGAACGGGAATGATCCCAGAGGCAACGGCGGTTGCAGAGATGTTAACGGTTTTGCTGCCGCGAGCAATTGATCCTGTGCGGGCAGGCCTGCTCTCTTGCTATTGTTTTCAGCCGGGTCTGGAGAAAGCCGAACTGCTGAGCACAACCCAGTACAGCCATTGGGATCGCTTTGGCCATCGTGCCACCGCAGCCTATGAGAACTTGCGTCATTGGCTGAGCACGCTAGATCCTAGCCAAATGCCTGTGTATCTCCTAGAGGCGGCGATTCAACGCTATCTCTGGCCACAAAACCTGACAGCCAGTGAATTGGCACCCCTGCGATCGCTCCTTGAGGGCACAGCCGCCTACTGGCAAATTTATGATCACCTCCCAGAACACCGAGCTACGCCAACGGCTGAGCGACTACGGGAATGGATCGCCCTACTGCGGCGGGGAATTGTAACCGCTGATCCTGCCCCACCCCTGCGGCAGCCCCAAGGGGTCTTACTGGCAACCACGTTTCAATATCGCAGTGCCCAACTGGCCCATCGCTGGCATTTTTGGCTGGATGTGGGGAGTCCGCGTTGGCAGGATGGCGGCTTGCAATGCCTCTGGCAGGCGCCCATCTTTTTGCGGCAGGGGGCGGCGAGTCCCAGTGCACGGGTGTGGCAATTGGAGTCAGAACGTCTGGAGCATTTACTGGTGGATCTATGTTCACGGGTGAGCGATCGCCTATTCCTTTGCCACAGTGACTTGGCTGCCAATGGCAGTGAGCAAGAAGGCCCCCTGAGTCCTTGGGTGGATCTGGCGGTGGGCGATCGCCTCCAAGCTGTTACCGATGGCACTATGATAAATAACGCGATTTGCTCGTCCTCCTAGGGAGAAACACTGCTTGTCACCGCACTTTTCACTCACTACCCCCCTGTACTACGTCAATGCCCTTCCCCACATTGGCAGTGCCTACACAACCATTGCTGCCGATGTGCTTGCTCGCTTCTATCGTTTGCAGGGCTATCAGGTGCGGTTCATTACCGGTACCGATGAGCATGGCCAAAAAATTGAGCGCACCGCCCAACAGCGGGGTCTCAGTCCCCAAGCCCACTGCGATGAGATTGCCGCTGGTTTTCAAGCCCTGTGGCAACAACTGCATATCCACTACGATCGCTTTAGCCGCACCACCAGTCCTCGCCACCACGCCATTGTCAACGAGTTTTTTCAGCGGGTATGGGACAACGGCGACATTTACCTCGGTCAGCAGCAGGGTTGGTACTGTGTCGAGTGCGAAGAATTCAAGGAGGAACGCGAACTGCTTGAGGGTCGGCGCTGCCCGATCCATGTGAATCGCACGGTGGAATGGCGAGATGAGCGCAACTATTTTTTCCGCCTCTCGAAGTATCAGCCGGCGCTTTTGGACTACTACGCTGAACATCCTGACTTTGTCCAGCCCCCTAGCCGTCGCAATGAGGTGCTGAGTTTTATTGAGCAGGGGCTTCAGGATTTTTCGATTTCGCGGGTGAATTTGGCGTGGGGGTTTCCCGTGCCCACGGATCCAGATCAGACCCTCTATGTCTGGTTTGATGCCCTCTTGGGCTATGTCACTGCCCTCTTGGAACCAGAAGATGAGCCAACCTTGGCCAATGCCCTCAAAACCTGGTGGCCGATTAACCTACACATAATCGGTAAGGATATTCTTCGCTTCCATGCCATCTCTTGGCCAGCAATGTTAATGTCGGCGGGCTTGCCACTGCCAGAGCAAATTTTTGTCCATGGCTTTCTCACAAAGGACGGTCAAAAAATGGGCAAAAGTCTGGGGAATACCCTTGATCCCTTTGCCTTGGTGGCGCAATACGGTGCCGATGCCGTGCGCTACTACTTCATGAAGGAGGTGGAGTTTGGCCGCGATGGTGACTTTAGCGAGACCCGCTTTGTCAATATCCTCAATGCGGATCTGGCCAATGATTTGGGCAATTTGCTCAATCGCACGCTGAAAATGGCTTGGAAATATACCGATGGGAAAGTACCCAATGTCCAAGGGTCAGCAATTCCGCGCGAGCATTCCCTGCGGCAACTGGCGGAGCACCTCTGCCAAACCTATGGCCAAGGGTATCGGCAACTGGCCTTCCATGAGGTCTGTCAACAGGCACTGACGCTGGCACGGGCGGGGAATAAGTTCCTTGATGAAGAGGCACCGTGGAAACGCTATAAGGCTGGGGAAACTCAAGCGGTGGCGGAGATTCTCTACTGTGTATTGGAGTCAGTGCGCCTTGTGGCCTATGTCCTTGCCCCGATTATCCCCCAACTGAGTGAGGCTATCTATGGGCAGTTGGGCTATAGTATTAAATTTAACGGATCAGTTGCCCCAGACCTTTTGGGCGATCGCCAAGCCCAGTGGGGTGTTTTACCTGCGTCACAACCTCTGGCCAATCCAGAGCCGATTTTCCAAAAACTGTCGCTGCCTGCAACTGTCGCCGATTCCCCTTGACGCGCGATACGCTAGAGGTATGACTTCATATTTCGATAACACACTTTTTTTGAGATGATTTCTACATGGTTACATCTTCGTCTTCAGCTATTTACACGCCAGAACAGGTGTTACAAAATCGCGGGCGCGTTGCCATTTTTATTGATGGCTCCAACCTCTTCTATGCAGCACTCCAACTGGGCATTGAAATTGACTATTCAAAACTCCTCTGCTACTTGACCCAAGGTTCCCGTCTCTTTCGCTCCTTCTTCTATACAGGGGTTGACCCCACCAATGAAAAACAGCAGGGGTTTTTGCTGTGGATGCGCCGCAATGGCTACCGTGTCGTCTCCAAGGAACTGGTTCAACTGCCGGATGGCTCGAAAAAGGCCAACCTTGATGTGGAAATTGCCGTCGATATGATGGCACTGGTGGGCTGCTATGATACGGCCATCTTGGTTAGCGGCGATGGGGATTTGGCCTATGCGGTGGATGCTGTGAGTTATCGGGGGGCACGGGTCGAGGTGGTGAGCTTGCGATCGATGACGAGCGATAGCCTGATTAACGTTGCCGATCGCTACATTGATCTCGAAAGCATCCGCGAAGAAATCCAAAAAGCACCCCGCCCAACCTATACCTATCGCCCCGTCACGGGTAGCCTGACGCCGCCCCCCATTGTGACTCCCCATTGGGAGCAAGATACCGCCGAAGGGAAAGATGAAGCTGCGCCCAATAAGTCACCCGAGACCCTAGAGAACCTAGACAACAATGCCTCTGCCTAGACCCCTCCTCCCCCTTTGCCTTGTACTGGCCTTGACAGGCTGCGGCTGGGTGGATCAATGGGTGGGCGAGGAACCCTCACCAGAACCAGAAATCACGGGGGAGGTCAAGCTGCAAAATCTGACCCTACGGCAAACCAATGCCAAAGGTGAACTTCTCTGGTTATTACAAGCGGCGGGAGCGCGCTATCGTGATGACGATCGCCAGCAATTGGAGATTCAAAACCTGACGGGGGAATTAAAGGCAGAGGGCAAAACTGTTTACAAGGTGCAAGCTAAGGCAGTCAATGTGCGGCAGCGGGATGGACAACTCTGGATTGCAGGCCGCACCACCGTCACTGATCTCCAGCAAAAGGGGACGATTGTGGCCGATCAATTGGTCTGGCAGGGCGATCGCGGCGTTCTCATTGCCCAGAAAAACTTGCAAGCCCGCTATCCCCAAGTCACTGTTACTGCTAAGCGCCTCGAAGCCGATAGCCAACGCCAAGAACTGCGTGCCCTCAATGCCGTTCAGGTGACCTCGTCAGCCAAGGAGGCCAAGGATTTGCAACTCAGTACGGAGAGTCTAGTGTGGCAGCAGCAACCCAATCGACTGTTGGCAGGGGTGATTGGTCAAGGGGGGGTCACCGTCCGCGGTGTAGCGGGCGATCGCCAAGGGCAGCGGCTGCAAGCCCAAAGAGCCATCTGGTCGATTAGCGATCAGGTAGTTACCCTTGAGGGGGGTGTTCAAGTGCAGCTTCCCAACCCTGCCCTACGGGTTGAAGGAGAAACGGTACGCTGGTTGATTCCGCAGCAGCAATTGGTAAGCGATCGCCCGGTGCGGGTGCAGTCCTCCACTCAAGGCATTCAAGGGCAGGCCAATCGTGGTGTCTTCCTGATGGCTGAAAACCGCGCCATCTTTGACAATGCCCAGATCAATAGCCAACCTCAACAGGCACAACTGCGTGCCCAACGCCTCAATTGGTGGATTCCCCAAGAGCGGGTGGAAGCCAGCGGTCAAGTGGAAATTCAGCGCCCCAATGCCCACCTGCGCACGGCTCAACTGATTTGGCGGATTCCTCAACAGGAAGTGGAAGCCCAAGGGGGCGTCTTTTACCGCCAGCGCAATCCCCGCATTCAAATTCAGGGACAGCGGGCAAAGGGGTGGCTCGATCGCCAAGAGGTGATTGTCAGTGGCAATGTCCGAAGTGAAGTACCGCTGCAACTACGCCTCCCCTAAACCGATGGTAGAGATAGCAACAATCTTTGCCCTATGAGTGCTGCACCATTGCAAATTCTTGACTTGGGGGGTGAGATTCTCCTCTTCCAGCGTTTGATTCCGGCTCACCAGTGTCAGCAGGTGATTGCTACGGCTGAGAAGGTGGGGTTTGAGGATGCGCAAATTCTCATGGGGACGGTCGATCGCTCAGTGCGCGGTGGCAGTTTGCTCCGCTTTGATCCCCAAGATCCCCAACAGGACACGATGCGGCAGATTCTGCTTCAAGCCACACAAACGATTCAAATCGTCCTCTACCAGCACTATGGCATTCGCTTTCCTGAAATTGAGAACTTCTCGATCCTGCGCTATCGCGTGGGCGAGGGCTATCGCCGCCATGTGGACAACCTGCTGCTGGCCAGTCGGCAAATGGAACTGGCGCAAGGTATCCCAACACGGGATGTGAGTTTAGTGGGCTATCTCAACGAGGACTTTCAGGGGGGAGAAACCTATTTCGATCGCCAAGGGGTGAAGGTCACACCCCGCACCGGTGATGTCGTTGTCTTTCCCGCCTACTACACCCATCCCCATACGGCTTTGCCCGTGGTGCAGGGGACTAAATATGCCTTTGCCACTTGGCTATTCTATTGATGGATGATCATGAACCCTTGAGGCAATAACTCAGCAACAACCATGACTGAACCTCTGCGCTTCAAAACCTCGCCCCTGATTTCTGGAACGCTCATTGCCCTCTATGGCGCACTCACACTTCCTCTCCCCTTTTTGGCGGCACAGACGGCGGCGCCTGTTTCACCCCTGCTGCTTTGGGGGGCGATCGCCTGTGGGGGCATTTTGCTCTGGGGGGCACTGAGTCAGCGGGTAGAACTGGACGCGCAAGGGATTTGCCTCACCTATCCCGGTTGGGTGCCCCCCTTCCTGCGGCGGCAGTGGCAACTGGCTTGGTCAGAGATTCAAGGGCTTCAGCCCCGCAGTACCAGCCAAGGGGGCTTGGTCTATTATCTAGTCACTGCCACAGGTCAGGGGTATCTTCTGCCGATGCGAGTGGCGGGGTTTGCCCAAATGATGCGTGCCATTGAAACCCATACCGGATTGCCCACAGAGGTGGTTAAGCCCCTTGCTCAGCCTTGGATGTACGGTATTTTGGCCGTCTTTACGCTGCTCTTGGGAGCGGTTGATCTGTGGATTTTGACCACTGTGGGATAATAGGGGCGTGTTGAAGTGCTGAGCGATGACCATGAGTGCGAATCGGTTTGTGGCCTATCTGCGTCGAGCAGTGGTGTGTTTGCTCCTGAGTGTCCTGTGCTGGTCAAGTATCGCCACGCTGCCGGCGATCGCCGCTATTCAAGTGCGGCTCTTTGACCTCAGTTACCACGAATGCCCGCCAGAAATTGGTGAAGGTTCAGTCACACCCGGGGGGACCACCCTCAAGGCCAACTGCTACCTGATTACTGGCAAAGCAGAGAATAAATCCGGCAAAACAGTGGTGGATGCCGATGTCTTTGGCCGCATCTACGATGCCAATGGCAATCCAGTGTTGCAAAACCGCACACGAGTTGGGGCAATTGATGTGATTCCACCTGGCATTAGCGATTTTGAAATTCGCATTAGCGTGCCCTACGACCAACCAACACCTTTGCAGTTGGAGCAATTTAAGGCCTCTGGCTTTACAGCAAAAGTGCGCGGCTAAGCCAGCCAATCTCTGCGCAAACTCGCACTGAGGGGCAAAAATTGTGATACCCTAGAACGCTTGATGCTCCCTTTTTTCTGGGAATCCTCTGTAGTGTCATTCCCAAAGGCTTCTGGTGTAATTTCTAAACCCTTAGCCATTTTTGGAGGGGTTCCCTGTTCTTCCTAAATCAAGGCACGTGTTGCGGTTGATGGACTGGTTTATCTCTAGAGGTTTGGGTTCAGGTGCGCATTCCCCTCGACTATTACCAAGTGCTGGGTGTGCCAATTCAGGCAACGCCGGAGCAAATCGAGCAAGCGTTTCAGGATCGGCTGTTGCAACTGCCCACCCATCAACACTCCCCCACCACCGTTGCCACCCGTCGTGAACTCATTGAGCAAGCCTATGCGGTTTTGCGAGAACCTGAGCAGCGCCATGCCTACGATCGCCACCGCCGTGCCGTTGACCCTGATGATTTGATTGCCCAGTTGGATCCCGATACCACCGCTCCCCACCTTGAAATTAGTGATCAGCAATTTTCGGGGGCGCTCCTCCTGCTCTATGAACTGGGGAACTACTCCCAAGTGGTCAAACTGGGAGAACAATTCCTAAAGGGGGATGCTTTTGATCTCAACCGCCCCTATACTTCCTCTGCCGTCGTTGCTGACATTACGCTGACTGTGGCTTTGGCCTATTTGGAATTGGGACGCGAGGAATGGCAGCGGCAGTCCTACCAAGCAGCCGCCTCTCGCCTCGCAGCCGGTCTAGGGGTACTTCAGCGGGCGAACCTGTTTCCTGAACTCCAAGAGCAGTTTCAGACGGAACTGAATCGCCTACGTCCCTACCACATTCTGGAGTTACTGGCACTGCCGCTATCCGATAGTGTGAATCGGCAGCGGGGTATTTTATTGCTGCGGGAGATGCTCAGCGATCGCGGGGGGATTGAAGGTCGCCATGACGATCACTCTGGCCTTGGGGTTGAGGATTTTCTGAAATTTATTTTGCAACTGCGCAGCCATCTCACCGTAGCAGAGCAACAGGAACTCTTTGAACGAGAATCCCGCCGTCCCTCAGCAGTAGCGACCTATCTGGCAGTGCATGCGCTGGTGGCACGGGGTGTACAGGAACTTCAGCCAAGCTATATTCGCCGCGCCAAGGATTTACTAGAGCGACTCTCTCCCAATCAAGACATCTACCTTGAACTGGCCAGTTGTTTACTGCTGTTGGGTCAACCTGCTGAGGCACTGGCCGCTCTCGATAAATCTCAAGATCAGCAGAGTCTCGCCTTTATCCGCCGTCATTCCCATGACTCCAGCGATCTGCTGCCGGGGCTGTACTACTACACAGAGCAATGGCTACGGGAAGAAATTTATCCTGCCTTTCGGGATTTGGGGGAAACGCCGGTGGCCTTGGATGCCTACTTTGCGGATCCCGATATCCAAACCTACCTAGAAGCTCTCAGTGACGACTCCTTTGCCCCTGAACCGCCCAGCACCACTGCCTCTGCCCTCCCCGAAGTCATTAGACCAACGGTGGCCGTGCCGCCGCCCGTCTCCTTCACAGCGGAAACGTTGCCCTTGGAGTATCATACTGGGCTGGGTCAAGGCTTTTCGGCATCGGCTGCTACCCGCTCTTCAACCGCCACGGAGACCGACACGCCCCCAGCATCCACTCCCAAACGGCGCCGCCCGCCAACCAGTCACCACAAAAAACGTCAGACTTGGTTTTGGATGGGTGCAGGGGTTGTTCTTGTTGGGTTAGGCGCCTTGGCAAAAGTCTATTGGCCAGCCAAAACGGCTGAAGCCCCCCCACCACCGCCAGTGACCCCGACGCCAACTCCTGTGGCAACGCCACAACCAACGACCTTAGCCACCACCTTAACGCCGGAGATGGCACGCGATCGCCTCCATCAGTGGCAGCAAATTAAAGCCAAAGCCTTGGGTATGACGTTTCAGGTGGACAAACTAGCAACGATTTTGGCGGAGCCAGAACTCAGCCGCTGGCGATCGCGGGCACAGAGCTTAAAATCCGAGGGCAGCCATTGGGTCTATACCCTCAAGAACCTAGAAGTGAAGGAAGTCCGTCCCCGAGGGAGCGATCGCGTGGATGTATTGGCGGAAGTCAATGAGGATGCCCGTTTCTATGAACAGGGGACGCTACGCAATGATATTTCCTATAGCGATCCCTACCGCGTCATTTACACCTTTACCCGTCGCGGCAATCAATGGTTGATTCAACGCATGCAGGTGGTTAGCTAAGGGGCATTTCCACCTGTCGGCCAAACTTGAGATTCAAGAGAGACAACGACAGGATAAATAGGAATAAGACCAGTCCCATCGTACAGGCGTAGTTTATCTCTAAGCGCTGAAAGGCATTCTCGTAGATGTAATAAACAATGGTCTTGGAGCTATTGAGGGGCCCCCCTTGGGTCATGACATAGACCTCTTCAAAGACCTTCGTGGCAGAAATTGCTGAGATAATGCTCACCAAAAGAATATAGGGACGCATCAGCGGTAAGGTAATATCCCAATGCTGTCGCCAGCCGTCACTACCATCGAGTGCTGCCGCTTCGTAGAGTTCACCACTAATCCCCTGAAGTCCCGCCAGATAGATCACCATGTAGTAGCCCAAGCCTTTCCAAATCGTGACGGCCATGACACTAAAGAGGGCGAGTTGGGGACTTGTCAGCCAAGGAATCGGGGTGTCCCGCAGATGTAGACCCTGTACCAGTTGGTTGAAGAGGCCATTGGGGGCATAGAGCCAGCGCCAAGCAATCCCCGCCACCACCATTGAGATAATCACGGGGCTGTAGTAGGCAGCACGAAACCAGTGGATGCCCCGCAGGGGTTGATTGACCAAAATCGCCAACAGCAGGGGGGCGATCGCCAGAATCGGCACCACTACCACTAAATAGAGGAAAGTATTGGCCAAGGTTTTCCAGAAAACACCATCGCGCCACAATTGCGCAAAGTTGGCCCATCCCACCCACACAGGCGGACTCAGGAGATCCATCTCATAGCGAGTGAAACTAAGGAAAAAGGCCTGTAGGGCTGGCCAAAAGACCGTCAGTGTGAGTAACCCCAAGGCAGGGGCAAGAAAGAGATAGGAGGTGAGCGATCGCCCTTTCATTGGCTGCGGGGGTGCTGTTGACGATAGGCACGCATTTGCGCCACAAACTCGCCAAAGAGATAATCAGCATCGTGGGGGCCGGGGCTGGCCTCAGGGTGATACTGCACTGAGAAAATCGGCAATGTTTGGTGCTTCAGACCGGCAACGGTTTTGTCATTGAGGTTAAAGTGGGTAATCTCAACGGGGGTTTGGGCAAGGGATTCTTCAGTAATGGCAAAGCCGTGGTTTTGGCTGGTAATTTCCACTTGCCGCGTCAGGCCAGCGGGCTGGTTCAACCCCCGGTGACCAAATTTCAGCTTGAAGGTTTCCGCCCCCAAAGAAAGTCCCAACAACTGATGCCCCAGACAAATGCCAAACATGGGACGCTGAGCCACCAGTAATTTGCGTGCGGTTTCAATGCCTTCCTGAACCGCCGCAGGGTCGCCGGGGCCATTGGAGAGGAAAATGCCATCGGGGTCATAGCTGAGAATCGTTTCCGCTGGCGTATCCGCCGGCACGACAATCACACGGCAGCCATAGCTGGCCAAGCGACGGAGAATATTGCGCTTCACACCAAAGTCAATGGCCACAACTGTTAGCGGTGGCTCTTCGCTGGCCGTTTGGGGACGAAATTCCCAGGCCGGGGGCGTTGGCTCTGTCCATTCATAGGGGGTGCGGGTGGTCACCACCTTGGCTAGATTTTGTCCCTGCATACTGGGAGCGGCAAGGACTTTTTGCAGCAGTTCAATGGGATCAAGGATTTCCGTGGAGATGCCGCCATTCATGGCACCGACAGTACGAATTTTGCGGGTGAGGGCGCGGGTGTCAATCCCATAAATTGCGGGAATGCGATGGGCTTTGAGGTAATCAGGTAAGGATTGTTGCGATCGCCAGTTACTGGGAATGTCACAAATATGGCGAGCAACCGCACCGCGCACTTGGGGGCGATCGGATTCATCGTCTTCGGGCGTGGTTCCGGTATTGCCCAACTCAGGGTAGGTGAATGTCACGATTTGACCACAATAGCTAGGGTCGGTGAGTACCTCTTGATAACCCGTCATGCCGGTGTTAAAAACCACCTCTCCAATGGCCGTTCCCGGTGCCCCAAAGGAAAAACCGCGAAAGACTGAACCATCGGCAAGAACCAGCAAGGCGGGTGTCGGCATTTCAATATCTCCAACTGGGAAAGCCCAATAGTTTATTGTGCATGATAAAGCCGGCCGTTGACTGCACAAGAATTCTCTGATGTTTTGATTTTCTTACTTGCGGCGACTCACCTGTTCGGTTAGATAATCTGCCGCTGTGGCCACTAGGGGAATAATCCGTGCATAGGGCATCCGCGTCGGCCCTAGAATGCCAATACTGCCCACGGGGGAGTCCCCATAGCAGTAGCAGGAATAGACCAATGTACAGGACTGCATCGGCGCTAAGGTATTTTCACTGCCAATGCGGATTTGCACCTGCGAGGGGGCTTGGGTATCGGCACTGATCAAGGGAGCCAGTTGATCCTGTTGGTCTTCGAGAAGATGCAGTAGCATTTGTACCTGCTCCACTTGGGAAAACTCTGGCTGCTGGAGAACATCGGCAAGACCACTGATGACAAAGGAGGTGCCTTGCTGGCTGTAGCGATCGCTCAACTGCCGCAGTAGGGTCTGAAGCTGCTGACTGTAGGTCTGAAACTCCAAATCCAGTTTTTGCCAGTCAATGGCACTGAGTTCCACCAGCGATCGCCCCTGCAACTGATGGTTAAGAAAGTTGGTCAGTACCTGTACAGTCCGCTCCCGCAGCTCAGGCTCCTCTTCCCCTTGATCCAATTGGATCAGGGCGGATTGGGTTTCATAGGTATCGAGAACAAGAATGACCATCACTTGGTGCGGCTCTAAAGCCACCAGCTGAATGAGGCGAATCTGCCGCTCCAAACGATTGGGCAGCGTGATCAGCGTAATGTAACCGCTGAGATCTGAGAGCAACTGCGCCGCTTGCCGCAAGATCACCTCAAGACGTTGTTGTCCCCAGATAAACCGCTCACTCAAGAGGCTCTCGGCTTTGCGAGCCACATCGGGAATGGGCTGGATTAGTTCATCCACATAGACGCGATAGCCAGAATCAGAGGGCACCCGCCCTGCGGAGGTGTGGGGTTGGTAAAGCAGGCCACTTTTTTCGAGGAGCAGCATCGTATTGCGCACCGTGGCCGGGCTGACGTTGAGGTTGTATTCCGTGGCGATCGCCTTTGAGCCAACAGGTTCTGCGGTGGCAATGTAATGGTTAATGGTGGCGCCCAGAATTTGCTTTTGGCGATCGCTGAGTTCAATCGTCATAACCCCTTACACCTGTGACTTGTTATCTGTGTTTTTTATCTATCTATAAACTAGCCTTTGTATTTCAGCAATTCTGAGTTGCAACTTGCCGCTATGGCGATTGGTCTTTTGTGACTATAGCTATTCCAATCAAGAATGAGATATTATCCAGCACAATACTTGCGAATCACCTCATCAATCGAACTGTTTGACCCTGCATACATCCGCGCTCGCTTCAGCGCACTGAAGTCGTGCTCAATTACATTCAAATCAGGAGAGTATTTCGGTAAAAATAACACCTCGTGACCCGCCGCTTTGACCGCTTCCTGAATCGCCCCTTTCGGATGAATCGGTGCATTATCCATAATCAACAACGAAGGTCTCTTTAATGCCGGCAAACAGTACTGACTCAGCCAGCTCACAAACCCTACCGCATTCAAGTATCCGCAAAACAGCATTGGGGCGATGAAGTCTTTCTGGTGTCTATACCGTCCTGCGACTAAACTCTCTCTTTTCTGACGCTTCCCCGCTCGCTCTCCATCAATTCGTTGGCCTCGCGCTGACCACCCATACTCACACTCTACTCGAGAGTCAAACCCCGTCTCATCGATATAGACTACCGTTTCCTCCCCATGGCTCTCTACCCATGTGTCGAGCTGCTGTTGATACGCTTGCCGCTCTTCTTCACACCGTTCTTGGTAACGCATCTGTTTTTTTTTCGGGTGATGCCCATCTGGGCGAGGGCATAACTAATGGTGGAAACTTGAACGCCAAATCGCTGGGCACGGTCGATTAAACGGTCATCGGGATGGGCAGCAACATCGGCTGCTAAGGCCGCCCAATCCAGCTTCCAAGGACGACGGGGGACAACTGTGGGGGCTAAGTCGTCTCGCTTCAGCCAGCGATGGATAGTGGCGCGGCTCACCTGAAAAATTTGAGTCGCTTCACTGATTTTGCCACCTTGCTTGATATAGGAGACAACCCGCTCTCGTAAGTCCAAGCTATAGCTCATATTCTTGAGTAACATTCATGACTCTTTGAGTATAGCTTATCCCTCTTGAAAATATCTCATCTCCTTTCGAAATGGCTATAAAAACTCAGCTAGAAATGGCTAAGCAGTACTGCCAATGGGGGATTCCCAAATAAATTGCAGATGGATCGACCAAGGCTGGCAGGGGCGGCTGGTCACCTCGATCGCCCGCAAAAATTCCCGTAGATAAAACCGTTGCTCCGCTGCCGAGAGTTGGTACCAAAATTGCGGCTGACCAAGGGTCACCGCTAGTTGCACAAGATTGCTAGGAGGCAATTGCGCCTGCTGTGCTTCAAGTTGTGCCCGTTCCCCAGCCAGTTTATAGCGGCGCAGTTGAGCGGTTTCGGGATCCAAGAGGCCTTGGGCTTCTAGTTCGGCAAGGCGGTGCAGTTGGGTTTCAATTGCTTGCAGTTGAGCCGTCAGCGGTGGCGGCAGCAGCGACAGTTGGGCGATCGCGGGCGGCAGGCGCTCAGCAATTTGATCAATCACAGCAGCCAAAGCCGCGTCGTAGGGAATGCTGCGACACTTGGGGGAGAGGGGACAGTGGAGGGGACGCAAATAGGCATATTGGCTCGGTTGGCGGTAGGGTTGCACCTGAGTCCGGCCAAAGCGTTGCTGACATTGGCGGCAAATCACCAATCCCGCCAGAGGATGGGGGGCACTGGCACTGCGACGAGGCAGAGAGCGTTGGCGTCGCAACAGCCGATCCACCTGAGCCGCTTCATCGGGGGCAATCAGGGGGGCATGGGTCTGGGGAATCACCGTTTTCCCTTGGTAGTAGAGATGGCCGCGATAGACGGGGTGGGTCAACCAGCGCCGACCGGTCGCTACGCTAATCTGCTTGTGGTGGGTGGTGGCAATAAAGCGCACCGCCGCACTGAGGGAGCCATAGAGGAGAAAATGCTCGACAAAATCCTTGACGACAACGGCTGCCGCTCGATCAATGACATAGTGCTCTTTGCCGCGGCGATAGCCATAGGGAGCACGACCCGGCGGCGGACGGTGCTTGAGACGATTGCGGGCATGGCTGTGGCAGAGGGTTTGCTGGTGGAGTTGCTGCTTTACCTGATCCCAAAGGGCTAAGAGTTGATCGCCACTGGGGGGGCGATCGCTCACGTAGCCTTCGGCTAGGGCAATCACGGTAATACCCGCTGCCTCCAGTTGCCGCAGGCGATCGCTCACTTCCATCACCGTTTGGCCAAGGGCACTTAATTGGTGCAACAGCCAATAGCCCGGTGCTAACCGCTGCAACCAGTACCGCAACTGCGGCCGAGCAGCCTCCGCATCCAGTACCCAGTGGTCAATCTCCTGCCCCCACACTTGGGGATCGGGTAGGGGCTGCCAGAGGGGATCAATGTACTCGTAGGCAATAATGACCACACATTACATCGTCCTGAGGCTCAGGTCGTTGCCGGTACTAGGGTTGGCCTAGGATTGGGCATGGTCTCCGGCGGCAAGCCATAAATGGAGTTATAGAGGGCATTGTAGGCTAGTGCTGATTTTGTCCAGCTAAAGTCCTCGCGCATACCCCGCTGCTGGAGGGTGTGCCACTCCCGTTTGTAGCGATACCCTTCCCAAGCCCGCACTAGACAGGTGTAGAAGTCAAGGGGTTCATAGCGGTCAAAGCAGTAGCCCGTTCCCGTTTGCTTCTCGGGGTCATGGTGAAAGACGGTATCCACAAGGCCACCGGTACGGCGCACAATTGGTACACAGCCATAGCGCAGGGCAATCATTTGGGCAATGCCACAGGGTTCAAATCGGCTCGGCATAATGAAGGCATCGGCACCGCCATAGATCCGCCGCGACAGGACATCACTGTAGAGCAACTGGACACTACAGCGCCCCGGAAACCGTGAGGCAATTTGCCACATTTGGGTTTCGTAGTAGCGATCGCCCGTTCCCAAGAGGACAAACTGGCTATCGGTGTAGGCCAAAAAGCGATCCAGCACCTGAATCAACAGATCCAACCCCTTTTGCTCCACCAAGCGGGTGACCATCCCCACCAAGAAAGCACCGGAGTTCACCTCCAACCCCAGTTCCTCTTGGAGCGCAATTTTGTTGGCCTTACGCCGCTCGAGGGTATCTACGCTGTAGTTTTGCACAAGGGCGCGATCGGTACTGGGATCAAAGACCTCTGTATCAATACCATTGAGAATGCCGGAGAGCTTGCCACTAATAAACGACAGCAGCCCTTCCAATTTTTCACCATATTCGGGGGTTTTAATCTGTTCGGCGTAGGTGGGCGAAACCGTATTGACGCGATCGGCATACTGCACGGCTGCCGCCATCGTATTGTGCCCCTGCATGTACCACGGACACCAAGTAATTTGCTCGAGGCGCCACCGCCAAGGCCCTTGATAGGCCAAGTTATGGATTGTAAACACAGTGGTAATGTCGGGATCCTGATGCATCCACACTGGGATCATTCCCGTGTGCCAATCGTGGCAATGGATAATCTGGGGCTTCCAGTAGTTCCAAGCAAATTCTGCTGCCCCATTGGCAAAGAAGGTGAACCGCCAGTCCTCATCCTCACCGTAGTAGATGCGGCGGGGATTAAAGCAGGGATGGCCAAACAGGTAAAGGGGAACATCCGACCCCGGCAACACGGTTTCATAGACATGGAACGTCTGAAACATGGCATGGCCAATCCAGATGGGATCCTTGGGGATCTCCACCTTGTCGGGCAAGAAGCCATAGTAGGGCATAAAGATGCGCACATCATGTCCCATGCGGCGTAACACCTTGGGCAGGGAACCCACCACATCTCCCATGCCCCCCACTTTCGCCAGCGGTGCCGCCTCAGCAGCAACAAATAGAATTCGCATGATCCTCCTGAACCTGTTTTTTGGCCAATTCTAGGGCAACGCAATTGCCGTTAACCTACCACAAGTGCGGGACAATTTGGCGTACGATCGCCCTTGATACGTCTTTGGAATTGACAATCCCTATGACCGATTCTCCCCTCGTGCAACGGGTCAAAGAAGTTCATGAGCAGGCGCGTCTGTTGGCGACGCTGGATGCCACTGCCCGCAATGATGCCTTAGAACAGGTAGCCTGTGCCCTTGAGGCGGCGCGGGAGGAGATTCTGGCGGCCAATGCTGCCGACTGTGAGCAGGCCAAGGCCAATCAGCTCAATCCTTCTCTCTATGCGCGGTTGGAACTGAGTCCCAGTAAACTAGCGGCGGCGATCGCCGGGGTGCGTCAAGTGGCGGCCCTTGCGGATCCTCTAGGTCAGCGCCAACTCCATCGCGAATTGGATACAGGCTTAATTCTCAGTCGCGTCACCTGCCCTTTGGGGGTGCTGGGGGTAATTTTTGAAGCGCGTCCCGATGCCGTCGTGCAGATCGCTTCCTTGGCAATTAAATCGGGGAATGGCGCCATTCTCAAGGGAGGACAGGAGGCGAGTCGCTCTTGCCAAGCGATTATGCAGGCCATTCACAGAGGGCTAGAGAAGTCGGCAGTGCCCGCTGGGGCGATCGCCCTCCTGATGCGGCGGGCAGAAATTACGGAATTGCTGCAACTCGATCAATGGGTTGATCTGATCATTCCGCGGGGTTCCAATGAATTTGTACGTTATATCCAGAACAACACGCGGATTCCTGTGCTGGGGCACGCCGATGGTCTGTGTCATCTCTATGTGGATGTCGCTGCGGATCTGGAGAAGGCGATCGCCATTACCCTCGACGCCAAAACCCAGTACCCTGCCGCCTGTAACGCCATTGAGACGCTTCTTGTCCATCGGGGCATTGCCGAAGCCTTTTTACCCAAAGTGGCTGCTGCCCTTGAGAAAGCAGGGGTGGAATTGCGGGGGGACGGGATCGCCTGCCACCTCGTGCCCATGACCCTTGCCAGTGAAGCCGACTGGGCGACAGAATACTGCGATTTGATCCTCTCCATCAAAGTCGTTCCCGATCTCGATGCCGCGCTGGATCACATTGCCACCTATGGATCGGGGCACACTGAAGCCATTGTTACCGAGGATGCCACCGCCGCCGCCCGTTTTCTGCAAGAGGTGGATGCCGCTGGCGTTTTTCACAATTGCTCCACCCGCTTTGCCGATGGCTTCCGCTATGGCTTTGGCGCTGAAGTCGGTATCAGTACCCACAAATTACCGCCGCGAGGCCCGGTGGGGCTAGAGGGATTAGTCACCTACAAATACCAACTGGTGGGGAATGGCCACATTGTGGCAACCTATAGCGGCGCCAATGCCAAACCCTTTACCCATCGTGATTTGGAATCCTAACGAATTTAAGGGATTGTTAAGCAACAAACAAAGCCAATTTGTCTGTTTCAGAATGGAGATATAGGGCAATTGTGATTTAACCACCGTGCAGATGATGACCGCTGCAAACTTTGCCTATCCAGTCTCCGTTGGAAATGTATTGCGTGCTTTACCCAGTGTTTGAGCAAAGGAGCAGCCTGCGTTTGTCAACGGACAAGTCTGACTTGGGAATTGCGTGCAGTTAGGTGATTCACAGATTCACGATAGCAAAGGGAGCCAAAGACACTCAAAACTTTAACGGCTCAAGCACTGCTGTTGCATCCCCAGAGGGACAGCAAACGGCAATTTAATCAATGAAACTTAATGTTTGGGAGCATAACAATGACTCAATCTATCCCTAGACCAACCAGTGAAGTGACCCATCGGGAAACAGCGTTTGTTTTAGAACTGAATTCCTTGAGCTGCAAAGACCTGCCACTGGTAGGGGGCAAAAACGCTTCTTTGGGGGAAATGCTCCAACAACTGACGCCCAAAGGCATTAATGTCCCCGATGGTTTTGCGACCACGGCCTATGCCTACCGTTACTTTATTCAAGCGGGAAATCTTGATACCCAACTGCGGCGGCTCCTTGAAGGTCTCGATGTCGAGGATGTCACAGAACTCCACCGCGTGGGGCAAGCGATCCGCTCGCTAATTTTGCACACGCCGTTTCCCCAAGAATTGACGGATGCGATTGCTGCCGCCTACCAAAAAATGTGCGATCGCTATGGCCCAAATACGGACGTGGCGGTTCGCTCCAGTGCCACCGCTGAAGATTTGCCCGATGCTAGCTTTGCCGGTCAGCAGGAAACCTACCTCAATGTCCATGGTCTCAAGGGCGTTCTCGATGCCTGTCATCGCTGCTTTGCCTCACTCTTTACGGATCGGGCGATCTCCTACCGCCAGATCAAAGGCTTTGACCACTTCAATGTGGCCCTGTCGGTGGGGGTGCAAAAAATGGTGCGCTCCGACTTGGCCTGCTCTGGTGTGATGTTCTCCATTGACACGGAAACAGGCTTTAAGGACACAGCGCTGATTACTGCCGCCTATGGCTTGGGTGAAAACGTTGTCCAAGGTGCCGTCAACCCCGATGAATACCTTGTCTTTAAGCCAACCTTGAAGGCGGGCTATAAACCCATCTTGAAAAAAGCCCTCGGTACCAAGGAAATCCGCATGGTCTATGCCCTTGGCGGGACGAAGCTCACCCGCAATGAACCCGTGCCTGAGCCACTGCGGAAACAATTTGCCCTCAGCGACGAAGAAATCCTCACCCTAGCCCGCTGGGCCTGCCTCATTGAGGAGCACTACTCTGCTCTGCGGGGTACCTATACACCGATGGATATTGAGTGGGCAAAGGATGGCCTCACAGGTGAACTCTTTATCGTGCAGGCGCGCCCCGAAACCGTCCAATCCCAAAAAGCCACGAATGTCCTGCGCAGCTACCATCTTGAAGCAAAAGGGACGTTGCTCGCCACAGGTCGGGCAGTTGGCGAAATGATTGGCCAAGGCCGTGCCCGCGTCATTCTCAACGTCCGCAATATCGATCAGTTCCAAGCGGGGGAAGTGCTGGTGACCCATCGCACGGATCCCGACTGGGAGCCCATCATGAAAAAAGCCAGTGCCATTGTCACCGATCAGGGGGGACGCACTTGCCATGCGGCGATTATTGCCCGTGAGTTGGGCATTCCTGCCATTGTCGGTTGTGGCGATGCCACCGAAACCATCCCCAATGGTGTTGAGGTCACAGTTTCCTGTGCTGAAGGGGAAGAGGGGCACGTCTATCAGGGATTACTGCCCTTCCATGTGGAGGAAGTGGCTCTGGAAAATCTGCCGCGGACCCGCACCCAAATCTTGATGAATGTGGGTAACCCCGAGGAAGCCTTCAGCTTGGCGGCAATTCCCAATGATGGGGTGGGGTTGGCACGTATGGAGTTCATTATTGCTAACCACATTCAGACCCATCCCTTGGCGCTGTTGCACTACGATGAACTGACCGATGAAGGGGCAAAACGGAAAATTGCCGAGCTGACTCAAAACTACACCGACAAGGCGGAATACTTTGTTGATAAATTGGCTCAGGGGATTGGGGCGATCGCTGCCGCCTTTTATCCCAAGCCTGTGGTCGTGCGCATGTCCGACTTCAAGAGCAATGAGTACGCCAACCTCTTGGGCGGTCGCCAGTTTGAACCCCATGAAGAAAACCCAATGATTGGCTGGCGGGGCGCTTCCCGTTACTACGACCCCAACTATGCCGAAGGCTTTGCCCTTGAATGCCGCGCCATGAAGAAAGTCCGCGATGAGATGGGGCTGACGAACGTGATTCTGATGATTCCCTTCTGTCGTACCCCAGAGGAAGGACGGCGAGTGCTGGCGGAGATGGCTAAACATGGGCTGAAGCAAGGGGAAAATGGTCTGCAAGTCTATGTGATGTGCGAACTCCCCAGCAACGTGGTGTTGGCGGATGCCTTTGCCGAAGTCTTTGATGGCTTCTCCATTGGCTCCAATGACCTGACGCAACTCACGCTGGGGTTGGATCGCGATTCGGCCTTGGTGGCGCACCTGTTTGATGAACGCAATGAAGCGGTCAAACGCATGGTGGCGCAAGCGATTCAAACGGCGAAGGCCAAGGGGCGCAAAATTGGCATCTGTGGTCAAGCCCCCAGTGACTATCCTGAGTTTGCTCAATTCTTGGTAGCGCAAGGGATTGACTCCATTAGCCTCAACCCCGACTCCGTCCTGAAGACGATGCTGCAAATTGCTGAGGCTGAACAACAGGCCTAGAGTGCACAACCCAGTGACAACGCCTAAGCTGAGGGCAGAGAATTGAAGCCGCGATCGCTCTGCCCTTTTCTGTGGGTAACGCCAGCAAGTAGGATCAAAGGAATCAGGTGGAGAATATTGGCGTGGACATAGCAGCAATTCAGGAACTCATTACCTCAGCGGATGTGGGCGATCGCCTGCGGGGCATTAATCAACTGCGTAGCCTTGACCCCAACGATGCCTTTCGGCTCATTCAACCCCTCAGCCAAGATGAAAATTCCCGTGTCCGCTACGCTGCGGTGAGTCAAATTGCCAGCCTTGGGCACGTCAATCTCAATCAAGCCCATGACCTGTTGCGCGATCGCCTGCTCCATGACAGCGAAACGGATGTCCGTGCTGCTGCAGCGGATGCGATGGCTGCCCTACAAGTTCCCTTTGCCCTTGAAGATTTAGAAACGGCCTACCACAGTACCGATGATTGGCTGTTGCAGTTTAGTATCATTGCCGCCTTGGGTGCCCTAGGCAATCCTGCTGCTGTTGGGCTGCTCACGGAAGCCCTCAATAATCCCCAAGAATTGGTGAAATTAGCCGCCATTGGTTCCTTGGGTGAACTGAAACAACCAGAAAGCATTGTCCACCTGCGGCAGTTTGTCGAGTATCCCGATTGGCAAGTCCGCCATCGGCTAGCGATCGCCCTTGGCCAAATTGGCACTCCAGAGACTCGCCCCCTGCTGGAACAGTTGACCACTGATTCTGCGGAAGCGGTTGCCGAAGCGGCTCGCACTAGTTTGGCTCAGTTAACTACTTAACACCCGTGGGTTATACGCTACCAGTTTTTGCGGCGGCGGCGGCGGTGGCGGCATTGCGTTGCCTTACGGAAGGAACCTGTCCCAAGGAAATCACCCTTGCGCTGCTACGCCCCAATCGCTGTGAAACCTTTAGGATTGCCCAAGGGGCATGCTTAGATGACCAACAGGCTTTGGCCATTACCTACAGTGAACCCAGTGATCCCCTTGATCTCACCCGCCATACCCCGATCTGGGCTTGGGTGCGCTGGCAAGACCCTGCAACTGCTCCCAAAATTTACATTGAGGGGGGCTTTGGGGTGGGGCGCGATCGCGCCACGGGCGAGGCAGCTATCTATCGCTATGCCCGCTTGTTGTTAACCACTAACCTGTTGCTCTATTGTCCTAAGGAGCGGGCGATCGCCGTCACGATTCTCCTGCCCCAAGGGCGAGATTTGGCAGAGCGCACCTCGAATGCGGCTTTTGGCATTGTTGAGGGACTCTCCCTACTGGGAACCACTGCCTTAGCACAACCCCTCACAGCCTCGGAGCAACTGGATCGCTATCGCGAGGAATTAGCCCAGAAAGCAGCAAAATCTCCCATCCTCGTCTTTTGTATTGGCGAGAACGGCCTTCAGGTGGCGCAGCAACTCCAGATTCCCCCTTCCCTGTGTGTAAAAACTGCCAATTGGCTAGGGCCAATGCTGGTGGCCGCTGCTCAACACAAGGTTCAACAGTTGCTCCTCTTGGGTTACCACGGCAAATTAATTAAACTCGCTGGCGGCATTTTCCATACCCATCACCACCTTGCGGATGCTCGCCACGAAATTCTCACCGCCTTTTGTGCCCTTGCAGGCTTAGACCCAGAGACTCTGCATCAGGTGTGGCAAGCACCAACGGTTGAGGCTGCCCTCAAATTTTTAGCAACAATGGCTCCCCAAGCCTTACCTGAGATTCTCAGCCACATTGCCAACCGCATTGATGAGCGCGCCATTACCTATATCCATGCCCATTGTGCTGCTCCCATGGGGCGGTCATTACAGGTGGGATGTGCCTTGTTTGGGCGCGATCGCCAAATTATCGCCATCAGCGAGGCAGGAAACCTAATTTTGACAAGGATTAGGCTATACTAAGTGAAAGACTCAATAAAATCTGTACCAGCACTTATGAATACAAACTGCCATGTTCTGATCACGAATAAGTCCAAGCTATAGCTCATATTCTTGAGTAATATTCATGACGCTTTGAGTATAGCCTATCCCTCTTGAAAATATCTCATCTCCTTTCGAAATGGCTATACAAGGGCTGTATTGCAGAAAGCTCTACCCAAATGAGATGCTAACTTCATCCCAGCGGCCTGATGGTGCGATTGTCTTCAACTCATCAATAGACTTAAATTTTCTACCCTGTTTAATTTCTTGAATAATTTTTTCAGCTTCTTTAAGCTCTAACCTCGGAACACTCTTGGCAAGATTCTTAGCGTTTTTATAGGAGTTGATGCGCACAGATTTTTGTGGATTTAGATTAGTCTTTGTCTCTTTAGAGATATGTTGCTGCAATTCACTAAATTTGCTTTTCAGATTATCCAATTCTTGGAAAATTTTTTCTAGAAAATTTACAATAGCCTTATTTTGGTCATTTAAGCTCTTCTGTAACTCAGAAAATAATTTCATAACTGATTGGGAATCTTGATCAACTAAGTTACTTCTCTCTGATTCTTGTGAATAAGAACCATCATCTTTAGAATTTATTTGCAAGATAGATTTGAATCTTTCTTGGAAGGTTAGAACTTCTTCATCTTCAAGCTCAATTCTTGATGCCCATAATTGATGGATACCCAATTCACGGGCAAATTCAACTATCTCCTTGCCGAAGACAACTTCATACGCTGTCTCACCTTCTGGTGTAGTGACTGGACGAATAATGAGGGGGATGAGGTTGGTTTTATATTTATCTAAGTCTTCACGGATCAGTTGTGGTGAAGCAGAGAATAAGTCTTTGGGGTAGGTCTCTGGTACTGTCAGATAATCAATATGAATCTGACCCTGATGTGTCTGATGTAAGCCGAGGTGCTTCGAGATGTGATTGGAGTGACTCATACTCTATGATGCCTGAGTAAAAAGATAGCGAGCTAAATTTTCAAATGAAGTCGTTAAATCATCAATCGATTCTTTATCTGATCGATCTAATTCTTCATAAAATTTTCTACTAAATATCGGTTGCTGAGACTCTGTGGCTCGCAACATCACAACTCGGTGTGCAATCCATGTTGATTCGGGTAGAATTTGCACGGTCTGTCTGCCATTGGCTGCTTTTTCAAGAATATTCGACAACTTCTCTTTCATCTCATAGTTAGCTGCCGATGTTGTACGATTATACATACTCACAGCGATTCCAAGGGGTCGAGGCGGAGTTTCCATGGCATCCCTCATGGCCTCAAGGCGGGCTAGAACGTACTCTATTGCCCGTATAGGGTAGGGGGCAAATTGCGTCGGTATGAGTACCCCATCAGACGCCATTAAAGCAATGGCATTGACTTTACCAAAGGCGGGTGGTGGATCAATCAGCACAATGTCATAGCCATGATTTTTGAGTTTTCGTTGTAATACTCGATCAATATCAATCGTGCTGATGAGTGCGGGTTCCTTGTCAGCTAGGCGAATGTGGGCGGGAACAATGTCAAGGTGTAGGTTGCCCCAAGCTCTTTGATAGACCACATCTTCTAGGCCAACCTTTGGCTCTAGCAATAGGTCAGCAATATCCTTCTTGCCTTGCTCTTCTACATCTTTGAGAGGGTTAATGCCGACGCCAATGGTTAAGTTAGACTGTGGGTCAATATCAATCAAGAGAACTCGCTTACCCATCGTGGCAAAGGCAGCACCAAGATTGAGGGTTAGCGTTGTTTTGCCAACGCCCCCCTTGTGATTAAAGACGGTAATGATCATGGGTGACTCCTTAGAAGTGGTTGAGGAGATAGAAAAACTCTTTGCAAGTGCCTTTTCAAAATAATGATAGACTTTGAGCCTTTGCTGGGTTAAGGCAGTCACTAGAGCAGCGGCTGCAGAGCGGTGTAAAATTTTAGTCAGTTTCTGAATGGTTTGTTGATCGAGGATCCCTGAAGCACATGTCACCTGCTGAAGTGGTTCTCTAAGGGGATTTTGATACAAAAGGTGGTATTCTCGGCCATTGGTGAGTAACCCAAAAACAGCCTGCGCTGCTTCCATGTAATACCTCAATTGCTGGCCACCCGTCAGCCGGGACTGCGCTGGAGTTTTCACCTCAATGATCAGATAGTTCAGGGGGCGATCGCCCGCCATCGGTAAGGTCACCAAAAAATCAGGGTAGCCCTTTCCAATTCGAGGTTTGGCTTGATACTCAGAAGACTGATAGCCCCACTGCTTGAGCAACGGTAGGATAATTTTCTGTTCCGTATTTGCTTCATTGCCCATGGGAAGCCGCTATGCAGGGAGCGCGCTCAGAGGCATATCCAACAAAATTATCCTTGACAACAATAAGCAATTCAATTTGCTAACAAATCTTTATAATGTGATCTAAATATGATAAGTACATTGTGATTCTCCCTTAAGCCAAGCGTGCCAGCCAGTCTGGCATTTCCCACTCCAGTATATTTTTGGGGGTTTGAAGCATGACTTCTTCATACTCTGGATTGAATTGATAGTCACCTGCGATCAACTGCTGAGCATCGTGACTGAGTAACTCTTCAAAGGAATTGGCAAGAACTTCATAGCTACAGTTTTCATCACAAACCTCGATCACCTGCCCGATCGTCCCTGTGGGCGCGGGGTCAAGGTTAATGTATCGCAGAATGTCACCATTCATACAAGTAATTGGAATCCAGTGGGGATGATAAATCAACGGTTTCACCGCCCCTTTGATAAAAATAACTTGGGAAGCCACCCGATTCTTCCAAAAGGAAATGCTAAAGAAATCAGGGTCTTGGCAACTGCGGCCAATGTCTTGATCTAGTTCGTATTGCTGGATGATGTCATCGCAGGAGAGGAGCTTATTCCCATCTCCAAGTAGTGCCCCGACTATACCAGATTCGCCATTGTGCAGACTGAGGAATTCTTTGAAGCAGGGGGGCAGTGGTAGGCCAATGGCAGACTCCACTCTGGCAATTTCAGCAGCACTAGCGGGTGGGTTCAGTCCTTCTAGGACGTTTGGCGCATGGTTTCTCATCCAGTCAAGGATGATCGCTAAGCTCTCATGAATGCTCATCAGTGATTCTCCAGTGATACTTTCTGGCAGCAGGCAGAGACATACCATTCTTGTCACAAAGACACTCAAAACTCTGAAAACCGGTACAGAAGAGAATCGCATCCCCTTCATGTACGCCACATTTCAGAAAAGAGCTGTCGCACAATAGCAATAGATGCTTGAGGTGAAGCAGATGCCCTCTCTACGTTATCTCGATGCTTTGGAGTATGCCGCTGTTCTGCATCGTGAACAAACGCGCAAGGGATCAAATGTGCCCTATATTTCCCACTTAGTCGCAGTATCAATGATCGCCCTTGAGTATGGTGCCGATGAGGATGTGGCGATCGCCAGCTTGCTCCATGATGCTGTTGAAGATCAAGGGGGACTACTGACCCTAGAGGCTATTCGTGAGCGTTATGGCGATCGCGTTGCTGCAATTGTCCGTGCCTGTTCTGATTCAGTGGCCAATACCCTAGAAGGAGATGCAAAATTGCCTTGGGCAACTCGCAAACTAGCCTATATCAAACACATTCAACAGGGCACCACTGCCGATCGCGACACTCAACTGGTCTCCGCCAGTGATAAATTGCACAACCTACTGTGCATTCTTAGAGACTATGGCAACATTGGTGGTGATGTTTGGGCACGTTTTCGGGCGGGTCGAGAGGGGGTTCTTTGGTACTACCGCGAGTTGATTGCTGCCTTTGAGGGTGCTCATCTTATTCCTCTAGGCCTGTTAGAGCAGTTGCAACACACCTACCAAGAACTGACCCGTGCCGTTGTGAGTCGGGAGGGCTTTGTGCTGCCGTCTAGTTATGTGCCTATGGTATAGGCCAAGGGTGGTGCTTCCCTAGAGTCTCCGCAGGAGTAGTATCATGAAAGCAATTTCAAGCCCACTGGCGTCACCAAGTTAGGAGCATCAATCAATGGATGGCTTTTGGGAAAATGTCCTGCGCTACCAACGGTATTTTGTTACGGTTCTATTGGGCGTAGTGTGGAATGTCGTTGAGCCATTGGTGCCTCTTTTGAAGCGTCCGCTGAGCGCGATCGCCCTTATTGGCCTCATGGTGGGACTCCTCACATTTGTGGCATTGACGTTACGCGCAATGTTGGGTTTAACCGCTGCATAAGGTGGCACGATGACCTCTTCCCTGCCCATCAAGGCACAAATTGACCTGATTTTGCTGAGTCTCGAAGCCTTGGCTCATGTGGGTTCGGCAGAGGTACTGGCATTGGCAGAAGCCATGGGGTTTGAGGCCTATTTGCCCGATCGCGTGGGGTTATGGCGACTGCGGCAATCAAGTCCCCTGCGGCGAGGTCGTAATGGGCGACGCAAATTGGATGTGGATGAAGCCCGTGCCTTGGCCTTGATCTGCACCCGCTTAGCGCAGCAACACCAGCAAACCATCCGCACCGCCATTGAACGCTGGCAACAGCAGACGAGTCAAGGTCGCCCGCCCCACTTAGAACCCATTCTCGGGGATTACATTGACCGCTTCACCAATTTGTATCAAGAGCGAATGGCCGACAACAGCAGCGATGGTCGTGAATTGGCACAACTGGCCTTAGATTTACTCGTGGATTTGCTCTTTTACAGTACGCCCCAAGGGGCACGTCGCCTTTGGATCACCCTGCTAGAACGCACTACTCCCGCGCCCCCCTCGCTATCGTTGGTGGAACCTGAACCAATCCCTGCACCAGCTCCTGAATTGCCCACCCTGTTTCCCCATTCCGATGTCTAATGAGTACCACCCTCAGCTACTCTCAACCCACCTGCCAATTGGATGTTGCTGCTGAATTTTTGCCCTTCACTCAGAAGCTGCGCCGTGCGCCGGTGCGATCGCTCCACTTTACACTGGCTGTCGGAGAAAAACTCTGCTTTGAGGGTAACGATCGCCAGCTCTATCAACTCAAAACGCTGGTCAACGAGTATATTGAGGCTTTCTTGAGTCATCACCAAACACCGACAGAAGTAACCGCAGAGGGCTTTGTCCTGCGATCGCGATCGCCCCTCGAACATGAACTCCATCTAGCCGATGGGCGGGTAATTCTTCTGCAACTGACAGAACTATACGATTTGGTGACGGTTCTTGATGACTGGTCTGCCGTGATGGAGCCGTTGCCGGAACTGGTGGGGCGCGCCCAATCAACTGTTGCTCAAATCCCAATCTGGGCCAAAAGTGCAGCGGTGGCCGTGGGTGTGGTTGCTGCCTTTACCCTTGTCACCCAACGCTGGCTCATCCCCCCCGCTTCAATGGTCGTCACTTCCTCTGAGGCCACCCGTGAGGAACCTAACTTGCCTCCCCTAGCAATGCCATCCCCTTTGCCAGAATTGCCAGAACCTGCGGAAACCCCACAACTGGCTCCCCTACCTAGCCCGCCGCCAGCTGCCCCTGAAACATCTACCCTTGTGCCGCTGCCCTCGCCGCCAGAAATGCCGCCCCCAGCGATCGTGCCACCCCCGCCCCCTGTTGCCCAAGAGGCACCTCCCCCGCAACCCCCTGATCAAAATAATGTGGTGGTGCAAGCTCCCGCTGACCGCGCGCCCGCCGGTATTGAACCTGCCCCAATGATCACCCCTCCAGCCGAAACCACCCCCGTCCCTGCAACCACCCTGCGGGAGGTGAAAACCTATTTTCAAGACCGTTGGCGCCCGCCGGCTAGTTTAGACACGAGTTTGGAATACCGCATTGTGCTCAACCCCGATGGCACCCTTGCTCAAGCGCTGCCCCTCAATGGTGCAGCCGTTCGCTTTATTGATCGCACCCCAATTCCTTTACAGCAAAGCCCCCTTGCCAGTCCCTTTGGGGGCGATCGCCCGATTTTACTGCGGTTAGTGTTGATGCCCTCTGGAAGCGTGCAAGTGTTTGGTGAAAATTGATGTTCTATGAGGCACTTGAAGAGACGGCGGGGGTAATCGTCGCAATTTCCTGCAAGCGTTTCTTGACTTCGGCGGCGTTGGGATAGCGTTCCCGAGGATCAGGATGGGTCAAGCAGTTAATTAAATCCACCATTAGCGGATCCAAATGGGGAATGTCCTCGGCATAGAGACGATATTCACGGGTGCCCCAGCGGAAATAGGTCTCCGGTTCATAGCCCGTGAGCAAGTACACCATCGTTGCCCCCAAGGCAAATAGATCTGAAGCGGGTTCGGGTTTTCCCTCCTGCTGTTCTGGCGCCGAATAGCCCACTGTCCCAATAAATGTCCCTGAGTCAGAGGTCAAGACAGAGGCTTTGCCCCAGCCCACAAGCACTAGATTGGTTGTTTCCCGCTTAACGTAGGGATGAATAAGATTGGACGGACGAATGTGCAAATGCAACACAGGGGGGTCTTGCTGGTGCAGCACCTCAAGCAATTCACACACAGGAATCAGCCAACGACTGACCTCAATCACGTTCATTGGCCCTTGTTCCTGAACCCGCTGTTTTAGGGATTGACCATAGATCATTTCTGAGACCAAGTAGGAATCGCTGCCGCACTGAAAGGCCTCCCAAAACTGGGGTAAGACCGGATGCTCGATTTTGCACAATTGCCGCGCTTGGCGCTGAAAGGCACGGATTTCGTTGCGTGACGCCGCAAGACTATGTCCCTTAATCACTGCCGTTAAGCCACTGCGCCAGCCCAAATAAATGTTGCTTTGACCAAGGGCACGAATAATCTGGTAGTTGCCGAGGGTTTTCCAGACGCGCAGAGGCACACCGCAGTCAATGCAAAAAACATCGTTCTCTTGGGCATGGTTGTGCTGGCAATCGGGGGGAGCACGCCACTCGCTGAGTAAATGAACCGGTAGTTGTCCTGTCACCGCAAACTCAGCCTCTTCCTCCTCTTCGGCGGTGGCACTGCTACTACTGGAGGTGGGGGTGCTTTCTTCAGCACGGGAGGTGGGTTCGGCGGCTGTGCCAATGGCTTCTTCTTCCCCTGAATAGGTGCCCTTCTCAACATCCACCAAGCGACCTTCGGGCAACGTTTCCATGCGGGCATTGGGAGTGGCAGGACGCTGATCAGAACCGAGGCGAATTTGAATATTGGGTCCAGAGCGTGCCAAGCGCAGGATGCCGCCATCCATCAAGGTTGCCTGCTGAATGCGTTTGCCATCCAAGTAGGTGCCGTTGGTGCCAAGATTGACCACTTCCCATTGCAAGCCATTACGACGGAGTTCCACATGGTGACGCGACACCACCGCGCTATAGAGCACGACATGATTATCGACTGCTCGGCCAATACGGATGACATTTTCATTCTCAAAGGTCCAGCTTTGGACTGGGGTGGCTTGAACAGGATGGAGTAATGTCAATGTAATCACGTTGTCTAACCGCCTCTTCGTACCTGAATACACTCTAAAGAACTAGGAGATGCGTTCATAGATAAAAGTGACTAAATCTCCCTTCCCTAAGGCAATGCGATCGCCCGATTGCAGGCGGTGACGATTGCCCGGATAAAGGGGAGTATTGTTAATGTAAGTTCCATTGGCACTGCCCACATCTTCAATATAGTGGGCATCCCCCTCAATCCGCAGATCTGCGTGGATACGGGAGACAATTTCTGAGTTGGGGAAGCCAGCCACATCAATATCGGGGGGAATGCGATCATTGGGCTTGCCAATATGAATGACGGGACGCCCGGTGGGAATTTGCAGTTCTGTACGAGTTTGCACATGAATCAGCTTGGCTTCAATGGTGGCAATCTCAACGGAGAAGACATGGGCCGGTGGTGGGGGCGGCGGGGGTAGCGTTGTCAGGCGGCCTTGATGGGCAGCGGCTGTGGGGGCAGCACTGGCTGTGTGTTGCATCACCTCTGGCATTGGGGGTGCGCTGACGGCAATGCGACGCAGATTGAAACCACATTGGCCACAAAAACTAGCCTCTGGTTGAACTGGGGCACCACAATTTGGACAAGGAGTCATACTGGGCATGGGCGAAAAGCACGCTTCACATTGAACAGCACCAACGGGATTGGGATGAAAACACTCGGAACAGATAATCATACAAATGATGCTCTATTCCACTGCCGATCCAACCAACCTAAGATTAAGGTCCCCATCGCTTATCTCTACTTCCCAGAGTAAAGCCAAAAAAGCTAGCTGCCTCTACATTTAGGTTAGCTTTTACACCCCAATTCTACACGGGTTCATTGCCAAACTGCTGCCCAGTGAGAATGATTAGAAACGACCACTGACATAATCGCGGGTTAAGGGATGCTGTGGCCTTTGAAAAAGTAAGCGCGTGGGGGCGTACTCAATCAGTTGTCCCACTGTCTGCCCCTGACGATTGGGTTGCAGGGCTAAAAAGGCTGTCCAGTCAGAAATCCGCGCTGCCTGTCGTAGGTGATGGGTTGCCATAATCAGGGTGTAGGTTTGTTTGAGGTGACACAGACACTCCTCCATGCGGCGGGTTGCAGCAGTATCAAGCCCCATGCAGGGGTCATCCAGTAACAGAATCTCCGGTTGCAGGGCGATCGCCCGCGCCAGACAAAGGCGTTGTTGCTGCTCTAGGGATAGCTCTAGTGCCGGCTCGCCCAAATGATTCTTCAGAGTTTGCCACAGATTCACCTGTTCCAAGGAAGATTGCACAAGGGCATCGAGATCCCCTTGATAGCCATGCACCCGAGCACCAAAGGCGACATTTTCATAGATTGATTTTGGAAAGAGACTCGGTTTGCTGAAAATCATCGGCATACGAGAGCGCAGTTGCGATGCATGCCACTCCTTGAGGGCGTGCTGCCGATAGCGAATTTCGCCAGTCACATGGAGATTCGGAAAAAGTTCAATAAAGCGGTTCAAACAGCTTAACAGTAAGCTCTTACCAGATCCAGAGGCACCGATCAACGTCACCAGTTGTCGTGGCTGAATCGTGAGGCTGACATCGCTGAGCAGTGGTTGACTGCGATAAAACACGCTCAGTTGGCGTACCTCGAGGAGGGTATTTTGACCAACGGCAATCGGGTCAACAGCAGTCATCAGCAGAACCTCGGCAGAGGCGTCACTACCACTCTAAACAGTAATGTTGGCCTACAGCTTAGCGTTCCTGAAGCTCCTCAGGGGAGGGATGGGCCGGCGCTGGCAATGAATCAGGAAGACCGCGGTGGGCAGTACGCTCAAAGCCATGCAGGATCACATAAAAACAGGGAATGAGAAAGAGGGTGAGCAGTGTTGCCACAGCCAACCCAGAAAACACAACAATGCCAAGGGGCTGCAAAAATTCTGAGCCTTCGCCTAGCCCCAATGCCAAGGGGAACATTCCCACCACCGTTGTAATTGTGGTCATCATAATTGGGCGCAGACGGGCAGGGGCAGCTTTGCGAATGGCTTGGCTATGGCTACAGCCTTCCTGTCGGTAAATCTCATTCGCTAACTCCACCATGATGATGGCATTGTTGACGACAATCCCCACAAGCAAAATGGCACCGACAATGACCGTGGCGCCAATGGCCGTCCGTGTCAGGTACAAGCCCCAAATTCCACCGGCCAAGGCCAAGGGAATCGTAAACATAATCACTAGGGGGTCAAGCAACGAGTTGTACTGTACCGCCATGACCACAAACACGAGAAAGGCCGCCAAACCGCCTAAGACCACTAAGGCCTGTTGCAATTGCTGATTGGCTTGAGCCGCCGTACTTGGCATCAGGGACACGCCCGGCGGAAACCCCAGATCGTTGAGAATGTCATTCACTTGGGCAAGGGCAGCACTGAGACTGGCACCTTCAACAAGATTGCCCGCTAGCATAAAGACCTGCTGCTGGTTAATGCGGCGGATTTCACCGGGGGCTTGACTGGGTTCGATGCGAGCGACATCCCCAAGGCGGAGGGGACGGTTATTGGCGGTAAAAAGGGGAATCGTTGTCAGGTCAGTAGGCGTTTGAATGCTTTCACTGTCTAGTTGGACACGAATATCCACTAGGCGATCGCCCCGTTGCAGGCGAGTGGGCACAAACCCCTCCAAAGCTGTTTGAATTGTCTGGCCAAGGTTGAGGGTATTCAGCCCCAGTTCGCTTACCCGCTCCCAATCTGGCAAAATTTGAATCTCTGGCTGGCGAGGATCCGCATCGGGGCGAAAGCGCACCAATGTGGCTTTTTCATCAAGGACTTGCAGCACTTGGCGACCAAAGCGGTTGAGGGTCTGCTCATCACTGCCCCGTAACATCACATCCACATCGGCACCGCGCACCGGCGAGTTGGTAAGAATAATGCCGCGCACTTGGCCAGGACTCAAGCGCAGCCGCACCCCTACAAGGTTGAGTTGATCAAGGGCTTTCGTCGCTTCCGTAATATAGCGATCCACGCTAACACCGCGCCGCAGAACAATGGTGCTATTAGCTCGCAGGGGATTGGCAATGGTATTCGTGCCAAAGAGGGCACCGCCAGTTGTGGTAAAGACCGCCTCCGTGCCCGGTTGAGCCATCAGCACCTGATCCACTGCCTCCATGACACGGCGACTGGTGGGCAGGGGGGTTCCCGGTGGAAAAATGGCCATGAGGTTAACTTGACCCGTATTAATGCGCGGCAGCAGTTCTTGGGGAATTTGCTGAGCCAAAAGCCAACTTCCTCCCCCTAGAAGGGCGATCGCCAGCCCCACCACCAGCCAGCGTGCCCGTAGCACTTGCCCCAAGGCCCATTCATAGCGCCCCGTCAGCCAGAGGAACTTTTCATTAAAAAGGCGAATAAACGCGACCTGCCGTAGGCGATTTTGCACCGGCACCCCCAAAAAGCGCGAGGCCAAGGCCGGCACGACCGTGAGTGCCACCAGCAGCGATGCGGCAACCGCAAAACTAATGGTTAGAATCAACTCATTAAAGAGCAGTGCAATCAAGCCCCCCAGCAACAAAAAGGGCAAAATAGCGACCAAGTTAGTGAGAGTAGAGGCCAAAAGTGCTGATTCGATGCCTTGGCTACGCCGTTTTATCTCCTCAAGGTACTGTTCTTGGCTCATGTGGTGGGGGTCAATATCCGCCAAGGTTTCTAACATCACAATGGCGTTATCCACAACGATGCCAACCCCAAGGGCGAGTCCACCCAAGCTAAACACATTGAGGGAGAAGTTAAATAGCCCCATCAGCAACATCGCGGCCATCGTTGACAGAGGAATGGCCAGCAAAATAATCAGGGTTTGCCGCACCGAGCCAAGGAACAGCAGCACCGCGATCGCTGCCAACAGCGTTCCCGTCAGGCCTGCTGTGACCACATTGTTCAGGGAATTGCGGATATAAACCGACTCATCAAGGACAGGAATGATCTGCGCATCGCGGGGCACGAGATTGGCTGCCTGTAGCTCGGCTAAACGCCGCTTGATACCATCGGCCACTTCCACCGTATTGGCTTCCGGCTGCTTGAGAATACTGACTTTAACGGCGGGCTGACCATTGAGCGTTACAAATACCCGTTGTTCAGCACTACCATCCACCACTTGCGCCACATCCCGCAGATAGACCCGCTGACCATTGGCGCCTGTCAGCACCACATCCTCAATTTCACTGGTATTACGAAACCGTCCCACTGTGCGGGTTAGGGGTTCTGCCATCTGGCCGCGAATGCGCCCCCCAGAGACATCTTGGTTGCGATCGCTGAGCGCCGTTAAAATTTGGTTCAATCCTACGCCCGTGGCCTGCAATCGGTTCAAATCCACAAGAATTCGTATTTCTTCGGTGGTGCCCCCAGAGACGTCCACCCCTGCCACACCGGGGACAATACTCAGTTCGCGATCCAAGTCCTCATCGGCAAAGACCCTTAACTCGCGGCCACTAAGGGTTTCTGAGGTCAGTGCAAACTCATAGACCGGCAATTGCGACGGATCAAACTTAAAGAGGCGCGGCGACTCAATAATATCGGGCAAGGTACTGCGGGCACGATTAAAAGCAGCAGTGGTCTCATTTAAGGCCTGATCAACATCGCCACCGGGTTCAAAAAATAAATCAATACTGACTTGACCTTCACGGGTTTGGGAATAGACCTGTACCACTCCCTCTGTGCGACTCAGGGCTTCCTCAAGGGGCTTGGTCACCTCCTCAACAGCAACACTAGGCACCACCCCCGGAATATCCAGCCGTACCCCAATGCGCGGGTACGTAATCGCCGGCAACAAATCCACTTGCAGCCGCATGAGAATAAAGACCGCCAACACAATGACAGTCAGGGTCAGCATCAGGGTGCCGATGTGGCGGGTCACCGCCAAGCCGCTAAAACTAAACCGTGGGGAGGTCATATCAGTTCAACTGGTGTAAACGTGATCCCTTAGACACCGCTACTCTAACAAATCGTTTCTGAGCTTTCATATCCACACCCAGCGATCGCGCCCCCCATGTTTCGCCTTATACAAGGCCTGATCCGCACGAGGAATCGAGTCACTGATCACCTGTTCCCCCGGTCGAAAAAGCGTGCCACCCAAACTAATGGTTGCAGCCAAAAACTGCTGATCTCCTAGTTCAATTGGTTTGCTTCTCACCACAGCGCAAAGTTTCTCCGCCACCGATTTGGCGTGGTCCTCGTTTAAGGCAAAAAACAAAAGGACGAATTCTTCGCCGCCCCAGCGCACCAAAATACCGTCTTTGCAAGCCTCTAACACCTGCTTGGCTCTTGCTGCCAATGTGCGCAGGACAACATCCCCTTGATCGTGACCATAGGTATCATTGATGCGCTTAAAGTAATCAATGTCGAAAATCATGACCGCTAGGCTCGTCTGTCCGCTTGCCGCTTGGGTTTCGTAGGCTTCTACACGACTCAACAAAAACCGGCGGTTGTAGGCGCCAGTGAGGGGATCCAACCACGCCAAGGCCAAAAGTGCTTGCTCCCGCTGGCGCATATCGGTGATGTCCGAAAAAATCCACACGCGCCCTAGCCTGCCATCCCCTTGGACGGGGTGGGTATCAATGAGCACTGTTTTCTCACCAAGCTGACATTCCCCCTTGGCACTAAAGTTAGCATTGGTACCCAAATCCGCAAAAATGCGCTCTAGCTCCTCACGGTTATCGCAACGTTGCCGTGCCTGTTTCATGTGCTGCGCCACAAGGGAAATGGGATGGTTGCCCGGCGGTAGTTGCAGCCAGTCACTGGCATAGGCGTTCACCATTGCCGTAGTGCCATCCCCTTTGATGAGTACCAAGCCTAGGGGAACAGTGTTAAAAATATCTTGAAATTGTACTTCAAAAAGAAAATTTTGCTGATTCCGGTAGTGATCCGCCAATAGTTGCCGATAGAGGGCGGCGATGTATTCCTTTTGTTGGGTCACTCGCCCCAAAAGGTTGGCCTGCGGATTAATCAATAACAATCCTTGACGCCATTGTGCGGGCTCACCACAGGGCAGGTAGACCAGTTGTTCAATGCGGTCTAGATAGCACAAAAAAATTGAGGGCAGTTTTTTCTGTAGTAAAGGCGTCAAATCCACAGCAGCAGCCGGCAGGACGTCTCGCCACGGACACCGCAGCTCGATTGGCGGAAAGGGGGTTGCGCTGCTTGTAGTGATGATTTGGGCGCGATCGCCCGCCTCATTCACTGTTAGGGCAAGCACCAGATCCACCTGAAACCAACTGGCAATTAAGTGGCAAAAAGCAGTAATGCCATCGGGGGTGGGCAGAAGCTGGTGGGAGGAGTGTTGCTGCAACTTTTTAAGCATGCCCTAGTTGGCGTATATGACATATTTTCTGAGGAGTGGACCAACAACCTCAGGATGGGTCATGTGGGGCAGATGACCTTGGGCGTCAATCCAGTCAAGGGTACTTTGGGGTAGGGCTGCCTGCAGCCACAGGGCCACCCCCTGGGGCACAACAAAGTCGTCGCGGTTAAAAATCAGATGAACCGGTTGCTTGACCTTGCTGATAAAGGAGCGGGTATCTGCTTCAAAGATCATTTGTAGGGTACGCAGGGCAATATCGGGCTGCAAGCGAAAGAGGGTTTGCGAAAAATTAGCCAAGCGGTGCTCGTCGGTCACACCAAACATCAGGGGAGCAAATCCCGCTGCCCAAGCTTGGTAGTTGGTGACCATTGCCTCATAAATCGACTGTAGGTCTTCCGGCAGGAGGGTGCCGGGATAATTCTCCTCTTTCAGGTAATAAGGGGAGGGGCCAATCCAGATGTGTCGCCGAAACAAGTCAGGTCTGGCGATCGCGGCAATTGCGCCAATCATGCAACTGACGGAATGACCAACATATATGCAGGATTGGACACCAAGGCTATCTAGTAATTCAATGAGATCGTCAGCATAACCATACAAATGACTGTGTCTTTGCAGGTCGTAGCGGCGCAACGTGTCTTCATCGGAGCCACAGCCTGCAAGATCATAGCGAATATAGGTGAAGTCCTCAGGCAAGAAAGGCATTAGGTAATCCCAAGCGCTTTTATCGGTACCAAAACCGTGTCCTAGAACAACAGGAACTGTCCCCCACTGGTCAATTTGGACGTATGGCTTGAGAGACTCGGAAACACAAGCAACTTGGTGTGTCATTGGTATAGAAGTTTCACACTAATAAGCCAATTAGTTAAAATTTTTTAATTTTTAGGGGATGAATTCAGTTAGAAACCTTAAGGGCAATGCTACAAAAAGCATAGCATCTACGAGGAATCGTCCTAGGTGATCTAGCAACCCCCTTTTTCCTTGAGAAAGCAATCTTTAACAATTCCCTATTGACTAGAAAACTGTTGCCGCAGCCGTCGCAGCGCAGCCCCTGTGCCTTGGGTTGCCGTCTCTTCGAGGACAGCACTCATCAACGCTACTAAGTTAATGTCTGGAAAATAGCGGCTTTTGGATCGAGGGACATAGGTCTGGCCATCGAGAGCATAAATGCTCAAGCCCGTTGACGTAAAGAGCCACACTTCAGGAACGCGATAAAGAAGGTAGTCCTCAGCCACTGTATAGGTGGTGACATCAATCTCAATCACCAAATCGGGTGGCGGATCGGTTTGCCAATCAATACGGTCTTTGCCGACGGCTGCCGTCCAATTGTCAATATAGAAGCAATAGTCAGGCTCAATGCCACCCATCTCAGGAATCTCCATGGTGATCGGCGTAAAGGCTTCGTAATTGCGCTCCTCACTATCCAGCAAAATTTTGACAACATCGGCAACGATATTCGCTTCGCGGCCATGACGGGGTAAGGGACTCATGAGCAAAATTTCCCCCCGACGAAACTTGATGCGGGGAATCGAACCATCGCCACGGCTGTTGCGGAGGCAACAGTAATCTTGCCACGTACCCGGCATGCGTAGGACACTGCCGGGGGGAAGAATAATTTTGGCTGGAGAAACAACCGCATACATGGCAAGGTATATCCACAACAGGTCTAGTTCCACTGTGCCACAGCATCAAGGTTGACGCGCTTTGCGGTTGCGGATCGCGCAGACGGTGTTCCCCTTGCACTAGCCTAGAAAAGGCAGAGATTCAGAAGAGACAAAGATGCAAGACGGGCGTGTGATTGCCGATTCAATTTCGCCAGCAGGGGTGCGCTTGGTGACGCTGCAACTAACGTATCCGCGTTTTATCCATAGTGAACTTCTCACCCATCGCGTGTTTTCCCGTAATTCCGCCAGTTCGCGGGCAGTACCGGTCACAAAAATGATGGCGCAGGTGGAAGAGGATCCCGTGATTCCCTACCATTGGGGACAAAACCAGCGGGGCATGCAGGCGCGCCAAGAGAGTGAACACAAGGAGGCAGCAAAGGAAATTTGGTTGAAAACCCGCCTCGCGGTTCTTGAGGGGGCACGCCAACTCCATGAACTAGGCATTCACAAGCAGGTGGTGAACCGCATGCTGGAGCCGTGGATGTGGATGCAAACGGTGGTGAGTAGCACGGAGTGGGAAAACTTTTTGCGCCTGCGCAACCACCCCGATGCCCAGCCCGAAATGCAAGCCTTGGCTAAGCTGATTCAGCATTTACTGGAAACCCATGAACCGACACCCGTGGCGGTGGGGGATTGGCACCTTCCCTATATCGATCCCAGTGAGCGCGAGCAATATAGCCTTGAGGAGTGTAAGTATATGTCTGTGGCACGTTGTGCGCGGGTGTCCTACTATCTGCGGGATGGCCAACGCAGTGACCCCGCCTCTGATCTGGCGCTTTATCAACGCTTGGCGGGGGCAGAACCGAAGCACCTGTCTCCCCTAGAACACGTGGCAGAATGCATGGGCGATCGCCAGCCCTATGCCAATTTTGTGGGTTGGCGGCAGTTGCGTTACTTTGAGGAGAGAAAATCAGCACATGCCCCCCAATGATCCACGATACACTGAGTAGCAGAACACACCATCGTCTGAGTTGACAAGAGCGAGGAGCGCAGCCATGGACGTTGCTATTAACGTGAAACCCATTCTACTGGCCATTACGCCGGTGTTTATTGTGCTGTGTTTGGTCTTTGGCACCCGCAATGGCTTCTACGACACCGATAACTACCACGGCAACGGTTCTGCTCACTAAAGCTAACCAAGGAGGGTGACTGTTCGTCATTCATGATCGAGTGCCTCAACTATGGGGTGGGTCACGCAGATGAGGGGGTGTGCATTGGCTTAGGAATTGGCACCTATCGGATTTTGCTGGACTGTGGTGTGCCGTCCCTTGATGTTTTGCCCCTTGATGAAATTGAACAGCATCCCTTTGACTTGGTCCTCTGTAGCCATGCCCACGCGGATCATGCCCAGAGTCTGTTGGCACTCCATCGCCGTTTTCCCCATATTCCCATCTATGCCAGTGAGGTCACGACCCAGCTTTTGCCCCTCAATTGGCCGGATGAAACGGTTCCCCCTTTCTGTCGTGCTTTGCCTTGGCGATCGCCCGTTGAGTTTGGGGATGGCCTGACCGCCGAACTCTTTCCTGCAGGGCATTTACCGGGGGCTGCTGTTTTTGCCCTCACATACCAAGACCCAAACCCAGAGCAACCGCCCCTGAGCGTGGTCTATACTGGGGATTTTTTCCTCTCCCATACTCGCTTTACGGAAGGACTACCCCTTGCGGATCTGCGAGGATTGCAGCCGGATGTGCTGATCATTGAGGCCAGCTTGGGCACCGCGCGTCATCCCCACCGCCGTCAACAGGAAAACCAACTGGCAGAACGCATCCGCACGGCGGTTGATCAAGGCTACAATATCCTACTGCCGCTGCCGCCCCTCGGTACCGCTCAAGAAATTCTCATCCTACTGCGCAGTCATCATCTTTTTACGGGACAGCCGATTCAAATTTGGGTCACGCCAGCGATCGCTCGCGGCTGTGATGCCTACCTCACGGTGTTGCCCCATTTACCCACGGCCATTCAAAATTTTGCCCAACACCAGTCCCTCTTTTGGGATCAGCGGGTCAAACCCCAAGTGCAGCCCTTAAGCGATTTGGCGCAAATTCGAGGCGACGCCCCCACCATTGTCCTTGTGGAGGAGGATCAAGACCTGCGTCCCTACGTGGCTCAGGGGAAACAGCCTTGGCTCGTGCTCTACCCGCGTCTGCGCTATGGTCAGCCCTTTCGGGGCGGTGATCCTACCTTAGCCAGCTTGCCCAATGTGGAGGTGGATACGTTTTTACTTTCCCTCCATGCCGATGGCCCTGCAACGACGCAACTGATTCACAATATTCGCCCGCAGCATGTGGTGCTTATCCACGGCGACCCCAACTACCTTGCTGATTTAGCCAGCCTGAATGAATTGAGCAACCGCTACCATCTGCACACCCCCACCAGTGGTTCAACGATTCAATTTCCCATTGGTCAATTGACACTTTCGACGCCGAGTTCGTTGGTGCAACTGGCCTATGAGGGGGAGGTGAGTGAGTGGAACGATGAAGCAATGATTCGCCTACCCGCTTCTATTACCACGGATCCGCGCTGGCGACGGTTGGCGGATACGGGCTTTGTCCTTGCCTCATGGCAGGGGGAGCAGTTGCTGATTCGCGGTATGACCCCCAAGGAAGTGCTGGGTGGGACATCGGCTTCGATCGCCCCCGATCAGGAGAGCTGTTTTAATTGCCAGTTTTATCGCGGTCAGCGCTGCTGGAACGAGGCTTCTGCACTGTACAACTTCAAAGTGGCACCGGAGGGCTACTGTCCAGCCTTTGAGCGGGCAGAAACACAGCCGGAACCCGAAAGCTAGGCCCCTTGGAGCTGCCGCCGCAGGGTCACCGTCGGACTCTCAGCGCCTGTTTTGGGGTCAATAGCGATCGCCATCAGGGCAATGGAACGTACACTCGCGGGCACATCAATGTGAAGGACGGTTTGCCAGTAATCCCCATAGCGATAAAAATCAAACTCCACGAGCCAGCGGGGGCCAGCAATTAACTCTCCCGTTTCGCCATTGGTGATCCACACCTTGACAGAGCAGCCCCGTTGTGTTGCTGGCAAATTCACCTTGAGGTGCAGCGGCGATACCAGTGGCTCTGGTGACAGCAGGAGCTGGGGGGGGGTCAATAGATAGGCGCTCTTAGGATTCCTAGATGCTGGGGGAGTAGCTTCAACAGGAGGTGCCAACTCGGCTAACTGTTGCAATCGCAACCAAAATCGCTCTTGGCGATCAATGGGCAAATCCCGAGGCGGCGGTACGGTAACGGCAGATAGGGGCTGGCAAAAGCTAGGCAAATCCACGACAACAGGGGCTTTTACAGGCTTCAGTTGGGGCGGTAGGGAAAAGCCGCTCACTGGCACAGGTTCGAGAGTCCTATCCCCTAAGATGGGCAACTGCGGGCCAGCGGGTGTTTCGCTCTTAGGTGGGGCGGGTTGGGGGGGCGCAGAGACGGCAGGAATCTCCGGTGCCGGTAACACCGTGACCATAAAGGCTTGCACTTGGCGAAGATCGCTGTGCTCTAGGGGTTGGTTGGGCAGAAGGCGGGCTTCCCCCACCATGACTGGATAATCGGCCAAGGGGGTGAGTGTACAATGAAACCCCCATTTTCCCTCGCGGGCGATCGCGGGCACTGAGTGCTCCTGCACGACATCGCGAGTAACGGGATTGCGCAAACGAATCACCACTGTACCGGGAACGGCAACTGTGCCCTCTAAAACCAGCGTTTCATCAGCAAAGATCGTATAGGCACTTTGGGGCAGCTCAATGAGCGTCGTGGGCAGCTCAGCAGGGGAGGGTGCTTGCGGCTTAGGGGGGTCGGCAGCTTTCACTGGCTGCTCTGGAACCGCAGGCAAGGTTTCTAGTGCCGGCAAATCCCACTCTTCGCTTTGGGCAAGGACATCAAGGGCGATCGCAAACACCTCTGCATCCAGCACCCCCTCTTGGGCCACACGGCATTGAAATTCCCAACGCCCCGCCTGCAAATACGTAAAGGGCAGAATACCCATGAGTCCTGTGGAGCTGCTGCGGTGGGTGCGGCGTTGGTAGCGCTGCTTGGGCACCCCCTGATCATCGTAAAGATGGGTAATTTGCACTTCCACCGAGGTTTCGGCAACCGGACAGCGCGCCATCAAGCGGTAACTGCCCTCCAAAACTTCCGCCGAGGGTGGTTCTAGGGGCAACCAAGCGCGATCGCCCTCCTTTTGCAGTAAAAACTCCCATCCGCCCATAGCGCATTTTCACTCTCCCACTGCTTAGGATATTGCACAGAAAAGGCCACATTATGCAATCTCAGATGCAAAGTTAAGCCGATGGAAAGGCCACTTGCACCAATGAAACATCATCACTGCCAAAGGCATCGGGTGCTGCATGGCTCTGCCCTTGGGCAATCAACTGGGGCAGCGCCGGCACAGGGTCTTGGGTGTGGGCAACCATGAGCAACTTCCTAAAGGCTTCGAGACCCCAAACCCGATTGTCGGTTGTTTCAAACTCATAGATGCCATCACTAAAGAGGTAGAGAACTGCCGAAGGGGGGACTTCAATCGTGGCTTGACTAAAGGCCATGTCGGCAAACATGCCAATGGGAATGCCCGGTGTCTTGAGGAGAGTCGCTCGCCAGCCATCAGCCTCAGGGGTGAGGAGCAGTGCCGGCGGGTGTCCACCACTGGCATAGGTCAACTGCCGTGTTTGGCGATCGTACACGCCGTACCAAATCGTGAAATACTTCTCGTGCTGATCCGTCATTTGAAAGCCATTGTTGAGGGCTTCGAGGACTTGGGCAGGGTGCAGATAGTCAAATGTGCCGCTCGTTTGCTCTCGCGTGGTGCTGCGCAGGAGGTTCAAGACGGAGACAGATGGCAGAGCAGCCCCCAAACCATGGCCTGACACATCGAGAATGTAAAGCACTAAATAGCGATCGCCAATCCAGAAAAAGTCAAAGCAATCGCCGCCCAACTGACTTGACGGCAAGAAGTAGTAGTTGATTTTGCAGGGGGCTTCTTGGGGAGCTGGCAGGAGCGATCGCACATAATCCGCAGCCTCGTGCAGTTCCGCTTCAAGAAGTTGTTTCTGCTTGAGCAGATCTTGGTTAAGTTGATAAAGGCGCAGACCCGCCTGAATCCGTGCCCGCAGTTCATTGGGGTCAATGGGCTTGGATAAGAATTCATCCGCACCAGCATCCAAGCCCTGAATGCGATCCTCCAGTTCCCCCTTGGCGGTCAGCAGGACAAAAAAAACTGCGGGAGAGTTCCTGATCCTGCTTGATTTGACGGCACACCTCTAGGCCATCCAGTTCGGGCATCATCCAGTCGCAGATGATCAAGGCGGGTTTCTCAGCGGTGGCGATCGCGATTCCCTCACGGCCATGGCTAGCAACCGAGACTTGGTAGCCCAGATCCTTTAGGGTTTTGCGCAGCAGCAGTCGGCTGGTAGGGTCATCATCAATGACGAGAATTCGATAGGGCTGGCGATCGCCGCTCATAGCTTCAGCCTGCAAAATCTCCCCCTAGTGTATCCCAAGGCTCCTAGCTATTTTTGGGTTTGCCTCGGATCAAGGGCATCCCGCAGGCCATCGCCGACAATGTTGAAACATAGCACAGTGATGACAATGAGGGTTGCTGGTGCCCAAACTAGCCACGGCTGCAAGACCAAGATTGAGGCATTCGTTGCCAGTGAGAGCATATTGCCCCAAGAGGGATCCGGCTGCTGAATCCCTAGACCAATGAGACTAAGCACCGATTCCGCGACGATGAAGCTGGGAATCGAGAGCGTTGCGGCAATCATCACGTAGGTTGCTGTCTGGGGAATAATATGCCGCACAATAATATAGAGCGATCGCCCCCCCATTACCTGCGCCGCTTGGACAAAGGCCATTTCTTTGATCCCCAGCACCTGACCGCGAATCACCCGTGCTAGCCCCGCCCAACTCACAAACGATGTGATCACGGTAATCAGCAGGAATCGCTCGCCACTACTGAGTCCCACGGGGAGTACCGCCGCTAAGGCCACCAGCAGATAGATGGTCGGCAGTGTCATCAGCACCTCAACACCCCGCATCAAAACGGCATCCAGCCAGCCGCCAAAGTAGCCAGAAATCGCCCCCACGAGAATACCAATCGGGAAGGCGATCGCCACCCCCACAAGGCCAATACTGAGGCTAATGCGGGCACCAAAGAGCAGCCGACTCAACTGATCGCGTCCTTGGTCATCCGTTCCCAACAGATTCAGATAGCCCTTACCCACGGTACCAAAGAGATGGCGATCGCTGGGGAACCCAGCAAAGATCGTACGTGGTTCAATTTGTGGATTGGTGAGACTCCAGCGGGTCGGTAGGGGCAGGGTAATTTCCAAGAAGCGATAGGGGCTGCCCTTGACAAAAAGGCGAATGGGTGACGGTTCCTGCCAGTTCACGATCAGAGGTCGTTCCCCGGTTTCCAAGTTCACAGGCCCCAAGCGGGTGGGATAGACATGGGGGCCAAGCCACTGACCGTTGGGGGTGCGCCAGTAAATGCGGGTAGGGGGCAGCAGGGCACCCTCCACTTGAAAGGCATAGGGACTGTAGGGAGCAATAAAATCTGCGGCGATCGCCAGCAGGTACAACGTCAGCAACACCCCCAAACTGACCATCACTAAGGGGTTGCGCCGCAACGCTTGCCAAGGGGTCATTCGTCACTCATCTGCTAGGGTACAGCCACTATACAGCCTTTTTTCTATCCTAGGGCTGCTCTGACAGACTCAATGCCGACATGTCTTCCGTATTTTTAGAGAGGCATAATGCTATAGATAAATTTGACTCAAAAATCAATAAGTGATAAATAAAACTTAACAAACCAACATCAAATCCCTTTTCTTGTTAAATAGATTCGGTATCACTATATGATTATACTGATTGCTTCAAACTAACATATTGTTAAAAAGAATACTTTGTGTTTCAAATAAAGTGGTAACTTGATTAAATCTAATAATTTCTAGTCAGATCATTCTCGCAGACACGCTTTTTCTCTCTAGTGTGGGTACCTGTTGATTAAAGAACAATTTAGTTGCTTTATTCATTTGAATAGTGTTCTGATAGAGGAAATATAGAGCGAATGGAAAAACCAAAGCCCCTAACTGGTAAAGCACTCTTGCAGCGATTAAGTGAACTGGGTTCTGCATCCCGTAAAGAAGCCGCAAAGCTCTGTGGCTACTATCGCGTCACAAAATCCGGTGAGGTGCGTGTCGACTTAGGGAAATTTTACGAAGCGGTACTCGCTGCCAGCGGACTAGAAGTAAAGTCATCGGAAAAAGAAGTCAATGGTCAATCAGGACGGGGGCGATCGCCCTCCTATCGGGTGAAAGTGCACCAAAATGGTCAGATTGTGATTGGTTCCGCCTATACAAAAGCGATGAACCTAAAGCCCGGGGATACCTTCAAAATTAAGCAGGGATACAAACATATTCATCTCTACCTCATAGATCCAGAAGAGGTGGATGGTGTCCCCACAGAGTAATCAATGGTTCGCTCTCATGATTGGCAATAGTCGGCAGCACTGGGCACTCTTTAGCGGTGAACACCTCAGCCGCACTTGGCACCTCACCTCTGAGGAAGTTGCCTGCAATCCTGCCAAAGACTATCCCGGACTCCCTTGCTGGGGTGCGAGTGTTGGTTCTGTGCCCTTGCACCAAGTCTATCCGACAGCGATCGCCTTCACCCTCGAGGATATTCCTATTCCTCAGATGTACCCCACCCTAGGGATTGACCGTGCCCTTGCCCTCTGGGGAGCGCTTCAGGTCTATGGGGCACCAGTGTGTGTGGTGGATGCGGGAACTGCATTAACGCTGACCCTAGCCAACGATCGCGGTGAATTTGCGGGCGGTGTGATTCTCCCGGGTGTTGGGTTAATGGCGCGAGCACTGGCGGACTATACGGCAGCGTTACCCTATGTGACGCTTCCCCCAGAGCCACCCCCCCGTTGGGGCGCCACCACTACCACAGCGATTGAAAGCGGTCTTTACTACGGTACTGCCGCCATGTTACACGCCTATCTGGGCGCCTTTTTTCAGGCGTTTCCCCAAGGTACGGTGATTGTGACCGGGGGCGATCGCCCCTTTCTCAGTGAACTGTTAAAAACATTTTTAGACCCCGATCGCTGGCGTGAAGACGATCATTTGGTTTTTTGGGGGATCCGCGCCCTCCGCAACCCAACCGTTAAGATAGAAATGCACCCAATGGAAAGGATTGACGAATTCCGCTAATGGAGCGACGGGATGACTTTACGGATTTAGCCTTGGGACTGGTTTCAGCCCAGAGCTTTCCGGCAATTGTGGGCATTGCCGATCACATGCTCAAATCCGCCGATGTCCTCCTAGTGGGCTATGAGAAAATTGGCAGTGGCCACTGTAGCGCGATCGTGCGCGGGCGAATTGCCGATGTGCGCCTTGCCGTGGCAGAGGGCGCTGAACGGGCGCAGCAGTTTGGTCAAGAACTCAGTACGTTAGTCATTCCCCGACCTGACCCCAACCTAGAGAAAATTCTGCCGATTGGCAGTCTTCTCGCCCAGATTGCCTCTAAAAGTCGCGGCCATCGCCTCAGTAGCCACGCGGTTGGCCTATTGGAAACGCGAGGATTTCCAGCCATGGTGGGGGCAGCGGATGCCATGCTCAAGGCGGCAGATGTGATCCTAACGGCCTACGAAACCATTGGCGCCGGTTTGTGTACGGCCATTATTCGCGGCACGGCCTCCAATACCGCGATCGCCCTTGAGGCGGGGATGGCAGAAGCTGATCGCATTGGTGAACTCCATGCAGTGATGTTGGTACCTCGTCCCCTTGAGGATTTGGATCAATCGTTGCCCTTGGCACCTGCGCTACAACGGGAACTGCAACCCCTGCGCCTACCCCTCACCCTCAAGCAAAAAGAAACCGAACCCCTTGCCCTCCAAGGTGCGGCTCAAGAGAGTGTGGCCGTGGAAGCGCCTGCCGAAACGGTGCCCGTCGAACCCTCTGCCAATCCCTGACCGGCAATCCAGCCCGTTGTCCACGCACTTTGCAGGTTAAAGCCCCCCGTCACGCCATCAATATCGAGAACTTCGCCCGCAAAGAATAGCCCCTCACAGCAGCGGCTGGCCATGGTCTTAAAGTCCACTTCCTTGAGAGCCACCCCACCACAGGTGACAAACTCCTCTTTGAAGGCGCCCTTGCCAGCGATCGCGAAGGTACCTCGGTGCAAGGCCTCCGCCAGTGCCAGCAGTTGTTTTTTACTGAGGTGTGCCCAAGTTTGCTCAGCCGGAATCCCCACGCTGGTTGTCCAGTAACTCCAGAGGCGGCGCGGCAGCGGAAAGGGACAATGGTTAGCGATCGCTCGCTTCGGGGTATGGCTACGACAGGCTGCCAACTCCCCTTGAATCTGCGGCAGCGATAGATGGGGGAGCCAATTCACTACCAAGGTGCCGCGATAGTTCTGCACCGCCAAGGCACGTGCCCCCCATGCCGAGAGTTTCAAGACCACAGGACCACTAAAGCCCCAATGGGTAACGAGAATAGCACCGGTTTGGGTTAAGGGCGGCTGCTGCGGCAGTTTGAGGGTTGCTTCCACGGGTTGGACACTGAGGCCTGAGCGCTCCTGCAAGAGCGGGTCATCAATGTGAAACGTAAACAGAGAAGGGACGGGGGGAATAATGGTGTGTCCCAATTGTGCTGCCAAGCGATAACCTTGGGAACTGCTGCCAGTGGCCAAAAGGACGCGATCGCCCACAAGGGGTTGAGGCTGCTGAGCAACCGTGACTTGAAACTCATTGCCGACTTTCACCATCTCCTTCACCGCTGCGCGGGTACAGATGCGAATGCCTAGAGCCGTTGCTTCCTGCACCAGACAGTCAATAATGGTTTCTGAATCATCACTGACGGGAAAGACTCGCCCATCGGCTTCGGTTTTCAACTTCACCCCCCGCGCCTCAAACCAAGCGATCGTGTCTTGGGGTTGGAAGCGACTAAAGGCACCCCGCAAGGCCTTGCCACCACGGGGATAGTGCTGCACCAATAGGGCTGGATCAAAACAGTGGTGGGTGACATTGCAGCGACCACCACCAGAGCTGCGGACTTTGCTCAGCAGTGTTGCCCCAGCTTCTAAAATCGTGACGAGATTGCGGGGATTAGCCGTCGCACAGGCGATCGCTCCAAAAAATCCAGCGGCACCACCGCCGATGACCAAAATGCGCTGACCTGCCATCAAGATTCCAAGGGAAAAGGATGGGTATGTTCATCGTTGTCGTTTTTGCCGTTGCGATCGCGCGCCAAATGCAGCTGTTGATGCAGCCGACCCACGGCAATCCCCTCTGCGGCCATCAGGTTGAGCACCCGCCGCCGAAACTCCCGCCCCACGACCCATTGTTGTCCCGGTTGGGTTTTAATCCAAATGCGCACCAGTAAGCCACTGGCGGTAATCTGATCAATTCCTAGAACCTCTGGCCGCTCCAGCATCTTCAGTTGCCACTCCGGTTCTTCGTAAAAGTGGATACTCAAGTCATTCAGCAAGGACAACAGGCGATCGGGATTGGTTTCAATATCCACCCACAGTTCGAGATTAACCCGTGACCAAGTGCGGGTCAGGTTGGCTACCTTGGTAATCGTACTATTGGGAATTGTAATCAGCTGACCCTCGGCATTGCGCAACTGAGTAATGCGCAAATTGAGATTTTCCACTAAGCCGGAGTAGGGTTCAATTTCCACCACATCGCCAATGCCGTACTGATCCTCCCAGACAATGAGCAGACCATTGATAATGTCCTTCACCAAGTTCTGTGACCCTAGGGAAATGGCCAAGGCTAAAAAGCCCCCCACAGCGAGAATGGAGAAAACAGGTACCCCTAAGGAACCCAAGATAACCACTAGTCGAATCAAATAAATGACAACGGTCTTAAAGCCGCGCATCACTTCCACAGTGGTACTAATCCGCAGGGTTTTACGCTGGGTATCGGCAAACTTGAGCAGATTATTTTGCTCCCAGAAAACACGAATGCGATCAAAGGCCAAGTCAGCAAATTGATTCAGCAGCCCCGTGCCAAACCAGACCACCATCCACAGAATCGGCAAGCCATAGACTTGGGAACTCAGCCAGCGGGTCATGGGGAAAAGGCGCAGAATTGCCGCTAGGCCGAGTAGCCACAGAGCCACTTGCCCCCACAACAGTAGATACCGAACGAGACTAATGAGCTTGATGCGCTGCTTGAGAAAAAAGTGATGTCGCAGGTGGGGTAGCAGCGGCAAAACCCACTCCGGTTCCGTCGTTTGAGTGGTCACTGTGTCCAGTTGCCCTTGTAGATGCTTGCGTTGGCGGATCAAGAAGCGTTGCACAATTAAAATCACGAAACTACCTGCACCCACCTTGATAAAGATCAAGACCGCCCCCTGAATTTGCGACATCAGGGCTGTGTCGGTGCGTTCCTGAATCGCTCGGTTCATCTGCTGTTGCAAAATGTCTCGCCACTGCTGAGCAAGGGTTTCAGGGGGCAGTTGATGGTAGTCGCTGTCGGCCTCTGTCACCGTCAGGAGGCGAGTGGTGCGTTCCGCTTGGCCAATGCGGGCACTGATGACTAAAACATTATTGAGGCGAGCAACGCCAATATCTACCCTTGCGGGCGATCGCCGCCCATGCTCAAGGGCACTCTGGAGTACCCGCCGTAGGTTCGATTGAATTAAATCCGCTCGGACTTCAACGGGAATTGCGTTACCGGGGTTATCGCGATCGCGAACTGTTGGCGCAGCAATTGTAAAGAGTGTATTGCCATCAAAGCGGACATCGGCAATTTCCAGTTCGCCAATGCGGGTGACGCCGGGGGGGGTGGGAGCAACGGTGGCTTGACTAATCCCCGGCAGAGGAACCTGAGCTACAGTTGACCAAGGAGAGAGAAGGACTAAAAAGAAAGTGATAAGGGCGATCGCTCCCCACCGCCATAATCGCTGATACCCATTGATCATTCGCACATACTGATATTCTGCACGGCAACACGAACTAGGACTATCCTCTCACCTTTTGAAGGCTGAACTCAGTTCACGGTTCCCTAGGGGCAGTCGACCCTAGCTTGCAGCACCTGCTCCCTTGCCACATCGCGGATTAACGAGAGACGCGAGGAAATGTAGCGTTCCAGATGATAGCGCTGGTTATGCTCTAAAGGATAAACATCACTAAACTGCGTCACCAGCCACCCCTGTAGGGCGTGATCATCCATACTCAACAATCGTCCCACCTGTGCTTGCTCAACAAAGTGCCAGAACTGCCGGAGGAGAGAGGGGGTCATACTTGCCCTCCTTTTAAGGTTTTCTTTAGATTTTACCTATCTACTACCATACGTTGCCCCTCGGAAAATTGGGGCGCAATCTGCTGAAGCTGCAACTAAAGTTAGGGAATCCACATGAAGTCCTGCAAACTTCTGTTGCGATTTCTAAAGTGCAGCCCTCCTGCAAACCTGTGCTTCCTTGGGAATGCCCCGCTAACGGTAGGGCGGTGAACCGCTAAAATAGTAAGGCTTTACCAACATACTTACAAATCATTGGGGTCTATGCGCACACACTACTGTGGCGATGTTCGGCTAACGGATGTCGGAACAACGGTCACCCTCTACGGTTGGGTGGATCGGCGGCGAGATCATGGCGGCGTGATCTTTATTGATTTGCGCGATCGCTCCGGCATTGTCCAAATTGTCAGTGATCCCCAGCGCACTCCCGACTCCTATGCTCAAGCCGATCGCCTGCGCAGTGAGTATGTGGTGAAAATTGTTGGCCGTGTCAGCAAGCGCCCTGCCGATTCGGTGAACCCAAAATTGGCCACGGGCGATATCGAGATCTACGCCGATCACATTGATGTCCTCAATACGGTGCGCCAGCAACTGCCCTTTGCCATCTCCAGCACCGAGAACGAGCCAGTCCGCGAAGAAGTGCGGCTGCGCTACCGCTATCTTGATCTACGGCGGGAACGGATGGCACGGAATTTGCAGTTACGCCATCGCGTTGTCCAAGCCATGCGGCGCTTCCTCGAGGATGAGGCGGGCTTTATTGAGGTGGAAACCCCCATTCTCACCCGCTCGACCCCGGAGGGGGCTCGCGATTATTTAGTGCCCAGTCGCGTGAATCCGGGAGAATGGTTTGCCCTTCCCCAATCGCCCCAGTTGTTCAAGCAGTTGTTGATGGTGGCGGGGTGCGATCGCTATTACCAGATTGCTCGCTGCTTTCGCGATGAGGACTTAAGGGCCGATCGCCAGCCAGAATTTACGCAACTGGACATGGAAATGAGCTTCATGGATCAGGATGAAATTATTGATCTCAACGAAGCACTCATCTGCCACATTTTCAAAACCGTGAAGGGCATTGATCTGCCGCGCCCCTTTCCCCGCCTGAGTTACCAACAGGCCATGGATCGCTATGGCACCGATAAGCCCGATACCCGCTATGGCCTTGAACTGGTGGATGTCTCCGATATTCTGAAAGACTCTGGTTTCAAAGTTTTTAGTGGGGCGATCGCCCAAGGGGGCGTGGTGAAAATTTTGCCGATTCCCAATGGCAACCACCGCATCTCGAACGTGCGCATTAAACCCGGCGGCGATCTCTTCCAAGAGGCCACCACTGCCGGCGCCAAGGGGCTGGCTTATATCCGCGTTCGCGACAACGGCGAGATTGACACCATTGGTGCCATCAAGGATAACCTCTCCCCAGAGCAGAAAGCCACGCTCTTAGAGCGCACGGGTGCCGAGCCGGGGCACCTCCTCCTGTTTGGGGCAGGGGATACCGCGACTGTGAATAAAACCCTTGATCGCCTGCGCCAGACCATTGCCCGTGAATTTGATCTCATTGATCCGACGGCAACCCATCTCCTATGGGTGGTTGATTTCCCCATGTTTGAGTGGAATGCTGAGGAAAAACGCCTTGAGGCGCTGCACCATCCCTTTACGGCACCCCATCCCGCCGACCTTGAGGACCTCAAAACTGCCCGTGCCCAAGCCTACGATCTCATCTTTAATGGCTACGAAGTAGGCGGCGGCAGTCTGCGCATTTATCAACCGGAATTGCAGCGGCAAGTTTTTGAAACCATCGGCCTTGATGAGACGGCTGCCCAAGAAAAATTTGGCTTCCTTCTCGAGGCCTTTGAATTTGGTACCCCTCCCCACGGGGGTATTGCCTATGGCCTGGATCGCTTAGTCATGCTCCTTGCCGGCGAAGACTCCATTCGCGACACCATTGCTTTCCCGAAAACCCAACAGGCGCGTTGCCTTCTTACCGGTGCCCCCAGCAGTGTTGAGCCACAGCAACTCAAGGAACTCCATGTGGCTTCCGCCAAGCCCGCAACAACCACTGCTAAAACCAAAGTCTAGGCACGTAGGTCTGTTGGCCGATTCCACACCCCCTCTAGCAGCCATTCGCCGTTGACATCCCGCACCCGCTCAGTGCTCATCATGTAAGCCCATGCTGTGCCCAAAGGTTGATGATTCAAGTTATACACTGGCACCTCTTGGCGATGGTAGGCATTTACTTCGGGAGCCAAGTTGGGATTGTAGCCTTCAAAGGCATCCAGCCGCGCCAATACGCTGGGAGGTGGATCATGAAAGATCAGTAACTCCCCCTGCACCCAACCTTCCTCAGCCGTCAGACCGGGATACCCCATCGGTAGGTGATAAAGGCGACCTCTCACCAGCGCTGGTTGATGGGCACTCAGCCAAGGCCGACAGAGGATGTCATGGGGTTGATAGCCGGGTTTAAGGGTGCCATAGACAAAAAGGCGCAGAGTCGTCACTCGTCAATGAGGGTTGATTTTAGCCACGATACAATTTAAGCCTAGCCAATTTAGCAAGGGCAAGAGCAATGAAAATTCTCATTGTTGAAGATGACCCCCGCATTGCAGCACCTTTGGCGAAAGATTTACGACATCAACACCACACTGTTGATATTGCTGAGGATGGCCTGAGTGGCTGGGACTATGCCCAAGCAACTGCCTATGACCTCATTTTGCTGGACTTAATGCTACCACGCCTAGATGGCATCGCCCTTTGTCAACGGTTGCGGGCGGTAGGTTGTCAGGCACTGATTTTGATGTTGACGGCCAAGGATACGACCACTGATAAAGTCATTGGCCTAGATGCAGGTGCTGATGATTACCTTGTCAAACCCTTCAAGTTGGAAGAGCTGGCGGCACGGATTCGGGCACTGCAACGCCGCAGTCGTGAACTGAAACCCCCTGTGCTATGTTACGGGGCACTGCAACTGGATCCGGCGAGTCAGGTGGTGACGTACGATCAAACGGTGCTCTCTCTGACCCCCAAGGAATATCTACTCCTAGAGCATTTTCTGCGGTATCCGAAGCAGGTCTTTAGTCGCACAGCCCTCCTAGATAAACTCTGGACATTCGATCAAGAGGCTGGTGAAGGCACCGTCAAAACCCACATCACCAATCTGCGGCATAAGCTGAAGGCAGCAGGTTGCCCCCAAGAATTGATTGAAACAGTTTATGGCGTTGGCTATCGTTTTGTACCCCCCCACGTCTAGCCCAATGTTTACCCATATTCGCCGCCGCTTACTGTTCTTTAATCTCCTCGTGTTTGCAGTCGTCCTTGGCGGGTTTGCGATCGCTGTGCGCGTGGTCTTTGTTCACAATCTCAGGGAGCAACTCACCAATCGTCTCATTGCCATTGCCCAAGGTGCGGCTGCTAATGCTGATATTGAGAATGGTCAGCTCAAGATTGAGGAGCACGGTTTGCCCCATGAGCTAAAGAAGCAAGCAGCAACCTTAGAGTGGTTTGATGCCCACGGCCGACTTCTCAAGCAACAGGGCGAAGAACTTCCCTACATACCGCTCAATCCAAAGGTTTCAGTAGCTATTCACACCCATGATCCCCCTTTGCAGTTAGTCACACTGCCAATTTTGCACCAAGCAACCAACGAAATCATTGGCTACATCCGCATTAGTCAAGAATTGGATGAATTTAATGAGACCGTTTGGCAGTTGGATACTGGTCTCATGGCAGGGGTCATGATAGGACTCCTCCTCAGTGCTATGGGTAGTCTGTGGCTCAATCGCCAAGCCATGCAGCCTATTGAAGACAGTTTTGAGCGGTTGCGACAGTTTACGGCTGATGCTTCCCATGAACTCCGCAGTCCCCTGATGGCCATTTCCAGTAATGCTGAAGTTGCCCTTAAGTACGATGAAGGAATGCGACCAGAGGATCGGGAAGTCCTCGGGGCGATCGCCAGCGCTACGGATCAAATGACCCGCCTCATTGACGACTTATTGATTCTGGCAAGAACTGATTGTCAACAACCGATGGCCATGCGGACGATCAACCTCGCAGAGACCTTAGCGCAATTAATTCAACTGTATAAACTACAGGCACAGCAACAGCAAATTAGCTTAGAGTTTAGTACCGATCCTCAACTGCTGCTGCGGGGGGATGAGGCGGCTCTCATACGGGCTTTCACCAATCTTTTACAAAATGCGCTGCGCTACACTCCTGAAGGGGGCAAAGTCAGTGTGACTGCCAAGCGTCTCATGCACCATATTCACGTGACTATCGCTGATACGGGCATTGGTATAGCGTCTGAGCACCTTAGTAAAATTTTTGAGCGCTTTTGGCGAGCAGATCCCTCCCGTCACTATGTGGATGGAGGAGCAGGGTTAGGCCTATCCATTGTCCAAGCAGTTGTCCAGAGCCACGGTGGCAGCATTGATGTCAAGAGTCAAGTGGGTCAGGGCACCTCATTTACTGTCAGGCTCCCCCTCAGTCATTAACTTATTTGATAAAGGTGATCACGCCATCTGCAATGAGCTGCACCGCGATCGCTAAAATCAAAAAGCCCAAAATCCGATTGAGTGCCCCTATGCCTGTTGTGCCCAAGCCCTTAATCAAAGGCTCCCCTAGAATTAAGCAAAAGTAGGTGATAAAGCTAAACAGAGTAATTCCCAGAACACAACCAAGATACTCTGGCCATTGATGGCAGCGGGTTGAAAAACCAATCACAATACCAATCGCGCCCGGCCCACTAATGATGGGCATTGCCATAGGTGTAAAGGAAATATCTTCTTTGTCCACTGCCTCCAGTTGCTCTTGATTGGTCAGACGCGGTTGAGGAGCAACCATCTGCCAAGCCGTATGTGCCACAATCAACCCACCAGCAATTCGCACTACTGCTAGGGAAATTCCAAAAAAGCTGAGAATAAACTTGCCCACCAAGAAAAAAATTGCTAAGACAGCAAAAACATTAAAGGTGATTTTTCGTGCTTGTCGCAGGCGATATTTCGTAGTGTTTTTAGCAGTCAAACTATAGAAAATAGGAATTGCCCCAATTGGATTCGCAATCGGAAAGAGGGCTGTCAATATGCCGAACATAAAAGAAAAGAGGGTGTTGACCATGATTGGTACTGCTCAATTAAAGCGAAATACAACCCTTTTCACATATAGAACAAGCTCAAAACTGCGAAAGCCCCTATGAGAGAGTATTACATCCCTTTTACGTATTCCATATTGCCAATATCAGGACTATAGTCAGTGGTACGAACAAAATTTAATGACAGACTCACCCGTGGAGCCAAAGAAGGGTTTCAATGCTTCGGAAGATGTAACTATCTTATGTTTGAGTCTAACAGGCTTGGTGTGACACATGATCAGCCGACGACACATTAAACTGGTCTCACTTTTGGGATTGGGCGTATATTGGGAGTATCCCTTGGGGGATAAAAAGATGGATCACGCCTATTTTTGTCCAGCATGTTTTGCGGAGATTGCCGCGGACGACTCAATCTGTCCTGTATGCGGTGTCAACATTCACCAGTGGGAACAGGAGCATCCCTCCTACGAAGATCGACTGATCAATGCCCTAAAGCATCCCAACTCCGAAGCCCGCATGGGTTCAATTATTACCCTTGGCAATCGCGGTAATCCCAAAACGGCCACTCCCCTTACCGAAGGTGCTTTAACCTACTCCATTGACGTTTGGCAAGCTATGGAAATCGTCCGATCCTTAAGAAAGCTACCTGACTCTCCGGAGAAAACCACAGCCTTGCAAATGTTATTGGATCATCCTGCGCGAGTCATTCGTGAAGAAGCGGCGGCTACTCTAACTCAAGTTACCCGTGAAACATGTTCCTAATGGATTGGCGTTCCCCTTGAAGTTGCTATACTCTTTTCACCACAAACCCATCCTTAGGCAAAAAATTAGGGTAGATATTTATGCCTGTTAATCTACCCTAGACAGCTTGGCAATTTGAGTAAAATTCAGAGAACCTTAAGGATGGTTGCCATTATTGCTATGGACGATCAGAATTGGGGACTTGGATACTGCCATCCAAGGGAGCTTCATGAAGGTCATTTTCCTCTTGACCCGCTAGTTCCGTTCTGAGGATACGCCCATTACCGGCATCCACTTTGACCTCAGCATTGGGAAAGCGCACTTCATAAACCAAGCTACCGTTTTCTGCCCCTAGGGCAACCCGTATTGCCTTTTGGCCTTGAGCCGCTTCTGCAATTTGTTGAGCTTGTTGGGGGCTAATTTTAGCAAGGCTACGGTATTGGGCCTCCTCTTGCATTTCTTCAGCCGTATTTTTCGCTTCATAGCGATCGCTCTCGTCATACCCACCCTTTTGATCTGTTTGTGCCACCAGAGCATAGCTAATGTGACGCTGCGTTTTCAGTGCCATTGCACTGCCACCAATGGCGATCGCTGAGAGCACTCCTAGTGTCATTAAAACTTTTATTGAGTCTTTCATCGTAGAGTCTCCAAGTTCAGTTCACTGTTCCTGAGGCGGAACAATTCCCACAGTAGGGAGGAATTGTCAAGAAGTCGTCAAGATCAAAAGGCAATTTTGAACCTACCTAATGCCTAATAGAGTCTTGTTGGCAACAATGACACGTGCTCAACACTGGGGAAACTAGTCTAGGGTAACCGCTGACCACATATTTCAGAAAAGGGCTGTAGTCTGCATTTCTTATCAAGTTCTTGACAGTTCGTTCCTATAGTAAAGCTATCCCAAGGAAGAGGAATAGACCGATGACTTTAGAAGTTCTGCCTATTCCAGCACCAGCACAGTTTGAACGTGCTTTGGCGCTGCCTGCACAATCCCGTTGGCTGGGTCTGTATTGGGAGCCACAACTGGGGTATCCCTGCTACACCGATGGCCAGACAGTGGGCACAGTAAATCTGCAAGGATGGCAATTATTTTGCCAACATCCAGAGATACAACCCCGCCTGTTGTCCTATCAACTGACGGCAGGGGAACGGGCGCCCCGGCATGGATTGCTCTTCGATCGCCAACATCGCCGTCTATACGTTGGTGAGCTAGAACGCATCCAAGAGTATTTACAGCATCCAGTTGCCCTAGAAATTTTAGAGCCACTGACGCCAAGACATCGCTTTTCCCTAAAGGAGGGTTGGCAGTTCCTCAGGGAGAAGTGGTTGGTGGGGCTAGCTCTCGTGTTGTCGGCAATCGTGGGAGTGGGTGTTGTGCGTACGGCTGGAGAGTATGTTCACGAGGTGTTTGAGGAGGTCTTTGACGATTGATCCAATGGCCAAAATCAAGTGTTCAATAGGGCAATAATCTCATGGCTAATGGCGCGCAGTTGGTTTTGTAGATCTTCGCTAGGCAAATTGTTGCCACTAAAAACCCCCTGACCAATACTACTGAACCGCCACTGCTCACTCATATAGCTAAACCCCACGATGTCTAGACCAATGGCACGGCGCTGGGGAGAGTCTGGATCGCAATAGAGGCGGATTTGCAGGAGCAAACTGCGGGCTTGCCAGCGGCGACTCCAGCCCGGTAGGTGAAAACCAATGTCAATTGAATCGGGATCCACTAGGTTGCGGGTATGGGGGTCATCGGCCCAAGGGTGCAGGTCTGCCCGCAGATCCGCATTGCACTGCTTAAAGAGGTGGACGATCGCCCCCAATTTGCTGGCCATCTGCACGGTCACTGCCTGCTCTGCTGCATTCACCGTCATTCTCTCCGCAACACCTTTGTTCCCAAGGTTAGCGAGGGGAAACCGCTTGATCAACTCTGGCAGTGGGGAGGGAGGTTAAGGGTCGTTCCAAACGGGGTTGTCCCACAGAGTAACTCAGGGCATAGCTTTGCACCAAGAGCCAAAACCAAAGTTGTGGTGCCATGGGTTCTAGCCACGGTTGACAACGGCGCACCAAGGGGGGCAGCCAAAAGCCAAAGAGGGCATGGTACAGGGCATCCAAGCTAAAACTGAGATAGCTTTGCAGCCAACGCAGCAGATCCCCAACCCCCACCATTTCGTAGATCCACCAAAGGAGGCCGGGGTTTTGCCAAGCAGCTCGCAGTGCCATACGGTTAAAGGGCAGCCAACCCGCACGGTCTTTGATAAAGCGATCGGCCAATTCGGGGGATTCTTGTCCGAGGATGCCAAAGAAGGTGTTGAGCATGGCATTGACGCGCTCTGGGGGCAGGGGGCGATCGCTGGGCACCATCATTCCCCGCGAAAAGAGCCATGTCACCGCTGTATTGCTCTGATAAGCGCGAATTTGGTTGAGAAATTGCTTTTGCACAAGGTCATGACGCAGGGCGGTGTCCAGTAGATCCGTCAAGCGGGGCAGGTTGCGCACCAGCGAGCCAAAGCCAGTAAATACTAAGGGGGATTGCAGTGAGGCGGCATCACCAATGGCCAAGACGCGATCAAAGGCCACGGTGCGATCGCTCCGGTGGTGGCTAAAGTAGCCGGGGATGTAACCAAACGTCGGCTTCACCCAAGTCAGTTGATCTAAATCGCAGCGGCGGTACTCCGGCAAGATCGTAAAGAAGTCTTCGTAGAGTTCCAGCAAAGAGCCGGGAAACTCTGGCTGAATGTGGTGATAGTGAAAAAGATAAATCGTGCGCTCTTCCCCTGCCCCCGGAAACAGTTCCCAAATGAGTTGCCGTCCCCGCGAAATATCACCGTGGCTAAAGAGCACATCGCCATAATCGCCATCCCAAACTTGCGGGGCAATGCCCTTGACGATCGCCCCCACCGTCGGACACACACTATCGTAGGCACGACCACCGTTCAGTTGACGAGCAATAGGGGAGGCAGTCCCCATCGCATCCACGAGGACACGGGCGATCGCCTGTCGCTGTTCTTGGGTCTGGCGGTGCTGAGTTTGCAGAACCACGCCATTGGGATGAATCGTCGCTGTCTGAAATTCCGTCCAATCCCAAATCTCACCCCCCGCTTGGCGCAGTTTCTCACCGCACAGATGCAGGAATTTGGCCGAGTCAAGGGCAATATTCAGAACCGTCGGGGTGTGCAGTACGGGTGCCCGACAATGGGGAGGACTAGTGGCATCAAAGAACTTGTTAAAGCCATCGCGGTACTCGCGGGCAATCAGGCTTTCAAACTCCGCAGTCGTAAACAAGCCCAGATCAATCAGACTCTGAAATTCCATGCGGGAGATATTCCACTCCCGATTCATGCGGCCAAAGGGCAACCGCTCGATCACCAGCACTCGATAGCCCAACCGCGCCATCACCGCTGCGTGGATCACCCCCAAGGCACCCCCCACATAAACTAGGTCATAGCGAGGGGGATCACAGGGTGTCGTTGCAGTGTGCAAAACTGGAAGCGGGGGCGTGGGCTGTTGTACCCCTTGGCGCCAGCGTTGCTCCCACCAATAAACCCGCTCTAAATCCGCCTCACCTTGGGGCATGCGTTGGAAGTATTTCACGGTCAGCGGATAGCGATCGACCAAGGCTTCAAAAATTGTCTTGCCAGCCGGCCAAGGGGGAAGCGCCTCAGGTTGCAGTGGAAAGGCCAAACGCAAATGCTGTTGAAGGTGTTGGAGACAGGCCCGCTCCTGGGGGAAAGGCCGCTCTCCCCAGCGCATCACCTTGAGGTATGTGGTTCGCTGCAAGCTCCACAGGAAAATAGCCAGTTCCGTGGGGGCCTCAGGAACCTGCCAGCAACCCCCGCTTGGTTTTGGCGCAATGGTGCCAATGTGCGGCTCAAAGGTGTGGTGCAGCCAGTGAATCACCGCTGCGGTATCGGGAGTGGGCACCTCAAGGTATAACAGTTCTTGCATTTTGTTTCAAAAGTCCGCTAAGGAGCTTGACAAGGGCGCAATTTGGCGTAAACTGCACTGTACTAAACAGTTTAAGAGAGTTTACGGTTTCTCAGAATTACCCTGTTGCCCTATGCATTATCCCATTCCAAGGAGTCTCGAAGAAATAGCAGCCCTCAGCCAGCAGCCTGTCAGTGAAGAGGTGGTGGCGGCAGCGATCGCCGGCGTGATTACGATTTGCCGTGCGGAAGGTCACAGTCTAGCGCAGGTTCAGGAATGGGTGCTTGCGGAGGACGATCTGCTAGATCGCAAAACCCGCCAATGGCTGAGTGAAGCGGTGGCAATGGCTTGGTCAAGCGTTGAAACCTTGGCAGTGACGACTGGCCGTGAGGGCGATCGCTAGGGCATCGGCAGCGTCATCGGGCTTGGGCAGCGTGCTGAGATTGAGTTCCCGTTGCACCGCCTGTTGAACGTCTATTTTCGCGGCATTGCCATAGCCAGTGAGGGCTTGCTTCACTTGGGGAGGGGTGAATTCCATGAGGGGACAGTGCAGTTGACTCAGGACTAAAAGAATCACGCCCCGCGCTTGAGCAACCACAATCGTATGGCTCATTTTGTAGAAAAAGAGGCGCTCCAAAGCCACTAAATCTGGTTGGAGGGCAAGAATTAACGTGTGCAGATCGCTGTAGAGACTCTGGAGGCGATCGCCCACGGGCATATCCGCAGGAGTGGTAATCACACCAAAATCGCACACTTGGCAGGTGTTGCGCTGCACCTCAATACAGCCGTAGCCAAGGGTAGCAAGGCCGGGGTCTAGGCCAAGGATGCGCACAGGTTCTAGATCGCGGTGCCGGTCAACAGATCCAAAATTGGTTTTGCCATCCAGTTCAACCCCACCTTCAGTTGATGTTCGAGGGTGGGCATGCGGTAGAGGTAGGCCAGTCGCCGTGCCAAGTAGGCCAGAGGGCCATCGAGGGTCAGTCCTAGCCCTGCCAAGGCGGCGCGATCAGTTCCGAGGGTGAGCATTTCACCGAGATGGGAATAACGACAGGGCAGTAGCGGGCGATCGCTCAGACTGGCCCAGAGATTCCAAGCCGCATAATCCGCCTGTTGAAAAGCTGCCTGTGCCGTATGGGGAATGGCTTGGCCTTGCTCATCCACGGCATCCGCAGCATCCCCAAGGGCAAAAATCTCTGGATGATCAACGACTTGCAATGTGGGCATCACCTGCAGGCGCCCCGTGGAGGTTTTGGGCAAATCAAGGGCAGCAATCACGGGTGAAACGGCTGTACCGACCGTCCATAGGACAATATCAACGGGCAGATCATCAACGCGGTCTTTGTATTGCAGGGAAATCTGATCCGCAGTGACAGCAACCGGGGTTGTTTCCAAATCAATCCAAACGCCCCGCTCTTCAAGGGCACGCAGAGCTGCCTTGCGATTAAATTCTGGAGAAGACTTGAGAATCTCGGTGTTGCGATCCACCAAACGAATGCGCCCGCGGCTGCCCAAGCGCTCCGCTAGTTTACAGGCCAATTCCACGCCACTAGGACCAGCACCGACCACCACCACGCGGATGCGATCGCGATCAGAGCGCTCCCGCCGTTGCAACGCTTCTTCGAGACGGTAGGCATCACTGAGGGTTCGGAAGGTCAAGGCATACTCTGCAACACCGGGAATGCTGTTTTTAGGGGTTTCCCCCCCCAAGGCAAGGACAAGCTTGTCGTAGATGAGCGGGGTGCCCTCGGTCAAGTGTACCGTTTTTTCCTTGAGAGCCACAGCGCTCACGGTTCCCTGATGAAAGACGACCGGGGTCTCCTTGAGCAACTCAACAAAGGGCGGGGCAATTTCCCACGCCTGTAGCTCCCCTGTAATTAATTCGTAAAGGAGGGGAGTAAAGACAAAGCGATCGCTCTGATCAACAAGGGTAATCTCTGGAGGCGCAGACCAAGGAAATTGGCCAAGGCGGAGGGCGGTATAAAGCCCGCCAAACCCCCCACCTAGAATACAAATTTGGCTTTTCACCGCTGATTCCGTCATGATGCTATCCCCCTCAGTATAACTTGCGCCTTTGAGAGGTCAGCAATTTGGGGCACGGCTCGGGTCTCGTGGATAGCTGGTTCTGGCAGTAAGGGGCGATCGCGCCGCAGCCAAATCGCTTGCAGACCAGCACCTTGGGCACCGAGGACATCATCCTCCCAACTGTCACCAATGTGCCAAACCTGAGAGGTCGCATAGGGGGTCACCGCCCGCTCAAAGATCAGCCGATTCGGTTTCGCCGCCCCCACCTCACTGGAAATCCACACCTCCTTGAAAAACGGCGCTAACCCCAAGGCCTCTAGCACCCCATAGAGACGGCTATCAAAATTCGACACCACCATCAGAGGAATGCCCTGAGCTTGCCACTCCTTCAACGCAGGCAGGACATCGCTATAAAGCAACCAAGGCTCAGCCGTGGCATAGTAGGCAAAGACAGGGGCAAAAAAACGATCAAAATCCGCAAACTGATCCAAGACGCCCGCGCGGCGAAATGTCTCTGCCGCAACCCCTTGCCACCACCGCAATTCTGCCTCTGCCCGTTGTGCAGCCTCAAGATCAGGGAAAGCGCAGGGCGGGGCAGCCCTAAAGGCCTTAAAGAAGGCCACATCTAATGCGGCTGAATCAACCTGAACCCCGACTTCCGCCGCAAAGCGACCATAAACGGTACCCACGGATTCCCGTAGGCCAAAGAGGGTGCCGACCGCATCGAGGGTAATGAGTTGGGGCGGATCAAGCGGGGGCATCGGAACTGGCATCTACAGCGGGTGGGGGAGAGGCCTGCTGGGCACGGCGCTTGCGTTCTTGCTCCACCAGTTCTTTCATTAGACTACGAGCCTGATTGATTTTATCGAGGTTGCTGCGGTAGAGTTCGAGATCCCGCTTGACTTTCTCGATGGGCAGCTTAATGACGGGAGCCAGTTGATCCAGTGTCTCGTTGAGATTCGTTGTCAGATCCCCCGCCAGCTCCTCAAGGAAGGCATACAGTCCCACCGCATGGAGGCGGCTATATTTGCCCTCGTGGTTGAGGCTGCTGAGGGGGGCACTGGGTTGACCACTGTTGAGTTCATCGAGGATTTGACTCAAGGGGCGGCCTTGGTACTGTTGCCAACTGGCGGCATCCTCCTTAAGCTGTTGCGGGTTCATTTCCTCAGCCCCGCAGAGGGCATGGAAAATACTGGCGCGATCGCCCTCAGGCTGATACCCCTCCATAAACTGGTCAAAGGCGGTCACGACCCCAAGGGCAAATAGGGGAGAGTAGCGAAAATCTACATTGACGCGCAGCAGGTGGATTTCGACCAGCAGTTCTTCAATAAAGCGGCGGTAGATCGAGTGAATCGGTCGCCTGTGAGCCGCATAAAAAGCGCGTTTGGTATCAGAGACAGTTCGAGGATTTTGCACAAGCTCTGCCGATATTCGTTAAAAAATGTCATGATTCTTTACTATTATCCCCCATTGTGCTCCCCCAATCAAATATGCCGCCTGAGCTTGCCTTAGCCATTGGCCAATTCAACAGAGGTGAATTCTATGCCTGCCATGACACCCTCGAAGCCCTCTGGTTAGAGGCCAGTGAACCTGAGCGCACGTTTTACCAAGGTCTGCTACAAATTGCCGTGGCCTGCTATCACCTGAGTCGGGGCAACCAGCGGGGAGCGATTTTGCTGTTGGGGGAAGGGCGGCGTCGCCTTGAACAGTGTGATCCAGACTTTTGCGGCCTAGATTTGACAGCCTTTTTGACGGCAGTGGCGGCGTTACAGGCGCAGCTTCAGACCCCCCTTGACTCAGAGCCAAAAATTCAGTTGCATCTTGGCGTTGTTAAATCCCTCGATCAAGCCTAGACCCCGACAGCCCTTAAAACTCAAGCTCATCCTCTTCAGACGCTTCAGCAATTGGGATGTCTGGACTTTCTCCCTCATCGGGTAAGCGAATAACCACCCCGTTAAAGAATCGTGCCAGTTTTTCGGCAGATTCACGCACAGGATCCGGGTCAGTGGTGAGAGGGGGCGGGGGTGGAGTAGGGGTTGGTTCTATGGGGGGTGGCGGTGGTTCTTCCCGTGGTTGAGAGGGAATGACGACAGCGGAGTGCGGCGGCTCCTTAGCTTTTGGCGCAGGCGTGGTTTTGTGGGGTAGGGGGGCAATCTCAAAGGCAACTTTGATGCGGCGGCCTAGAACTTGGGAAAAGGCGGCTTCAATTTTGGCTTGGTTATTCTTCGTCAGATTTAACAGTGTTTGATTAACAATGCCGATGTGCACCTCGCGATCGCTCATTTGTCGCAGGTGACCATGTTGCGAGAGCAGAGCATAGGTACTCATTTGCATCTGTTGTAAGAGCTGTAATGCTTGGTGCCACACCTCTTCAGGATTCTCGGCTGGTGCTTCAGTGGCTGGCTCTGGTGGAAGCGTTGGTGCAACAGGGTCTTTAATTTTTTGAACCGGTTTGGCCTGTGACTCAGATTCCTTGGGAGGCGGTTCTGGGGTCTTAGCAGGCGCAGCTAGGGCTTGGGGTTCGGCCTTAGGCGTTGGGACGCTCCTGAGTTTTGGATCAGCGGTAGGCGTTACTGGCGTTGCAGCAGGCGGTGGAACCGTCTCTGTGATCAGCCCCAGAATACTAATTTCCAGCCAGAGACGGGGTTGATTGCTCTGTTTGACTTGACTTTCACAGGTGCGCAGATGTTGTTGGGCGTGCAGAATTTCCTCAACTGACCAGGCCTCAGCAAGGGTAATCAGTGCTTGCCATGTTTCCGCTGTCAGGGCTACCAAGTCCTGCCGTTCAGGAGCTGTCTTGGCCAAGAGCAGATCGCGATAGAGGCTGGCCAGATTTTGCAAAATCGTCAGCGGATCGCGACCCCGTTCCAGTAATTGGCGGGTGTGCTCAAGAACCGCCACCGCATCCTGACGGGCGATCGCCCCCAGCAATTGCCGCAGATCCTGTTCTGGTACTGCCCCAGCCAGTTGCCATACATGTTCTACCGTGATCCGTTCAGGATATAAGCTCAACTGATCCAGCAAGCTTTCAGCATCCCGCAGTCCCCCTTGGGACAATTGTGCCACCAGGGTCAAGGCCTGCGGCTCAATGTCAATTTGCTCCTTATCGGCAATGTGCTGAAGGTGGGCAACCATCTCCCCTAGGGGAATCCGCCGAAAATCAAAGCGCTGACAGCGGGAAATAATTGTTGGCAAAACTCGCTGCGGATCTGTGGTGGCAAGGACAAAGACCACATGGGGCGGCGGCTCCTCTAGGGTTTTGAGGAGGGCATTGAAGGCCGACACACTGAGCATGTGGCATTCGTCAATCACATAAACTTTGTAGCGACACTGTACTGGGGCAAATTGTGCCTTCTCAATCAGTTCGCGAATGTTGTCCACCCCGGTGTGGCTGGCAGCATCAATTTCAATCACATCTAAGCTAGTGCCATTGGCCACCTGACGGCAGACCTCACACTGGCCACAGGGATCGGGGGTAGGCTTGGGAGTCCTCAGGCAGTTGAGGGACTTGGCTAAAATACGGGCACTAGAGGTTTTACCCGTGCCGCGAGGACCACAAAAAAGATAGGCAGGGGCAATGCGCTCCTTGAGTAGGGCTTGGGTAAGCGTGGTGGCGATCGCCCCTTGACCCACTAGATCTGCAAAGCGTTGGGGACGATATTTGTGATGCAGGGGTTCGTAGGTCACTGCTGGGCTGCAATGGATATGCCAGAAGACGCTGGTGGGTAAATGCCGCGCATGTTATTCTAACAGGCCAACGATGGCCATAGGCTCACCCCCTGATGCGCCTGCGATGGAACCAGCCCTAGGATCTAAAACCAGCCTTTTTTGCTAGCAATGTATGTTCTATGAAATTCTTCATCACTTTTGGTCAGGTAAATAATGCCCTCAATGATGCCAATGATACTCATGACAGGGGCAAGCAGGCCACAGGTTAAAAGACTCACCAGTAGCATGATCAAGCCCTCCGTGTTGTAGCCAAGCACAAACTTGTGAATGCCAAAGGCACCCAAGAGAATACCGCAAATGCCGGCTGCAATTTTTTCCCTGAAATATCGGAATTCGAGGTCATGGTTCCTTCCCCAATGGTTATTTTTGATACAGCGCGATCGCGCCCTCTTGGCCTACATCCTTCAGGGTTTCAGGGGGACTGTCAAGGGGCAAGTAGGCAGTTTGTTGATTGACGTCGAAGGTCAGGGTCAGGTTTTAAGCAGCAGCGACCCAATCAGCAAGGGGTTCCCAGCGCACAGTGCGATCGCCCCCCACTTCCACCACCACTTTGAACTTCGGTAGGGTTTGGGTTAACTGTGCCAAGTAGGCAAATTCCTGCCTTGAGAGGCGCTTGCCATCAATCAGCCAAAGCACCAGTCCCTTGGCATTGGGGGGCAGGTTTTCCAAGTGGTAGGTCACTAGGGGGGGCTGGAAATAAACGCGAATGTCTTCCTTGCCCGTGTGAGCCGGACGAATCCCGTGCGCTTGGGTCAGGTAGGCTGCTAAATCCCCCAAACCCGGTGCGCTCATGTGCAAGGTGGTATAGCCCTTGGAACGCAGTCGCCGTTGATAGCGACCCTCAAAGCCCCCCTCCGGCGGAACAAAGAGTGCCAGTGCCCCCGCCGATTCTAAATCTTTGACAAATTGATAGCCAGCCAGCAGACCCATAGATCTTTTCTCACAGGTTTTAGCATTCCATCCAGCACTTTATCATGGTCATTCCTACAGCGGGTATGCCTAAGTTAATAGCAGGGCAAATAGCCCACATAAGGCAATACCATCAAAGACACCCGCGCCACCAATACTCAGCACTCCCGCCGACATCCGCTCAATTTCCCGTAGGTGGAGTAAATCTGCACCAATCAGGGTTCCCAGCACACCTCCAGCAAAGGCAATGGGTGCCGCCGCTACGCCTCCAGAAATCAAAATGGCTGTCATTGCTGCTGTCAGGGGCGCGACCAAGGCATTCATTTGAATACCAATCCCCGGTACCACCTGAGCAGAGTAGTAACTGACAGCGGCCACAATTGCCGTCACCAAGAGAATCGCCAAGGGACTGACGCGGGTAAATTGATAGAGGGCTAGCACCGTCGGGATCAAGCCGCCCCCCACATTCAGTGCCACAATCGTCTTTTGCTCAATTTTGCGCAGGGGAATGCCCCAAAACCGACTTAACCAGAGTGCCTCAAAGTCGGGAACAATGGCCACCGTGGAGACCCGCTCATAGAGGGGGATATTAATCGTGCTGCCGAGAATCACAAGCAGCAGTAGCACTGAGGCAGCAGTGGGTGAAAAGCCCAACTTGGCAACGGCCACTTGTACAGCATCAAGAGCGATCGCTAGCCAAAGGAAAGGCAGCGACAGTAACAGCAGCACAAAAAGTAGAGCAGTAACAGGCAGATAAATCATAGGAATTGGCGATCACGTTAAACTTGCGAGGATTCTTGGGGCAGTGCCGCAAGGGCTTCCTTGAGGGCTTTAGCCAAGGCGATCGCGGAAGGATAGCGATCGGGCAACAGAGGAGCCGTAGCACGGTGCAACACCTGTTTCAAAGGGAAAGGAATCTCTGGGCGATCCGAAACATCAAGGCGATGAAAGCCATCACGGTGGTGATAGAAACGCATCGGACTATCCCCCAACAGCAGAAAGGCTAGGGTTGCGCCCACTGCAAACAGATCCGACTGAATGGTGGGTTTGCCCATCATCTGTTCCGGAGCACTGTAGCCCTCCACGGCAATGCGGGTGCCACCGGGGGAATGCCCCAGTTCTTTAACCGCCCCAAAGTCAATCAAAACAATTTGGTTATCCCGCGATCGCACCAGGAGGTTACTGGGTTTGAGATCCCGGTGAATCACGGGTGGATCCTGATTGTGCAGATAGTCCAAGACACCGCAGGTTTGAATCATCCACTGCACCGCCTGAGGAATTGGCACCGTGCCATTGCGCAGTACCCAGCGCTCTAGGTCAATGCCATGAATGAGTTCCATGACCAAATAGCTTTTGCCATCTTCCACGAAAAAGTCATAAAAGCGGGGAATCCCTGCATGGTCAAGGAGCTGTAAGATGCGAGCTTCCCGTTCAAAGAGTTCCTGTGCCTTTTCATTGTCCTCCATATCAGACCGCAGTTCTTTGAGAACCCGCACCTCTGGAACCTTGCCAGTCCATCCCCCGGGGGGTTGCGCTTCACAGGCCAAGTAGGTTGTGCCAATGCCACCATGCCCTAAAAGGCGCAGGATGTGATAGTTGCGTACGGTGCGCTGCACATTGAGGGGTTGACCACAGTGAATGCAAAACAGATTCCCTGGCATATTACCGGCATGGGTACACTCACTGAGGGTGGGCGCACTGCGGCGAAAGGTTTGCTCATGGAATTCAAGAATTGGGCCTGTGGGTCCTAGCTGAATGAGACTGCCACTGGCAAGTTTGCTCTCGTCAACAAGGCGACCATCAACAAACGTCCCGATCGCCCCCAAACTTTTGAGATACCAACGCCCGATATTTTCTGGATCCCGATAGCAAGACAGTTCAGCGTGATAGCGACTAATGAGAATATCATTGAGAATCACATCATTGTCTGCGGCACGGCCAATACGAATAGTCGTTTTAATCGGGAAACGCCATGTTTTGACCGGAGTGCGTTTCCAAGGATCTAACAGGTGCAGAATAATCACGGGTGTGGAACTGCCACAGCAAACTCATCGAGATTTAGCCTATTTTCCTACACTTTGCCGATGTCTGCAGTGTTTTGCAATAAATCATAAACAGCTCAAGATGCCAAGGCTAACTGTTCTAACTGAGCATGCAGCCTTATTTTAGACTGTCTATCTGGCTTGGCAGTGCGCAATTGTTTATGAAAGAGACTATAGTCTTGGATTTCTCACTACTGCCAAAGCGTAGTACACTAGGGGTAGTGCTGGTGTAGCTCAGTTGGTAGAGCAACTGACTTGTAATCAGTAGGTCGTCGGTTCGAGTCCGACCATCAGCTTTGATCCACTTTCACTCATTTCAGCACAATAGGGCTTGTCCCTTAGGCCAAGCGTTGCTGCCGACAACAGGTCTATCATGATCAAGGAAACGATCGCGCCACCTCTGCCATGCTTGTCTATTGCACCCGTCCCTACTGTCGTTGTCCCCAAAACGATGTTCCAGACTTAGACAACCCCAACAAACGGTACAGTCGTGTGGCTGAACGCTTTTGTACGGCCTGTGGGATGCCCTTGATTCTACGGGGACGATACGTTGCAGAGCGGGTTCTGGGTCAGGGGGGGTTTGGGGCGGCCTATCTAGCGCGGGATTTGGATACCCCCGGTCGGCGCGAATGCGTGATCAAGCAATTTCGCCCCAACGTCTCCGATCCCCAGAGTCGGCAAAAAGCTCAGGAACTCTTTGAGCGGGAAGGGCAAGTCCTTGAGGAACTGGGACAGCATGCCCAAATTCCCGACTTGCTGGCATTTTTTGCTGAAGAGGTTCCCAGTGCCAATGGCCAAGGAACAGAACAGTATTTCTACTTGGTGCAGGAATATATTGACGGCGAAACCCTCGAAGATGAACTGGCTCAAAAGGGATGCTTTAGTGAGGAAGAGGTGCGGCAGGTGCTGCGGGAACTCCTACCCGTGTTGCAGTACGTCCATGACCACGGCTCGATCCACCGTGACATTAAGCTCTCAAATATTATGCGCCAGCACCCCAGCAAGACAAAGTTTCCCGGCCAAGGGCGGCTCTATCTGCTGGATTTTGGTGCGGTGAAGCAGATTTCCCAAGCGGGGGGACAGCAAGGACACTTTACGGGTATTTATACCCAGTACTATGCGCCACCGGAACAAGCACGGGGGGAACGGGTCTATCCCAGTTCAGATCTCTATGCCTTAGCAGTGACTTGTATCATATTGCTGACCGGCAAAGATCCCAGTGAGCTATTCGACGCCTATAACAACCGCTGGCATTGGCATTCCTATGCCCAAGTCAGTCCACAACTGCAAGCCATTCTAGATCGCATGCTACAACCTGCTCCTAGCGATCGCTACCAATCAGCGGCAGAGGTCTTAGCGGACTTAAATGCTTACTCTACCCCCGCCCCACCACCGCCCCCACCGCCACAACCAGTAACAGTAGCACCCCCTTCCCCGCCACCCGTAGTGTCACAACCGGCACCCCCTCCTTCACCTGGACCGGTGACGCCACCGACCAGCACACCACGTCCGAAAGCAAAACCGCCCCGCCAGCCTGCGCCTCCCTTACCGGCATTGAAAATTCTCATTGGTGCTGGCTTTACGGGCTTTGAAATGACGGCCTTGGGGTTGATGATTTTTAGTTTGATGACCGCTTGGCAGTTGCCTGTTGGTGTGAGTGCGGGGTTGATTGGTGCTCTATTTGCCTTTTTGGTGTTTTTGCAGTACAAACGCTGGATTGAACACTGGGAGCAGTTGATCATTGCGGTCATTTCAGGGGCAGTTCTTTTTTTTGTCCCCCTCTTGCAAGCAGGCCTAGGGGGTGTGACAGCGCTGCTCATTTGTGGTTTAGTGGGGTTGGGTTGCATGGTTATGGGCAACATTTTTTTGCTGATTTACAATATCTTGGCGCGGTTGCTGTAGGAGCGGGGCAATGCAGTTAACGTGGTTGGAGAGCAATACTTGGTTGTGGGAGTTAGGTTATACGCGGATTTTGGTTGATCCGTGGTTTGTCGGGGCACTGACTTTTGGCAACACGCCTTGGCTGTTTCAGGCGGAGCGATCGCGCCCCTGTGCCATGCCGACTGATGTGGATGTCATTTTGCTTTCCCAAGGGCTACCGGATCACTGCCATGAACCTACCCTCCGCACCTGCGATCGCGCCCTACCGGTCATTGCCTCCCCCAGTGCCGCCAAAGTTGCCCAGGGCCTTGGCTTTGAAACAGTGATTGCCCTTAGCCCCCACCAAACCTACACGTACCGCGATCTCACAATTCAAGCCACGAAGGGCGCTAGTATCGGCTCTCGTCAACAGGAAAATGGTTACGTTCTGCGCTGGGGCACTCAAAGTCTCTACTATGAACCCCACGGCTGTCATGATTTGTGGCTGCGCACCTACGGCAAGGTGGATGTGGTGATTACGCCGCTGTTGGATGTCTGTTTACCCGTGGTGGGGGCGATTCTCAAGGGGGGCAAAACGGCATTGGAATTGGGGCAATGGCTTCAGCCCAAGGTGATGATCACCACCGCTGGCAATGGTACCCTCCGTCTTCAGGGATGGCTACCGCGACTGCTCTCGGTCAAAGGCACCCTTGAGGAACTGCAAGTGTCGTTTCAGCGGCTAGGCCTCAACACTCGTTTGGTGGAACCAGTAGCCTACACTCCCCTTGTTCTTCTGGCTGAGCTCTAGGGATGCGACGCTGGCTACGGCCTTTGATTCTCTTTTGGCAAGAGGTAATTCTTCTACTTCAGGACAATCAGCGGTTTTTGCAGTTGCTCAGTCAGATTGAGGGAATCGCGACTCGGGTGCTGGCGATCGGGATGCTGCTGGTGGTCATCGTCGCCATTATTGATTTGGGGCGGATTCTGACCGTGGAGCTATTCTCACCCCCCTTGGGACAGTTTAGCCTTGAACTGGTGAAAATCTTTGGCCTCTTTCTCAATGTGCTTGTGGCTCTGGAGATTCTTGAAAATATCACCGCCTACCTGAAAACCCACGTCTCGTCGCAAATCGTTGAGCTAGTAATTGTCACGTCTCTAATTGCCATTGCCCGTAAAATTATCATTCTGGATATTGGCCAACCGGAAACGGTGGCAAAGCTCTTGGGGCTGGCGATCGCCATCTTGGCCTTGTCTGCCAGTTACTGGATTGTGCGTCGCCTAAACTACCGGCGGCGTCCCTGAGGGATAGACCTGCTCGCGGTAGGCTTGTGCCTGTTCTAGGGTTGTTTGCAGCCGCTCCCAGTCCTCCTGCTCCACTTGGCGAATCAGATCATCAAGGGTGGCACGGTAGTGAATCAGGCAGTGGCGCAACGCCGCGCGGTTATATTCCGCCATCATCCGTCCCAACTCTGGATTGCCGCCGCCAACACGGCTGGTATCGCGAAAGCCGGAGCTAGCCAACTGCTGGGCAAGCTTCCGAATCGGCTCATTGGCTTCTTGGGCATTCGCAAGAATCAGTGCTGCACTCACGAGGACAGGAAGGTGGGAAATCCAAGCAACAGCGCGATCGTGATCCGAGGGGGTGGCATAGAGTAGCTTGGCACCGAGATCATTGACCACACCAGCCACACAGTCAATGGCCGCACTGTCAGTGTAGAGGGTTGGGGTGAGAACATAGGGGGCATTCTCAAAGAGATGGGCTTGCGCCGCTTCAATGCCGGATTCTGCGGTACCGGCCATCGGGTGCCCACCGACATAGCAAGGCCAGAGTTTTTCGAGGGCGGGGACAATTTCTCCTTTGACGGATCCCACGTCTGTCAGCACTGTTTCTGGACTGAGGTAGGGGGTAATGTCCAAGGCGACACTGAGAATGCTGCCAATGGGGGGACAGAGAAACACCAGATCAAGGGCACGCAAAATTTCTGGCTCCGTACTGCCCCAGTCAATGGCACCCTTGGCGATCGCCCGCTCACAGGTTTCCGTCCGCCGACTCAGCCCAACCACATAGTGCCCCTTTGCCCGCAGATCAATGCCCAGTGAACCACCAATGAGTCCCAGCCCGACGATGCCAATCCGCAGCATAGTGCCCCTAAACTTGAATACTTTTACGATTGTGACATTGATTCTTGTTCTGAGGGACATTCCCCTCCTATGCAGATTTGTGCTTTGGATTCACAGCCAGAGGGGGGGGCTTCGATACAATCAGAAATGAATCTGTTGCGCTTTAGGCCACCAATGATGAAACGCCTTGCCCATTTGCTTCAGCAGACCCTCAAATGCTGCCTTGGCCTTGCCCTTGTTTGGTGCCTCAGTAGCGGTACACCGGTGTGGGCAGCAGCAGCTCACCATAGTTTTGTGGCAGCCGCAGTGGAGCGGGTTGGCGATGCGGTTGTTCGCATTGATACCGAACGCACGATTGTGCGCCCAGCGGATCCCCTCTTGAGTGATCCCTTCTTTCGCCAATTTTTCCCCGGTTTAGCCTTGCCCCCTCAAGAGGATCGGCTGCGGGGTCAGGGGTCGGGGTTCATCATTGATCCCAGTGGCATTGTTATGACCAACGCCCATGTGGTGAGTCAAGCAGATACGGTAACAGTGCGCCTCAAGGATGGCCGCGTCTTTGAGGGCGAGGTGCGCGGCGTGGATGAGGTATCTGATCTAGCGATTGTCAAACTCAAAGGGGTCACCGAACCACTACCCACTGCGCCCCTTGGCGATTCCAGTGACGTGAAAGTGGGGGATTGGGCGATCGCCGTCGGGAATCCCCTTGGCCTTGATAACACCGTCACATTGGGCATTGTCAGTACACTCCACCGTTCCAGCGCCCAAGTGGGTATCCCCGATAAGCGCCTTGATTTTATTCAAACGGACGCGGCCATCAACCCCGGCAACTCTGGGGGGCCGTTGCTCAACGAAGAGGGAGAAGTGATTGGCATTAACACTGCCATTCGTGCCGATGCCATGGGGATTGGCTTTGCGATTCCAATTAATAAGGCCAAAGCGCTGCAAGAACGCCTGATTCGCGGTGAAAAAATTCAACACGCCTACATTGGCATTCAAATGACCACCTTCACGCCAGCAATGGCCAAGGAAAACAATGCTAACCCCAACTCACCAGTGATTCTGCCAGAGGTCAATGGCGTTCTTGTCCTGCAAGTGTTGCCCAATACACCGGCGGCAAAAGCCGGTCTGCGCTGGGGGGATGTGATTACAGCCGTGGATGGGGAACCGATTACCAGTGCCGATCAGTTGCAGGGGATTGTTGATAGTGCTGCTGTGGGGCAAGTTCTCAACCTGACCGTTCAACGGGGCGATCGCAGCCAACGGATTGCGGTGCGGACAGCGGAGTTGCAGGGAGCGGCTTAGGATGCCCTTGGGGCTACTGCTGCTGTGGCTCTTTGCCCTTGCCACCCGCTTTTGGGGGCTGACTCGCTTTCCCACACTGGTATTTGATGAGGTCTATTTTGCCCGCTTTGGCCACAACTATCTCGCCGGTGTTCCTTTCTTTGATGCCCATCCGCCTTTGGGAAAATACCTGATTGCCCTGAGCATTTGGCTGGGGGGCGGCTTTCACCCTTGGGGCTATCGCTGGTTGAATGCCCTGATGGGATCACTGATTCCCATAGCGGTGGCAGTGTTGGCCTATCTCCTGACGCGGCGATCGCGAGTGGCACTGTTATCGGGACTCTTTATTGCCCTCGATGGCCTCTTTTTGGTGGAGTCCCGCTATGCTCTCATCAATATCTCCCTTGTCCTTTTTGGGGTGGTGGCACAGATTCTCTGGTTGTGGGGGCTGCGCTACCGAGGAAGGGGGCGATCGCTCTGGCTGATGGCCGCAGGTGTTGCCTTTGGCGCCTGTGGGGCAGTGAAGTGGAGTGGCTTGGGATTCCTGTTGGGGGTAGGGCTTTTCTGGCTTCTCCAGCAGAGGTTACCGCTGCCTGCTGAATGGAAGACCACTTACCAGTGGTGGCAGATGTGCCTGCTACTCCCCGTTGTCGCCTTTGTGGTTTATACCCTGCTCTGGCTACCCCATCTCCAGTTTCATCTCCACCAGAGCCTACTTGACCTCCATCGCCAAATGTTTAACTTTCATCGCAGTGTTGCCAGTACTGCCCATCCCTACTGTTCGCCGTGGTGGTCTTGGCCGCTCTTGCTGCGCCCCATGAGCTACTTTTTTCAGCGGGTGCAAACCCTCAGTGAACCCGTGCCGGTCATTGGCCCGCCCCTACCACTGGCAGATACGCAATGGGTTTATGCCGTCTATGCCCTCTTTAATCCCCCCCTGCTGTGGCTGGGCACCTTGGCCACGGTGGCTCTTGTCCCCCTTAGCTTGACCACAACCGCAGGTCGTTTTGTGCTCTTAAACTATGCTGCCAATCTCTTGCCCTGGGCACTGGTGAGCCGCTGTGTTTTTATCTATCACTACCTCCCCGCTGCCCTCTATAGCTTTATGGCCTTGGCCTTGGTCTGGGAAGCCAGCCGCGATTGGGGAGTTTGGGCACGCTGGGCACGCATTGCCGTCCTCGGGGTGGTTGTTGGGGGCTTCCTCTACTGGCTGCCCCTTGACTTAGGACTACCCCTGACGCCCCAAGACTTTTTTAGGCGGATGTGGTTGCCGTCTTGGATTTAGGACTATCCTAGGAGTTGTTTAACAGTGGCAATGAGTTCTGCAGGATCAAAGGGTTTGGTGATGTAGGCATCCACCCCCTGCTTTTTACCCCAGTGAATATCAAACTCTTCGCTTTTGGTGGTGCACATGATCACGGGCACACTTTGGCAAGCCGCTTCACCCTTAATCCAGCGGCACAGTTCGTAACCATTCATGCGCGGCATCACCACATCCAGAATCACCAAATCAGGACATTGAGCCTTGATCTTTTCTTGGGCTTCGATACCATCCTCGGCCTCAACAACGTCATAGTTCTGCTCTTTCATCAGCTGAACAATCATTGCCCGCAGGGTGGGGCTGTCATCAACAATCATAATTGTAGCCATACAGTTTTATATGTGCCGCTGATCGGTAAAGGGTATCGCTCCTATTATGCCCATTGAACAGCACTTAGCGACAGAACCGAGAGGGGTTTAAGGGGGACCGTTTTGTAAAAGGCTCTGAAAAAGGGCTATCAATTCTTGGCTGCAGTCCGCCACCGTACGGGGAAAGGGGCGATGCTGTCGCCATGAGGCGGGGAATTGTTGCCACAGGGCAAGGAGGGTGGGTGTTCCAAGTTCAGCAGCAAGGGTCGGCCACTGCCCAAAGACATGGGAAGCACGATCGCTCACCACTACATGACCATTGGCCAAAATCATGATCCAGTCGGCCCAGCCATAGGCAAAATCAAGATCATGGGTGGCAATCACAATCGTGGTTCCCTGCTGGTGAATGTTCTCTAGGGCCTGCTCCAGTTGCTGCCGCTGCTGATAGTCGAGATAGGTGGTGGGTTCATCGAGCAGTAATAGCGTCGGTGCTAAGGCCATTACTCCAGCCAGTGCCACCCGCCGTTTTTGCCCCAAACTCAAATGATGCAGGGGGCGATCGGCAAGCTCCACTAAATCAAAGTCCTCTAGGGTTTGGTACAAACGCGCTTCGATTTCGGCGGTGGGTAGGTCTAAGTTGTACAGCCCATAGGAGATGTCCTCCGCCACGGTGGCTGCCACCAGTTGCTGTTCGGGGTCTTGAAAGGCCAAGCCAATGCGTTGACGCCACTGCCGCAGTCGCTCTGGTTGATGGACGAGCCGTTGCCCTTGCCAGTAAATTTCACCGCGATCGCGCCGATAGAGGGCCGCTGCCAGATAAAAGAGCGTTGATTTGCCTGAGCCATTCAGCCCCAAAAGGGCAACTTTCTGTCCCGCCTCTAGGGTAAAGGAGCAGTCTTGCAGCACGGGGGTAGTGGTATTGGGATAGCGAAAGCCAACCTGATGAAATTCCAGTAGCGGCACAGACATCTCAGGTGATTGCATTCAGCAGAATGAGGGCACCGCCACCAATGACGATTTCAAGGCCATAGCGTTGCGAATAGGCATAGGACTGGGGACGCAATACCCGAAACTGCCCCTGAAAGCCACGACTGAGCAGGGCAAGGTTCACCTGTTCATAGCGGTACAGAGACTGCTGCAGGAGTTGAGCCGCCAACAGGCTCACACTAACGAGCCAGCGCGATCGCCGTTGATAGCCGCCCCGTGCCCGCTGCGCCAATTGCAGCGTGAAAGCGGTTTCTAAGAGGGTGAAGATATAGCGGTACATCAACATCAGAATATCGAGGATGAAATGGGGAACCCGCCAGCGTTCGGCCACACTCAACAGGGCTGGAAAGGGGGTCGTCAATAAAATCAATAGTAAACAGGTGCTGGCAACCATTGTCCGCAGTCCTAGGGTTAAGCCTTGGTGCAATTTCTCGGCACTGATAAAGAACGACCAGCCCATTAGGGAGATGTCACTGAGAACCACTTGCCCCGAAGCCCGTAAAGTCTCCGTCGGGATGATTTGTACCACTAACCCCGGCAAACTCACCAGCCAAAACGCAGCAACTGTGGCTAAGAGGGTGAAATAAACCCGCCACGGAATGCGGGCATAGCCGAGAATCCAAAAGCTCAGCCACAGCCAAAGCAAACTCTGGACAAGGGGGCGAGCAAAAAACGTCAATAACAGGCTGGCGATCGCGAAAATCAGCTTTTGTTCAGGATGCAGATGCCGCAGACCATTGGTATAGGCATAGGTATCGAGGTGATGGTGCATTGACTGCTCAGGACTGTTGCGATTTTGAGGCGGCGGCTGCCTTTTGGCGATGGCGTTCGCGGTACTGACCCAAGATAAACCCCATGACCCCTGCACCCAATGCCGCTTGAAGGGCAAAAAGCAGTGACTCGACTTCGGCGCTGGGGGGTTCAAACAATGGCTCTGCCCAAGGTTCAAAGTCTGGCGCCACCTCGCTAATTAACGCTTCGGCTTGGGCATCGGCACCTTCAAAGTCACCCTTAACCAGCAGGAGGGGAAGTGTACTTAAGAGAATTGCGCCGCCCAATAGGAACGCCACTGTTTTTTTATTCATTGGATTCCCCTCCAGGCAAGAGTTTTAAGGTTTGCAATTCTGCTGTGCAGTACGTGGTCAACCAGTTCCACACCAACACCGTGAGTAACCCTTCACTGATCGCTAGGGGAATCTGCGTCACAGCAAAGAGCGCCGCAAACTTGGCAAAAGCCGTCGCCACCCCACCCATACTATCGGGAAAGGCCAATGCCAATTGTAAAGAAGTCACCGAGTAGGTGGCCAAGTTACTGATCAGAGCAGCACTAAAAATCGCGATCGCTGGCTTAGTCGTGGCACGGGACATCCCCCAATAGGTCAACCCAGCCACCCAAGGTCCCACCACCGCCATCGAAAAGCCATTAGCGCCTAGGGTGGTCAGGCCGCCATGGGCAAGGAGCAGGGCTTGAAAGAGCAGCACCAATGTTCCCAGGACGGTCATCAGCGGTGGCCGAAAGAGAACTGCCCCCAAGGCAATCCCCATCGGATGGGAACAACTACCGGTGACCGAGGGAATTTTCAACGAGGAGAGCACAAAGGCATAGGCACCGGCTAAGGCAATCAGCAGGGTTGACTCTGGTTGCTGTTGAATCTGTTGTCGCAGTGCCCATAGTCCCCATGCCAAAAAGGGTAAAAAAACCAGCCACCAGCCCACTGCCCAGCCAAGGGGCAAAAACCCCTCGCTAATGTGCATCGCCAAGGCGGGGTGAGGACTCGCGACCACGAGATACGCGCTCAGAAGGGCGATCGCCCCAAAGGAGCCATATCGCTTCGCTTGGCTACGTTTGATCATTGAGACATTCCTAAACCTAAGTGCGCCTATTCTAGTGCGCAACCAGTAACTTGCCTATGCCCAGTGGGGGCTGCAACCGATATTAGAAACAGCCATCCATGCTCAAAAATTCACGCAGTGCCAAGACTGTAAGGCTGGAATTTGCATAAATTTTGATGTAGTCGGTATAACAGGATGAAGTCTAATGTCATTATTGAATCGTAGGTACTGTTGCTATGTTCCCAGGGGGGAGTTGTCATGAGTGAACTGACTGCCTTTGGTCATTCCTTGAGTAGTGGCTATGAAGTAGTGGTGATCAAACCGCAGTCCCTCAGTGATACGACCCTGATCGTTCAAGCGCTGCGGGCTGACAAGGCAGTGATTCTCAACCTAGAGCACCTCGATGTCACCGAGGCACAGCGCATTTCTGATTTTGCCGCTGGTAGTACCTATGCCATCAATGGCCATCAATCGCGCCTTGGGGATGGTGTCTTTCTCTTTACGCCCAACGTGATTAATATCCAAGAATCCACAGCAGCACCGACACCCGCTGGACTGGCCTAAGCCGTTCATGAATCCTGCAGATCTGCTCACCGTCAGTGAGTGTCAAGAGATTGATCAACTGCTCTTACCGGCCGCAGATCGCTTTGCCATTCGAGTAGCGGTGTATGCCCAGCGCTATCTGCGAGCTAAGACAGAGGGAAACCCCCTCGAAGCCCTAACGGAAGCCCAAGTCTATGAACTCGTTGCTGCCGATCCCCAGTTGCAAGCGGAGGAGCAGCGCCAAGGGGGGTTTATGACGTGGTACGGCCAAATTCTGATCAGTGCCCTCAAGCAACTGCGGCAAATTGCTGCAAGGGAGGGGGTGCCCATTGCTGAGCTAACCGTTTCCCAGATTAGTTGCTGGTTTCAGCAGCAGTGTCAGGCACGCTTGCGATCGTCCCCGCCGTCACCTTGAGAATTTGGGCATGCTTGCGCCAGGGGGTGGCAAAGGGGGCAAGGTGGGTGGTGGTAATCAGCGTTTGGTAGCGATCGCCCATCACCTCTAATAAAATTCCCTGCCGCTGCAAATCCAATTCGGCGAGGACATCATCCAACAACAAAAGGGGAGTGTCGCCCACCACACTTTCCACAAGAGCCAGTTCCGCCAGTTTCAGCGCCAATACCAGCGTGCGCTGCTGCCCCTGGGAAGCAAATTGACGGGCACTTTGCTCATTGAGGCAAAAGCCCACATCATCACGGTGCGGTCCCACCAGACTGGTTTTTTGCAGCAGTTCAATGGCGCGGCGAGCGGCCAAGGCCTCATTAAAGGCAGCCACAATCGCTTCAGAGGTGCCATCCCCAAGGGGCACATGGCTCTCATAAGTCAAGGTGAGTGTCTCGCGATCGCCACTCAACACGCGATGCCACTCCTGAGCCAAGGGCGCCAAGCGTTCAATGAGGCGCTGTCGGCGACGGATAATGCGGGTGCCATTGATCACCAATTGCTGATTCCATGCCTGCCAGAGGGCCTCATCCCATCCTTGGCTGCCGGCCTGCTTGAGGAGAGCATTCCGTTGGCGCAGGGCTTTTTGGTAGGTTTGCAGCAGTTGGCTATAGAGGGGTTCCAATTGCACCAAAATCCGATCCAACCAGTTGCGGCGAATGGCCGGTGTGCCCCGCACTAGTTCCAAATCCAAGCAGGAAAATTCCACTGCATTGAGTTGCCCCAGAAATTCCGCCGTGCGCTTAACAGTACAGCCATTCACCCGTAGGACACGGCCTGCGAGCGGTCGCAAACTCACCGCCAGATCAAGGGGGATGCCTTGGCGCTCTAGGGTGGCTTCAATTTGGGCACTCTCTTGTCCCTGCTGAATAAGGTCGCGATCGCGATGGGTGCGATGGGATTGCAGTGTGGCCAGCCACTCCACAGCCTCTAGCAAATTGGACTTGCCTTGGGCATTGTCCCCAACGACGATGGTTTTTGGCGCAGCAAACGTCACCGATTGCTCGCTGTAGTTGCGAAAGTGGCGCAGATGGAGTGATTTGAGAAACACTTAGCAGCCCTTACCAGCCCCAAGTCCCCGGTGTCCCCTTAAACGGGCCGACAATGTCCGGAGTAATCCAGCCGCCATAGAAGCCCCCCGGTTGCGGAATCACCACTACACCATCCACGGTGCATTCATCCATCAAAGCAGCATAGAAGGCAATGTAGTTGCAGATTGGCGCAAAAGCAGGGGTAGGTTTGGGATAGTACCAAGCTGCATTATCCGCTTGGCGATCGCCCACCTTGACGTGGTAGTAGGCGCCTTGTCCTTTCCACTCGCAAAAGGTTTGCCGTGCTGAGGGCAGCAGATACTGCGCCTGTACATCCTCTGGCGGAAAGTAATACACTGGGGGATGACTGGTTTCTAATACCCGCTGTCCCCGCTGGGTGTCGGCAATCACCACACCATTAAAGACCACCCGCAGGTGTTTTGAGGTGGGTTCAACACGGGGCGGACGGGGATAGTCCCAAACCGATTCTTGGCCGGGGGCAGGGGGAATCCGTTGCATCGGGTTTCAGTTCCTCAACACTCTTCCTTGACGGTAACAGCTATGGCTCAAGCTTGGGAACTGGTTTGTCGCTCCACCAAGCCCTGTTCAATGGCCAGTCGCACCAGCTCAGCCCGATTGTGAACCGCTGTTTTTTGAAAGAGGCTACTGACGTGCTTTTCAATCGTTCGGGCGCTCAAGTGCAGGCGATCGCCAATCTGGGCATTGGAGAGTCCCGCCACGAGTAACCCTAGCACTTCCTTTTCCCGTTGGGTGAGATCAACGCTGAGGGTTCGTGTTTTCGGCACTGCAAAGGGCTGCTGTCGGTGCTGCCACTCCATTTGTACCAGTTGTGCCCGATCGAGTAGATTACGCACCACCGCTGCCAACTCATTGAGGTCAAAGGGCTTGGAGAGATAGACATCGCCCCCGGTGCGATAGGCACGAATCCGCTCCTCCAGTTCTGTGCGTGCGGTGAGGTAAATTACCGGTAGTAAGCGCAATGAGGGATGCTGGCGCACCTGCCGCACCAACTCATAGCCATTCATGTTGGGCATGGCAATGTCCGTAATCAGCAGATGGGGCTGATAGCGGTGGATCATTTCGAGGGCTTGGGTACCATCTCCCGCCGTCAGACAACAGTACCCTTCGGATTCCAAAAAGCGACTCACCGACAGGCGGATGCCGGGATCATCATCGGCAATGAGTACCGTGAGGGACATGGGAAATTTAGGTCTCCACTAGACCACAGTATTTCTCCACACAGCGGACAAACAGCTCAACCCCAATACTTAAAACAGTTTCGTCAAAGTCAAAGCGGGGATGGTGGTGGGGGAAATCTAACCCCAGTGTGCCATTGGCCGACCCCAAAAAGAAGTAGCAGCCCGGAACCGCTTGCAGGAAAAACGACATATCCTCCGCCGCCATCGTTTGACAGTGGGACGTGACCCCAGCCGGCACCTCAACCACCGATTCAGCAACAGAGCGCACTAATTTCGCCATCTTGGCATCGTTGACGGTGGGGGGATACATCCGCTCATAGTGAAAGCGATAGGTGGCACCATGACTCTGACAGATACCCGCAATCACCTGTTCAATGCGCTGGGGTAGCCAGTCCCCCAACTCTGGCTTAAAGTATCGCACTGTTCCCCGAAAGGTCGCGGTATCGGCAATCACGTTCTTGGCGGTGCCCGCATGTACTGCCCCCACGGAAATCACCGCTGTCTCTAGGGGATCCACGTTGCGCGAGACGATAGTGTGCAAGGCCGTAATGATCTGGGCAACAACGAGAACCGTATCCACCGTAAATTGGGGTAAAGCGGCGTGTCCCCCCTTGCCGTGTACTTCACACTCAAAGAATTCCGCTGCCGCCATCAACGGCCCACTACGCACCCCCACCGTACCAACGGGCAGAAAATTCCAGAGGTGCAGGCCAATAATGCCATCCACTTTGGGGGCATCGAGAACTCCCGCTTCAATCATGGGTTTAGCCCCACCGGGACCTTCTTCCGCTGGTTGAAAGATGATTTTGACCGTACCAGCAAAATCGCGGTGCTCAGCAAGGTATTTCGCAGTCCCAAGGGCGATCGCTGTGTGACCATCGTGCCCGCAGGCGTGCATTTTCCCCTCATGGAGAGAGCGGTAGGGCTTATCGTTTTCCTCCTGCACTGGCAGCGCATCCATATCGGCGCGAATCGCCAGCACTGGCCCCGGTCGCGATCCCGGAATCACGGCCACAATTCCCGTTTCCGCAATACCCGTGCGATGCTGAATGCCCCATTGCCGCAGTTTCTCACTGACAAAGGCCGCCGTCAGGTGTTCTTGAAAGCCCAATTCTGGTCGCTGGTGCAAATAGCGTCGCCACTGCACAAGTTCGGGTTGGAGGGTGGCCACCTCTAGGCGCAGTTGGCAGCTCAATTGGGGAAGATGGAAAGCCATGGGGCAGTCTTTAGATTTTGTTTGGCATTGCCTTTCTCTAGGATAAACGATGCTCTGGGGCAGTGACAGTCAATGTAACTTCAAGAACAGGTGAGGCGCCACTCGCTTCCACCAGTGGTAGGATTTTTTGGTCAGAACCCCCTGACTTAGGAAACATTTGTTATTATGACAGGTAGCTCCCTAGGGCAAAAGTTAAAATAGTTCAGTATTGGATATTACACTTTGCCAATTCTGAATCCTAGGGTCTCTTCAGCCAAACGAGGATGTTATGGTTCAATCCCTTCAATACTCCATCGAACTCGTCAAAGATGAAGCACGACGACTGGTGGCCAAAGGTGTGGTGAGTCGGCAGCAGCCCATTTACACCCTCTGCCAGTTTGTGCCCGTTCGGGAGTGGCCCCTCATTGAGGCAGAGCTAGAGCGCTGTGATTTTATGCTGCGCGATCGCATTGGCGACCTCATTGGCCGTGAGTGCTGGGACAACGACTAAAGAGCAATCATTAAGGGCACCTACTTCCCGTAATGCGCAAATCCTAGGGCGTGGGTGCCTGAGAATCCTGCTGTAGGTCTTGGCGAATGGCGCGCAGCGTTTCGAGAAGCGTTTGAATATCTGCGGCTAAGTCAGCACTCTCGCGAGGAGCAGGCTCAGGGGTCGAAGAGGGTTGCTGCTGTTGGGCGATGAAGGTTTGAATCAGTTCCCGTGCTTGCGCTTCGGTGAGGCGGCCTTTCTCAGCACAGACGGTGGCCAATTGGCGGGCATCCACCCGCAGTTGCGTCAGGTATTCTTGGCGTTTGGCCTCATCCTGTAGGGATTCAATGGCAGCAGCAGCCGCTCCAATACCCGTGTAGTAGAGTTGCTGTACAAGATCGAGGGGATTGCGATCCATAGAAATGTGCTCGGCGTGAACTCTCCTCTGCTACTGTACGGGAAATCTCCCTTGCTCATCAAGGTTGAGGAAAGCGACTGCGGTAGAGATGGACAATTTTACTCACTACCTCATCGATCCCCAAGTTGTCCGTACAGACTTCTATGGCATCGGCAGCTTTGCGAAAGGGGGCGTAGGTGCGTTGCTGATCCGCTGTGTCGCGAGCGGTAATCTGAGCGAGCAATTCCTCATAGGAGAGGTCGCATTGTCCCTGCTGTTGTAATTCCTGCCAGCGGCGCTGGGCACGCTCTTCAGGCGAGGCCGTTAGGAAAATTTTCAAGCCCGCCTCGGGAAAGACGTGGGTACCAATATCACGACCTTCGGCAGCAATGCCCCCATTGGCTCCGATCGCCCGCTGTTGTTGTACCATGAGCCGTCGCACACCCCGCAGGGCGGCAATTTGGGACACTCGCTGCGTCACCTCTAGGGAACGAATCGCTTGGCTGACCTCGCGATCGTTGATCCACACCCGTGTGGGTTGAGGGGGATCGCTGCTCTCAAGACGCAACTGACAATGGGCGATCGCCTCTACGACCGCTGGCTCATCCCTGAGATCAATGTTATTTGCCAAGCACCACCAAGTTACCGCTCGATACATGGCACCGGTGTCAAGGTACTGCAACCCTAGGGCTTGGGCTGCTAGTCGCGTCACGGTTGACTTCCCCGCGCCGGCAGGGCCATCCACGGCCAGAATCGGCAGGCGGCGATCCAATAGGCAATTGTCAATGAGGCGCGTTTGCCCCACCCAACCCGCGATCGCCAGCAGTCCCACGGTCTCAATGCGTTCCAAGGGCACAAGGGTCTGGGGATGCACCAATTCGGCATAGTCGAGGCGCAACTGGGGAAACTGGCGCAGATGGTGGTGCACCTGCTCTAATAGCTGCTTAGCTTCAAAGCAGCCCTGGCGGAAGGCGGTGGTGGCTACCTCTAGGCTCTGACTTAGGGCTAAGGCGGTGGCGCGATCGCCCGCACTGAGGTATTGATTACGGGAACTGAGGGCAAGGCCATCGGCATCACGGACAATGGGGCAGCCAATGATCTCCACGTCCAGATTCAAATCCGCCACACAGCGGCGAATAATTGCTAACTGCTGGGCATCCTTTTGGCCAAAATAGGCGCGATCGGGCTGCACCAAATGCAAGAGCTTCAGCACAATTGTTGCTACCCCGCGAAAATGGCCGGGGCGCGATCGCCCACAGAGGCGTTCTGTTAATTCCCTTGGTGGCTCAACTACCGTCAGACTCTCCATCCCCGCTGGATACAGTTCAGCCACACTGGGCACAAAGAGCAGATCCACCCCTAACTGCTGACAAAGCGCCGTATCCGCCTCAAGGGCACGGGGATAGCGCTCCAAATCCTCTTGGGGACCAAACTGAAGCGGGTTGACAAAAATACTGACAACGACCACATCACACTCTTGCCGTGCCCGCTGGATCAAGGCGGCATGCCCCCCATGCAGTGCCCCCATTGTCGGTACAAAACCAAGGGTGGTTGCGGGAGATAATGTGCCAAGGGCAGCCTGTAAACCCGCCGTGGTGGTCAAACGGTAAAACGTACCCATAGAGTGCTTCGGGGGCGATCAGTGCAGTTTTGATACAATCTGTCATATTACAGCCCTTTTCACACCGAGAGAAGACACGCCAGCTTCTGAAAGCCACGATCACAGAGGCGGGTTTGGTGGATCCCAATGTTAGAAAAGGGCTGTCCAATGCCCGTGCCCGCTTTTTCTAACCAAAGTTTGTACATTTGTTGCAAGGGCTTTAATCTTGGGGGCAGGTTTTCTAAAATTCAGGTACCTTCGTTTCTCTGTACTTGCCAACCCTGTCACGCAACCTCCGTTTTACTCCCCCTGAGCCAAAAGCTTATTTTTTAACTGGAACTGTTCAGCATACGCCGCGAGGATAGCCCCTATGGCCAATGAACTACAAAACGGCTTACAAAAATACCGTTTCGTCTGCACCCTCACCTTCGGGGATATTTATGGCCAAGTCATTGTTTGGCTGATTGTGATCTTTATTGGTTTGGCCGCATCCCTTACCCTCTACAACAATCCCGTGCAGGCGTTTCTGGTCGGGGGGCTAATTTTGGTCTTAACCTTGCCCTTTTTGCTCTTTGCCTTTGTCACGACACTGCTCAACCATATTGAAATGCGACCTGTGACAGTCACAGAGAAGAAAAAGCGCAAAGATGCCGCCGTGGCCTCAACCACTGAAGTGGCTCCAGCGAATTAAAGAACCCTTAAAAATAGCGGGCGATCGCCCCCAAAATGCCACACTGAAATTAACGCTGAGGGGGCAGTTCTATGCTTTACTGGCTGACATTTTTGCAGGCATTACCGACACCAGAATTGCCAGCACCCCCCCGCACCCAAACCAAAGCCACGGTACTGGCCGAGTCTCCCCCCATTGTCATGGGTAATCTGGGTGGGCTGCTCTTTTTTCCCGGTGTGATTGCCGGCATTGTGATTTTGCTGCTCCTGAGCATTTGGGCTTACACGCGCGTCTATGTCATTACCCCCAACAACGAAGCCTTTGTGCGCACGGGGGGGATTTTTGTTAAGAAAAAAACAGTCATTCTCAATGGTGGCTGCATTGCCCTGCCGGGGTTCCATGAGTTGACACGGGTACCGCTGCGGGAAATCTCCATTGACGTAGAGCGAACGGGCAAATTGGCGGTGCGCACCCAAGATTATCTGCGGGCTGATATGCGGGTCACCTTTTATGTCTGCATCAATGCCACCGAAGAGGATGTCCTCACTGCCGCCGCTCGCCTTTCGCAAAATAACCGCATTACCCCCGAAGACATCAAGAATGCCCTTGAAAAACGGGCGGACGATGCCATTCGCGCAGCCGCAAAACACAAGTCCTTGGCTGAAATTGACTCCGACAAACTGGGGTTTGCCCAAGAGGTACTCAACCTGATGCAGCAGGATCTGCAAAAAGTTGGACTCACCCTCAACAACATTGCCATCTCAGAAGTCCAAGAGAGCGACACCTACGACGAAAACAACTTTTTTGATGCTCAGGGGGTGCGGCTGCGCACAGAAACGATTCAACGCTCGATTCAGCAAAAGCGGGAAGTCGAACTCTCAACCCGGGTAGCGATCGAACAAAAGGAACTGGATGCCCAAAAACGCTCCCTGCAAATTGAAGAGGAAAAAGAAGCGGCACTGTTGAGCCAACGCCTGAAGGTGGAAGCCCTAAAGGCGCAGCGGGAGCGGGAAATTGAGGAGGCCAAAGCAGCAGAGGCAGCCGCGATTCAGCGGGCAAAGTTGCTCCAAGCCCAAGCGGTTGAGGAAGAAGAAATCCGCAAAAGACTCGCCATCCAACAGAAGGAAATTGAGGCCAGCATTGAACTGGAGGAAAAAAATAAACTCCTCAAGGTAACGCAAGCCCAGCAACAGCAGGAGGCAGAAATCGCCGAGATCAGTCGCCAGCAGCAGGTGGAGGCCAACCGTTTGCAAGCGCAGGTGGCCATTGCGGAGTCCGAGCGTCAAGCGCGTCTTGCCCAAGAGGATGTGGCGATTGCCGTTGCCACCAAGAAAAAAGAAAGTCTGATTGCCGAAGCCGAGCGGGCACGGGCAGAATCTGCGGTCACCACCGCCATCGAAGTGGAAAAAGCCAATCGCCAGAAAAACCTAGCGATTATTGCCGCAGAGCGGGAAGCGGCTGAAAAACGGGTGCTAGAGCAAAACGTTGTGGAAATTGATGCCTTTCGGCGGCGGCGGCAAGCGGAAATTGCCCAACAGGCAGCGGAAATGGAGGCGGCAGCGATTCGCACCCTTGCGGCGGCCAACCGTGATAAAGCCCTTGCTGAAGCTGAAGGGATGGAGGCCATGCTCGCGGCCAAAAATGTGATTAGCAACGCTAACTTGACAGCTCAAGTGATTACAGCCCTCTGGCCAGAACTGGCACCGCAACTGCCACAAGTTCTCCAAGCCCTTGCCCCGCAACCGGGGGTGATTGGCGATGCCAAAATTTATACCTTTGCCAACGGGGGCACCCCTGCTGATCTCAATAAACTGCTCCTAGCCACTAGCGGGCTAGCCCTGATCAATGCCCTTTTTGAGGAGGGGAAACTGGGGCAGTTGTTAGCACAAATTAAATCCCTACTCCAGGAAAATACATCTCATTCCTAAGACGCGACTGCATACCCCTAGCCGCGAGAATGGATAACTCTTCAGTAGGGCTGAGGCGTGAACTAAAGATTTATTAACTCCGTCTGTATTTTCAAAATTCATAGAGACTTTTCAATGGGGCAAATATAAAAAAAGATTAAGAACCGCCAAAGGTCGGTGTTAGTATTCCGATGAACAGATTTAGAAATGTTAAGATTCTTAATATATGTAACGTATCTCCGAAAACGCTGTTAAAGCACCGTTGGCTTGGCCGCGATCTTTAGCAGGGGCGATCGCCCATCCTATAGAGAAAACGATATTCCTAGGCCTTGGACGAATCACTGCTGTCAACCTTGAGAACGAGCGATAGGGACTATGGATACCTCAAAAGATTTAGTGCGCACTTACCTACGGGAGATTGGCCGTGTGCCATTGCTCACCCACGAACAGGAAGTGATCTACGGCAAACAGGTGCAGCAGCTTGCCGCTATGAACGAGATTCGCGAAAAGCTCGCAGCAGAACTCAACCGTGAACCCACCCGTGCTGAATGGGCCGCCGCCGCCAACATGAGTGAAGCAGAATTAGAGACAATTATCGAAAATGGTGAGCGCGCCAAACGGAAAATGGTGGAGGCCAACCTGCGGCTGGTGGTTTCGGTTGCCAAAAAGTACATCAAGCGCAATGTGGATTTGCTTGATCTAATCCAAGAGGGCACAATCGGGATGCAGCGGGGGGTAGAAAAATTTGACCCCACCAAGGGGTATCGTTTCTCCACCTATGCCTACTGGTGGATCCGCCAAGCCATTACACGGGCGATCGCTGAAAAGGGGCGCACGATCCGTCTGCCCATCCACATTACCGAAAAGCTGAACAAAATCAAAAAAGCCCAGCGACAACTGTCCCAACGCCTTGGTCGCGCTGCCACGATTAATGAACTGGCGGCAGAACTGGAATTAACCCCTGCCCAAGTGCGGGAATATCTTGAACGGGCGCGACAGCCCCTCTCCCTTGATGTCCGTGTCGGCGATAATCAGGATACGGAGTTGGGGGAATTGCTCGAGGATCCTTCCATTTCACCGGAGGAGTTTGCCGCTCAATCCTCGTTGCGCAGTGACCTTGAACGGCTGATGGCAGATCTGACCCCGCAGCAACGCCATGTGCTCTCCCTACGCTTTGGCCTAGAGAATGGCCAGCCCCTCACCCTTGCCAAAGTGGGCGAACTGCTCAACATCAGTCGCGAGCGGGTACGGCAAATTGAGCGGGAAGCCCTCAGCAAACTCCGCAAACGCCGCGGCGATATTCACGAGTACCTTGCCAGCTAGCCCATGCTCACTGACGAACAGCACCGCCAAAAAATGCAGCAGCGCAAAGCCGTGCAGGCCCAACGCCTCGCGGAGCGCACCCGTGAAAAAGGTCTCATTATTGTCCATACGGGCAACGGCAAGGGCAAAACCACGGCGGCACTTGGCATGGTGCTGCGTTCCTTGGGGCATGGCTATCGAGTGGCAATTATTCAATTTATCAAGGGGGCGTGGGAGCCAGCGGAAAAAGCGGTTCTTAGCCATTGGTCAGACCAACTGGCCTTCCATGCGATGGGGGAGGGCTTTACATGGGAAACCCAAGACCGCCAGCGGGATATCGCCTGCGCCCAAGCCGCTTGGGAACTTGCCCTCAGCTACATCACCAACCCCGAGTACCGCTTGGTACTGCTCGATGAAATTAATGTCGCCCTCCAGCTGGACTACTTAAACGTGGCACAGGTGCTCGAGGGACTTGCCCGCAAGCCAGAAATGACCCATGTGATTCTCACCGGACGCGGTGCTCCCCCAGCCCTGATTGACGCCGCAGATCTGGTGACGGAAATGACCCTTGTCAAGCATCCCTTTCGCGAACAGGGCGTTAAAGCCCAGCCGGGGATTGAATTCTAAAGCAGGAGTTCCCCAGCGAAAATCGTAACCGCCTGACCCAATAGCCGCAGGCGATCGCCCCCTTGGGGTTGCATTTTAATCACGCCGCCCCGGACGGAGGCTTGATAGGCAATGAGTTCCTCTTGACCGAGCTGGGGTTGCCAGTAGGAATAGAGGCTACAGTGGGCAGAGCCAGTGACGGGATCCTCTGGGATGCCCAATTGGGGGGCAAAAAAGCGAGAGATGATGTCATATTTCTCGCCACGGGCGGTCACAATCAATCCCCGGCAGGACAGGCGGGCAATCTGGTCAAAATCAGGTTTCAACTGTGCTACCGCATCGGCATCGGCCAGTTCCACCAGCAGATCGCTCCCCGCTTGCCCCATAAACACCGGCGTTGTCCCGAGCGCTGCAATGATTGAGGCTTGCACCTGCTGATCCGCAAGGGGCATTACGGGCTGCCGCGGAAAATCAAGGGCGATCCAATCCCCAAGGCGCTGGGCACGCAGGAGACCGCTGCGGGTGTGAAATTCTAGATCCCCCACCACCCCCTGATGCTGCCAGAGGACATGGGCCGTTGCGAGGGTGGCATGACCACAGAGATCCACTTCTGCCACAGGGGTAAACCAGCGCAGGTGAAAGCCACTGGCCAGCGGTACGACAAAAGCCGTTTCCGAAAGATTCATTTCGCGGGCGATCGCCCCCAAGGTTGCATCCTCAAAAAACGTCCCTAGGACACATACGGCCGCCGGGTTACCCCGAAAGGGTTCTTGGGTAAAGGCATCAACTTGGTACAGTGGTAGCGGCATCCGACCCCCGAAAACCGTAAAATCAATCCTGTAGATCGAGCAGAGGACATACTGCGTGGAACGGACATTTCTAGCCATTAAGCCCGATGGCGTGCAGCGTGGGCTAGTGGGGACGATTATCCAACGATTTGAACAAAAAGGCTACACACTGGTCGGCCTCAAACTGATGCGGGTCAGCCGCGAATTGGCAGAGCAGCACTACGGCGAACACAAAGATAAGCCCTTCTTTGCGGGGCTAGTGAATTTCATTACCTCTGGACCGGTGGTGGCCATGGTCTGGGAAGGCCGGGGGGTGATTGCCAATGCCCGCAAACTGATTGGTGCCACTAATCCCCTCAATGCTGAACCGGGAACGCTACGGGGCGATTTTGCTGTAGATGTGGGACGGAATGTAATTCACGGCTCCGACAGTCCCGAAAATGCCGAGCGGGAAATCAATCTCTGGTTCCAAACGCAGGAACTGGTGCCTTGGGAGCCGGCCTTCACCTCTTGGGTGTATGAGATGTAGGCTCATGGGTTGATTTGGGATGGGTTGGGGGGGTGTCTGACTCCTCCACCTCCCGCTTGGAAAAGCCCCACGTAAAGCAAAGGGCAATCAGGCTAATCATTACCCAGTCCGAGGGTACCAGTTGGGGATTAATCACGCGAATGAGCAGCCGCAGACCCACCAGCGTCACTGTGAAATAGCCCGCATCCTCAAGCCGAGGAAATTCTTTCAGCCAGCGGATAAATAGCTCCGCCATAAAGCGCAGCATAATCACGCCAATCGTGCCGCCGAGTAATACCAGCCAACGCTCATCCGACAGGGCGATCGCCGTTGTCACGCTATCGAGGGAAAAGGCCAAATCCGCTAAGGCCAGTAGGGGGACTGCCTGCCAAAAAGAACGAATCACCCGCTCGTGTTCATGTTCTGGCTCGGTCGTAAAGAAAAAGTACTTTGCCGATAACCACAGCAGATAGAGTGCCCCCGCCAACTCAAACTGCCAGAACCGCAAGACCCAAGTCGCTGTGAAAATCAGGCCAATGCGAAAAACGTAAGAAATGGCCAGTCCTAGATTGAGTGCCCGCCGCTGCTCATCTAAGTCTTCGATGCCTCGTACCAAGGCCGCTAGGGCGATCGCATTGTCCGCTGAGAGAACCGCTTCCAGTGCCAACAACACCACAAGTAACAACAGGGTATCCAGTCCCCAGTTGGGCGAGAGTTCCAATAGTTCATCAATCATCGGGTGAGGGAAGTTCTCCATCTCCAGATTTTTGGCTGCTTATATTTATCGTCGCACAGGAGCGGTACAGCCCTTTTCCCAAAGATGGAACACCCTCAAACCCAGACGTAGGCGCAACCAAAAATGCTAGTGACCTGACCGTTGGGCTGACGGTAGGCCTTACCCACATCCAGTCAGCGGACAAGCGATTTCCCTTTGGTTCTGGCGTGCATAGTCCTGCATCCTGTCGCATTTTCACCGTTAACCTATCACGAGGACTAAAATCTTGGGGAGCCAAGGGGGTGAAAATTCTTGGATTGCTCGCCTTACCAAGGTGGCGATGATTGAGCAAAAGGCAGTCTTCGCTAGGGCACAATTCAGAATTGTCGTTGATGTCGTAGAAGTTTTACTTTGCTATGGGACTCGTTAACAATACGCTAAAAGCGGCAGGCAAGCTCGATCCAATTTCTTTAACGCTGTGCATCGTTGGCTCTCGCAAAATCTATCATGAGGATGATTATGCCCAATCTCCATGGCATATCTTTGCCCCCAATCTCAGAATTTATGGTTTTGATGCGGATGCCGACGCCTGTGATGAGGCCAATACCGCCTTAGCAGCCCAAGGAATCACTTGGTTTGAGCGTCACTATCCGCTGACGCTGGGCAAAGAGGTGGGAGAATCAACCCTTTACATTACCAACGCCATTCATTGCAGTTCTTTATATCCACCAAATTTGAGCTACACATCGCGATTTCAAGGATTTAATCCTAGCCTGAATGTGGCGGCAACTGTTCAGGTGGAAACAACTACCCTTGACGCATTTGCCCAAGCTGAAGGACTAGAGAGCATAGATGTCCTGCAAGTGGATGTCCAAGGGGCAGATCTGGATGTGTTGCAAGGCGGTGAGCAGCTTCTGGCAGCAAGTACTTTAGCAATCATGGTTGAAGTTGAGTTTTCGGAGGTTTACAGGGGGCAGCCCCTCTTTGGGGATATTGATGCATATTTGCGCGCTCAAGGTTTTGTGCTCTTTGACCTACTCACCAATGATGGTTGGTGCCGATTACCGCGCTACGTTTCCCCATTTTGCTCCCAACAGCGAGGGGGTCAACTGCTATGGGCCGATGCAATTTACCTGCGGGATTTGCTCAATGAGAATCAACAGCAGCAAAATCGGCACCTACAGAGCCCTAGCCACTTGCTAAGACTGGCGGCAATTGCTGATGCACTGGACTTTCCCGATTATGCGCTGGAAGTTTTAACGCAACTCACGCTTCGCTATGGCGAAATCCCTCAGTGGAACTGCCGCAAAGAAATTTTCGCTATTTTGGAACAGGTTCAGCCCCTGCTCAGCACAGATATTGCCAAGCTGCCAATAGTAAAGCTGCTGTCTGAGCCAACAACCTAGCCTTGGGGCAAAAGGCGGCGGCTAAACTGCTGAATTTCCTCGCGAATCCCTCGCGGCAATTGGCTTTGTTTGGCTAGGGCTTGCTGGAAATATTGCTGTGCCTGCGATCGGTTGCCACTGGCGGCCAAAATTTGTGCTTTCAGATAAAGGAGTTCTGGATTGTTGGGGGCAAGTGCCAAGGCTTGATCAACCGCGTTTAAGGCCTGCGGCCATTGCTTGCGATCGCGATAGGCCAAGGCCAAGCCTCGATAACTCAAGTAATTGGGAGCGGCGTAGGTTTGCAGGGTTTGAATGGCCCGATCCATGCTGACAAAGCCCACATTACTGGCAATGCCCCACTCCATAAAGCCACGAACAAGATTCAATTCCGGATCGCGAGGATTGACAGCTTCGGCTCGCCCCACATGATCGAGAACCCGCTGTACCCGCAACAGAGCGGCGGGGGCACCAGCCACAGGCCCCGATCCGGCATCGGAAATTTCATAGCCGGCCATCAGGAAATGCCCCACGGCTTGATAGAGATTTCCCCGCAGGGGATCGCGGCTCGTGAGGGCTTGGGCAGCGCGCAGGGTCTCCTCGGCATAGCGTTTGTACCCTGCCCAGTCTTCATTAAGATAGGCAATGGCAGCAGCCAACGTCAGCGTTAGGGGTTCTTGGCGATCGCGCTCCAAGGCCGCCGGCAGTAACTCTTTACCTTTGACATAGTTACCATCGCGAAAGAGGGCAACAAAGACGGCTTCCGTTTGATCGGAAATGGGTCGTGCTTGAGCGCCCGTACGGAAAGGATCGCCAGCAAGGGCAGCGGTACTCAGTACCCAGGGGGCGATCGCTCCACTAAGATAGAGAGCAAAGCGTTGCCACAGGCGCAGTTGACGTGTTTGCACGGTCGTTACCTCCGGAGTCTGCATCTTGTTTGCGGTTCACCATCTCAGCTACCACCCCGCCGCCACCCCTCAGCCCATTTTGCGGGACATTAATTTAGACTTGGGTATGGCTGAACTGGGATTAATTATCGGACCCAGTGGATCCGGCAAAACCACCCTACTAGAGATTTTAGCGGGCTTGGCCACCCCCAGTCGGGGAATCATTCGATGGCAGGATCAGGTTCTCACACCCGATCATTTACAACAGTTGGCCGGATTGGTCTTTCAGTTCCCAGATCGCTACTTCTGTGGCAGTACCATTCTCGAAGAGCTGCGCTTTGGCCACCCAGAAATTCCCTACGAAAACTTTTACCGTGCCCTTGCCGATGTGGGTCTCGATCACTTGCCTTTGCACACCCGCCCCGAATCCTTGAGTGGTGGTCAGCAGCGTCGCCTCGCGCTTGCTGTGCAACTGGTGCGCCAACCCTACCTGCTCTTGCTCGATGAACCCACAGCGGGTCTGGATTGGTCAATGCGCCGCCAATTGGTACAGGTGCTGCGCCGCCTCAAGGAACACTGGAGCTTGCTGGTGGTGACCCACGAAGCAACGGAACTACAGGAGATTAGCGATCGCACGTGGCGATTGGAAAACGGTTGTCTAGTGCCACTGACTTCCCATCAGTCAAGTCCTGTAATAAGTTTTAATACTTAGGTAGCAAAACTTTGCAATTTGTTACCACAGGGGCGCAAAGTCGCTCCACAGCTTGATTTTCTGCTACAACCACAAGAGGTACAGCCCTTCTTGCAAGGATGGAAGACCCACAGCACTGTAAAGCCAGTGCGGGATAGTACCTCCTCAATGTCCTCCATCGTTTTAGCAAAGGGGCGTATATCCCACTTGGGGTTTGGTCTCGATCGTTACAAGGAGTTTGAACGCATGTTCACCCACGTCAAGTCCACGATTCGGCATATCGCGCCAGCGGCGTTAAATGGGCGATCGCTGTTGCGAGTGGTGTATGTGGTACTTGAAGCCCAATACCAGAGCGCGCTGTCGGCAGCGGTTCGCAGCATTAACGATACCCATCCACAGGTGGCCATTGAAATCAGTGGCTATCTCCTTGAGGAACTGCGCAATCCCGAAAACTATGCCGCCTTCTGTGAGGACGTGGCGCGGGCGAATGTGTTTATCGCCTCCCTGATTTTCATTGAGGACTTAGCGGATAAGGTGGTCGAGGCGGTTCAGCCCTATCGCGATCGCCTCGATGTAGCGGTTGTCTTCCCCTCGCTGCCGCAGGTGATGCGCCTCAACAAAATGGGCAGCTTTTCCTTGGCTCAGATTGGCCAATCCAAGAGCGTCATTGCCAACTTCATGAAAAAGCGCAAGGAGAAGTCAGGTGCCGGCTTCCAAGACGCCATGCTCAAACTCCTGCGAACCCTGCCCCAAGTCCTGAAGTACCTCCCCATTGACAAAGCCCAGGATGCCCGCAACTTCATGCTCAGCTTCCAGTACTGGCTGGGGGGGTCACCCGAGAATTTGCAAAACTTCCTCCTGATGCTGGCCGATCGCTACGTCTTCAAAGGTCAGCCAAACAGCAACCTCAGCTACCAAGAACCGGTCACCTACCCCGACACCGGTATTTGGCACCCCCTTGCACCGCAAATGTTTGAGGATCTCAAGGAGTACCTCAACTGGTTCAACAGTCGCCGCGATATTGGCACTGATCTTAAGGATCCCCTTGTGCCCACCATTGGCCTGCTGTTGCAGCGTACCCACCTTGTCACAGGTGATGACGCCCACTATGTCGCCATTGTGCAAGAGTTTGAATCCCAAGGGGCGCGGGTGATTCCCGTCTTCTCTGGTGGGCTGGACTTTTCGACCCCGCTAGAAAAATTCTTCTACGATCCTGTCAACCCTGAAAAACCCATTGTTGATACCGTTGTCTCTCTCACGGGATTCGCCCTTGTGGGGGGGCCTGCCAAGCAGGATCATCCCAAAGCTGTGGCGGCACTGAAAAAACTCAACCGTCCCTACATGGTGGCACTGCCCTTGGTGTTTCAAACCACTGAGGAATGGGAAGACAGTGATCTGGGGCTGCACCCGATTCAAGTGGCGCTGCAAATTGCTCTACCGGAACTGGATGGTGCCATTGAGCCAATTATTCTTTCCGGTCGCGATGGCATGACCGGTAAGGCGATCGCCCTCCAAGACCGCGTGGAAATGATCGTGCAGCGGGCACTGAAGTGGGCCAATCTGCGCCGCAAACCCAAGGTGCAAAAGAAAGTCGCCATCACCATCTTTAGCTTCCCGCCCGACAAAGGCAATGTTGGCACCGCCGCCTACTTGGATGTCTTTGGCTCCATCTACAAAGTCATGGAAGCCCTGAAAAACAACGGCTATGACGTGCAGGACATGCCCGAGAGCGCCGAAGCCCTGATGCAGGAAATTCTCCACGATGCCCGTGCCCAAGTGGGTAGTCCCGAACTCAACATTGCCTACCGCATGAGCGTACCGGAATACGAGCGCCTCACCCCCTACGCCAAGCGCCTTGAAGAAAACTGGGGCAAACCGCCAGGGCACCTGAACAGTGACGGCCAAAACCTGCTCATCTACGGCAAAACCTACGGCAACGTCTTTATTGGTGTGCAGCCCACCTTTGGCTACGAAGGGGATCCAATGCGGCTGCTCTTTTCTCGCTCTGCCAGTCCTCACCACGGCTTTGCTGCCTATTACACCTTCCTCAACCACATTTGGCAAGCGGATGCGGTGCTCCATTTTGGCACCCACGGCTCCTTGGAGTTTATGCCGGGTAAACAGATGGGCATGTCTGGGGATTGCTACCCCGATAATCTCATTGGCTGTATTCCCAACCTCTACTACTACGCCGCCAATAACCCCTCCGAAGCCACCATTGCCAAGCGCCGCAGCTACGCCAACACCATTAGCTACCTCACCCCACCGGCGGAAAATGCCGGTCTCTACAAAGGGCTGCGGGAACTCAGCGATCTCATTGGTTCCTACCAAACCCTGAAAGATAGCGGTCGGGGGGTTCAGATTGTCAACACGATCATGGACAAGTGCCGCATGGTAAATCTCGATCAGGATGTGGCTCTCCCCGATAAGGACGCGGCAGAACTCAGTGCCGAAGAGCGCGATACCCTCGTGGGCAAGGTCTATATCAAACTAATGGAGATTGAAAGCCGCCTCCTGCCCTGTGGCCTGCACGTAATTGGCAAACCACCGACAACGGAAGAAGCAGTGGCTACCTTGGTCAATATTGCCAGCTTGGATCGCTCTGAGGACGGCATTAAGAGCTTGCCTAGGCTCATTGCCGAGAGTCTAGGGCGGGACATTGACGAAATTTATCAAAATAGCGATCGCGGGATACTTGCAGATGTTGAACTGCTGCGCCAGATTAACGAGGCGACCCGTGCTGCCGTCAGTGCCCTCGTCCAAGCCCAAGCCGATGCCGAGGGTCGTGTGTCGCGGGTCTCGAAGCTGAACTTCTTTAACATGGGGCGCAAAGAGCCGTGGATTGAATCCCTCCATGGTGCAGGCTATACCCAAGTGGATGCCGCTGCCCTCAAGCCCCTGATGGAATACCTCGAATTCTGTTTACAGCAGATTGTGGCCGACAATGAACTGGGGGCACTGCTGCAAGCCCTTGAAGGCGAGTACATTCTCCCCGGCCCCGGTGGCGATCCAATTCGCAATCCTGAGGTCTTGCCGACGGGCAAAAATATCCACGCCTTGGATCCCCAAGCCATTCCCACTGCCGCTGCTGTGCAGTCTGCCAAAGTTGTGGTCGATCGCCTTCTAGCGCGGCAAAAAGCGGAAAACAACAACCAATGGCCAGAAACCATCGCCATGGTGCTCTGGGGCACAGATAATATCAAAACCTATGGCGAGTCCCTTGCTCAAGTGCTCTGGCTAGTGGGGGCCCGTCCTTTACCCGATTCCTTGGGACGGGTCAACAAAGTGGAACTCATCCCCCTAGAAGAGCTGGGGCGGCCACGCATTGATGTTGTCGTCAACTGTTCTGGGGTCTTCCGCGATCTCTTTATCAACCAGATGGCGCTCATTGACCGTGCCATCAAGATGGCTGCCGAAGCCGATGAACCCCTTGAGCTAAACTTTATCCGCAAGCACGCACTGCAACAGGCTTCAGAATTGGGGATTGACCTGCGCCAAGCGGCCACACGGGTCTTCACCAATGCCTCCGGTTCCTACGCGGCGAATGTCAACCTAGCGGTGGAAAATAGCTCTTGGGAGCAGGAGTCGGAACTGCAGGATATGTATCTCTCCCGTAAGTCCTTTGCCTTTTCGGCGGATTCTCCGGGGACGATGCAGCAGGCGCGGGAACTCTTTGAAACCGCCCTCAAAACGGTGGATGTGACATTCCAAAACCTCGATTCCTCAGAAATTAGCCTCACCGATGTCAGCCACTACTTTGACTCAGATCCGACCAAGCTGGTGGGGGCACTGCGCGGCGATGGCAAACAACCCAAGGCCTATATTGCCGATACCACCACAGCCAATGCCCAAGTGCGGACGCTCTCGGAAACCGTTCGCCTCGACAGCCGAACCAAGCTCCTGAATCCCAAGTGGTATGAAGGGATGCTCTCCCACGGCTACGAAGGGGTGCGCGAGATCTCGAAGCGACTAGTCAACACAATGGGCTGGTCGGCCACCGCAGGAGCTGTGGATAACTGGGTTTATGAGGAGGCGAATGCCACGTTTATTCTCGATGAGCAGATGCGGCAGCGGCTTCTGAATACCAACCCCCACTCCTTCCGCAAAATGGTGAGCACCTTCCTCGAACTTCACGGACGCGGCTACTGGCAGACCAGTGAAGCCAATCTGGAACTGCTGCGGCAACTCTATCAAGAGGTCGAGGACAAGATTGAGGGCGTTGAGTAAACAACGTTAATCGCCTGGGGGGAAGCTCTTCCCCCTTTTTATTTGGACGCCGATGTGATCGGAACCCACCCTGCTCCTTAAGCGTCAGACCCCGCAGTACGTTTTTTCTGTGGAGGAGTTGACGATGTTGAAGACACTTCAAGTCGTTGGCCTATCGTCCTTGACTGGTTTGGCGGTTCTTTCCTTTGTGGATACCGCCGTGGCTCAACTGAATGTCAACGTGAATCTTGGTGGTTCCCGTCAGCCGGTGTATGTGGTGCCCAGTCCCTCTAGCCAACCCGTCTATGTGGTGCCTACCCCTCAAACACAACCCGTGTATGTGGTACAGCCAAGAGTGGTTAGTGTTCCGCCAGCCTCCCCGCGATCGCGCCATCACCGCAAAAAGCCCCATCGCAATCAACCGCAGTATGTGATTCCCGCGAATCCGAGTGGGGTGCTGATCACGTTTTAAGAACTCCAGTCAGAATCGCCGCCCCTTCTGCTAAGATGGATTACACATCGGTATTCCGACCGATTTATCGTAGATTGATGGCAGAATGGTCAATTGGCGGCGTTTTAGGGTTTGGTTGAGCTTGTTCTTACTAGCGGTAGGTCTCAGTGGTCTCACCGCTGCTTGTCAATTTCAGGCCACTCTGCCCGATGGTCGCCCTGCTCAGGTGAATCTAACCCTTTCTTCGTTCTCGGTCACTAAAAAAGCGCACGAGGCTATTATGCCCCTGTTTGCTGCTCAATGGGAACAGGAACATCAACAAAAAGTGCGCTTCCGAACGAGTTATGGTCCCTCGGGCAGTCAGTCACGGGCGGTGATTGATGGCCTAGAAGCCGATATCGTCCACTTGTCCCTTGGTTTAGATGTCGATCGCATTGCCAAAGCAGGGTTAATTCGCCCCGATTGGGCTAGCCAAGCCCCCCACAACAGCATTGTCACCACTTCTGTCGGTGCCCTGATTACCCGTGACGGCAACCCGAAAAATCTGCAAACCTGGCAGGATCTCACCCGTGAGGGGGTGACATTTGTGACTGCCGATCCCAAAACCTCTGGCGCGGCTCGCTGGAACTTCCTTGCCCTGTGGGGATCGGTCACGGAAACAGGGGGAACGTTTGATCAGGCGCGGCAGTTTGTGACTGAAGCCTTTCGCCATGTGGCCGCTCTCCCCCGCGATAGTCGTGAAGCCACTGATGCCTTTTTGAAACAGGGACAGGGGGATGCCCTGATCAACTATGAAAATGAAGTGATCTTGGCTCGCCAAAAGGGCAAGACCCTTTCCTATATCCTTCCTCCTGTGAATATCCTGATTGAAAACCCGATCGCCCTTGTGGATCAATACGTGGATAAACATGGCACACGGGAGGTAGCACAGGCCTATATTGACTTTCTCTATACTCCCCAAGCTCAGGAGATCTTTGCCCAATATGGTTTTCGACCCGTGGATGCCACCGTCCTTGCCGCCCATCAGCAGACGTTTCCACCCGTGCCCACCCTCTTTACCGTGGCAGATTTAGGGGGCTGGGAGAAGGTGCAAGCCCAATTTTTCGCTAATGGCGCCCTGTTTGATCAAATTCAGCAGGAGAATCAAGCCTGATGACCGCTACCCACCCCATTTCGACGTCACTCTCTCCTCAGAAACAGCGCTGGCAGTTTCCTTGGGTTTGGAGAATCACGGTCTTTTACTTACTCGTGATGCTGGCTGTACCCATTGCTGCCCTCTTGAGCCGTGCCAGTAGTGCTGGGCCACTGCATTTTTGGCGGGTGGCAACGCGGGCGATCGCCCTGTCGGCCTATGAAGTCACCTTTGTCACTGCCCTCATCGCAGCGCTGATCAATGGCATCTTTGGTACCCTGATTGCTTGGGTGCTGGTGCGCTATTCCTTTCCGGGGAAGCGCTTCTTTGATGCTGTCGTGGATCTACCTTTTGCATTGCCGACGGCGGTGGCGGGTCTCACCCTCGCAACGGTCTATAGCGAAAATGGCTGGATTGGTAGCTTACTAGCGCCCTTCGGAATCAGAATTGCCTTCAGCCGCTGGGGGGTGGCGGTGGCGATGCTCTTTATTTCCTTACCCTTTGTGATTCGCACGGTGCAGCCCGTCCTCACCGAAATGGAAAAGGATGTGGAGGAGGCAGCATGGTCGCTGGGTGCTACCCATGGGCAGACCTTTTGGCGAGTGATTTTGCCACCTTTGATGCCCGCTATTCTCACAGGCGTTGCCCTAGGCTTCTCACGGGCAGTGGGAGAATTTGGCTCAATTGTGATTATTTCCTCCAACACTCCTTTTCGGGACTTGATTGCCTCAGTGCTGGTGTTTCAGAGCTTAGAGCAGTATGACTATGAGGCAGCAACCATTATTGGCACGGTGATGCTCTTGGTGTCCCTAGCGATTTTATTTCTGATTAATCTGCTGCAAGCGTGGGGGCGGCGCTATGCGGAGCGTTAAACCCTCGCCCACCCAAGAAAAGCCGTGGCTCCATGCCCTTTTGATTGTCATTGCCATCGCCTACTTAGCCCTTGTGCTTTTGCTGCCGGCGGCCAATGTCCTTTTCCAAGCCTTTCACAAGGGAGTCATGCCCTTTCTGGAAAATTTGCTGGCGCCAGATTTTCTGCATGCGGTGTGGCTGACGTTTGCCCTTGCCTTGGTGGTGGTGCCCTTAAACACGATCTTTGGCCTCTGTGCCGCTTGGGCGATCGCCCGCCATCGCTTTGCGGGGCGCACCCTTTTACTTAGCATTATTGACTTACCTTTTTCCATCTCCCCCGTTGTTACCGGACTGATGCTGGTACTGGTCTATGGCCGCAATGGCTGGTTCGGGGGCTGGCTGCAAGCTTTAGATATTCGCGTTATTTTCTCTTTTCCGGGGATGGTGCTGGCAACAGCCTTTGTGAGTTTGCCCTTTGTGGCACGAGAAGTCATCCCTGTCCTGGAAGAAATCGGCACCGAGCAGGAGGAAGCCGCAAAAACCCTAGGCGCCAATGAGTGGCAAACCTTTTGGCGAGTCACCCTGCCCAATATCCGCTGGGGGCTGCTCTATGGGGTCCTGTTGACCAATGCGCGAGCGATGGGGGAGTTTGGTGCTGTGGCAGTTGTCTCTGGCAATGTGGCGGGCTTGACGCAAACCCTGCCTCTCTTTGTTGAAGACGCCTACAAAAACTACAACACGGAGTCGGCCTACGCAGCAGCGGTGATCCTTGGTTTGCTAGCGCTTGTGACGCTCGTGGTTAAGGAAATTTTGGAGCGGAAAACAGGGATCAAGCCCAATCCCTAGGAGGTGCCGAGGACGCGCAAAATCGAGGGCACGGCTTCAATATCGGTCATTTGGGCAATCTCGGCCATGGCTTGGCGGAACTCTCCTTCGCGCACATGGTGGGTGACAATTACAATTTCTGCCAGATCGTTGTGACTACCAATTTGAACCAAGGACTCCAGACTAACGTTATGGTTACCAAAGCAGGTGCCGAGTTTTCCTAGTACCCCCGGATGATCTTGGGCATGGACACGGGCATAGAAACGACTATCCACCTCTGCCATCGGTAGCAGCGGCATAAACTGATCATGCTGGCAGGTGAGCAAGGGATGGCTGGCACGTCCTTGGGGCAGAAGGGCGGCAATGTTGATTAAATCCGCCACGACAGCACTGGCGGTTGCCCCTGCACCCGCACCGGGGCCATAGAACATCACCTGTCCCAACGGCTCTGCCTCGAGAAGAATGGCATTAAAGACGCCATTGACGCCGGCCAAAGGATGTTCAAGGGGCACAAGCGTCGGATGCACGCGCACCTCTAGGGGCTGGCCACTGAGCTGGCGGGCGATCGCCAGCAGTTTAATGCGAAATCCTAGCTTTTCGGCATAGACAATATCGGCTGCGGTGATGCCACTAATGCCCTCGCAATACACTTCCTCGCGGCGAATCCGTCCGCCAAAGGCAAGGCTGGCAAGAATGGCAATTTTATCCGCTGCATCCCATCCCTCAATGTCAGCACTGGGATCCGCCTCGGCATACCCTAGGCGTTGGGCGTCGGCAAGAATAGGGGCAAAATCCCCTTGCTCCTGCTGCATGCGGGTCAGGATGTAGTTGGTGGTGCCATTGAGAATGCCGCTGACACTGTGGATACGATTGGCACCTAGGCTCTGTTTCAGGGCTTGAATGACGGGAATCCCACCAGCCACGGCCGCTTCGAGCATCACATAGACCCCTTGGGCATTGGCCGCATCAAAAATTTCAGCACCATGACGGGCAATCACGGCCTTATTGGCGGTGACAATGTGCTTGCCGTGGGCAATGGCCTTGAGGATGAGCGATCGCGCCGGTTCAATGCCGCCGAGGACTTCCACCACAATATCAATGGCTGGGTTGGTGACAATACTTTCTAAATCTGTTGTCAACAGTTGCGGATCAAGGGCAATGGCGCGGGGTTTATGGATATTCCGTACCCCCACTTGGGCGATCGCCAGTTCCTTGATCAGCGGATGGCGCCCCGCTGGATCCGCCAAAATTTGTGCCACACCACCACCAACAGTGCCCAACCCCAGTAAACCAATGTGATACATCAGACCCGTCCTATTGCACTGTTCCTATTATCAGTCGCGCTCGTCCTAGTCACACACATGGCGAACGTAGGGTTCCTCCCTAGGCAAAAAGGATTCAAAACTGGCCATTTGGGCAGCAATGAGATCGGGCGTGGCCTCGGCAATATCCCCTTGGCGATCGCTCAAGCGACGGCGCAATTCCTCCGGGGGTGCACTACAGAAATGAATCTCTAGGGGCACGTGCAGTTTCTCTGCAAGGGCAATCACGGGTTGGCGCAGCGCCACGCGATCGTATTTCGCATCCAAAATCACCGTTTGTCCTTGACGCAGCAACAATTCTGCATAGGCCAAGAGCTGATTATAGGTTTTTTGGGTCATGGCCTCAGAATAGAGATCGACCTGCGGGAAATCACTGCTGTGGCGGTCAAGGGGGATGCCCGCCAAGTGCTTACGCACGGCATCGGAGCGGATTTGAATGGCCTGCTCCCCTTGAGCCAGACCCCGCCCCCGTGTACTTTTGCCTGCTCCGGAGAGACCACACATGACATAGAGCTTGGCTTGACGCGGTTGGGTATAGCGATAGGCGGCGGCATAGTAAGCGGCGGCTGTGGCTTGGATGTCTGCCTTTTCGGCCTCGCTAATGGCGGGATCATTGAGGGCCAAGGCGTTCACATTGCCGCGAATATAGGCTCTGATGCAAAGGTAAAGGGGCAACAGCACTGCCCCAGCGTAGTCCCCACTCCACTCTAAGTAGGTGTTGAGGAAAAGATTGGCCAAGTCGCCGCGCCCCCGAAACTCCAGATCCATCAGCAAAAAAGCGGCGTCGTAAATGACATCAATGTTGCGAAATTCTTCGTTGAACTCAATACAGTCGAAAATTTGCACCCTGCCGTTGTACAGACAGATATTGTTCAGGTGCAGGTCGCCATGGCACTCGCGGATTTTGCCCCCGGCTTGCCGCTGCACCAACCACTCCTGATGCCGCGTCAAAAAGTCATCGGTAAAGGCTTGAATTGCCGCGTACTGCTCTGGGGATTGACAGCGACCGACAAACTGAGCTGCCAAGGCATGGCAATTGTTAATCACTTGGGCGATCGCCCGCGGGGAGCCAAATTCACTAATGTGGGGACTGGTGGCAGCCGTGCGGTGAAAGTGAGCCAGTTCTTTACCGAGGGATTCAATTAGGTGGGGGGTGACTTGGTTGGCGGCAAAGAGGTGAGAAAACAGTTGCGACTGATCAAATTGCCGCATTTGCACGGCATAGTCAATCACCTCAGCTCCCGCAGGTAAGTCTTGGGGAGCCGCCACAAAATAGCGATCGCCCACCGCCACAATGGGCACCACCGCCAAGTAGAGATCTGACGCCAAACGGCGATTCAGCCGTAACTCTTCCCGACAGTAAAATAGCCGCTTTTCTAGGGTTGTAAAGTTCAAAAAGCCAAAATCCGCCGGCTTTTTCACCTTATAGGCATAGTCCCCCGTCAGAAATACGTAGGAAATATGGGTTTGCAGCAATTGAATGGGAGAGGTCACTGCATGGGGGTACGCAGCAGGGGTTAATAGGGCTTCGACAAAGGCAGGCAAAGACATGCGTATTGTGGCTAACATCGCGCCCCAATCATATCACTAGACTCTATGCCTGTGGCTAAATTGACGTTTTGAGCGTTCCTTTAGAGGATGGGGATACAGCGCTCTGATGGTGCATGGAACTATGGTGCGTCGCCCCGTCACATTACCCCAACTCCAGCAAAAAAAACAGCAGGGAGAGCCAATTACCATGCTCACGGCTTGGGATTATCTGTGGGCGCGGCTATTGGATGCGGCGGGGGTGGATGTGATCCTTGTCGGGGATTCCCTTGGTATGGTTGCCCTTGGCTATCAAACCACGTTGCCGGTGACCCTTGATCAGATGATTCACCATGCGCAGGCGGTGCGGCGGGGCGTCAGCCACAGTTTCCTCGTGTGTGACCTACCCTTTTTGAGCTACCACGAAAGCCCAGAGCAGGCCCTGCGATCGGCGGGGCGTTTAGTCAAAGAAGCAGATGTACAGGCAGTGAAAATGGAAGGTGCTTCACCCGTGGTGCAGGCAGCAACGCGGCGCTTAGTGGAGGCCGGCATCCCGGTGCTGGGTCATGTGGGTCTGTTGCCGCAGCGGGTGCATCAGTTGGGGGGATGGCGACAACAGGGGAAGACGCCACAGGGGGCAGAAGCAATTCTCGCAGATGCCCTTGCTCTGGCCGAAGCAGGTGCCTTTGGCATCATTTTGGAGCATATTCCTGCGGATTTGGCACAGCAGATTACCGCCAAGCTGAAAATTCCCACGATTGGAATTGGCGCCGGCCCCCACTGTGATGGTCAGGTGCTCGTGACGGCAGATGTTTTGGGCTTAAGCCCGCAGGTGCCCCCCTTTGCTAAGGTGTATGCCGACTTGGGCACTCAGGCGATCGCTGCCCTTAAGAGCTACTGCCAAGCTGTAAAATCGCGGCAATTTCCCTAACTTAGAGCGGCCAATGGGCACGGGGGTTAAAGGTGCGCAGCGATCGCAACTTTTCGTAGAGTTCTTTTTCTTGGGCACTCAGGGATTTGGGGGGCACAATTTGTACCTTAGCAAGGAGATCGCCAGCAATGCCGCTACTACTGCGCCACCCTTTGCCCCGTAACCGCAGTGATTGCCCCGATCGCGTGCCCGCAGGCACATTCAAAACCACAGTCCCAGAGGGCGTCGGCACCGTGACTTGAGCACCCAAGGCAGCTTCATCCGGCGTGATCGGCAAATCAATCACCAATTGATCCTCTTCAAAGCGGAAGAGGGGATGAGGCGCCACCTGTACCGTGAGATATAAATCCCCTCGCTGTTGGGTGTAGGGGTTATATTGACCTTTGCCCCGCAGCCGCAACTTTGTCCCTGGCTTAACACCAGCGGGAATCGTCACAGTCACCTGTTCATTACCAATGGCGAATGATTTCTGGCAGCCCTGAAAGGCCTCTTGGAAGCTAATTTGCACTTCCGCATCAACATCGCTGCCGCCAAATGCCGATGAATCAAAGCCAGCGCTGCTCCAAGTGCGGGTACGCCCTGTGGTCGTGCCGGTGGCAAATCGCCCCAGCAACTCGTTGATAAAGTCTTCAAAGCTGCCAAACTGACTAAAGTCAGCGCCAAAGTCACCAATATTGACATTAAAGCCACCAGCACCCGCCGCACTGGCCTGTTGCCAATACTGACCAAATTGATCGTATTTGCGTCGTTTTTCCGGATCCGAGAGCACTTCGTGGGCTTCGTTAATTTCCTTGAAACGAGCTTCTGCCTCTTTGTCCCCTGGGTTTAAGTCGGGGTGATACTTGCGCGCGAGGCGGCGAAAGGCTTGCCGAATTTCGGCATCCGTGGCATTTTTGCTGACCCCGAGGATTTGGTAGTAATCTTTGAAGTCGGTACGCGCCATAGGAACATTCGCCTCTACGTAATCAAAAGATGAAGATTGAGTGTCAGGGCTGGCAGCAAATTAGGGCAAAAAGCTCAGTGTTATTATAGTTGAATCCCTTTATACCGTCTTGGCATGGCGACGTTTCTTCGTCCAGAACTGAGCAACCTCCGCGCCTACTCCACCCCCACGAGCGACTCCCTACCCCTAGAACTGGATTACCTCGATACCAATGAGTTTCCGTGGGATTTGCCCACTGCCCTTAAGGAGGCGTTAGCTCAACAGTATGTCAGCACCCTCGCCAGTCATCGCTATCCCGACAGTCACCATTGGCCGCTGCGGCAGGCGATCGCCCGCTATGTCAGTGAACACAGCCCAACTGAAATCTCCCCACACCAAATTGCGGTGGGCAACGGCTCCGATGAGCTAATTCGCTCGATTTTACTGGCCACTGCGATCGGGGGCTACGGTTCTATCCTAGTGGCAGAACCGACATTTTCCATATACGGGATCCTCGCCCAAACCCTAGGGATTCCCGTCCAGCGATCGCCCCGCGATCCTGACACCTTTGCCGTGGAAATTGCTGAAGCCAATACCCTCATTGCCCAAGCGACTCCCCCCGTGCGCGTTCTCTTTATGCTGCAACCCAACTCGCCGACGGGGAACCCTCTAACCGCAGCGGAGGTGGACTGGCTACGGCAGCTGCCTGAGGACATTTTAGTGGTGATTGATGAGGCCTATTTTGAATTTTCGGGCAAGACACTGGTGGGGGACTTGGCAGCGCATCCCAACTGGTTGATTCTGCGTACGTTTTCCAAGGCCTTTCGACTCGCCGCCCATCGGGTGGGCTACGCCATTGGCAATGCCGAGGTGATTGCGGTTTTAGAAAAGGTTCGTCTGCCCTATAACCTGCCTACGTTTTCTCAAGTGGCGGCGCAAGTTGCCCTTGACCATCGGCCGGCGTTGCTCGCAGAGATTCCCACGGTGCTAGCAGAGCGGGAGCGCCTCTATGAACGGCTTCAGGGTTGCCCCCAACTGCGGGTATGGCCGAGTGTGGCCAATTTCCTCTTTTTCCGCTTGCAGGAACCGCAATACACCCAGCCCCTGTGTGATGCCTTGCGGCGTCAGGGTACCCTTGTGCGGGCGATCGCTGGCGGAATTCGGGTCACCATTGGCACACCAGCGGAGATGGAGCGCTTTTGGCAACGGCTGCAAGCTTTTTTGCACCAGCTTTAGCTAATCGGACCAGCGGCCATTGGGCAGGACTGTTCCCCGCAGGGTTGCCGTGGCTAAAGACGTGTGGGTCAGTGTGGCACCCCGCAGGTTGGCGCGACTCAGGTTGGCTTGGCGCAATTGCACAGCCGTCAGTTCAGCATTGATCAGCTTAACTTCAATCAGCTTGGCATTGGTCAAATCCACGTTGGTCAGTGTGGCATTGCTTAAATCCGAGCCACTGAGATCTGCCCCCGCCAAATTCACATCTTCTAGGGTGACACCGCGCAAATCCAGTCGCCGAAAGTCACGCCGCCCTTTGGCATAGTCTGCCAGCATTTGATCAGCTCTATTTTGATTAATCATGGCTGGGGCGTAGCGACTGAGAAAACCGTGTTTATCAAAGGCGTCTGAAGGTCGCCCCGAAGAAGCAGACATCACTAAAGTAGGATCAGGATTCTGATGATTTTACTATAGCTTAAGCCTAGGGCAGCGACCGTTTTTGGAACTCGTGGCCAAAGGGTCTAAGGAAAGTGGCATACTGCTATAGATAAGGAACCAATAGGGAGATAACGCTGTGGGACTGTTTGATCGCGTCAGCCGTGTGGTTCGCAGTTGGCTCAATGCGCTGGTGGGTGCTGCTGAAGATCCCGAAAAAATCCTTGAGCAGACCATGATTGAAATGCAGGACAATCTGGTGACCCTGCGGCAAGCCGTCGCCCAAGCGATCGCCTCCCAAAAGCGGTTAGAGCAACAGTTCAACCAACATCAACAGCAGGCGGCTGAGTGGGAGCGCCGTGCCAAAATTGCCCTGCAACATGGGGATGAGCAACTAGCGCTTGAGGCCTTGAGTCGCAAAAAAACAGCACTGAATGCAGCCATGGCTCTCAAAGGGCAACTGGAGCAGTCTGTGACCCAAGTGGAAGCCCTCAAAAAACAAATGCAGCAGCTTGAAAGCAAGATTGCGGAAGCGAAAACCCGCAAAGAAATGCTGGTGGCACGGGCACGGGCAGCCAAGGCCTCAGAGCAACTGCAACAAACCTTTAGCAGCCTCAACACCAATGCCCCCATGGCCGCCTTTGAGCGCATGGAGGAACGGGTTCAGGAAATGGAGGCTCGCTCCCAAGCCGTGGCTGAACTCAATAGCGATACCCTCGAAGCCAAGTTTGCCGCCCTCGAAGCCGGCAGTGTGGATGACGATTTGGCACGGCTGAAGGCAGAATTGGCCAACCCGCAACTGTCACCCAGCAGCACCCCTGCCTACGATCCAGAGTTGGAAGCCCTGCGGCGGGAACTGGAGAAGAACTAGTTATTTTCCATGGATCTCCTGCGATCGCTCCCTTTGGGGCTATACCTTGAACAACCGGTGACTTGGCTGCACCGCCTTGATCCGCGGGTTAAGTTGGCATGGTTGATGACGTTTCTGTTGGCACCTATTTTGGCGGATGTCACTTGGCGGTTGGGGCTAGTGGTTAGTTTAATTTTCCTGACCCTCCTAGGGGGGATTCCCGCACGGGTGTGGCGGCGGCAACTGCTGTGGCTCCTCTTGGTGGGGAGTTTAATTCTAGTCATCACGGCTTTGATGCCCGATGGGATGGCGGTCACCTATCAACCCCGCCGCCCTTTGGCAGCCACCGCTCCGCCCACGAGCTACAGTTATATCCTGTGGCAGTTTCGTGCCCAAGTGGGTCAGTTTCCGATTCATCTGCAAGTTTCCCAGCGATCGCTGGATTTGGGGTTACGCCTGAGTACCCTCCTGTTTACGCTCCTTTACAGTACGCATCTGTTTTTGCTCACCACTGCCCCTGAGGAAGTCACCGCTGGCTTGGAAAATCTGATGCAGCCCCTGAAACGCTTTAAGCTGCCGGTGGCCGAAATTGCCCTGACCTTGACGCTGTCGCTGCGGTTTATTCCCTTGGTCTTAGAAGAGGTGCAAAACCTGAGCCGCTCAGTGCGGACGCGTGCCATCAATTGGCGACTGGTGGGCATTAAGGGCAGCATCAAGTTGTGGCTCACCTTAGCAGTACGGCTGTTGGACAATTTACTCCTGCGGGCAGAACAGGTGGCCTGTGCGATGCAGGTGCGGGGCTTTCAAGAACCGGGAACCTACGATAATCCCTGGCACCATCTGCGACTGCAGCGGCGAGATTGGTTGGCTCTGGGGGGCATGGGGTTATTTTGGTTGGTTCGTTTGGGTTGGTTGGGGGTGACACACCATTGATGTTCCCCTGTCAGCCGTGGCTATGGTGCTGTTTGCCGCTGCGGCGTCGCACGGGTCGCGCCGTTTTTCAGCAGTTATTTTTGGCGGAGCCGATTGCCGTCCTCCTCGAAAGTCCAGCCCAAGCCCCGACTCCCCAAGCGCGCTATTCCATTTGTGCGGGGTCACCACGGCGCGATCGCCAGTGGCCACTCTCCTTGGGTCAAGTCCTGCCGACGCTACAACGCTTTCCCCAATGTGAAGCGGTTCCTGAAGCGGTGCGCCATCTGCCCTTTACTGGTGGCTGGTTGGGATGGCTGGGGTATGAGTTGGCGTGGGAAATTGAAGCCCTGCCGCCTCTGAAGCCTGATCCTCTCCCTTTTCCAGTGGCCTTTTGGTATGAACCCCAAGCCTTCGCCGTCTTGGATCATCAGGAAGATCTGCTCTACTTGGCGGCTTCGACCCCTAGCCAACTGGCAGCGCTGCAAGAAGCGCTTGCGGAAACACCCCCTGAGCCATCTCTCTGGGTGCCCGATCGCCCCGGCAGCATTGAACTAGCCGCTGGCTGGCAACCCGATACCTACCAAGCAGCGGTGCAGCAGATTCTCCGCCATATTCGCGCTGGCGATATTTTTCAAGCCAATCTGTCGGCCCGCTTTTGCCATTACGGGCGCGTTGATCCTTGGCAACAATACCTGCGGCTGCAGCAGATTAACCCGTCTCCCTTTGCCAGTTTTTGGCAGACCCCTTGGGGCTACATTGTCAGTTGCTCACCGGAACGCTTGGTGCAAGTGCAGGGAGATAGGGTGCAAACCCGACCCATTGCTGGTACCCGTCCGCGCGGCCAAACCCCAGCGGGCGATCGCGCCCAGGCCGAGGAACTTCTCAGCAATACCAAGGAACAGGCAGAACACATGATGCTCGTGGATTTAGAGCGCAATGACTTGGGGCGAGTGTGCCAGTGGGGCAGTGTGGTGGTGGATGAACTCCTAACGCTGGAGTACTACAGCCATGTGATTCACTTGGTGAGCAATGTTCGCGGCACGTTGCAGCCGGGGCTGTCTCCTGTGGATGTGATCCGTGCCCTCTTTCCCGGCGGCACGATTACTGGCTGTCCCAAGGTGCGCTGCATGGCGATTTTGGCGGCTCTGGAACCCTTTCCCCGCAATTTGTTCTACGGTTCCTGTGGCTACTGGGATCAGCGGGGGCATTTGGACTTGAATATCCTCATCCGTACCTTGTTGGTGGCAGGCGATCGCCAGACGACCTGGGGACAGGTGGGCGCCGGTATTGTGGCCGACAGTGATCCACAGCGGGAATGGCAAGAATCCCTGAGCAAAGCCCAAGCCCTGCTCCTTGCCCTCGGAACACCTATGCCCATCAGCCCCCGTTCCTAGGCTCCCTCCATCAGAGCGTGCCATTCAATTACCACAGCCGCAGGCACAGCAATCTCAATCCCCTGCTCCTCTAGGGGCGGACGCAGTACCAAAGGTTCACTCTTGGGCAATTGCGAGGCGAGGGGCAACAGGTCAAACTGTCCCACATTGGCAACGGAGTCTGCCTTGGGAAAGTCATCTACGGCTGTGAGGGTTTGACCGCTCGATGTGATCAGCACCAAGGGATCGGGATGGCGAAAGTGGTACTGCTCGGGAAACCCCACCAAGCGTAATTGCAACTGGTCACGACGGGAAAAGAGAATCACCTGCCACGTGAAGCCACGATTATCGCGCAACTGATGCCGCGACTGCACCACCACTTGATTGGGAGCCTCTTCAATGGTGCGCATCATGGCAGGGCTACTGGGGGACACCGCTAGCCACAGGGGAATGACGAGCAGGATCACAAGTAACAAACGCTGCCAACGTTTCATTGAAGTTCCTCCCTAGGGTGAGGTTTGGAGTGCCTGTTGAATTTGCGGAATCGTCACAGCGTACATGCCCCGCAGATCACCAACACGGAAGCCATAGGCGCGATCGCTGGGATATTTTTCTTGAATAAAGGCAGGCCGCCGATTTTTCGCCCCATGACAGGCAAGGCAACTGGCTTGGACATCAATGCGACGGAAGTAGTGCACCCCTGCAGCATCCGTTTGCCAAAAGGCTTGGAGTTGACGATTGTTATCAAAGCGATTGAGGGCTTGCACTTCCAGCGCTGTGCGCGGGGCATGGTTGGGGTTGCGGTACTTGAGGGCTACCTGACGCAGTTGCCAGCCATTGGCAGCAGCAATTTCCTTCGCTTTCTTGCCTACGGGGGCACAAACAGTCTTAAAGGTGTCAAGGGTGGGTTCCGTGGGACTTCCTTCTAAAGTAGAGGCAAGGCCAATGCGCATTTGATCCAACTGTTCAATGGCGGTTACGGCTTTCCCCAGTTCATCGGGATTCACATTGGCCAATGTGGCTGAGGAACTGTTGAGCCATAGACAAACCATCAACAGACCCATGAGAAAGAGGCGCGCCATAAAAATTACTCCTTGTCAGTGTTGTTAACGGTTGCATATCAAACTTTTGCGAACGGTTGCTGCTTGGAAACTAGGGGGGGGTGAAGGGGACGCACAAGGGAAAGGCCAAAGAAGAGCCGCAGTCCCCACTGTTCAAACCAAGGAACACTTAGCCCCCATCGCATTTTCAGCAGGAAGTAGCGCTCAAAGACAGCCTTGACCCAACTCACCCACAATCCTTGAATAGCGTAGGCCAAGCGGCGCTTCTGCCCGAGGGTCTCAGGAATCACAGGAGCGGCAATATAGGCAATACCCGTGTCACCAAAGTCGGCAAAACAGAGGGCATCCAGTGTCGGCACCACAGGGTCAGCGGCTAATTCCCCAAGGGCAACAGCAATATTGTGGCTGACGGCGATCGCCATCTCCTCGGTCATTTGACCCGTCTTGGGCAAGCCCATAGGCACAGGGGTGACTTCTATCGGCGGCAGGTGAACACTAATACCGACCCCATAGATTTCAGGATAGTCGGGGTGCTGAAGGGTGGGCAGCAGGGGCAAAAATCCCTTTTCATTGCCAAGACCCGAGGCACGCACAAAGGCTGGCCCGCGAAAAGGTGGCAAAATCATGCTGTAGCCAAAGGGGATTACCCGTCCATCCCGCAACAAAATCCGATGCGGCTCAATGGCCGTGATCTCGGCATTCGTGATGGTTTCAATGCCCCGCTGTGCAATCAGGTCTAGGGTGAGTTGATCACTGTTGGCCAAGCCGCCAATCCCCAGATGGCCAATGTAGGGTTCAGGAGTAATGAATGTAATCTTGACGCGATCGCGCAACCGATGACGCCGCAGGGCATACTCCGCCAAAAACAGAAATTCATAGGCAGGCCCAAAGCAACTGGCTCCCGGCGCCGCACCCACAACTAAATCCTTGGGGTCTTTGAGGAATGCTTGCCATGCTCGATGGGCGGCAACTGCGTGGGCGGGGGTACACACGGAATAACTGTGAACGCCAAGGCCGGGAATCAAATCGAGGGCGAGTTCTGCCCCTGTGGCAATCACTAAATAGTCGTAGTCAAGGGTTTGCTCAGGCAAATAGACTTTCTTAGCTTTAGGGTCAATCTGCTGAACTTTGCCTTGCACCCATTGCAACCCATGGCGACGGCTCACGATCCCTAGGGGCACTTGCAGGCGTTCGAGGGAATGGTGTCCAAGGGCAACTGCCACTAGTCCCGGAATAAATGTAAAGCGATTCACATCGGAGACCAAGACCACTTGATGGCGATCGCCCAAACGGTGCCTTAATTCGTAGGCTGTAGACAACCCGCCGATGCCTGCCCCAAGGACAACCACCCGTGCCATAACCGTATCCTCTGTAAATTTATCTAATTAACTATATGATAGTATAAGAAGATACAATTGGCTACAGCCGTCTGTGCTAGGGAGAACCCCAGAGTCGCGCTGTATTGATCCTGTGGCCTTGTCGCGGCAGCCGTTGGGACTATACTGGAAAGAACACGACCTGTTGGAAGCCGATCGGATGAACAGTTGCGTCCTCTTTGCAGAAGTGATTCAAGCGCCAGAACTGCGCTACACCCAAGAAAATCAGATGGCGGTGGCCACAATGGTGGTGCAGTTTGCTAGCCTGCGCAGTGAAGAGCCACCCATGAGTTTGCGAACAGTGGCTTGGGGCAATTTGGGGCAAAAAATGCAGGCAGAATGCAAAGTGGGCGATCGCCTGATCCTCGAAGGCCGGCTAAAAATGGACACCATTGACCGCCCCGAAGGTTTCAAAGAAAAACGTGCCGAGTTGGTAGTGAGCCGCTTCTACACCGTTGACGGCAACATTGTGGATCATCCCGCCCAGCCCGCAGCAACCCCAATGGCCACACCCGCAGCCACGGCACCTATGACACCGAAAGTGGCGCCCCCACCCCCCGAACCCGAAGATATTAACCTAGATGAGGTGCCCTTCTAGGGATTGACGCTGATTCGGCTAGCGTTTAGCACGAACACATCATCTCACCCACGTCAGTTTGGGATGAGGAGAACTAGAAAGCCATGGGAGGCTTCTTAGTTTGATGGGCAGAGGTCACAAATGAGATTCACGCAGCAATTCACAGGGCAAGAATTCCCTTCGCATCCCTGTCCGTAGTCAGCCCAACTCAGACCCACCCCTAATCCCTCCCTAGAGGGGGAGTTTTGGGAGCGTTGTCCTTAATCTAGGTTGCGATCGCCTCAAGGACTGCCTCAACATTGTGGCGCACCTCTTCATCTCGAAACCGCAAGAATCGAACCCCTAAGGCTTCAAGCCTTTGCTGACGGTAGCAGTCTTGCTCTTGAGCTTCTTCGCTATCGTGGGATGAGCCATCAACTTCGATCGCTATAGCCATTTCGAAAGGAGATGAGATATTTTCAAGAGGGATAGGCTATACTCAAAGCGTCATGAATGTTACTCAAGAATATGAGCTATAGCTTGGACTGACGAGAGCGGGTTGTCTCCTATATCAAGCAAGGTGGCAAAATCAGTGAAGCGACTCAAATTTTTCAGGTGAGCCGCGCCACCATCCATCGCTGGCTGAAGCGAGGCGACTTAGCCCCCACGGTTGTCCCCCGTCGTCCTTGGAAGCTGGATTGGGCGGCCTTAGCAGCGGATGTTGCTGCCCATCCCGATGACCGTTTAATCGACCGTGCCCAGCGATCGAGTGGAGTCTGAGTATGGGTGGTCAGCGCGAGGCCAACGAATTGATGGAGAGCGAGCGGGGAAGCGTCAGAAAAGAGAGAGTTGAGTCGCAGGACGGTATAGACACCAGAAAGACTTCATAGCGCCGATGCTGTTTTCAGGATATTTGAATGCGTTAGGGTTTGTGAGCTGGCTGAGTCAGTACTGTTTGTCAGCGTTAGAGAAACGTTCGTTGTTGATGATGGATAATGCACCGATTCATCCGAAAGGGGTGATTCAGGCAGTGGTGAAAGCGGCGGGTCACGAGGTGTTATTTTTACCGAAATACTCTCTTGATTTGAATGTGATTGAGCACGACTTTAGTGCGCTGAAGCGAGCGCGGATGTATGCAGGGTTAAACTGTTCTATGGATGAGGTGATTCGCAAGTATTGTGCTAGATGATATCTCATTCTCTATTGGAATAGCTATAAAAGTCGGTTTCATACAGCGTACTCATGGCTGGTGCGCCTCCATCTAGAAATGCAGGCAGGTTATCGCGTTTTTAGGGTGTGCAGAACCTGCTCAATATCAACGATAAAGATCGGGGGTAGCTCCTGATCTTCTTGACTACTGACCATGAGGGAACTGACGCTGTGAATACTCCCCCAGTGGAGATAGTTGCTGGGAATGGGATGAATGGCATCCCGTGGAATGCGCTCAATCACGGGGGGTTCTGTGAGGGGCAGGCCAAGCCATTCCCCTTCTAAGCGAGGCTGGAGAATGAGCAAAAATTTCAGCTTCTGGGTTTCTGAGGTTGAGAGGGGATCATCAAAGAGACAGCAGCCAATATCAATGACTAGAATTTCGTGATTCTCATAGGTGACAAGGCCAATCCCCCGCTGGTGGGGGTCGCCATGAATGGGAGGTAAAGGAATGACCCGATAGGCCTGTGCCATGGGCACGGCAAACTGCTCTTGACGCACGATAAAGGTCAGGAACTGCTCTAAAACAACGGGTTGGCTTTGGCGGCGACGGCGGCTTTTAAGCATGGCGGATCAACTGATCAAGGGTGGCCAAGAGGTCACTTTCGCGGAAGGGTTTGCTAAAGTAGGCGGCTGCCCCTAGGCGTTCTGCAAGCTGGCGATGTTTTTGACCCGTGCGGGAGGTCAGCATCATGACGGGGGTGTTTTGGCACTGGGGAATGCGGCGAATTTGAGTGAGGACGCCAAATCCATCGAGGCGGGGCATTTCAATGTCGCAGATAACAGCGTTGACGTGTAGCCCCCCTTGGAGTTTATCAATGGCTTCCTGACCATCTTTGGCCTGCTCAACCCGATAGCCGGCTTTTTCGAGGGTACTGGCGAGAAAACGCCGCACGTTCACTGAATCATCAACCACAAGGACGGTGTCTTGGCTAGGGGCAACGGGGCTAGCCACAGGGGCATGAGAACTCTCTTGTTCTGACCAATCAAAGAGGGCAAGGGGATCGAGTAGGGGGACAATGCGGCCATTCCCTAAAATTGTGCAGCCACTAAAGCCTTGGGGGAGGGCTAATTCGCCTTCGACTTGGCGAATGGTGACTTCCTGCTCGCTCCAATAGCGATCGCCCCGCAGGGCAAGGGCACTGTCCCCTTGACTGATAATCATCAGGGTTGGCTCGTTAATTGTGGGTGCGCCCTCCATTTCCACAGGACGATAGGGGCGCTGAAAGTGGAAAATCTGGGTGAGGTCAATTAAAGGAATGAGATAGCCTTCCCAGTCAATTAGGGTTGAGCCAAGGGTTTCGATGGGCGGGTAGCGATCGGCCAGCACCATTTCCTCGATTTCTTCGGTGGGTACCGCCAAGAGCATGCCAGCGGCCTCCACCAAGAGCACCCGTACCACTGAGAGGGTGTAGGGAATTGTAATTATAAATCGTGTGCCTTGGCCGGGGGTACTGTGGATCTGGATGTCCCCACGAATTTGCCGCAGATTGGTGCGCACTACATCCATGCCAACACCACGCCCGGAGAGGCTGGTCACCTGTGAGGCCGTTGAAAAGCCCGGCTCAAAAATCAGTTGCCAAAGGTCGCGATCGCTCGCGGTTTCCAACCAGTCCCGGGCTAAGCCCAATCGCCGTGCCGTTTGCCGAATTTTCTCTGGATTTAGGCCTCGGCCATCATCCGCCACAGTAATGACGGTTTGGTTGCCGCGATAGGCCGCCTTTAGGGTAATGGTTCCCGCTGCGGGCTTACCAAGGGCTTGGCGTTCCTCTGCGGGTTCTATTCCGTGATCAAAGGCATTGCGGACAAGGTGCAAGAGGGGATCTGCCAACACACTCAACACCGTGCGGTCAATGAGAACGTGGCTGCCCTCAATCTCTAAGTTGACATTTTTACCATGCTCGCGACTCAATTCGCGGATTAGGCGAGGATAGCGGTTGGCCAGATCCGCAAAGGGGCGCATCCGCACTTGGGTAAACCGAGTTTGAAGTTGCTTGGCGGTGCGGTTAAGATCACGGCCAGTGCGTTCGGTGTCCTCTAGGCTCAATTCCAAATCGCTGGTGATTTCCTGTACTTGGACAATGGTTTCCATCACCTCTTGGGAGAGCAGATGCACATCGGTATAGCGATCGAACTCGAGAACATCGAAGCCATGCTGATTTTGGGGATTAAAGTGATGGGGGGCACTGACACGGTCATACTCTGCGCGCAGACGAAAGTTGGCACGCTCAAGGGCACGCACTTTTTGCTTGAGACCCACTAGCAGATCATGGAGGCGCTCCCGTTGTAAATCCAGACCATTACACTCAATGAGCAATTCCCCCATCAGATCACTCAGTTGATCCAACTGATGCCCCGGCACCCGCACGGTCATTTCCTTGGGTTCTTGGGGCTGGGGAGTTACTGGGGTGGTCTCAGCCTCTGGCGCAGGGGAAGGGGCTGCTGTAGGGGTGGGTGGGGGGGACAATAAATCACCCAAGGAGAAGGCCTCCACTTCAGCACTGGCAAAATCCTCGACCCCTAATTCTTGATTGAGGTTGGCCAGCGGTAAATCAATAATGGTTTGATCCTCGTCATCGGTTTCCGGGATTTCCAAGCGGGTGGGCAGAGCCTCCAGTTGACCAGTAATCACGAGGGCTTGACAGCGGCGCCATTGCTGCACAATGTGGGCACCCGCTTCGCTGACATCACAGTTGGGTTGCTCCAGATAGGCACTGACGGAGGCACAAAACTCAGCAAATTGAGGCAGTTCGAGCATTTGTCCGAGGCCTTCCAGTTCTTGGGCGGCGATCGCCAGCTCCTCCTTGAGGCAGGGTTGGCCGGAGGTTTGCAGAACAGTTTCCAAGCGTTGTAGGCAGGCTTCCACCTCGGTTTCAAAGAGCACCACCCGCATCTGCTGGCCATCATCACCACTGAGGAGCGCCAGATCATCCTCCGCCGTGGGATCTCCCAGCCGTCCCTGCAACTCATCCAAAATTGGCTCGACTTGGGTGCGCCACCAGCCCTCATTGGGGTTAACGCCTTGGCGATGGAGGGTAATGACTGCTTGCAGTTGATCCACTGCTTTGAGCAGGAGGTGTTGCACTTCAACATCGTCGCAGGGGCGCGATTTCAAGACCTTGAAGAAATCCTCAAGGCGATGCGCCAGTTCACTGAGGGACATAAAGCCCATCATCGCTGCCCCCCCTTTAATGGAGTGAGCTGCCCGCAGTACAGCATCAATCACCCTTGGCTGGTGGGAGAGTTCCAGTATCCCTGCTTCAATGGTTTGCAGGTAGTCCTGAGCCTCCTCGAGGAACTGGAGACGAATCGTTTCCTCAACGCCGGGTTCGGGCATGGTTATCCCTCAGCAGTCACCTTAAAGATGTTGACGGAGTTTTGGAGTTCCTGAGCAATGTCCACGGTGGCTTGCAAAGACTCAGAAATCTGCTTGGACGTAGCAGACATCCCCTCAGAGACCTTGGCAAAGTCTTTCATGAGGGTATTGACGGTGTTGGAGGTGCGGGCTTGGGAGACAGTAGCTTGGGAAATGGACTGCACCAGTTCGTCAATGTGCTGTGACACCTGCACAATTTCTTGGAGATTTTGCTTGGTTACCTCCACAAGGCGGGTGCCTTCAACCACCTGAGCCGTACCTGTTTCCATGGCACTCACCACCTCATGAGTTTCCTGCTGAATTGTTTCTACGATTTGCTCAATTTCGCGGGTGGCCGCTGCCGATCGCGCCGCTAGTTCACCCACCTCTTCGGCAACCACAGCAAAGCCGCGGCCTTCTTCACCGGCACGGGCAGCCTCAATACTGGCATTGATGGCCAAGAGGTTGGTTTGTAGGGCAATCTGGTTAATCAGCGAAATCACCTTGGAAATCTGTTGCGAGGATTCGCCCAAGCGTTTCACCTTTTTGGCGGTTTCGGCCACGGTTTCCCGCAGGTGGAGAATGCTATCAACGGTGGCATCCATGGTTTCACCACCGGTCACGGCTCGCTCTGAAGCTTTGCGAGCCACTTCTGCCGCTTCGTTGGCGCTGTTGGCCACGGATTCAATGGAGGTGGACATCGCCTCAACCGCTTCCAGCATCCGCTTCACCTTCTTGGCTTGCCGCAGCGATTCTTCTGCTAACTCTGTCATGGCTGTCTCATCCGCCAAGAGGGCGGTGTTCACTTTTTCCGTGGTGGCTTTCACTTGGACAACCACGTCCCGCAGACTCTCAATGAGGGAGTTGAAGATGTCGGCAACGGTACCAATTTCATCGGCGGTGATGTCGGCCCGTACCGTCAGATCCCCTTGGGAGGCCGCCTCGACTTCGGTGAGCAGGTTAATCAACTGCATTTGAATGCGTTCCGTACGCTGCTGTTGCTCTTGGGCAAGGCGTTCTGCTTCTTTTTGGGCAGCGGTGGTCTGCTCAAGGAATTTGCTGCGCTCAAGCACCAGTCCGGCTTGGTTGGCCAACTGGAGGAAAGCATCAATTTCGGGCTGCTGCCACTGACGCGGCTCACTGCACTGGTGGGCAATTAAAAGCGCGACCAGTTTTTTCTCCACCAACACGGGAACGACTAAGTTGGCTCGCACCTTCAGGGGAGCAAGTTGTTTGAGGTGGCACTCCGTCAGACCAGCATTGAGAATGTCTGCTGTGGCTTGCACGCGCCCTTTGGTGTAGGCATCAACCCAATTTTGACGGAAGCAGGGATCGTCAATCACCTGTTCGAGGGCTTGGGGCCAGCCGACGGCTACAGACTCGGCAACGACTTTGCCGACATAGTTCTCGTCAAATTCATAGAAGATCACGCGATCGCACCCCAAAAGATGGCGCCCCTCATTGACCAGATTATCGAGAATTTGCTGGCGATCGCTCTGCTGGGTCAAACGAAAGACACTATCACGTAACTGTTGGGCGCGTTGGGCAGCCAGTCGAGCTTCTATCAGGGATTGTTCCAACTGTTCTGCCATCTGGTTAATCGTGCGGCTGAGGGTTGCCAGTTCATCATCCCCCTCCACCGGCAGACGGGTTTGGAGATCCCCTTCACCAATTTTCGTCACCGCCTTGGTGGCTCGCAGCAGGGGTTGAATCCCGCGATCGCTGAGGTAGATGGCGATCGCCCCCGCCACAATTGCCGTCACCACCACCCCCGAAAGGAGTGTCCATGTCAGGTTTCGTAGGGGTTTAAGGGCATAGTCTTGGTCGGTGCCGAGGACAATGGAGGCAAAGGGTTGGGAAACAGTGGTGTAGCTGAGAATTTGGGACTCGCCATCAGAGCGGCGCCGTTCTGTCAGCGTACTTGCTGAGGTATTGTCCCTAGACTGAGCCAGTTTGGGAAAGACTTCCTCTAGGGGTTTACCCTGCAATGCTGGAATAGAGGCAGCAAAGATCGTTCCCCCCGGCTCTACGAGGTAAAAACTCTGCTGCTGAGTGCGATCATAGGTTTTCAGAAATTGCTGAATACTGCTTTTGGGTACCCGCAACCGCAGCACCGCTATAATTTGCTGGTTTTGAGGATTAATCAGCGGTACCGCTAAAAACATCCCCAAGGGGCGTTCTGGCAGTGACAGCGTTGGCTCAACGGTTAAAACCGCGCCCCGCGTTTGGATCGCGAGCTTAAAGTACTCTTGATTTTGGAGAATATTGTTGGCGAGACGATTTCCCGCTGAGGATTGAGCAATAACCGTTCCTTGGCCATTGTTGGCAATGATCGCGGCGCTGTCGTAGGCCACGTAAGCATCAAGGAACTGATCGAGAACGGCTTGCAGTTGGGCGCGATCGCGCTGCTGAATTTCACTGCTATAACGATTATTCAAAACCGAAGCCAAGACGCGCGCATCCCCTCGGCGATCGCGCAGATAGTTATCAAATTGGAGCGCAGCGCTACTGGCTTCCTGCTGCTGGAGCTGCAAGACCTGCTCCATCAGTTGTTGACGCGCCACTTCATTTGCCGCCAAGCCCACACCAATCATCGGCAGTGTTGCAAGGGCAACGGCACTGGTAATCAGTTTCGGACGTAAGCCCCAAAATTTGCGGGGTGGGGGGGGTGGGGATGCAGGTTGCTCAGGGGATTTGCCGTTGGTTGTGGCTTTTTTCTCCTCTAGGGGAGGGAGTTGGTAGTTCAATACCGACGGTGGCAAAGGAGGAATATCAAGGGAGGGTTTGGCAGTGGTCATTGTTGGCACATCCTAACAGCATTAACAGCAGTGCTATCCGACATCAACAGCAAGAACACTTGAGCAAGACCTTTCGGCGATCGCTGCCCCATCAAGGATAAAGAACAACTCCTCTCCTAAGCGACAACAGCCTTTGAGGTAGGGAACCAGCGCCGCGCTCACTGTACCCACAGGCGATTGAATGGCTCCCTCGGGAAGACGGACGATCCCCCGTACCTCCTTGAGCGCCAATCCTAGGTATCCCTTGGGGGTGTGCAGCAACGCGATCGTCAACACCGAAATATCCGCATCCAGTGGCTCCAAGTTGAGCAAGTGGGCTAAATCCAGTACCCAAACAATGCGGTTACGAAAGTTCAGCAGTCCCATCACCACTGCGGCCATATTGGGAATCACCGTGAGCTGTTGCGGTGGGATCACCAACACCTGCTGAATCTCAGTCATCGGCAGCAATGCCGTGAATTGGTCGTGGATAACCAAACGCAAATAGGGCGCCCCTTGGGGGCGATCGCGTAGCGTACTCTTTGGGTAATCGCCCCGCCCTTCACCATGATTCAACCAAGGTGCTGCCCCAAGCATCGCTACACCACCACCGACTTCAGTGCCCGCAGTAGATCCTCACGGCTGAAGGGCTTCGTGACATAGGCATCTGCCCCCTGCTTCATTGCCCAAAGGCGGTCTAGCTCTTGGTTTTTCGACGTGCAGACAACAATGGGGAGCTTTTCTGTTTCCGGATTTTTCTTGAGACTGCGGCAGAGTTCAAAGCCGCTCATCCCTGGCATCACCACATCCGTCACCACCACATCGGGCTTGTACTGCGTGACTTTTTCTAGAGCCTCCTTGGCATCGGTGGCCGCAATGACGGTATAGCCAGAGTCCTTAAGAAACGAGGTAATCAGTGCCATTTCCGAGGGGGTATCTTCCACCACTAAAACCGTCGTCATGTCATCTCCCAAATGTCAATTCAAATAATCGATTACTGTCAATATACTGCCCACAGGTTGCCTGTACTACGTCAAGTACTGAAACACCATTTTGAGAAGTTCCGCCTGAGTAAAGGGCTTGGTCATATAGTCCGTCGCTCCCACGAGGCGGGCTTTAGCGCGGTCAATGAGACCCGTGTTACCCGTCACCATAATGATCGGCACTGACTTAAAGCGTTCATGGTTGCGAATGACTTTACAAAACTTATAACCATCAATGTTGGGCATCCCCACGTCCAGCAGGATCAGATCTGGATTGAGGCGCATCACCTCCATCAGGGCTTTTACAGAATCATTGAGGGCAATGACTTCAAAGGCATCATCCGCCAAAAACCGCTTAATTTCATTGAGCATGGTCGGACTATCGTCAATGCAGATGATCCGATAGGTACGGTTTGGCACTTTTGAGGTAAAAAAGCCACTGCCCAAATCGCCACTCTCCTCTGTAACGGTAGGCGTGGTTTCCTGCCACAAACTGGCATCAAAACTGGGCAGCAAATCAAAGGGGTGTTGCGGCTCACGAACGACTACGGCTCCTTTATCAATCAAGGGTAAGAGGCTACGCACCAAGGCAATTTCATTTTGGTTCATGAGCACGGCCAAGTGGCGGAAGCTAAACCCCCGCAACATCGACCCCAAGCGTTGCTGCTGCTCTGGGGTTAAATTGACTTGCGCACCACTAAAGAAGTAGGGGCGCTGAAAAGGCGAGACAATTTTGTGGCCAAGGCTGAGCCACTGCTGAATTCGGGATTTGCACTGCTGAATCAGTCGGGTGGCGTCAAAGCGGCTGACAATTGGCACTTCAACATAGGGCACAAGTTGATGGTGACCGCTCTTGAGATATAAAAACGACTCTAGGACTTCAACGATTAGCCCCTCGACTAGGCGGCTGAAGTGCTCTGGGGTAATGATGTCTTGAGTAAGCAACCAGCGCAGACTCTCATATTCATAGATCGGGGTGGGGGTGTTGGCCTGTTCCCATTGCTGTCGGACTTGGGCACGTAACTCGCGATCGAGGGCAGGAACACTTTGGCTGAGTTGCCGCAAATGGCGCTCAAAGCGATCGCCCGGTTCAATCGTGTGGGTAGCATAGACAATACTTCCCTGATCAAAGTAGAGAAACCACTGCTGCCCTTGAACGCTCACCCTGAAGCAACCTGTGCCTCCTGAAGTGCTGAGTTGCTGGAGTAATCGTTCTGGCTGAAGCGTTTCTGTAAACTGTGGTGTTCCCCCGCCACTAAAACCGCGATCTGATGTCATCATATTTAGCCTCCGAGCTGCTACCCCCACCGAAGTTTCGTCCTACTCCGGCAGCAACCAGCGATATTTGACAATAAAACCAATTGAGATATGGAGCTATCCTTAAGTAAGAGGTGTGCTTAAGAATACCGATGTGTTGATTATATTAAGCAGTGTTGGGGAAAAGATGAAAGAAAACTTCAGAAAAGTTAATGACTTTTACAAAGGATAGTAAAGCAGACCCGTTGTCTCAAAAATAATGATGCCTCTCCTCTCTGAACCATAATTATCTATGACCTCTGCACTTGAAGAAAAGCTACGGACGGCATTCTCACCAGAACAAGCGCACCTACTGGCGGAAGTGATCCGTGAGGCCTATGACGACTTGGTGAAGGCCAAAGACTTTAACGAACTAAAGGCGATTGTCGCGGATCTGGCGCAAGCCCAGAAGCGCACGGAAGAACGGGTGGATCAACTGACTCTCACTGTTGCAGAACTCGCTCAAGCGCAGAAGCGGACGGAAGAACGGGTAGAAGAACTGGCGGCAGCTCAGAAACGAACAGAGGAACGAGTGGATCAACTGGCGGCAGCCCAAGAGCGCACCGAGAGAGCGGTCAAACAACTCGCACGCCAAGTCGGCGGCCTTAGTGAAGCCTTGGGTGGGTCGCTGGAAGACCTCGCCCTTGAGGTGGTGCCAGAGATTCTGGAATATCGCTGGGGCATGGAAATTGAGTTCTGTGACCGCGACACCCTCCCCCTGCGCAATGGGGAGTATGAATTTGATTTAGTGATTCGGGGTCAGGTGGCAGGGCGACCAATCTTGGTACTCGGGGAAGTGAAAAGCAACATCACCGAATCAGAGGTGGAGCGATTTTTGAATCTTGTCGCTCAGGTGGAAGCGCCCGAGGAGATTCGCCCCCTCTTTTTTGGCTATCGCGTTGAGCGTGCAGCTAAAGCGTTGATTCGCAATCGCGACGCGGTAATGGTCACCACACGCGGCAAGTACTTTCCCTAGAATGGGAATATGGCTAATCAGCACTAGCAATGACCTCTGCACTCGAAGAAAAACTACGGACAGCGTTCTCGCCAGAACAGGCGCACCTACTGGCGGAAGTGATCCGTGAGGCCTATGACGACTTGGTGAAGGCCAAAGACTTTAACGAACTAAAGGCGATTGTCGCGGATCTGGCGCAAGCCCAGAAGCGGACGGAAGAACGGGTCGATCAACTGACTGTCACTGTTGCAGAACTGGCCGAAGCCCAGAAGCGCACCGAAGAACGGGTGGATCAACTGACTGTCACTGTTGCAGAACTCGCTGAAGCACAAAAGCGCACCGAAGAACGAGTAGATCAACTGGCGGCAGCCCAAGAGCGCACCGAGAGAGCAGTGAAACAACTTGCACGCCAAGTCGGCGGCCTCAGTGAAGCCCTGGGTGGGTCGCTGGAAGACCTCGCCCTTGAGGTGGTGCCCGAGATTCTGGAATATCGCTGGGGCATGGAAATTGAGTTCTGTGACCGCGACACCCTCCCCCTGGGCAATGGGGAGTATGAATTTGATTTAGTGATTCGGGGTGAGGTGGCAGGGCGACCAATCTTGGTACTCGGGGAAGTGAAAAGTAACATCACCGAATCAGAGGTGGAGCGATTTTTGAATCTTGTCGCTCAGGTGGAAGCGCCTGAGGAGATTCGTCCCCTCTTTTTTGGCTATCGCGTTGAGCGGGCAGCTAAAGCGTTGATTCGCGATCGCGACGCAGTGATGGTCACCACACGTGGTAAATACTTCCCGTAAAAAAAATCCCCCTCCACAGGGGAGAGGGATCTAGGGTGAGGGCAAATTCACCCGCTCTAGAACGTGAAGGTGGTACGAATCACGCCTTGCAGAATCGGCTGACCAGAAATAACCCCACCACCATTAGTATTGTTGGGGTTGATAATCGCTGTGAAGATAGGCGTGATGCTGATGTTGTCACTGATGGGGAATTTGTAAAAGGCCTCAATGTTGACCTGATTGGCATTGTTAATGGGACCAAAACTAGGTGCACTGTTGATAAACGGCGCACCCGCCGCTGCCGCCAGTACTGAACCTGGCACCAGCAAGTCCTTGTAGCCAATACCCGCCATAAAGTTATAGGCCATCATACCAGCGGCAGGGGCACCAAAAATAGAAAACGGTAGGGGCGAAACATTGGGGAAGTAGCCATTGGGAATCCCTGCTACCCCTGCACGGCCAAAGATGCCCAAGCGACCCAGATTAAGCTCAAAGTTGATGCCCCCCGCTTGCGCCTCAATGCCATAGGTTTTGGAGTAGGTACCCTGCAGCTTCACCACATAACTGTTGCGACCATTGCCAAAGGTGTTGGCATACTCCAACTCCAAGGAAGCTTGGTAGGGATCACCCGCAAACCCACCCCCCGGACTTGGAGGGGCAATGCCAGTAGCAGCTCGTCCTGGCTCTGCCGCAAGATACAATGCCCGCACAGTAAAAGGACCTTCATTGGGGTTCCACTGGATAGCAACCCCTGCACCCCCTAGGTAGTTCATGGCGTAGGGCACAATGAAGGGGTTGTTGAGGAAGAAGTAAGTACCAAAGTCACTGGTAGGAGAGTTCGCCCAGCTATTGGTGTCAATGATGTCGCTCGGATAGAACCGTGTCCCTGCAGTAATGGTGATATCTTGGGTGGGCTTAAACGTATAGGCTAAGCGGTATAGCTCCACATTCGGACCAAAGTTCGACCAGTAGTACTGGCTGGGGCTAGCATAAGGAAAAGGTGCTGTGAAAATATCAGTTGTACCCGCTGGATCTAAAGTTGAACTAGTTTGTAACCCAATACCGTAAGTACTAATGGCATCGCGACCGCCATTGCCCGTAGACAGCGTGGTTTGCAGCAAGTCAGTGCCGGTAAAGCTGGTATTCAGGTTCAGCAGAACGGCAGAAATAACGGTGGGATTCGTGCGACCAGGGGCAAGGCCAAATGGACTAGGTGTAACCGAAGGATTTGGACTACTGGGGCGACCACCGTACTGCACCGACATCACCGCCGTACCCGTGAGCTTGGTCGTTGTCGAGAACTGGGTGGCTTCAAGGGCAGCGGTGCGGGCTTCGAGGTTGTCCACGCGACCGCGCAGGGTGGCGAGTTCAGCAGCGAACTCATCCATGAGTCTCTGAAGAGTGGCGAGGTCTTCTTTGGTGGCAAAGCGATCGCTAATCACATCGAGGCAGGCGTTCAATGCTGCTGCCATTTCATAACGGGTGGCGGCACGGTTGCCCCGGAAGGTGCCATCAGGATAACCCGCGATACAGCCATACTTTTCAACCAAGGAGGCGAGGGCTTGGTAGGCCCAGTCGGTGGGACGCACGTCAGACAGTTGCGAGACAGAGGTCACCTGCCCCATGGATTCTTCGTTGGCCAGAAGCTGATTAACAGAGGTAATGGTGCTAGAAGCGTCTGCAATGGTGTTGGGGGCAGGCAGTGCTTCAGAAACTGCGAGATTTTGTGGTTCAGCAGCAATTAGGTTTTCGAAGTTGGCGGGTTCATTGGCGGTAGCAATGTTAGCCCCTGCAACCACACCCAGTAGGCTTAAGCTACCTGCTAACAGGTACGTCTTTTTCACGATGTTACTCCTCACTCACGAGCGTCTAGGTCCGGCAGAGCGATCAATTCATTCTGCTGTCCCCTAGTACTTAGCTTACACAATATGGCTTAAATGTGTTGCAAGCTGATTATGCAAGTTCTGATAGATTCTAAGTGCTTTCCCTTGGATTTGTCAAATAGGTTGTTGTGATTTGTTGACACTGGAATTTCATCCGTCTGGCTGGCGTGGTACGAGCTGCACACAAGGAGCCTTCCTGATAGAGGTCGCGGCAACTAGAGAAGTTCTGTCCGGTCGGTACAATAGAAAGTACAGCCAAGATTTCATAGATGCAATGACCTCTGTCCTTGAAGAAAAGCTGCGGGCGGCGTTTCCTCCCGAACAAGCGCATCTGCTTGCAGAAGTAATCCATGAAGCCTACAACGATTTGGTGAAAGCAAGAGACTTCAATGAGCTGAAGTCCATCGTAGGCGAATTAGCTCAAGCCCAAAAACGCACTGAAGAGCAAGTTGAAGAACTCGCCCAAGCCCAAAAACGCACTGAAGAACGAGTTGAAGAACTTGCCCAAGCTCAAAAACGCACTGAAGAACGAGTGGATCAGCTAGCTGTTGCTGTTGCAGAACTGGCGGAAGCGCAAAAGCACACCGAACGAGCCGTCAAACAACTTGCACGCCAAGTGGGCGGCCTCAGTGAAGCCCTGGGTGGGTCGCTGGAAGACCTCGCCCTTGAGGTGGTGCCCGAGATTCTGGAATATCGCTGGGGCATGGAAATCGAATTTTGTGAGCGGGATACCCTACCCCTACGCAACGGCAGTTATGAGTTTGACTTGGTCATCCGGGGTCAAGTTCATGGAGAGCCGATTCTAGTGCTGGGGGAAGTCAAAAGCAATATCACCGAATCTGAGGTGGAGCGGTTTTTGAATCTGGTGGCTCAAGTGGAAGCGACTGAGGAAATTCGCCCTCTGTTTTTTGGCTATCGCGTTGAGCGGGCAGCCAAGGCGTTGATTCGCGATCGCGGTGCGGTAATGGTCACCACAAGGGGCAAATACTTTCCTGAGTGAATGAAGTACCCATCACGCTTCTTGGGTTGGCGCGGCATCTGCGGCATGGTAGGAGCTACGTACAAGAGGCCCCGATCGCACGTGGGAAAAGCCGAGTTCGCGGGCAATCTTGCCTAGGGTGTTAAATTCTTCAGGTGTCCAATACTTGACCACAGGTAAATGATTCAACGAGGGGGGCAGATATTGTCCCAAGGTCAGGCGATCGCACCCCACGGCTCGCAAATCTTTTAGAGTTTGAATCACCTCTGCCTCGGTTTCTCCCAAGCCCAACATCAAGCCCGACTTGGTGGGAAGGTGGGGATTCAGTTCTTTGACCGTCGCTAAGACCCGCAGGGAACTCTCATAGGTGGCTCCGCGGCGCACCGGGCCTTGCAAGCGGCGCACAGTTTCAAGGTTGTGGTTGTAGCAGGCAGGCTGTGCCGCCACAATTTGGGCAATGCAGTCCCGTTGGGAGACTCGACCCCGATCCATGCGAAAGTCGGGGGTGAGGACTTCAATTTCCGTGCCGGGGCAACGTTGGCGAATCGCCTGCATGGTGACCACAAATTGACCCGCCCCTTGATCGGGTAAGTCATCGCGAGCCACAGAGGTTAAAACCACATAGCGCAATCCTAAGCTGGCAACAGCGGCGGCAATTTTTGCTGGTTCCTCTGGATCAACCGCAGCAGGAGCGTGGCCTTTCTCCACTTGGCAAAAGGCGCAGGCACGGGTACAGGTGGCACCCAAGAGTAAAAAAGTGGCGGTTTTTTGGGCATAGCATTCACCGCGATTGGGACAGCGCCCCTCTTCACAGATGGTGTGGATGCCATAGTGGCGCACGAGGCGTTGAACGGTGGAGAGTTCACTGGCTTTGCCAAGAGGTTTGCGCAGCCACGGCGGCAGAGGTTGGCAGATGGTCATAGAGTGGGGTTAATCCTGAAAATAGGGGAGAGGCGAGCTAGATACAAAACTTGATTAACTATCGAGTCTATTTATTAAGTAACTGTAAATGATCGCTGGGGGTGTGCCTAGGGGGCGATCGCTTCTATGGCAGGATCAATAGCGACGTTACCGCAGGTATGCCACAGAACCTATGAGTGATCAGCCACGCCCAACGGTCATTATTACGGGTGCATCCTCTGGAGTCGGATTGTATGCCACCAAAGCCTTAGCCAATCGGGGCTGGCACGTTGTTATGGCCTGCCGCAATCTTGAAAAAGCAGAGCAAGCCGCCAAAGACTTGCAGATTCCGCCGCAGGCCTACACGATTTTGCATTTGGACTTGTCCTCGTTGGCCAGTGTGCGCGGCTTTGTGGAGTCATTTCGGGCATTGAATCGCCCCTTGCGTGCCCTTGTCTGCAATGCTGCTGTCTATTATCCCCTGCTCAAGGAACCAATCTACAGTGTGGATGGCTATGAAATCAGTGTGGCCACCAATCATTTGGGGCACTTTCTTTTGGCCAACCTCCTCCTCGATGATTTGAAGAAGTCTCCCGAAAGCGATAAGCGCTTGGTGATTCTCGGCACGGTGACGGCCAACCGCAAAGAACTCGGCGGTAAAATTCCCATTCCTGCTCCCCCCGATTTGGGCAACCTCGAAGGCTTTGAAAAGGGCTTCAAGAAACCCATTGCCATGATTAACGGCAAGCCCTTCAAGTCGGGCAAGGCCTACAAAGACAGCAAGCTCTGCAATATGCTGACAACACGGGAACTGCATCGCCGCTTCCATGATTCGACGGGGATTGTCTTTAGCTCCTTGTATCCGGGCTGTGTGGCGGATACCCCCCTGTTTCGCCACCACTTTCCCCTCTTCCAGAAGCTCTTCCCCCTCTTCCAGAAAAACATCACTGGGGGCTATGTCAGTCAAGAACTAGCGGGTGAGCGCGTCGCAATCGTGGTGGCCGATCCAGAGTTTCGCCAGTCGGGGGTGCACTGGAGCTGGGGTAACCGCCAAAAAGAGGGCCGCAAAGCCTTTGTCCAAGAACTCTCGGCAGAGGGTAGTGATGAGCAAAAAGCCCGCCGTCTTTGGGAGTTAAGTGAAAAACTCGTCGGTTTGGCCTAACTGATGCAGCGGTGGTTGCCCCTCGGCGTTAGTCTTGCCCTTGTCATCGAAACGGGGGCGATCGCTCGCCCAGCACCAGAAACAGTGGTGAGCCAGTTTTATCAGTGGTGGGTGCGAAACCAAGATCAAGGCCGCCAACGGCTTAGTCAGCAGCGAGCAGTGTTTACACCCGATCTATACCAGCAGTTGATGCAAGCCTTTCGCAGACAGCCACGGGATGGCGTTTGGCTAGACTTTGATCCCTTTTCCTTTACCCAAGTGAGTACTCAAGGGGTGCAAGTGCGCAATGTCCGGCGATCGCCCAATAATCCCCAAGTGGCGGAAGTGGATATTGAGGTTATGGCAGGTCTGCGGGGGCGATCGGGAACGCCTGTGCCGATTAAAGTACTCCTTCGCCAAGGGAGCGATCGCTGGCAAATTGATAACCTGATCTACTTGAACACGTGGGATAACCTGCGCTGTCTGCTGCGGGACATCAATCGCTAGCGAACCTTAACGTCTTCTTCCATTCCTCTGGCTGAGCTTGCCGCTATGGTGGAAGTGATCCTTGCCATTGCAGGACGGATGTATGTCACAGCAAGATTTTGGCGTCATTGGCCTCGCTGTCATGGGGGAAAACCTTGCCCTCAATGTGGAGCGAAATGGATTCTCCGTGGCGGTTTATAATCGCACCCCCGCCCGCACTGAAGCTTTCATGGCCGAACGAGCCGCCGGCCGTCGCTTCAAGGCCACCTATAGTCTTGAGGAGTTTGTTGCTTCCCTGTCGCGTCCCCGCCGCATTTTGGCGATGGTCAAAGCCGGCAAACCCGTGGATGACCTGATCCAGCAACTCAAGCCACTCCTTGAACCGGGAGACATCCTCATTGATGGTGGCAACTCCCTCTACACGGATACCGAACGCCGCGTTGCTGAAATGGAGGCAGCAGGACTCTGCTTCTTTGGTATGGGGGTCAGCGGTGGTGAAGAAGGTGCCCTCAATGGCCCAAGTCTCATGCCCGGCGGTAGTCGTGAGGCCTACCAAGCCCTCGAACCCATTCTCACTAAAATTGCAGCCCAAGTGGATGATGGCCCCTGTGTCACCTACATTGGGCCGGGGGGGTCGGGGCACTTTGTCAAGATGGTGCACAATGGCATTGAGTATGGTGATATGCAACTCATTGCCGAAGCCTATGACCTGCTGAAAAATCTCCTCGGCCTCAATCACCAGCAACTTCATGAGGTCTTCAAACGCTGGAATGAGACCCCCGAACTCAACTCATTTTTGATTGAAATTACTAGCCAGATTTTCACCTATATTGACCCAGAAACCCATTTGCCCCTTGTGGATGTGATTGTGGATGCGGCAGGTCAAAAGGGAACCGGTCGCTGGACGGTGGAAAGTGCCCTTGAAATGGGGGTGGCCATTCCAACGATTACCGCTGCCGTGAATGCCCGCATCATGTCCTCCATCAAAGCCGAACGGATGGCGGCTGCCCAAGTCCTCCCCGGCCCTGTGGCTCACTTTAGCGGCAATACTGAAGAATTCATCGGCAAAATCCGCGATGCCCTCTACTGCTCGAAAATCTGCTCCTATGCCCAAGGGATGGCGCTGATTGCCAAAGGCTCCCAAGAACTCTTTGATAATCAACTAAACCTTGGCGAAATTGCCCGCATCTGGAAGGGGGGCTGCATTATTCGCGCTGGCTTCCTGAATAAGATCAAGCAGGCCTACAGCGAAAATCCCCAACTGGCCAATTTGCTGCTGGCGCCGGAGTTTCGGCAAACCATCCTCGATAAACAGGCGGCGTGGCGGGAGGTATTGGTGGAGGCGACCCGTGCTGGGATTGCTGTGCCCGCCTTTGGCGCGTCCTTGGAGTACTTCGATAGCTATCGGCGCGATCGCCTGCCGCAAAATCTCACCCAAGCACAGCGGGATTTCTTTGGTGCCCATACCTACGAGCGGATCGATAAACCGGGAACCTTCCATACGGAGTGGGTACCGATTCAGGAGGCAGGAAAAGCATCCGTTTAAGAGGTAGGCAGTAGCGTTGGAGGCGTTGTTCCCCAAGGGGGCAATTCTTTAGCCTATCTTAAGAATTAGGCGAGTGATTTGCTTGCCCGCGATCATCCTGCACTTTGGGGAGGCCAAGAAGCCTTGCATCCGTTTTTACGACTGCTGCACCACAGCCAACGCTACCAACGCCAAGTGGGGCTTGCCTCCCTCTACTCTATCCTCAATAAAATTTTTGATCTCGCTCCCCCCGTTCTGATTGGGATTGCTGTGGATCTGGTGGTGAAGCGGCAGGATTCCCTCTTCGCCCGCTGGGGGCTGGTGACCTTTGAGCAGCAACTGTTGGCCTTGGCCGGCCTATCATTTGTGATCTGGAGCTTGGAGTCCCTCTTTGAGTATGCCTATGCCCGCAGTTGGCGAAACTTAGCGCAGCAGATTCAACACGACCTGCGCCTTGAGACCTATGCCCATGTCCAAGAGATGGATTTGGCGTTTTTTGAAGAACGCAGCAGTGGGGTGTTGCTCTCGATTCTCAATGATGACATTAACCAACTAGAGCGCTTTTTGGATGGTGGTGCCAATGAGGTGTTGCAAGTCACAACCACTGTCTTAGTCATTGGTGGGATTTTCTTTTATTTGGCGCCCAATGTGGCGATCTGGGGGATGCTGCCGATGCCCTTTATTCTCTGGGGATCCGTCATCTTTCAGCGGCGACTCGCCCCTCGCTATGCCGATGTGCGGGAAAAGGCGGGACGCCTCAATGAACGCTTGGCTAACAATATCTCAGGTATTCAAACGATTAAGAGCTTTACTGCCGAGGCTTACGAATTGGAGCGCCTGCGCTGGGATAGTGAAGCCTACCAACAGAGTAATCGCCGCGCCATTCGCCTCAGTGCGGCCTATATTCCCCTGATTCGCTTTGTGATCCTCTTTGGCTTTACGGGAACGTTGGTGCTGGGGGGCTTTGCCGCTTTTCAGGGGCGCTTGGATGTGGGCGCCTACAGCACGATGGTCTATCTGATTCAACGGTTGCTCTGGCCCTTGACCCGTTTGGGGGAAACACTGGATCAGTATCAGCGAGCCATGGCCTCAACGCAGCGGGTGCTGAATTTGCTGGAAACGCCGATCGCGATTTGTACGGGCGATCGCCCCCTTGATCCGCGCCATGTCAAAGGGGAAGTGCGCTTTGAATCCGTCAGCTTTGCCTATGCTGGGCGTGCCCCCGTGCTGAAAAATGTTAGTTTACACGTCCCTGCGGGTCAGACGATCGCCATTGTCGGCTCCACGGGATCCGGCAAAAGTACCCTTGTGAAATTGTTACTGCGGTTCTATGAGATGCAAGAAGGGCGCATTCTCATTGATGGGGTGGATATTCGCGAGTATCGGCTGCGGGACTTGCGCCGTGCCATTGGTTGGGTGAGTCAGGATGTCTTTCTCTTCCACGGCACCGTCTTTGAAAACATTGCCTATGGCAGCCCCCAAGCCACCCCAGCAGACGTTGTGCATGCTGCAAAATTGGCGGAAGCCCATGACTTTATCGAGCAACTGCCCCAAGGGTACGACACGGTGGTGGGGGAGCGGGGGCAAAAACTCTCCGGCGGTCAGCGGCAGCGGCTGGCGATCGCCCGCGCCCTGCTCAAAGATCCACCGATTCTAGTGCTCGATGAAGCCACCTCCGCCGTGGATAACGAAACCGAAGCCGCCATCCAGCGATCGCTAGCCCACATTACGGCACATCGCACGACGATCGCCATTGCCCACCGCCTCTCCACCATTCGCCATGCCGACTGCATCTATGTCCTTGAACACGGTGAAATTGTCGAACAGGGAACCCACGAAGCACTCTTGGCGCAGCAGGGCGTCTATTACGGCCTCTGGCAAGTCCAAGCCGGCCAGCTCCTCCCTGAAGGTTAGGGTGTGAGATTATAGCGTGCCCGCTCCGCCGCTGTTTTCTCGCGATCCAGTTTCAAGATCAGCACCGCCAAGGGGGGCAAGCACAGATCAAGGGAGTAGCGACGGTGGTGGTAGGGCCATTCATCCGCCCATTTACCGCCCAAGTTACCCATATTGCTGCCGCCATACTCGCGGGCATCACTATTAAAGAGTTCACTATAGAAGCCATGCTCTGGGACACCAATGCGGTAGTGGCTATGGGGCTGCGGTGTAAAGTTACAGACGACAACCACAAAATCTTGGTAGTCCTTATCCCAGCGGATAAAGGACACAACGCTATGGCGGTTATCACTACAGTCAATCCACTCAAAGCCCTCCGGTTTGAAATCTTGGGTATAGAGGGCAGGTTGTGAACGGTAGAGGCGATTGAGATCCTCAAAGAAGCGTTTGGTTTGCTGGTGGGGTTCGTATTGCAGCAGGTGCCACTCTAAATCACTCCAGACATTCCACTCGCTCCATTGGGCAAACTCCATCCCCATGAACATTGTTTTCTTACCGGGGTGAGTGAACATGTAGGCAAATAAACAGCGTAGATTCGCAAATTTCTGCCAGCGATCGCCCGGCATTTTGCCAATGATGTGACTCTTGCCGTGCACCACCTCATCATGGGAGAGCGCCAGCATGAAGTTCTCGCTGTGGTGATACCACATACTGAAGGTGACATTGTTTTGGTGGAACTGGCGGAACCAGGGATCCATGCTGAAGTAGTCCAGAATATCGTGCATCCAACCCATATTCCACTTCAGGTTGAAGCCCAGTCCGCCCATGTAGGTCGGCCAAGAGACCATTGGCCAAGCGGTGGATTCCTCAGCGATCGAAAGAATCCCCGGAAAGTAGCTAAAGATCACGTGGTTGACTTGGCGCAGAAAGTTAGCTGCCTCTAAATTTTCCCGTCCGCCGTATTCATTGGGTACCCACTCACCCTCCTTGCGGGCATAGTCAAGATAGAGCATCGAGGCCACGGCATCCACGCGAATACCGTCAATGTGGTACTTGTCAAACCAAAAGAGGGCATTGGCCACCAGAAAATTGCGCACTTCGTGGCGACCATAGTTAAAGACAAGGGTGCCCCATTCCTTGTGTTCGCCCTTGCGCGGATCCGCGTGTTCGTAGAGGTGGGTGCCATCAAAGAAGGCGAGGCCGTGGCCATCCTTGGGAAAGTGCCCCGGTACCCAATCCACAATCACACCAATACCGTTTTGGTGGCACTGATCCACGAAATACATAAAGTCTTGGGGACTGCCATAGCGAGAGGTGGGGGCGTAGTAGCCAGTGACTTGATAACCCCAAGAGCCATCGAAGGGATGCTCAGCAACGGGCAAGAGTTCAATGTGGGTGTAGCCCAATTCCTTGACGTAGGGAATGAGTTTGGCCGCCAATTCGCGATAGGTGAGAAAGCGTGCCCAGGGCTTGAGTTCTGCCACCTGTACGGGTTCTTGGGGTTGGCCATCAGCACCAATGGGCGGATCCTCCATTGAGGCGTGGAGCCACGATCCTAAATGCACCTCAAAGACGGAAATCGGTTGGGTGAGGGGGTCAGTGTGGCGCCGTTTTTCCAACCAGTCGTTATCGCCCCATTCGTAGCTATTGAGGTCGGTGACAATAGAGGCGGTCTTGGGACGCGGTTCTTGGTAAAAGCCGTAGGGATCTGATTTTTCGTAGATGTGGCCGTCTTGATTCTTAATTTCGTACTTATAGTGCTCGCCCACACCCAAGCCGGGGATAAAGAGTTCCCAGATGCCATTGCCACGTCGTGCCATTTGGTGTTTGCGGCCATCCCAGTGGTTAAAGTTGCCAATGACAGAGACATTGCGGGCATTGGGTGCCCAGACGGCAAAATACACCCCTGCAACGCCATCGACTGTGAGCAGGTGTGCCCCGAGTTTTTCATAGATGCGGTGGTGATTGCCCTCGGCAAACAGATGAATATCAAAATCCGTCAGCTTTGAGGAGCGGAAGGCATAGGGGTCGTAGATCACCCGCTCGTGACCATTTTCATAAATTTTCAGTTGATAATTATTCAGTTCCGGCAGAGGAATGCGGCATTCAAAAAAGTGGGGGTGGTGAACCGGCGTCATCGGATATTCTTGCCGCTGCTCTGGACAGAGGACACTCACCCGTTCGGCATTGGGTAAATAGGCGCGTACCGCCCACACGGATTGGCCATTCTCACTGATCTGGTGACAGCCCAAAATTTCAAAGGGATCGTGGTGCTGGTTGGAAACAATGCGGTCAATCTGTTCGGGCGAAACGGTCATATTTTTATACTTTCGTAAAATATAGGGACAATACTATAGAAAAGTTAACAGTTAGAATGCTCCCCTTGACAAGGGCACAAACGCTATTTCTCTGGTTTCTCTTGATCGGCGGCGTGGGCTAAGAGTCCTTGGAGTAGCTCTCGCAATAGGCTCGGTCCTTGGTAAATCCAACCGGTGTAGAGTTGCACCAGTGTTGCACCGGCTGCTAGTTTTTCGATCACATCCTCTGGCGTGAAAATCCCCCCCACCCCAATAATCGGCAGAGTGCCTTGGGTCTCTTTGTGGATAAAGCGAATCACGGCGGTAGCGCGATCGCGCAAAGGGGCACCACTGAGACCTCCCGCCTCGGCCGCCGGCGATCGCCCCGTCTGCGGAATCATCTGGGTTTTTAGCCCCTCCCGTGCCACGGTGGTATTGGTGGCCACAATGCCGGCGAGTTCATAGGTTTGAATCAGATCAAGAATTGCCGCAATCTGCTCCCAACTCAAATCGGGGGCAATTTTCAGAAGCAGGGGCTTGTGGGAGTGATTGGCGGTTTGTAGCGTCTCCAAAATGGGTTCTAGTTGTTCCTTGGCTTGCAGATCCCGTAACCCCGGTGTGTTGGGAGAACTCACATTAATCACGAAATAATCGCCAAGGGGATACAGGCGGCGAAAACTGGCTAAGTAATCCTCTTTTGCAGCTTCCAAAGGGGTGATTTTTGACTTGCCCAAATTGATACCGATGGGAATCGTTGGCGGGGGCGATCGCTCCAAAAGGGCGGCCATGGCCTCTGCGCCGGCATTATTAAACCCCATGCGATTAATTGCTGCGCGATCGGCTGTTAGGCGAAAGAGACGCGGACGCGGATTGCCCGGCTGCGGATACCAAGTGACCGTGCCTAACTCTGCAAAGCCAAAGCCAAAGGCCGACCAGACACTGGGGGCGACGCCATTCTTATCAAACCCTGCCGCCAAACCAATGGGATTGGGAAAGCGTAGTCCCCACATTTGCCGCTCTAAACGGGGATCTGAAAGGGCATAGCGTTGCTGAAGTTGCTGCCGCAGCCAAGTGCTCAGGGCACGATCCTGATTAAGCCACCCACAGAGGGAGATAAACTGCTGGTGCAGAAATTCGGGATCCGCCTGCAACCCAGAAAAAAGAAGTGGCCGCAGCAGGTGCCGATAAGGATCAATGGCCATTCAGACTGCCATTCCCCCACCTAAAGGGTTGAATGGTCAACCCTATGACCCTAGTCCAGATAGCCCATGAGGACGGGTGAATCATCAATGATATTAGAAGCCACAGGCCGTTCCCCAGCGGAATAATAGGTTTCAGCAATGTGCAGGCCACTGGTGGTAATCGGACGAATGCCCATCCAATTCACTGTTTCGACAATTTCAAAGTCATCCGCTGCCACGGGGCGCACCCCCATGATGTTCAGGGTTTCAACCACGCGGAAATTGGTGGCCACGATGGGGCGAATACCGGCGGAGTTGATGCTGTCGTAGATTTGCAGGCCACTGCTGAGCACAGGACGCTCGCCGGCATCTTTGATCATGTGCACCACTTGCACGGGACTGGCTTCAATGGGACGCAAGCCGGCACTATTAAAGGTTTGCCATACCACGATGTCGCTGGCTGTGGTTGTGCCTGCGGGGGCAAGAGCGGTTTTTTCGGCAAGGGAAACCATTTGACCGCTATTTTCTTTGGCGGGCGGGTTGCTGCGACGGGCGGGACGGCTAGCTTTGGCCGTGGGTTCTTCGGGAGGTGGGGTTTGAGGCGTTTCAGTCATGGCGATCGCTCCTAATGCAATAATTCAATCCTACAGGTGAATTCGTATGCAAGCATTCTATATCTCTAGTCCTTGATCATAGCAGCCCAAGAGGAGTGCCAGCGGTTTGAGAGATCCCTTTCGGTGCAGGAATGGTTGGCTTTTCAAGCGTGCAGCAGAGGCATCATGTCGCTGGGTGCCCCTTGGCCAATCACTTTGCCACGATCCAGAACAATGGCACCGTCCGCTTGCGCCAGTTCATCGAGACGGTGGGTGACCCACAGTGCGGTGATCCCTTGGCTGTTGACCAGTTGGCGTACGTAGCCCAAGAGTTCCCGCTGACTATCGGGGTCAAGGAGAGCCGTGGGCTCATCGAGCAATAGCACCCGACAATGGCGAGCGATCGCCCCGGCAATGGCTACCCGCTGTTTTTGGCCGCCACTGAGGGCATAGATGGGACGGCGTTCTAGCCCCTGTAAATTCACAGCTTGTAGGGCTGCACTGACGCGCTCGCGCACCTGCCAATAGTTGAGGGATTCACCATTGAGACTAAAGGCAATATCCGCACCGACACTGGGCATCACCAGTTGGTGATCGGGGTTCTGGAAGACAAAGCCAAGGGGTTGCTCCACATAGACTTCACCGCTTTGGGGCTGCAAGAGACCCCCCAAAATACGCACCAGCGTTGACTTACCACTGCCATTGCGGCCGAGGAGCATCCATAGTTGCCCCCGCGGGATGTCTAGGGAGACCCGATCCAGCACTAAAACCTCTGGCGACCAGCCAAAGGAGACCTCTTTGAGATGAATTGCTGGGGGGATTGCCGCCATGGGTTTTTGGACAATGCTCATGTTTTTCGGTAGGGTGAGGATGACCCCCAATTGGGTTGTAGTGCACCAAGTAAGGGAGCGGCTATGCAAGAGGGATTATACATTGTCCTCATCAGTATTCATGGTTTGATTCGGGGCAATCGCCTTGAACTAGGACGAGATGCCGATACGGGAGGACAAACGCGCTATGTGGTGGAACTGGCAAAAACCCTTGCAGCCCATCCTCGGGTGGCGCAGGTGGATTTGGTCACTCGTCTGATTCCCGATGCCAAGGTCAGTCCCGACTATGCCCAGCCCATTGAGCGAATTGGCGATCGCGCCCGCATTGTCCGTCTGGCCTGTGGTCCTCGCCGCTATTTGCGCAAGGAGGTGCTTTGGCCCTATTTAGACGTATTTGCCGATGAACTGTTGCGCCATCTCCGCCAAAGTGGCCGCATGCCCGATGTGATCCACAGTCACTATGCCGATGCCGGTTATGTGGGCTGCCGTGTTGCCGGTTGGTTGGGGGTTCCCCTTGTGCACACTGGGCATTCCCTCGGCCGGGTCAAGCGACAGCGACTCCTTGCCCAGGGTAGTAAGCCCGATGCCATTGAGGAGCAGTTTCACTTTACGACTCGCATTGAAGCCGAGGAGCAAACCCTTGCCAGTGCCGCACTCATTATTGCCAGTACCCATCAGGAGGTCGAAGAGCAGTATCGCCTCTACGATCAATACGATCCGGCACGGATGGCCGTCATTCCGCCGGGGGTAGATACCCGCCGTTTCTATCCAGCGCCTGTGCCAGCGGATTTGCCGTTTCGCAAGGAATTGCGTCGCTTTTTAGTCGAACCGGAAAAGCCCTTTATCTTTTGCCTCTCCCGGCCAGTACCGCGCAAGAACGTGGCTGCGTTGCTCAATGTCTATGGCACTGATCCCTTTTTACAGGAGCGAGCGAATCTGGTCTTAGTGCTCGGCAATCGCACCGATATTAGCAAGATGGAGGCCAGCCCTCGCCAAGTGTTGACCGAACTCTTTTTGCTGGTCGATCGCTATGACCTCTATGGCAAAGTCGCCTATCCGAAAACCCACACCAGCGATGAAGTCCCCGATCTTTACCGTTTAGCCGCCCAGCAACGGGGGGTCTTTATCAACCCTGCACTGACCGAACCCTTTGGCCTGACGCTCATTGAAGCGGCTGCCTGTGGATTACCGATTTTGGCCACAGCGGATGGTGGGCCGCAGGAGATTCTCCGTCACTGTCGCAATGGGTTGCTCTTTGATGCCCTTGATCTAGAAGCCATTCGCAGTGCCCTGCATCAAGCCTTTCAGAGTGACAGCCAGTGGCAGACTTGGGCAGACAATGGCCTGAAGGGGGTACAAGCCCACTACTCTTGGCGCAGTCATGTGGAGATGTATCTGCACGCCCTTGCTCAACTGGCGGAAAAATCAGTCTTGCCCGTGTTGAGTGTGCAACGCCAACCGGCTCAGTACCAGAGTAATAAACTGCCAACGACGCTGACACGGAACCGCCTGCTCACCCTCGAACGCCTGTTGATTAGTGATATTGACAATACCTTGATTGGCGATCGCCCTGCCCTTGAGCGACTCTTAACGCTTCTGCAACGCCGTCCTGAAATGGGCTTTGGGGTGGCAACGGGGCGTCATCTCGAAATTACCCTAGAGGTCCTCCATGAATGGGGCGTGCCGATTCCCGATGTTTTAATTACGTCCGTGGGCAGTGAAATTCACTATGGCCCTCACTTGGTTCCCGACACCAGTTGGCAGCAGCACATTAGCTATCGCTGGGAACCCCAACGGGTCAGAGACACCCTCGCCGATGTGGCAGGCCTGACGCTGCAACCCCCAGAAAATCAACGCTCCCACAAAATTAGCTACAACGTGGACACTGCGGTTCTCCCCAGCATTACCCCGGTCTTGCGTTTACTGCGACAGCAAAAGCTCCATTGTCGTCCCATTTTTTCCCATAATCAGTTTTTGGATATTTTGCCCCTGCGTGCCTCCAAAGGCGATGCTCTGCGCTATCTTGCCCTCAAGTGGGGCTATCCTCTGGACAAACTTTTGGTGGCTGGGGACTCTGGCAATGACGAGCAAATGCTGACGGGGAATACCCTTGCTGTTGTTGTGGTCAATCACAGTCCGGAATTGGAAAAGTTGCGCGATCGCCCCCATATTTACTTTGCCCAAGGTCACTATGCCCAAGGGATTCTCGAAGCGATTGAACACTATGGCTTCTAACGAAAAGCCTGCGATAACGTCAAACTAGAAATACCCTTGGCGCGGTAATTGGCAAGAATCTGAGCCAGTGCCTCCACTGTCGGTTGTCGCGTGGGATTGAGTTGGGGATTGCTCTGCATTGCTGGGTTGAACTCCGTGCCATCGTGCATCAGCCAGTGACTCCCACCCTAGCACGCTAGAGCGCTTGGGTTCTTTGAATTAGCCATTCGCCACCAACATTGACTAAAGTAAAGCGTAGCGTTTGATAAAAATCTTGACCAGAGTTCATTACGTAGTGAAGATTTGCATCAACAACGGCTCTACCTGAAGTTAAACTGACAACTTCAGTACTATAAACATCAACGTACTGCACTTTAGTCCACCAATCGATGTATGAACCATAGCCGTTGGGGTGCGCTGAGGCATCATTTTGGAAAGAACTGGTCAATCGATACCACGCTGCCTCGTAATTGCCAGCGTTAATCAGAGCATAGTAATTTTCAACAAAAAGGCTGGGATCAGGGAGCAGTTCCGGGTCAAGTAGGACGCGTTCGCTAGCACTTGCAGGGGGTGTGGGCGTAGAAACAGTTTCTGGAGTTGGCAACGGAGATTCAATAGGTAGCGATTGGTCAGGAGTTTCTGCTACTTCGGTAGGGGAATTGGCTAGGGAGGGAGGGCGGGGTTCTAGGCGGTTCGACAGCAAAATTACAGCCATCGCTGCCAACATACTCCCAAAGGCAATCACAAGTGAGCCGAGAATGAGCCACGGTGCGAATGATGACTGAGCTGTGGGTACTGGTTGAGTCCCAGAGAAGGGTTGTCCTGTAGGCGTGGTAGAGAGGGGTAGGGGTGTGACAACCGGTTCATGGACAATACTGCCTGCCTCAATCATCCGCCAATGTTGATCCTGCCGTTCAACCCGTGCTGGCCTCAGCAATTGCCCTGACTTTTCACTGGGGTGCTGGGGCAACGTTCGCCGAAATAGGTAAGGATCGAATTCCCCCTTGTGCAAGGGAATAAGCCAGGACTGTTGATTGACATCTGTGATTACTAAATAGCTGGGATGAGCAGCACACTCAGTAAAAATGGCACCCTCCCTTTGAGAACCTGCAGGACGAACCGGTGTTCCATAGTTTTGCAGCTCTAACCAATCGCTATGCAAACGACTGTTGTACTTCTCAAGCAGCCAGTTGACCGACGGCGCTAAGTGAGGTGGTGGAGACTCCTCAGTAACCACTGTTGTTTCTAGCACCTGCGTCTCTAACGCTTTTCTTGTTTCTGTCTTTGCATCCGCTAGGGCAAGTTCTACTTCTTTGGCCGATTGATAGCGATCGCTGGGTGCAACAGCCAGCATCTTTGCCAAAACATCGCGAAACGTTGGTGTGATTTGGACATACTTTTGCCAATTCCAAGTGTGATGGTAGTTATCAAACAATTCCTTGGGATCTTTGCCCGTGAGTAAGACAATACAGGTCACTGCTAGGGCGTACAGATCGGAACTCGGAAAAACCTGCTCACCTCTGACTTGTTCTGGTGCGGCATAATGCGCTGTATAAATTTTTGTATGCCCCTTCGCAACTTCGGTAACACGGGAAATCTCCTTGACTGCACCAAAGTCAATGAGGTAAAGGCGACGCTGCCCCGGAAATTTACTGTTCTTTGCCGATTGGCGAATAATGTTTGCTGGCTTAATGTCTCGATGAATGGCTCCTTGATCATGAATGTACTGCAAAACAGGTAGGAGCTCTTTCAAGACCTCACGAACTTCCTCTTCACTCAGATAACCGCGATGGGCAAGTTCACACTCAAGCGTATCGCCATCAATAAATTCTTGAACCAGATAAAAATAGTTTTGTTTTGCTTCGCCTGTGCTGCTGCTCACCCGCTCCTGAAAGAAGGCAAATAAGGTAGGAATTTGGGGATGTTCCCCCAACTTTTCTAGGAGTCGTGCTTCTCGCTTGAATAAACTTTCTGCTTTTTGCAAGAGGGCTGGATTTGAGGTTTCCACTTGGAGCTGTTTGATCACACATTGGCGCTTGGCGGGCGTATCCAAATCCCGCCCTAGGTAAGTAATACCAAAGCCCCCTTGTCCCAACAACTGTTGGGCAACATAGCGCCCCCGCAAAATCAAGGGCATGCCGCAGTTGGCGCAGTACTTTTGGCTAATGGTATCCACCAACACATCCCCCTCTAGTTCAGGCAGGTCATTGTGGGGATAGGAACACTGGGGGCGGGTGCAGTAGATAAGCATGATTTTACATCAAGAAGCACCAATTTATTCACGATTAAAACTGATCCAACACTTGGGTGACAACCTCAGGACCCACAGAAATGCCGTCAATCCCCAAATCAATTAACCACGGCAGCCAATGGGGATAGCGAGCGGGGGCTTCGCCGCATAGATGGCATCTTAAGTGATGGGCTTTGGCCTGTTGAATCAATTGGGCGATCGCCTTTTTCACAGCGGGATGGTCTTCATTGAAGTCTGGCAGTGTGGTTTCGCGATCAATGCCCAACAGCAGTTGGGTCAGATCATTGGTGCCAATCGTAATGCCAGCAACGCCAAGGTTGGCCAGATCAGACAGTAAAAATAGAACAGCAGGCACTTCGGCCATCACCCACAGTTCCACACCCGCCTTGGCTGTCAAACCATGCTGTGCAAGAGTCTTTTGACAATAGACCACTTCACTGACACTGCGGACAAAGGGAAGGATAATGCGCAGCGGGCAGGCTTCTAAGCGGTGGGCGATCGCCAGTGCTGACAGTTCCAAATGAAATAGCTCTGGACAATGGGGATAGCGACTCACCCCTCGCAGTCCCCAATCCGTTGCGGGTTCAAACTGATGTCCCCCCAAGAGTTGGCGATAGTCGGCTGGCCGTAAATCCAATGTGCGATAAAAGAGGGGACGGGGGGCGATCGCCCGCATAAATTCACAGAGGTGCTGTACCCAGCGATCGCGCAATTCCTCTGCTTCTCCATGTTCTAGCCAATGACAGGGATGGCGATGATCCAAAAAGGCCAACAACATCAACTCTGAGCGCAATAGACCAATGCCATCACAGGGGAGCGATCGCAATACCCGCAGGGCACTGACTTGACTGACATTTACCATGACCTGCAACGGCAACCGCTTGACCGTCGGGAGTGAGGGCGTTTGCGGCGAGGGGGTCGCCACCACGGGCAATGGCTCTGGGGGCAGTTGATAGATAGACCCCCGATGACCATCTAGAAACAGCGTCATTCCTGAACTAATCTGCTGAGTCGCATTTACCACACCGACCACCGCTGGCCGTCCCAATTCCCGCGCCAGAATGGCACCATGACTGGTTAAGCCCCCCTGCTCACAAATCACACCAACCGCAGCACTCACGAGGGGCAACCAGTGGGGCGGAATACTTTTGCTCACCAAGATCTGCCCAGCAACAGCCGCAGGAGCACAGGGGTCTGTAACCACAAGGGCAGGGGCGATCGCCTGCCCCGGCGCAGCGGGTAGCCCTTCAGCTATGAGGGTGCGCTCCACGGCCTGCGGCAAGGGCGCCAGCGGCAGAGGCTCTGGCAAACACTGTCCCCACCAAACCTGTGTCTGACTGCGATGCCAAACCCAGAGATGGGACGCCGACCCGCGACAGGCCTGCTGCAAGTATTGTTCCTCTGCGGGCGTCAGCTCAATTCCCCTTGGGGGCAAAGGAATGCCGTGATGGGGGAGCGTCACACCGCTGGCGATCGCCTGGAATGTTGGATCACTCCCTGTCCACCAGCCTGAGGCAACAATGGTACTCAGAGGGTAGAGTAAAATCACTACTTTGAGCCGACAAAAATCCCATCCCTGCTGCCAATAGGTATAGAGATTCTTGGCTTCAACAAGAGCCGCAAAGGCCGCTTCGAGCGCCTGATGACACAGGGGTAAACTGGGATGATGTAACACGGTTCCACGGCCTAGCCCCCAAGGTAAGTCCACCGCTTCCTGCCAAAGATAGGTGGTGAGAACAAGATGACTCTCTCCCCCCTGTTGTTGCCAAAAGTGATGACAAGCAGCAAAAATTGTTTCTAATTCCCCCACATCCAAAGGGGGTAATTCATGGGTCATTTCCAGTGCCAGTGCCCTGAAATCCGCCGCATTGGGGGGCACCTCTTGCCAGCGATCGCAGGCCGCTTGCCACAGGGGAATGACGCCAGAGCGCAACTGTTGCCAGACACTGGTGGAAATCAGCCAGACAGGATGAGGCGGTGGCAAGATTTTTTGCGCCTCTTGCAGGGCAACCAATGTTGGGGAAAGGGCTTCCGCTGGGTACTGTTGTAGGGATTCCAGAAGGAGTGATGTCACAAATGCGTTTCCTTAATCGTCCTTGGGGGTCTGGGAATGGACGATCCGACCTAGGGAGAACTCACTTCCGTTTGCTGACGGCGACGAATGTTGAGGACATCAGTGATTTTTCTAATTTGCGCCAAGAGATGATCCAGCTGCTTTGCATTCACAATATCAATACACAAATCAATAATCGCCGTGCGTCCCGGATCCGTGTGGACATTGGCTCGTCGCACATTAATTTGATTATCGGTTAAACGGGTCAAAATATCCTTAAGAATACCAACGCGATCAATCACCTCAATTTGCACATCCACAGGGTAGGTTTGGGGACGGCGTTGATTGACTTTTGTGTTCCAACGCACGGGAATCAGGCGATCGCTCGACACCGACTCTAGGTTGCTACAGCCCTGACGATGAATTGAAATACCCCGACTCCCCAGCGTCACCACGCCAATAATCGGTTCATCGGGCACAGGACAACAGCAGCCAGCAATGTGATAAACCAAGCCCTCCACTCCAAGAATCGGGGAATCACTGGGTTTCGTGCTGGCGGGTACACGGTTAACAGGGGCAGATTCTGACGGCAGTTCCGGTGGGGTTGTCTCTGGACGCGCTAGGGTAATTGCCCGCAGCCGATTCACCACCAGATTCAGCGTAATTTCGCCATAGCCCAAGGCGGCCACTAAATCATCGACACTTTGGTAGTTGCTGCGCTCTGCCACCTGTTGCATCTGCGGTGACTTCAGAAGGGCTTCTAGACCCGCTTTGCCCAGTTCCTTCTCCAGTAATTCCCGTCCCCGCTGCAGGTTTTCATCGCGGCGCGATCGCTTGTACCACTGCCGAATACGATTGCGTGCCGTTGTGGTTTTAACAAAGTTCAACCAGTCCAAACTGGGGTGGGCAGTTTTCTGGGTGATGATCTCAACAATGTCGCCATTGCGCAGTGGTGTATCCAAGGGCACTATCCGACCATTCACCCGTGCCCCAGCACAGTGATTCCCGACATCGGTGTGAATATGGTAGGCAAAGTCGAGGGGCGTCGCCCCCTGTTGCAGGGCAAGGACGTCCCCTTGGGGCGTAAAGACATAGACCTCCTTATCAAAGAGATCATCGCGAATGCTATCGAGATATTCTTGGGCATCCTTGAGGTCATTTTGCCAATCCAGCAGTTGCCGTAGCCAAGTGAATTTTTGATCGCGAGCACTCCACTGTTGCGGTAAGGAATGACCTGTTTCTTTATACTTCCAGTGGGCGGCAATCCCATACTCAGAGACATGGTGCATGGCCAATGTGCGAATTTGCACCTCCAAGGGGCGCCCCCCAAGACCAATAACCACCGTGTGCAGCGATTGATACTGGTTGGGTTTGGGCAAGCTGATGTAGTCCTTGAACCGCCCTGGCACGGAAAGGAAACAGTCATGGACGACGGCAAGGGCACGATAGCACTCATCCTTTGTGGCCACCAGAATGCGAATGCCCGCCACATCATAGATTTCATGGAATTCTTTTTGCTGCCGCATCATTTTTTGATAGATGCTATAGAGGTGTTTGGGACGGCCACTAATTTCTAAGTATCCAAAGCCCATTCCCGATAAGCGGTCATAGAGAATTTGAATCGCCTGCTGCAGTTGTGCCTCGCGATTAGCGCGTTTTTCCGCCACCAGTTCCTGAATGCGGCGGTAGGCTTCTGGCTCTAAATACTTAAAGGCTAAATCCTCTAGCTCCCACTTGATCCGCCAAATCCCCAAGCGATTGGCCAAGGGGGCAAAGACATCACGGGTTTCTTGGGCAATGGCACGGCGGCGATCTTCCGGTAGATACTCTAGGGTGCGCATATTGTGCAGGCGATCGGCCAGCTTGACAACGATGACCCGAATATCCTGCGCCATCGCCAAAAACATGCGTCGGAAACTTTCCGCTTGCCGCTCCGTCTTACTGGAGAAGTTAAACTTCGAGAGCTTAGTGACCCCCTCCACCAGTCGCCGCACCTCGGCACCAAAATTGGCTTCTAGCTCCTCTGCCGTAACAGCGGTATCCTCAATCACATCGTGGAGAAGCCCCGCCGCCAAAAGAGCAGGCCCGCCGCCTAGATCCCGCAGAATACTCGCCACTGCCACAGGATGGGCAATGTAGGGTTCCCCAGACGCCCGTCGCTGTCCTTGGTGTAAGTCGTAAGCAAATTGAAACGCTCGACAGACCAAATCATCCCCATTCTCAGGCTCTGGATTTCGCAGGCACGTCGCTAACCAATCGGGTAATTCAATATCAGTCGGCAAGCTAGGTGCAAAAGCGTTCATAGCAGCAGGCGATCGGGAAAGCAGCACAGTGAATTCGAGTACGTACATTCTAGTTCAATTTCATGCCTATCGCGCGCATCCTGATCGTAAAGACGTTCCTAAACCCTCTCAAGTTTTACAGCTAGGGATTGTTCAATTTTGATCTCCTTTAACATAAAAATTAAGGACTTTAATCAGCAAGGGGGAAGCGTATCGTGGGGGTCTCACTCACACCAATGACACGGCACTACATTCTGCGTTTACTCAATCAAGGAAGCGATATTTTTGCCCTCGCCGGTCAAAGTTTAGAGAAAGCAGTGGGCGATCGCGGGAACGATATTCTAAATCGCCTAGAATCCCTTGCCCCCTCAGAATTAGCAGCTGTAGAGATGATTGTGCGCCTCCACCGCTCCCTCAGCAACGAGGGGAATGAGGAGCCTCACCGACAGATGCAATTAAAAAGCCTTGAGGAAAAACTATGGCGGATTTTGGGTATGGACTGCCCCTCTGAGAGTCCTCAAGCTGCGCCTAGGGAGTCAGTCATCCCTGTCAAAGAGCAGCCATCTTTAACGGTGGCTCAAGCCCTCGATCACTTGAACCGCGTCAGTGAATTAGCCCAAAAATACCTTGGCAAAGTCATCGTCGCGAATTACTGGCGAGCCTGCCGCCCTTCTAGTAGTTGGTTTGCTGATTTTGTTGTTACCGATGATGGCTACATCACCTACCACGGGTCGTTAGGGACTGGGAAGACTCTTGTGAACCCAACTCAACAGCAGCAGTTGGAAACATGGTTAGTGAGTTTTGTGGATCAATGTCGCCGTATTCTCCCCCTCTTTAGACAGGATCTGCAAAAGGCAAGACTCTCGGGTTCGTCCCTAGAACCTGAATCAGAGATTACTGCTGTTGCAGATAAGCGCTAGCCCCCAGTGTTTGCAGTTTTTGATTCTTGGCGGTCACAGCGGCGGCCAACTCTTGACGATAGGCAATCACTTGCTCCAGCAGCTCTGGATCGTGACTGGCCAATAGTTGAACGGCCAATAGACCTGCATTTTGAGCATTGCCAATGGCAACCGTCGCCACGGGAATTCCAGCTGGCATCTGCACAATGGAGTAGAGGGAGTCCAGCCCCTGCAAATGGCGGCTCGGTACAGGTACGCCAATCACGGGTAGGGGGGTTAAGGAAGCAATCATGCCGGGCAAGTGAGCAGCGCCACCGGCACCCGCAATAATGACTTTCAGACCCCGCTGATGGGCATTTTGGGCAAACTCGACCATGGCAAGAGGCGTGCGGTGAGCTGAGAGAATCGCCACTTCATGGGGAATGCCAAAGCGTTCACAGATGGCGATCGCCCCCTGCAGGGTTGGCAAATCCGAATCACTGCCCATGACAATGGCAACCAGCGGCATCTCTGACATCCCTCTTTCCTACTCCCTCAGCAAACGGTGCAACCTCATCCTACAGCCCTTTTCACAGGAGCGAGATATTATTTCTCTATGATTACTGCTGCTGCGATTAAGCAATTTGCCCATCAGTTGGGGTTCCATCGGGTGGGGATTGTGGATTTGCGCACCTATACCGATGACCATCCTTCTGGGGTAGCTGCCCTACAACGCTGGTTAGCCCAAGGCTTCCAAGGGGAGATGGCGTGGATGGCCAACCCGCGGCGACAGGAGATTCAAGCCGTCCTGCCGGGAGCGCAATCAGTGATTTCCGTTGCCCTCAATTACTATCAGCCTGATCCAGAGCCACCCCCCAAGGTGAAAATTGCCCGCTATGGGTGGGGACGGGATTACCACCGGGTTCTGGGAAAACGCTTGCAAGCCCTAGGCCAATGGCTGCAGTCGCAGGTACCTGAGATGGACTACCGTTGGTATGTGGATACAGGCCCGGTACAGGACAAAGTGTGGGCGGAGCAGGCGGGAATTGGCTGGATTGGCAAGCACAGTAATATCATTTCGCGGCAGTATGGCTCCTGGATTTTTTTGGGAGAGTTAATTACCACGTTGGAGTTGCCGGGCGATCGCCCCCACACCAATCACTGCGGCACCTGTACCCGTTGCTTGGCCGCCTGTCCCACCGGCGCCATTGTTGAACCCTATGTGGTGGATGCCAACCGCTGCATTGCCTACCACACGATCGAAAGCCGTGCCCCGGAAATTCCCCCCGCCATTGCTGCTCATTTAGAAGGATGGGTTGCCGGCTGTGACATTTGCCAAGAGGTGTGTCCTTGGAATCAACGCTTTGCTCAACCCACGGATGTGGCCGACTTTGCCCCGCGATCGCCCCTCTTGAAGACTTCTCCAGAGGAACTCGCCACCCTCAGCGATGTAGCATGGGATGAACTCACCCGTGGTTCTGCCCTACGGCGAATTAAACTCGCCCAATGGCGCCGCAATGCCCAAGCGGTGCTGTCTGCCAATCGGTATGATGAAAAATGATTCAATGCGGAGGCTCACCTATGGTTCGACGACGCTCCACCCCTTGGATTCATCGTTGGTCACGGTGGTTGATTGGCGGGGTTGCCCTCGCTGGCATGGTGGTGACCGCCTACCTGACGATCGCCAAGCTGACCAATCAAGAGGTCACTTGTCCCACCGATGGCTGTGACATTGTCCTCAATAGTCCTTGGGCAACCGTGTTTGGTATTCCCCTCTCCCTCATTGGCTTTGTCGCCTACACGGGGATGCTCTCTCTGGCGGCCCTGCCCCTGTTGTTGAACCAGCCGCAGCAAAAAGAACTCCGCCGCAATGCTGAAAACACCACTTGGCTTTTGCTCTTTCTGGGGGCAACGGCCATGGCCAGCTTTAGTAGTTACCTGATGTATGTTTTGGTAACAGAAATTAAGGCCAGTTGTCCCTACTGTATTGCCTCAGCCGTCTTTAGCTTTACATTTTTAATCTTGACGATTATTGGTCGTGAATGGAGCGATCGCGGTCAGCTCTTTTTTAATGGTGTTATTGTTGCTGTGATTACGCTGGTGGCCGTCTTTGGCATCTATAATGCCCGCATGGCTAACCCTGAGGGTCCTGGCATCCCCATCGTCAATACCTCAGGTGCGGCGGAAATGGCCCTTGCTCGCCATCTCACCCAAGTGGGAGCGGTTATGTATGGTGCCTATTGGTGTAGCCACTGCCACGATCAAAAGGAACTCTTTGGTAAGCAGGCAGTACGGGAACTCAACTATGTTGAATGTGACCCCAATGGTGCCAATCCCCAAGTGGAACGCTGCCGTGCCAAGGGAATTCAGGGCTATCCCACATGGGAAATCAACGATCAGCTTTACTCCGGCACGCGATCGCTAAGCGAACTCAGTCAACTCAGCCAATACACAGGCCCGATGAACTTCAAGAACCAATAGGGGCAAGGAACCGCAGTGATAGAATGAAGCCAACCGGGCACTACGCAGGTTTTTTATGCTTTCTATTGATACAGCCGCCGAACCCGCCAAGGCTCCTTTTGCCACACCACCTGCCCTTGCCAACATCTTAGTGGTTGAAGATGAAGACCTGATTCGGGAAACCCTTGTCCTTGCTTTGCAGGAGGAAGGCTACCATACCCTTGTGGCCAGTGATGGTTATGAGGCTCTCAATCTCATTAATACCTATCTCTTGACGGATACTAATCCTGAAAAGGCAGAGGTGAATTTGATCATCCTAGATGTCATGCTGCCGGGCATCAATGGATTAGACCTATGCCGCTTAATTCGCCGTGAAGGCTGTACAGTTCCCATTCTCATGATCAGTGCCAAAGGCAGTGAAATTGATCGAGTGGTTGGCCTTGAAATTGGTGCCGATGACTACTTGGCCAAGCCCTTTGGCATGCGGGAGATGCTGGCGCGCTGTCGTGCCCTATTGCGGCGGACGCAAATTCAACAGGCTACGGTGCCAACGGTTCTGCGCTTTCGCGATCTCTGCCTCTATCCCCAAGAATGCCGCGTAACCCTGCGGGGCGAGGAAATCAATCTCTCCCCCAAAGAATACAAACTGCTTGAGCTATTTATGCGCCACCCCCGCCGTGTTTGGCCACGGGAGCAGTTATTGGATCAGGTGTGGGGGCATGACTTTATTGGTGATAGCAAAACCGTTGATGTCCACATCCGCTGGCTGCGGGAGAAAATTGAAACCGACCCTAGCCATCCCCAGTACATTCTTACGGTGCGCGGTTTTGGTTATCGTTTTGGTTGAGCCTCAGTAAAACAATCCCCATCAAAGCTGCCGGTAAAAAGAGCAGTAAAGTAATTAGCCCCAAATTTGGCGGCAGGGGATAGAGGGGGGCAATAAATTTAATCCCTAGGGAAATCAACAGTGACACAAGGAAAATCACCGATAACCACGTCAGTTCTGACAGCCAAGGTGTCATGTTATTTCTCCCTCCCTAGGGCAGTTTCAAGGGCAGTGGCCATGATGGCAGTAGGTGCGGGTTGGCCAATCCAGTACTCCAAGGCTGCGGCTCCCTGATGGAGAAGCATGGCAAGGCCGTCGAAGGTTTGCAGTCCCCGTGCCATCGCTAATTGCAAAAGAAGGGTGGGGCGAGGTTTGTAGATGAGGTCATAGACAATGGCGGTGGCGGGCAATTTTGCCAAATCCTCGGCTGTGAGGGGGGTGGCGCTAGTATGGGGACTCATGCCAATGGGGGTGGTATTGACCACAAGGCTAACGTTCTCCAAACAAGTGGCCCGCTCTGACCATGGGAGGGGATGGAGCGTGATCTGTGGCCAACTGGCAACAAAGGCCTCTAGCCGTTCCCCTTGGCGACCACTGATATAGATCTGCCGACAGCCCAAGTCATAACAGGCAGTGACCACGGCTCGCGCGGCACCCCCATAGCCCAAGACTAAAACGGCAATCTCTGACCACGGGTAGGACTGTTGCCGCAGTGGTGCCAAGAAACCATGCACATCAGTATTGGTACCCACCCAACCCTTTTCACTGCGATAGACAGTGTTGACTGCCCCCACCTGCTGTGCGAGGTCGCTGACATCCGCCAAATAGGGAAGGATGGTTTCTTTGTGGGGAATGGTGACATTAAAGCCAACGACATTCAGGGCATCGAGGCCAGCGATCGCCACCCCCAACTGCTGTGACTTCACCCCAAAGGGCACATAGACATAGTTCAACCCCAAATGCTCCAGCGCGGCATTGTGCATTGCCGGTGAGAGGGTGTGGGCAATCGGGTCGCCAATCACCCCCAGAAGCTGGGTGTGGCCAGAGATCTTCGGCATCCGCTCCTAGACTGCCTCGTGATCTTTTTCGCTGGTGCGGATGCGAATGACCTGCTCAACGGGCGTCACAAAAATTTTGCCGTCGCCAATTTCCCCCGTGCGGGCAGCCTCAATAATTTTCGCCACGACCATGTCTACTTGACTGTCTTCAACGACAATCTCAACTTTTAACTTTTGTAAAAATTCCACCGTGTATTCTGAACCACGGTACCGTTCCGTTTGCCCCTTTTGCCGCCCAAAGCCGCGTACTTCGGAGACGGTCATGCCGACAATACCCGCATTGACAAGGGCGATCTTGACTTCATCCAGCTTGAAGGGACGAATAATGGCTTCTACCTTTTTCAATGTCAAACTCCTTCTTTATGGCAACGGGCTAATCTTTATTTAGCATTGGCAAAAGAGTATAGCGTGTAGCAATAACTACATTATCTCCAATCCTCGGGCGATCGCCCAATGGCAAGGTCTCGCGCTGGCTCCAGAAAATAAGCTCTAATAGGGAAGGAGATTAAGAGGGGATCAAGCATGGGGTGGCAGCGACCCGATGGCCGTCAACCACAGGAATTGCGATCGCACCAGTTTCAGCGGCATTTCACCCAATTTGCCTTAGGATCGGTACTCGCCCAAGCGGGGCAAACGCAAGTGTTGTGCACTGTTAGTCTCAAGGAAGGCGTACCCAAGTTTTTAGAAGGCACAGGCCAAGGCTGGCTGACAGCGGAGTACCGCATGCTACCCAGTGCAACGCGGCCACGGCAAGAGCGAGAATTTCTCAAACTCTCTGGGCGCACCCAAGAAATTCAACGCCTGATTGGTCGCAGCTTACGCTCGGCCTTGAACCTATCCCTATTGGGAGAGCGCACACTGATTGTGGATGCCGATGTGCTCCAAGCCGATGCTGGCACGCGATCGCTAGCGATTACAGGGGGCTACATTGCCCTTGTGGATGCCCTTAGTGCCCTACTTCAGCAAGGGGTACTCAGTGAATCTCCCCTGTGTCATCAGGTGGCAGCAGTCTCCGTGGGGCTGATTGATGGTGACCCCTATTTGGATTTGAGCTACGCTGAGGATGTGGCGGCCAGTGTGGACTTCAATGTCGTGATGACGGCCAATGGTCAGTTCATTGAGGTTCAAGGTACAGCAGAGATCGGTTCCTTTGATCGGCCAACCCTCGATCGCCTTCTCGATGTCGCCAGCCAAGGGATTCAAGAACTCATTGAGATTCAACAGCACGTCTTAGCCGCAAGCTATGAGTGAGCAGGCCATTTACCTCGGACACATCGTCAAGTCCAACTCCCACTGCGATTATGTGGCGCAACTGGTGGATCGCTTGGATGTGCCCCACCCCCCCGCCCCAGAAGACTATGGGTTTGGTCGCTTTGTCAAGCTAGAGGATGAGCAGCGCCACTGGGCGGTTGGCGTCATTTACAATTCCCAACTATTCAATCCCCAGTTTCCTCCAATCAGCCCCCGCCTCACCACCAATGCCGACACCTTTCTCAGTCCAGATTTGGTCAGTGAAACTCGCACGCTGCTGTGGATTGCCCTCATTGGTCATTTGGTGACTACTGAGGATCGCCTCTATGGCCAGCAGGGGATACCAAGGCTCGTGGTACCAGTAAATACCCCTGTTTGGCAGCTGACAAGCGCAGAGGTGCTTGCCTTCCATCGCAGTGCCCAAGGCCAAGCTCAGTTTCGCTACTATGCCCATTTGTTGCGCTCAACGGGAAATTATGCTGCACCCTTGTTGGGGCAAATTCTGGAAACCATTACGCCACTGTTCAGTGGAACTGAACGGCGATCGCTCGAAATTATCAACAAAGAGTTGGCTTGGCGGCATACCTTAGGGAGTTTGCGCTAAGACTGGACACAGAAATTGGGGTTTTGCAAATAAACTTCATGAAAAATCCTATGCAATGGTGACAAATTAGCGATACATCTGCTAAGGTCATTAAGTGTGTGAGGAGCGAACCAGTTAAGGGCACCGAGACGAAACACGGCCAGTCGTCGGTGCTCTTTCTGATTTTGAGGCTATGCTGGCACGGGTTTGGAGTGCTGCCGTTCTAGGAATTGACGCGATTCCCGTCGGCGTCGAAGTAGATGTTTCTGGCGGCTTACCGGGGATTGTGGTGGTGGGCCTGCCTGATGCGGGTGTGCAAGAGGCACGGGAGCGCGTTAAGGCGGCGATTCGCAATGCCGGTTTTAGCTTCCCAATGCGGCGCATTGTGGTTAATCTCACCCCCGCCGATTTACGCAAAGAAGGCCCCAGCTTTGATCTCCCTATTAGCATTGGCATCCTAGCCGCTTCAGGACAGGTTTCAACGGATTTACTCGGCGATCATCTCTTTCTCGGCGAAGTGTCCCTCGATGGCACGTTACAACCCGTGGCCGGGGTACTGGCGATCGCCGTTGCCGCGCAAGCCCAAGGCATGACTGGTCTCGTGGTACCCATGGCCAATGTGACAGAAGCAGCGGTGGTGCGGGGGCTCAAGGTCTATGGTTGCCACACCCTCGCCGAAGTCGCGGCCTTTTTGAATGACCCCAGCTCGCGATCGCCAGCAGCCAATTCTCTGAGTTGCCATGCTCCACCCTCTCCCCGTTTTAGCCTCGACCTCAAGGACGTGAAGGGGCAGTATCAAGCGCGGCGTGCCCTCGAAATTGCGGCTGCGGGCGGGCACAATCTCATCTTTGTCGGGCCACCGGGGAGTGGTAAAACGATGTTGGCGCGGCGGTTACCCACAATCTTGCCGCCCTTGACCTTTGAGGAAGCCCTTGAAGTCACCAAAATTCACTCCGTGGCTGGACTGCTCAAAGAACGCGGCCAATTGCTCCAAGAACCCCCTTTTCGGAGTCCTCACCACTCTGCCTCTGGCCCTGCCCTTGTGGGGGGTGGCAGTTATCCGCGCCCCGGCGAAATCTCCCTTGCCCATCGGGGGGTGCTCTTTCTTGATGAATTAACGGAATTCAAGCGGGATGTGTTGGAGTTTTTGCGGCAGCCCCTTGAGGATGGCCAAGTCACCATTGCCCGCACCCGCCAATCCGTCGTTTTCCCGGCGCAATTTACCCTCGTGGCCAGCACCAATCCCTGCCCCTGTGGTTACTATGGCGATCCAGTGCAACCCTGTACCTGCTCGCCGCGCCAACGGCAACAGTATTGGGCAAAGCTCTCTGGCCCCCTGCTGGATCGCATTGATCTGCAAGTGAGTGTCAGCCGCCTCAAGCCCGAGGAAATGACCCGCCAAACCCTAGGGGAAGATTCAGCCACGGTACGGCAGCGGGTCTTGGCGGCACGCCAACGCGCCCAACAGCGATTCGCTCAAGAACCCACTCTCCACTGCAACGCCCAAATGCAAAGCCGCCATCTGCGCCAGTGGTGTCGTTTGGATGAGACTTCGACTAATCTCTTAGAACGGGCGATCGCCCAACTGGGACTCTCAGCGCGAGCCACAGACCGTATCCTAAAAGTAGCCCGTACCATTGCTGATCTGGCCGACTGTGAAACGATTGCCGCTGCCCATGTGGCCGAAGCCATTCAATACCGCACGATTGATCGTCTGCAATAGACGCGGCTGGTTCGCACTCCTACTGGGTTTCTTAGCCCTACTGCTCATCGGCTGTACAACGGCAACCCAATCCGCGAAGCCCATTGAACTGATTTTCTGGCATGGGGTCAACCCACCCCCCAACCGCGTGATCCTCCAGCGTCTTGTGGATCGCTTCAACGCCCGCCATCCCCAGATTCATGTCCAAGCTCTCTACGTTGGCCAACCCGACCAGCAGTTACCGAAAATTCTGGCCGCAGTGGTGGGCAATGCCGCACCAGATCTGCTCTGGTATAACCCCACGATCACGGGGCAGTTTGTTGATCTGGGTGCTTTGCGTCCCCTTGATGACTGGTGGCAAGCTTCCCCCTACCGCGATCAAGTTAGTCCTGCCCTGATACCAACAATGCGCTACGGCAACCATTACTGGTCTATTCCCTTTGCCACCAACAACCTTGGAATTTTTTATCGTCCCAGTTTATTGGCTGCCGCTGGTGTGAAAACACTACCCAGCACATGGCAGGAATTAGAGCAGGTCAGCCAAACCCTAAAGGCACAGGGCATCACCCCGCTACTCCTTGCCCTTGGCCAAGGGGAATTTGCCGTCTTTACTTGGTTGCCCTTTTTTTGGAGTGCGGGTGGCAGTCTCGGAGACACACCAGAAAGCGCCCACATTGACACACCCCCCGCGATCGCGGCTCTTGACTTTTGGCAACGTCTGCGGCAGGAGGGCTTAGCGACACTCTCTGCCCCGGAACGTGGTTATGAACTGGATCAATTGATTCGTGGCGAGGTGGCGATGCAAATTACAGGGCCTTGGACGTTGGCGCAACTCCAACAGTCGGGGGTGGATTTTGGCGTTCTACCCATGCCTGCCCTCAAAACCGCCGCAACCGCACTGGGGGGCGAAAATCTCTTTGTCTTTCGCTCAACACCGCAACGGGAAGAGGCTGCTCTAGCCTTTTTGGACTACGTTCTCAGTGAAGAATTTCAAACGGAGTGGGCTTTGGGCACAGGGTATTTGCCCGTGAATGAACGGGTGCGTACCAACGATCGCTATCAGGCCTTTGTGGCACAGCAACCCGCGCTTCGTGTTTTTCTAGATCAGATGGCCGCTGCTCAGGCACGTCCCAACTTCCGTGGTTATACCCGCTTTTCCCAAACCCTTGGGCGAGCGATCGAAAGCGTTCTCCTTGGCAAATCAACCCCGCAAGCCGCAGCAGAAACCGCAGAGCAACGTTGGCAACTGATGCGCCCGCGTTAGAAGAGACTGCCCGCCGCCTTGACCATATTGGCTGGGTTAAAGGCATCCATGGCAGCAGTGGCCTCATAACCACAGTGCACCATGCAGTCACGGCACTTGGGATTGCCACTTTTGTGGCCATACTTCTCCCACTCCGTATTTTCAATCAGTTCCTTCCAAGTCTTGTAATGCCCTTCATTGAGGAGATAGCAGGGTTTCTGCCAACCCAACACACTATAGCTGGGCATGCCCCAAGGGGTACACTCATAGTCCTTTTCACCCACAAGGAAATCAAGGAACAGGGGATTGTGGTTAAAGTTCCACTTCTTCTGACCCGCACGGTAGGGGGCAAGGATTTCACGGAAGAGGGCACGGGTTTGCTCCCGCTTGAGGAAGTGCTCCTGATCCGGTGCCCACTCATAGGCGTAGCCCGGCGAGATCATCATGCCATCCACCCCTAGGGAACTGACAAAGTCAAAGAACTCCTGCATTTCCTTAGGATCCACCCCTTCAAAAATTGTCGTATTGGTGGTGACACGGAAGCCCTTGGCTTTAGCCGCTTTAATCGCTTTCACCGCAATATCAAAGACCCCTTTGCGATCCACGCATTTGTCGTGCCACTCCCGCAGACCATCGAGGTGAACGCTGAAGCTAAAGTAGGGGGAGGGCTTGAATTTGTGGAGATTTTCCTCGAGAAGAATTCCATTAGTGCACAGGTAAACAAACTTCCGCCGTGTCACCAAGCCACTGACAATTTCATCAATTTGCGGGTGCAGCAGGGGTTCCCCACCGGGAATGGCAACAATCGGTGCACCACATTCTTCAACGGCGCGGAAGCATTCCTCTGGGGTGAGATATTTGCGCAGGACTTCAAGGGGATGCTGAATTTTACCGCAGCCCGAGCAGGCTAGATTACAGCGAAAGAGAGGCTCAAGCATCAAGGTGAGGGGAAAGCGCTTTTTGCCCTGTAGGCGTTGTGAGATGATATAGGTCGCGACTTCCACTGCCTGCTTGATGTGGACTCCCATGGGCAATTCTCCTCAATGTGGCTAATTTTCTAGCCAAGACGCTTAATAGATGTTTATAGTTGTAGCAGCTTTGTGGGCGATCGCCAAAGTGTCCTATCAGGTTTGCAAAGTGGCACACTATGCTCGTGCTCACGAGGGTAGCGGCAGCGACAGTGAAAATTTTTGCAAAATCCCCTAGCCAATCTTGACAGAGATACCTATAATCAGAGACCATTAGAGGTACTGTAGAAAAATCCCTTTTGCTTAACCTCCATAGCCTAAGAGACCAAAGGTTAAGCATAGACTTTCATCAAGGCTGGCATGGGGTGACATCTTTTCCTTCTGCAAGTCGTGCAGAGCTTTTTAGGTATCACCAGAGTTGCGTTCCGCGTTCCAATGCCAACCCACCTCTACAGGAACCCTTTTCCCAACCATCTTAAAGCCAAACTTGCACGCGTCCCTTACAGGGGCAAGAGTGGCTCAACACTGTGCTAGATGCCTTTAGCCCATTCATGCTGACGTTTATTTTGTTAAGAAATTCTAAGGATAATGAATGCCTAAGCAAATTATTATTGCCGAGGAACATCGGCTAGCGGCGGTCTTTGCCGAAGATCAAATTCAAGAATTAATCGTGGCCACGGGCACCCATCAGGTGGGGGACATCTACCTTGGGGTGGTTGAAAATGTCCTACCGGGCATTGATGCTGCCTTTGTCAACTTGGGGGATGCCTCTCGTAATGGCTTTATCCATGTCACTGACCTTGGCCCATTGCGCCTGAAGCGAACGGCTGGAGCAATCACGGAATTGCTCGCACCGCAGCAAAAAGTGCTGGTTCAGGTCATGAAGGAACCCACGGGCACCAAGGGGCCACGGCTGACCGGAAATATTTCGTTGCCCGGACGCTATCTTGTACTGATGCCCTATGGTCGGGGGGTGAATCTATCGCGACGGATTACCAATGAAGCGGAACGGCATCGGCTACGTGCCCTAGGCATTTTGGTCAAACCTGCTGGCATGGGGCTACTAGTGCGCACAGAGGCCGAGGGTGTCTCCGAAGAGGCCATTCTTGAGGATTTGGAACTCCTGCAACGGCAGTGGGAAACGATCCAACAGCAGGCGGCCTCCAGCCGTCCTCCCCAGCTTCTGGGGCGCGATGATGACTTTATCCAAAAAGTCTTGCGGGATGTCTATAGCAGTGATGTCAACCGCATTGTGGTGGATACGCCCGATGGGGTCAAACGGGTCAAACAGCACCTGAAAAACTGGAATGTCAATAAGCCGGTGGGGGTTCTCATTGACTATCACCAAGAACCCATTCCCATTTTGGATTACTTTCGGGTGAATGCTGCCATTCGTGAGGCCCTGAAACCCCGTGTGGATTTGCCCTCCGGTGGCTATATCATCATTCAACCGACAGAGGCACTGACGGTCATTGATGTGAACTCCGGTTCATTCACCAGTTCAGCCACCTCGCGGGAAACAGTGCTGTGGACAAACTGCGAAGCGGCTACGGAGATTGCTCGCCAACTGCGACTGCGCAATATTGCTGGCGTGATCATTGTGGATTTTATTGACATGGATTCCCGCCGCGACCAGTTGCAACTGCTGGAGCACTTTAGTAAAGCCCTGCGTGCTGATAAAGCTCGCCCCCAAATTGCTCAACTCTCAGAACTGGGGCTGGTGGAATTGACCCGCAAACGCCAAGGGCAAAATATCTATGAACTTTTTGGCCGTCCCTGTAGTGCCTGTGGGGGCTTGGGTCACTTGGTGCATTTACCCGGTGAACCGGAGGATAGCCCCGGCGAAATTGTCGAGCGATCGCCCATGCCGCGTCCACCGGAGCCACGCCGCAGTTTAGAATCCCGCACTGAACCCAATGGCTTTGCCAGTAGCAGCCTAGAGACCCAACTCATTAACCACCCTGACTATCAAGCGGTGGGGGGTATTCGCCCGCGTGCTTCCCGCAGTAGTCATCCACCAGCCCCACGCAGTCCTCGCCGTGCCTCTGAAAATGGCAATGGCCGCAAGGTGATTACCACGCCTACAGAAACGGCGCCGCCGCCAGTGGTCAAAGTGGAGAGCCGTCCGCCGCGCCCTGCCCGTCTTGGCCGCTCTGAACCAGCGGAGGTGATTACCGTAACAATGACGGATCAAGAGCAGGCAGTCTATGCGGAAATGGGAATTTCACCCCTTGTGCTGCACTCTGAAGAGGTGAAGAATCCGCGGGGAACGATTGTGATGGTGGCACGCCCCGGCCAAGACCCCCTACCCCTGCCCCAGAAAACTGCACGACCCGTCAGTGAGGGAATGCCTGAGGATATCCCAGAGACTGCTGATGAGCCGCCCTCCTCTGTGGTTAGCACGATTAATGTCGAGCCGATTGCGGCCACCACGCTGCTCAATACCAGTGAGTCAGAAGTCACGACCGAGTCTGAATCCGGCGGGGAAGCATCCACTCCAGAGGCCTCCGTGCCCGCAGGTCGGCGGCGGCGGCGACGGGTCACCACTAGCGAGCAGCTCTCCCTCGATGCCAATACTTAGGCTCAGCAATGTTGGGGGATCTAGACCCTGCCCTCATCCAAGAGTGGCTCAAGGCTGCATCGGCAGAACTTCCTCAGGGGGAACCCCTTCAACGGCTACCGCGGGTGGGGTCTGAAGCCTTTGCCTTTGCCCTTGTTACCCCAAAGCACCAGTTTACCCTTGGGCGTTCCAATTTGCGCTTTCCCTTAATGAGCGCAATTAAGCCCTTCTTGCTGCTGTATGCCTTAACGCTGTGGCAGGAGCAGGTGTGGACGTGGGTGGGACAGCGCCCCTCAGATTACCCCTATAACTCTGTGTTGCAGTTAACCCTTGATCAGGGGTGGCCGCGCAATCCCATGATTAATAGTGGAGCGATCGCCCTTGCTAGCCAATTGGCTCATGTTGGCGGTGTTGCGGTCTTTCAGACTTGGCTCAATGAGTGTGCGGGTACGCAGTTGCAGGTGGATCAAGAGGTGTTAGCAGCCGTTTATCGCCATCCCAACTGGCAAAATCGCACCCTTGCCCACTTTTTAGTGGAGTCTGGACGCATTGCCGATGCCGGGGTTGCCCTTGAGATCTACAATCAGGTGTGCTGTTTCCAAGGAACGATTGAGGAAGTGGCGCGCTTGGGTCTCCTGTTGGCACTGCCCCATGACAAGGTGAGCGATCGCCATCGTCAGCAGGTGAATGTGCTTATGCTCACCTGTGGCCTCTACGAGGACTCCCCCCGCTATGCCCTAGAGATTGGCTTGCCTGTGAAATCGGGTGTCAGCGGTGTGATTTTGGCCATTGTGCCGCGACAGGGGGCGATCGCCTGCTACAGCCCACCCCTTGATCCCAGTGGCAACTCGATTTTAGGTCTATACCTGCTCCAGCGCATCAGCCGCCACTTCGGCCTCAGTCCCTTGAGCTAACTGCACCACCAAGCGGCGATCCGGTTCCTCTCCATAACTAAAGGTTTCAAGGCGATCGCTCTCTACCTTAATGAGGCTGTGAACGACACGCCGCTCTGCCGCTGACAGGGAGCGAATTTCAACGGGTTTACCGGTGTCGAGGACTTGGGCAGCCACCTGATGGGCAATCTCCTGCAACTGGCGATAACGGGCGCGGCGATAGCCCGCCAATTCTAGGGTAAAAGCCGTTTGCTCCTGCCGCGATCGCCCCAAATTCAACGTGGCATTGAGCAGATATTGCAACGCATCGAGAGCTTGGGCATTGTTGGCCAGCAGGGATTCAATTTGCGCAGCACTCAGGGACTGGCGATCGATCTCTAGCCAGTGCCCCGGCACCACACCTGCCAACGGAGACTCGACCACAGAAACGGTTGTCTTAAAGCCTGCTAGAGCAAGTGCCTGTTCCAGCCACGCACACCCCGCAGCAATTGGATCAGCGGTCATGCCTCCCCTCAACTTGATGGATGACGCTTGGCTTTAGTGGCCTTGGCACTTTTAGCCCCCTTGCCCTCAAAGGGAAGAGCCGCCCGATTTTTAATGGCTTCAGCCCGCTCCTGCTCCTCCACGAGTTTCTGCAGGTTCTCTGGCAGCGGCTCCTGTTGAAGAATAAAGGTCTGCACCGTCTGGAAGATGTTGGCGATTAGCATATAGAGCAGCACCCCTGCCGGCAATGGGAAAAAGAGAAACATCCCAGAGAAGATGATCGGTGTCAATTGATTCACGGTTTGCTGCTGCGGGTTATTGCTGCTGCCTTGGCCAGAGAGCAACTGGTTGACGTAGAGACTGACGCCAAAGCCAAGGATCATGATCAGGATATCCCAGTGGATCGCGCCCCAATTAAACTGGCGTGTGCCATCGGGCAGCGTGATGAAGAGTTCCCCTTGATCAATGGCACCCACATGGCCAAGGGCAGAGATAAAGAGGAAACCTTTATCCGCCGCAATCCCCGGAATCGTTCCCTGAACCGTTACATCACCGGCTTGCAGGGCTTGCAGATGCCCCTCACTGTCAATGGTTGCCCGCTCTTGACCGCGAATAATTTGCCACTTGGGTTGCAGGTGACTATTGGGATAGGCGGCGGCCAGTTCACTAAAGGGTTTCCCCTCCTTGGTTTGGAATTGGAGATCCACCGTTTGACCCACTGGAATCTTGGTACCGCTGGGAACCACCGCCTGAATGGGGAAGTGGATGCCCTCATCAACGTAGATATTTTGCGGCTTAGTGGCAAAGGGCTGGGCTAAGACAGTTTGATCAGGAGGAACAATTTGCAGGTTGAGCTGGTAATTCACATCAGCAAAGGGTGATCCGCGGAGCGTGGCAAAGAGAGCAAAGAGAATCGGTAACTGCAATAGCAGAGGAAAACACCCCGCCAAGGGATTACCAAACTCCCTATAGACCTCTGCCATTGCCTTTTGCTGTTCGGCAGGATTATCCTTGTATTTCTGTTGGATTTCCTGCATCCGTTTTTGCATGATCGGCTGCACCACTTTCATGCGCCGCATATTGCGAATGGATCCCGCACTGAGGGGATAGACGGCAAAGCGCACCACCAGTGTCAGCGCCACAATCGCAAGGCCATAGCTGGGCACAATCCCATAGAAAAAGTCAAGGATTGGCAGCATGACATTGTTGGAGAGGAAACCGATACCAAAATCCATGGAATCCTGCAATTAGGGGTGAACAGTTAACAGAACTATCTTAGGTCTTAAGAACCAATCGCGCCACTGACACTTTTGGCAGCGGGACTCAATTTGGCAGAAATATAGTCATAAATTTCACGGAAGCGGGGGACAGCGCGCATTTCTAAGCGGCTACCATCTTTGAGGGTGACGACCATATCACCGTAGGCGCCCCAGCCGCGAGGAACGGTGACGACTTTGGTGATTTCGCTATAAATGACATCGGAGCGATCGCGCCCCATCCAGCCGCCAATCACCGTAATCCGCCGATTTGTAATGCGGTAGCGCAGCCAAAGGGCACGGACAATGGCACCAACGGTAAGGGGCAGACAAATCACCGTTAGCCCCAACAGTAAGTTGATCACCAAGTCACCCCAATGGGGACCGCCTTCGTAGAAAACGTCTTCGGAAATTCCCGGCATCGTCAGTACCCCTGCTTTGGCCATTAACTGCGTCAATTCAGCGCGACAGTCCTCGTCACTCACTTTTAGTGCCGCCTGACGCACTACCACAATCATATCCCACCCTGCGGCGATCTGCGGTAAGAGTGGGTGGATCACCCGTCGCCATTGCCGCTTCAAACGGTTGCGATCAACGGCTCGCTTACTCACCTTTTTACTGACCACAATGCCCAGCCGTGGTGCTGCCTTGACGGCTTGGGGCGCCAGCCAAAGAACGGCCAGTTTGCCGTGGTGGGCAGTTTTGTGTTGATAGACGCGGTCAAAATCATGGCGATCGCGCAGGCGATGTTGAGGAGGCAACACTAGACGGCCAGCCGTGCCCGCCCTTTACGCCGCCGTGCCTTAATCACGTTCTGACCGGATTTGGTACGCATGCGCGCCCGGAACCCAGAGGTGCGTTTACGTTTGCGGACAGTGCCGCCCAGTGTACGTTGCGTCATGGCTGTTGCAGTTATGATGGTTGATCAGAAAAAACACTGCCCCAAGGGGCACGCCCTAGTCAGTCGTTAGAGCGATCTACAATCGTATCACTTCCCGTGAGGCAGCGGTAGCCCTGCAGGGCTATTGCCGTCTTGGTCGTGTTGCCTATCATTGCTCACATCCTACGGACGAGGTTTGC